>CAWJEG010000007.1:0-682721 GCA_963841845.1 uncultured Chloroflexia bacterium | reverse complement strand
AAACACAGGCAGGCTGGCTTACCCCTCCACAATCTTCCGGGATAGGTCCCATTCCACGGGGACGGGTACTAAATGATCGGGAAGGCTGTGGTAGACCTCCGCCAGGGATTTCCCTTGAGCCGTAAGGATAAGCGCAGCCAGGGATACGCCGTGGGCAACCACAAGTACATCCCCCTCCGGATAGGACCTGACAATATCGTTGGCGGCAGCAGCCATCCTTTGGGCGACCTCCAGGGCAGATTCTCCCCCAGGGGAACGGGTATAAAGGGCATTGTCGGTTCGTTCAGCAACTTCTTTGGGAAATTTAATTTTGATTTCCTGGAAGGTTTTGCCTTCCCATTCCCCCAGTTCGATCTCCCTCAGCCTTTCATCCACGAAGGCGGGTAAACCCTGATGTTCATTGATGATGGCAGCCGTCTGCCTGGCGCGCTGCAGGTGGCTGCTGTAAATCGCCCGGAAAACGACACCATTCCCAGCCAGCTGCTTTGAAAGCGCTTCTGCCCGTTGCACCCCAACGGGATTGAGCGGGATATCAGACAAGCCGTTATAGCGTTCTTCCAGGTTCCAAATGGTCTGCCCGTGCCTGATACACCAGAGTCTTGTCATTTTTAATCCTTTGCCCTTGTCCGGGAATCATTCTACCGGTTCCATTATATCAAAGGTACCTATTTCAGCCTGCAGCGGGATATGGAACCCTACCAGGGTGCTGCGGGGTTCCACCTTTGGCTGCGCCAGGTATATACTCCGCGGATCTGCCGCACATTGGTCTGAGGGATTTCTGCGGCGGGCGGGAAAGGGATCATTCACCTTTCTACACAAGGGAAAAATTAGCGGACGGAGTTAACTGCGGTCAGTCTGCCTGGCCGGATGCCACTCGATGATGAGCGGGTCGGCATGCGAGAGCAGGCTGGTATAAACCGCATCGAGGCAACCCCCGTTGGCCACGGCTGCCAGAACCGCCAGCGAGAAGCCGTGCCCGACCAGGATGACATCCTCACCGGGATGGCAGGCGGCAATGTCAGCGGCTGCCTCAGACATACGCAGGGCCACTTCCATAGCAGATTCTCCACCCGGGGCGCGGGTGCGGGCGGCGTTGGTGAGGCGCTCTTTCACGCTCTCAGGGAATTGTTCCCGGATTTCGGTGAACAGTTCGCCTTCCCATTCACCAAGTTCAATCTCGCGGAGGCGGTTATCCACGAAAACCGGCAGATCAAGGAAACGGGCGATGATCCCGGCTGTTTCGCGGGCACGGCACAGATGGCTGGAAAAAACCGCCTGGAAAGGAACCCCATTGGCAGCCAGCAGCTGCCCAAGAGACTCTGCCTGAGATTTACCCCTGTCATTGAGAGAGATATCCGTGGTGCCCTGGTAGCGCCCTTCCACGTTCCAATTTGTCTCACCGTGCCTGACCAACCAAAACCTTGTCATATCCAAATCCAATTTCACCTGTATCGCCCGAGATCCGTTATATTACCTGACTACAGGTAATATAACGGGTTGATTATAACAAAGGACTGACGCCAAGCCCTTGAAAACGGGATGATGAATGGTATCCAGATGGCAACCGATAAGTACCTATTATGAGGTTATGCTAAACTATAGGAAAGAAATGATTTCCATGCTGAATACCGCCAGAGAAAGGGGTTTCGTTGAGAAGTCTTGACACTGAAAAATTCCTGGAAGCAGTCCGTTTTGCCAGGAATGTGCTGATTCTCCCACACAATGACCCCGACCCAGATGCGATTGCCAGCGCACTGGCATTGGAGGAGATATTCCGTAAACGGCTGAACCTGCAAACCAGGATATGCTATAAAGGCATCATCGGCAGGTCGGAAAACCGTGCCCTGGTACACTACCTGGGAAATCCGCTGCATATCCTGACTGAGGCTGATTTTGAACAGGCGGATGCGGTCATCCTGGTTGACACCCAGCCCGGGACAGGAAACAACCCCCTTCCAAAGGGAAGGCCTGCCGATATGGTCATCGACCACCACCCTTATTGCCCGGAAACTCAAACCGCACATTATGCAGATGTACCCAGCGGCTACGGCGCAAGTTCCAGCATGATGACAGAATACTTGCAGGTTTTCGGTATCGAACCTGACCAAAAACTGGCAACAGCCCTTTATTATGGGATTATCACCGATACACGCGGTTTGAGCCGGGGTACATCCCAGGCGGACATCGATGCCTACTTATACCTGCAGCCTAAAATTGATCATGATGCGCTGGCAAATATACAATTTGCCCCTTTTCCGGACAACTATTTTAAGACGCTTGTGGATACGCTTGAAAATGCAAGGCGTTACGGCAACCTGGTGATGGCTTACTGCGGGGTTACCGATTACCCGGATATGGCAGCAGAAATGGCAGATTTTTTATTGAGGATTAAGGATATCGAGTGGGTGATCTGCACGAACGCCTGCCAGCAGGACCTTTTTGTATCCGTGCGCAGCACACTTCCGGAAGGCGGGGCGGGCAGGCTGATCAAGGCTATCATCGGGCCGGAAGGGACCGCTGGCGGGCACGGGATGATGGCCGGCGGACAAATTCCCCTGGCTGGCAAAAATCCCCTGGAGGTATCCTCGGCTGTTCACCAGCGTGCACTGCAGTTGCTGAACATAGCGGAAGGAATCACAGGAAAGCCCCTCCTGGGTGTGTAATAAAACCAAAATCCAAGCATTTGAAGAAAGCATTGGAAACAACCTGCCAAAGATCACGGCATGAAGTCCCTTCGCAAGCTCCAGGTATGATTTTTACCTGCAGTGCAGGAATACCCGATCCTATCAATTGGATCCTTAGCGATAAATCCCTGTTTAAAAATAACTGTTTGAACAACCCTTACGCCAATCCGGTATATTTGCGTTAATGGATGATATATGTCTTATATAGAAGTGACATAATCTGAAAGAACAGGTGACAAAATACCCACCCACAAATGTTGACAAAGTCTATCTGATTGTGCTATCCTACCTATGGTTAGAAACCAGTATTCAGGATGTAAAGAAAGGATCTAAAACAATGGCTTATCAAATTACTGATGACTGTATTATGTGCGCTGCCTGTGAATCCGAATGCCCTGAGGGAGCCATCTCCGAGGGTGATGGTATCATGGTTATCGATGCAGCGCTCTGCACCGAATGCGCCAGCTGCGTCGAGGTTTGCCCTTCAGACGCAATCATCAAATAATCAGACATTTTTCTCTCCTTCTTCTCGAAAGACACCTTCTCCACACCAATGGAGAAGGTGTCTTAAATTAATCCCAGATAAACTATAATTAATTGAGCAGCAAGAAAATATCAACCACCTTCATATCTATGCATAGCCCATGGATAGAAAACTTCAATGAAAAAATTTATCGCAGTTGCAGGCAATATTGGGGTTGGAAAGTCAACCCTGGTTAAACTGCTTTCAGCTGAAATTGGTTTTTTTCCATTTTATGAACCGGTGACAGAAAATCCTTACCTGGCAGATTTCTATAAAGATATGACGGGGTGGAGTTTCCATTCACAAATTTTCTTTCTTGGACGGCGATTGTTGATGCACCAGGAACTGGCAAATTACCCCGACTCGGTCATTCAAGATCGATCCATCTATGAAGATGCTGAGGTTTTTGCCAGGAATCTATTCCTTCAAGGATTACTGAACGAGAGAGATTATCAAACTTATGACACAATATACCAATCGATCATTCACTTATTACCTGCACCGGATCTGCTGATATACCTGAGAGCATCTGTTGAGACCCTCAGCAAGAGAATAATTTCGCGCGGCAGGGATTACGAGGTAAAGATCGATCCGGCGTATTTAAACCAATTAAACAATTTGTATGAGGAATGGATTGGTCACTACTCGCTAAGCCCTGTTCTCACCATACCGGCCGACAACCTGAACTTTGTACAAAACCAGCCCCATTTACAAATGGTGGTTAAAAAAGTTAAAGACAAACTCACCGGAAAAGATGAAGTAGTTTTTTCCCCCGAAGATTTTTAAAACAATGAACAGCCATTTCCGTCCTTTTTTTACGGAAATGGTATCCCCCTACCGGCGTGATCAAGCCTTACCTGTCCCTAACGCGGTTCTACAACAATTTTTATTGCCGTACGGATTTTTCCATCAATATCCACATCAACAAATTGCGGGATACAGACAATTGAAATACCGTCCTCACTGAGATACCCTGTTGCCAGTACCAATGCTTTTACCGCCTGGTTAACTGCACCGGCACCAATGGCTTGAACATCGGCGTGTTTATGCTCTCGCATAACCCCGGCAATAGCCCCCGCAACGGCAGCAGTGCGGGAGTTTGCTTTCACTTTGATAATATCCATTCTCTCTCTCCCTTCCATACAAGCATCAAAGCATCTTTGCTTTTGCTATGGGGCTTTTTATTCTCCTTAATTTAATCAAATTGTACAGGATTTAAAGGTTGTATTCAAGCATATCTATTTAATTATATAAATTAAGTAATTAATTAAAGTAATAATAGTAGAGACTGTGGATATGTGGATGATTCGCCTGGAACAATTGAAAACCGCCAGATATGGGGGAAAAACCTGAATAATGTGTACATGCGGGGGCTTGCTCTCAAAGGATTATCCCCACCAGGATGTGGATAAAAAAGGACATTGGAATGAAGAATCAACTCATTTCGGCCGGGGACTCTGGAATCATGTAATAACCTAATCATTACGGGTTTTTATTCCAGGTTAATCCACAACCTTGATGTGAAAATTTTGCTAATTATCCCCCGTTTTAATGAGTTATCCACAGAAAATCGCGCTTTATCCACAGGGTTGTGGATCAGGTAACCTGGAAATCAATTGACACCGTGCCGGGTTCCCCAATCATCAACCGCCTCTTCCACTGAATCTAAATACACATCCAGTGCGTCAAACCGTTCCGGTAAACCTTCGATATACAGGTTTAATTTTTCACAGGCAGCCACCCAAGGCAGCCGATGGGGAGAATCATCAGAGAGCGTGAGGATGGCCATTGTCCAGTTACGAAGTAGAAGCCAAAGCGCTGCAGCTGGATGATCGGAACGGAATACTTTAACGACATTAAGATAATACGCTTTACGGTAGGGATGCAGACGGGCTGGATATTTTTCGAGGGTACCAACAGCATCCAGGGCTGCTTCCCAATCACCGGTCCAGGCTTCCCAATCTTCATCCTGGATGACATCATTCATAAACAAATCCAGGAGTCCAGCTGCGAGGCCTGGTCTGCCAATTCTTTGTGCCCGTTCAGGAAATTGGATTAGAAAACGCCGCTCTGTCAGCGGAATTCCGGTGAGGACCGCAATCGCATTACCGGAATCCTCCAAGGCATTCATAAAAGAGTTTAATCTCTCAGGGAAACCAGCAGAATTTTCCTGTGAATCCAACCAGGCCTTACGGGCATTATCCGTAAAGTAGCGGGCCCGTTGAAACACATTTTCCGGGCGTGCAAATTGGGCGCAGATACTTGCCTGGGTGAACTCAAACCAATACTGGATGTCATGCAGCATTAAGGGATCTGCACACATAAATGAACCGATCCAAGGGTCCGTCCGCAGTTTGCGCGGCTGGTCATAAATACCCTGATAGTGATGGGCAATGTCAATATGGACTTCTTCGTTATATTTGATGATCTCTCTTTCTTCAGCAGGTTCAATGCTATGCACAAATATCAGATCGATGTCTGTAGTCCCGGCCAATAGCGGCTCATCCCGTAAGAGCGACCCGGTGAGATAGACACAGATGATATTACGGTTATTCTTAACCCGTTTTTCAACCGTATTTCGGGCTACTTTTAGAAGGGTATCTCGATCTATGCGCATGTTTTCCCCTGAATAACTAGAGATTAAAGATTCAATCGTTCTTCCGATGCACCAAGAATCGGAAGTTCGGGTTGGAAGGGCGGCAGCTGCAAGGACTGGCGGATGCGGTTCTCAATCCAATTAAGATCATTTTGGTTCTGGATGAAATTCATGTGGTTGGTGTCGATAGGCAGAATCAGTGAGGCAGGTTTCGGATGGATCAGAAAATATTCTTCATAGGCGCTGTTCAATTCATTGATATAGCTCAACTCTATCCTGCGCTCGTAGGAACGATCACGCAGTGCGATTCTTTGCATGAGCACATCCGTATCTGCTCTTAAATAAACAATCAAATCGGGGGTATAAATCTTTTCAGCAAGCGCTTCATGGACCTGGTAATAGGTTTCGAGTTCATCGCCATCCAGATTTATGCGGGCGAACAGGGAATCTTTATCAAAAGTATAGTCACCAATGATAGGTGCTTGATGCTGTAAAAAGTCAGTGATCCCCCGCCGCTGCTGGTGATAGCGGCTTAAAAGGAAAAATATCTGGGTTTGAAAGGCATAGCGTCTGCGGTCTCCATAAAAATCGCTTAAAAACGGGTTTTCTTCAAAGACTTCCAGGAGTAAATTGGCTTCAAAAGATGGCTGTAACAGCCGTGCGAGAGAGGTTTTCCCTACCCCGATTACCCCTTCAATAGCGATGAACATGTTTTTACTCCGATGAAGGATAGATTTTTATGATTAAGATAAATATACCATTAAAAATAGTACCTGTTCACTGCCATAAGCCTGCCTGGGTACCATCTTATCCCTGGCAAACGACCTCATTGCCAACCCCGGCGATACGGTTATTGGATTGGAATCTGTTCCAGCTGGGCAAGTCTTTGCTCAATTTTATTGAACCCGCCCTGCCAGAAGGCGTCCTGGAAGACATCCACCCCGGCATTGGCCAGAATTTCTACTGGAGAGCAGGATCCACCCGAGGCCAGGATTTTGAAATAATCAGGCTTGAAAGAATCCCCTTCCAGAAGGTAGCGCTGGTAAAGGGACAGCACCAGCAGCTGTCCGAAGGAATAGGCATAAACATAAAAAGGCGTGTGATAAATATGCGGAATGGAAACCCATTCCCAGCGGAATTCATTACCAAGAATGACCGAATCGCCAAACTGGTTCTTGAGATTATCAAAATATGCTTCAGAGAGATCATCTGAGGAGGCGTTTTCACGGATCATTTCATGAGCCTGGCGTTCAAACAGGGCAAAGTAAGACTGGCGCAGGATGGTTGCATAGGTGTCGTCCATCTGCCTGAAAAGCATATCCCGGCGAATCCGTTCGTCATCCACTTCCAGGAGCATATGATCCATAAGGGCCATCTCTGCAAATGTTGAGGCAGTTTCAGCCAGGGGCAGGCTGGCATGAAAAGAAAACAGATTGTGATGGGAAGCCAGCATAGCGTGGATAGCGTGTCCCAATTCGTGGGCCATGGTTGAGATATCTTCGGCCTTTGCCTGGTAGTTGAGGAGAATCCAGGGCGTCAATTCAGGAGCCGCAGTCAGGCAAAATGCTCCGCTGCGCTTGCCCGGCCTGATTTCACTATCGATATGCTGCTCCAGAAAAACCTTTTCTGCCAGAGTAGAAAACTGGGGATCGAAAGACTCCAGAGCCTGATAGACGAGCTGCACTCCGTCCTTGAAGGGGAATGTTTTCTCTGAACCGGCAAGCGGGGCGTATAAATCCCAGCGCTGCAAGCGATCCATATGCAGCCAGCGGGCTTTTAGCTTAAAATAGCGCTGAAAAATGGGTGCGTTGCGCTGGCATACGGATATTAACGTATCAACCACCGGATCAGGGATGTCATTGGAAAGATTGCGGGCTGCCAGGGGAGTGCTAAAATTGCGCAGAAGCACCTGCTCATTATGCCAATCCCGTACCAGATTCTGGTAGATCTGCCCAAGGATGGGCCCGTCCTGAGCATAGACGCGATACAACTCCTGGTAGGCGGCCTGGCGCAGGTGCGGCTCGGGATGACGGGCATAGACCATCAGTTCGCCACGGGAGAGCATTTTTTGCTCCCCCTCCACGACCAGATTAAAACGATAACGATTGGTGATTTGATCGTAAAGATTGATCAGGGCGCTGGACCCGGTAACGTTTTTAAAATTGATTACCTTTTCTTCCGGCTCAGAGAGGGTGTGAGGTTTAAAGTGGCGCATTTCCTCCAAAAAGTAACGATAATCACCTGCGCCTTCCATTAAACGACTGCTCACTTCATCCGGCAGGTCCTTCCACCACAGGCTAAAAAAAAGGAGCCGGTTAGACAGGCTGGCTGAAAACTGCTCCACACGCCCCATCAGAGATATAGCCTGCTGGTCCTGGGTATCCTGGGTAAATAATAAAGAACTATAACTATACAAACGATTGCCCAGGTTAGAGATCATTTCCAGGTGCCTGATAATCTCCAGTAAGGATTCAACGCTGAGGGAATCGGTTAATTTGGAGCGGTATGCCTCAAATAAATCAGACTGTTCCTCGAGCGTGCGAAATGCGATCTCCAACTCCTCACTATCAGGGGATGGGAACAGGTCCGACAGATCCCAGCTGGTCTGGCTAACAGGTTTGAATTTTGATTCCATGAAGATCCTTCCCAGGAGTAACAGCCTGGCTGAACTTCCTGTTTGAAATAAGGGTTTTGTGGATGAAAGAGCAGACAGTCCCGGGAAAATATGATTTATCAGGTGTTATGTGTCAGACCCAATTCATCCGGATAAATCAAATCCCCGCCAACCGGCAGAGGGCTGATCCTGGCAACTGGCGGGAGTCTGCGCTTGAACCCATTATTATTGATCATGCTTACCACACGGCGGACAAATGGTTCAGGGATGCCTGCTTCAATGCATTCGGATACACTGTACCGTTCTTCAATCAACATGTAGAGAAGCTGGTCAACATCATCATAAGAAAATCCCATTTCCCCTTCATCTGTTTGGCCTGTCCATAAATCAGCCGAGGGCGATTTGGTAACAATCTTTTCCGGCATACCCAAAGCCCGGGCAAGCTGGCGTACCTGCGTTTTATAAAGATCTCCAACCGGGTTGAAGGCGCAGGCAGCATCCCCGTAAAGCGTGGTATAGCCGAGCATGTATTCCGTTTTATTGCCGGTTCCGGTAACCAAGCCATTAAATTCGACAGACTGGTCGTAGAGGACGATCATCCGGGCACGGGCCATGATGTTACCCCGCCGCACAGGGCTAATCCGGGGGAATTTTTGGGTATATCCATCCACTATATCCGTAATTTCTATCGTTTTCGAATTTACACCGGTACTATCGATGACCAACTGGGCATCCTCCAAAGAGGAAGGTGAGGAAGTCCTGTAAGGAAGCCGAATGGCAAGGACATTTTGCGGTCCAATAGCTTTTGAAATGAGAAAACAGGCTAAGCTTGAATCGATCCCGCCTGACAAGCCGATTACCAGGTTATTAAAACCGGTGATGTGCATCTGATCCTGAATAAAACGGATAATTATTTTTTGAATCCGATCGGTATCAATCAACAATTTTGACATCATTCCCTCGCTGTTAGTTGTGCCTGGACAACATGCCCAATCAAGTTTCTATGGAACCAAACAGATTAAATTATATCAATTTAACGCCGGTACTAACAACAATTGGATTCCAAACCCCCTTTCCGGATAAGGGCATATGATTTATACTTAATAATGTAAAGCATACTTTACATTATTAAGGGTATTCAAATGAAAGATAAAAACGTTGAAATTGAAATAGAAAACCGTGTCAGGCAGTTCCGGAAAAACCGGGGTTTATCACAGCAGAAACTTGGTGAGAAAGCAGGGATAAGCCGCCAGTCAATACATGCAATCGAGAAAAAACGCTTTCTGCCAACCATCAAAACAGCCATCTTACTGGCAGAGGCATTGCAATGCAGCATTGCTGAACTGTTCTGGATCAAACAAGCGGGAACAGGAAGGGATATTGTCCTGACGATGCCGGTCATCCCGGAAATTCATGAATAAAGTTCCAGAATATTCGTGAAAATTCTACCTGTTGGACTTAAGGGGAATAATTGAAAAAGATGACCAGGGGCGTTACTGTTTTTTGGAATGAAGGTTCCCTAACAGCAATGTACTACGATTGAATCCTTTGGTAGCCAAAAAGGTTAAGCCTGCGGCGATTAACCAGAAACCCAAACCGGCGAGCATCCCTACCAGTACACTCAGGTAGACAACACCGCTGATTTGTCCGAAAATAAATATCAGCACGACGATAACCAGGGAAGAGCTGAGCTGGTAAGCACCCATAAACGACTGCACCCTGGCGGAGATCAGCACAGTAGCGGAGATACCCAATAATGCAAGGGCAGGTGCAATCCAGAAAATAAGGGGGTACCAGGTAGCGAGAGGGAACCAGAGCCGGTGAAACACACCAAAACCGGCAGCATTTAATACAATCGTATAGACAAGGAAACATATCCAGGTAATCCCGATGCTGGGAATAACAGCAGCCAGCACTTTCCCCAGGAAAAGCTGGCGGTTGGTAGCGGGGGTGTAGAGCAGGGCTTCAAGGGTTTTACGCTCCCGTTCTCCGGCGAAAGATTCCGCAGCAATCACCGTGGAGAACATGAGTGGAAATATCAGAAAAAATGGCGCAAAAAAATATCCCAGCATCAGCACCAGCATACCCTGCATTTCATCCAAACCCATGAGAGACTGCTGCATGGAGAGGGGCATGTTGCGGATGAACATCTGCAAATCAGCATCACCTGCAAGTGTTTGAGGTGAAATATCCATTGAAGTCGGGATGAGGATCATTGCCAGAGGCAGAATGATAACAAATATCAGCGGGACAATAACCATAGGCATCCAGGCGCCTTTATTTTGCCGGATTTCCAATAAATCCTTGCGGGCAATTGCAAAAATTATGGCAGTATTCATTGCGATGACTCCTGCTGCATTTTAAAGTAGATCTCTTCCAAAGACACCAGGTAAGGATTTACGGCCATGATTTGAGCATCCAGGGATACCAGATGGGAAACCAGCAAAGGGATATCGCTTTTTGCGGTAATCCGGACCTTGACAGAGTCTGGTGATGGCTGGTCTACCTGGAGGACGCCGGGATGCCCTGTTAATGCCAGCAGTAAATCCGGCGATGAAGGGACCGAAAAGTTGAAAACCACCCATTCACCGGGGAAAAACTGGCGGCGCAGATCTGCAAGTGTCCCGCAGGCTAACAAATGCCCCCGGTTCAGGATGGCGACCCGGTCACACAGCCTTTCCGCTTCGTACAAATGATGAGTGCTCAGCATGATTGTTTGCCCATTTTTCTGCCGGATAGAATGCATCAATTCGTGAACCTGCTGAGCTGATTCGGGATCCAACCCTGAGGTGGGTTCATCCAGATAAACCAGCTGCGGATTGTGCAGCAAAGCCCTGGCCAGCGCCAGGCGTTGTTTCATGCCTTTGCTGTAATTGCCAACGCGTTCATTGGAGCGCTGGCTCAAATCAAAAAAATCCATCAACTCTACGATGCGGTGGTTAAGATCATTGGATGACATTCCAGCCAATGTTCCGAAAAATTTCAGATTCTCAACGGCAGTGAGACGCTCGTACAAGGCGGGGGTTTCTGTCAACACACCACTGTGACGGCGCAGGAGATCTCCCTGTGTCTGCGGGTCCAGGTGTAAAACCTGCATGCTACCGCCGGACGGTGAGAAAAGACCGTTTAAGAGGCGGATGGTGGTGGTTTTTCCAGCCCCGTTGGGACCTAATAAAGCAAAAACCTCCCCGCGCTCAATATTGAAACTGATATTATCCAGAGCCATCCTATCCCCGTAGGAATGGCTCAGATTCTGGACCTCGATGACATAATCTAAATCTGATATTCATAAAAACGTTCCTGATTATTGCATGTGGATTCAAATTTCCAACCCTGGAGAAATCCCGAAATCAATATGGATGTCCACCGGAGGCTTATTTCTGAATATCCAATACCATGATTGTATCAGCGGAATGTTTCACGTGAAACATTCCGCCCATACAACCGTTCAGCGTGACTCCAGCTGGTAAGCATAGTAAGAATAGAATATCAAGCCGAAGGAGATGCATAAAACCGGTATAGCCATAAAGTAAAAAGAGTAATCCGGAAAAAACATCCCCAATAAGGTAATTGCGGCACAAAGTTTAAACAATTTTCCACCCAGGCGATGGGTTTTTTCCCAGACGATGTCACTGCTCATTGTCCAGGGTGTGCGGATGCCGATAAACCAGTTGCGGTGAGCATTTTCAACCAGGGTACCGATGAAATAAAAGAGCACCGCAAATGCGGGTGTAAGCGCCAGCACCAGGTTGAACTGCCACCCCAAATTCCAAGCCAGGGTAATTCCTTGCAGGTAAAATAAAAACCCGGCCATCAATACGATAATGCGATTATAACTGCTTTGAAAAACTGCCAGGTTAGCCTTCAAAGGGTCCAGCCTGGGAAGGAATATCATCAATGCACCGGTTGCCAAAACCATGATCGGGATGAAGATGATTGCGAACGTTTTTGTGGCATAACCGTCAGCCTGTCCATAGGCATTCCAATGGCTGGCAACCTGATCCGGCATATAAGGATATGCAGCCAACCCCAATAACAGGGAGAGGATGGAAAAGAAAATAACCAGAAGGATGGTTGAACGTGTGGTCATTGTATGGGGGTTTCACGTGAAACATGAAAAAACCCGGAAATGATTTTCGGGTTAATCCTGCCTAACGAAAGCGTTCCTCTTTCCAGATGTCAGCCTCGTTGTGATAACCAGCCTGCTCCCAGAAACCGGGCCGGTCTTGAGTCATAAATTCCAGGCCGCGCAGCCATTTGGCGCCTTTCCAAAGGTAAACCTCTTTTACACTGCGCTGGTCGCGCTTTACGCCTATTACCCCGCGCAGGGGATACCCATGATCCGCCGTTAGCGGCAGTCCGTTGAAGTGGGTTGCCATTAAAAAATTTTCCGATAAGATAATTTCAAGAGGAAGATTGGTGGTATAGTCCGGGTCGGCATGCTGCATAACGAAGCGAGCCTCCGGCAGGGGTTTTAATAATCCTTCGTCCATCAAGGTGCGTACAGCTACACCTTCCCAGAGGGTGTCAAATTTGCTCCAGCGGGTGACGCAGTGCAGATCCAGGGTTAACCTGGTCTTCGGTAAACGGTTAAATTCATCCCAGGTTAATCTCACTTCCTGTTCTACCTCTCCCCATATACGGAAATCCCACAGCTGCAAATTCACATCCGGTACCTTCCCGTAATGCAAGACCGGAAATTTTTGGGTCAGGGATTGCCCCGGGGGTAAAAGACCCTGTTGTGCATATTTGTTTTCTTCATCCTTGCGGTTTCCAGGCTGGTTTAACATAGGATTTTTTCCTCTGCTGATTATTATACCGAATGAATGCGGTTGGCAGCAATATTGATTGTAGATGTGAAATGTTTTTCCGGCTAATTTCCCGGGAGGTAGCGGAAGTCCATAATTTCCAATCCTTCTGCACCTTTTTTCTCTTCTGGAATGAGCCTCCCCTCAATAATATAGAATATATGTTCTACAATGATATGTATGATGATGGGAGGCAGGACTTCCATTCACAGGGGATAATCGGACACGCGTGTCCGATTTGGTTAATTGCTGAATTGGACAATTTGGATTACAATTGTTTTCCATGACGGATATTAAGTATTCTCACCCGGGAACAACTGCAGGACCGGCTGGCCGCACTGCACCTTGCCAGCCTTGAGTTAGTTCAGGATATCTCCCTTCAATCGGTACTGGAACGCATTGCTGAAATTGCCCGCCAACAGGTGAATGCCGACTATGCAGCGGTTGGTGTGATGAACGAGAATAACCAGCTGGAACAGTTTATCCAGGTTGGCATGCCGCCGGAAGTAGTCCAGCGCATGGGCCATCCCCCAGCCGGTAAGGGGTTAATCGGGGCTTTAATGAACAGCAAACAAACCATCCGCATCACGGATATCCTTTCTGATCCGCGCAGCGTTGGATTTCCCAAGCAGCACCCGATGATGACTTCATTCCTGGGGGTTCCCATTCTACAAGGAAACCGCCACCTGGGCCAAATTTATTTAACCAATAAGCACAGCGCCCTGGAATTTAATGAAGATGACCAGCAAGTTATAGAGACGCTGGCAGCCTACGCGGCGATCAGCATCAGCAATGCCCGCTTATACAACCAGCTCCTGGAACGAGACAAAATTCTCACCCGCCGTACTGAGAACCTGGGATTGCTCAATGACCTGGCATCTACCCTGATCTCGGCGTCGGATATCGACCAAATTTTGCACAAGGTCCTCAACCAGGTGATGGATTATCTTCATATTGAGGTGGGGGAAGTCTTCCTGCTCCAGGAGGATGGTAAAACCCTCAACATGGTGCTTCACCGGGGCGATCCGGTAGATTTAATCTGGGCCCAGGAACAATACCTGATCGGTGAGGGAGTTGTAGGCTCCTCTGCTGAACTCATCCAACCGCGCCTGCTCAGTTTGCCAACCAGTGACGGTCGGGATCTTAACCCACTGGTATTCAGAAAGGGAATAAAGCAGGTAGCTTGTTTCCCGCTGGTAGGGCGCCTGGGAGTACTGGGAGTACTATCCATCGCCACCATCCAGACCGAACCACTCGATGAGATGGAACTGCAATTTCTTTCTGCGATCAGCACATGGTTCGGTACGGCCATTGAGAACCTGCGTCTCAACCTGCAGCAGCGCCGCCTGGCGGTGGTGGAAGAGCGCGAACGAATCGGCATGGATTTACATGACGGCACGATTCAGTCTGTCTATGCTATCGGATTGACCCTCCAGCATGCACGGCTGCTGATGGATCAGGACAACGAGAAAGCGCGAAAAAGGATAGAACAGGCCATATTTGATATTGACAGTACCATCCGTGATCTGCGGGCTTATATCCTTGATATGCGTCCCCGCCAGCTTTATGATGAAAACCTGATGCAGGGCATTGAGCGCCTGGTAAGTGAGTTTCGGGCGCATACCCTGGTGGAGGTAAAGTTGAAAGGTCCTGCGGATGGATTAAAGGATCTCCCATCTCCACAGGCGGTGACCTTGTTCCATATCTGCCAGGAGGCCCTGGCAAACATCGCCAAACACGCCCGGGCGCATCACGTGGATGTATCCCTGTGGGCAGCAGCCGACCGGGCGCTGCTTGAGGTGCATGATGACGGCAGGGGATTTGACCTCGAGCGGGTTAAACAGACCATCGGGCACGGCCTTTCCAATATGCTAACGCGGGCACGCACTGTGGGGGGGGATGTAGATATCACTTCGGAACCAAAATCCGGCACCAGTGTACTTGCCTGGGTGCCGAATACGAATGAGAATTAGTCGATGCTGAACGATGACCTGCAGAAGGCGGCTTTGCGGGGTGTGCCTTCGCTTGCCTGGCGCGCCGGGCAGGAACGCCGGCTGAAAATGATTCTGGACGCAGGCGGAGGCAGGGAACAAGGTACGATCCTGGTTGATGGCTGCGGGGTCGGCGCATACCTGGGGAAACTGGCTTTGACAGCCCGACAGGCGGTTGGCCTGGATGTGGAGCTGGAACGCACGATAGATGCCCACCTTGTTTCGGAAGGCGTGGTTTGCGGGACCGGAGAAGACTTACCCTTTCCAGATGATACATATGACCTCACCTTGAGCCACGAAGTCCTGGAACATGTCGAGGATGACCGCAGGGTGATTGCTGAAGTAATACGGACACTCAAACCCGGCGGGCGCCTGATTCTATTTTGTCCCAACCGCGGTTATCCTTTTGAGACGCACGGCATTTACTGGCGGGGAAAATACCATTTTGGCAATATCCCCCTGGTGAACTATCTGCCCAGAACCTGGCGAAACCGGCTGGCGCCCCATGTGCGGGTATATTCAAAGCGAGATTTGGAAGCCTTGTTTGCCGGGCTGCCGGTACGGATTGTCTCCCGAACGATCCTTTTTGGTGCTTATGACAATATTATTGCCCGGCACCCTGCCCCGGGAAAAATGCTGAGAACTGTGCTGCAAACTCTTGAGAAAACCCCATTGCGCATTTTGGGTCTTTCACATTTCTGGGTTGTGGAAAAAAGTTAGCCGAAAGGGGTAAAATCGGTTAATAGGCTATATATTTTTCAACCTCTAATCCAGTCTCCAATTACAAAACGATGAATCGCATAACACTTCCATCCTTATTGGAAAAACTAGCTATATTCATCAGCACGGGGGCAATTGGTATCGCTGTTTTTGCATATGAACTTGGAATTGACCATAATTCAGAGTGGGGGAATAGCCGTCTTTTCCTGTTCATTTTTGGATTGTGCCTGTGGATTGCAGTATTTGTCAGGCATTATCATTCACAAATCTCAAACCAAATAATAATATTTTCGGATTGGGGGTTGGGACTCCCCTTGATCCAATGGGTAAAGAAAACGAATCAGCGATGGGGTAAGCGCTGGGGTGAATCATCCATCAGGAACACCATCAAAGGAAGCTTTGAAGGGATTCAAGAAAATGTCAACCGATTCCCTTTAATCAGGTATTTCCAGTCTTCAAACCTAAGAGCGGCCATTCTAATAACATTCCTGTTGGTTCCTATAACAGGCTGCCTCCAATTCTGGTTGGTAAGCGGGGGAGAATGGACATTCTGGGAAGGGGAGACAACTTATACCAATAAATTAGCCAGCGCCTTTTTGAGTGGTCAGACATATTTATTGGAATCGCCGCCTGAAGAACTTGTGAACCTGTCCAATCCTTATGATCTTAATGCCCGAAAGGGGATTCATTATATTTGGGATTCAAGCCTATACCAGGGCAAGTATTACCTTTACTGGGGACCTGTTCCCGGCGTGCTTGCGGCTATGGTGAAAGGTTTGTTTCCCCAGACTATATCGGACGGGCAAATTGTATATGTATTTTTGTTGGGCTTGCTGGTCACAGGGAGTTTATTAACGATAACCATTTACCGGCGATGGTTTTCCACTTTGCCCGGCGTGGTGGTAATACCGGCAATTTTATTGTTGGGTTTATCGAATCCAATACCCTATCTATTGACGCGCCCTTCTGTATATGAGGCAGCCATCTCCGGCGGACAATTCTTTTTTATGATGTCATTATTTTTGGTTTTTACCAGTTTTTCAGAGGACAGAATCAATAAACCCAGGCTGGCAATGGCAGGTTTCAGCGGAGCATTGGCGGTTGGATGCCGGACCGTTTTGGTTGTACCGGTTGCCGGCCTGACCATCATGATTCTCTGGATGATCATTCAGCGCTCGAAAAAAAGTGATCGGAAAAAGCCATTTATGACCGCTTTCATCTTTTACATATTTCCATTGGTTTTGGGAGCAGCAGGATTGGCATGGTACAACCTGGATCGTTTCGGGTCGATCATTGAAACCGGACACCGGTTTCAACTCAGCAATATATATAAAACCAATACACCCCCGCAAGACTTTTCAATAAAATATATCATTCCAAATCTGTATAATTACCTGCTCCGTCCTCTGAATATCACCCCAAATGAATTTCCCTATCTCAATGCCCCATATTTGAATGAGACTGACTGGCCTTTTTTCATCCGACTGCCGGAATTTTATCAATTTCAGGAACCGACTGCGAGTATCTGGTTGGTCGTTCCATTTTTAGTATTTGCAATGATACCGCCGATCATCATCCTAAGAAGGATATACCATAAAAAATACGCGCTCGGAATCCGGGGGGAAAACGGATCCTTTTCTGGATAACCGGGAGCGCATGTGGTGGGTATCGACCTTAATCCTGGTAATTTCATTAACATTTACAGCCGATATCCTGTATGGATTCTCTTCCATGCGCTACCAGGCGGATTTTTTAGCGCCGCTAATCATCCTGGCTGTTTTCGGTTTCTGGTCAGGTGCCATGAAATTTACTTCAAAACCCCGAATGCGAAAATGGTTTATATTCATTGGGATTCTGCTGGCACTATTATCGGCTGCAATTGGCCTCTGGATGGGGTTAACAGGAAAATCAAGCCAATTGGAACAGATCAATCCGCAACTTTACTACCAAATTAGAGAGTAGATCATCCATTATCAGGCGACAAGGCGGTTACGATAAATTTATAAATGGGATTATTTAAAAAAAGGGATATTATTTGCCAATTAATTGGACGATGGATTTTCCTGGATGCGGAAGTCGTAAATCCCGTCCTGAACGGGATATTGGCGCTGGCAGGCAGGGCAGACAATCAGGGGGGGTGTATCCGGGAGAGGGGCAAACCCGCAGGCCGGACAGCGGAAAAAATCCCCTGCTGAGGCAGGTGCAGAGTTTCCGAGGCGGTGGGCCAGGATAAAAATGCTGGGGGTGAGCTGCCACCAACCGGCAACTGACTGGAAAGCTCTCTCCAGTCCGACTAAAAATTTCAAAGGGAGATAGCGTTTCATCCAACCGACACGCAGGTAAGAAACAGGCTGGAGACGGTCCACTCCAAAGCCGCTTAATTGGAGCCAGGAGCGCACCGCGGCGGGGTGAAAATCATAATTTAATGGGGCAAACTCCACCGCCTCCGGTGAGGCGGGGTTCCAATTCTGCCGGTGCAGGGCATAGCGCAGAATAGCCTTGATGTTGTGCTTGTTTGGAAATTCCAGGATAAATCCCGCCCCTTTTTGCAGGGTATTGGAAACCTGCTCAAGCGCCTGGCGCGGATCTGCCATATGGTGCAGTGTGCGGATCATCGTGGCGTAGTTGAACAATCCGCTGACGAATGGCAGCCGGTAAATATCGGCGGCGATGTAGCGGTAGCGCGGGGATTCCCCAAGTTTATCCCTGGCCTGCATGAGCTGGGTACGGGAATAGTCCACCAGCACAATCTGCTCAAAACCCTGATAGCGGGGGGTGTTGCGTCCAGTGCCAGCGCCCAGTTCGAGCATCAGCCGGCCTGATTTTGGCAGCAGACGCTTCAGGGCCAGCGCTTCAACGGCATCCTCATAAGCCCTTCCCCCCTTATCCCAAAAGGAAGCCTGGTAATCGGACCCTTCATAATTGCAGATTGGCGGGTGATCCATAAACTTTCTCGTCCTGAGAAAAAAAGTGCCCGGGCAGGCGCTCCGGCGGCGCCCGGAAAGGCCACCTTACCGCTGCTTCCTCTCGGACCTGACGGGGTTCAGCGGATTCCGCCGCGCCGGTCCCACCCGGACGGCACTAAGCATACCTTAAGGGATAGACCCTGTCAACGTTTTTCCGGAATAATTATTGGAAGAAATAATTGGATGGAGATGTTTGAGACCCTTTTTCAGGACGGATGAGGCGGAATCAGTCTATTTTTTCCAGCTTTGCCAGGGAAGCAATCAGGCGTTTTATGCCAACGCTTTCAAAGTGGACCACAATTTCCTCTTCCCCATCGGCTGCGATTTTATTTTCAAGCACCAAGCCATCCCCCCAGGTGGCATGACGAATATGGGTACCATCCGGGAAGCGGGGCTGGATATTTGTACGGGGAGGTTTAATTAGCGGGGTTTGGGGATTGAAAACGGTACTCCAGCGGCTCTGGGACTGCCAGGTTTGTTCCTTCCGGCGCGTTTGGCGGATAGATCCCAGATGCTGCATTAGATCATCGGGAATATCTTCAATGAACCGGGAGGGAATGCTCATTTCATAACTGCCATAGGTGCTGCGCTGTTCTGCCCGCACCAGGTAAACTTGATTCATGGCACGAGTGAGACCGACGTAAAACAGGCGCCGTTCTTCAGCCATTTCTTCAGGCTCCTCCAGGGAGCGGCTGTGGGGAAGCAGGCCTTCATCCAGCCCAATAATAAACACCTGGGGGAATTCAAGGCCCTTGGCTGCATGGAGAGTGAGCAGGGTGGCGACATCGGTCTGTTCCGGGAGGGTATCCTGATCGGAAACCAGGGCAAGCGTCTCCAGGAAATCCATCAGGCCGCGCTGCTCGTATTCGTAAGCCAGGCGGCGCAGCTCCTGCACATTGGACCAGCGGTCAAGCCCATCGTCGCTGGTGTCATCGATGAATTCCTGGTAGAGGATATCCTTGAGAATGCGGTCAAATAACTGCGGCAGGCTGAGTTTACCAGCTTCATCCTGCCAGCCTGCCAGCATGGCGCCAAAATCGGACAATACGATAAGACCATGCCCCCTGAATTTCTCCCAGTAGACTGATTGAGGGCCATTTTTTCCAAGGTCCAAAAGAATCTCACCAGGACTTGCTCTAAACTCCCGTGCGGCAAGCTGCAAGGAGATGATTGTTTTATCACCAACCCCGCGGGGAGGAATATTAATCACCCGCAGCAGGCTGATTTCATCCAGCGGATTGTAAACCAGGCGCAGGAAGGCGATTATGTCCTTGATCTCACGCCTGCCATAGAAACGCTGTGCTCCCACCAGCCGGTAGGGGAGACCCGCCCGCATAAAAGCCTCTTCCAGAAGGCGGGACTGGGCATTGGTGCGGTACATGATGGCGAAATCGGAAGCCCTGGCCTGTCTTCGTGAAGTTAACTGCTGGATGGTATCCACAACATAGGCTGCTTCGGCGTGGTCATCCATGGCTTCATAAAATACAATTTTTGAGCCTGAGCCCCGTTCTGAGAAAAGCTTTTTGGGTGTACGCAGGGTATTACGGTCAATCACAGATCGAGCGGCGTCCACCACATTCTGGGTTGAACGGTAGTTTTGTTCCAGGAGGATCTTGCGAACTTCGGGGAAATCCTGCTCAAAACGAAGAACATTACGGTAATCTGCCCCCCGCCAGCGGTAGATGGACTGGTCTTCATCTCCGACTGCAAACAGGTTGTGGTGCCAGCTGGAGAACGATTTTAGAAGCTGGTATTGGGGCATATTGGTATCCTGAAATTCATCCACCAGCACATGTTCGAAGCGCCGGGCATAGCGCTCACGCACCTGGGGATTCTCCTCCAGCAGCCTGACAGCCATCACCAGCAGATCATCAAAATCCACAGCATTGTTTTCAAGTAAACGCTGATTGTAATGCTCAAAAACCCGCACGACGACTTCATCCCGATAGCTGCGAACGTTGAAATCAGCAGGGCGAGAGCAGGTCATTTTTTGCGCGCGAAATCACATTATGGATGCTGGCTGGACGGAAGAGCTTGTCATTGATATTGAGCTCTTTGATGATGCGCTTGACGATATTCTCCTGGTCATCGCTGTCCATAATGACAAAATTGGCTTTGATTGGCAGGTAATCCGATTCGCGGCGGAGGATGCGGGCGCACATGGCATGGAATGTGCCCAGCCACAAATCAGCAGTCTGAATTTCCCCCAATTGTTTCTGCAAACGGGACTCCATCTGCCTGGCTGCCTTATTGGTGAAGGTCACCGCCAGGATATTGTAGGGACGCACCTTCTTATCCTGTACCAAAAAAGCGATACGCTGGGTTAAAACGCGGGTTTTTCCGGACCCAGGTCCGGCCAGAACCAGGATTTGACCATTACCGGCGGTGACAGCCTGATGCTGCTGGGGATTTAATTGGTTTAGATAATCCATCGGTGGAGATGATTGTACCGTCAGGAGGGGGAGGTGTCAATTCAACAGGGATAAGGGTATGGTATTCCCCTCACCTTTTGAAACGCAATAGAGTTTGCTGGGCTGGCCAGCTCCGACGACGAGGGCCAGGCCGACAGACGAAGCCATCCATGACCGGATTGGATAAGAAGCGGGTGATAAAATCGATGCGGGCAAGCCAGGCGCGGTTATACCCAGGCAGTCATCACAGGATTGAGATTAACCGAACCAGGGTACTTGATTGCGTTATTTTTGGATTCTCAGAAACAGGCGTCCTATCTCCTTGGTCAAGATCTATTCGGGTTTCATTTCTTTCAGTCATTCATACCGCTGCCCGTCCAACTGTATGCCTCAAGGTTTTAAATCCCATTCCATGAGTTTCTTCGCCGCCGTGCCGAACGGGCCAAGCTGGTAAACGGCGGCGCCGGCGGGCGAGAAGGTGAACGGTGCAAACGGTTCGGCCAACATTTTGTCGAGATAGTGGCGGGGGGCGACGCCAGTAGAGACGTGCGGACTGAAATGTTCGCCGGTCTCCTTTGGCACGAACGTGGACACGTACTCGATCAACTGCGCATCGATTGCAGGATCGTCGTGCGCAGCGGTGAAGGCGGCCATGGTTCCGGTGTCCACCGTGAACGGGGCGACAGCAGCAATGATGTCCGCTTGCAGCTTGAGCAATTCCGGCGTCGGCCTGGCGACGATACCCGCAAGGCCAATGGCACCGCTCGGAACGTAGTAGTATTTGGAAGCTTTCAGCTTCATGGCGTTCACTTTGGCGGCAGCGAGCACCTTGTGGGCGGCGGCATAGACCTTGTCGAGGTCTGCCGTACGGACGAAACGCTGGATCATGGTGATGTGCGGACGGTGGGCGTCGTCCAGAGCGAAACCCTTCGGGAAGACTCCGAGCAGCCGGGCGTTGTTGGCCTGGCAATGCTGGAGCATCGCAGCGTCTGGTTCTAACAGGATGTTAATGGCCGTGACGGTGTCCTGCCCAAACGGAAAGATTTGTTTCCAGTCATCCTTCATGCTGACGACAATCCAGCTGTTCTTCTTCGCCTGCTCATCAAGTGCCAACGGAAAGGCACCCAGTTCAACATCTGGCAATCCGCGGGCCGGGCCGTAGGGGTATTCGCGGGCGGCATCATCGTGCAATACCAACAACATAAACCGCGCACCGCTGCCGCCCTGCGTGTATTCCAACATCTGCTGGTCGCCAACGGAATTTCCACACGCCATTAGAGGCCGGCGTCCGATGTGCTGGTTGATGGCGACGGGTTTACCATCTTTATCGCTATTGAAGTTTAGCCCTGGCAGACGAACAAGGATGGGCTGGCCGTCACGCAACTCAAACCTGGTTTTGATGCTGCTGCCGATGACCTGTTCCGGCGGGATGCCATAAACCTGTTCCGTCCACACGCGCATAAACTCAATACCGCCGCCGGAGACGATAAAGATCTTGAAACCGTTCTCGCGCAGGTATGCGAGCAGTTCGAGCATCGGCTGATAAACACATTCGGTGTAAGGTTGGTTGTATTTTGGATGTTTGGCGGCGGCGAGCCAGTCCTTGACGATCAGCTCAAATTCCGCCGTGGTCATGCCCGTGTGTGTGGCCATGAGGAGTTCGAGGAGGGCGTGGTCACCGCCGGCGAGAACGGTTTGCAAATCGCCCTTGAGCATTGAGGCGAAGGGTTCCTGATCCTTCCATTCGGGATGCTGCAGCGCAAGCGCCTTCACGCGATCGATTGCAAAGAAAAATTGAACGGGCACCGGCTGTTCGCACCAAAGGGTGCCGTCATTGTCGAATGTGGCGATACGTTCCGACACCGGCACAAATGCTGGGCTGCCCGGTGTGGTCACCTTCGTGACAAAGTCGATGATTGCGCTTTTAGCGGCACCGTCGTTCCATGACCCGAGTAATGTTGACATTTTATCTCCTTAATAAAAATGGGTATTCATCCTGGCTTTGCGGCCGTGCACGCTGACATATCGAACACCACCTGATCATACCGCCAGAGTTGTTCAAAGAAGGACCGCACCGCCCCGCTCCGTGAATTCTTAAGCGAGACTGGCGGAGTTCTTTCCACGATTTCACCAATACATCAAACCCCATCCATTGCGTACAACCAACGCTTTTCGTCGGCATGGATCGGCAGGATCAGATCCCGACCGGTGTGAGTCTGGTTGATCAGAACGCCTGGCGGCCCCTGGAGGCAGGCGCTCTTGAACACAGATCGCGGCGACCATGGGGATGGGAACCATCAACTGGCGGATGTAGGGCTCGCGGGTGGCCTCAGACATGCGGCTTTTCTCGTTGGGATAGAGCGCCTCCTTCGGTGGAGAGAAGGGGTTGGTTTGTGTTATTTTTTTTGTATGAAGTGCCCAAAAAATAATACAATCCCAACCTTATAGAGCATAATTGTAACCCGAATGCCAAATGGGGGGTAAAGCACAAATGCAGGGTAAAAAATGAAGAAGGAAAGGCGGAAGAACAAACCGAATATTTTTTTGGATATAAAGCACCAAGTGAGCATGAATGCCTAAAGCGGGATCATCACCAGCCTGGAGACAACCTCCGGGGATGACAGGGTTAATTTTCTCTGTGGTGTGTGTGCTGGTAATAACCGACCAGCACCCGATTTTATTGTATGTGTCAACCTGAGACCGGCTGCAGGATCCGGGTGGATATTTTAGGATTAAAAGTCGAAGAGTCTTGCGCTGGATAGCCAGGTTATCAATGCAATGCGAGATTCTCCTGAAAGGCTGAAGGTCAGGTTGAAGGGGAGTGGGGCAATCTATCGGGAAAAGCGGCTCAACCCCGAAACCCAACATCCCCAGGAGGGCAATGTGAATATTGGACTGATTGGAATTTCAGGGCGAGATTCTCCCCGCTCCCTCTGGTCGGGGACGCGGGCAGTCCCTACGGTCAGAATGACAAAGAAGCACAGCCAAGATTCTTCCCTGCGGTCAGAATACAACGAAGAATAACAAGGATTTTCCCTACGGTCAGAATGACAAAGAAGAAAGCCAGATCTCCCTCGTCAGTCCGAAGCACGCAGTTCTTCCCTGCGGTCAGAATGACAACGAAGAATAACAAGGATTGTTCCCTACGGTCAGAATGACAACGAAGAATAACAAGGATTGTTCCCTCTGGTCACGAAGCACCAGTCCCTACGGTCAGAATGACAAAGAAGAATAACCAGGATTCCTCCCTGCGGTCAGAAGGTCACGAGTGGATCCAGGTTTGCGGTTTATGCCCATCTCCATTACAATCCATTGCATGACCTGGGACTACATTGGCAATGAATGGGCGGTTACTTTACTGAAAAGCCACCTCACAAGCGGAGGACTGCGGCATGCCTATCTCTTTTGCGGGCCGGTTGGGGTGGGCAGGCGCACCCTGGGGCTGCGTTTTACCCAGGCATTGAACTGCCCGCAGCCTGTTTCGCCAGGCGTCCCTTGCGGAACCTGCCGCACCTGCCTGCAAATCGGGCGCATGCAGCACCCGGACCTGGTGATTGTCCAGGCTGAAGAGGGCAGCCATACCATCAAGGTAGACCAGGTGCGCCAGCTGCAGCAAACCCTGTCATTGACGGCTTACCAGGCTCCCTACCGGGTGGCGCTGCTGTTGAACTTTGATGAGGCTACACCAAGCGCCCAAAATGCGCTGCTGAAAACCCTGGAAGAGGCACCGGATCAAGTCATTTTAATCCTGACGGCGCAGTCTGGTGAGATGCTGCTGCCGACGATTGTCTCGCGCTGTGAGGTCCTGCAGCTGCATCCGCTGCTGCCGGGGGATCTAACCAGCGCCTTGCAGGAACGCTGGGGTATTCCCACGGAAGAGGCAGGTTTGCTGGCCCGCCTCTCAGCAGGCAGTCCTGGCGGCGCCCTGGGGCTGCATAAGAATCCGGCTGAGATGGAACAGCGCAGGATTTACCTGCAGGATGCACTCCTGATGCTGAGTCTAAACCGCCGTGAGCGATTTGCTTATGTTGAAAATTCCCTGCAGGATCGAGAAAAACTGCGCCTGGTACTGGAAACATGGCTGTCGCTGTGGAGGGATGTTTTCCTGGCGGCAAGCGGCACGCCGGATTATCTGATCAATGTGGATTTTCAGGAAGAAATCGGCCGGATTGCGGATTTTGTGGATTTGGAGACTGCCAGAAAACGTACCTCCGATTTGCTGCAAGGCTTGTGGAGGCTGGATGCCAATGTCAACCCGCGCCTGCTGGCAGAGGTGATTTTGCTGGATTGGCCGAGGATGGAGGACACGGTATAGCAGTCTAACCAGGAGACCTGCATTTATCCCAATTAAGGTTAATCGATCAGCCCTCACAAAATTGTTTCAGCTTTTCTAATTCTCCCTGGGACTGGGAGATAATTTTTTCCCGCAGTTTTTTACCCTGCAAGAAGATCATGATATTAACCGGGAATTTCCAGTGAATGCTGGCGTCCTGTTTACAGCGGGCGCCGGATGGCAGAGCTTCCACGGTATGGGTTACATCGACGGTGTGGAGGCGGCTTTCGAGGTGCATGGATAGCAAGCGGCCTGGCTCGAAAGCAGTGATCACCCCTTCCATTTCCAATTCGCCGCCCTCGTCTGAGATCACTTCCCGGAAGCGGGTCCCTACCCGCCCAGGCGTCTCCAGCAGGATTTCCCCCTCTGTGATGCCATTTTGCCACATCCTGGCTTTTTCTGGATCATCGATCCAGGAAAAAACATATTCGGGGGTGCTTTGTATGTCAATATGAAGGTTAATTTTCATTGACATCACCTTTATCGAGGCGATCCTTTCCTGATTTAATTATAACAATGCGGGGAGATTCAAGGAAATTTTGGGAAAATGGCGCTGGTTTTGGTATAGAGGAATTAAAAAAATAAAGCTCCTTGACCTGGACTCGAACCAGGAACCTAGCGGTTAACAGCCGCTTGCTCTGCCAATTGAGCTATCAAGGAAGGATACCGTATTATATATGGGTGCAATGGAAGTGTCAAGTTTATAGAACCTTCCCGTCCATTTCATCACCAGACACAATCCAACAGAAATACCGGCGAGAGCAATTCCCGGCGTATAGGGAACATAACTGGAAGACAGCTTCTGCTTATGGCGCCGGAGGGTATAAAGTTAAACCATCGCATACAGAGAGCAGCCATTGCAGTAGAGACCCATATCCCCAGGCCTGCAGCATCCCGTAAATGTTTAGAGCCAGTGCTGAATGAGGGGTCCAACCGAAAAATATGGCAATACCATTAAATACTAGAAATTCCCAAAAAAAGGGTACCGGTTCTTAAATCCGGGTGGTTTCCTTCCAGGCAGCCCTGAGAAGGTCCAGGATGGCATTACTGTTGATATCATTTTCCCGGTTAATCTGGATAAAGCGCAAAAGATCACCAGTCCCTTCTAAAAGGTGTTTAGGGTCTGGTAGAAATGCTCCCCGGTTGAATCCCAAGCGGATAGATTTCTCCAATGCTTCGATATAGCAAACCTGGGCTGACATTTTCACACTGGTTCCGTATCCAATTGTCTTCCAGCTCGGATAAACCCTTTCAACCAGGCCGGGATTGGAACCAATTACCAGGATGCGACATTTAATTACCAAATTCAAAACTCCGGGGTGTAAGGAGTTTAAAAAGCGCTCCAGCATACTATTCATCATTTTGAACTCACAACTCCCCCAGAACAAACCAATCGAAGTTTTACAAGAACCAGCCAAATAAATAAACCAGGATTTGTCACCTCATCCGGCGTGCCTGACCCATAATTTTCCGAATTTGTCCCAGATGGTTATAGTCATGGGAAAGTCCGAGAGTAAAGCGATCGATGGCATTAAGAGGAACGTCACCGGGAAAATCGGGAGAGTAAGTATTCTCCATATGAGGAGGTGTTGGCCAGGCGTTCAAGAATGCATGGCGCATCCGGCGGCTCTCCTCCAGACGGTTTATAAGCTGCTGGACGGTGATAATCTCCTGCCAGGGAATTTCATATCGGGATCGATCCTCCTGCTTGAGCGGGACACCACGCGCCAGAACGGACGAAAGCGCTGCAGATTCCTCAGCGGAAGCGGTGGTATGGACGATGACATGCCCCAATGTCCAGCTCAAATTCCGTTCCCCAGGGGAGACGGCATATTCATCGAAAGCATGCGGGTCTTGCGGTGTGAAAACCACATCTTCCTGGCGGGCATCCATTATTTCTGAAAGCATGGCATCCACCATCTCATCCGTCAGCTGGTGCAGGTCAGATATTGCCAATCCGCAGGTTATCTGCTTAATCGAGATCTGGTTTTCTAAAAATGGGCTAAAATCGATCATGAATAAAACAAGCCTCCCCGAACCGTTTCAGGTATAAATTAAATATTAAATAAATTGGGAATTGATAATTCCTTTATACCATGAAAAACATGCCCGATGTACCGGATAAATGGACAGCCATTTCCGGTTTCCGTCCTAAAACGGCATGATTCTTGTATGATGATTAATAGGGTAAAATTCACCTTCACTGATATGATTGGATCAGATTAATAAACTTATGTTGATAAAAAGCGTTTGTAAAAGAAGACACGAGAGAGTCAGGATTAATTGAAAAAGATTGAGATTTTCCTAATTCTCCTCATTATTTTTCTCATTATCGTTGCGGCGACCGGACAGGGATTGGCTAACCATTCCCTGCATACACAGGTCCCGGAAAATGAGCAGACTCCAGGCGGGCAAATGGAAAATCCCGGCCGGATGACTCCTGTTAATTCATCCAGAAATGAGGAGAATCCCCCCAATGCAACTGCCACAGCGAATATTCCGGGATTGATCCCTGCCGACGCCATCCTTTTCCTGGAAGACCGCCAGTTCCGCTGCAAGGAAATAAAAGACCTGCCTGGCACATACCATTGGGATTGTGTGCAGGAAGGTAAAACGACCCTTATCGAGGTGGGAATTTTTACAAAATTATTAGATCGAGTCGAATTAATAGATACCAATTTCCACCAGGATGGAATACCGGAAGATGCCGCAGCGATTGAGGTGTTTAAGAAGATTTCGGAGATGACTTTCCCGAATGAAGGCTGGGATGATGTACAGACCTGGCTGGAACAGACTTTGCCTACCATTGAAATAGCAGGCGATACCCGATCGAAAACAATTGATGGTATACAATACCGGGTTTACGGCACCGAAACGGATCGATCCTTTGAAATAGGCTTTTTGGATTAGAACTCATCACCATTTTTGCCTTTACCAGCTATCCAGGATGGAGGAACCCGTTACACGGATCCCCATTATCGGCCAAATCAACCACCAGAGGAATTTTCTGTTCACATTTACCTTGAATAATTGGCTTCCTTTTTGCAACGCCATGATCACATCATTTAACAGCTATATACTTGCAGGCAACCTTGTCAGCTAGATTTTTCACTCTGAAAGTTGTATACTTTTAATCTACATAAAAAATAAAAGGCAGGCTTCCATGATCGTGACCGTTTCCCAACCCCAACTGGCACAAAGTTTGAATATGGTTTCACGTGCTGTATCAACCCGCAGTACGCTGCCTGTTTTGGGCAATGTACTGGTGACTACAGATGCAGGCCGATTGCGATTGTCTGCCACCAACCTGGAACTTGGCATCTCTGTATGGATTGGGGCGCAAATTGATGAGGAAGGATCCATCACCGTCCCAGCCCGCACTTTTACGGATCTAATCAGCGCCCTGCCTAGCGATAAGATCACACTTTCCCTGAATGAAAGAACTTTCACGTTGAATGTCCTATGCGGAACCAACAGCACGGATATTAAGGGTATCGATGCCCAGGAGTTTCCGCCAATGCCAGTTCCAGATTTGGAGGAAGGGATTGCTTTGAATGTATCCGATCTGAAGGAAATGATTCATCAAGTTGCGTTTGCAGCTTCAACAGATGAAGCCCGGCCAGTCCTTCAGGGGGTTTCCCTGTCGGTGATTGAACAGGAAATCACCCTGGCTGCTACCGATGGTTTCCGAATCTCTGTCCGCAAAGCACAACTTAATACCCCGACAACCCGTTCCATTACGGCTGTAATTCCAGCGCGGGCATTAAATGAGCTGGCACGCATTGCTGCGGATGGTGACCAATCTGTGGTAATGTCCATACCAAAGGGCCGCGGCCAGGTTCTCTTCCATTTGCGGGATGCTGAACTTGTATGCCAGCTAATTGAAGGAAACTTCCCGGATTACAAGGCAATACTGCCGAAATCTTACCGCACCAAATCTGTAATCTCCACATCCGGGCTGCTTAAAGCCTGCCGCCAGGCTGAAATCATTGCCCGCGATGGTAATAATGTTATCCGGTTGAACCTTAAACCCGGGACAGAAAATATGGGAGAGCTGGAGATTTCTGCACAATCCGAAGAAACAGGCAAAACTGAAGTCAACCTGGAGGCAAGTATCGAGGGTGAAGCGCTTTTAATTGCATTTAATGTGCGTTTTCTCCGGGAAGTGCTGGAGGTAATCAAGACCCAGAGTGTTGCGATTGAGATGATTGCCAATAATGCGCCCGGATTGGTACGCCCGGTTGGTGAAGATAATTTCCAGCATGTTATCATGCCGATGCATCTGGGGTAAATTCTCCGGTTTTTACAGCATACAATTGACAAAACAGGATGCTGCACGGAGTTAACTCCGGGCACATCCTGTTTCCATTTATAATTGGTGAATGACAAGGATAAAGCTGTATGACGATTTCCCCCACATCTTCCGACCGGTTAATGGTAATCACGATGACGCTTTCCCAGTATCCCATCTTATGCGGGCGCATCCGCAGGAAGATGTTAGACATGCTTTTTGAGCGGGGTATCCGTGATCCACAGGCTTTTGAAGGTGAGGTACACGAAGCTGCCCAATCTTCAAGGGAGCGTGAGGGTTTCGGTAAGTACAGTGAAGAACCCCCGGATATCTGGAATTTACGTTTTGAGCGGGTCCGGGACCAACTGACTGATCTCCTCTTCAGCCAGCATATCCCGATTGAGGAATTCGAAAATATCACCTCTGAGGTACTTGGTGAACATGGTGTGGGCCATGATAAGCTGCTACTTTCCATTAACCCTGAGCTGGCTCCCCTGGACCTGGTCTTTGAACAGGCGATGTTAATAGAAAGCCTACCGGAAGAAGAGCGCCTGCTTTATTCCGCGCGGCTGATGGAATCTAAAGTTGTCCTCATCCGCAGGATCGTCAGTGATCAACTTCGCTTTATTAATATTGCCAAACAATGGTTTACCATTTCTGAGCTTTCAGAAATACAGCAGCACAAGATCGGAACGGGAAGAATTGGCGGAAAAGCTGCCGGCATGCTATTAGCATTGAGCATCCTCAAACAGATCGGAAATCCGGCGCTGAAGAACTGTTTGAAAACACCCGAGTCCTATTTCGTCGGATCGGACGAACTTTACAACTTCATGTCCCATAATAACCTGGTTCACTGGAATGATCAAAAATATAAAAGCGAAGATGAAATGCGTGCAGATTACCCGCATATTTTGCAGGATTACAAGCGAGGAAAATTTTCACCAGGATTTCTTAAACGGCTCGAGCGGGTGCTATTAAGTGTTGGAAATAAACCATTAATCATCCGTTCATCAAGCCTGCTGGAAGATAATTTTGGCACATCCTTTGCCGGAAAATATGACAGTATATTTTTACCCAACCAGGGTACTCTTGTAGAGAACCTGCATGCGTTATGTTACGCAGTTGCCCATATTTTTGCATGTGTTTTGAACCCGAATGCCCTTTTGTACCGGCGGAGCCGCGGGTTGCAGGACTATGATGAACGCATGGCATTACTCATTCAGGTAGTTCAAGGTGAAATCTATAATCAATATTTATTACCGCATGCAGCTGGAGTGGCTTTCAGCCGGAATGCGTTCCGCTGGGCTCCCCAGATCAAACATGACCAGGGGTTTATCCGCCTGGTGTGGGGTTTGGGTACGCGAGCGGTTGACCGGGTTGCCAATGATTATCCACGGCTGGTAGCCCTCAGCCATCCGCTTCTCCGGCCATCATCCGATGCAAAAGCCATTATCCGCTATTCGCAGCATTATGTTGACTTAATCGATCTAAATGAAAACAAATTTAAGACCGTACCTGTATCAGAAGTCCTGCATAGTTCCTACCTGCCTTTACGCTATATTGCCCAAGTGGAAAAGGACAATTTTTTTGAAACCATCCGGAGCAAGGTTGTAGAGGGTGATACTGGTAGATTTGTGCTGACGTTTGAACGGATTGCTTAATCGCACCAATTTTGCTTCCAACATGAAGGAAATCCTGTCCCTTCTTGAAAAAACCTACAATATGCCGGTGGACATGGAATTTGCGGTGAATATTGAGACTCCGTATGCCACCAATCCGCTTGTAAATATATATATCCTGCAATGCCGGCCGCAGGCGATGCTGTTCTCAACGGATGAGGAACCGCTGCCCACCCATTTACCTGTAGAGGACATCATTTTCCAAACCCATTTTGTAGTTCCCAAGGGATTGGTTAAACGGGTTGAATATGCCATCTTTGTAGTTCCCGAAGGATATTTTTCCCTTGAAACCCAGGAGGAGCGGTATGCACTTGGCCGTGTGGTCGGGCGCCTGAATGCTGCGCTTAAAGGAGAAATCCTTTATTTGCCTGGGACCCGGGCGCTGGGGAAGCTCCAACTCCGACCTGGGTGTACCAATAGATTATGGAGATATCTATTACAGTAAATCAATCATCGAGATGACCGGTCCGGGCATCGGACCCCAACCGGAACCCTCGCTTGGGACACATTTTTTCCAGGATCTGCTTGAATCCCAGATTTACCCCCTGGCAATCTGCCTGGATGACCCCAAAACTATTTTTAATAACCATTTCTTTAATAAAATGCCGAACCGGATCGGGGAATGGATCGATGTGGAGGAAAATTTGCGGGAAAAAATCCGCCTGATCCGGGTGAGCGATTATCGACCCAACCACCACATCAAGCTGAATATGAAAGATGATTTAAGCAAGGCTGTGGCATACCTGGAAGCCGATAAATAAGCCTTATTGGATTAAACCCCCTCCGGCCAATTTTTCACCATATTCTTTTGAAGATCACTCTCCGGGGAATCCCCGCCTAAACCATTGCGCAGGTACTTGATTTTTTCCAGGGCGGCTTTCCCGGTAATCCCGTGACGAGCCAGGTAACAACCAACGACAGTGCCGGTGCGGCCTTGACCTGCAAAACAATGGACATATACTTTTTTCCCGGCATGGATGGCATTGTCGATGGTATTCAAAATAGAAACCATTTGTTCCTCACCAGGGGAGGTGTAGTCAATAATTGGATAGCGAATGTAGAATGGCTTACCGTTCCAACCCAAATCCAAATTGGCCATCAAGGGGGAATAATCCGGCCCTTCGGTTAAATCAATAAAGACCTGGATGCCAAGATCGAGAAGGCTTTGTAACCGGGATTGGTGATTAATCTCAATTATTGGTTTGCAAGGATGTTCACCGGCGAGGAATTTATCCGGCACGACCCAGTAGGATTCCGGGAAGGGGACAACGTTAACTGCCTTAGCCATAAGACGGGTTCCTTTAAGTTTCAAATATTTTGCAGATCTCATCACGCGGAGCAGGCAGGACTGGTTCATGCCCCCCACCCGCAACATTAATCACTCCGGCAGCCCCTTTTTCCACTATACCGATATCTGTGCAGGCAATTCCGGACTCTTCAAGCGCCTGGCAGATGCTTGCGGCATCTGAAGCGGAAACAGCTATTAATAATGATCCTGAGGCAATTGTCCTAAGCGCATCCAATTTGAGGACCTGGCAGATTTTCATGGAAATGGCGGGAATTGGTACTGCCTGCAGATTGACCCGCAGCTGCATTCCACAAACCTGGGCCATTTCCCATAATGCGGTGATAAGCCCGCCTTCTGTCGGATCATGCATACCGGAAACGTGACCGGCGTGTACGGCTATTTGAGCATCTTTCAGGACGCTGATGCCCGGATGGTAGAGAAAATTGGCGGCTTCCAGCAAACCATCCTCCCCGATTATTGGCAGCAAGCGGCCGGGTACCTCGCGGGCAAGGATGGCTGTACCTTCAATGGGCACCCCCTTGGTAAGCAGGATATGGTCACCAGGAAGGATGCCGTGCGGGGTAACCAGATCATTACGGGCAACTTCTCCAATCATGGTTCCAACCAGGATAGGCCGGTCAATTCCGTACGTAATTTCAGTGTGCCCGCCGATCAGGGATATTTCCTTTTCGCGGCAGGCAGCAAACAACTGCTCAAAAATCTGTTCTACCAGGGCGGGATCCGTTTTTCCTTCCGGGAGCAGGAGGGTTGCCAAATACCAGCGCGGCAGAGCTCCCATTGTGGCGATATCGTTGACACTCACCTGAACAGCGTACCAGCCGATCTGATCATCAGCAAAAGTTATCGGGTCGGATTTAAAAACAAGCAGGTTTTTACCGGCATCCACAACCGCACAATCCCGTCCAAGACCCGGCCCGAACAATACCCGTTTATCAAAAATAGGCGCTTTACCCAGTATGTGCTGCAGAAGTTGGTGGGGGAGTTTCCCGACGGGCAGGCTTGAACTGGAAAATGGGTTGGCTGGATGAGATGAATTCATATGGGTTTTATTACCAGACAGTGAATTGCTCATAATGATGGTGTATATTAATCATCCTTTCTATAATAATTGATATCTAAGCATTAATCCATACAAAGGTCATCCTGGTTTGGATCTTCGAATAATTTTTCTACACTAATCTCTTTAATCTCCCCGGCGGGTGTTACCAAGATAACGACATTAGAAGTTGGGTGTGGGCCACATCCGCATAATTTGTAATGGAAGAGGTGAACCATGTAACCCTCAGGTACCTTTTCGACATGGCTGTCCTCGATGGATTCAACAAAATAGCGCAACTCTTTCTCAGCATGCAGACCATATAGGGCATTATGCCCGGTGGCAGCAATGGCATAACTCAGTGCTTCCTGATCAGATTCAATCGGGGCGTAACTGGCCTGTAAATCGGATATGGATTCCAAACGCGGTAATTTTCTCCATCGTAAATGGCATAACGGACAAGCAATGGCAACGAGCAGCCATCATTATAGATGAAATGGATATTGGGATCATCCCGGGTAGTGGTCCGGGGGTTGAGAAAACATTCAATCAGGGCATGTTCTGGCACTAATCCACCCATTAAAGGGTTCGCATCCTCGAGTTTCCAGCAACCAAGCGCCAATAATGGGCTGGCCTCCTGGCAGATGCGAAATCCAGATTCATTTAATGGGCATCCAACATCTTCGAAAGGGGTAGTATCCAACGATAGATCGGGCCGGGGATGGTTAACCACCTGTGGTTGGTACCCTCCAAGGTTCTCCAAAGAAGGTATATTTGTTGCCGAACCGGTGATTATTTCTGGTATATTTTTTCCAGGTAATAGACCACATGAAAGGCTAACCAGGGAGGCAATCAGTAAGATCAAAATCATTGATAAATATAGATAGGATTTCATGAGAGTTCTCCATTGAGATCATGAATTGAAAAATGAGTAAATCAACATTTCTAACGCGGATTAAATGGATGAAACAAGATGTCCGGCTTGGAGCAGAGCATCGATTCCCTTTTCGAGGTGCTGCTGGTGGATGAGGATATAGTCAGTATCATAAGTGGAGATGACAAAAATTGGAATTTGCGCATCTGCCAGTATCGATGAGATTGAAGATACCACACCAATCACATCAAATTCAAGCGGTCCGTTTACCCGGAGACAGCGCCAACCCTTTTCCGAAAGCCAATTTTGCGGAATAAGTTCTTCCTCTGTTACAACGGAAAGTTCGCTGCCGGTGCGGGTCAGGGACCAAAATTCAGACTTCAAAGCCTGAGAGGGGATTGGGGACATGGAATCCAACCGGCAAACTGCAAGCCTGAGTGGAAGTACGGAGAAGGAGAATTTATTCAAGAGAGTACCCTTGTAACATTTGATCCTCAAATGGGAATTGAATATGTTTGAAGTGACGTCTATATTAAAAAAATCTACCAATCAAAATTGATTATATTACCGATAAGCGGCAGGCGGTACGGATTTTGTAAGTTATGACTTCAGGATATTAAATCCAATGAGACCCTCCACGAATATAATTATCCCAATGGGAGGTTGATTTTTTTACAGGACCGATTTCGAATGAAGATGGCGCTCTCCATGACTATAAACTTAAATCCCCGCACAAAAGCCATTCTGCAAAACCTGCTGGTCAGTTTTCTATGGGCTACTTCGTGGGTATTAATCAAATATGGCCTGGAAGAAATCCCCGCACTAACCTTTGCCGGATTGCGATATTTCCTGGCGTTTTTAATTCTTCTGCTTGTATATCTGAGGTCAAATTACCGCAGGGAAATTCCGACCATTAACCGTTCAAAGTGGCTGCATTTAATTCTTCTGGGGATTCTCCTTTACACCCTTGCACAGGGGGCCCAGTTTATGGGTTTGGCTTACCTGCCGGCAGTGACCGTGAACCTGCTATTGAGTTTTACTACAATCGTGGTGGGGATTTTAAGCATGATACTGATATCAGAAACGCCAGGAGTATGGCAGTGGGTTGGAATTATGCTTTCGTTAGGCGGCGCTTTGGTGTATTTCTATCCTATTGAGGTATCTCCTGGAAAACAGATTGGCTGGATAGCAGCGATCCTGGCAATGCTTACCAATTCAATTTCAGCAGTGATGGGGCGATCGGTTAACCGCAACGGTGATCTTTCCCCGCTGACGATTACTGTGATCACGATGGGTATTGGGGGAACGCTCCTTTTAATTACAGGATTGTTCTACCAGGGTTTACCGGTAATAAGCCTGACCAGCTGGCTGATCATACTCTGGCTGGCAGTTATCAACACTGCATTTGCATTTACTCTATGGAATGTCACCCTGCGGGTGCTTTCAGCAGCAGAATCAAGTGTGATTATCAATTCAATGATGATCCAGATCCCTATACTGGCAGTCGTCTTTTTAGGCGAAACGCTATCCCCACAACAGATATTTGGTTTGGCAGCTGCATTAGCAGGGATCCTGCTGGTTCAGATGAACAGTAAAGATTAATCTTTTGATGAGTAGGGCGGAAAGATAAATCGAAAAAACCCTTTATTTACGGCCGCCGGCCATATTTTTTCAAGAATGGGCGAACTTCTGCATAAAACTGGCGGTATTGATCGCGCCGGATGTTGTGCCCGGCACCAGGGATGTGGACAACTTCGCCTTTTGGTAAAATTTGCATGGCTTCCCGTGCGGTATCTGCGGAAATAATGGCTCCCAGATGGGGATCTCCGGTTACCAGCAACACCGGACAGGTAATTGTTTTAAATACATCCTTCCATGAGAGCTGGAATTCATCAATAAAATTGGCGGCATTCGGGCTGACCAGCTGTTTCGCCTTTGCCCACAAGAACACATCGGAAGGATCCCAGGTGGGATGCCTGGAAATGCAGATCTGCTGGATTTCTTCCAGGCTCATTCCTTTATATTCCTCGATTTGCGCCCGCCAGGCTAATGCATATTGATGAGGGTCCTTAATCAAACCTCCCCCAATATTGTCACCGATAGCCGGATCCTCAAGGATGAGGCATTTTATCATTCCGGGGTATTTGCTGGCCAACAATGCAGCATTGACTGCTCCCATAGAATGGCCTATCACGATGGGATTTTCCAAGCGCATTTCTTGAATGAACCCGGCCACATCGGCTGCATGATCGTTTGCACTGTAACCTTTCTCAGGTTTGTCTGATAGACCGTGGCCGCGTGCATCCAGGAGGATCACATCATAAACCGGCTGAAGTGCCATGGCAAAATAATTCCAACACAGGCCGTTATCGGACAACCCATGCAGCATGATGATGGGCTGCTTATCTTCCCCGCTGCGGTAATATTGAATTTTGATCCCATTCGCCCTGATACTGCCGTAAATGAGTTTATCCATAACCTTTTCCTTATTCCTGTCTTTTCAAGCCTAGTTTAACATACTATTCATCAATGCAAGGCAGATATAGCCATTTCAAATTATGGATCGATATGGAGGCCCGGTTGTGCATTTATCATAAATAGGTCAGGGCTCACGCTTAAATTGGGTTTCGTACAGTTGAGCATACAAGCCGCCCTGCTCCAGGAGCGTGTCGTGGGTACCGCGTTCGACGATTTCACCGCGGTCAATGACCAGGATCAGGTCGGCTGCCAGGATAGTAGACAGGCGGTGGGCAATAACGATGCTGGTGCGGTTGGCCATGATGCGCTTGAGAGCTTCCTGGATGAGCGCCTCCGATTCACTGTCCAGATGGCTGGTAGCTTCGTCCAGGACGAGGATGGAGGGATTCTTCAGAATAACCCGGGCGATGGCGATGCGCTGTTTCTCCCCGCCGCTCAGGCGGTAGCCCCGCTCACCTACAACGGTATCGTAGCCCTCTGGCAGTGCACTGACAAAATCGTGGATATTGGCGATTTTTGCGGCTGCCTCCAGTTCTTCCTGGGCAGCATCCAGCCTGGCATACAGCAAATTCGTGCGGATGGTGTCATGGAAGAGATGGGTTTCCTGGGTGACCATGCCGATGAAGTTTGCCAGGGAATCAACCTTGAAATTCCGTAAATTATATCCATCCAGGAGGATGTTCCCTTCAGTAGGATCGTACAGCCTGGGAATCAGGTAGGTTAAGGTTGTTTTCCCGGCGCCGCTTGGCCCCACCAGGGCTATCAGCTGCCCCGGTTTAATAAGAACATTGATATTTTTCAGGGCATGTTCGCGTGCCTGGCTCTTTGGAATGCTTTCACCCGGGATTTTTACCTCCTCTACCCCGGAGAGGACTGCTTCCACATCTGCATTCCTGCCGAAGCGCTGTACATCACGCAGCAAGATATTCTCATTCACATCGTATTTAAAGGATACATTGATGAATTCCAGCCTGCCTTCAACCTTATCGATCGAAAGCGGGTATTTTACCTCCTGAATATCCTGGGGCAAATCGATGACCTCAAAAACCCGTTCGAAACTGACCACTGAGGTGGCAAATTCAACCGGAGCAGTGGACAACCCCTGCAAGGCAGAATAGAGTGTGCCAAGGTAAGCGCCAAAGGCGACGATCATCCCTATACTGAATGTGCCATTAATAACCAGGTACCCGCCAATGCCGTACACCAGGGCAGTCCCTATGGCTCCCAGTAAACCGATCACCATAAAAAATGAACTTCCGACCACCGCCCGCTCAATACCCCAGTCGCGTACTTTTCCAGCCCGGCTGGAGAAGCGATCAATTTCTGTTTCAATCCGTCCAAACAGCTTTACCAGCATGGCACCACTGATATTAAGGGTCTCGATCATCATGGCATTCATCCTGGCATTGGCATCCATTTGCTTGCGGGCAATGTCACGCAGCCTGTTTCCAATTTGCCTGGCAGCCAGAATGAAGAGGGGTACGATAATAATGCTGATAATCGTCAGACGCCACTCAAGGGCGATCATGACCACGAGCACGGAAACAGCCTGGACGATATCGGTAATGATGCTGACAATGGTGTTGCTGATGGCATTTTGGGCGCCGATGACATCATTATTCAACCTGCTCATCAGTTCCCCGACCTTGGTGTGAGTAAAAAACCGGAGAGACATACGCTGCAACCTGGAGAAGAGGGCAACCCTCAGGTCATAAATGACTCCCTCGCCAACCTGGGAGTTCAGCCGCCTCTGCCACACCCCGATCCAGCCAGTGAGGGTCGGTATGAGCAGCAAAGCGATGGTTAGCTCAATCAAGCGGGTTATGTCCTTGGAAGGGATGGTGACATCGATTAAATTTCTTAGAATCAACGGCCTCAAGAGATCCAGCCCGGTTTTTATTAAAATAATTACCAGCATTGCCGCAATCTTCCAGCGGTAAGGCCAGGAATAGCTGAGCACCCTTTTCATCAATTCCCGGGTTACTTTCGGCTTTTCGTCTTCAGTACTCAGGGAAGCCCTGAAGGCTGGTCCATGGAGTCCCATCATTTATCCATCCCTCGTATGCCGGATGTATGTATTGTTAAAGTCATCATAGGAGTAATAGTACTAATTCTAATCCATTCCTGGATGCGAAGCCTGGTAAGCTGCTTTCTCTTCGAATTTAACATTTTTTCTTTATCTCATTTCCAAAGGAATGATATGATAGAACCTGGTTTTCATTGATCCTTTCTTCAACCCGGAAAATGCCGATGTTGGACTGGCTGGAAAATAATAATTAAGAATATACCTAAATCAACCACAGAAGGAGCAGGGAATCATGCCGCTCATTGATATGCGTTCAGATACGGTTACAAAACCAACACCATCCATGTGGAAAGCAATAGCATCTGCAGATGTAGGCGATGATGTCTATGGCGATGACCCAACCATAAACCAGCTGGAAAAATTGGCAGCCCGGCGTATGGGAAAGGAATCAGCCCTGTTTGTTGCTTCAGGGACAATGGGCAACCTTATAGCGACGATGACCCACTGCCAGCGGGGGGATGAAGTCATCGTCGGAAAGCAATCCCACATCTTTTATGATGAGGTGGGCGGATCGGCAGCGCTGGCCGGGGTGATGATGAACACGCTCAACAACCAGCCGGATGGCACCCTGAAGCTGGAGGAGATCCTGGCAGTTATCCGCGAAGACAATATTCACTTCCCTCCCACACGCCTGATCGTGCTGGAAAATACCCATTCGGTATGCGGGGGTGTACCGATCACTGCGGCTTATACACGCCAGGTGAGCCAGATTGCCCGGGAAGGCGGCATCAGGCTGCATATCGACGGGGCACGCATTTTTAATGCGGCGGTTGCCCTGGGAGTAGAGGCCAGTGAACTGGCAGAACCTGCTGATTCAATAACTTTCTGCCTGAGTAAGGGTTTGTCTGCCCCGGTTGGATCGCTGCTGTGCGGCAGTGCGGAGTTTATCAAGCGGGCACGCAAAAACCGAAAAATGCTTGGAGGGGGAATGCGCCAGGCAGGGATTCTGGCTGCTGCCGGCATTGTTGCCCTAGAGGAAAATGTAGAACGTCTTGCCGAAGATCACCGCCGCATGAAACTACTGGCGGCTGGTCTCAAACCCATAGCGGGCTTGCAACTGATGGAAGACCCGCCGGCTACAAATATTCTACACCTTGCTGTAAGCATGGAATTCCCCCAGGATGCAAAACAGGTCGTGGAAAAGTTAAAACAGCATGGCCTGCTGTGCAATGCACATGGTCCGCGCCTGATCCGGCTGGTAACCCATTACTGGATTCAAGACACGGATATTGAAGACACCGTCCAAATTTTCAAGAAGGTATTTTCTGAGGGGCTATAAGAAAATTAACCGGATTCAGGCCAGGTCGTCTGATGGGACGGTATCTATAGAGTCACCAAAGCGCATTCTGAGGTAGGATTGATGGCGCTCCGGGTGGACTTTGCCTTCGGAGACCGCCAGGCGCACTGCGCATCCCGGTTCGCTGCGGTGGGTACAGTCATTGAACTGGCAGAACTGGACCAGGGGACGCAGTTCTGGAAAGTATCCATCCAGCTCTTCCGGCTCGATATCCCATAATTCCAAAGCGCGTAAACCGGGCAGGTCAGCCACATATCCGCCGTGCTCTAACGGGATCAACTCCCTTACAACGGTGCTGTGGCGCCCTTTTGAGGTGGCCTTGCTCACTGTTTTGACCTTTTTTCCCAGGAGGGGTTGAATGGCATTTAACAGACTGGTTTTGCCTACCCCGGAGGGACCAGCCAGGGCAGAAATTTTTCCGGATAAATGATCATGCAGGACATCCACGCCTTCCTTGCTGACGGCTGATGTGAAAATCACCGGGTAACCCAGCGGGGGGTAAGGAGCGAATATCTCACCAGCGGCAGGCAGTCCAATCAAGTCCACTTTGTTGGCAACGATGAGGGGGGGAATGCCTTCACGTTCACAGATGACCAGGAAGCGGTCCAGCATGCGCAGATGAGGTTCCGGTTTTGCACAGGAAAAAACCAGCACCGCCTGGTCGGGATTCGCAAGAAGGACCTGCTCATATACCCCTTTTGGGGTGGGCGACATGCGTACCAGGGCACGATGCCGGGGCTCTACTTTTTCAATAACCCCTGTACCGTCTGATAAACGCAGAAAGTGGACTATATCGCCAATAACTACCAGGTCACCGACAGCCGGACCGCGTTTCAGCCGACCGCGCAGCTTGCATACCAATGTTTCCGTTCCGTTTTGGACAACGAAATAATCAGCCTGGTAACGGGTGACTAAACCGGTCTGATTTTCTGAACTCATGGCTCAGGGGTTTCTGTTGGCTCATCGGTCGGAGGAGGACCGGCAGTGGCGGTATTGGTTGGCAGCGGGGTTGGTGTGCTGGTTATATAGAAGGAGGATTCCCACGGATAGAGGGTGCGCGGCTGGCCTTCATAATAGACTTCCAGAATCCTGCGGAAGATCTTGGCGGAAATTTCGGAACCTTCCCCGGCGTTCTCTGCGATAACCGCTATAGCAATATCCGGTAAATCCTCCCGTCTTTCATCGGTATATCCGGCAAACCAGGAATGCGGATCTTCAACGGAAGTGGTGGCGGAACCTGTTTTGGCATGGATCTTATAGTTCATCCCCAAGAAACTACGGTAGGCAGTACCGCGGGTGTTGTTGACCACCATGTTCATGGCGTCCTGAATGGCTTTAAGATTTTCCGGGGAAACCGGGAGCTGGCGGATGACTTCCGGCTCAAATTTGAATACTTCTGTGCCATCCAATGCTTCGATGCGTTCCACAAGTTGAGGCTTGTAAAGCGTACCACCGTTACCAACTGCAGCGACCATATTCGCAATCTGAAGCGGAGTAGCCAGCATGGTGCCCTGGCCGATTGCCAGCTGGACAGCATCTCCCTCACTGGCAACATCCTGGATACTACCGCTATCCTCAGGGACCTGATCTATCCCGGTAGGGCTTCCCAGACCGAAGGCACGCGCCATTTCGGCGAGGTAATTGGTCTTTACCATTGCGGAAAAGTTCGAGCCCGATATGCCAGAACCAGGGATTGCATGAGCGCATCAGTCCTTCCATCAAATTCAGGTCTCCACTGGGGGATACTTCCTTGGCATAGGTCCAGTCATATAATGTCAGACCTGCCAAATCGGTAAATTCATGCCCGCAGTTATATACCGTATCTTTTGAAAATAAACCACTTTCAAGTCCCGCCGCCATGGTGATGATCTTAAAAACGGATCCGACCGGATAAGAGCTCTGGGTGGCCCGATTTAATAATGGAAGATCCGGAGAGTTAAAAATTTCGCCCTGGCGGTAAATGGAATTGTAATTGTTCGGATCTAACAGGTTTTGGTCAAAGGATGGTGACGATGCCATCGCCAGGATACGTCCGGTATCCCGCTCGATGACAACGGCAGAACCTTTGAAACCATCAATAGAGCGCTGCACTTCAGCCTGTAAATCAGCATCCAGGGTGGTGTAAATATTGCTGGATGGCCTGGATTCGTTCTGGGCAAGGCGGGTAACTACCTGCCCCCTGGGATCAACGACATACAGAGATGAACCGCGCTTACCTGCCAGGTACTCCTCACCCCATTTTTCCAACCCTGAGGCGCCAATTTTTCCATCGTTTGGATACCCGAGGCGCTGGTACTCCTCCAACTGTTCTACCGGGATGGATAGCGTGTATCCTATAGCATGTGGAGCAATGCCGCCCTCAGGATAGAAACGGCTGCTGTATTCCCGGAATTGAAGGCCGGCATTGTTGATTAAACTGGGGTAGCGCTGCTGGAGATCCTGCACGGACTGCAGGAGAGCTTCCCCAATGGCAATATACCATTCATTAAAGTCGCGCTCATAGATATCGTTCACGGTGCGCAGGTCCTTACCGGTCAGGCTGGATGCCTGGGACAATAAAAAGCCTGCCTGACCATTGGGCACCTGGCTGGGGATGATGCCGACAGCAACGGCATCCGCCTGGGAAGCCAGGTTGGTGCCATTGATGTCTTTGATACTGCCGCGTGACGGCGATTTGATATCCAGGGCCAGGCGATTGCCGCCGCTGAGCTCCGGAAGGATTAATCCATCTTCCCATAGAATGCGCCAGGTGTTGTCTTCAAGCACCAGGTTCATGATCATATCCCGTTGTATCTGTTCAAACATGGAAGTACCAAAAGTGGAGCGGTAAGCCACCTGGGCACTGGCCGGATTGGTTAATGTGGATAAGATCTGGGAGTTGAGTTCCTGCAGGGTCAGGCTGGCTGCTGCATCCTTGTAGCGGGCGACAAACTGCTCGAAGGGGATGGCATCCCGGCTTACCCGGGAAAGCATGGCATACATATTTTCGTAGTCTTCAGCCCGCCAGTAGCTTAAAAAACTTTCAGCTGCTGTTTGCGCATCAGGTGCCTCGGTAATTTTCAGGCGCGGGGTTGGCAGGGGGGCACTGGCTGTTGTTGATACAGTAGGAAGAACCTCGCTGGCTGGAGAGCAGGAGACGACTGCCAGGATGATCACCAAAAAGAATAGACTGAGTCTTCGCTTCATCTTAACCTCAAATTATTCAACGCATACCTGTCCCAGTATTCCTTGATATACAGGACACTCATACTGCAGGTTTTCCTGGCAAGTGCCAGGAATATCCCTTTCGGGGTAGACGCCATTGCTTTGCATCAGGCGAAGCATATGGCAAAGCGGCAAACCTGCCACACTGGCAAAGCAGCCGCTGAAGTTTTCAACCGGATGAAAACCGGCATTCTGGATAGCATAGGCGCCGGCCTTGTCCAGCGGGTCGCCGCTGGCAACATAGTTTTCTATTTCCCCATCATTATACATACGCATTGGCACCTGGGAGATGCACAGGTCCCGTTTTAGTTTACCCGTTTGCATTTCAAGGATAGAAATGGCCGTATATACCTGGTGAACCTTAGCCCGTAATTTGCGCAGCATGGCCACAGCATCCCGGGGGTCAGCCGGTTTACCCAGGATTTCATCCCCTATGGAAACAATCGTATCTGCGGCCAGGATGAACTGCCACTGACCAACCAATGATCTTGCAGCCAGCGCTTTTTGATCGGCGAGACGGCTTACATGAGATGGCGGTTTTTCACCGGGAAGAGGGGATTCGTCAATATTGACAGCGTGCACCTCAAACGGCCAGCCTGTCCAGGCGAACATCTGCCGCCGGCGGGGGGAATTGGAAGCAAGTAGAAACATTGCCTTTGATTCTATCACAGCCCTCTTCTATCATGAATTGCGGGTGATGAAATACCGGGGATGCTCTAAACACCTGCCAGTTTCAGTTTTACCAACAACTCTGCATTGTAGATCGACCCACCAGCAGCTCCCCGGATGGTGTTATGGGAGAGGACGATGAATTTAATATCAAAGAGGGGGTCCTTGCGCAGCCTGCCAAGAACAGTGGTCATACCTTTGCCAGCCATGCGATCCAGGCGCGGCTGCGGGCGGTCTGGTTTTTCGGTAATCTGGATAACAGGATGGGGAGCAGAAGGGAGGTCCCGGGCTTGCAGGGGCGCCTGGTAAGAGCCCAATACCGCCTCCACATCAGACAGCGGGACTGTTTTTCCCAATTCTACGGAGAGGCATACCAGATGCCCGTCGCTGACTGCCACCCGATTGGTGTGAGCTGAGATGATGAAGTTGGCAGGCTGTAATTGGTCATTTTGAATTTTGCCGAGCATCTTGAGCGGCTCAAGCTCCACTTTCTCTTCTTCATTGGCGATATAGGGGATGACATTATCGATGATGTCCATGGAGGCAACTCCCGGATAACCTGCCCCGGAAAGAGCCTGCAAAGAAACGGCAAAAACGCGCTTGATACCGAACGCCTCCAATAGAGGTTTCAAGGAGACGGTCATACCCGTGCTGGTGCAGTTGGAATTGGTGACGATGCTGCCGCTCCAGCCATACTGGCGTTTCTGAATTTCGACCAATGCGGCCTGGTCGGCATTGACCTCAGGCAGGAGGATCGGCACCAGGGGGTCTGTGCGGTATGCGGATGCGTTGGAGAAAACAGCCGCTCCGGCACGGGCGAATAGGGGTTCCACTTCCCTGGCAGAATCGGCGGGGAGTGCAGAAAAAACGATCGGGACCGGCACTTCTTGCGGATTGGAGGTACCGAGACGCATGGACTGCGCCCAGGCAGGCATAGGTTCTGGAAGCAGCCAGCGGCAGGTTTCACCGTAAAGCTGCCCCCGGGTTCGTTCTGAACCTGTCAGGGCGACCACCTCAAACCAGGGATGTCCATCCAATAACTGGACAAAACGCTGCCCCACGCTGCCTGTGGCAGCGAGCACGGCAACAGGGATCTTTTTATCTGTCATTATAATTACTCCTTAATCAAACCAAATACAACCCGAATATTTCAAAGGACACAATCATGAACTTTTCCTATGCGTTATTGACGATCAGCTCATGCAGGGAATAGAGAGCTGCCCTGGTATCTTCGGCGCTCACCACCATGCTAATCGATACCTCGGAAGACCCTTGCGCAATGGCAATCACATTTACAGCGGCAGTACCCAGGGCGGTAAATATACGGCCGGCAATACCGGGGGTGTGGATCATCCCGGCTCCTACCACGGTGACGATAACCACCTCAGCAGTTGCCCAGACCCTATCGATGTCATTTTTTTGGATTTCCCGGTCAAAGGTCTCTTCCAGGGATGCAATCACCCTGGCAGCGGATTCTTCCGGAACGGTAAAGCAAATGGACTGCTCCGAGGATGCCTGCGAGATGAGCGGGACGCTGGTTTTCGTGGCGGCCACGGCTGCAAAGGTGCGGGCAGCCACCCCGGGGATGCCGAGCATACCGCGCCCTTCCAGGGTGATCAGCTTTAACCCCTGGATGGCGGTAACCGCCTTGATGACGGTGATGTCCTGTTCAGTGTGTTTATCGACAATGCGGGTGCCGGGATGCCCGGGATTGAAGGTATTACAAACGCGCAGGGCGATGCCAGCATCAATGATCGGGCGGATTGTTTTGGGATGGAGCACCCTGGCGCCGTAAAAAGCCAGTTCAGCAACCTCACGGTAGGAAAGGACCGGGATGGTGCGGGCTTTTTCCACCAGGCGCGGGTCGCTGGTCATCACCCCATCCACATCTGTCCAAATCCAAACCTCATCTGCCTGAAGGACAGAAGCCAGCAAGGCGGCCGAGTAATCACTGCCGCCGCGCCCCAGGGTGGTAGTAACCCCGCTGCTGCTGGCGGAAATAAAACCGGTCACCACAGGGACAACTCCCCGGGAAAGGATTGGTTCCAGCATGCGGGCAGCCGCAATACGGGTGGCTTCAAAATCGGGGTGGGCTGCCTGGAAACGCTCATCGGTGACAATCAGCTGGGTGGCTTCCACCGAAATCGCACGAATCCCGGCAGATTCCAGGGCGGCTGCCAGAAGGCGCACCGACATGCGCTCCCCCAGGGCTGCCACGGCATCCAGGGCGCGCGGCGAGGCTTCACCAATCACGGCTATGGCGTGGCACAAGTTGCTGAATTCAGCCACAAGATGGCCAATTTCCTGCTTGAGCTGCTCACGGCGGGCAAGGCTGCTGACCAGATCATCCGCGATACCGAGATGGCGGGTCATCAGCTCCTTTTCGGTGCCGTTTAACCCGATGGCGCTGCCTTCAGCGGCACTGTGGGCAGTCTTGAGCAACAGGTCGGTCACGCCAGATAGGGCAGAGATAACCACGACCACACGCTGCCAGTCATTCTGAGCATCCCGGACAATGCGGATGACCTGCTGAAGGGCAGGGGTGGTGCCAACCGATGTCCCGCCAAACTTCATCACCAGGGTGCGCCGGGCCAACTTATACTTTTGGTTTTCGTTCATGATTAACTCACATGTCGTCCAGGTTGCCTGCTTGATCGTGTCATCCCCCCCGGTTTGTGGATAAAGCGGGCGGGCTGGTTTTTTGAGATAAGCAATCATGGACGATAACTTTTTAAGATTGCTCAATTTTAGAACAGGTGGGGTATTCCGGCAAGATGGCGTTTAAAACCCGGCGGCATGGACCCGGAATATTTAATAGGCGATTGGCTGGCTTCAAGCCTCATTTGAAGGGGGAATATCGATTTCCGCCTGAGCCTCCCCGGGTTCAGCCGGTAAACTGTTAAGCTTCCAGGATCAGCTTCTTGATTTTTGAGGCGGCCATACCGGTGGTGATGAAGGTACCCACCAGGGCCAGGAAGGAGATAATGGTCAGCATCCACAAGGAGCTCAGGGTACTGCCCGTGCGGTTGGTGTAGATGAGGAACATGGTTAATAAAAGATTGACCACGAAGATCCAACGCAGGACAGACTGGATAGAAAGCCATCTGCGCAGCGATTCGTGCTGCCGGTTGAGCTCTTCTTTTATTTCTGAGGCATTATGCATGAGGCACCTGTCCTATCCAGATTAATTGATGCCATTATATCAACCCTTCGGACAATGGAGGATATCCTATTCGGTCGCCGGTTACGTGCCGGCCCTATCAATCCAATACCCTGACGTTTGTTTGGAGGAAAACGAAGGTACCCTGCGTTTCAATGCCCTGACGGGCATTTATTGTTTCTGACTGACAAGAGGGCGATTCATGAATCGCCCCTACGAGGTGGTCTTAATACCCTGACGGGCATTTGTTGTTTCTGATGAAGACCCTCACCCCGGCCCTCTCCCAGAAGGAGAGGGTCTTAATGCCCGGACGGGTATTTATTATTTCTAAATTAGCGCAATAGCAATATTTTTGTGTAAACGTTATACCGACTTAATGCCCTCACGGGCAGCATTTATGCGGGATGAATAACCCCTTGAAATCAGTGACTGAGGATACAGCCTGCGGAATTTACTAAAAGATGCTGTTTTCTTCGGTATGGATGCGGGGAGCTGCCTCACGCAGGATATAGTCCATGGAGCCGATGCCGTGAGCCTGGGAAAGTGACAGCTGGCTGATTTCCGCCAGGGGGACATGCAGGGCATTATCAGCATCAAACTTCTGCAGCTCTTTGACTGCTTCGGTGTCGATGGCGACCATGTCACCGGAAGCCATGACCAGGTTGGGGTAGACATACGGGCCGCGCCCGTAGCGGGTGACGGTGCTGCGGCGCCCGTCAACGAAGACCAGGTCCGGCTGCCAGACCAGGTTGATATCAGCCACTTTCTGCTCGGTGATGGCCTGGTCGCTGTGCAGGAAGGTGCGGTCATCCCCGCTGATGAATCCCACCCCAAGTTTGAGTGTGACTGTAAAGCGCGCTGAATTGTGGGTGCGCATGTTTCCGGTATAGACGCGCCTGTCAAATTCGTAGATGGAGCGCGGTACATGCAGGGTTTTGAAATGGTTGCCGGGAATCTCAACCTCGATCCACTCATCATGCTGGAAATTGATAAAGGGCACGCCGTAGCGTTTCAGGACCGGCAGCACTCCCAATTTCCCGATCACTTCATCTGTAGGCCAGTTGGCTTTGCCGCACATCTCGCCGACGGTGACCTGCACATTGTGGTCCTGGAGCAGCTCGATAATGGCAGCCAGGAAAGCCAGGTCGGTAGCCAGGGGCAGGGCAAAGGAGCAGTTGAAATTGGGCTTGATGATGACCCTGTCTCCGGAATGAATGGAACAATCGAGACCACCCAGCAAATCTGCAGCCATGGCGACGGATTGCGGCAGGTAATCGCCATTGAAATGGGGAATTTTGGCGACAAGCGGTTTGCCATGCTCGAGATACACATTGGAGGTGCGGGGTTTGGGCGGGTAAATCATATTCCGGTATCCTCTCAAAAGAATTATTATTAAGAATTAAGATTGCTTCCCCCCGGCAGGTATGCAATGCGGGGGGAATTGATTGGAATTGCAAATAGAATTTAGAGGTAAAAACCGGGTAAATAGGGGTATTTACCCGGTAATATTAGCCCCGGGAGATCAGCCGATTTGCTCCACAAGGTAGTTCTGGATACCCATCTGCTCAATCTGAACCATCTGTGATTCTATCCAATCGATATGGTTTTCCTCATCCTTGAGGTTATCTTCCAGCAGTTCCTTGGTGACATTGTCCTTGAGGTTAAATGCCAGCTCGATGGAATCGTTATACATCTTTTGGGCGCCATACTCGGCCTCGGCGTCGTTTTGGAACTGGGCAAGAACATCCTTGCCGATGTGGATCTTATTCAGGCTGCTGACAACCGGGATGCCTTCCAGGAAAAGGATACGTCCGATAAGTTTTTCGGCGTGACCCATCTCTTCGATAGCCCGTTTCTCAATAGCTTCGTGCAGTTTACCATAGCCCCAATCAGCACACATTTCTGAATGCACAATGTACTGGTTGATGGCGGTCAGTTCATCTGCCAGCAAAACATTGAGTCTTTCCAAAACAGTATCATTTCCTTTCATATTTACCTCCGATAAGTTGTGTACTCCTGCAATCATACTGATCCAATAATCACATTACAGCAGCCTGGCAGGAGAGCATTATAAGCCTATTATAGAACCGGCACCTTTCATATGTAAAATGCAGGGTATTATCGCCCGCTATTTGACAGGGTAGCACGAAATGACTTTGAATTCTTTGATATTCTTCTCGGTTTTAATCAATTCTTTGGCTTTTTCCTCTGCAAGTTTCATGATATTTCCGGGTTGGGTTTCATCCATCTCGAACTCCAGCTGGCCAACCTGCTGATGCATGCGGTCACCCCAGCGGTAAACAACTGCAAATTTTTGCATGGTAACCTCCTTGATTTATGCCTTCTGATTTAATTTTAACCGAATTCTACTTTAATTGTGATGTATGGATTACAGACCTGCTCTACGATCCCATCCGATCCCGAACGGGCTAGTGGCAGGTCCACAAATTCCTTATTGATGAGTCTATGCCAATAGGATTCATGCACCATTCTTTACTGTTCTGATAACTTATGCGCCGGACTTTTTGTTGGAAAGGTATTTATTGTATCGAAAGACGATAGCCATAAAACCAGTTGGTTAAGAAGAAAGGATTGCATGAAATCTTCCCACCTTTATAAACATTCTAAAATCATTTATTTTGATTATCATATTGACTTTGGTTTTGAATATCCCTATAATGATCAATAAGTAAACAAACAGTTTATTGAATAAACAAACTTATCGGTATCTGGGATTCCCATTATCCAATATAGTGGTAATGAAGGTACAAAGGTGCCTTGTATGGACCGGGACCGTTATTCAATTGACGTACTCAATACCACCGTTGATATCATTGAAGCATTCCAGTTCAATGGCAATGCTCCTATAAGACCCGGAAAACTTGCTCAACAAACCGGGATCAACCGTACCCGAATATTCCGGATTTTAAAGACCCTGGAACAGCGTGGTTATGTAGAGGCAGACGGACAGAATAATTTCCAATTAAGCCTTAAAATCCTCCAGTTAGCCGAAAATGTGCGTGGGGGAACTGAGCTTACTAAAGTTGCGAGGCCATACTTAATCGAGCTTGCCCAAGTAACAGGGGACACAGTATCGTTACTGGTGATGAACCACGGCAATGCTATCTGTTTGGATAGTTATCAAGGCCATTACAGTTTACAGGTAGCGGTTCCCATTGGTCAAATTTTGCCATTGCATGTTGGCGTCTCACCAAAACTATTACTGGCTAATTTACCCCTGGAAGAACGAGAATATTTGATCCAAGCCATGACTTTGACTCCTTATACTCCAAATACGATTGTTGACAGGGATGAATTGCGGGAGATTCTCAAGGATATCCAGGAGCAGGGATATGCAGTGGATGAAGAAGATTTTGAGATAGGAGTATGCGCAATTGGGGCACCGATACGCGACCATGCCGGAAAGGTATTTGCTGGAATTACGGTCACCACACCCACAACCCGCTTCAATACGCAACGTAAAGATGAGCTGATCCGGTTAGTGATTGATGTATCTGTGCGAATTTCTGCCAGTTTGGGTTGGAATGGTTAGAGATAGCCAGGGAGTGGAAAGGATTACTCAGTGCTCTTTGTGACTCTGCCCAACTTGAAATGGTTAATAAGGATTCTTCAGTTTTTTAACTTAGGGAGATGTAATTCTCAGAAAGGATAACTTATTGGAAGATAAAAAAACCATCCAACCAATCGTGAATTATTAATAAAATATGGTGAGATAAAAAATGGAGAATAGGTTATGAAACAACTTATTTCGTTAACGATAGTGTTGGTGTTTCTTATTGGGTTGGTAGGATGTGCTCCAGCACAACCTGAGGTTATCGTTATTACGGCAACTCCGGGACCAGTTGAAAAGGTCATTCGGATTGGTCAGTCAGTCAGTGGAGGTCCACCATTTGCATATTATACGGATGGCGATCCCAACAAACCTCTAATTGGCCTTGAACCAGACATGATCAATGAAATTGGGGAGTGTATGGGTGCGCGTGTTGAATGGTATGATGTCAACTGGACAGGTATTTTTACAGGGCTGCTAGCTGGAAAATGGGACATTGCTTCCGGTCAAATTTTTGCGACCCAAGAACGCGATGCCAGTATGGATTTTGCTGATCCTTACATGGAAGCGGACACAGGTGTAATGATCAAAAAAGGTGCTCAACTTAAAAGCCTTGAAGATATGAAGGGAAAGGTACTTGGTGCTGATACAGGTTCTGCTGCAATAGAATGGTTGCAGGATAATGTGGATAAATATGGACCGTATGAAATAAAAACCTACGATACCCTTTCTGAAGTCTGGCTGGACGTAGAAGCCGGCCGCATTGATGGCGGACTAGGTGATGCGCCTGGTATTGTTTTCTATGTAAAAGATTATCCTAATCTAGAACTAGGGTTTGAACTAGGAGAAGGATATATGCAAGCATCCGCATTTAGACCTGGAGATCCTCTTATGGAGGAATATAACAAATGTCAAAGGGAATTAAAGAAAAGCGGAAGACTTGCAGAAATTTATGAAACGTACTTTGGAGCACCTCCGGAACCAGATAGTGTAGTTAATAAATTATTTGACGACGCTCCTTACGTTCCAGATAAATAAATGTTTTAGGTCGCCCAAAGAGCTTTGGGCGACCTATTTTTAATTGGATGAAGGAAAATTAGCAGATGAATGAAGGCGAAACATCAAGCAATTATTATAATGATACGCCAGTTTTTTTCCTGCTATGGATTCGGAGTTATTGGTTTGTTGTCACTTCCTTAACTCTGCTCATTCTTTATTCTCTGTTTATCCTGCCAGAAAACGGTGTCCCGACCGGGGTAAACCAAATCCTGGTTATCCTTTTTGTCGTTTTATCTTTTAGCTGGCTACTAATTATTTTAACTGACCGAAATAAAAGCGAATGGATAAAGAGTTCCGCAGTAATCCTGTTATTGTTTACCAGTGGATGGTTATTCTACCGGTATTCTGGAGCTAATTGGAAATTATTAAACCAGCAATTCTTCAATTTTGCTTCAATGCGGGCTTATTGGCATGTGCTTTTTCAAGCATTAGGGGTTACATTTCAACTAGCCCTGACAACATTTATTATCAGTCCAATCGTTGGGATTATCCTGGCAGTTTTTCGATCATTCAATAATCGAATTATTAATGGACTCATAATTGGCTTTATAGATTTATTCCGTTCGATTCCAGATATTGTTCTTGTTGTTGTCGTTTATTATGCATTACCTTACATTGGGATTGAATTGGGTCCGTTAACTGCAGCAACTGTAGCACTGTCGCTTCTCTATGGTGCTTATTCCTCTGAGGTATTCCGCTCCGGAATTGAATCAATCCACCGCACACAGATAGAGGCATCGCGCGCTTTGGGATTGACTGGCATACAAACTATGCGTTGGGTGATATTACCCCAGGCAATCCGAGTTGTCATTCCTCCATTAACAAGCCTTATGGTTGAGTTATTAAAATCAACAGCAATTTCCTCAGTCGTTGCTGTCCCGGAACTCATGCACAGGGCGAGGCAATTAAACCGGCTGGTTAAGTCGGTAACACCGCTTTTCTCTGTGGCGATGATTTACTTAATCGTCATTTCTCCTTTTGTAATCCTATCCAATCGTCTTGAAAAGAAGTTTGGTAAATGGTCAAGAAAGGGGAGCCTGTAATAAATAAGTGAAGTTATCATTTAGCAAGAGTAAAAAATGCGAAATAAACGAATTGCTCAATTTTTCAATGACTATTCTCTATTCCCACATACCAGACACTTGCCCTGGTACAGACGGTATGAATTTGTAGTTGTGTCATTTTTATTCCTCATAATATTTGCGATATTTTTCCTGCCTGAACGCGGAAAACCAAACTTAAACGGAATAATCCCGCTTTATATTTTTGCAGCTTTTTTATTTTTCTGGGTGGCTAATATTCTAGCCGACAAGGAAAAACCAATATGGCTGCAAATTTTCGCTGCAGGATTGATTTTTGTTGCTATCGGAGCTTTTTTGTTTTTTTATTCAGGGGCTGATTTTAATGATTTGGGATCGGTATTCTTAAATTTTGAGATTATGGAAGGCGAATGGTCAAAATTAATTGTAGGACTAGGAATGACAATCAGGTTGGCAATTATTTCCATTTGTTTTGGTACAGCTATAGGATTATTCCTAGCTGTTTTACGCAGGTTTAATAATCGCATTTTGAATACCATAATCATTGCCTATGTTAATTTCTTTCGGGCAATGCCAATCATTGTGTTTTTATTATTTATTTATTATGGATTACCTGCTCTAAATATTCTGTTAGATGCTTATACTTCCGCTATCCTGGTACTATCTTTCGCAGCAGGAGCTGTAACCAGCGAAATTTTCCGCTCCGGTATTGAATCGATCCATGTGTCACAAATCGAAGCGGCACGCGCGCTAGGTTTATCATCTGCCCAGACGATGCAATATGTGATTTTGCCCCAAACATTCCGGATAGTTATACCTCCGCTTGCGAATAGTTGGATCGGGACCTTAAAAGATACAGCCGTTTGTTCAGTTGTGGCACTGGTGGAGTTATTAAAGGCATCCCAGGTGTCTATGGCAGGAAAAGCAAATCCAACACCCTTGATTGCCGGTACTGTTATCTATATTGCCATCATTCTTCCCCTTACGAGATTTACAGGATATTTGGAGTTCAGAATGAAGCAGAGAAAACAAGTATAAGAATTTTTTCCGGCTTTGGAGCCCATAATGGAAAAACAAAATATGAACATGATTGAAGTACAGGATTTGCACAAATATTTTGGAAAACTACATGTCTTAAAAGGGATTTCAACCAAAATCACACAAAGTGAGGTAGTCGCTGTCATGGGTCCATCGGGTGGAGGGAAAAGCACCTTTCTTCGCTGCCTGAACAGGTTGGAAGAACCCTCTTCTGGGAAAATATATATTGAAGGGACGGAGATTACCGATCCAAGAGTTAATCTGAATAAAATCAGAACAGAGATTGGGATGGTTTTTCAGAATTTTGCCCTTTTTCCCCATCTAACAGCCTTAGAAAATATAATTCTTGCCCCTATGAAAGTTCGAAAACTGAATAAAAGAGAGTCAGAAGACCGTGCCATGCAGTTGTTAATAAAAGTTGGCGTTTCCGAAAAGGCAAATGTTTATCCTGACCAGCTTTCAGGTGGGCAGCAGCAGCGAGTAGCCATAGCACGTGCTCTGGCAATGCAACCGAAGATCATGTTCTTCGATGAACCGACATCTGCACTTGACCCTGAAATGATTAGGGAGGTATTGGACGTCATGCTCACGCTTGCAAAGGATGGTATGACCATGGTTGTAGTCAGTCATGAAATGGGTTTTATTAGAGAGGCATCAACTCGAGTAATGGTGTTGGTGGGTGGTGAAATCATTGAAGAAGGATCACCAGAATTCTTATTCGATAATCCAAAACATATCCGGACGCAGGATTTCCTAGGGAAAATATTGTAAATCTGAATTTTAAGCAGCCTGGAAATTTATAAGAGGAAGAATGAAAATGGAAAATTTCAAAGGAAGAGACTTTCTTACCCTTCTGGATTACACCCCGGAAGAAGTTGAATTCATTATTAATACTGCAGCGGAATTAAAACGGGATATTCTTAGGGGGACTAAACTGCCGGATTTAAGCGGGAATATTGCAGCGATGGTATTTGAAAAAAAATCCACCCGAACCCGGGTATCATTTCAAGCTGCCTGTACTCATTTAGGAATTACCAGCCTTTATATGCGTCCAGATGAGATGCAGCTCTCACGCGGGGAGCCCATTAAGGATACAGCCCGGGTAATCGACCGGTATTGCCATTTGTTGTTCATCCGTACATTTGGGCAGGAAATTGTTGAAGAATTTGCCAATTATATGAAACACCCGGTGATCAATGCCCTGACGGACCAATTCCATCCGTGCCAGGGCCTGGCAGATCTCCTGACCATCAAGGAAAAGAAGGGAACCTGGAAGGGTTTAAAGGTGGCTTATGTCGGGGATATCTGGAACGTCTTTCATTCCCTCATGATCGGATCTGCCATGTTTGGGATGGATATCTTTGCGGCTAAACCGGATGGATACGAACCCTACCGGCGTGCTTTACTGGGCGCCCAAGAACTGGCTGCTATGGGAGGATCGAAAATTGTGTTTACCAACAAACTGGAAGAAGCCCTTGAAGGGGCAGATGTGATTTATGCCAATACATTCCATTCCATGGGCGGACCAGAGAAATCAAAAGAACAGCGAATATCCGATTTTTCCCCATACCAAATTAATTCCGAATCGGTTAAAAATGCGAAACCAGATTATATCTTCATGCATTGCTTGCCAGGTTATCGTGGAGAAGAGATGACTGATGAGATTATTGAGGGGCCAAACTCGGTAGTTTTTGACCAAGCAGAAAACCGAATGCATACAGAAATGGCAGTTCTCTGCCTTCTTTTGGGATAAATTCTAGAAAAGAGACCGTCATGACAAATTATGTGAACAGCAGCTTTGGTAAATTACGACGTGTCCTACTTTGCAAACCCGATTTCTACCGGCTGATGCCTTCGAATAAAACTTCGAAAAAATATATTGAAAGAGGTGAGTCACTCAATTTAGACGTCGTAAAACACCAGTACGATGAATTTTGTACGATTCTGAATAATGCTGGCGTTGATATTGTCTTTCTGGAATCCCGTATAGAATTGCCATACCAAATATTCACCCGTGATCTTGGCGCTGTTACTCCATGCGGGGCTTTACTGGGTCATTTTAAGTGGGAATTCCGGCGGCAGGAGATAAAGCCAGCCAGAGAACAAATTGCAAAAATTTTACCTGTCTGGGAAACCATCACGCCTGAAGAGGATACATTTTTTGAGGGCGGAGATTTTATGTATATGGATTCCTCAACGATAGCACTGGGAGTAGCGGGCAGGACATCAAAGAAAGGGGCTGAAATTGTGCAGAAGTTGATGGGTGAACAAGGTTTTGAGGTTATTCCGGTCCATTTTGATCCGGATTACTGTCACCTTGACATGATCTTTAATGTTGTTGCAAATAAGATATGTGTTGCCTGTTTGGAGCTGCTGCCGGATGAATTTATCCGGCGTATCCGCCGGGAAGGATGGGAGATCATTGAAACGACGAAGCAGCAGGTGCTCCAATTATTAGGAAATATTTTTGCAATTGATAATGGAAAAGTAATCTCTCCTGCGCATAATTATAAGATAAATGCCTGTTTCCATACGTTGGGCCTTGATGTTTTGCTGGTTGAAATGGAGGAAATTTTACGAGGAGGTGGAGGGCCTCATTGCATGACTTATCCATTGCTCAGGGATCCTTTATAAATTTGGTGTGAAATTTGTGTAATACAATAAATTATTTGTTCATGACATAAAACACCAATGAAGGATTGGTAATGTATCGGAACAAATTTATTTTAATTTATGCGGGATATTATTTTCCAAAATACAAACATAAATGAAGTAAAGCCGAATGACTGCAAAACGAAGATGATTAAGATGATGTTATTACAATCAAAAATACACTTGGCGAAGGATATTCATGAAAATAAATTCTGCGATTACATTTTTCTATTATCTCGATTTACAAATAGCTGCAGATTTTTACCAGGAAGTCATGGGTTTTAAACTAATTGAAGACCAACGATGGGCTAAGATTTTTCAGATATCTTCCTCTGCATTCATGGGTGTGGTGGACGGTAGTATTGGTTTCCATAAGGCAAAGGCTGATAATGCTGTTCTTCTAACACTGGTAGCAGATGATATTCAGGAATGGTATCGCTACCTTGTGGAAAAGAATGTCAAAATTCTCCAGGAGCCAAAATTTGATCCTGAAACCGAAACAGAGATCTTTTTCTGTGAAGACCCAGGCGGATATTCAATTGAAATCCAGAAGTTCCATAAACCAGGACTGGACCTGATTTTTGGATAAATTCTTTCCCCTATTATGAAATCGTTGTAAAATTCAAAGGAACCTATAATAGGAGCGGCAAATGCAGATTTTAAAGGATAGGATTCTTAAGGAAGGCAAAAACCTGGGTGATGGTATCCTTAAGGTCGACAGCATCATCAACCACCAGGTGGATCCAAACCTGATGGATGCCTGCGGCCTGGAGTTTGCCCGCAGATTTGCCGCAATTGGCGCCACCCGCATTATGACGGCAGAGATCTCCGGGATTGCCCCGGCATTAATGACCGCCCGCCATATGAACCTGCCGGTTGTATACGCCCGTAAAACCAAGCCGATTACCATGCCCAACCAGGTTTACCTGACGCTGGCGCCATCGCATACAAAAGGGCGCATGGTTGAGTTAATCGTTTCCCCGGAATTTCTTGGTCCCGGGGAGAAGGTGTTGATCATCGATGATTTCCTGGCCACAGGTGCGACGATCCATGGATTGGTGAGGCTTGCGCAAGCGGCAGGAGCTACCGTGGTAGGGATTGGGACAATGATTGAAAAATCATTTGAAGGCGGACGGGAAGCGCTCAGCAAACTCAATATCCCGATTGAATCACTTGTGATCGTTGAATCCATGGTTGATGATCAAATCAATTTTGCCGGAGAATCCTGATAGTTTCTATCTGTTTTAGTCCCCGGCAATAACAAACCGATACCCTTTCCCGGTAAATAATTTTCAATTTTTGGTATTTACTGGATAACCGCCATTCACAATAGAATTCCTTTCATAGAGAAAAGGGAATATTCTGCCATGCCAGATTTAATTGTTGTTATTGATTTTGGATCGCAGTACAGCCAGTTGATTGCACGCCGCATCCGGGAGATGAATGTTTACAGCGAGCTGCTGCCCTGGGATGCAGCATATGAAAAAAAACCCAACCTAAAACCCAAGGGATTTATCCTCTCCGGAGGACCGGAATCGGTGTATCAAGAAGGAGCACCGCAGCTGCCGGCTTATCTCCTGGAATCCGGTTTACCCATCCTGGGAATTTGCTACGGCTTACAGGCGCTAACCCATACCCTGGGAGGCGTGGTAGCCCCTTCGCAGGAGCGGGAGTATGGCATGGTTCAAACGCAAACCATCCTGGCCAATCCCCTTCTTCCGGAAGGGGAATACCCGGTGTGGATGTCTCACGGAGACCGGATAGAGGAAATCCCTCCCGGATTTTCAATCCTGGCGCGCAGCTCCAACAGCCCGGTTGCGGCAATTGGTGACCTGCAGAAAAAAATTTACGGACTGCAGTTCCATCCGGAAGTGAGACATACCCCGGCAGGGACGGAAATTCTGCGGCATTTTGTGATTGAGATCTGCGGAGCCAGGCAGGATTGGACAGCCAGATCCATCATTGAGCAAATGTCGGAAAAAATACGCCAGCAGGTGGGAAGTGAAGGCGTCCTGGCTGGAGTAAGCGGCGGGGTTGATTCAAGCGTGGCTGCCGCCCTGGTTTACCAGGCTGTGGGAAAACAGCTTACCCCGGTGTTTGTGGAAACCGGTTTGCTGCGCCTGGATGAACGCAGGCAGGTGGAAGAGGCTTTCCGCAAAAACCTCGGGGCTGACCTGGTGGTGGTGGATGCATCACAGACATTTCTTGCTGCATTGAAGGGGGTCAGTGATCCGGAGCGGAAACGGCGGATCATCGGTGAGACATTCATCCGGGTGTTTGAAAAACAGGCTGAATTGTTGGGAAAACCACCCTTCCTGGTGCAAGGAACCATATACCCGGATGTGGTCGAATCCAGCGCCCCCGATGCAAAAAAAGCCCACCGCATTAAATCGCATCACAATGTGGGCGGGCTGCCGGAGGATATGTCCTTTGAACTGGTTGAACCGCTGCGCTACCTTTTCAAGGATGAGGTGAGGGCAGTGGGGGAAGCGCTGGGTCTGCCAGCCGAACTGGTGTGGAGACAGCCCTTCCCGGGTCCGGGCCTGGCTGTACGCTGCCTGGGGGACATCACTCCGCAAAGGCTGGAAATCCTGCGGCTGGCTGATGCGGTCTTTACCGGGGAATTGGAGCAGGCCGGTCTGCTGGGGCGCAGCACCCGCGGAGAACCGGGAATGATCTCCCAGGCGTTTGCAGTGCTTCTTCCGGTGCGGTCAGTGGGCGTGATGGGCGACCAGCGCACCTACCAGGAGGTGATTGCTTTGCGGGCAGTCACTACGGATGATTTTATGACTGCTGATTGGGCACGGCTGCCGGCTGAACTGCTTGCCAGGACTGCCAACCGTATCGTCAATGAGATTGGCGGAGTTAACCGGGTGGTATATGATATTACCAGCAAACCCCCGGCTACGATTGAATGGGAATAATCCAAATCCATCGAAACCTTGACAGCCGTTAATCGTAAATAGTATTGAAAAGGCAGGTTATTCCGGATTCGATGCGGGATTATGCGGACTGGAATTTGATTTCTACTCCTGGCTGATATTCATATCTATCTAAAAAATATCATCAAGGCTGCAGTATTTCTGAATTGCATATAACATGGAGGAACATAATGGATTACGGTGAAATTCTAAAAAAGAGTTGGAATATCATCTGGAAATTTAAGGTACTATGGCTGTTTGGTTTCCTGGCAAGCTGCGGGAAGGGCGGCGGGGGAGGCGGCGGTGGCGGGGGCGGTGGAAATGGAGGGTCATCAAGCTGGCCCGCTTTTGAGGGCGGCGAATACAGCCAGGGTTTTAACCAATTCTTTGAGCAGGCGGGACAATTTTTCGGGAATATTCCTCCTGGAGTATGGGTATTGATTGCAGTCGGAATCCTATTCCTTATCTTACTGCTCATCGTAATTACCCTGGTCCTGCGCACCATCGGGCAAATTGGCCTGGTAAAAGGGGCCTGGCAGGCTGATGAAGGGGCGGCAAAAATACGTTTTGGAGAATTATTTGGCGGGAGCTTCCCCTATTTTTGGAGGGTGATTCTATTTACAGTCGGACTGACTTTGCTGGGCTGGCTGATTGGAATTCTATTATTCCTGCCAGCCATTTTCTTTACCATCGTGACGCTTGGATGCGGGCTGTGCTGCCTGATTCCCTTTGCGATCATCATTGGCTGGGGTGTTTCAATATTTATTAACCAGGTGATTGTGGCGATTGTCGGAGAAAACCTGGATGTATTTGAAGGTGTGAAACGCGCCTGGCAGGTTATCCTGGACAATACAGGTGCTTACATCGTTATGGGGGTGATCCTGTCAATCGTGTGTTAGTGATAACATTCCTGCTTGCACTTCCGCTGCTGGCCGTGCTCGTGCCAATCATCCTTGGATTTATCGGTTCCGCAGCTGCTGAATCCAACACTGGATTAATTACCGTTAGTTCAATTACCCTGTTATTCTTCTGCCTGTATATTCCGGCGTTGATCCTGGCGAATGCAATCCTGGAAGCCTATATTGGCACAACATGGACACTGGTATTCCGCAGATTGACCGGGCGGCAGGGGGAGCTGGCTGGTGAGCCGATGCCTTTAGCGGATGAGAATGAAATTTTGCCTGAGCCTGAACCAGGCGATAGCGGAGCGTTACAACAATAGCTGCGGACAAAATCCACATTGAAAACAGGCTCCCGATAGTATCAGGAGCCTGTTTGTTTTAATAATTTATGCCATTGCCTTATTAAGGGGAACGATGGCGCACTGATGCAAGTTCCTCGAGGAGAAGCCGGTAAATTGAAGGATTGGCGGCAATAACGGAATAAGGTGGCTTAAAGAAATTTGGGCTACCCTCCAATGAGCTTACCACACCCCCGGCTTCCTGGACGATGAGTGTACCGGCGGCAATATCCCACGGGCTCATTTTTAAGTTCCCAGTAACCTTCCATCCTACCGGCAGCAATATAACAGAGGTCAAGTGCGGCAGACCCCAGCCGCCGCACTCCCTGGGTCTTTTTATTCAGGTGGAGAAAATTATCAAAGTTGTCTTCGGTTGTGACGCCTTTATCATATGGGAAACCAGTAACCAGCAAACTGTTGATCAATTGATCGTTGGTAGAGACATGAATCGGATTGTTATTTAACCAGGCTCCCTTCCCCTTTTCTGCAGAGAAACATTCATCCCGCATGGGATCGTAGACCACACCCATCAGAACGGAACTGTGTTCAGCATAAGCAAGGGAAACGGTGAAAAATGGAATGCCGTGGGCAAAATTAACCGTGCCGTCCAGGGGATCGATATACCAGCATCCCGGCTCGTCCCCATCAAAGGTACCGGACTCTTCGGTAACAATCTTGTGCTGGGGATAACTGGCGCGAATCTGGCTCAGGATATACTCCTCAGAGAGGTGATCGATATTGGTCACCAAATCAATTACGCCTTTGTGTTTTACCTGGAAGCCCTCCTGGCTGCCTTTGCGCAGGATTTCGCCTGCCTTTACAGCCCAATCCACGATTTCGGTTAAGAGTGGACGCATGAACCTATTCCCTATATGCAAGATTCAACCCTCTCCGGTTTTGGAGAGGGGAAATATGATACCTGCCCTGGTTATTGCCTGATGAAGCAACCGGACCAGTTTACCATAAGATCATGGAGAGGCAGCCTTTAACCGCTTATCCAATCCAACCCAAGCGATTCCAGTTTCTGGCGGGTGGGGTTTCCCGTGCTCACATCCCAGCCCTGGTAGTGGTAATAGGCATCTTTAATCTTTTCTAACTGATCATGGTCAAAGTGCACCCCGGCATAAGACCCAGTTCCCTGCAGGGGTTTGAAGAATTTTGCCGGAAGGGTATCGTTATCCCTGGTAAACCCTTCCCGGGAGTTGAATGCCCGCATCAGGTTGATCCGTCTTTCACCCACCTGGAGATATTCCTGCAGAGTCCAATCCCATCCGGTGGCTGCCTGCAGCATTTCAACCGTCTGGGTTGGGCCATAAAGCTGCCAGCCGATACCAAAAACGAAGGCGCAAAGCCCGAAGGTATCCAGGGCAGAGTAAAGGCGCTGGGTGAGTGCCACAAAACGAGCCTTGCCTTCATTCAGGCTGTCTTTGGGTTGAAGGTCCGTGAGGCCAAGCTCAGCCAGCCGCGACCGGGCAAGTTCGCCTGCGCCTTCTTCAATGCTGCCATCGTGTTCAGAGGACTCATGGTCGGCGCCGAATGGATTAACCGCATAGATGATACCCATAGTCTTCTTGCGCTGAGGCATGTGAGCCGGGGCTTCCTGACCCTTGGAGGTGATGAGATACTCTTCTGCACCTTTGCCGATATGCCTGGCTGCACGCTCTGAACCTTCAGCGAGGACTTCGCCAAACCCCTGGCGAAGGGCAATCCTCTCCACCATCTGTACCATGGCTTCAGCATTTCCATAATGCAGGTCAATCCCATCGGTATCTTCGCTGGTGATAAGCCCGTTTTCAAAGCACTCCATGGCGAAGGAGATGGTTGCCCCGCAGGAGATGGTATCCATCCCATACCAGTTGCAGAGTTGATTGGCCAGGGCAACAGCAAGCATGTTATCAATGCCGCAGTACGAACCAAAGGCAGCCATGGTCTCAAATTCGGGACCCCCGAATCGTTCAGAGACTTGCCGGCCATTGAACTCCGTTTCCACCACCCGTTTGCAGCGAACGGCACATGAATAGCAGGTGTCCCGCCTGGTAAGGATTGTTTCTACCATCCGTTCGCCGCTGATCGATTCGGCTCCTTCAAACTGACCTTCATTATAATTGCGGGTTGGCAGGCCTCCGGCCAGGTTATGACCGGATAAACCGCCGGTTGTGCCAAGGATGTGCATGCGCTCAACCGATGGGAAATTGGGGATATTCTTTGTCCCCTCCCGAAACATCTGGCTGAGCTTCCCGGGATCGGAGGGAGTCACTTTATGCTTGCCGTAAAAGGCAATGGCCTTCAGGTTCTTGGAGCCCATCACTGCACCCATGCCGGTTCGCCCATTGGCACGGTTGACCATGTTTATGATTGCTGCAAACCTGACGAGGTTTTCTCCAGCCGGACCAATTTGAAGCACTTCAATTTTTGGATTATCCAGTTCCTCTTTCAACATATCCTCGACAACGCCGGTTGTTTTACCCCATAAATGACCGGCATCCCGGATTTCAACCTGGCCGTCATGAATCCATAAATATACAGGATGGTCAGCCCGCCCATTGATCACCAGCCCGTCAAATCCGGAAAATTTGACCATGGCCGGCAAGAAACCACCGCATTGACCATCTCCCACGGCCCCCGTCAGCGGGGACCTGGCATTGGCATTAAGGCGTGACTGCCCGGATATAGGCAAACCGGTAGGAATTCCGGTAAACAAAGTAAGGATATTCTGCGGAGAAAGCGGATCAACACCAGCCGGCATCCCTTTCAACAGGTAATAAACCCCCATGGCACTACCGCCGCCATACTTGCGGTAAAAGGAATCCGGGGGATTTTCCACCGAGGTAGACCGTGTGGTGAGGTCTATGTGCAGGATATTTCCGGTGCTGCAAATGGGAGCCATGGCAATTATCCTTCCTTTTAAAGCCTTATAAACAGGTTTTAACTCATATCATATTCGTACGGATTGATTTCCAAAAAAGCGATGTCAGCGCTTACCCGCCATCTCATCCGCCAGACGCTGAAAAAATTCTCCCAGGTAGATATCACGGTCTTCTGCCAACTTCCTGGCAGACCTGGTAAACAAGCGGTCCTTGATTTTAACCAGTTTGAATAAATACTCATGGTAAGCAGAGTGGGGTTCACCGGGCAGCTTTACCCCGGTTTGCAGGAACTGCTGCGAGGGCTGCCTGAAGACGGGTTCACCGGCCAGTACGGCGTAGGCAATGACCCGTTCAACCCCGACAGCTCCGAGCACATCCAGTTTGTCCGCATCGAAAATCACCATTGCTTCGATTGTTTGCGGAGGTTCGTTATTATCCCTATAGCGATGGGCGCGGATGCAGTGCTGTACGGCAGCGATACGGTTTTCATCCCAGCCTTCTTCAGCCAGCACTCCGGCAGCGAATTCAGCAGACGCCAGGTGGTGGTCGCTGCGTGCTTCAGCTCCCGGAGTGGTCCCGATGGCATCGTGCAGTAAGGCAGCTGCCATAACAATTTCCATATCGGCGTTTTCTTCGCCAGCCAGGCGTACAGCCATATTGAAGACCCGCTCAATATGACCAAAGTTATGGACCGCATCTACATGGCGATACCATTGACGGGCTTTTTCCAGAGTAGGCACTGGGTGGAACTCTCCTGTGTAAATTGACTGCTTGCAGTCTGTTGATTTCGGCATTAATCAGGCCGGTTTTATTAAAGGCGACCCGCGTGGTCTGAACCGGTAATCTTTATTATACCGGACAAGGGATAAGGATTATCCTGCGTATTCATCCGAAAGAAGTCCCTGCTGCGGATGGAACTTTAAATCCCACAGGAGTACACAGGTAAACTGCTGCCAGAGCAGAATAATTCCAAGTCCCTCAGTAAACAGGAGCTATCCAAGGAGCATACCGGTTTTACGTCCTTTCTGTTGTTGATGCAACAGAACTGATGCTATTCCAGCAGGATAATTGACCAGAAATAAACAATCATTCATTTACAAGAAGGGCACCTTGAAGGGCAGTTTTTTTGGAAGTAAATATCTTATTGAAACTTAACAAGGCAATGGGATAGAAGAGAGTACTTGCCAGGACTGTAATTTCAAAACCCCATTGATAAAAGAAAGGTGCCAGTGGAGCACCGATAGCGAACCCTAAAGTAATGGATGAGATATAAGTGGCAAGCATGGTAGCCCGCGTTTCTGGTACAAGTTCGCTGGAAAGAGTCAGCGAACTGACAATGGCGATTTCATTGAACATGAAGAATAAGAAAAGCCAGATAATGGCACTGGCAAACTGGTTCGCCATCCAGAATATGTTCAGGTTGACCACAATTACCATGCCTAAGGCGATATTGATGGCGCGTCGTTTGCCGATACGATCCATGGCTGCAGCGGAAAAAAGTTCCCCGGCCAGCATGGCAAAACCAACCGTCATGGTGGAAATGCCAATTACAGCCACCGATAAATTAAAACGATCTTCAAACCAGGATCCCAAAACAACACGCACCATCTCATTTCCTGTGCCGATCATCAGCCCGCCAAATAGACCCAAAAGGGCAATCCTGTAATTAAAGACATGTTTGATGTTGCGGAAAATGGAATTCCCCTCGGTGATATGCGGAGTCTGGCTGCGGACACGGAAGATGATTAGAAGCAAGGCAATGACCCCGAGAACAGCCAGAAAGATGAAGGGGGCTTTCCAGTTATACATCTCAATGATGTATCCGGCAACAGGCACTCCGATAATGTAACTTAATGCCCAGGTCATCTCTGCCAGGCTGATAACGAAGCCGCGTTTCTCGTATGAAACTGTATCGCCTATATGGGCCAGGAAAGCCGGCATGAAGATGATTTTCCCCAGAGTTCCTCCAAGTAAGGCTAAACCAAAAGTGAGCACCGACGGAAAGAATACCAGGAGACACAAACCGCATAAAAGCACCCCCAGTCCGAGAACCATGCCTTTTTTTCTTCCATAATGATCGGAGTAAGTCCCTGTAAATGGGCCCAGGGCACTTCCGATATAAGACATGGAAAGCACCCATGCAAGTGCGGTAATATCTACCCCCAGTCCGCGAGCAAATTCTGGCAGAAAGGGGTGAATAATTTTTTGTCCAGTACCAAAAATGAGTCGGGCGAACATGAAGAGAAAGAACTGATTTTGAATGAGCTGCTTGAATGTAACCATGCGTGTTCCTGGATGATGTCAATTTTGATTTTGGCAAGAAAAAATTTTAAAGTGGCATTTTAAAAACCGGATTTAACTGGTATTCGAATTCTGGATAAGAAGAATATTCCGGCGCTGAATAATATCACACAGGCCAGGGCAATGGCTGGAAAACCAATGTTGTACAATTTTGTGGAGAGGATTGGACCAATCGAAAAACCGATGGAAACCGCAGCAAAGTACGTTGCAATCATGCTGGCGCGTGCTTCCGGAACAATTTCCGACATCAATGAGATGCTGCTGATAATGGCATATTCAAGACCGATAAAAAAAATAAAAAGCCAGATCAAGGCACCAGGCAGTGTATCATCAAACCAGAATATCAAAGCGGACACAAGAATGCTCAGGAACAACCCCATATATACCGACCTCTTTTTTCCCAGTCGATCGGTCAGGGTGGTGGAGAGCAGTTCTCCGCCAAGCTGGGCAAATCCAATAACCATGGCGGCAAGACCCAATGCAGTTACACTTAATTTAAATGAATCCTCGAGCCAGGCACCGAAGATGATCTGGATGGATGCGCTTCCAGTAAAGACAAACAAGCCCATGATCAGACCGTAAACAGCGCTGCGATTATCTAACACGAGGCGTAAATACGAAAAGGGCTGCTGACGGTAAGAAGGTATTTGTAACTTATCGCGGGGTATGCCAATTTGAACTGCGGCAATCATGGCAATGCTGCATAATGCCAGAATGGTGAAGGGTGCCTTCCAGCTGATTTTTTCGATCAACAGGCCGACGAGGGGAATACAGAGAATAAAAGCCAGGGACCAACTTGTCTCAATGATGCCAATCGCCGCCCCCCGTTTTTCAAATGGGACGTGATCGCCAATATATGCCACCATGGCTGGTATGACGATATTCCGACCTATCGTAGCCAGCATGATGGCCACGAAGAATATGAATAAGTTCGGCCAGATTACCACGACGAGGGTTCCCAACGTGAAAATGAAAAGCCCCAGCAGCATCCCGGCTTTCCTACCCGTTTTATCCGATACTGCAGCCACAAACGGGCCGATAATTCCCCCGGCATAAGATGCGGATAACACCAGGGCAAATGTCTCCAGGTCAACATTCATCCCGCGGGCAAATACAGGAAGGAATGGGTGCACCATGCGCACCATGACGGACATGATGGTTCTGACAACCAGAAATAAGAAAATTTGACCCTGCAAGGGGAGAGTGACCCTGGTTTTATTTATCAGGTATTTATCCACAAATTAATCCCAGGCCTGGCCGGATGGCAGTTTTGGGGAGAGGAAAAGCCAGAATAAGAGCAGAGCTAAACCGCTGAAAATTGCGCTGGTGATGGCGACAGTTTCAATCCCGAAAGAATACAGGTAAGGTCCGAGGTAGGTGCCTGCTGCAAAACCAAAAGCAATACATGTAGTGTAACTGGCAGCCATGGTTGTCCTGGATTCTGGCAGGATTTCTGAAATAAGACTCAAACTGCAAACAAAGAATAATTCAAAAGTGAAGAAGGCAAAAAATAGCCAGGCTATCGCTCCAGCGAGGGTTTTTCCCATCCAGAAAATCTGCAGCAGGATGACGATATTAAGATATCAACGCCAGCCTGGATAAGCGCTGCTTACCCACCCGGTCCACACCGAAAGCAGCGACCAGTTCACCAATGAGTTGGGAGATACCAACCAGCGATGCCACCCCCCCAATTGCCAGGACGGCTAACGTGAAACCATCCTCCATCCAGATACCCAGGACGATATTTATGGAGTGTTCGGATATGCCGAAAAAAAATGCCATGATCAAGCCAGCCAGGGCAGGGATACTGCGGATGAGATTACCAATGTGACTGAAATAAGGATTGCGTGAATTAAGGAAGGTGTGATCCTCCGGAACAAGCCAGAGAACACATAGAAATAGCAAACTATTGCCGGCGGCCAACAGTCCAAAAGGAAACCGCCACCCGTAACTGACAACGAAGAATGCCATGACCGGAATTCCTATGATGTAGCTGAGTGCCCAGCTGGTTTCAATCAGACTCAGATAGAGACCCCGATTTTGATAGGATATCCGGTCACTCATGTAGGCGAGGATCGTGGGAATAATCAAGCTATGGGCGATCCCCATGAACAGAACTCCGATTAAGAAAGCAGCGAAATATGGGATAGTGGCAAGTAGTAAACAGCCGGCTATATAAAGAGCAAGTCCGCTAAGGATAACAGGTTTGCGCCCGTACCGGTCGGACACTGGTGCCAGGAAAGGGCTGAAGGCACTTGCCAAAAAGGATAACGACAATGCAAGTGTGACCTGGGTAACTTCGATATGCAGTCCACGGGCTATGGTGGGCAGAAACGGTGAAAACATCCTCTCCCCGGTTGCCAAAAGGAGACGAATGGTAAAAAATAGGATCAGCGGATTCCTGATTTGCCGAAAGGTAATCATTGACTGGTCAGTTCCGGTTTAGCTGTCCTGTTCATCCACCAGAGTGTGAGCTGAATCCCGAACAAGAGAGAAAGGGTGAGCAGCAATCCAAAGAATAACGGGATACTGCCAGATTGAGACTGGGAAATTGGGGATTCCGGGTGCAAAATGGTTTGCGATCTTGATAAACCAAACCACAGGGAAACCCCAAAAACCAGATTGTATGCGGCGGTGAGGACCTTCTGGTTGATGAGTGCCAGACCGATTTGCATGAGCAATCCCACGACCGCGAATGTAAATGGGATTTTCCAGCGCGGTTCATCGAAAAACAAGCCTCCCCAATTCAATTGCATGACCAGGAGGGACATAGGCAGGTAAGTTAACCAGAAGACCATAGCGGTCTTTGCCAGTGACCCAGAAACCAGATGAAGGATGGGATCCCGACTTAAAATTGCCAGCAGGGCGATGAAACTCGCCAGTCCAAAATAGATCAATCCGGACCAAACCCAGGCTCCGTGCAGGATGATCAAGGAGAGGTTCGAACCGAGGGTCTGTTCTGCCGGAACCAGGAGGGTTACTCCAGCGATAACAACCAGTGTCACAATGAAAAGCCTGGGGTCAGATAAAACTCGGATGATTTTCATATTTCTACCAGGGTGGTGGTGAATGGCCAGTTTTATTCTACCCTATGATATGGAGATTCATGATCACAGGATAGCAACGGTGGTTTAAATAGCCAAAGAGGCAATTAAACCGGAGGAGGTTTATTTGCCTCTTTGATCAGGTTTTTTATCTCAGGCAGGTAAAATCTTTGTTACAGGATACTACGGTACCCGGGAGACAAACATCACAGAGGTTAAGCTTCGACCGCTACCCTGGGCAAAAATGTTGCAAAAGTAGTTGAGCGCAATTTATCCACAAGCTGGCTCTGAACGTCGCACCAGAGGGGTTGGAGGACACAATCCTCGCCGAAAGGACATGAGTAGCTGCTGATAGTACAGTCATTGATAAGAATTGGACCGTCGATTGCCTCTACGACCTCCAGGATAGATATTTCCTCAGGATTACGAGCAAGGGAAACTCCCCCACGCGCCCCACGAGATGTATTAATTAGTCCTGCAATGGAGAGCTGCGATATAATTTTTGCCAGGAAAGAGGAAGGGATATGCTGTTCTTTGGCAATCTGGCTGGTAGAAGCACGCTGGGTGCTGTCCATTTTTGCCAGGTACATCATCGCCCGTAAGGCATAATCGGCCTGTTTGGTTATCTGCATAATACTTTTCGCCTCATCTATTAATATGGGTAAAATTACACGAATTATCTCATTAAGTCTATTCAATACATAATAAGGATGCAAGTGACAGAGGTCATCCATCCTAGATGACCTTTTTCTAACAACCAGGAAATTTATAATACCAGGACAGGTTGAATCGGAACAACTCAAATTGTTTTTTCCTGTTACCAGACTACAAGAAGGGAGTGCAATGCCTGATTTTAACTTTTACCATCCTATACAAGTGCGTTATTCTGACCTGGATACCCAGTGGCATGTCAACAATATCCAATTTTGTGTTTACATCGAACATGCCCGGATTGAGTACCTCATCAATTTGGGATTGTTTGACGGGAAATCCTTTCATGACATGGGTTTGATTGTTGCCGGTTTACAAATCTCTTACCTGGCACCCATCGAATTCCAGGAAAAGATTCGGGTTGGTGTGAAGGTTACCCGTTTGGGGAATAAGAGCTTTGTTTATGCCAACCAGATTGAAGGGTTGGATGGGGGCAAAGTGTATGCCACTGCAGAAACCGTAATGGTGGCTTACGATTATCGCCGAAAAGCATCCATACCCATCCCCGATGGCTGGCGGGAAACCATTGCTGCTTTCGAAAATATACCAATGCGAAGCTGAAGTGTGCTGACAGGCTTTGTGCCTGCTTCTTTGGTACAATCATATTGATATTGGATTGATTGGACAGCGATGGAATCGATTGTCAAGCGGCTCTTAGAATCATTCGATCACCTGATCCGGGCACTTTTTGACCCGGAGGAAGAAAAACAATTCCCCTGGCTGAGATTTTTGTGGCTGGGTGTGCTTTTCCTGGCAGGAATTTACCTTTACGGGGTTTTCTTCAACTGGGGGGTTTTCACGGTTGATTTTCATGATTGGGCTGAAATATCCGCTCCGAGGCTGGCTTTTCTTCAGGATGCAGTAGTGAAGGGTGTATTACCACTGCACATGACGGATGCATCTGCACTGCGCGGGGTGACGGACCGTTTTATGACTCTCCCGGATGTGCTGCTTTCACCCCAGATATTATTGTTGCGCTTTATGGATATAAGGATGTTCATCTATGTGGATATCCTGATTTTTTTTACAATCGGTTTTATGGGTTTGTTGAAAATAAGGGAGAAATTTTCCCTCTCGCTTTTCATTACTGCGGTTCTTTTTTTCTTATTCAATTTCAACGGACATCTTCTTTCCCACCTCAGTGTAGGCCATGCATCATGGGGCGGCTATTTTCTTTTCCCCTGGATTTTCCTGATGGTTTTCAACCTGCTTGAAGGGGACCGGAGCTGGAAGTGGATAACTTTGATGTCCGTAACCCTGCTGGTAATTTTCCTGCAGGGCTCATATCACCATTTTGTATGGATATTATTCCTGCTCGGTTTCATTGGGTTGGTCAACTGGCGGATTTTACCGCGCATCCTGACAGTGATTCTATTTTCCCTTCTGGTTAGCATGGTGCGGATCCTGCCGCCAGCCCTGCAAATGAGAAGTTTTGACACAGAGTATCTTGGAGGATACCCAACCGCAATGGATGTGCTGAAGGCGTTGACAACGATTATACCGCCGGAGCAGGCTCTTTCAGGCCGTTCGCCGCTAACCGTGCTGGGATGGTGGGAGTTTGACCTGCACGCAGGGCTGGCGGGTACTGCATTTGTGTTGTTCTTTGGATTGATCTTGTGGCTAAAGAACAGGCACCAGGACCGGGGCTATCCTGAACTACTGTTACCCATAGGCGTCTTGTCCCTGCTTGCCATTGGAAATATCTACCGGCTGGTCACCTTCCTGCATATCCCGCTGGTCGCCGGGGAGCGGGTGTCTTCACGCATGATCATTATTCCCTTCACCCTGCTTTTATTCCTGGGGGCAATCCAGGCACAGGCCTGGTATAAAAATCATTCCGGGTCCCTGGCACTGCGCATGGGAGGGTTGGGGGTTTTAATGCTGCTCATGCACGATCTGTGGCAGTATATCCGCTTATGGCGGATCGAGTATGCAAAAAATGCTTTCCCGGTGACACCGGTCGATTTGTCAATAAAAGTGGTTGCCAACCATCCCGATCCCCCCTATATTGCAGTTTTAGTTATTGGAGCAGTAATCTCGCTTGCTGCGCTGATTTTCCTGGGAATCATGTCCTGGCGAGAATCTCATCAAACCCTCCCTGAAGATCTGCCATAATCTGGAGTATGTTCGGAAGGGGCCTTTGGCGCTTAAGCATGCGGTTTTTTGACAGCATGATAATCAAATGGCGAGGTTTTCCGGACAATCCGGATGCTTCCACTTTATTTATGGATTGCTCATGAGTGGGTGGATGTGCTTATAAAGGCTCCCCAAGAATTTCCCAGCCGCGGTTTTTCGCAAAATCGTACAACCCTTTATCTGGATAAACGGCGACGGGGTGATCGGCATGTTCAAGCAGGGGGATATCCAAGGCAGTATCACCATAGGCGTAATCTATGCGGGTAACATTGAGGCGGTAGAGTACTTCCTGTATTTTCCTATCGCTGGTAATGAGGTCGGCGGCAAGACAGACGCGCCCGTTTTCGATTTGAATCGGTGTGCCGATTGCCTGCGCACCAAAACGCCGTGCAAAGGATACTGCGATGGGCTCGACAACACTGCTGGCGATAAATACCTGTGCGCCATTTTTAGCGTGGCTGCTGAGAATAGAAATCACATCGGAGCGCCGCTTGATCCACAGGTTGTGCTCAACTGCCCACTCAGCAACTTGTTCGAATTTTTGCGGTGTTGCATTCCCTACCCATTGGAGGCTTTCTATCATCAATTTTTGTCCCCAAGGCTGTGAATCCTTGAGACCGGACTTTACAAGCAGGTATGCGGGGGTCATCCTGGCCATGAGCCATCGTGCTTGAGTTTTACTCTGGTTGTGACGTACCCAGTCCACAATTCCCAGGACAGGAGAGCCTGTGGTCAGTGTGCCCATCATATCGGATATGACTATCATGTATGTTCCTGTTTCGTCCTCACCGAGAATTTTTGTGGAATTTAATATTCCTTGCCTGAAAGAAATTTTACCTGATATTGGTTCTGATTCTTTGTATTCATGGATAACTTTTTCTTAATGATCTATCCGGGGTATCCGGCAAGAAATGTGCCGAGATCATTTCTATGGGTATTTTGGATGGTCTACCTATTCAGGGCGGTTTTGACGGTATATTCTGCCTGTACACCCTCGCTGGCATGAATTGGTCTCCCTGGGTGAAATTGTTTGTTATTTGGCAAGACCCTTCTGAAATGTTAAGAAATCTCTAATCAATTTTCATTTACCCATCGTATAGAATCAATAGTAAATCAAGAGAACCTCCGGCCGGAGAGGGACTGCCGGCGGTTTATGCAGACTGTATAACCTCACCGGGTATAAAAGAGGCAGCCGGTATAAAAATTTGGTAAAATGCTTCTTGGAATAGATAAACAACGGGATTTCAGGAATCAAGATAGACAGCCTCTGCTTCATAGAGGCTTGAGAATTTGTAAAGGAATTAGTGGAAGGAGTATACCTTGGCTGGAATGGAACGATTTACCCAAAGGGCGCGCAGGGTATTGAGCCTGGCACATCAGGAAGCCGAACAATTGGGACAAAACTCAATCGGCACTGAACATGTCCTGCTTGGATTAATTGAGGAGGATGGTGGTGTTGGCGGGCGTGTACTGCGTGACCTTGGATTAGAAGCAGACCGGGTTCGTGAAATTATCGAAAGGTTAAGCGCGACCGGGCAATACGCCGGTGGCAAAATTGACCTATCTCCCGGAGTTCAAAAAGTGCTGGAATTTGCAATAGAAGAAGCACGCCGCATGGGACATCAATATATCGGGACCGAACACCTGCTGCTTGCGGTGATCCGCTCGACAGATGGCATGGCAATGGATGTATTACGCAAACTAGGGGTTACAGCGGAACAAATCCGCCGGCAGACGAAGCGGGTTCTAGATGAAAATACCAGCCAACCAGCTGCCAGCGGAAATCGCAGCGAACAAAAGCCAGAAAAGAACAAAGATAAAACGCCATTAATAGACCAGCTGGCAGTTGACCTGACAGATCTTGCTGAACAGGGCAAACTCGATCCGGTAATCGGGCGGGTCATGGAAATAGAACGGGTAATCCAGGTATTAGCACGGCGAACAAAAAATAATCCAGCTTTAATTGGCGAACCCGGCGTTGGAAAAACCGCCATCGTGGAGGGATTAGCCCAACGGATTATCGAAGGCGATGTCCCGGCCCCGCTTCTGGATAAGAAAGTACTGCAGCTGGATGTGGGTTCACTGGTGGCAGGAACCATGTACCGCGGACAATTTGAAGAACGCCTGAAGCGGGTAATTGATGAGTTGAAGGCCTCTGGCGCAATTCTTTTCATTGATGAGGTTCATATGCTGGTTGGAGCTGGTTCGGCCGGCTCCTCTGTAGATGCGGCGAACATCCTTAAACCGGCTCTATCACGGGGTGAACTGCAGGTCATCGGAGCCACAACCGTGGACGAATATCGTAAACACATTGAAAGTGACTCGGCGTTGGAACGACGATTCCAGCCTATTATGATCAATGCCCCGACGGTTGAAGAGACAATTGAGATTTTACATGGCATACGGACCGCCTATGAGGAGCATCACCGCCTGGTCATCTCCGACGAAGCCCTTGAAGCAGCTGCCCGGCTATCATCCCGTTATGTTACAGAACGCTTTTTACCGGATAAGGCCATTGATCTTATTGATGAGTCCTCATCGCGGGTGCGAATGTACAAGAGCCCGGCTGCCAAAAAGACAAAAGAATTAATGAAAGAGCTGCGTGAAGTCCGCCAGAAGCACAGCCTGGCAGTAGAAGACAGCCGTTTTGATGATGCCGAGGATCTGCTTGCCCAGCAGACTGCCCTTGAAAACCAGGTTGATCGTTTACGGAATGCATGGGACCGCAGCAACAGTCCGGTGGTATCGGGTGATGATATTGCTGAAGTGGTGTCAATGTGGACCGGTGTTCCGGTGATGCAGATGGCGCAGGAAGAATCTGTGCGACTGTTAAACATGGAAGACGAACTGCGGACAATGATTATTGGCCAGGATGAGGCAATTGAATCTATTTCTAAATCCATACGCCGGGCACGATCCGGATTAAAAGACCCGCGCCGACCGATAGGTTCATTCATCTTCCTGGGGCCGACCGGGGTTGGTAAAACAGAACTGACCAAGGCATTGGCCAAGTTCCTGTTTGGCAGTGACGAGGCCTTGATCCAACTGGATATGTCCGAGTTTATGGAGAGACACAATGTCAGCCGGCTGGTTGGAGCACCTCCAGGTTATGTGGGGTACGATGAAGCTGGCCAGCTTACCGAGGCAATCCGCCGCCGCCCGTATTCAATCGTCGTCTTCGATGAAATTGAGAAAGCCCATCCGGAAGCCCATAATATGCTCCTGCAAATCATGGAAGAAGGCCATCTCTCGGATGCGCGTGGTCACAAGGTCGATTTCCGCAATACGATCATTGTCATGACCTCCAATATTGGCGCTGAGGAAATCAAACGCCAGAGCGCTTTTGGTTTCCAACTTGAAAAAGATAAAACGATTGCGGAGAAGTCCGCCTACGAGGAAATGCGTAAGAAGCTGCTCGATGCGCTTAAGAAGGTATTCCGTCCGGAATTTCTAAACCGGGTAGAAGGTGTGGTTGTATTCCGGTCGCTGAGCAAGGAAAACATCCACAGTATTGTGAGCCTTGAATTGCAAAAAGTGGCTGAACGATTGCAGGATCACGAAATCAGCCTGAGGGCAACGGATGCGGTGATAGATTTGCTTGCAGAAGAAGGATACGATCCTGACATGGGAGCCAGGCCGCTGCGCAGGGTTATCCAATATCGTATCGAGGATAAGCTCTCTGATGCCTTGCTGGGACATGAGTTTGAGGATGGAGATGCTATTTTGATTGATTTAGAGGAGAAGGATGGTGAAAAACTGATTGTCCTGCTCAAGGATGAAATAGCTCCCCCCGAAATAACCGAACAGGCGGTCGGGGTCAGCGCCTGAGAAATTACGTAATTTACAAATGATTAAACCGGCCTGGAGTTCATCCAGGCCGGTTTTATAACCGGTATTCCGATAGCCAATTGTCCGGCGGCACTTACCGGACAGATTAAAACAACCAAACAAACACCTTATGGCATTCCGACCAGGATATCTGTCCCCTCAACTTTGACCGGATAACTTGGTTCACTGGCAACTTTCATTTTTATAAACCCAATCTTAGGTCCCCCGACAGCCTGCCCTGTTTTTACATCAAATTTAGAGCCGTGCCTTGGACACCGAACAATGCTGCCTTCCAGGGTGCCTTTTACCAGTGAACCCCCCATGTGGGTGCACTTGTTGGCAATGGCGTAGCAGGAACCGGCCAGGTTCACCAGCAGTATTTCCTTACCCTCCAGATTAACCGCCTTCATCTGGTTTTCAGGCAGGTCAGATATGTCAGCAGCCCGGATATATTTCATTTGTCGCTCCTGTCAGTTTATTGTGTGGTCAATCTCAGCGCTATTATTTTACCGATGGTAATATTTTATATTAAAATATATTTTTGACTTATTTAAATAAAGAGACCATACATGGACATGAGCTCCAGATCGAGTAGATCGTTTTAAGGAAGAAAATACATACCTCAAAGGGAGTAGATTATATTACGCTGCTTATGAACACAATAATGTGTAATTGAGGGTTATATATAAGGAAAATATATTCAATATGGAACCACTGACAGCAGACCGGGTACGCGAGCTTTGGACAAAAACCTATAACGATAAGGGCAAACCTGATTGGTCCCATATTTGGCCCTACTATGATGAAAAAATCGTTTTCAGAGACTCTATTCAGGAAATCAGGGGTCTTGAAGAATTCAAAAGTATGATCGAGAGGTTAGCACGCAGATCTGGTGAGTCAAGCATGAAGATTCTGCGTGCTGTCCAGGAAGAAAACATCATTCTATTTGAGTGGGAGATGACCATTAATTTTAAGAATACCCGCTCCTCCGTCCTGTATGGCTCGAGCCGGCTCACACTGGACGAGAATTCAAAAATCATCGAGCACAGGGATTATTTCGATTTGTGGGGAGATATTTTTGATAATATCCCGGGTTTTGGGATAGTGTACCGCAAATTCATGAAAAAAATGTTTGGCTAGGGCGGGTTGGATGGGAAGTATAAGCAATCCTGTTTTTAAGTACTGGAAACAATATCGATGGTCCAATGTCTTTGCAATGGTCCGAAACAGCGCAGCAAAACCTACCCTGTGCAGCGAGACTTTTCAACAACCGTCTAGTGGTGATAACAGGGGCAACCTCCGGAATTGGGTATGCTGCCAGCAGGAAATACGCCTCGCTTGGGGCAAATATCCTGTCCATAAACCGCAGTGAAGAGAAATCCAGGCAACTGTGTGAAGAAATAAAACATGATTACGGGGTGGAATGTGGTTTTATGATTGCAGACATGAGCTGCCTGGCAGACATTCACAGGGTTGGCAAAGAACTGGCGGAAATGGATGGGGAAATCGATGTTCTGATACACAACGCAGGTATTTATACCAATCAAAAAACTGTAACCAAAGACGGCCTGGAGATGACTTTCACAGTAAATTTTCTTTCGTCATTTATTCTCAATGTTCTTTTGAAAGACAAATTATTAAACCAAAAGAAATCCAGGGTCATCATGGTTAACTCGGAAGGACACCGTTTTGCGGCTTGGGGATTGAGGCTGGATGATTTAAATTGGGACAAAAGGCGTTATACAGGTCTGGGTGCCTATGGTTCGGCAAAACTTGCCCAGCTACTTTCAATGATGGTGCTGGATGAGACTTTCAGAGGAAGCGGGGTAACCATAAACGCAATGCACCCGGGTGCTGTGACAACCGGCACAGGAAAAGATAATGGGCCTTTCTACAAATGGTATAAGAAGAATTTAATTGACAGGGTATCCCAATCCCCTGAGATTTCTGCGGAAGCGCTTTATTACCTGGGAGTGTCCGAAGCGGTGGAGGGGATCAGCGGAAAGTTTTTCAATTTGACAAGAGAAGAAGAAATGACACCTCCAGCCCTGGACAGGGACGCTGCGAGAGCGTTGTGGGAAATCAGCCTGAAAATGGGAGGACTGAAGTGACAGAAAAGTATGATGCCATCGTTGTTGGAGGAGGAGTATCCGGCCTGACCGCAGCCGCATACCTGGCAAGGGCAAAATTGAGTGTCATTCTGCTGGAGAAAAATGAGAAATGCGGCGGGCTGGTCAATACATTTGTTAAAGATGGTTTTCTTTTTGACGGCGGCGTAAGGGCGCTTGAAAGCGCCGGGATTATCTTACCCATGATCCGGGATCTTGAGATCAGCCTGGAGACAATCCCGAGCCCGGTTTCAATTGGGATTGAGCAAAACATGATCCATGTAACCTCAAAAGAAAGCTTGATAGATTATGAAAACCTGCTCAAAACTACCTATCCAGACAGCTGCGCAGAAATCGGAAAGGTGATTTTGATCATCAAGAAAATTATGAAAGACATGGAAGTGCTTTATGGGGTCGATAACCCCCTTTTTAAAAATTTTAGAAGTGACAGATCCTATTTCATCAAATCATACATCCCCTTGTTTATTAAATTTATTCTTACCACGACGGCGAATCAACAAGTTAAATATCCCTATTGAAAAATTTCTTGCCGATATGATTACCAACAGATCCCTGATGGATATTATCGGCCAGCATTTTTTTGAGAACACCCCCGCTTTCTTTGCCATGAGTTATTTTTACCTGTACCAGGATTATTTTTACCCCAGAGGAGGCGTTGGAAAATTAGCGGAGGCGCTTGAAAACAAAATATTAACTTTGGGCGGGGAAATAAAAACTGGAACAGAGATTATAGAGTTATCAGCCAGGGATAACACGGTCTTAGATGCTGAGGGGAAGTTGTACCAATACGGCACACTGGTGTGGGCTGCGGATTTAAAGACCCTCTATCGAATAACAAGGACAGAAGGTTTACCAGAGGATCATTCCAAAAAAATAAAAACATACAGGGATACATTATCCTCTAAACACGGAGCCGATTCTGTTTTTATATTATTTCTGGAGCTTGATGCACCGCCAGAATATTTTAAAGCAATTTCATACGGCCATTTATTTTATACCCCGTCAAAACAAGGACTTGGTGAAACCCACCGCCGGGAACTCAAGGACCTGCTCAAGAGATGGCCAAATATTACCAGGCAGGAACTCTTCACCTGGCTTGATAAGTTCTGCGAGCTGAACACATACGAAATATCCATCCCAGCGCTGAAAGAACCGGGCTCTGCCCCGCATGGCAAAACGGGCATGATCATCAGCACCCTGTTTGACTACGCCCTGATTAAGAAGGTCAGTGAATCCGGCTGGTACGAGGAATTTAAACAGGAGATCGAAAACAGGATTGTAGAGGTCCTCTCGAACTCCATCTATCCCCTGCTGAAAGAAAAAGTGATTTTAAAATTTTCAGCAACTCCGCTCAGCATCGAAAAATCAGTTGGCAGTTTGGAAGGCTCCATTGTCGGCTGGTCTTTTACAGAACCTATCCCGGTCACTTCCAGCATGCTGGGAATCAATGAAGCCAGTAAAACCTGCATCCCGAACGTCTTAAAGGCCGGACAATGGGCTTACAGCCCTGCGGGTGTCCCAACCTCAATCCTCACCGGCAGGCTTGCTGCGGATGTAGTAATAAAAAATGATAAAGCCCACGGGTGAACTTGATGTGAAGGTTTAAGGTATACCGGTGTTGAAAGATGATCAATTGATCAGGAGATGCGGATGACCCAGTGGCGAGATGCAAGATCTTATATCGAACTTGCTTTTTCGATCCAAAAATATATCCCCAATTATGTGGATGCTTATTTTGGCCCACCGGAAATAAAAGAATTTGCAGAAAACCAGGAACAACACGACCTCGAGGAATTATCCTGCAAAGCAGATGCCATGATACAGTCCACCAAGCAGGATAGTGCGTTATCTGCAGCCCGTAAAGAATATTTACTGGCCCAACTGACCGGCATGCAAACCACCCTGGAAATTCTGCAGGGCAAATCCTTTGATATCGTTGAAGAAACACAGCTTTTATACGACCTCAAGCCAACCTGGATCGATGCAAGTGTATTTAAGAAAATTCATGCCAAACTTGATGATTTACTGCCAGGGAGTGCGACATTATACGAAAGAGCTGAAAGCTTCCGGGAAAAAACCGTTATACCGCAAAACAAGCTTGAAGCTTTGGCCAGGAATATTTCTGCCGAACTGAGGAGATTAACCCGGAATTTTATTCCACTGCCTGACACAGAAAACTGTACGTACCAACTTGTCAATGACGAACCCTGGCTGGCTTACAACTGGTACCTGGGGGGGTATCAATCCAAAATTGAAATAAACACCGATCTACCCATCCACATCAATTCTTTTCCCTGGTTTGTTGCCCACGAAACCTATCCCGGTCACCACACGGACCATGTTGTTAAAGAGAAAGTCCTGTACCGGGAAAATGGGTACCTGGAAAACAGCATTGATATTTACAATACCCCGGTAAATGCCATTGCTGAAGGGATTGGCGAGAATGCGCTTGAGATTGCGGCGGCTCCCGAAGATATCATTTCCTTCTTTCAATCTATCCTGGATGAGGTTGGAATTATAGAATTCGACGGGAAGTTTATCCATGACATTACCAATGCCTGGAAGGATCTCAGTTTGATCAACATAAACCTTGTGCTGATGATGCATGAACTCGGGGCATCCGACCAGGAGGTGATCGATTACCAGATCCAGTACGGTTTGGATTCCAAGGAAAGCGCTGTCAAATACCTGGAATTCCTGAAGGATCCGCTTTACCGGTCGTATGCCTGCCTCTACCCGATGGGGCGCCAGCTGGTACACGACTACATCTCCAGGGGGGGAGATAATCAAGCACGTTTCCTGAAACTGCTTCAAGAGCAGCTAACCCCAGCGCAATTAATGCGGGATTAGGTTTGAATTAACCCACCTTTAATTCCCTGGAAATTCCCTTGCTCATCTTCTTCGGCCTATTTGTTTGTATTGGAATTAATGCTATATTAATAAAAACATACCTGTATCCAATTCCACAAATCGTATTCAAACCAAAATCTTCAAGCACCGGACATGTAAGGAGGCAAAAATGTATTACTACAGATCTGTCTATGTATTGTTTATTTTAATCCTGCTTATTGCCGGTTGCAGCCCGCAGGCAACACCAGAACCGACAGTTACCATCCCAAGTGCAACGCCCCCCCAACCAACCCCCACACCGGTTCCATTTGACCTGACCGTCACCGTGGAAGGAGTAGATGGGGCTCCCCTATCAGGTGGGACGGTAGATATAAGTGGCACCAACAGCATTACCGATAAGGATGGTATAGCTAGGTTCACCAATCTTCCTAGTGAGACCGCAGTTATCAAGGTATCTGCACCCGGTTATAACCCTTCAGAAGCAACCCAGCAGCTTTCACGCGGCGCTAACCAGTTTGAGGTTACCCTTGAACTGGACCCCAGCGGTTTGCTGCCGGTGAATGCCTGTGCTGAGGGTGAAAAACTCATCTACATTACAGACTTTCAGGACGGCGGTGCGCACGAATGGGATGTGCTTGAAAATAAGGCGCCGGGATGGAGTGTGGAACCTGACCCGCAAAACGCAGAAGACCTGGTAATGGCTGCCAGGGCGGGCGGTGAGTGGGCCTGGCTCGGCGGTCGTGAAAAATTCAGCCTTAACAATGCGGTCTGGCGCATGCGGTTCAAATACAGCGGCAGCGGCCAGGGACACATGAATTTTCGTTTTGTAGAAAGCCCGGATTTTTCGGCCCGCTATATCCTGGCAATGGGAGGGCAGAATGCAACATTGATGCGCTGGGAGCCGACAAATCAATTTGAGATCGGTTATGGGCGCATGCCAGAAAGCGATGAGTGGCACCTGTTAGAGTACAGCTATTTTGATGGCAATGTTGCTCTATACATGGACGGCAAGGAAATATCATCGTGGCAGGAACCTAACCCATGGGAGGGCGGTACTGTCAACCTGGAGCCCAACCTGAGCGGGGACGAGGTATCCTATTACGATGACATATCCCTTTGTGAATTAAGCACACCCTTCAAACCTATCCCCCGTCCAAAAACTGGCTATAACCTGGTTGTCACAATAAAGGATGAGGAAGGCAACCCTGTCCCGGATGCAAGTATCACAGTGACCGAGATAGGCAGCATGGATGAAACCGGGGTTAAAACAGATACATCTGGTAATGCTATGTGGACAGACCTGCCAGGGGATGCGGCAACGCTGCAGATCAATGCCCCGGGCTATTTCTCCATTGAAGAAGCTCTTACGATTGAAAAGGGCGATAATGATGCCAGCATCACACTACAGCGAGACCCCTTCGGCCTCCCGGTGTCTGCAGCGTGCCGTCCAGAGGAAACGGTTTTATATATTGAAGATGTTCAGGATGGCGAGATGCAGGGATGGAACCAGCTGCAGGCTGTTCTTGAAATGGGCGCACCAGGTGCTTCGATTTACCCTGATCCCGGGCAGGATGGCAATATGCTGCTCAAATTTGAAGGGATGGCGGATAACCAGCATAGCAATCCTTACGGATATGAGCAATCTACTTTCGGTGATGCAGTTTTAAGGTTTAAAGTACAAAGTTTCGGCAACATGCATCATATTGTTTCCTGGCATCATGACCAGCAGCAAAGTAATATGTTTTACCTTTTCTTCATATACGGCGCTGGCGGGAATGGCGGCAGGCTTTCAAAAGTGGTGGGAGATGGCGGGAATCCTGTGGACGTGATCAACTGGAACAAGTATATAGGAGATGGGAAATGGCACGACTTCGAGATATCCACATACCAGGGTGAGATCCAACTCTGGATTGATGGCGCGCAAATGCTCAAGTGGACAGATCAAGAGCCTGTCGATGACGGGTATTTCACCATTGAGCATGATTTCTGGAAGGCCGGGTCGTATGCCCACTATGACGACTTCTCCGTTTGCGGGTTGAACGCGCCTTTTGTATCAATAGCAGAAAAATGAAAGAGGCGATTTGAGGAGGCATTCACTAAAATAAGCTACAGCGTTTGTTTACCTTGAATCCACCATAAGCGAAATCCATCAATGCCGTTCAGGCATTGATGGATTTATACATATGAGTCAAAATCTTTAACTGATATTTATCGCGCAAATAATTAAGCACAGGGTATGGGCAAATGTTCAGTAGGAGCATTAGATGGTGGTTATCCAGGGAAAAGGGATAATTAGCACTTCTATAAAATCGTGAGATATCCCGGTAAAAGTTTGAATCCAAGGTCAGTACATCTCAGCAAATGCCAGACGGACTCCCAGGTATGTGGAATACTTAAAGTCTCATAAAGTCAGGAATTCTACCTGTGGAATCGTGAAGCCAGAAATGGGTTCAAAGATGCTCACCCTTCGTCAATCCAGGCAGTTGCCTCAATTTCAACCAGGCAGTTAAAGTGCAGTTCACCGGAGGGCACAATCACCCTGGCTGGCTTATGCTCACCAAAAAAATCGGCGTAAATTTTATTCACTGCACCCCATAGAGAAACATCTGGAATGTAAAGCCTGCACATAAGCACGTGATGGCGCGGGCAGTTGGCTACCTGTAAAACGCTATCCAGGTTTGCAAGCGCCTGTCTGCATTCAGCCTCGATCCCTCCCGGCGGCGGTGTTCCTGTTTGTGGATCAATGGAAAGCTGTCCTGAAACATACAATATCCCATTATGGACAATCCCGGGTGAATAATGGCCGTTGGGTTTACCTGCAAAAATTTTCCTCATGTTTTGCCTCCTAAAATTTTCTTATGGATATCTTACCGCAATAGCGAAGGGGCTCTGGATCAACAACCGCACCAATTTCCGTTATACTTTCACTATAATGAACAAATGTAAGGCGAGAGGGAGACAGGCATGGCAAAAATTCATACACAGTACGTCTGCCAGGAGTGCGGCAAAACCTCCCCGCGCCCGCTGGGCCGCTGTCCGCAGTGCGGCAGTTGGGAGAGCATGGTTGAAGAAATCATTGAATCAACTCAGGATTCAATGACACTTTCCAGCTCGGCTGGCGGTTCAGATTCCAAGCCCAAGCTTCTTGATGAGATTGAAGGGGATGTGGAAGCACGCCTGCATCTGCCCATTGATGAGTTTGAACGAGTCCTTGGGGGAGGGATTGTACCCGGTTCAATTGTCCTGGTGGGAGGCGACCCCGGGATTGGAAAGTCCACCCTGCTTCTACAGATGGCAATGATTATTGCCCAGCAAGAGAGGGTGCTGTATGTTTCGGGGGAAGAATCAGAACGACAGATCAAAATGCGGGCCTTACGCTTGCTGCATCCCGAAAAAAAACATGCAGCAGTTATGCCAAAGAACCTGTATCTTCTAACCGAAACCAACCTGGATGCCATCCTTACCCATTCAAGAGCGATTTCTCCCCAAGTGGTAATCGTGGATTCGATCCAGACCACGTATCTTTCCGGGCTGGAATCTACAGCCGGTTCGGTGTCACAGGTGCGGGAATGTGCCGGAAGGCTGCGTGAACTGGCAAAATCTTCCGGGATTGCTATTTTTTTGATCGGGCATGTTACCAAAGAAGGGGTGATTGCCGGACCCCGGGTTTTGGAGCATATCGTTGACACGGTTCTATACCTGGAAGGTGACCGTTTTCAATTCTTCCGCCTGCTTCGCTCGGTGAAAAATCGTTTTGGGGCGACTTCTGAGGTGGGAGTTTTTGAAATGCACGAACACGGGTTACTGGAAGTGCCCAATCCATCAGAGGCATTTTTGGCAGAGCGGATGGTTAATGCGCCGGGGTCTGCCATTGCGGTTACCATGGAAGGCACACGACCGCTGCTGGTTGAACTGCAGGGCCTCACCAGCCATTCCCAGCTGAATAACCCGCGCCGCACTCCTAACGGAATTGATTTTAACCGCCTGTTGCTGCTCACTGCTGTGCTGAGCCGGCGGCTGGGCTTACGCCTGGCTGACCAGGATATATTTGTGAATGTGGTGGGCGGATTGCAAATCAGCGAGCCAGCAGCTGATCTTGCCATCGCCGCAGCCATACATTCCTCATTAGGGGATAGGGCGATTCGGGCGGATACTGTTCTCATTGGAGAAGTAGGACTTTCCGGGGAACTGCGCTGGGTTGGTCAGATGAGCGCCAGACTGCGTGAGGCAGCCAAGCTGGGTTTCAAACGCGCCATTGTTCCAAAACGCATCCGCGGCGGTGAATCATGGCCTGCGGGCATCCAGGTTCAGGAAGCACGATCCCTTAAAGAAGCCCTGTCCCTGGCCTATTTTGAAGGAAATACCGTAATCAAAGGCGAAGGAATTAGGGACTCATAAGGTTCATAAGCGACGATTGCCGGGTATCATGGACACAGGAACCGATAAAAAACCGGACCGATGCACATCCAAGAGAATGGTGGGGAGCAGCTGCTTTCATCCATACCTTTTATTGGAATGTTGTTCCGGATACATTTGATATTTGCTGCAGCCCAGGAAGAAAGTATCCTGATCTTTGTCGAAGCGATTCGGATGAGATCCTGCAGGGGGAATGACATTCGGAAAATATTGATAAAAAAGGTGTAAAATTGGGTAATTATTTATTGATTGAGAGGTAACTATGTCTGAAGCAAATCAGCGATTAATGCTGACCGGTATGGGGGCGGTCCGCCGCAACCACGCCCTTGAGCATGCAACTTTACACATCCTGGGCAGGAAATTTAAGAACCAGTCAATAGGCGGTTATTCGGATATGAGCGGATTTTGGATTATCGGCGAAATCCCGACAGAGGATATCCAGGAAGCCGTTGAGGAAGGCCTGCAAAGACTGCGCAACGGCGAAGCACAACTGGCTGTACACCCCAACTGCGGTACCAACTATGTCGTTTCGGGTATGGTAATTGGCAGCCTGGCATGGCTGGGGATGGTAAACAGCGGAGATTCCATGCGGAAAAAATTGGACAGGCTGCCATTGATCGTCTCCCTTGTAACGGTTGGGTTAATCCTGGTCCAGCCACTGGGACCTTTACTGCAGCAAAAAGTGACCACCGATCCCAATCCGGGTGGTTTGTCTATATACGAGATCACCCGTTTCATGAGACGCGGAGTAAATATGCACCGGATTAAGACCCACATGTAGACGGCCAGGTCAGCCGTGAATTAATTGGTATTTTATTATTGGTTTGCAGCAATGGAGGCAAAAGTAATGGATAATAATCCAACCCATGAACGACAATTTGGATTTACAACCCGCCAGCTTCATTCCGGCCAGGTTCCCGACCCGGTAACCGGATCCCGGGCAGTTCCTATATACCAGACAACTTCTTATGTGTTTAAGGATACCGACCATGCCGCCCGGCTTTTTGCGCTTCAAGAAAGCGGGAATATTTATACCCGCATCATGAATCCAACCAGTGACGTAATGGAAAAGCGAATTGCAGACCTGGAGGGAGGTATTGGCGGCCTGGCAGCCAGTTCCGGACATGCTGCGCAGACCATGGCAATTCTGACGCTCTGCGGCCAGGGTGACCACATCGTATCCTCATCAACGCTGTACGGTGGTACTTACAACCAGTTTGCATACACCTTCCCACGGCTGGGAATTGAAGTGACAATGGTTGATTCCAGGGATCCTGAGAATTTCCGCCGGGCTATCCGGCCAAACACCAAGATCATTTACGGAGAGACGCTGGGAAACCCGCGCATCAATGTATTCCCGTTTGAAGAGACGGCAAGAATTGCCAGCGAGAACCGCATCCCACTGATGATCGATAACACCTTTGCAACGCCTTATCTTTGCCGCCCATTTGAATGGGGGGCGAATATTATTACCCATTCAACCACCAAATTCATTGGCGGCCACGGCACCTCCATCGGGGGCATCATCGTGGATGGTGGAAATTTCGATTGGGCAGGAAGCGGACGTTTCCCAGATTTCACGCAACCTGATGAGAGTTATCACGGCTTGAAATATGCCGACCTCGGTGCGGCGGCTTTTATTACCAAAGCGAGGGTACAGATCTTGCGTGATATTGGTGCCTCACAATCGCCTATTAATTCATGGTTGTTCCTTCAAGGTTTGGAAACACTCAGCCTGCGAATGGAGCGGCATGTCAAAAATGCCAATGAGGTTTCCAGATACCTTTCCACTCATAAACGGGTTGCCTGGGTGACTTATCCTTCCCTGCCTGGACACCCGGATTACCAGCTGGCTAAAAAATACCTGCCGCTTGGGGCAGGAGCCATCATGGGTTTTGGTATACAGGGAGGTTTGAAGGCCGGGAAAAAATTTATTGAAAACCTGAAGCTATTCAGCCACCTGGCGAATGTTGGAGATGCAAAAAGCCTGGCGATCCATCCTGCCAGTACCACACACAGCCAGCTTTCCGCTGATGATATGGTAGCAGCCGGGGTCTCGTCAGATTTTATCCGCCTGAGCATTGGCATTGAAGATATTGAAGATATCCTCTGGGATCTGGAGCAAGCGCTCGCCGCAGATTAATCGCCGTGCAAATTCGCCACGGAGGGAAATTGTTATCATCCATGGAGCGGTAGAAATCAGGATTATTTTTTCATATGGGCACCCCGGATAAAGTTGAAGCAATGCCATTAATATACATTCTGCGCGGGGATGATGATCTTGCCGGGCGCAAATTCATTGCAGATACGCAAAAAAGCCTGGGTGATGCAGCATCGGTGGAGATGAACACCACCTACCTTGATGGAGCATCCTACAGTGAAGAGGACCTGCGAAGCGCCGCATATTCCATTCCATTTCTCAGTATGAAGCGGTTGGTTATCCTATCCAATCCATTATCGCGCCTGCCCGAAAGGAACTCCCAGGAACGCTTTCTACACCTGCTCGATCAGATTCCAGGCACAAGCCTCATCATCCTGATCGTAAAAGATACCTGGCGGTATAAAAAAAACAAATCCGGTGAATGGGAGATCGATTGGCAAATACTCAAGCCTAACCACTGGCTGGTGAAATGGTCTCAGGCTGCTGGCGGCCGGGTAAAAATGCTTGATGTAAGGCAGCCCAGTCTCAAGGAAATGCCTGGCTGGATTCAAAAAACAGCACTGGACAGGGGTGGACGATTTGAACCGGCCGCTGCTGAGACCCTGGCGGATATGGTCGGAATGGATACCACCCTGGCAAATCACGAGATCGAAAAGCTGCTCACCTATGTGGATTTAAAAAGGCCTGTAGAGGTTGGGGATGTAAAAAAGCTGACGGCTTCCGGAATGCTGTCCAATGTTTTCGAGCTGGTGGATGCTGTCTCCGAACGGGATGCCGGAACGGCAGTGAGACACATGGAAGGTTTGTTGGAACAGGGCGATCCGTCCAGCCTATTCTTCATGATTGTGCGACAGTTCCGCTTATTGCTGCAGGCCAGGGAGATATTGGATGAGGGTGGACAGGTGTCTAATATCCAACAGGAGCTAAATCAACCCGCATTCGTGGCTAACAAGCTGGTGCGCCAGGCAAAACGGTTCTCCATCAAAGAAATTGAAGAGATATACCACAAATTGATCATTCTCGACGAAGACATGAAGACCAGCAGGATCACACCCGTTTTGGGAATAAACCTGCTGGTGGCTGAGATTTGTGCCATTTAGCTAACAAGAAATTTGAAAAATAACTTAAAAAACCTTACTGCTTCATTTTCCAGACAGTAAGGTTTTTTGAATAAAGGAAATGTATGGGTGGATTGTTGAATTAATCACCCAAGACCTGGTCCCGCAGTTTACCCCACTGGAGGGCATCGGCAATGCCCTGCTCGATGGATAATGCAGCTTCCCAACCCAGGTAGGCTTTGGCGCGGTCGGCATTGGCATAAGCCCCGGCTACATCACCCGGTCTTGGCGGGCATTCTTCTTTATTGATGCGCTGTCCGAATACCTTTTCGAATGCCTCCACAAGTTCCCGAACGGTAACGCCCCGCCCGGTACCCAGATTGATGGCGAGATAACGGTCATGGGGATTGGCAGAGCGTTGAAACACCTGATCGAACTGGGTGACAGCCTTGACATGCGCCAGTGCCAGGTCCCAAACATGAATATAATCACGGATTCCGGTGCCGTCCCTGGTAGGCCAGTTTGTACCTGTAATCTGGAATTTATCCTGCCGGCCTAAAGCAGTGTCGACCAGTTTTGCCAGAACAAGGGTGGTTTCTTTGGCATGAATACCTGAGCGCATTTTTGGGTCTGCACCGATGGGATTGAAATAACGCAGGGCGATCCCCTGCAGGTCATAGGCTGTACAGAAATCGCTCAACACCATTTCCATCATGTACTTAGTGCGGGCATACGGGCTGGAAGGTTTGAGGGGCGAGTCTTCGCGCACCATAAAGCCTTCAACGCTGTCATAGATGGAGGCAGAGGAACTGAAGACCACCCGGGGATACCCCAAACGCTTCAGGGTTCGGAAGAATTCCAGCGACTTGACCACGTTTTCCCGGTAATACTGGTAGGGTTTTTCCACGGATTCGGGGACACTGATCAGGGCGGCGCAGTGAATGGTCGCATGGATATCCGGATGCTGGTCAAATATTTTTTCTACGATGTGGGTATCGGCAATATCGGCTTTGTAAAAAATATGGCCGCTGGTAAATTCCTGCCTTCCGGTTATGAGTGAATCCAGGATAATAGGGGTATGCCCCTCATCTTTTAATGCGGAACAGACCGTACTGCCAATATATCCTGCTCCACCGGTGATTAATATTTCCATACGTCCTCCTCACACCGGTCAATTGCCAACCTGTTCCAATCAGCAATTTTATTTCCGGCACCAAACTAATTGATTATAGCCTAATAGGAGTATAGCCAAAATGGATTAAATATTCAAGATGGATTCCCGTTGCAGGAGCAAGAATTATTTACCAGGGAGACGGGATTATCAGAACTTGATAAAAATCAGGAAATATGCCAATTTGCAGTAAATAATCGATCATGCCGAATATTTTGTACGGGTTTCATAGGCTGGAAAGATCTATCAGGGGATGTTGGCCAGGGATTTGGAGATCCGTTCCTCTAATCATCAGGCATATTCACCACCATTGATTGAAATCCACTGCCCGGTGATATAGGCGGCCTTGTCGGAGCCCAGGTATGCCACGAGTTCGCCGACTTCTTGCGGTGTACCCAAGCGCCCCATGGGGACGCGATTAATGTTTTCCTGCATGGCTTCCTTCGTCTGGATGAATGTGTGCAGCATATCGGTGTCAATGAGGCCAGGAGCAACTGAGTTGATGGTGATGCCGAAGGGCGCAATTGAACGGAACAGAGAGAGGGTAATCCCGTTGACGCCAGCTTTGCCGGCGGTATAGGCAATATCCCCGGAATAGCTGCCCCTATGGCTAATTAAGGAGCTCATATTAATGATGCGGCCCCATTTTTGCTGCTTCATGACAGGAAGGACTGCTTTTATGCACAGGAACATGCTGGTCAGGTTAAGATCCAGGTAGCGATGCCAGGAATCTAAATCCAGGCTGTCAATGGTGTAAGGGGGGATAGAATGGGTGCCGACATTATTCACCAGGATATCGATCCTGCCCCATTGGTCGACAATCTCTTTTACAAAATCCTGTACCTGGTCGAAATCAGTTACATCTGCCTGGATGTAAAACAGGCGGCTGCCGCATGCCTTAACTGCGGCGATGGTTTCCCCGGCTTTTTCCTCCGGGGAAATATCCACCATCACAATATCAGCCCCGTGATTCGCCATGACCCGGGCGCACCCGGCTCCAATTCCCCGGGCAGATCCTGTTATTATCGCAATCTTGCCTTTCAAATCAGACATCGTTCCACCTCACCCTGAAGAGATTCTTAAATCTTATTTTATCCCGTCTTCAGGAAGGGTAAGGCGGAGTAATGAAAGTCCTGCGAATGCTTAACCATCAAATATAACCAGAATTAATCCTGACTTAAAAGTGATAATATAATATCCTTGCGAAGTATTAGACCAAAATAAGCCAGGAATAATTTGCCTGGGGAAAGACCAGGAAAGAATGAAATCATCTCAAAAATCCGTTGCCGAGGGATTTTTATATACAGACCAGTACCAGTTTACAATGGCGCAGCTTTATTACCGCATGGGAATTCACGACCTTACTGCCCAATTCGACCACTATTACCGGTCAAATCCGGACTATGGAATCCACAAAGCGGGATACTCTATCAACGCCGGCCTTGAATGGCTGGTTGACTGGATGCAGGATGCCTGCATCACTGAACAGGACCTGGAACTGCTGCGCGCCCAGAAAAGCGCAACAGGCCAGCAGTTGTTCGGGGAAGATTTTCTCAACTGGCTGCGGAAGAATGGCAACTTTGAGGGGATCGATTTGTTTTCAATCCCTGAGGGACGGGTTGTACACCCGAACGTGCCTCTAAATGTTGTGAAGGGTCCTCTGGCGAAGGCGCAAATCCTGGAAACCCCATTGTTAAATTATATGAATTTCCCCACCCTGATTGCCACCAAAGCTGCCAGGATCCATGACAGCGGCAGGGGACAGGTGCTGCTGGAATTTGGACTGCGGCGTGCCCAGGAAAGGGCATCCATAAACGGTGTGCGGGCGGCATTGATCGGGGGGGCGGATTATTCCTCCAACGTGGGCGTATCCTCGGTGCTGGGATTTCCCCCCAAAGGAACCCATGCCCATTCCATGGTGCAGGTTTTTATGGCGATCGGCGGGGGCGAACTGGCTGCATTCCAGGCTTATGCCGATATTTATCCGGATGACTGCCTGCTGCTGGTGGATACGATCAATACACTGGAAAGCGGTGTGCCGAATGCGATAAAAGTATTTGAAGGATTAAAGAGAAAGGCCATAAGCCGGTTGGTATCCGCCTCGATTCCGGCGATTTGGCTCACCTGGCGATTAAAGCGGCAAAAATGCTGGACGACTCCGGTTTCCCATACACGAGCATTGTGCTATCCAACAATATTGATGAAATGGTTATCTGGCAGATTATCACCCAGATCCAGGATGAGGCAGAGCGATACGGGGTTGATCCGGATAAGCTGATTAAGCGGCTGGTGTATGGGGTGGGGACCAGCCTGATTACTTCACAGGGGGATCCGGCGCTGGACGGTGTTTACAAGCTGGTTGCGGTCCAGAAAAAGGAAGACTGGATACCCAGCATTAAAGTCTCTGAATCGATTGAGAAGACCATTAACCCCGGGTCCAAGCGGGTTTGGCGGCTTTATGATGACCGCGGGAAAGCAATCGCTGATTTGCTTAGTTTAAATACAGAAGACCCGCGCACGATGGAAACGATTGATGTACACCACCCGTCTGACCATACCAAGTACCGCTGCCTGGATGCCTGTTTACTGAGCGAGATTGAGCCGCTGCTGGTGCAGATCCTGGACGAAGGGAAACCGGTCTATGAATTTCCGACCATCCAGGAAATCCGGGAAACGCGCCGGAAGGATACAGACCGCCTTTACCCCGGTGTAAAAAGGCTGATGAACCCGCATACCTACCATGTCTCCCTGTCACAGGGATTGTGGGACCTGAAGCAAACCCTGATAACAAAACACACCAAGGGAAAGAATAACTCATGAGAGTCGTACTGGATGGTATCGGCGGGGCAATCCGCATTGGATTGAAAATATTGGTTTCCCTGTTTTGGAGAGGCTGGAATAAAAATTGGGGGGCAATAGGTGATGAACACTCAAAGGTCATTGCCGGGGATGGGTTGGTGCCCCAGCCCAAGTCCCAGTTTACCTGCGGGATTGGGATCGACGCTCCGGCAAGGGAGGTGTGGCCGTGGCTGGTGCAGATTGGCTGCCAGCGCGGGGGCTGGTACAGCTATGATCTACTGGATAATGGCGGCGTTCCAAGCGCTGAAAGGATCCTGCCAGAGTTCCAACAGCTGGCAGTGGGAGACCCGGTGTATGCCACCCGGGATGGAAAATTGAGTTTTCCGGTGGTGGAAATCCTGCCTGAAAAGGCGCTGGTTTTGGGGGGAACAATTGACACGAAAACAGGCAAAGGGGCAGTGTACCGGGAAGCAGACATGCAGTCGTATTTTAGCGGCGGAATGGCTTTTGCCATAGAGGAACAGGCTGAAGGAAACACGCGCTTACTGTTCCGGTCGCGCCAGGATTGGAACGATGGATTTGTAAATAACCTGGCTTACGGGAGATTCCTTGAACCGATCGCCTATGAAATGACCAAGAAAACCCTGACGACGCTCAAAAGAAGGATCGAAGCAAGCAAATAATACACGAGAAAACAGGATCAATTAATGACACATCCCGGCTAAATTCACCGGGATGTGTTTTTTTGCTTATACATCCAGGGGGAAGGAGGCATTATGCAGGCGATAGCGGGAAATTAATCCTCTACAACCGCGACCAATTCAATTTCAAGGCGGATGCCGCGCTCTTTCCAGGAGGCGCTGTCCTGCCGCATTCCGGTGTGGGGAGGGCGGTGACCTGCGAAATGCTTTTGCATGACTTCAAAGATGGGTGTCATGTCTTCCTGGTAAAGGTAATAGGTATGGATGAGAACCACATCCTTGAAGGAGGCTCCACCCTCTGCCAGGATGACCTTCAGGGACTCCAGGATCTGTTCTGCCTGGGCGGCCGGGTCATTGGGGGCATGAACGCTGCCATCCAGGTCGATCGGCACGCGCCCGGCGGTGTAGATGGTGCTGCCGGCTCGGATTGCAGAGGCGTAGCGGGGGGAGTTGAAAATGGACGCGGGATTGATGATTTGCATGGTTGGGCTCCTTGGGGGGATTTTGTATGAGGAATGGCTGGAAGGCGGTTTTGTCCAGGTAATGTGAAAAGTATACTATCTTTGAATGATGGGATGTGTGGGTGTGGAGATGGCTATGCTTTTATGATGGGAGTACCTATCAATTTTACAATCTCTTTTTGATTTGCTAATCATGGGAAGGTAGAGCATGAGCTAATATTTCTGCAACAACATCGGTTGTGTTTTGCAGGACATCATGGTTCCAGAAGCGCAACAGGCGGATGCCTTCAGCGGTGATTGCAGCTGTACGGACTGCGTCATAAGCCTCTTTTTCAGGCTCAAGATGGCCGCCTCCATCCAGCTCAATGGCAAGCCGATGTTCGTGGCAGTAAAAATCAAGGATAAACCCCTGGCAGGGATGCTGGCGTCGGAATTTGAGGCCCTCAAGCTGGCGGTTGCGGAGAATGGACCATAGGAGACGCTCGGCGTCGGTGGCGTTGGTTCGCAGTTTGCGGATGCGGGAAAGCATCTCCGGTGATAAGGGAGGTTTGTGTTTATCGATGTACACACCCTCCTTTGTGTGCCCTCACCCGGCCTCTCCCAAAGGGAGAGGTGAAGACTTCCTTCTCCCAGGGGGGAGAAGGGTTGGGGATGAGGGTGTTGTCAGTCTGGCTCACTATCTCATTATCCAGATGGCTATCTGCCTGATCCTTACCCTCATGTTGCATAGATATATGCTCCGAAAAAATAAAATGGATTTTAGTATTGTACTAAAGGATACCCATTATTATTTATTATAGGTTCTATCGAAAAGTGGATATTTGAATTCTGAAAACGCATAAAGTGGAGTGGGGGGTTAAAAATATAATTTATAAGAGGGCGTTGGTACGCAGCTTGCTGCAAGATTGTCTTCTAAAATCTGTCCCGCAGGGTGAAATCCTGAAATGCCGCGCTGGTTGCTGCGAGGATAGGTATTTCAAGAATTTTGATTTACTGGGATAATTGGATGGGGGGCCATCAAGGCTGAGCCTCAAATCATTAGAATATCACCTGGAGGAATTCCATGCAGCACTGGTCGTATGACTCCATTTTTTACCATATTTACCCGCTGGGATTTTGCGGCGCCCCGAAGGAAAACGATTTTACCTCTGAAGCGGTGCCGCGGCTGGAGAGGATTTATGGCTGGCTGGATCACATCCAATCCCTTGGTATGAATGCGATATACCTGGGGCCAGTCTTCGAATCGAGCGCCCACGGCTATGATACGGCAGACTATTACCACGTCGACCGCCGGCTGGGCGACCGGCAGACACTGGCAGCCCTTAGCCGGGAAATTCACAAACGCGGCATGCGCCTGATCCTGGACGGGGTATTCAACCATGTGGGACGGCATTTCTGGGCGTTCCGGGATGTGCAGGCCAATCAGAAACATTCCCCCTACACTGGCTGGTTTCACCAGTTGGATTTTGAAAAAAGAAGTCCTTACAATGATCCCTTCAGCTATGAGGGTTGGAGAGGGCATTTCAACCTGGTCAAGCTTAACTTGCATCATCCGGATGTGAGGGCTCACCTGTTTGGGGCGGTAGAACAATGGGTGGAAGATTATAAAATTGATGGTTTGCGGCTGGATGTGGCAGATGACCTGCTCCCGGAATTCATGAAGGAGCTGCATGTTTTCAGTAAGAATCTATGCTCCGATTTCTGGCTGATGGGTGAGGTGGCGCGAGGAGATTATAACCAGTGGGCTAATCCTTCCATGCTGGATTCAGTCACTAACTACGAGCTGCGTAAGGGTCTCTTTTCCACACACAACGACAATAATTACTTTGAGATTGCCCACACTCTTAACCGGCAATTCGGCCCGAACGGCCTGTATGCTCACATGATGCTCTACAATTTTGCGGACAACCATGATGTCAGCCGGGTTGCCACCAGCCTGAAGAATGAAAAGCATCTTTATCCGCTGTACACCCTGCTTTACACCATCCCCGGGATTCCAAGTATCTACTACGGCAGCGAATGGGGAATTAAGGCTGCCAAGGGGGCATATTCAGATGATGCCCTGCGTCCATGCCTGGATATGGAAAGCGCGCTAAGAGAGGCGAAACCGCCTGGACTGCAGGATTACCTGGCCAGGCTGGCGGAAATGCACAAAAGCAGCCCTGCACTGCGCTATGGCACTTACCAGCAGGTGTATGTCAGCTCAAACCAGTTTGTATTTTTACGGCAATGGCAGGGGCAATCCGTGCTGGTGGCTTTGAATTCCTCCCAGGAAGCGATACGATTGCAGGTGCAGGTGCCGCTGAAAGAGGGAACCCGCATGGTTGATTGGCTGCAGCCGGAGGTTGGCGCGGTGGTTACTGGCGGGAAATTGGACCTGGAGATTGGCCCAAATGAGGGAAGGGTTTTTTATGCTGGGGGGATAAATAAACCGGCATAAGCAGCCGGATTATCGGGGAAAAGCGCCGTGATATAATTTCAGTGCCGAAGGTGGGAATCGAACCCACACTCCTTACGGAACACGATTTTGAGTCGTGCGCGTCTGCCAATTCCGCCACTCCGGCAAGGGTAAACAAAGTATAACGAATATTATCCTGAGGGTCAAGAAAAATAACCGTATCAGGATGATATCCTGTGTATGGAAAATCTACCCCAAAAACATCCTGTAAGCCTCGTTCCATTCGATGCTCCCTGGGGTAGAGTGATATGCTTGACAAATTTTGAATAGATTTGATGAGGAGTAATCTTTATGCGCCTGGGAATTATCGGACTGCCTCAATGTGGAAAAACCACGATCTTTAATGCATTCACACGGGGCAGCCAGCCGACCGGTTCTGTCTCCGGCAAGATGGAAGTGCACACCTCGGTTGTGGATGTGCCTGATGCAAGGGTTGACAGGTTGGTGCCCTTATTTAACCCCAAGAAAACGGTGTATGCCAAGGTGACCTACGCTGACATTGCCGGCCTGGACGGCAGCGCAGGCAAGGCAGGGATAGCCGGTTCACTGCTTAACCAGCTGGCCCAGATGGATGGGTTTATCCACGTGGTGCGTGCTTTTGAGAATGAGACCGTTCCGCACATTTCGGGAAGCGTTGACCCGCGCCGCGACCTATTGACGATGGACAGCGAGTTCATCCTGAATGACCTGATCAGCGTGGAACGCAAGCTGGAGCGGTTTGACGAGGAGCGCAAAAAGGGGGGAGGCCGGGATAAGGCGGTTGTGGAAAGGGATATTGCCCTTTTCCAGCGTTTCCACAAGGAACTGGCAGAGGAAATCCCCTTACGGGATATAGAACTTACTAAAGAAGAGATGCTCAGCATCAGTGGATTCGGCTTCCTGACACTGAAACCGGTGCTGGTCGTCTTCAATATCGAAGAAAGCAAATCTGAGGTAAAGGTGGACTACCCCCATCAAAACAGCATGGTTGTCTCCCTGAAAGGCAAACTGGAGATGGAGCTGGCGCAGCTTCCAGTGGAGGAAGCACAGCTTTTCATGGCTGATTATGAAATTGAAGAATTAAGCCTGAACCGCATCATTCGCTACTCTTATGACCTGCTGGGGCTGGAATCCTTTTTTACCGTCGGACCTGACGAGGTACGTGCCTGGACAGTGAACCGTGGAGCAACTGCCCCGGAGGCAGCCGGAAAAATCCATACTGACCTGCAAAAGGGATTTATTCGGGCAGAGGTGATCCACTATAACGATTTAATTGCTCTAGGGGGTATGCCAGAGGCACGCGCCAAGGGAAAACTTCGCCTGGAGGGCAAAGAGTACATTGTCCTCGACGGCGATATCCTGAATATCCGCTTCAGTGTTTAATCTTTGGGGTTGAATTCCTGGCGGAGCCCCACTCACTCCATTGCCAACCCAACCCAACCCAAATGGGGCTTCCCCTTCGGGGTCGAAGGGACTAGCTTCCTAAAAAGGATGCTTCGCGATTGCGTTCCAGGGGGCTAGCTCCGCGTCGTCCCAACCCAAATGGGGCTTCCCCTCGGGGTCGAGGGACTAGCTCGCTCGTCCAAGCTAGCTCGGTCCTAAGAAGGACTAGCTCCGCGTCGCTTGGCGGCGAAATAATTTTTCAAGCTTGTTGAGGCTCACCCGCGAGGATATATCCAGGCTGGCGGGGGAAACGGATACCATGCGATTGAAGCGCAGGACATAGGCATCGGTGTCAGGTTCGACCTCGTTAGGTTTTAACTCCATGTACGCGCCAATGCGCCCGTAATCCTCCCAGCTGCCGGAGCGTTCCAGGATGGGAATGTAATAGGGGTGGCGGGCGATGCGCGTCATGCGCCAGGGAGTCTGCGGGGTGGCGTCATAAGGGACATCAATCTTAAGAAAATCGACATCAAAGGGCAGGCGGGTTCGCAGAACCATATCGGCGAAGAGACGGGTAAAATGGGCTGCTGTCGAAAAGTCGTGTTCACGGGAATAGCTGAGGTAATCTTCATCCACATTGGGTAATTCCAGTGATACTGCCAGGGCGGGAATTCCCAGGGAGGCAGCCTCAATTGCCGCACCAACTGTCCCGGAAATGGTGGTACTGTAACCGATGTTTTCCCCATAGTTGATGCCTGAAACCACCAGGTCCGGTTTGGCTGACATGATCTCCAGAATACCGTGAAGGACAGATTGAGCGGGTGTTCCGCCAACGGCATAGGTTTCCCATTCCTGGGTGCCTATCTGTAAATTGGTTGTTTTAATTTTTCCATCAGACGTTACCGGAAGACTGCGGGAGGTTCCGGAAGCCTGTTCGCGCGGGGCGGCAACGGTGACAAATCCCAGCTCAGAGAGCGCTTCTGCCGCCGCCCAAATTCCCGGGGATTGGATGCCATCGTCATTGGTCAATAATATCTGTGTTCTCTTTGTTTTCATACTTGATTAAGCCTCAAAAAAACACTTAAGGTGTAGACCCTCTGGTTGAAAATCACCAAAGTAAATCTGGATAAATCAAAATTTGAGCGGTAATGTAACCGCTCCAGGCTGCCTGTTTCAAGAGATCTCAGTTGCCCGCCGAAGGGTAATCTTTTTTCAAATCCCGTTCCAAGACAGCCACAGGACAATTGTACCTCAAAACAATTGCACGTCCTGCGGCGGCAGATAATTTCCATTTCAGGATGGACAAAAAGCCCCTGTTTTATGTATTTGTGTTATACTGATTCATCGTGCTAAAAGATCAGGCATGGTTTTGGAGTTAATTCACACATTTTGTTGACAGACTTGCCAAAACAAGGCAAGTTTTTATTTTTTATAAGGATAAACCATTGAATACATTTACTCAATTTGGCTTCAAGCCGGAAATCTTAAAGGCGATTGAAAAAATCGGTTATGAAGAGCCAACAGAAATTCAAAATAGAGCCATCCCGGCCTTACTGGATGGCAAGGATGTTCTGGGGAGAGCCCAGACCGGTACTGGAAAAACGGCTGCGTTTGCTTTACCCATTCTGGAAAGAGTTGACCCCCAGGTAAAACAAATTCAGGCATTGGTGATGACCCCAACCCGGGAACTGGCACTGCAGGTGGCCAAGGCATTCAGCCAGTATGGACAATACCTCAACATCAAGGTTTTACCGGTTTATGGCGGACAATCGTACACTCCCCAGCTGAAAAGTCTTAAGGATGGTGTCCAGATTATTGTGGGCACCCCTGGACGCATTTTGGACCTGGTAAACAAGAAAAAAGCGATGCGCCTGGACCAGGTCAACTTCCTGGTACTGGACGAAGCCGATGAAATGCTGGCTATGGGTTTTATTGAAGAAGTGGAAGAGATCATCCGACTGACACCGGATGACCGGCAGACATCCCTTTTCTCGGCAACCCTAACTAAATCGATCCTTAAATTTAGCCGGTCAGTATCTGCACCAACCGCAGGAAATAAGCATCCAGGGGAAACAGATGACCGTCGAGGGCACTGAACAGAGGTATTACCTGGTATCGGAAAAGGATAAGGTCCAATCCCTTGTGCGTTTACTGGAGACCGAAAAGGTTGAAAGCGTCCTGCTGTTCACACGCACAAAAATCAGGGCCTCTGAGCTTGCTGACACACTGATGGGAATGAATTATGCGGTGGAAGCGCTGCATGGCGATTTAAAACAGGCTGAGCGGGAAAAAGTAATGGAACGTTTCCGCAAGGGATTGGTTACCATGCTGGTGGCGACAGATGTGGCAGCAAGGGGTCTGGATATCCAGGGTGTCTCCCATGTGATTAATTATGATGTTCCGCTGGATGCCGAGGGATACGTGCACCGCATTGGCAGAACCGGCAGGGCTGGAAAGAGCGGGATTGCGATTACCCTGGCAACCCCGGGAGATAAACGCCGGATGGGCGCCATCGAGCAGTACACCAGGAAACCCATCCCCCGGTCGGAGTTTCCAAGCATCAAGGATATTCATAAACGACGCAACGACCAGTTTGTTGAGCGAATTGTCACCCGCCTGGCGATGGACGATCACCACTCAGAGCAAGAACTGGTCAAACAAATTATGGAGTTTGGTTATACCCCAATGGATATTGCCGCTGCGGCAATCCAGCTGACCCGCCAGGGTGAAAAACAGCGCACCATGGAAGAAATCCGGACACCCGTTGAAAGCGCCGGGCGGAATCGCGATGCATTCACATCCAGGCAAAAAACAGGCAAATGGAAAAGTCCCCGCGTCACGCAGGAAAAGGGGATGGTGCGTCTTTCCATCAATTTAGGGAAAACAGACAGCATTCACCCGGGGAATATTGTCGGGGCAATTGCCAACACAACCGGAATTCCCGGGAGCGCCATTGGAGCAATTGATATCCAGAAAAAGATGACCTTTCTGGATGTTTCTGAACAGTATGTCGGGGATGTGCTCTACCAGATGCGAAACTGGAAGATCAAAGATAAATCTGTCCAGATCCAATCTGTTTAGGATGGGAATAAAAAAATAAAAGGCGGCCAAATCTGGCCGCTTTTTTTTGTGCCCCCGGCAGAACTCGAATCTGCAGCCTTTTGCTCCGCAAGCAAACGCTCTATCCATTTGAGCTACGAGGGCGTGGTTGGTTTATGGATGATTAATATACCGCGCCAGGGATAATCCGTCAAGGAGACTGGAGACAACCAGGTCCTGATAATTAGATCCAGCTGCGATCCATTGCGGGAAAATCCAAGTAAACTCTCCCTTCTATGTGAACATTATCCTGGTTTGATATCCATCTGGATTATAAAATAGATTAAAATATGATTAATAGTTGATCGAATTAGAAAATATATACCGGTGAGGTTCATATGGAAAAATCCAATAATCCAATGCGCGCTGCCAGAACGCTTATTATAGGAGTCATGGCAGTGCTGCTGACCCTGAGCCTGGTGTTGATTATCCAGGCGGTCACCCAGTCTGGAGAACCAGTTGATACCGGAGAGGTGGATATCCTGGCTAACAGTACCAATGAATGTGTCCTCTGCCACCGTGATGAATCTCCGGGTATCGTCAAACAATATTCTGACTCAACGATGGCGGCGGCTGAGGTGGCGTGCGAGGATTGCCATGAAGTGCAAGAAGGATACCCCGGCTCCGTTGCCCATGCAGGAACCCATGTTCTGGCATCGCCGACGACTGCCAAGTGTGCGACATGCCATGAAAAACAGGAAGCAGAATTTAATCAGAGCCGTCACGGCCTGCCGGCATATGTTGCAGTTGAAGGAACAGAAGGACTCAGCCAGGATCTGATGGCTTTGTATGAACAAATCCCAGAGGGCGGGTATATACCTGATAAATCACGCAATGCGATTGCGGAGCTTGAGGGAGAAGACCTGACAGATTTTACCTGCAGTGCATGCCATAATATTGGAAAACCGGCCGAGGATGGATCGGTTGGCCAATGCCAGATGTGCCACCTGCGGCATGAATTTTCATTGGAACAGGTGCGAAAAGCTGAAACCTGCAACTTCTGCCATATCGGTCCGGACCACCCGCAATTTGAGATTTACACCGAATCGCCCCACGGCATTGCATACCACACCATGGGTGATGAGTGGAATTGGGAAGCTGAGCCCGGTACGCTTACAGTTGAAGACTTTCCAGCGGCCACCTGTGCTCTCTGCCATATCAGCGGTTTTGGAACCACCGAAAGCACACATGATGTGGGTGAACGTCTATCATGGTATCTTTTTGCACCGATCAGCTCCAGGCGGCCGGCATGGGAAGAAAATACCAGCCGCATGCAGGGCGTTTGTATCGAGTGCCATAACCAGAAATTCATAGATGATTTTTACCAGGCTGCCGACCTGGCAACGGAAAGGGTTAATGAGCTCGTTGTGGAAAGTGACCAGATCTACGGCGAATTAAATGAGAGCAAGCTTTTAACCGATGCGCCTTTTGACGAGCCTATTGATTATGAATATTTTGAATTGTGGCATCATTGGGGGCGCACCACGAAATTTGGGGTGTGGATGCAGGGTCCGGATTATTCCCAGTGGCATGGCGCCTATGAAGTCCTGCACTCCCTGGCAGAGCTGCGGGAAATGGCGGAACAAAAACTGGCGGAAGCCGGATTGGAATGATCCCATGTACTATTTAGCCGTCCTATTCCCGGGGATACGAAAAATTCCTGTCCCGGTCTCCCGTGACCAGGTGATGATGCTCATGCTGGCATTAAACTTCCTGTTATTAGGTGCTGAAACATACTCGGCGCATGTGGTCAGCGGGACGATTGTACCAAATGAATGGATTCCCATCCTGTTCAGTCCGGCTAGCCGGGTTGGTTTTGCTCCTGGCGGGAATACTATCCTTCCGCAAGCGGGGCCTGGCTGTACTCCTGGCGAACCTGGTTTTCATTGCCAGCATGGTGGTTGGTTTGTTGGGGGCATATTTCCACCTGATGAGGGCGATTTTACCGGATGCCCCGGCAGGACAACAGGCATCTGTTCCGCTGTTTATCTGGGCACCCCCCATCCTTGCCCCGCTGGTTTACGTTTTAATCGGGTGGATCGGGATCAGCACCGTCTGGACAGAAGAACCAGCTGACAGCGGAAAACTGGTGCTCACTGGCGGGAAAATTTTACAAATGCCTTTCAGCAAAACACGGGCGTTCTTTTTTTTGACCAGCATCGGCTGCTTATCAACGGTAATCAGCAGTGTCCTGGACCATTCACGTACCGATTTTACCAATGTCTGGCTATGGGTGCCGACGATTGTTGGGATATTTGCTGCCACGGTGGCATTTGTTTTGGGGCTATACGAAAATCCGACCCGGGCTGATTTAATCACCTATTTTTGTGCAATGGCACTGATGATATTAACCGGAGTCCTGGGTTTGTACCTGCATGTACAAATTGATTTGACAAGCCGGGGAGAAGTGGTCCTGGAGAGGTTGATTCAAGGGGCGCCAATTATGGCCCCCATGTTGTTTGCAGATATTGGGACAATTGGATTAATTGCGCTGCTGAATCCCGAGAAAATGTCGAGGGAATGATTTTTATTAAAGCTCTGATAAATCCCAACCATTAATGTCACTGCAGCATTTCTTTAACTAGATTGTGCTGCAGTTTTTATTTTGGATGGACCTATTTTTGAATCCTCCATATAAATTGGATTATGGGATGAATCTATCACACCGGAGTCTCTCCTTTGGAGGCAACATCAAGCGTAAGGATTACCCAGGCTGCTGACTTGGTCTCAATTGGAACCGAACTATTTGGTGCCTGGGTCCGGTTTTAAATTTATCCATAAAACACCTTGCATACTCAATAATCCCATTCTTGGTTACGACCAAGATTTTTTATATGACATTTGACTGCTGCCGAACAGGTGGTGCATGATATAATCATATTCATGATATCGAATATAATAATAGAATCGAAACCAGATGTGAATCCACTGGATTCACAAGCCCAAACGTTCAAGGTGCTCGCCCACCCAGTGCGTATTGCCATACTGAATATTTTGCAACATGGAGAACACTGTGTTTGTCACATGGAAGCTCACCTGGGGCTGCGCCAGGCTTATATCTCGCAACAGCTTTCCGTCCTGCGCGAAGCCGGATTAATACAGGACCGGCGGGATGGCTGGAATATCTTCTACCGGGCAGCCGATGAACGCATCTACGATGTGCTTAATATGATACGGCAAATTACCGGACAGGAACTATCCTGAAGTGATGAAACCTGAAGTGCTGTGCACGTGCCCAAAATGCAGCGCCCAGGATGGTGTGGGTTCGAAATAATTTTTTTATCCACTTTATATGCAATCTATTGAATATTATTGAAGGAGAATGACATGGTGAATATCAAAGTACTCGGCTCAGGTTGTAATAACTGTAAACAGGTGGAATTAAATGCCCGGAAAGCTGTTGAAATCCTCGGAATTGATGCTGAAATTGAAAAAGTGACGGATCATGCTGAGATCATGAAGTGGCCGATTCTTTCGACACCCGGACTGGTCATTAACGACAAACTGGTTTCCGCTGGACGGATTCCCAGCGAAAAAGAAATTACCGGCTGGCTGACTGCGTAATTTATTAAGGGCGGACTATTTTTTATATCCGCCCTTAATTGTGCCTTAATGCCATTTAAAACTTAGAATATGAAATAAAAGGAGATCAATATGTTGCCTTTTTTAGAAACGAAAGTAGATAAATTTACCTTTCGTGTGGACCCGACCTGTTTCTTTAATAGTGAAGGGGTTTGGGTACGGGTGGCGGGAAACCGGGCGCGCCTCGGTCTCTCGGATTTCCTTCAACAGCGCAGCGGGGATATCGCCTTCGTGGAGGTAAAATCCGAAGGAAGCCCCCTGGCATTTAATGATGTGTTTTCTACGATTGAAACCATCAAGGTGAATATCGACTTATCTTCGCCCGTTACCGGTAAGGTAGTACTTGTGAACCCGGCTCTCGAAAATACCCCGGAAGTGATCAACCAGGATCCTTTTGGTGAAGGCTGGATATGCGAGGTTGAATTGAACGAATGGGAGGCCGACCAATCCCGTTTATTGGATGCAACGGCTTACTTTGAACAGATGAAACGAGAAGCGGAAGATGAGGTCAAAAATATATGAGCAAATCCACAAAAAAAGTAGTCATTGTCCCATGCAGCGGCATCGGTAAATCGTACGGGACCGTCTCCCGGGTGGCTGCCTACCAGGTGACAGATGAAGACCGGCCAGATCAGACCCAACTTATCCCATTGGCCTTGCTGGTCATGGGTGATGAAGAATCCCGAAAAATCCTCGCTGAAAGCCTGGCTGTCACGATTGACGGCTGCAAACTGGGCTGTGCGGCGAAAATGGTCCGGCAAAGCGGCGGACAGGTAGCACGGGAATTTGCCGTTCTGGATGTTTTTCGCCGTTACCGGGATTTTAAACCGCAGGGGATTGCGGAGCTGAACGAAGGGGGAGAAAAACTAGCAGATGCTTTGGCCAAAGAAATCGATGCGGTGGTGGATGAATTATCGAATTCCAAGGAAGGAGATTCCCATGCCTGAACTGCAACAGAAAAAAATCGGCATCATTGCCTGTTCAGGTGAGGAGCTTCCCGAAGGCACCGTTACCCGCCTGGCGGCATTACGGGTGCTGGAGCAGCTGCGGCCCGGCGATACGGTCACCATTTGCCTGCCGCTCTTCCTGGCTGGCGGTGAAGGAGATCGGGCGTTTGCGAAGTTCTACCCGACCATTGCCATCGACGGCTGCGAGAAACGCTGCGCTTACCGGGGAACGGAACAATATTCAAACCGACCGGCAGTTGGCATTGTTGTCACCGACGTAGTCACCGAGCATGGCCTGGAGCAACCCGTTGGACGGCGTAAACTGAATGCCGCCGGGATGCAGGCGGTAGAACAGACTGCCGAACTGGCAGCCAGCAAAGTCGACGAACTGCTTGGCAAAACCTGGAGCCGGCGGGAAGGCAAGTTTGCCGGTGAATCGGCTCAAGAGGAAGCAGTTGCCACCTGCTCGTGTGGTTCGGGTATCCCCATTCAAAAAGTGCAGGTTAACGGGAAAGAAATATCCCTGGTGGCTTTACCTTTAATCTTCCAAAACCTCTTCCAACAAGGAAGAATCCCGGGTAATGACATGGCAGATGAAGTATTGGAGATGGTCAAAATTTACAATGAGATCAATCCTGAAATAGAAGCAGATGTCAAAGGGGTGGTTATGGAAGCATACGCCGGTTACTGCACCGAACAGGGGGTAAGGGCATGAGCCAGACTGCGACATATACATACCGAAGTTAGCCTGGAAGGGGGCACATTGGGGTCATATTGTCATGGGCAATGGCCCCGAAATGGATTTTTCAGCCCCACCGGATGCGCAGGGTCATGCGGGTGTATTGACCCCTGAAGATGCTTTTGTGGCTGCTGCAAACACCTGCATCATGATGATGGTCATCTGGGCAGCGGAACGGTTCAAGCTCAAGCTGCTGGCCTATGAATGCAAAACGGAAGGCACCAAACTGATTGAGCTGGACCGGACGGAAATCTTCACCCACCTGCGTTTCTGGCCGGTGATCCGGATTGCAGCCGGAGTCGAAAAGCCAGAATTAGTCCGAGCCCGTACCATGCGAGCGCTCAAGGCAGCCCAAAAGTACAGCCTGGTGGCCAACTCAGTGAAATCCGAAATCATCATTGAACCACAGATTGAGATTGTCCTGCAGGTCTAAACCCTTGTAAATTAAAATGTCCCATAAACCGCATTATTTGTTTGCTTTGGGGCCTTGTCGAATGTTGGAATGATGACTGGTCTGGCTGCGATTGAAGCTTCGAAACATGTAGAGCCTCGAAAAGCGGGAATTTTTTGTTTGGGTGGTTTACCAACCCAGGCTCCAACCGTATTGGAAAAAACCAGGGCAGTAAAGAAGATTGTTACCGTGGATGGCTGCCCTTTGAACTACTCGCGCAAGATCGTTGAACAGGCAGGATTCACCCCAGCAGTTACCATCAATCTGGTAACTGATTGCGGGATCCAGAAAAAACCATCATCTCAATTTGACCCAAAAGAAATGAAACCGGCGACAGCTGCGATAATTAGTGCGATTCAGGCTGGCACCGAACCGATTGGCGGCTAATGGAAGACCAACCTTTATCAATTTGCGAAATTAAAAATGCAGCCCATCAGCTGGTGGATATATTGGAATTAACAACTTCCCCGGTTGGAGTGCGTTTTGTGTTTGCCTCACAGGAATCTCTCCTGGAAAGTGCAACGCATCTCAATAAACACCGCTATTGCCAGGCGCTCATGAAAGCACGGCGAGGCGAAATGGTAATCCTGGATGCCGAGGGGATTTCCTGTCCTGCGGCAGCTGCTGCTTTTGGCTTCCGCACCTTGCCGGAAGGTCTAAAATCCGGGCAGGGATTGGTCGGATATGGCATTGTCTCCGATCCACTGGTCGGGCAAAAAATGTTTGCAAATATGCCCTCATTGACGCAAGGACTATTGTCCCGCCTGGAAATGTATCCACTTGATCAAGCGCCAAAGCCTCCTGACATTGTTGTGGTTGAAGGAGAAGTCGAACAATTGATGTGGATCAACCTGGCGTACCTGAATACCTGCGGGGGTGAGCGTTTGCACGGCTCAACTGCAATATTACAGGCGACCTGTGTGGATTCCACCATTATTCCATACATAGAAAACAGGCTAAACTTTGGCTTTGGCTGTTACGGGTGCCGAGAGGCCACGGATCTTGGTACAAATGAAACAGTGATTGGTTTCCCGGCTGCATTGCTGACAGATATCGCAAAGAATGTAATATTTTTAGGTAAGAAAGCTATATCCAATTCCCGCTCAAAGAAAATTTATCAAATCCTCACGCAGCCACAAAATAATGGATAAAAACGTATGTCCGGGAGGTTTTTCATAAAGAATAAAACGAGATATTACTTTGTGGTGGTCATATTTTTTATGGTGATGGCAGGATTATTCTCGCTCCACACTACCACTGCTTTGGCCGTATCGACTGCAACAGTAAAAGCCTGCCACATATGTGAAACAGTTGGGGTGCAATCCACCCCAACTGCACCCCCCATCTCATGCGGCCATTACTGCAAGGAACGATGATCCGGAGACGCCCGTTCCCACCGTCTCCGCTCTGCAAAGTCAATACGATTATGAAGAAGGGATTGTCAAAGCCGTTTTCTTCTGGGCAGAAGGATGTCCGTATTGCGTGGAGGTAAAGGCCTTCACGCTGCCGCACCTTGAGAAACAATACGGTGATAAATTACACATCGAACAGATTGAATTGACCTCAGAGAATGAGATGGGCACCCTGTTCAGGATTGGTGCCAGCAAGGGCCTGGATGGTGACCAAATTGGACTTCCATTCCTGATCATCGGGGAGGATATCCTGGTAGGATCCGCTGGGATATTCCCGCCAAGCTGCCTGATTTAGTTGAGAGTTATCTCGGCCAGGGTGGGTTGGTTACCCGGATCTGCCTGAACTCAAGATTATTTACCTTTTTCCACACCAACTCCTGCATCAGATTTGACAAAACAGGCAGGTACTCCAACCGTTGTGATAGGCTCGAGTAGATCCACCGCTGGATCACCTGAAACCATTATCACTCTCTTCTGGGGAGACGGATGCCCGCATTGCGAGGTGGCTAAACCTTTCCTGGAAGAATTAGCCCGCAGCCACCCGCAGATTGAATTGAATATGTACGAAGTCTGGCATGTGCCAGAAAACCAGGACCTGTTCATCAAAACCGCCGAGATATACGGTTTTGAACCGCACGGTGTTCCAACCATTTTCATCGGATCACAGTACTGGGAGGGTTATAATGACCTCATCCAGGAGGAAATCCTCACTGCTGTAGAAGCCTGCCTGGTAAAAGGTTGCCCAGAGAATGGAACGGGGGTTGGTGAAGAAAGCAACCCGGAAGATTCCAGCCCGGTAACCGCCGGAATAGATATTGAACTGAACAACTCCCCCGCCAGCCGCATCAACATACCCCTTATTGGCACAGTTGACCTTTCCACTCAATCCCTGCTGATCAGCACCCTGCTGATTTCCTTTGTGGACGGCTTCAACCCCTGTTCGATCTGGGTTTTGACCATGCTGCTGGCGCTCACCCTGCATACGGGATCCAGGAAAAAGGTGCTTTTAATTGGATTCATCTTTTTGAGCGTAACCGCTGCTGTATACGCATTGTTCATCACCGGTTTATTCACCATGTTAAAAGTGGTCAGCTTTGCCGGCTGGATCCAGATTGCGGTAGCTGTGGTGGCTCTCTTTTTTGCCGTGGTGAATATCAAAGATTACTTCTGGTACAAAGAAGGCGTTTCCTTCACCATATCAGATGATAAGAAACCCGGTATCTTCAAGCGTATGCGTAATATTCTGGACGCTGGCGATTCCTTCTGGGGGTTGGTAGGTGGTACCATTGTGCTGGCTGCAGGCGTTTCCCTGGTGGAATTTTCCTGTACGGCCGGGTTCCCGGTTCTATGGTCCAACCTGCTGGTATCCCAGGAGTGACCGTTGTCACCTTTGTTCTGCTGCTGGTCGGTATACCTGCTGATCTACCAGATTGACGAAATGGGCATCTTCCTTGTAGCAGTTTTTTCTATGCGTGCCAGTAAATTGGAAGAGAAACAAGGCCGCATCCTTAAACTGATAGGCGGAGTCTTAATGCTCACCCTGGCAGCAGTCATGTTGATAAATCCGAATCTGATGAACGACCTGAACAGTTCCATCGTCGTGTTTGGAATTGCTTTTGTGATTACCATACTGATCCTCCTCATACACCGTGTCATCCTGCCCAACTTTGGAATTTATTACGGCAGCGAGTTCTCCCAACAAAAGAAATCTGCAAAGAAAAGAAAACCGCGATTATAAGAATTTGGAGAAACACTTATGAGCCAGATAACCCATCTGTTAGAGAGTCCGCATACATTTGCAGTGGTCGGAGTCTCGCAGGACAAAACAAAGTATGGTTACGAGTTATATGAAATCCTTAGGAAACATGGCCACATCGTACTACCGGTCAACCCAAAATATGACACAATCGATGACCAGGTCTGTTACCCCACCCTTGCGGCACTTCCTCAAATTCCAGATGCGGCTATTTCTGCTATTTCGGCCTTCTGCAGCTGCAAAAATAGCTGAAACATGTGCAGCCCAGAAAATACCGGTATTCTGGATGCCTCCTGGCACCGAATCCGTAGACGCCATAGAGGTATGTCGGGAAGAACCTGGTTACTGAGATTCATGGCATATGTCCGGTGTTTGTATTAAAAATGCCCAGGGAACGCTGGCAGGATTTGCCATGAGGGTGGTATTTGGCTACCCATCAGTTTCGGCGGGCATTTTGATAGAATTATATAAAAAATTTACTGATAATTTGTTTAGATAAAGGATAAACCGTGTCAGGAAAATCACCCAAAAATACAAATAAGGTCGGTCCCCTTCCCAGAATATTAATACTGGGCGGAATCATCATATTGGTTGCGGTCATCTTTGTGCTAAAGAACCAATCCACTCCGGAACCAATCACGAGCAGCGTATCTGCGGAAGAGCAGTTGGACCAGCACTTGAAAGAAGGGAAACCGTCTTTTGTCTTCTTCCACTCAAACAACTGCCAATCCTGCATCGACATGATCGCCATTGTGGACCAGGTCTATCCTGATTTCAAAGCAAGAAGTCGCCCTGGTGGATGTGAATGTCTATGACCCGGTTAATGAAACCCTTTTACGCAGGGCAGGGATATCCTCCATTCCTACCCAGGTGTTCATTGACCGAACCGGACAGGGAAAGGTAATCATTGGCGTTATGGCTCAGGACCAGCTTAGGCTGGCTCTGCAGGGATTGGCTGGAGGGACAAATTGACCCTTGACCCGGCGCTGCTGCAGCCATCATCCATTGTTGGCTATTTTCTTGTATTTTTTGGAGGGCTGGTTACCAGCATCGGGCCATGTAACGTGGCCATGATCCCGCTGATTGTTGCCTATATCGGGGGATCACATGAGTTGCCCCGCAGACAGGCATTCAGCATATCCCTGGTATTTGCGATCGGGCTGGCAATTACCTTCATGGCGCTTGGGGTGATTGCAGCATTGGTTGGGGGACTCCTGGGCGGCAGTACACGGGTGTGGTATTACCTGGTGGCGGGTGTTTGCTTTTTAATAGGGATGCAAATGCTGGGTATTCTCCAACTTTCCACACCATCCTGGTTTGGCGGGATGCGTGAAAAAGTAAAAGCAAGGGGCATTCTGGGTGCCCTGCTGCTGGGGTTGATATCAGGCCTGGTTGCTTCGCAGTGTGCCACCCCGGTACTGGCGGCGATCCTCACCTATGTGATGGCGCAAAAAGCGAGCCTGATATATGGCGCAGCCCTTTTGTTTATTTATTCCCTGGGGCGCGGTGTACCCATTGTTCTGGCAGGCACATTTACCGGCGTGCTGAAGAACCTGCGTGAAATTGGAGAATGGTCAGGATACCTGGAAAAGGCAAGCGGAGTGATCATCCTGATGGTTGGATTTTACTTCCTCTGGATTGCTTGAGTGTCCAACAATGGCGTTGGATTTGTCTTTTCGGGTAAAAGCGCTGGTGTTGTTTGCTTTGATGTTGTTATCTGTGCTTCTGGTTAAAGGGGATGAATGATGGCTGGATGGCCCCAAGGCAGTCGCCTGACCTCTCCAACCAGTCTGCCCTGCTGTTCTTCAACCGCTACAAGGGCTGCGAGTGTGCCCTGGTGGTATACGAAGCCGCCCAGGCGCAGGTTGAAGGGTGGACAGAAACTGCTCGAGGCGGCATACAGGTGGTAACCATAGATCTGGATCGCAGGCCGGATATTGGGAACCAGTATGGTGTCGTCCGTGCCCCGGTATTAATCCTGATAGATTCGGGTGGCAATTCGATTTACCGGCAGGATAAAGTGATCGCAGATACTGCTCCGCTAGACCTGGTGCATTTTGAGGAAGCGATCAAGGAGTATCAACATGGAAATTGAACACAAATGGTTTGATGATTTTGAGGTTGCCATGGCGGCTGCAGGGCAGGAGGGCAAAGGGGTCCTCCTGCAGTTTTACAGGGAGGAATGTGCCGGCTGCCGGAAAATGTACAGCCAGGTTTATCCCAATGCTGATGTACAGAATGAGTTGTTCAGCTGGTTTATCCCTTTGCGGCAGGACATCATCCAGAACCGGCCTGTTCGTGCAAGGTACTCAGCCTACTGGACACCCTCTTTTTATTTCATCAATTCCAGGGGTAATTCATTGTACTCATTCAATGGCTATCAAAATGCAGGTGATTTCCGGGTGTTGATGCGACTCGGTAAGGCATCCCTGGACATGCCACATGGCAAATATTTTGACGTGATTAATCTAATGGATGACGGCCTGGCCAAATTTCCGGCCAACCCGCGCGCCGCAGCCTTGCTGTTCATGCGCGGCATGGCAGAGTACCTGGTTGCCAAAGAGAAAAGTTCCTTCCGCGGAGCCATGACCGAAATTATCCAGCAGTACCCGGACAGCCTTGAAGCCAGGATGTGGCCGTGGATGGATCAACATTGATGGCGGGATTCTTATAAATTAATCAAATCATTTGGAAATTGTAAGCACCAGCGCTACCTTCCCTTATACAGATGATTGCGAGTTGATTAAAATAGAATACGATTAATAAAAAAATGGAGAATTCCTACCATGAATGCAGAACAAAAAAAGAAAGTACTGATCCTCTGTACAGGCAACTCCTGCCGTTCGCAAATGGCAGAAGCGATTATAAACGACAGGCTGGGGGATACCTGGGAAGCAGTCAGCGCAGGTACGCAGCCAGCTGGCTACATCCACCCAAAAGCAATCGCAGCGTTAAAGGAGATCGGCATTGAACACCAGGGCATATCCAAATCCACCGATCAATTTAGGGGCACCCACTTTGACCTGGTTGTTACAGTTTGCGACGACGCCGCCGAGAACTGCCCGGTTTGGCTTGGTAAGGGCATGCGTGTTCACCTAGGTTTTCCGGATCCCGCAAAAGCAACGGGCACGGAGGAAGAAGTGATGGATGCATTCCGCTCTGTCCGGGATGATATCCTGCAAAAGATCACTGCCTTGCTGGCGGATCTTTAGATCTTCCAGACCTATCAAAACAGGTCACAAAATTATATTTATCTATTAATAGGCAACCGCCAAGGCAGGTTTTTTCACTTGACAAATTGCTGGAATGATTTATAATTCAATCGTTGTTGAAGTATAGTCCGGGGATAACAATGGATAAACTGGTTTTTTCAAACGAATCCTTAGCGGATCTTACCCGATGGCTCAAAGTGATTGGTGAGCCAAACCGGTTATTACTGCTTGAAAAAATCATTGAAGGAGTGCAGTGTAACTGCGAATTAGGTGATGCCTTGCAGATGGCTCCGAACTTGATCTCCCACCATTTGTCTGTATTACGCGATGCTGGTCTGATTGAAGCCGAGCGTGATCCTGTGGATGGCCGTTGGGTTTATTATTCCATCAATCTAAAAGCTATGGATGAACTCAGGTCATTATTTGGAAATTTCTTTGACACATACCGCATTCAGCCGCGCCGGTTATCCTGTGGCCCCCAGGCATCAGAATCGCAACGGTTGAGTTTACTCAGAATGACCAAGTAAATTTTTTTATTTATATATTTCAATGGAGGTTGAAGCATAATGGTTGAAAATAACACCAACATTTCTAACGAAGAAATTCCTTCACCAATAAACAGCCATGTGGATGTAGAGATATTTGACCCACCCATGTGCTGTCCGACAGGACTGTGCGGTCCAACCCTGGATCAGACCCTATTGGATGTAAGTGAAATGATTTTAGATATCCAAAAAGAAGGGTTCCGGGTAGAACGATATCAGATGACAACAAATCCACAAGCTTTTTTGGGAAATCCGGAAGTGATGCGATTGGTTCGCGAGAAGCAAATGGCGGCACTGCCAATCATTGTTGTGCATGGGAAAGTCATCGTTGTGGGAAATTACCCAAAGTTGGCTGAAATTCAACAAAACCTTAATGGAGGTAAGTAGTATGGAAACACAATATATCTTCTTCTCCGGCAAAGGCGGCGTGGGCAAGACTTCGATGGCTTGCACCCATGCAGTAAGACTGGCAGAGGAGGGCAAGAAAACTCTCATCGTCACCACCGACCCGGCGTCTAACCTGGCGGATGTCTTCGAACAGGAAATTGGCCACCAGGTTACCCCAATCCAGGGTATGTCTAACTTGTGGGCAATGGAAATCGATTCCGACAAAGCCACCCAGGAATACATCGACCTCGCCATGGAGCCCATCCGGGCAGCCTTCCCACCCCAAATTGTTCAGGTAATGGAAGAGCAAATGAGTGGTCCCTGTACGGCAGAAGTGGCGGCCTTTGATCGCTTTACGGATTTTCTGGAAGTGCCGAGCAGTAATGAGATGGCCTTTGATACGGTCATTTTTGACACAGCACCGACCGGGCATACCATCCGCCTGCTGGAACTACCAGCCGAGTGGAGCCAGTCGATTGATGCCGCCAGCGCAGGCAGCGGGCAAACCTGTCTGGGACCTGCGGCGGCGATCCAGGACGCAAAACATAAGTATGAACGGGCATTGGCAGCCATGCGCGAGAGTAGTCAAACAACCTTCATATTTGTACTGCACCCGGAAGCCATTTCGATCAAGGAAACCCGCCGGGCGATTGGCGAGTTGAGCAAACTGGCGATTCACAACTACCGTTTGATTGTAAACAGCATTATCCCACCTGAAGCCGCGCAGAATGCGCTCTTTGCTGCCCGCGCCGCCATGCAAGCCCAGTACCTGGCACAAATTGAAGCCGAACTACCCTATCCATCACAGCACATGACTTTGCTTTCTGGAGAAATCAAGGGAGTGAAGCGACTGAGTCAGGTGGCGAAGATTTTCTTTGATGGAAATTCGGCAGCCAATACATTTGTGGCGGAGAGTATCCAACCGCAGCAATTTGCGCTGACAACCCCCTTAGCAGATGTCCGAGCGCGCCTTCAACCCAATGGACATCATCGAACTGTCTTTTTTGCCGGTAAAGGCGGTGTGGGCAAGACGGTTGCTTCGTGCATTACTGCTGTCTGGCTGGCTCGACAGGGATATAAAACATTGTTACTGACTACCGATCCAGCTGCCCATTTAGGGGATGTCCTGGACGCCCCGGTGGGTGACGAAATCGCACCCGTGACTGGACTGCCCAATCTATGGGCGGTCAAGATTGACCCGAAAGCCGCAGCGGATACCTACAAAGAGCGGATTCTTGAAGATGCCCGCCGGCGTGGTCGTCCGGAGAGCGCCATCGCAACGATGGAAGAAGAACTCAACTCACCCTGCACTGAAGAGATGGCAGCGTTCGACAAATTCATCGAATATGCCTCTGAGGGTGAATGGGAGTCCGTGGTTTTTGACACCGCGCCAACCGGGCATACCCTGCGTATGCTGGAACTGCCAATGGATTGGAGCAAGCAGATCGACGTGAAAATTTTCGCCTCAGTGGATGCTTCGGCCGCGGATGACGTAGCCAAACAGCGTTTTGGCAAAGTCATCGAGATGATGCGCGATCCTGAGCAAAGTACGTTTGCTTTTGTCATGTATCCGGAAGCGACACCCATCATTGAGGCTTTCAGAGCCGCAACAGAACTGAGTACAGTCGGTATTCACCCGGGATTGGTAGTAGCCAACATGGTCATCCCGCCTGAGCAAGCCAACACAGATTTCATCCATGCCCGCCGCACCATGCAGGAAAAGTATCTGAATGAAATATCGGATCGTTTCCACTTACCGGTTGCTCAGATACCGCTCCTACCTCAGGAGATCAAGGGACTGGCAATGCTGGCCGAATTGGGCGAGCAGATTTACCAAAACGACCTGGTAGTTGAGAAAATATTAGATAAATGAAACCTGCATCAATTTCTTTTAAGGATGAAACTGATAGATAACATGAAAACACCAATGGAAATATTGAAAGACTTTGCCCCAGAGTTTGCCAAGAACCAGATGGACGAAAAATCGCTGCTCTTTGAACACCCCAATTACCAGGCAGTCCCTGTCAAATACAAATTGCTGATTGGGATTGCTGCCGCCGCCATGGCCGGTTCGGACACGTGCACAGAAATGTGGGTCAAAATGGCAAAGGAACAGGGAGTCACCAATGCGGAGATCACCGAGGCTGTGATGGTGGCCCGGTATATGAAGCAAGCTACAGTCAATGATACCGTCAGCAACGCGTTTCGGTTTATATCTTCAGAAAGTTAAATTTAAACTTAGTCCGACCGGGAGAAATGGTAGTAGAAATGTTTGAACGAATTCTCTTCCCAACAGATTTTTCTGTCTACGCCAATGGTGTTACAGCCTGTATACCATCGCTGATAACTGCTGGCGTAAAAGAAGTTGTTCTCCTTCATGTCATCCGGAGCAAGGATGTTCCGCTCCCTGAAACCTATAATCTGGAAAGCTATAAACTCATCCGCTGGGGCGTCGAGGAGAAGTTGAACCTTTTAAGTATGATGATCGAAGGTCATGGGTTGAGAGTTCGAAGCAGAATAGAATACGGTTCTCCAGTTGCGGAGATTGTCCGGGTTGCACAGGATGAGCATGTGGGTATGATCGTGGTCGGCTCTCAGGGGACAACTCTAGCCCAGGAACTGATGATTGGCAGCACCGCCTTTGAGGTCATACGCCGCTCGCCGGTCCCTGTGCTATTGGAAAAAGCGGAGGTAGTGCGAGAAGAAGGACATATCCGCTGCCGATGGACCTGTGCAGAAATGTTCCGGCGCGTCCTGCTCCCAACCGATTTCTCGGTTTATGCCGATAATGCATACAAAACGATAGAAACACTGCTTGCAGCCGGAACGCGTGAGGTGGTATTGCTGCACGTTCAAGATGACCGCATTATGAAACATAGGCCCCAGGAACAATTAGCCGAATTTGATCAGGAGGATCGCAGCCGATTGGAAGAGCGCTGCAATCACCTGGCTGATTTGGGGATGAAAGCTCGTTTTATCCTCCGATACGGAAACCCTGCCCAGGAGACATTAAAAGTAGCCGATGAATCCAAGGCGGGTGTCATTGTCATCGGTTCGCAAGGACGCAGCGCTATCCGCGAATTGATAAGCGGAAGCACCTTGGAGAGCGTCGTCCGGCTGGCAAAACAGCCGGTTCTTATCATAAAATCGCAAAAATAATTAATATAAACTAAAAACAGGAGTTTATAAATGAGTGACACTAAATGGAATGATCTGGAAATCACCTCGGAACCGATGGTGATGGTGGCTTCCAGGCAGTTTGCTGAAGCGTTTTCAGAAACAACACAATTTCGAGAATTTGAACGATCGTATTCTGACTATCGCAACGATGAACAGGCACAGACCGCCATCAGGGATTTTCAGAAAAAGCAGGCTTCCTTGAAGGCATTGTTGATGTTGAATGCAGTCAGCGAGGAGGACCGCCAGGAACTGGAAAGGCTTCAGGATCAGTTTTACCATCAGCCTACTTATTTGAAATTAATCAAGGCCCAGCAAGATTTGCTAGCACTTTCACAAGATATTGGCGATTTCTTATCAAAGACCATAGGCATGGATTTTGGAAGCTCTTGCCGGACAGGAGGCTGCTGTGGATAATATTGAAATGACATTTACCCAAAATGATATTTCCACCACCCTGGTAGAAGCGACGACTGTCCTTGCAGAAAACCTGGTTCAGTCCGAACCTTTTTTGCATTTCCAAGAGGCAGATCGAAAACTCCAAGCAGATCAGGAAGCAATGCGGCTATTGAATGAGTTTGCGGATCTTCAACAAAGAATTCGAACTCAACAGCTTTCCAACGCCATTTCCGAAAACGACCTAAAAAGGATCAGGGAATTGCAATTAGAGATCGGCATGAATGATGTTATTCAGGAACATAGTCTGGCACAGGAAATGGCCATTGCTTTTCTCCGGGAAGTTAATCAAGAAATCAGCAATCTCATAGGTATAGATTTTGCTTCCCTTACCCGGCGTTCTGGTGGCTGCTGTTGAGATTATGAATAAGGAGACCGTATGCCTTTATATGATTATCAGTGTGAGCATTGTAAATTAATTTTCGAAGTGCGTGCTTCGTTTCAAGAAAAAGAAAAGGGCCTGAATCCGGAATGTCCAGACTGCCATAGTACAGAAATGCACCAGGTCTTAACGGCAGGTTTGTTCGTGCGTCCCGGTAACGGGGATGGTTCCACACTGCCTTCATCGAACTGTGGACCAAATGCCGGGTTTGGTTGCTGTGGATGACATGCAGCCAATCCTGGTCAAGATAATTGGCGCTCCGGTTGCATGTAAAGATGGCGTTAAAGACAGCTGGCGCCAGGTGGCGGAATGGGCAGCAGGACAGCTTAGTGTTCGCTACAGTAACCGTGTGCGAGTGTTATATTACAACCTTTTCGATCCCAATTGCCCAAAGCTAGCAATGGATAGCCAGTTACCGGTAGTGTTTGTGGATGACATATTGATGAGCAGTGGTGGAAAAATTTCCATCCCGCTCATTTGTAAAAAAATTGATGAATTGGATTGAATTTGATTAACTTCTTGAAAAGTAGCCCTGATACTCCAATTATGGGATTAGATATAGAAGAAAAATTCCAATATCAGGAATTACCAAATCGGATGCTGGTGATCCTGGTGCACCCGGATGATGAGAGTTTTGCCGTAGGGGGAACGTTAGCGAAATATGCCGATCATGGGATACAGGTGATTCTTTTGACAGCAACGCGAGGAGAAATTGGAATCCCGGGTTTAGCGCCCGGAAAGGCAGGAGCGATTCGAGAACAAGAACTGCGGCGAGCGGCAGAGCACCTGGGTATCGAATTTCATTTCCTGGATTACCAGGATGGGGAATTATCTCAGGAAGATTCCTGGAAATTCTTATCCCATATTGCTGGCTGGATCGATACCATGCGGCCGCAAGTCATCCTGACTTTTGGTCCGGACGGTGTTTCTGGTCACCCCGATCATGTGACAATATCAAACATCGTTACGCAGGCTGTCAGAAAATTTTTCCCCGGAGTCTGTCTTTTATACATTGCTCCATCCGAAGCAACGGTCATGGGATGCGGTGTAATGACTTCCAGCGCGGACCTAAAGGGAGCGCTGATTTCCGTTGATATTTCTGATTATAAGCTTAAAAAAATTAGGGCTATCCAAAGCCATGTCAGCCAGCACCCATCCCTGAGAGGAAAGGCAGAGGATGAAATGGACAAAGTCCGCTGCCACGAATATTTTACAGTTGCTCATAGCAGAAATGACATAAATGACCTGAATGGTTGTTTCAATTTAGATGTGGACATAGCCGGTCAGCTAGTTTAATTTACCAACTTGAAAAAGACGGCTCCTCTCAGGAACGGGACCGGGGATGGTCGATGCTTACCTGGTCTGGTGATTTTACATACCGGGTTCTATTCATGGATTTAGATCGTGGCGCTTGAATTCATACCAATACTTGTCTGTGATATCAGACGAAGGTGGTTTAATTTGCATGCCTTTATTCAGGACATAACAGTGTACATACCAGGATATTTGTAATTTAAGTCCACGGGAGAGGTAAATATGGCTTTACTTACTGAAGTTGCGCTTGAAAAAGCACTTTCTATTCTGGCGAGCGAGTGCAGCCCGATTGGTCTGATGGCATCCCCAGAAGGTTACCGCCATGTTTGGGCGCGTGATAGTGTAATTACCTCTTTGGGGGCTTTGCTCTCTCCCGGTCATGAGTACTGCCTGCGAGTTTCTTTGGAGACGCTAGCTGGTCAGCAATCTGATTTGGGGGCTATCCCAAATAATGTCAGCGTAGCGACCGGTCTTTTGGATCACACCAACGCTGGATCCGTAGATTCCAACCTCTGGTTTATCCTGGGACATGTCTTTCAATATCGAACCTCAAAAGATCTGGATTTCCTGCGAAAATCCTGGATGTCATTGGAGAAGTCCCTATTGTGGCTGCGTTATCAGGATTCAAATGGCTGCGGCTTATTAGAAGTACATGAAGCTGCCGATTGGGCAGATCTGCTTGCTAACCGATTTAACATACTTTATGATAACGTACTGTGGTATGCTGCCCTGTGTGCAATGACAGAAATGGCCAAAGCACTGGGAGTAAATAGCGGCCTATACGGGGATATGGCAAACGATGTACGCCATAAAATCCGCATTATCCTTTGGGTTGGGCCGGAGAACCAGGAGGAATGGGGACCAGACTGTCCCGGGCATACGGAATGGCGCCACACCTTAAGCCAGGTAGACCCTGTACTTGTTAAGCGTCCCTACTTTTTACCCTACATAGCATTCCGAGACTTTGGCGATTATTGCGATGTGTTTGGTAATCTGCTAGCCATTTTGTTTGGTGTGGTCAATTCTGCACAGGAAAAGCGCATTCTGGATTACCTGGACCAGGTTGGTATAGCCGATCCTTATCCGGTCCGGGTATTACATCCTATCATCCATCCCGGGAATAAGGACTGGCGCGAGTACTATAGAAACAACAATCTCAACATACCAGAACAATATCACAACGGCGGGATCTGGCCTTTCGTGGGCGGTTTTTATATTGCTGCCCTGATTAAGGCGGGGCGAATAGAGCAGGCCAACCAGCATTTAGAGAAACTGGCTGAGCTAAACCGTTTAGGGGTACATGAAGAATGGGAATTCAATGAATGGTGCCATGGGCGTACTGGCAAACCTATGGGATATCCGCACCAGGCCTGGTCGGCAGGGATGTATATCTTTGCGTATCACTGTGTCCGAAATGAAAAGGTACCCTTCCTTAATTACCATTGATTTATCTCATTAGTTCAAAAGAAAGTCATGGAACTGGAAGGGTTGCTTCTGTAATGTGGAAAATTAAAAATAGCTTTATTTGTAAGAATTATGGGCACTGGATAAAACCCTGCGCCCACAGACAGCCGCCACAAGCTGGCTGTGTATTCCCATAACAATCCTCAAGGTTGGCTTCCGCCATCTCACAGCTGTTGCAGTACGTGCATGGGGAGAAGTCAAACGATTGCAGGCGCTCACGCAAGTGAAGGTAATGCGGGTCATTCCATAAATCCAACAAACTGCGGTGTTGAATATTACCTACGGTGAAGGCATGGGATGTGCGCAGATTTTTCCCCAGGTAACTTTCATGGGTGTGCAAAAGAGGTAAACACGGGCTTACTTCGCCATCCCAGCGAATGGAGATACTACCCTTCTCAATAAACGGACAGGTATCCACCCCAAATTTTAGGGACTGCCGTGAGATTTGCAGCAAATTTTGGCCTTTCATAGCCCTGGCGATGAATTCAATGTTCAACCTGTCCGGATCCATGCGGGGAAGAGCCACTTCTGGTGTCCACTGTGAAGGCCTAAGGGTGTTGTTAACCATCGAGAGGTTATACAGTACCTCTTTATTCAGCTCAGCTGTATGGGGCAAGACGTTGGTTATGGAAAAGCGGTCAGCTCCAAGCTTTTTACCCATGCGGACTACATCCGGTAAACCGGCAATATTCCGTTTCATGGCAACGAAGGCAATGCCCAATTTTGGCAGCGATGAATCCGTGCGAGCACGCAGGCTTTGTAGACGCTTGAGATTGGCGATCACAAGCGGCAGGGCATCACCGAGACGCACATCGGCATAGCTTTGCGGGGTGGCACCATCGATGGAAACCCATACCCTGCTCAAACCTGATTCGACCATCCATTGGGCGGTGTTTTCATCGAGCAGGGTCCCGTTTGTGATTAATTCCACTTCCATGGCAACTTTACATGCAGCAGATACCATCTCACGGATGCAGGGATGGGCCAACGGCTCGCCAATACCCCCAAAGAATATCGTTGGGGAGGGGTTAATGGATTGAATCCCCTGCATAACCCGGTCGAAGGTATGCCGGGTCATTTTTCCAACATGTTCATCCCAGACATTACGCATACAGATACTGCAATCGAGGTTACAGGCGTTGGTCGGTTCAATATAAACCTTTGCCAGGCTGGATGACGAGCGTGTCAGCACCAAGCCTTGCTCAGAGGTTTCCAGCCTGGAAGTGCTCCCTGGAACAAGCCCGTATTGATTTAAAATCTCTTCAGGGAGGATCAGGTGCCCCTGGTTATCCAACTGGATGCGTATGGATTTGAATATGCTCATCGTGAATATTAAAGACAGGGCTGCCCGCTAATTCTGGCAGCCCTGGTTCGAAAAATCCTAACAAAGGTCCTGGTTTGGAATTCCAGCGGTCACCTGATCTTTGTAATAGCGTTTCTGCAGCCAGAAGGCCACGCTGACCAGTCCTATCATCACCGGTACCTCCACCAGCGGGCCGATCACGGCGGCAAATGCCTGGCCGGAGTTGATTCCAAAGACCGCCACAGAGACTGCTATGGCAAGTTCGAAGTTGTTGGAAGCGGCAGTGAATGCAAGCGTGGTCGTCTGCTTGTAATCAGCACCGACTGCTTTTCCCATCATGAAGCTGATCAGGAACATGGTTACAAAGTAGATCACCAGCGGGATCGCAATGCGCACAACGTCCATTGGGATGGAGACAATCAAATTACCTTTGAGGGAGAACATCACCACAATGGTGAAGAGCAGGGCGATTAAAGTGATTGGACTGATCTTAGGGATAAAGGTATTGTAATACCATTCTTTGCCCTTCACCCTTGTCAGCACCAGGTTGGTGATGAAACCGGCGATGAAAGGGATGCCGAGGTAGATAAATACCGACCTGGCAATCTCTTCAATTGTGATATTGACGGCGATACCCTCCATTCCAAACCTGGTGGGCAGCACAGTTATGAATACATAACCATAGACACTGTAGAACAAAACCTGGAAAATGCTGTTAAATGCAACCAAACCAGCCGCATAATCGGTATCTCCTTTAGCCAGTTCGTTCCATACGATGACCATGGCAATGCAGCGCGCCAGGCCGATCATAATCAAGCCAACCATATACTCAGGATAATCGTGCAAAAAAATGACGGCGAGCAGGAACATGAGTATGGGACCAATAATCCAGTTTTGCAATAATGACAAGCCGAGCACCTTCCAGTTGCGGAAGACCTTGCCAAGCTCATCATAGTGCACTTTTGCCAACGGCGGGTACATCATCAGAATTAACCCAATGGCGATGGGGATGTTTGTTGTACCAATTGAGACGGCGGTGTTGAAGGACGCTACGGCTTCGGGGAAGAGGTAGCCTATGCCAATTCCAACCGCCATTGCCAGGAAGATCCATAGAGTAAGGTAACGGTCCAGAAAAGAAAGCTGTTTGGTGACGCTGGTATTATCCATAAATAAATTCTCCTTAATTTATGTTAATTTGGTGGCACTTGCATTCTGACAGGTCAATTTTGGATCCATACCGGGATTGCACTGCGGGCACGGGCAGTCTGGAATTGGCCTGATTGCCAATGATCGCAGTATATCTGGATCGCTCCCCAGGAGACGGGCAGCTTGTTCCAATATGACAATAACTTCAGGCTGCTGGAGCTTGTAATAAATATTACGGCCGTCACGCTGGGTGGTAACCAATCCGGCTTTACGCAATACCATCAGGTGCTGCGAGATACTTGCCTGGCGCAACCCCAGGACAGTTTCCAGATGGCAAACACAGGCTTGCTGGTCGGCTATCACCATGAGGATTTGAATCCGGACCGGTTGACCAATTATGGAAAAAAACCTAGAAATTTCTTCTTCAGTGAATATCGAAGAGGATATATTCATCATCACGAATGTATTTTATCATAAGAACTATTAATTCGCAAAAAACAGAATCATCCTGATGCGTATTGAAAAACTACGGAAAGTTTGAATGCAACTACTGCCTTATTTGACTATTCTCTACCGGTATAACCTAACAGGGACTTCCCTTTGTTATAAGCATAGTAAAATAGGTGAAGCTTAAGGCTTGTGAAAGATGAGCTTTACAGGGGCAGCGTATCAGTGGGCGATGAGGTAAAAAATGACAGAATACGAAACTGTAATCGGGCTGGAAACCCATATTCAACTTAACACTTCCTCTAAAATCTTCTGTTCCTGCAGTGCAGATTCGTGGAATTCACCACCCAACAGCAATATATGCCCGGTTTGCACCGGCCTTCCGGGTGTGCTGCCGGTGCTGAATGGAGCCGTGGTTGAGAAAGCGGTTTTATTGGCTGAAGCCATGGGGGCAAAAGTTCAATCCGAGTCCTTCTTCGACCGCAAGAATTATTTTTATCCCGACCTGCCAAAGGGCTACCAGATCTCACAATATGACCGACCCATTGCCACTGGCGGACATCTGGATATACCCATGCCGGAGGGGTACACCCGCCGTGTTGGTATCCATAAGCTGCATATCGAAGAAGATGCAGGCAAAACTAAAAATGCCGGTGGAAAACGCTGGGTGGATTACAACCGCTGCGGAGTACCACTGGTTGAAATGGTAACAGAACCAGATATCCGCAGCGGGGACGAGGCAGCACAATATCTCATTCGCCTGAGGCAGCTTCTACGCTGGATCGGTGTATCCGAAGCAGATATGGAGAAAGGGCACCTGCGCTGCGATGCGAATGTTTCTATCCGCCTGAAGGGTGAAACTATTCTCAATCCAAAAACAGAAATCAAGAATGTCAATTCGATCGACGCCGTAGGCGAGGCGATTGTGAAAGAAGTTGAACGGCAAATCAAAGAGGTCGAAGCCGGTCATCGCATTGAATCCTGGACGCTGGAATGGGATGATGAGAAGGGAAAACTCAAAAAAATGCGTTCCAAGGAGACAGAAGCGGATTACCGTTATTTCCGCGAGCCAGATTTGCTGCCGCTGCAGGTGAACAGTGAATGGCAACGGGAAATACTCAGCAGGCTACCCGAACTACCCCTGCAAAGGCGCCAGCGCTTTTGCGAAGCGTACCAACTGCCGGTATACGACGCGGACATCCTGACCGGTGAGAGGTCCCTATCCGATTATTATGAACAGGCGGTCAGCGCCTATGGGGGGGACCCCAAAAAAGTTTCCAACTGGATGATGAATGATATCCTGCGCATGCTCAACGAATTAAATCTCACCGCAGATTTGTTAAAGGTGACAGCAAATTACCTGGCAGACATCCTGAAAATGGTGGATTCCAATACAATAAACAACGCCACGGCAAAGACTTTGCTGCATAAAATTCAGGAAAACGGAAAAGCCCCAGGGAAGATTGTTGAAGAGGAAGGCCTGGGTGTGGTCAGCGATTTCGATTCAATTAGAAAAGTTGTAAGCGAGATCCTGGCGGAAAATCCGCAGGAAGTAGCTGCTTATAGGGCAGGCAAGGAATCCCTGCTGGGCTGGTTCGTCGGACAGGTGATGCGCAAGACCCGCGGAAAAGCCGATCCTAACCTGACCAACCAGTTATTGAAGGATTTGCTGTCAAAAGAAGGCTGACCGGAATTCCCATCGGAATCCACTACTCCTCGGGATGATTAAAGGGCTGACCTGCGGAAGGTTTTCCTGGTAACGGGAAGCAGGGCGCATCGTCATATCAAAGGGGGGTTTAATATCCTATGGTTTTCAATGCCCGCTGACTTATAATGTCTGTCCAACCTATGTTGTAAGAGAAAAAAATAATGGGTGAAATTGCTGCCCTGTTAACGTCATTTTGCTGGGCGTTCAGCGGGATCTTCTTTACGGCTGCCGGAAAAAAAGTCGGCTCCCTGCCGGTCAACCGCATCCGGTTGATGCTGGCATTGGTTTTATTCCTGCTGACTCACTTAATTATTGAAGGCAGCTTGATTCCATTTGAGGCAGGGAAAGAGCGCTGGTTCTGGCTGGCATTATCGGGAATCTCCGGCCTGGTTATCAGTGATACCCTTCTTTTCCAGTCGTTCGTATTTTTGGGGGTGCGCATCCCGTTCCTGATCATGGCGACTGCTCCGGTGATCAGCAGTATGATTGCCTGGATATTCCTGGGGGAACACTTGAGCACAGGCGTGATTGCCGGGATATGCCTGACCATCAGCGGAATATCCATTGTTGTGATGGAACGCGGTGAAGGAAACCTGGCGGCAAATCACCGCCGCAGCTATGTGCTCGGGATCCTCTGCGCATTTGGAGCTGCTGCGGGCCAGGCTACCGGGCTGGTACTGGCAAAGCTGGGGATGGCAGGGGATTTCTCTGTCCTTTCAGCGGTGACAATCCGTACGGTAGTCGGCTTTACCACCATCTGGGGGATAGCCATCTTAACCGGAAGTGCGAGCCAGACCTTTCATAGCATGCGGCGTTTCCCTTCTGCTTTTCGCAACACCGCAATGGGCACAGTCATAGGGCCATTTATTGGTGTCTGGCTTTCCATGATGGCAGTCCAAAAAACTTTTGTAGGAATCGCTTCCACGCTGATGGCACTCTCGCCAATCATCCTGCTACCGATTATAAAATTTGGTTATAAGGAATATGTCAGCTGGCGCGCTGTCCTGGGGACAATTCTATCGATTGCGGGGGTTATGATGATTTTTTTAATCTCTTAGGTGATGTTTGCAACACCTGGCTGCATCTCGTTGATCTGACCAGACTATAAGAACAATGCACCAGTGCTGCGAATCCAATCTGTTCCTCAGGCTGTCCATATATTTACACTTTGCCAGATCATGTATGCACCAAAACTCAATAATAAAAGAGTGAGGAACAAACCCAGAAAACGCTGGATCCTAGGATTTAATTGCCCCACGGAGCCAAAGGAAAAAATAAGGACTGCCAAAGTAATTTCGAGGGTGATGTAAAAACTAAGGATGAAAGATATTCCTTGAGCAGTTGAGGATTCAAGGCCTTTTAAAATGATAGGCACTGCGACTGTCCCCCAAAATATGTAGACATTTGGATTCAAGTAATTAATTAATATGGATTGAAAGAAGCCGCGCTGGCTTGATTGCGGTAGATTACCGGCAGGATCAGCTGGCGCTTTATATCTTTGAAGGGTGTTCCAGGCTAAATAGAGGAGATATATCCCTCCTGCAAAGCGAAGGTAATCCAACAGCCAGGCAGGCACCTGCGCCAACAATCCCAGCATTAACAGCATGACAGGCAGGTCGGTGAGCAGCGGTACAAATGCAAGCGGCAGGGTGTGGCGCCAGCCATTCTGCAGGGATTTTGAAAGCAAGAAAGCCTGGAAAGGTCCGGGGAGGATGGCAGCATACAAGGCTAACACAATACCCTGGGAAAGATAAACCATGCGATCTCCTAATGGTGAGGTTATTTGAGCAGGATTAGCAAGCCCTGCCAGATCTGGTAAATACCAAAACCGAATAATACAGCCGCCAGGAGAATACCAATGCGGCGGCGGAATTTTTCATCAAGCCGACCTGCAGTGCCGAAAAGGGTTATCAGGAGGGCTAACGAAGGGATGATTGTTAAATAAAACCCGATCAGAAAGCTCCAGCCTGCCATCGGGGACTGCTCCCACCCGGACAGGACAATGGTTGCCCCGATGGTACCCCAGAAAATATATACGTTGGGATTGAAGAAGTTCATCAGGATGGCTTTAATCAGGCTGGCATCGGCAGGATTGGTGCTGAGATCGGATTTTTCCAGATGGATTTTCGTGGTGCGATATGCTTCCCAGGCCAGGTAAAGCAGGAAGAAGCCGCCAACCAGGCGGAGGGTATTTACTACCAGTGATGGAGACTCCGAAAGGATAAAAAGGAATAATGCAATGATTGGGCCATCGGAGAACAGCGGAGCAAAGGCAGCCGGCAGAGTTCGTTTCCAGCCGATCCTTAAGGTTTGCGAAAAAAGGAAAGCCTGGAAGGGTCCCGGACTGAAAGCAGCATAAAATCCTAAGAGGATGCCCTGGGTGAGGTAGATCATTTTATTATTTCCATCGTTTAATGGAGGTGAGTATAGTACATAAGCGGTGTTTTTGGACATAAATCCTGTCCGCGGTTGAATTAAATGTGGCATAATTATTTTGCTTAGAGGACGTCACTTAATAGAGATAGCATTCAGCCTTCCCAATAAAAAAACCATTTAGAGGAGTAACAATAATGCCTAACCGACGAAGTATGATGAACCCATCGGCTGCTGTGGAATTAGTGAGTTTGTTTCGTTATCAGCTTTCCATGTGCAATTTATCAGCGGATGAGCTATGCCTGGTGATCACGGATACGGCGTTCAATCCGGTTTATTCAGATGCCTGCCTGGGGGCAGCCCTGGAATTGGGAGCAGATACCTACAAACAAATTCTCCCTTTTAACCATGCTCTGCCAAAAAAATCCATGGGCAGTGCCTGGCAAGAGGCTGATCTGATTGTTTTTATGACCACCTACAGGCTGCATTACCACGAACAAATGGCTAAAGCGCTGGAAAGGGGTTCCCGGGCAATCATGGTTGTCTCTCCGCTGGAAGTGCTTAACCGGCTGACCGCCCACCCGGATGTAATAAGGAGAACAAAAGCCGGGGCAAGCCTGCTTGGCAAGGCAAATAAGATCCGAATTAAATCGGATGCTGGTACAGACCTGGTTATGGAACGCGGGGGACGCCCTGCCCTGGCTCACTACGGGGTTGCCGACGTCCCTGGCCACCTGGATTTCTGGGGTGCCGGGATGGTGGAGACCGCCCAAATGGAAGGAAGTGTTGAAGGAAAGCTGGTACTCAATGTGGGCGACGCCAATTTCTCCTTTGGGCGCTACATGGAAAGCCCGGTGGAAATCAAGTTCCGGGAAACCAGGATTATTGACATCAAAGGCGGTCTGGACGCTATGCTGATTAAAAACTTTTTAGAAGCCTATGATGATGAAAACGCCCTCAAGGCAGGCCATACTTCCTGGGGTACGGACAAGCGTGCGGATTGGCATGCCCTGGTAAGAGCGATTACCCCGGAAACTGGTGTTGCGGGTATCGATATTGAAGCCCATTACGGCAATATCCAAATCGAGATTGGCAGCAATAATGATATAAATTTCAAGGGTAAAAATGTCAGCATGGCTCACCTTGGTTTGTGCTGTCTTGATTCAAGTTTATGGCTGGATGAACTTCAGGTGATTGACCACGGAAAATTTATCCCGCAAGAACTGCAGTGACCAGCAAGAAAATATCACATACAATCTGGAGGAAAGCATGATTTTAATAAAGGCAGGTATGCTCATCGATGGGGTTAACACCATTCCTCACTCTAATATGGCAGTGCTGATTGATGGGAAAATGATCAAAAAGGTTGCCCCTTTGGATCAGATCGAAGCACAGGATGGAGTAGAAGTTCTTGATGCAGGCAATATGACGGTGATGCCCGGGATGGTGGACTGCCATGTACATGTGCACACGCCGGGCGGTCCGGATGAGAATTATTCGATCAACGCCCTCAAGGAACTGCAGGGAACCCTGGCACTGTGGGCATACAGTTTTGTATTAAAAGACCTGCGCATGGGCTTCACAACTCTGCGATCCCTTTCCTCGCCATCCTACGTAGATGTGGCATTGCGAAACGCCATTAATCAGGGATACCTTCCGGGGCCAACCCTGATGGTGAGCGGGCAGGGGATTTCGGTAACTGGCGGGCATATGGATAAGGCTGAGTGGAGCCCGGATGTCTTCATCAGCGGCCGTACCGGTGTTGGTGATGGTCCCTGGGGATGCCGCAAGGCGGCACGCGAGCAGCTCAAACGCGGAGCAGATCTGTTAAAAATCAATCCATGCGGGGGTTCCATACATAACCTGGCGGCACCGTGGCATCAAGAGATGACTTATGAGGAGATGGCTGCAATCTGCGAGGAAGCCCACTGGGCGGGAAAACGGGTTGCGGCGCACACTTCGGGCGGCCCCGGGCTGACAGATGCTCTGCGGGCAGGAATTGACTCGGTAGAGCATGGTCCCTGGCTGAGCGATGAACATATCGAACTCATGCTGCAGCGCAATGTGTTTTATACACCGACCTTAAGCACAAATTCACGCGGGATAGCGATGGGAAAAGAAGCCATCGATTCCTCTGATGCGGAATGGGCGTGGCTGATGAAGAATGATGAGGATAAGTGGATTACCCTGGAAAAAGCCAAGAAAGCCGGTGTAAAGATTGTGACCGGTACCGATGCCGGATTCTGGATATACCATGGAGAAAATGCACTTGAGATGGCAGAACTGGTAAAGGGTGGATTTACGCCGATGGAGGCTATCCAGGCGGCTACCCGGGTGGGTGCTGAATGCCTTGGGCTGGAGAATAAAATCGGCACAATCGAAGAAGGCAAAATGGCCGATCTGGTGATTGTTGCAGGAAACCCGCTGAAGGATATTACCCTGCTGCAAAAAGAGGAAAACATCCACCAGGTGATAAAAAATGGAAAGATAGTAAAGTGATACTTTACCATTGCAGCGTTATTAAATAACATCTTCCAAAAAATTATTGCTGGCACGGGTTCAACAAGCACCCCTGGAGATAAAAACCTCCAGGGGTGTTTGTTGGCGGATTTTCACTGAATGGATGTATCCGTTTTCTTAATGCGGGAATTTGTGCTTATCACGATTTTTTTACTGGGAAGGTACCGGTTTCGTTGAGCGATAATCGCTTTTTTAACCGGAGGAATTCGCATGATTAATAAGAGGGCAGCCAGAAGGGAAAACAGGAGGGGTTGGATGATATCCCCGGATAAACCGAATAGATTCCCTTTTACAACCCAGGCAAAGTGAAGGATGGCCAGAGGAGCGGCGATGTACACAAGGCGGTGCAGCCGCTTCCAGTTTTTTCCCAGTTTGACCATCCACCATTTATAAGAGGTAACGGCAAGAAGGAACAACAGGATGAATGTGACCATCCCTACAAAGATGTAGCGCTTTTCAAGGAGGTAGGGGAGAAGTTCAGCCCAATTAAACTGGTAATCCAGACCGGCAAAACTAAGCAGGTGGAGTGAAGCATAAAGAAATGCATATAACCCCAACGGGCGGCGCAGTTTTACCACAGGTGAATATTTTGATAAGGTATAAAGCGGGGTGCAGGACAGGGACAGCATCAGGAAAATCAAGGCCAGTTTACCCGTACGGGCAGTAACCTCCTGAGCCGGGTAAAACCCGAGGTTATCCCCAAAATAATCCCAGAAGAGCACCAGCAGCGGTATCCAGGAAAGGATATGAACCGTAAGCTGGAGCCTTGTAAATTTAAAGTTTCGTTTCATGCTGTCCATCAATGATCAATAATTAACCTGCAGGTCCATACCCTCGTACAGGTAAGCAACATCCTCAGCATAGCCATTAAACATAAGGGTTGGCCTGCGTCCATTCTCACCAATACGTTTTTCACTGGATTGTGACCAGCGCGGATGTGCAACTTCCGGATTCACATTTGAGTAAAAACCATACTCATTAGGTGCAACGGTATTCCACAACGTGGGTGGCTGGGAGTCAACAAGATCAATTTTTACTATTGATTTAATGCTCTTAAAACCATATTTCCAGGGTACCACCAGGCGTAAAGGTGCCCCGTTCTGGGGAAGCAGTTCTTTACCGTAAAGGCCTGTGGAAAGAATTGTAAGATCATGCATGGCTTCATCCAGCCTCAATCCTTCTGTATACGGCCACGGAAATGATGGATTCTTCATACCAGGATATTGCTCCGGGTCGTACAGGGTCTGGAAGGCGACGAATTTTGCGTCACTGGTCGGTTCAGCCATAGCCAATAATTTGTGGAGCGGAAAACCAAGCCAGGGGATCACCATGGACCAGCCTTCGACGCAGCGCATACGGTAAATGCGTTCCTCGGACGGGAAAGTGAGGTCTTCCATCCCCAAAGTGAGGGGTTTGTTGACAAGGCCGCCAACTTCAATGGTCCATGGGGATGTCTTAAAGCCTTCAGAGAGAGGGGCCACCTCCTGTTTATCTAAAGAAAATTCATAGTAATTGTTGTAATTGGTGACAGCTTCATATTCTGTCAGAGGTTCATCCATGGCCACCGTCGCGGTGGTTGATGGGGAGATATTCGTTTGTGCTCCCGCTGGTGATACCGCAGTTGCATTTTCCAATGTTGCTGTGGGCTGGAAAGCCTGTGGAGAACAGGCTGCCAGGAAGGCAGCTGCACTGGTAATCCCCAGGCTGCTGATAAACTTACGCCGGTTTAAATAGAGCTGCTCCGGGGTGATTTCGGATGGTTTTACCGGATTGTAGGTATATTTATTCCTGGACATATATCTTGCTCCTTTGATCAAACCCAGTTCTCAGATGTCTTTTATAAAAGATGAACAGGAGGGTGATCTATATTTATATATTTTTGATGCTGTCAACCTATATACGCTTACCAAATCCTTTTATCTGCGGTAAGGTAAATAAGCTTTTTGACAAATTTGGCAACCCTAAGTAGTCTAATTATATCTAAATTACCCAATTAATCTCAGGTTTGTATAAGGTATTGCATCCATATGATTTCTCCTCCGCTTATCGGGTGTCTCACCCTTCAGGCTGGTAAGGAAAATTATGGAAATTCAGAAATTTCCAACCTGAGTCTTCCGGAATGAATTGCTTGAGGACAGGATGTGATTTCGAAAAATTGGAAAGCGAGGTTCTTCAGGGGGCTATGATTCTTGCAGCCTGGACAATGGGAAAAAATCCTGCCGTTTTTCCACAACCGGGTAATCCCGGATCCAGTTAAATAGAATTTTATGCATTTCCAGGGCATGTAAATTCCTTATATAATCGATGGTGTGACTTTTCCAGGATGTTATCTACCCGGACAGCGGATGGTTCCCTTCTTCCTGCGCCCGGTCAAGCATGATTGATCTTTTCGGGATTGGGCTGACCCCCCATCATGATTACCTGATCCCGGGCGTTATAATGACAGGACTACACTATATGGGATGAAATTCCCCTATAAAAACATTGATTCTTATAACTGATGAGGAGTTGAACTTGCAAGTACTGAGGCGATTTTCCGTACTGCTAAAACCATATTGGAAAGACCTGTCCCTGGTGATTGTGCTGCTGTTGACCGGAATTGCCCTGGATCTGGTGCCACCGTTGGTACAGCGGGAAATCATTGATGGGGTAATCGCCACCGGTGACATCTCCAATCTGGCACCCCTGCTTATCTTTCTGGTGATGCTCTACATACTCCAACAGCTGGTAAACGTTGCCGATAATTATTTCCGGCATGTCCTGGGGGGAAAATTCATCCTCGATTTGCGCGTCAAACTGTACGCATATTTGCAGAGATTATCCCTGGCCTTTTTTGAAAAGACATCCACTGGAGAAATCATGTCCAGGGTAACCAACGATGTGAATGCCATGGAAAATTTTGTAACCCATGGATTTGCCTTTTTTGCTGTGGATTTGGTGCGACTGCTGGGCACAATTGGGATATTGTTGTGGATAAACTGGCAGCTGGCGCTGCTTGTATTCATACCGATACCAATCCAGGCAGGATCGCTGCGCGCCTTCAACAAGCGCGTGCGGCCAATCTACCGCCAAATCCGTGACCGGCTGGGAGACATCAATGCCAGGCTTCAGGATAATCTTTCCGGAATGAAGGTCATCCAGGCTTTTGCCCAGGAAGAACGGGAATTGGGCCGTTTTTCTGCAGACAGCCGCAGATACTTCAACACCCAGGTTAAAGGAATCCGCTCCTGGTCCGTATTTTTTCCGAGCATGGATCTACTCTCCCAATTAAGCAGTGTGGTTGTGGTGGGAGTTGGGGCAGTGATGGTGATCAACGGGTCATTAACTTTGGGCAGCCTGGTTGCATTTATCTCCTACCTGCAGTTCTTGTATGCCCCGCTACGGCGGCTGGTGGATATCGATAATATTTTTCAGGAGGCAATTGCTGCCGGTGAGCGGATTCTTGAATTGTTAGACCACCCAATCGAAGTGAGGGAGACACCTGGTGCGCTTAAGCTGCCCGATATCAAGGGAGAAGTGCAGTTTGAGGGGGTGTCATTTGCTTACCTGACCGGTGAGGAGGTTTTGCACGAGGTCAGTTTTAAAATCCTTCCCGGGGAAACGGTGGCCCTGGTAGGTCCATCCGGAGCTGGAAAGACGAGTATCGCCAATCTCCTGTGCCGGTTTTATGACCCGCAGTGCGGGGTAGTGCGGGTGGATGGGATTGACCTGCGCAAATTCTCAATGGAATCCCTGCGCAACCAAATTGCTGTAGTGCTGCAGGATACTTTTCTTTTTAATACGACTGTACGAGATAACCTGGCTTACGGTAACCCGCATGCCGGCAATGAGGAAATTATAAAGGCTGCAAAGGCGGCGTATGCCCATGATTTTATTCAAGAGCTGCCCGAGGGTTATGATACGGAAATTGGCGAACGCGGGGTGCGCTTAAGCGGAGGCCAAAAACAGCGCCTTGCTCTGGCAAGAGCCATCCTGATCAATCCTGCCATCCTGATCCTGGATGAGGCCACTTCATCGGTTGATGCAGAAGCAGAGTATTTAATTCAACAGGCACTCGAATTTGTCCTGGAAGGGCGTACTGCGCTGGTAATTGCCCACCGGTTAAGCACGATCCGAAATGCAAATAAGATTATTGCCCTGGAGAACGGGCGAATTGTTGAGGTTGGCAGACACCAGGATCTGCTTGGCCGTGAGGGCCTATACTGGCAGCTTTACCAGCGGCAGATGCAGATTACCAGGGATGATTAGCCGGTTCCGGGAAGCGACCATTCAGGAAGCGGGATTTTAATCGTGCTGGTTAGTTCTTTCAGGTTAAATAAAAAAATCCATGCAAGGACAAGGCCATTGCAAGGATGTCCAGATTCTTACTGCTGATTTCCAGAATTAATATTTACAGCTAGATAATTAGAGAGCGCCCTTTCCGTGCCTGGCTTGGTCAGTCTGCACAGTATTCAATGGAAAGGGCGCCATGTGTGATGATTATCAACTAATCGTTAAGGAACTACGGTAACCGTCCCAACCATATTCGGGTGGGGTATGCAGTAGTAAGGAAAACTTCCAGCTGTCTGGAAAGTATAAGAGAAGGTGGCATCCTTTCCGAATAGACCACTATCAAATGAGCCATCATTGGCCGTTACCGTGTGTTCCACACTATCCATATTGGTCCAGGTAACTGTTGTGCCGACCTTTACTTCCAGGTTTCCTGGCTCGAAGGTATAGTTGGTGATGGATACTTCCACTTCCTGACCAGCATTCTCGTCTCCTGATGGTTGTGCTGCCGGTGTACTACAGGCAGCTACAAAAATTACCAATAAACCCAGGATACTTGTAATTAATAGATTTCTTTTCATTGTCCTTCCTCCATACATTTGTATAATCGTCGAATACGATATCTCAATAATACGACGATAATCTAAAAAATAGATTAATATTATCTAATTAGTATACAATAAGACAGGAAATTGGATATAATCATATGTGGGAAGATTTGAATTGGGTGAAAATAGAAAAACCAGGAAAATTTAATGGAGAAATTCTTGTTTATTAACTCAAGGTGTCCGGTTGATTATAATTAGTAAATAACTAATCAGGAACTTTTTGGCTGCATAGAACGTTAAGAGACCAAAACAAATGATTGGTCACCCGGCCAATTCTGAAAAATAATGAGGAGATTAGAAAATGAATAAAAAATATTTTATCTTATCCAGTTTAATGGTCATTGTATTACTGGCAGCGTGTTCCGCTCCCCTGGTTCCGGCACAGGAGTCCACGGCGGATAATACAGGCAGCCGCCAAATGTCGGTGACCGGCACAGGCAAGGTAAGCGTTGCACCGGATATTGCCTATATCAACATCGGGGTTAACAGCCAGAGTGCAGATGTCGGTGAAGCACTGGACTTGAACAATCAAAAATCGGAATCCGTCACTAAGGCATTAATGGAAAATGGCGTGGCGGCAGAAGACATACAAACCACTTCTTTCAATATCTGGCCGCAGCAACAGTACAACCCAATGGGTGAAATGACCGGTACGACTTATGTGGTGGATAATATCGTCAATGTGACGGTACGCGATCTTGGCAAGCTAGGCCAGCTGTTGGAAGCATCGGTGCAAGCCGGGGCGAACAGCATCAACAGCATCCAATTTGATGTATCCGACCGGGAAAGCGCTTTATCAGAATCACGGGACCTGGCAGTACAAAACGCCAAAGCGCAAGCTGAGGAATTGGCCAGCCTGGCTGGTGTGGAATTGGGAGAGATCACAAATATCAGTGTTGGGGGAGGAGGGGTTCCGGTACCCATGTATTATGGAATGGGTGGCGGCGCTGGATATGCTGCAGAGGCTTCCGTCCCGGTTTCCGCAGGACAGATGGTTATCTCCAGTGATGTAAATCTAACTTATGCTTTGAAATAAATAACGTTGTATAGAAATACTCACCGCTCAACCGGGCGGTGAGTTTTTAATTTAGTTGACCTGATTGCCAACTTCGTTGTGAAGTTCTGTCCATTCTACCAGGGTGGATTCCAGTTGTTCCCTGATACTCATATATTCCTGACCAAGCCTGTTGACGACCAGCGGATCGGCGGGAGGATTTTCCAACGTTCGGCTTATTTTGAGAAGACGTTCTTCAAGCCTGGCGATTTCTTTTTCAATCAATTCGAGGCGCTTTTTCAACTTCCAGGGGGAGGAACTTTTCCCCGGATTGGATCCTGTACTTGCCTTATTTTGTTTGGGGTACATTGATTCGGGTTTAATATCCGGAGGAGGGGGGGATGCAGCCTGAACAGCCGATTTGTATTCACTGTACGTGCCAGTAAATACGATAAGCTGATTTTGCCCTGTCTGCACCTCCCAGATCTGAGAGGCGAGCCCATCGACAAGGTAGCGGTCATGGGTGACCAGCAAGATAGTGCCCTGGAAATCCTTCAATACTGCCTGGAGGATTTCCTGGGAGGGTAAATCTAGATGATTGGTCGGTTCATCCAACAGTAAAAGGTTGGCGCCCTGCAGTGCCAGCCTGGCAAGAGCCAGGCGGCTGCGCTCCCCACCCGATAAGACGTTTACATTTTTAAAGACATCCTCACCGGTGAATAAGAATCGTGCCAGGTAAGAGCGGATCTCAGACGGCAGCATTTTTGGCTGGACGGACTCAATAGCCTCCATCAGGGTGTGATCTTCATTGAGATCCTCATGAGCCTGGGCAAAGTAACTTATCGTCAGGGAGGCTCCCAGAGCCAGTCTACCGCGGTAGGGTGGAATTTCGCCTAACAATGTACGCAGCAAGGTGGTTTTCCCGGCGCCATTTGGACCTAATATGGCGGCGCATTCACCTCTCAGTAAGGTTAAATCCGGAACGGAAAAAAGGGGCTGGTTTTCTTCCAGGAAACCGATTTGAAGGCCATCTGTTCGCAGAACCAGGTCGCCGGAGCGTCCGCCGGACTGCAGCGGGATATGGAGGTGGCGAGACCCGGGAGGAGGAGTGAGACGGGCTTCTTCCAACATACGTTCCAGTCGTTTTCGTCTTCCTTGAGCCTGTCGTGTATTTTGACCAGCGATGTTGCGGCGTATAAAATCCGTTTCTTTCTCGATGAATGCCAGCTGAGCCTGATACTCCAGCAGCCGGCGCTGGTAACGGTCGGTACGCTGGGCCAGGTAAGCGCTGTAATTTCCGCGGTATTCTTCCAGCCCTGGTGTCATCTCCCAGATTGTTTTAACCACCTGGTCAAGGAAGTAGCGGTCGTGCGAGACGATTACTGCAGTCCCTTCCCAATCCCGCAGGTAACCCTCCAGCCATTCGATGGAAGCAAGGTCAAGATGATTGGTTGGTTCATCCAAAAGCAGCATGTCAGGATTGGTAAGCAGCAATTTGGCCAACAGGGCACGCGTGCGCTGTCCCCCGGAAAGTTGATGCAGAGGACGAATAAAATCATCCTCTTTAAAACCCAACCCGTTCAGGGTATGTTGGATTTGATGTTCATACGTATACCCACCCCGCCTTTCGAAATCCTGCTGCAAATTCCCATAAACCTCAAGCATGGCATCTGCAGCAGAGACATCCTTCATCTCACTTTCAAGCCGGTTCAACTCCCGTTGGAGCCTGGTTATGTCGATAAAGACATCCAGACACTCCTGCCACAAGGTGCTGCCGGAGAGCAATGCACCTCCTTGAGGCAGGTAGCCAATTTTTAGCGTTCGTGACCGTTCCACTTTTCCTTCTGACGGTTCTTCCAATCCAGCCAGAATGCGCAGCAGGGTTGTTTTACCCACACCGTTAGGGCCTACCAATCCGATTCGGGCGTGTGCAGGGATGCTCAATGAGATCTTATTAAAGAGATCATTGGCGCCGTATGATTTAGATATTTCTATGCCTGTAATTATGGACATCAGGTGCACTCCACCGGTTTGGTCGAGCGTAGTATAACATAGCGTTATCCGTGTGAACTTAATTTTCCCCGGGTTTTTGGGCTGGCTTATCTGTGAATCTAAATAATGGTAAACTTTGAAGCGCTATGGATGCGAAGACGCTAGAAACACTCGAATATCCCAAAGTATTGGGTAAATTGGCGGAATATGCAGCCTTTGAAGTATCAGCTGAACTTGCCCGGACTCTTATGCCAACCAGCCAGATTGATGAAGTGCAGAGGCGCCTGGCGTGCACAACCGAGGCGCGTTTCTTATTGAGCCTGAATGGTGATTTCAGCATCCGCGGAGCCAGAGATATCCGCGAAATGGTTGATCTTGCCAATCACAACGCCATCCTGGAACCTCTTCACTTAGTGGATATTAAAAACACGCTTGTTGCTGCCCGGCAAATCTTCCGATTCTTTGAAAAAGAATCGGATCGATTTCCTTACCTGGCGGAAATCGGGGCTGACTTAGATCCGCCGACAGGGCTGGTTGACATCATCAGCCGGACCATTTCAGATCACGGCGAGGTATTGGATTCTGCTTCTCCCCGCCTTGCTAATTTACGCAGCCAACTGAAAAAATCACATGACCGTCTTCTTTCAAAACTGGAACGGATGATAAACGGGGCAGAAACCGCCCCGATGCTTCAGGAGCAAATTATCACCCAGCGAAATGGCCGGTATGTCATACCACTGCGGGCGGAATTCAAGGGGCGGATTAAAGCCATTACTCACGACCAGTCCTCATCCGGAGCAACGCTGTTCATCGAACCATTAAGTGTGGTGGATTTGAACAACGAATTTCAGGAACTAAAACTTTCTGTGCGGGATGAGGAAAGGCGGATCCTGGCGGAAATTTCCCAAAAAATTGGGCTTGAGGCGGATACCATTCTGCGTGTCATATTCTCTCTGGCTAAACTTGACCTGGCTTTAATGTGTGCAAGGTATGCCGAGGATACGCACTCTGTGGAACCGGTGTTGGTCCCGTTTTCCCGGGAAACAGAAACACACCCCGGGTCAATCATCCGCATACAGCAAGCCCGGCATCCATTGCTGGACGCAGGGAAGGTGGTTCCCATTGACCTGCTGCTTGATCCGGAGACCTTCACGGTAATCATCACCGGACCAAACACGGGTGGTAAGACGGTGACATTGAAAACTGTGGGATTATTGGCGCTTATGGCCCAATCCGGATTGCACATCCCGGCGCTTTCGGGGTCTGAATGTTCCATTTTTGAGAATATTTTTGCAGATATTGGTGATGAACAGTCCATTGAACAGTCTCTTTCTACATTTTCTGCTCACATCAAGAACATCATCCACATATTGCAGCACGCTGACCGGAAATCCCTCGTATTACTGGATGAGCTGGGGGCGGGGACAGATCCCCAGGAAGGATCCGCACTGGCGGGTGCCCTGCTGACCTACCTGGTTGAGAAACATATCACCTCCCTGGTTGCCACTCATTTTCCCGAGCTAAAAGCGCTGGCACATTCCGTGAAAGGTATGAGCAATGCCAGCATGGAATTTGATATCAAGACACTCAAACCTACTTTCCGTTTGATCATGGGTCTTCCGGGACGTTCAAACGCTTTGCTGATAGCCGGGCGGTTAGGCTTACCCCACCAAATACTCAACTTTGCCCGGAAACAAATTGACCCCGCCCAATTGAGGACGGATGACCTGCTGGATGAAATCCACCGCCAACGGGACCTTGCCCGGCAGGACCGCCAGCAAGCGGCTGCGGCAAGACAGGAGATTGAATCTATACGCAAGGAGCTGGCGGAGAGGCTGGAAGCGATTGAGAACGAGCGTATTGAAATCCTGGATAGTGCGAGGAAAAACGCCGAAAACGAAATTGGGGAAGTGCAAATTGAACTTGCAGAGGTGCGCCGGGAGCTAAAACGGGCAGGTATGCCTCTGGAAAACCTTGGGCAAGTTCAGGAAATCGTTGAAGAACTGGCTGAAGCAGCCAGCCAGCCGGTAAAACGGAAGAAAAGAACATCCACCCACAAGGGCCCGATACAAATTGGTGAAAAAGTATCTCTCTCAAAATTTGCCGTAGAAGGAATCATCTCCGCCATCGATGGTGAAACGATCGAAGTACAGGCCGGCAGCTTGAGGGTGCGCGTTCAGAAGGATGATGTACAGCGGTTAGCTGAAAAGTCTGAAGGAATTGAAAGCAAAAAAAATAAAAAATCTACCGGTTCTCAAAAACAGCCTGCTGCAGTTGTGGCACAGCCGGTTTCACCGGGTATTGAGATTGATTTACGGGGGCTGATTGTTGAAGATGCACTGCATAAACTGGAACAGTACCTTGAAAATGCTTACCTTGCAGGACTCCCATACTCCCGGATCATCCATGGAAAAGGCACCGGCAGGGTTCGGGAAATGGTGCGCAACACGCTCAATCATTCCACTTATATCAGCAGCTGGGAAAGCGGGATGGAAAACGAAGGGGGAGACGGTGTAACTGTTGTCCATTTTAAATATGATTAAAAAAAAGACTGGTAGTCATCGCCCTCTATATCTACCAGTCTTCTTGCACAGGTTCCCTATGCCGTGTGCCCACGTATCATAATTCCAATGTTCAATCATTTTATGGTAAGGGCGTGGACAAAACGTGGACAAAAAAACTACGAGAAGAAATCCAATACTGATTCTCGATAAAGATTATAAACGGATTGAATTTCTGCAGATTTCGTATGTTCCCCGATCAATTCAAGCAGTTCATTGATGCGCTGAATCTGCCCATAGGGCTGGCAATTGGCAGCGGATGACTGGCAAATATTTTTCATCAGTTCATGACCACGGATTTCCAACCAAACCATATCCCACTGCCGGGACCGCAAGATGGTATTTTCAGCAAAATAGCGGGCTTTTTCGTAATTTTTGGATTTGAGCTCCAGATATCCCTGTACCCAATCGTTGGATACCTGCTGGTATACCATGTCCCGCTTATTAAACTCGGTCATTACCGCCCGGTTAACAGCATGTGCCTCATCGATTCTACCCAATTCTGCATAAACAAGCGCCCGGGTTAAATCAGCCTGTAAATAGATCTGGGCGGCATCTCCAAGCTTGCTCAGCTCGATTACCTCCCGGATAACTTTTTCCGCCTCATCCAATCGATTCATATTAAACAAACAAAAACTCATGCGATGTAAAACCTGAACAGAAAGGTGGCTAACCTGGATGCCCTCGAGGGCTTTTTCGTACTGCCCGATTGCATCCGAAAATGCGTGCAGATGGCGAAAAATATCCCCAAACGAATTATGGTAATTGATTTTAATCGTAGCTGATCCGGGTTCCTGGATGAATTGGAGCATGCGCTTGAGATGCAGCAGGCCTTCATCAAGGTGTCCGAGGCCAATTTCATTTGCGGCGGCAACCGTGCGGATTTGTGTCTCGATGCGCCACAATGAATGAGATCCAATCCGCTCCAGACCCTGACGGCAAAATTCCAGTGATTTGTGATAATCGCCAAAATTGTAATGGGCAATTGCCAATAACGCATAAGCGCGAAGCTCACCAAAAAGGTACGCTGTCTGCTGGCTTTTCACAAGCGCCTTTCTGGCAGATTCAATGCCCTTCAATGGCCAGCCGCTGGAACTTTCCATAAGCGATGTATAAATATCGGTGCTGATTAATGCGCGGTAAATTTTTTGATCAGAAATTCCCTTGCCAAAAATTTGTGCATTTGCCAGGGCGGTGCGCGCCTTGTTAAAATGGCAGAAGGTGGAATGGAGATAACCCTTCAAATTGTAGGCGCGGATGATCTCATAGGTGTTTTCCGCCAATTCAAGGTACTGGATGGCCTCCTCGAAAAGCGATATCCCATCCTGATAATTATCAATTACTGTATAGGCTGCCGCCTGTCCGCTCAGGCCGCTGCCGATCAACAGCGGATCGTCCCTATCCCTGCCAATGGTGACCATTTTTTGATACACAATTTTCATCGTGAGGCGGTCATTAAGGTTATAGGCCATCTCTCCCCAGGTGGAATAAAGCCGGTAAATACTAACCGCGTCCATACGGAAATTTATCCTTTGCAAAAGGCTTTCCGCCTGCTGATATGCCTGGTAAGCCTGTCCCTGTGAGAGCAGCTTGGAAGCATCCTCTCCAGCCAGGATCCAGTTCTCGATCGCTTTAATAATTTCATCACCTGCCTCAAAATGATAAGCCAGGATGGCGGGGTGGACCGGGATTGGATCCAATTCCAACGTGCAGGCCACCTTTTTATGGAGCAGCCTTCTCCTGGCAAGGCTGAGACCGTGGTAAAGCTTCTCACGAATGATTTCATGGATGAAGTTGTAGGCACCGCCAGTGATCTGGGTATTTGAGACCTGAATAATATGGGAAGCCTGAAGCTCCTCCAGAGCCAGCACAACTTTTTCCGGCGGAAGGGCGATGATCCCTTCAAGTTGGTGGGGAGTAAAATCATTGCGGAGAACTGCTGCGGTTTCAAGCAGCTGTTGAGCATCCCTGGATAGGGCACCCAACCTTTCCTGGATGAGCATATTGATTGATTTTGGAGGGTGGAGCTGATCGATGCCCGGATCAGAATCCAGATTGTGGAAAGACTGAAGCATGATGCGCATGGTTTCGATCAGGAAAAATGGATTTCCGCCAGTCTGGCTGGAAAGCTGTTGGATAGTCTGCTCGGGCGGCGTACTTCCAAGGATATAGTTTGCCATTTCTTTAATTGATATTAAATCCAATTTTTCCAGGTTGACTGAGGAATAGGAGGGAGGCTTTTTAAACACCTTCTGCCATTCTTCCATCTCATAAGCGCGATTATCCGGGCGCCTGGCAAGGACCAGCAAGCGGTTAGGCTGGAAGAATCCCTGCTCGTAGAGATAAGCCAGAATTTCCAAAGTGCTTTCATCCAGCCATTGGATATTGTCAACAAAAAAAAGGATGTCCTGCCCTTTGCAAAGATCCAGCAGAAATTTGTGAATAGCTTCAAATAAATAGATACGGTCTTCCGGTGTGCCAATCTGAATGGGGTTGATACCAGAATTATCTTCAAAAAATGAATATGGCATTAATTTTGAAAGCTGGCGTTTCAGAAGGGGGTCAACATTGGGGGTATCCTTTGCCAAGTTTTCCCGGATAATCTGGATAAGGGGATTAAAAGGAAGGTTTCTATCCAGGCTCGAGGCAGAAGCGGCGAGCAAAAAGGGGGGAGGTTGGATAGCCTTGTATAATTCATAGACAAGCCGGGTTTTACCAGATCCGGCTTCTCCAGAAAGCACTGTCACTCCGCCGAGTTGAAAGCATCGTTTTAATTCATTAATCTCATTGCTGCGACCGAACAAAGGAATTGAAGTTGAAATTGAGATATTCCACTTCGATGCGGGAGGGGTCTCCCGTATGGAGAAGCGTTTCTTGATTTCATTCTGCAGCTCTTTTAATGCTGGGGGAAGATCAATATCGAGTTCTGAATGATAGAGTTTATCCAATTCCTGGCTGCGGTAAAGGGCTTCGGATGTCCTGCCAAGATTGAGCAGGCATTGTAAGAACTGGAAATTCACATCCGGGTCCAGCTCGTCATCCAGAAAAAGAGGCTGCAGGTAATCCAAGGCCAATTCCAGATTCCCGCTGACAATACAATGGTCCGCCATTCTTATCTGCAGGGCGCGGCGTTTTTGAGAGAGGTCCACCTGAAAATTTGTATACCAACGCTCCAGTTCTATGCTTTCGTAAAATTCAGCACCACTGAGGAATTGGGGCCCACGCCACAGACGGATTGCCCTTTCCATCATCTGGCTGATCCCGGCAGGGAGAGGTCCTTCCCGTGAAAACTGGTTTCCTGCATGGATTGTGAAAGTGTATATGTTTTTGAATTCGTCTAAATCCACATACACTTTCTTGTGATCCAATCCAACCTGATCCTGTTCGGTGAGCAGCACAGATGGATCCGGCAGCTGTGAGCGGAGTTTGCTTAATGTCTCCCGCAAACGGCGCCGGGCATCCTGTTCATTGAAATCCTCCCAGAACATTAATAACAAACTTGCCCGCGAAACCATTTCTGGCTGGCAGGCAAGGTAATAGAGCATGTTTCTCACCAGGCGTCTTTGTATCCGGACGTGCTGGTCCTCATCACGAATTTCGGGCGGTCCTAATACGAGTATATTTAACACGCTTCAAATCATTATAGTATGATTCCTGTAGATTACAATCAAAGATTGAACTTGAATGATCATCCATGATCGGTTATGATTTTTGCTATTGGGTGCAGGAAAAGCGGTTATATCCATTGAAGATTTCAATAAAATTCTGCATGTTATTGTTAATGAAAAAAGCCTGGTGACTATAATCCTGATGAGGAGCAAGATTGGTATCCTTTTTATTCTGTCTTGCTATTTAATCTTATCTGGCTGCTCGCCCGAACCTGACAGGCAGGACACCCCGGTCAATACGTTTTCCCCCGTTCCCACAACGATGATTGTGACTCCCACGGCCACCACTGTCTGGTTTCCAGCAACTCCAACCCCGAAGGCAAGCCCTACTCCCCCAATTCCAGCGACGCCGGATTTACGCCCCGGATTGGGTGATGTGATTTTTACGGAACCATTCCAGGAGCAATCCAATTGGGAAACCCACCGGTCGGAAAGGGGAACAATCCTGTTTGGAAATGATGAACTGTCCATCACAATCTCTCAGCCGAAGGCAAGCCTGTTTACATTTCGTAAAGCGGATGTGGTAAAAGACTTTTACATGGAGCTTACTGCCAGCCCCAGCCTATGCAGGAATGGAGATTCTTATGGGGTGTTATTCCGGGTCAATTCTCCCCTGGATTATTACCGATTGATAATCAATTGCAGCGGCGAGCTGCGCCTGGAATCTGTGCGAAACGGCGTTTTTACCGTGTTGCAAGATTGGGTGGTCAGCAGCCAGGTCCCCCCAGGTTCACCTTTAGACATCCGGGTGGGAGTATGGGCTTCCGGTAATGAGAAAAGCGTGTTTATTAATGACCATTACCAGTTTTCAGTAAAAGATCCTGTCTGGAAAGAGGGATATGTTGGATTTTTTGCCCGTTCCGCGGGAGACAATGCCCTGACGGTAACTTTCTCCGACTTAACCCTACGAGGGGTTGAAATGATCCGGGAAACCAATACACCCGGTCCTGGGCTTTCCACATCCCTCCCCTGAATGGAAATCGTTAATTCATTTTTTAAAATATTCCTATTACAATAATCCTTTCAGACTGTCAGCAAATAACAGACATTTGGTATAAAATTATTTTTATAGGCTGTGCAAGTTGAGAATTAACAACCATAAAAGGAGACTGCCATGTACCATACGATTGTATTAGCTGGAAATTTAGGAAGAGATCCGGAAATGCGCTATACACCGGATGGAAAAGCCGTAACCAGTTTTTCGGTTGCAGTATCGGATGGTTTCGGTGAGAACAAGAAAACGATCTGGTTCCGGATCACAACCTGGGAAAAGACCGCCGAAAATTGTAATTCCTACCTTAAAAAAGGCAGCAGTGTGCTGATCGAAGGAAGAATTACTCCTGATAAAGAAACCGGTTCTCCCAAGGTATTCCAGCGACAGGATGGAACCCATGGATCGTCTTATGATGTGACGGCAACTACAGTCCGATTCCTTTCCGGCAGATCTGAAAGCAGTGCGACTGAATCTGGTGAAAAGGAACCTATCGACGATGAGAATATTCCCTTTTAGATCGGGATAAATTAAACCTGTGAGCCCGGTAAATAAAATCCCCCAGTTTATCCTGCCGGATGATCTTGAGCCGGTATATGCCAATGTCGCCCGCATCAGCCATACTCAGGCCGAAATCATCCTGGATTTCTTGCGGATGCTGCCAGGCCAATCTTCACCAGTGATTAAGTCGAGGCTGATCATGTCTCCGCTTGGCGCCAAGCTCCTTTTGCGCGTGCTGGGAGAGAACTTATCCCGATATGAGGCCAATTTTGGAGAGATACGGCTACCGGGTGAATCCAGCGGACTGGTGAATGAGCTGTTCCGCTCGATTCACCCGCCGGAAAAACCACCCCAATCTCCTGACGACAAACTGGATGAGCAATGAATAAATCGAATGAAATCAAAAACCTAGCTGGAATCACCGAGCAAGTGCACAGTATTTTTGAAACACGCACGAAGGCCCGGGATCAAGCATTAAGGCAGTCACGGTTGTTGACCCGCTGTTCCGCCAATGCCATCCGCGCCATACACCGCGAGGAAAGTGACCTGGCCAGGGATTTCCTGCAGCAGGCAAGCCAACTGGTAGAGGCTTTAAAACAGGATTTAAGGGATTTTCCGGATTTATTTTTCGCGGGATACACCCAGGATGCCATAAAGGAATTTGTGGAAGCCAATGTTACCTTTGCATTAATAACCAATGAAGCCCTACCCACCGCAGATGATTTGGAAGTGGAATGCGCAACTTATATGAATGGATTGGCTGAATCGGTGGGGGAATTAAGACGGCGCTGCCTGGATATATTACGCCAGGGGTACTCGCTGGAAGCCGAGCGCCTGTTATCCTGCATGGATGAAATCTATACCCTGCTGGTTACCATAGATTATCCAGATGCAGTCACCAACGGCCTCCGGCGGCAAACGGATGTCGCCCGCAGTATCCTGGAGCGCACCCGCGGGGATCTCACCCTGAGCCTGCGGGAGCAGCAATTAATTGACCTGATGACAAAGATGATGAATCACCTAGAGGATACGGGAGACTGATATGCAGCCAGTTCGTGCTTCAGAAATCAGTTCCTATTTATACTGCGGGCGGGCATGGTGGTATCAACAGCAGGGTGAAATTCCGGAAAATAAACACCAAATCAGCCTCGGAAATCAGTATCATCAATCACATGGCGGGGATGTGCTGCTGGTTAGGGTATTGAGGGCAGCAGCCTGGATCTTGCTTTTAGCAGCATTGGTTATCCTGGCAGCAGCCTTCACCTTGAAATGGTTGGATTGACGACAAGCAGTTTTTCAGGCTACCAGACAAATTTTTGGTTTCTGGTAGCTTTTTTCTTCATTTTCCTTGCCATCCTTTTACTCCTTATGGCAAAACGGAAGGAATTGAAAAGCGGTTTACCGCAGGGGAGAGTTGTATACAGCGATACCAGCAAATGGGATAAGGTTGAAAAACCTTTATTTGATGCATTGTCCGGCCTGACAGGAAAACCGGATTACTTAATTCTGGACAAAACAGGGATTCTTATCCCAGTAGAATTGAAAAGCAGCTGGGCGCCCCCCGAACCTTATCAAAATCATGTCATGCAGCTGGCGGCATATTGCTTATTGGTTGAGCGGACAACCGGCAAACGCCCCCCGTATGGGCTATTAAAATACCGTAACCGGATTTATGGAATGGATTACACCGCGCAAATGGAAGGGGATTTGTTAGAATTAGTCAAATTGATCCGTAAACAAAAACAGCTGGAACAGGTGAACCGGACTCACGAGGATGCAAACCGCTGTGAACGCTGTGGATATCGCCACATATGCAGTCAACGGTTGTGACCGCTGCAAATCAAGAGTGAAACGGGAAGGATAGAGGCTGATTTCCGAAACCAATTTTATGAAAAAAAATCAATTTATCAACCAAAGAATTGCCATTGCCTCCCATCCCACCATGCCGGAAGCAATTAATGAGTCCGTCAAAGTGGCCCAATATCTCAGGGATAACGGGGTGGAGCCTGTCATCACAGCCTCACTCTATGACAATGACTTGCGGCAGAAAATAACTTATGGTGAATTTGACCTGTTAATTGTACTGGGTGGGGATGGGACCATGCTGCGGGCAGGTCACCTGTGTGGACCTATCTCATTACCGATCCTGGGGATCAATATGGGGCGGATAGGTTTCCTCATTGAGGTGAAGCGCGATCAATGGAAACGGAAGCTGAAGTTATTGCTGCAAGGAGAATACCGTCTGGAAGAACGAATGATGCTAAAAGCTGAACACTGGCGCGAGAACCTTTGCCTGGGAGACTGGCAGGTTCTCAATGAGGTTGTGGTCTGCCGGGGACGGTATGTGCGTCCTATTCAACTGCATGCCAGTGTGGATGGCTACCGGCTGGCTTCCTATGTGGCTGATGGTTTAATCGCTGCAACCCCAACCGGTTCAACAGCCTACGCATTAGCGGTAGGGGGCCCGATCATGCCGCCAGACCTGCGCAATATCCTGGTCATCCCGGTTGCGCCCCATCTCTCCCCGGATCGGGCCATAATCCTTTCCCAGGGAGCCAATGTGTCGATTAAAGTTAACACTACCCATGAAGCAGTCTTCAGTGTGGATGGACATACCCCGGTGGTTATGCTGGATGGGGATGAAGTCCGGGTGAAGGCTTCCGACCATCTTGTGAAATTCGTCCGTTTTCAGGACCGGGGATATTTTTACCGGAATATTAACAGGTACATGGAACAAAATCCAATAACAGGTGATATTGATGACAACCGAAGGAACCGTATCTAAACTTTATTGCTACCGCCACCCAGATAGGGAGACACTGCTGCGCTGCAACCGCTGTGAAAGACCCATCTGTTCGAGCTGCGCCACCCTGACCCCGACCGGATACCGCTGCGTGGAGTGTGTCCGTTCCCAGCAGAAAGTTTTTGACACTGCTAAATGGACTGATTATCCACTTTCAATGTTGATAGCATTTGTTTTAGCTTTTATTGGGGCTTATTTTGCGTCGTTCCTGGGATTCTTCACCCTTTTCATTGGGCCAATTTTTGGAATGCTCATTGCAGAAGTTGTCCGCCGGGTAATTAACAAACGGAGGTCGAAAAAACTATTTATCTGGGTTACTGCAGCCGCCATATTTGGAAGCCTGCCTTATATCCTCTTCAACCTTTTTGATATTGCCATATCAGCCGGAGGAGGCAGCGGGATGTTTTTTTCAGGAATGTTTCCACTGCTATGGAGGGGAGTTTACACCTTCCTGGTAGCAAGCACGCTGTACTACCGGTTGAGCGGCATTCGCGTATAAACAGGGTGACCAGGAGAAAGCTACCAGGATATGCTATTAGAGCTGCGCATAGAGAATTTTGCCATCATTGGTCATTTAGATATCCGGTTTGGTCCCGGGCTGGTGACATTTACCGGGGAAACCGGGGCTGGTAAGTCGATCATACTGGATGCGATAATGGCTGTTATGGGGGGAAGGACGGAAACTGTCTTAATCCGCACTGGTTTTGACCGGGCACTGGTTGAAGCAACCTTTCAACTGCCCGAATCATCCCGCCAGGGCATTCTTGATGTTCTGATGAGCGAAGATCTGGTTGAGGATGAAAATTATTTAACCCTATCCCGCGAGATCCGGCGGGAGGGGCGCAGTGTGGCACGCATCAATGGGCACTCCGTCAATGTTGCTCTGCTTCGAGAGATAGGCAGTTTCCTGGTAGATATCCACGGTCAATCAGAACATCTTTCCCTGTTAAATGTGAACAATCACCTGGGTTTGTTGGACCGATATGCAAAAAGCGAAGCACTTTTGGAAACCTACCGGCTGACCTACCGTAAACTGGTTCATTTACGGCGCGAACTACACCGACTAAAAAAGAGCGAAGAGGAAACCTCCCGCCAGTCTGAGCTGCTTAATTTTCAGGTTGCGGAGATACGATCCGCACGCCTGGTTTCCGGCGAGGAGAAACTGCTGCTTGTGGAACGGGACCGCCTGGCGAATGCCGGCAGCCTGGCCGAATTTGTCCAGCAAAGCCTGGCATTATTAGAGGAAAGCACACCGGAGACACCCTCCATCTCGGAAATGTTCGGACAGGTTGTGCATAGTCTGAATTCACTGAGCAAAATTGACAGCAGCCAAAATGATCTTGCTGTACAGGCTGACAGCATTGCCGAAAACTTGTCTGACCTGGCATTGAGCCTCCGGGATTACCTGGATACCATTGAATTTAACCCCCGCAGGTTGGAGCAGGTTGAGGACCGTCTTAACCTGCTTCATAACATTTTGCGTAAATATGGCGGTTCGGTTGCAGCAGTACTGGAATTTGAAAACGAAACGGCGCAGCGTCTGGATAACCTGGCTCATGCGGGTGAAAAAATTGCAGAGTTGGAAAAGGCAGAAAAAGAACTTCTGGGATTAATTGGAAACCAGGGTTTTGCTCTCTCGCAATACCGCAAGCAGGCTGCCGCAACTTTATGCAGCCAAATTGAATTCCAACTCAACGATCTCAATATGTCCGGGGCGCAGATTCGCGTAAAATTCGGTATACAGACGTCTTCCTCCGGGGTCTTGATGGAGGACGGGAAGCAGGTTGCATTCGATGAAACGGGTATTGACCAGATTGAGTTCCTGATTGCGCCAAACCCCGGCGAGGGATTTAAGCCGCTGGTAAAAATAGCCTCAGGAGGGGAAACCTCCCGGCTTATGCTAGCTTTAAAACACGTGCTCGCCAGGGCAGATTTTGTTCCCACCCTGATTTTCGATGAAATTGACCAGGGTATTGGTGGACGGGTAGGTTTTGTGGTTGGCGAAAAATTATGGCAGCTGGCGAGGCAGCACCAGGTTTTTTGTGTCACCCATCTTCCCCAGTTAGCTGCCTTCGGGGAGCAGCATTTCAGGGTGAGCAAGCAGGTGGATGATGGACGAACTATCACAAGTGTTGAAGAGTTGAGCGGTTCGAAGCAGCAGGAAGAACTTGCACAAATGATCGGCGGTGTAAGCGAAGCAAACCTGCAGGCGGCACGGGATACCCTTGACCAGGCTCGAAAACGGATGGCCCTGGTCACAGATTCAATTTAATCACCATTCAATCCTGCCTGGTATAAATATCCATATTGTGCATGCAATGTTATAATGACGCTCTGATGTCTTATGAAAAATAAAATCTTCCTCAGCATCTCTGGTATTTTGTGGGTGGGATTCGTCCTTCTGCTCATGTCATTCCCAGCCTCTGCCAAGCCAAATCCACAGGTGTTATACCAGACCCCTACCGCAAGTGCAAATGGAAGGATTCTTTACATTGTCAGTCCCGGAGAGAACTGTCTCAGCATCTCGCTGAAAACCGGAACCTCCATTGATCAACTGCGGGCACTGAACAACCTTGATGCCGATTGCACACTGATGGAGGGGCAGGAGCTGCTGCTGGCGGTTGTTGAGGAAGCGCCTGCGGCACCTGCGGTGACACCCACGCCATCCGGACCAACACCAACCCCATTCAATGGCAACGGCTCTATCTGTGTCTTCCTTTACAACGATGTAAACGGTAACGCCATGGCGGAGGAGAATGAAGCAGCTATCCCCGGCGGTGAAGTCAGTGTAACAGACCGGGAGGGTGATATTTCTCTGGTGGACACCACCATTTTTGGATTGGATCCATTATGCTTCCCGGATATCCCGGAAGGGGAATACAATATCAGCGTGGCTGCCCCGGAAGGATACAATTCGACCACATTGATGAATTATGCCCTGACCCTGCGTGCCGGTGAGAGTTCGATATTGGATTTTGGTGCACAAATCAGTTCCATGGCGATTCCAGCACCGGTAAGTGAAGGCGGGAGATCACCGCTGCTGGGGATTGTGGGAGGTATATTGGTCCTGGTTGGGGCAGGCCTGGGAATATATGTTTGGAGAAGTAAATCCTGAGGTCCGCGGGACCTGGATATCCTGTTTAATAACGAAACATACCCCATTTTTTCTCGAACCAGAGAATCAGGTGGGGTTCTGCTTTTAAATAGGGAACCAATGTCACTTGAATCTGGTGTAGAAGGCCCGTCCAGCCTGCTGATGATCACCAAGTGTGAGGATGGGGTGAAAGAAACCTGCAGGCATGGTAAAATCAAGAGGAAGTTGGACTTAGAATGAAATTTGGAGGATGTTATGGACAAAGAAATTGCGACCTTTAATGTAAAAAAAGGTTTAGCCCAGATGTTAAAGGGCGGGGTAATTATGGATGTAGTCACCCCAGAACATGCAAAGATAGCTGAGGATGCCGGTGCGGTAGCGGTGATGGCGCTTGAACGAGTACCTGCAGATATCCGTGCAGATGGCGGGGTAGCGCGGATGAGCGACCCGGACATCATTCTGAAAATCATGGATGCTGTCTCCATCCCGGTGATGGCTAAATGCCGTATCGGTCATTTTGTTGAAGCGCAGATCCTGGAAGCGATCGGTATTGATTATATTGATGAGTCTGAGGTATTAACTCCCGCGGATGAAGAACACCATGTCAACAAACACCAGTTTAAGGTGCCTTTCGTGTGCGGCTGCCGCAATCTGGGTGAAGCCCTGCGCAGGATTGGTGAAGGGGCGGCAATGATCCGGACGAAAGGAGAGGCTGGCACTGGTGATGTGGTTGAGGCGGTGAGACATGCCCGGACCGTTCTGGGTGCAATTCGTGCCCTACAGAATATGCCAGATGAAGAGTTGATGTCCTATGCCAAGAACCTGGGTGCTCCATACGAGCTGGTTTTGGAGACTAAAAAGCTTGGTGGTTTACCGGTAGTAAATTTCGCGGCCGGCGGGATTGCTACTCCTGCTGATGCAGCCCTGATGATGCAGCTGGGTGTGGATGGTGTATTTGTTGGATCTGGTATTTTTAAATCCGGCGATCCTGCCAAGAGGGCGGCAGCCATTGTAAAAGCAACCACGCATTACCGGGACGCCGATATCCTGGCCGAGGTCAGCCGGAACCTGGGAGAGGCGATGGTTGGACGACAAATATCCTCGATGATGGATACGGAACTCATTGCCGGAAGAGGTTGGTAAGCTCGCCTATGAAAATTGGTGTTCTTGCTTTGCAGGGAGATTTTCTAGAACACCAGTTGATGTTGAAAAACCTTGGGGTTGAAGTTACCCAGGTCCGCCTACCGGAACAACTGCAGAGTCTGCATGGTTTAATTATTCCGGGTGGTGAGTCGACAACAATTGGAAAACTGGCGCAGGATTATGGCCTTGTTGAACCATTAATTCGCTTTGGAAAAGAAAAAGCCATCTGGGGAACATGTGCCGGGGCGATAATGCTTGCCAAGGATATTCAACGAGACCAGCCAATACTTGGATTAATGGATATCCAGGTTACCCGAAATGCTTTCGGGCGCCAAGTGGATAGTTTTGAAATTTCCCTGGAAGTTCCAATCCTGAAAACAGTGGGCCTGAATGGAAAGCCATTCCGGGCAGTTTTTATCCGCGCTCCGATCATTCAGAACGTCTATGGGAAGGCCGAGGTTATCCTTACGCTTGAAGACGGATCCATTGTAGCTGCCAGGCAAAATAAATTGCTGGCAACGTCCTTTCACCCGGAATTAAGCGGTGATGACCGATTCCACCGTTACTTTTTGGAGTTAGTAAAATCACAATCCGAACGATAGCCTGGTATGATCTTTATTATTTGATCCGCCATCGCAACCAAGTGCTTTGTTTGGACAGCACCCAAATGTTGACAAGCGGTAATCCGGTTGGTGTCAGCGCGCTGATGGAGAACCTGGGTTCATCCGAAGAATCCATTACCGCGGTAGCACCGGGATCCAAATATAAAAAAGACCGCATAGGAAGGGTACGCGTTACTCGTGGGGAGCGTTCGGCACACCTTTCCTTTATCCTTCCAGAAGAAGATATAGACAGCAATGAAACAGCCAACTTGCTGGATGGGCTGGCAATAGAAGCTGGTAACTGCGGCATACTGAGCCTGTTGGCAGACCTGGAGGAAGACAGCCAGGCTTTCGAAATTTTCAGAAAATGTGGTTATTCTGTCTATACCCACCAGCATATCTTTAAAAGGACAAGCAATATTATTGCCTGTCAGGAAGAAGACTTTTCCTGGAGCCCAATATCCTCGCGCAGTGGGATCGGTGTGAGAAATCTTTACCAGTCACTGGTGCCACCTCTCGTTCAGGGGACTGAACCTCTTCCTTCGGGTGCGCTGCAAGGCTGGGTATGCGTACAGGAGGGGGAAGCGGTAGCTTTTGCATTCCATAAATCCGGTCCATTGGGGGATGTCGTCCAACCGATCATCCATCCCGATGCGCAAGATACCGAATTAATGCTGCGCTGCCTGGTTCATAAGGTTATGCTCTCACCCAAACGGGCATTTTATCTGGTTATCCGCTCATACCAGTCCTGGATGGAAAAATACCTGTCAGAAGAAAACTGGGAAACCTCCCCGCGACAGGTTTTAATGATAAAACACCTGGCAACGTATCAGCGCGTACCCATTACAAACGAGAGACGGGCAGTAATGGAAACCAATCCAAAGACCGAACCAACGATTCCAATGGCGGGAATACAGATGGATCCAAATCATGAGCCCAGATGAGAACGGGGAGCCAGGATAGAAATACCTGCTGGGAATCATTTAATAAACTTTAACAAAACTTATTGATGGGTGCTTTATAATAAACAAACTATGAGTGAAAAGGTAAAAACACCACCACATCGCCGAATAACGGATGATTTACAGGCATTAATGGAAGTATTTCCTCCCAAGATTGCTCAAGCAGCACATGAGGTGAACAATTCAGATAATTTATTAGAGATAATCCTTGACCTAGGGCGCTTGCCAGTGGCTCGATTTGTGGATGAGGAAATTATTCTGACCCAGGAAGAGATTACCCGCGAGGATATTGAGTACCTCGTGTCACGAATTGGTGAATTTGATGCTGATAACCGTGCAGGTCTTGAGAGAACATTACACCGTATATCTGCAATACGAAACCGGCGTGCCTATATTGTCGGCCTTACCTGCCGGGTTGGGCGGGCTGTGTACGGAACCATTGATATCATCCAGGATTTAATTGAATCTGGAAAGAGTGTATTGATTCTCGGTAAACCGGGCATTGGAAAAACCACAATGCTGCGGGAAGCTGCCCGGATTCTGGCTGAAAAATACAGGGTCGTGATTGTGGACACCTCGAATGAAATTGGCGGGGATGGGGATGTACCCCACCCGGCGGTTGGCAAAGCACGGCGTATGCAAGTTTCGATGCCATCTTTGCAGCACGAGGTCATGATCGAAGCGGTGGAGAACCATAATCCGGAAGTAATTGTCATTGATGAAATAGGGCGCGAATTAGAAGCTGCTGCCGCACGGACCATTGCGGAGCGGGGTGTACAACTGATTGGAACGGCGCACGGTCGTACCCTTGAAAATTTGCTGATCAACCCCACTCTTTCTGACCTGGTCGGCGGGATCGAGTCTGTAACTCTTTCGGATGAAGAAGCACGCCGGCGCGGAACGCAGAAGACGGTTTTAGAACGCCGGTCTGCTCCTACCTTTGATGTGCTTATTGAAATTCAGGAGCGGGATCGCCTACTGATACATCCCGATGTGGCTGAAGCTGTCGATATGCTGGTGAGAGGAATTCCCCTGCAGCCGGAAATGCGTTACCTTGATGAAACGGGAACAATCCATGTTGAGAAGAGCACCATTACATCCCGACCCCAATCACAGGGAATGCGCCGGACAAGCAACGGCGGGTCATCCTATAGCAGTCCGTCTTCACAAAAAACAACATACACGGTGACGTCCGCTCTGGAAGAAAATGATGATACAGAGTATGCCCCGGAATCCTACAACGGACCGCTGAGCCCGATCCGGGTTTATCCATACGGCGTTGCCCGTAACCGGTTGAGCCAGGCCGCCAAGCATCTAGGTGTGCCGGTAATCGTGGTGAATGATGTGGGGGATGCGGATATTTTGATGACCCTCCGTCCATACTATCGAAAACGCCAGCGCGTGCTGGTTGAGGCTGAGCAGCGCAGGATGCCGATATACGTACTGCGGGCAAATACAATCAATCAAATTGAGCAGTCACTGGTAGAAATATTTAACCTGCGCTCTGAACCAGCAGCCTCCTATCCCCAGCTCAAAAGCCAGGATGATCTAATCACGAACCGAACCAATAAAGCTATTGAAGCCGTATTAAACGGGGAGCATTGGGTTGACCTGCCACCGGCTTCGGCGGCAATCCGCCGGGTTCAACATGAAATGGCACGCCAGGCCCAGCTTGTCTCGCATTCTTATGGCCAGGAACCCAATCGAAGAGTGCGCATCTTCAGGGAGTAACTTAAAGAAAACAGGATGAATTGTTTGTGTTTATTACCTTAGAGGGTCCGGATGGCAGCGGGAAAAGCTCCCAGGTGAACCCCCTGGCGGATTTTATCCGGCAGAGGGGTTATTCTGTTTTCACAACCCGTGAACCTGGGGGCACGGAAATAAGTGACCAGGTACGCACCATCCTGGGGGATTTAAAAAACAAAGGCATGCACCCACGCACAGAAATCTTGTTGTTTTGTGCGGCACGCGCCCAGCTGGTTGAAGAAGTCATCCGTCCCCGTTTAGAACAGGGTCAAATAGTGATCAGTGACCGCTATGCGGACTCCACCCTGGCGTACCAGGGCTACGGGCATGGGGTTGATCTCGACCTACTGAGCAATTTACTAAACTTCGCCACCGGACACCTGTGGCCGGATTTAACCCTGTATCTGGATGTTGAGGCTGAAGAAGGGCTTTCCCGCAGGCGCAGAGGGGGAGGGGAATGGAACCGCCTGGATGATTATGCCCTGGATTTCCACAAGCGGGTGCGCCAGGGGTATTTGAAAATGGCGAGCCAGGAACCGCAGCGTTGGAGTATCATTGATGCCAACCAGTCTAAAGATCTTGTCCAGGAAGAAATTTGCAAGATAATTTCCAAGGTCTTGCCAAGGAAATAGAAGAAAATCGATATTATTGTGAATAATCAGGGAAGTCGCTTAAGAGAAAGCGATTTTCGATAACCAAATGTTGAAAGGAAGAATGATGAAGCATATAAAGGTAGTCCTTTTTTTAATGGTTGTAATCATACTGGCAGCCTGCTCCCCGGCAGGTCAAGCGGCAGTAGTTGAGCCCACTGCGTCCCCGGAAACCCTGGTAGAACCAACACCTACACAGGGATCTGCGGCGGTGAGTTCGACAGAAACCTCTGCCACCAGCGCCAGTCCGCAAGAAGTTGAGGCGACATGCCAGGTAGTCAGCAGTGAACCTGATGCCGAGATATTGGAAGTTATCCCAGAGGTCACTGAGGGAGATTGGGTGCAGGGAAGCGGGGATGCTCCGGTAACCTTAATTGTATACAGCGATCTCCAATGCCCTTACTGTGCATTGTTTGAACCAAATTTGACCAGACTGCTTGAGGAGCATCCGGATGAAGTAAGAACCGTATTTCGCCATTTTCCTCTTCCCAGCCATGGAAATGCATTGCTTGCTGCCCAGGCAGCGGAAGCTGCCGGCAAACAGGATTACGATAAATTTTTCGCAATGAAGGATTTCCTCTTTTCCGAGCAGCAAAATTGGTCCTCCCTGCCTCCAGCCGAATTTGAAACCTGGCTGATAGACAAGGCCGGTCAATTAGACCTTGACAAAGACCAGTTTACGAAAGACCTGACCTCTGAGGAAATTGTCAAGAAAGTGAAGGACGCCCAGGACAATGGCGTAGCCATCGGTCTGCCAGGCACACCGTTCACCCTTTATAACCATAAGCCTTTCAGTCCGAGCGATTACTCCAGCCTGGAAGGTATATTGAAGCTGAATGAAATGGCAGACCAGCAGTTCAAGGAATGTCCGCCGGATGTGATTGATCCCGGGAAGGACTATACCGCCACGCTAAAAACAGATAAAGGGGACATTGTACTGCAGTTATTACCGGATGTGGCTCCAGTCACTGTGAACAGTTTTGTCTACCTGGCGCAAAATGATTGGTTCGATAATGTTACCTTCCACCGCGTGCTGCCTGGATTTGTGGCGCAGTCCGGTGATCCCAGCGGTACAGGAATGGGTGATCCCGGGTTTGTCTATGACAACGAAATCAGCATGGATCTTAAATATGATGCTCCCGGCCTGGTGGGAATGGCCAATTCAGGTGCCAATACAAACGGCAGCCAATTCTTTATCACCTTTGATGCACTTCCGCAGCTGGATGGCCAGTACACCATCTTCGCCAGGGTGATAGAAGGCATGGATGTGGCTGAAAAATTAACCGCACGGAATCCTGAAGCGGGGGGTGATTTACCTCCAGGGGATGTAATCAAGGATGTGGTGATTGAGGCGAAGTAAGTGCAGCGCTCATCAAGCGTATCTTATTCATCTATAGTAATTCTTGCAGTCAGCGCGCCGGTTTTATTAGGGGCGCTGACTGCTGCATCAATCCTCTTTTTTATGGGGATAATAACCTTACTGCAAGGGGGATTGCAGACCGAGGGCTTGTTCCAGATTTTTTCGTTAGCCTGGACATTTGTTTTCATTTCCATCCTGATTATCCCCAGTATCGTATTCGCTTGCTCACGCGTGCTATCCATGGAGCTTCCCAAATGGAAGCTGCCTTCTTCAGCACGGGTTGCCAACTGGTTAATGCTGGTATGGCCGCTGCTGGTGCTATTTGGACAATTTGTTTCGGATGTTTCGGGATTAAACTGGTTGATCCTGCCTCCCCTGCAAGCGGTGGTGGTCGGCATTCCTATATTCTGGTTTGTAGAGATGGGACGTAAAAAAATCGGCGCAAAACAGGCAAGGCGCGATTGGGGATTAATCAGTTACGGTGTGATTGTAAATCCTTTCCTGATTATATTTGCCGAAATTATGCTGATAGGAGTCCTGCTAGTAATGTTCCTGTTCTGGTTGGCTGGTCAGCCGGAAATCCTGCAAGAAATTACGCGCCTCGGCCAGGAAATCCAAAATAATCCAATCGATTCAGAGATTGTTACGAATGCTTTAAAACCGTTGCTAAATAATCCGTGGGTTTTGGTGATTGTCCTGGCGGTAGTTGCATTTTTTATCCCCTTGATAGAAGAATTGCTAAAACCGTCTGCACTGTGGTTTTTTGCCGGGAAGGATCTCAAACCCGCAGAAGGTTTCGAAGCAGGGTTAATTTGCGGCGGCATCTTTGCTTTTTTAGAGAGCCTGGGTCTGTTTGGTACCCCTTTCCTGGATGGTTGGGCTGAGGTTGTACTGGCGCGTTTGGGTACGGGATTACTGCACACGGTTGCCTCCGGTCTGGTTGGCTGGGGGATGGTGTCTGCCTGGCGCAGCCACAAGATAATCCAACCGGGATTTGCCATTTTGCTGGCGGTATTTGTGCATGGTCTATGGAATACATTTGGGGTCCTGGCCGGGTTCTCTGCCTATCTTGAAGAATCAACTATCGGATGGATGGGTTTGGTATCCCGCCTGGGCCAGGTTGGAGCCTATGGATTGGTTGTGCTTGCGGTTTTGATGTTCCTATTTTTGATAAGGATGAATCACCGGATGCAGGCGGTTTAGACAATTAGGAGGCTGAGACATGAAACGTGAACGGTTTCTCGCATTAGTAAATCGCATCATGAATGCCCTGGCTCGGGTCGAATTTGAAAATCCGCAGCATCTACCGGCAACAGGAGCGGTCATTCTGGCAACCAACCATATGAGCCGTTTCGATATCCCCCTATTGGGGATTGTACCAAACCGCCCGGATATTCGTCCGCTGGTGGCGGATAAATACCTGGAAAATCCGATGATGCGCTGGTTCAGTGAGCAAGGCGGGGCAATTTGGATTGACCGTTCACGGGCGGATTTTTCGGCATTTCGGGAGGCGATAGCCTATCTTAAACAAGGCGGCTGCCTGGGAGTTGCGCCGGAAGGCACGCGGAGCACGACCGGGAAACTCCTGGAAGGTAAATCCGGAACCGTATTGATTGCGGTAAAGACCGGGGTGCAAGTTGTCCCGGCAGCCATAAGCGGTACAGATACAGCAGTAAAACAGCTGAAAAAATTTCACCGTCCGCTTATCAAGGTTAGCTATGGAGAAGCTTTCGTTTTAGCCCCGCTCAGCAAGGATAACCGCGAGGAAGATCTCCAGCGTTATACGGATGAAATGATGTGCCGTATTGCGGTCCTGCTACCGCAAAGGTATCACGGTTTTTATGCAGATCATCCACGCTTAAAAGAACTGATGACAAAGGGGACATCAGGGTAGTTCTGAATCGTTAAATTCTCCTGTCACCATTTAGAAGTGCAGTAAAACCGGGAAGGAGATCTTCCTACTTATTCCGCGCCGGGATTATTACATAAGAGGGTCTGTTGAATTTGTTGGTGGGCATTCAATAATGCGGGGGATGCACCAGGTTGATCCTTGAATCTATCCCAGGCGGCACATAAAAATGGCTGGCTTTCTGCGGTGAGCTGGTTGGCTTGAATAGTGGCAGCCACAGCCTGCTCCCAATTTCCCAGATGGACATATGCTTCGATGAAGGGCAGCAATTCGGGGCTGTAAGCCGGCTTAAGACCCAATTGTTCAGCCTGCTGAGCTAAATCGATGATACCCTGCCAGTCCCCATTCTGGCGGGCCAAGTCTGCTTTCTGGAAAAAATAGCACCAGTTATGAGGCGGTTCCTTCCCAAAAATCTGCATGGAAGGGCTGAATTCGATCCCGGATGTGGCAAGAATTTGCTGCGGATGGGAGATTGGAAATAGGGTTGCCTCTTCAGGAGTGATTTGAGGGGCGAGCTGATAAACGGAATCCAACACCAACAGGCAGCCGCGCCCGGGTTTAAAGCCCACACCCAGGCTGTTTAGTGTTGAGCTGTTGAATGCTACGTTGCGGAGCTGGTCCTTGATGGGGATCCCGGTCAGCAGCGCAGGATCATCTTTGGCTATATCCCAGGGTCCGGCCAGAAACCAGTATGGTGTGTTTTTGACATCAAATTTATCTGCATATAATATGTTGAATGCGTAGGCGACCGAATAATCTGCCACCAGGCCAAAAGGATACTTGGGTCCCAAAACAGCAGTCCCGGGCTGGAGAGCGGGAGCCCGCCAGACCATCTGCCAATAGTAATCACGCTGAATATCCCAGTTGAGACGGTATTTATTGGTATTACGGATATTGACGGAAATCGATAAACCGGCCAGAACCGCCAGCAGGATTGCGCTGCGCTGCCGGTCCTGAATGAACCAGTCCACCAGGACGACAACAAGCACAACAGCCCCGAGCATTGGTGCGAGGGCGAAACGGTCTGACCACATTCCGACAATCACCTGGCGCTCTGTGATCCAAACCGGCAGACCGCCCAGCAGGATACCCAATAGTCCGAGCAGGGCTGCCTGCCTGTAAAAATCATCCTCATACGGTATCTGATCAGAAGCTGTTGGCCGGCTGGCCCGGTCATACCAGACCAGGATAACGGCGGCAGCCAGGCCAAGGAACCAGGAGAACAAAGCAGCCCTGGCATTCAATTCAATTGTCGCCGGGAGAATTGTGTTTGCCCACACAAATAAGAATAGATGGATCCCGTCCTGCAGAATTCGCTGCCCCATCTGCAAGAGAGCACTGACCGGCGAGGACATCAGGCTGCCCAGGAAGAGCACCTGGTTTTCATCCTCCCCTGCCAGAAGCCGGGGGTACAGGAAAAAACGCCAGCTGGCAAATATAATCAGCACAACCAGGTAGGGCGCCCAATGCTTGAGCCATTCCTTGAAAATCCCGGTTTTTTTCTCCCGCCTGGATTGGAGCATGATCCACAGGATGTACGGACGCAGGAGCTCAAGCCCAAAAAAATATTCCATGGTTGCCAGCTCCAGAAGCGCAGTCAAAAGGGCCAGTGCAGTAAAAAGGAAATAATGTTCCGGCTTGCGCAGCGCCCACACCATCAATCCCAGAGAGAGCGTGAACAGGGCATAGCTAATAAAATGCTGGCTGTAGGCAACCGATACAGCCTGTTGGGTAAAACCCGGATAGAGGGCTAACAGGATTCCGATCCAGCGAATTTGGCGGATGCGCTGCGGCCAAATTCCACTTAATGCCCAGCAGAAAGCAATTACGCTTGACCAACGCAGCAGAAGGGTGAATAACTGCCAGGGAAGCGGAGAGGTGCCAAGCAGGGGCACACTGAGGATGTAAGTCCAGGCTGAAAATGGGCGGTCGCTGAAGTAGTATTCCCAGTATGCGGAAGCGCTGCCCAATTTTGAAAGGAAGAGAGCCTGCCAGTCATCCCAGTAAAAACCCAGGCGGACTATCTGTGTCCCATATGCCAGTAGCATTACCAGCAGAACGACAAGGGGGTAGAACCAGCTTTTTTGTGCGTACTTTTTTAAATCCATGTTATACCGGTTTTGCTTACCCAATAAGATTGGTGCAGCACAAACAGTAAAATCATACCATAGCCTGAACCAAGCCGCTTCAAGTAATATTCTGTCCTACCACTGCATCTACTTAGTATACAGTGGATGATAACAGGAGCATTAATGGATAATCCTTTAATCGAAAGCGGATTTTTATGGATACTCGGGGCTGGATTGGCATACGGAGTGATACATTCCATGCTTGCGTCCAATCAGGCTAAGGCGCTTTCCAGGCGTTGGTTTGGTTCTTCAGGAGACCGCTATTACAGGCTATTCTTTAATGGGGTTGCTGTAATCACGCTGCTGCCGGTGATGGCCCTGGTACCTATACTTCCAGACTGGCAGATTTATGCCATTCCATACCCGTTTGTCCTGGTTACAAGTGTGCTGCAAGCAGGCGCGGCTATCGGTTTGCTGTGGGCGGTCTGGCAAACCGGAGCGCTGAATTTCCTGGGAATCCGGCAGCTATTCGGACAACCTGCCGGTGAAAAGCAGGGCAGATTGGTGAAAAACGGGCTATACAGCCATGTCCGCCATCCGATTTATTTCTTTGGGCTGGTCTTTATCTGGCTGACGCCGGTGATGAGCTGGAATGTACTGGCTTTAAGCATCAGCTTCAGCGCCTACCTGATCATCGGCGCCATGTTTGAGGAACGCAAGCTGCTGAGCGAGTACGGAGCGGAGTATGCGGAGTACCGTGGGAAAACCCCGATGATCCTGCCTGTTCCGGTAAAACGCGATTAGCAGTGATTACACTCTTCTGGATGTAAAAAATTCAGTGGATTTTGAAGAAATTCCACTGAATTTTTTTTAATGGATCAACAATAGTACAATGATAAGGTAACAAAATAATCCCAACCTGTCTGGCTGGCCGCGGGGTGGATCATTGCCGCTGCTCTGGCTTTCATTGTCTTTTATCCTTGGAATTCTGGCGGCTGAATGGCTGCCAGGTATAACAGGCCGGATATGGCTGGTGGCGGGATTGATTTTCCTGTTTTTAAGCTTCTTTGAAAGGCACCTTGCAGACCGCATATCAATTTATTCCCGTTTGAGAGATTTACTTCATTTGCCTGTTTTGCTGCTGGTTGCAGCGATGATGATGGGTGCTTCCAGGTTTCAATTTTCCCAACCAAATTTGGACCCATCCCAACTGGTTTATTACAACGACCGGGGCACCTTTCGTTTAACCGGTTTTATCAGCAATTACCCAGACCGGGATGATGATGTTGAAACGCTGACCATCAGCGTGGAAAGTCTTACCCAAACAGGTGATAACTCCACATCCAAAGAAATAATGGTTCACGGATTGCTTGAAGCCAGGATAGAACCGGATATTATATGGCAATATGGAGACCAGGTAACCTTGCATGGAAGATTAATCACCCCGCCAGAAGACGGGGACTTCTCTTACAGGGAATACCTAGCCATTCACAACATCTACAGTATGATACGACCCGATCAGATTATCCTTGTTGAAAGAGGGCAGGGAAATCTTTTTTTAGGTATGCTTTATTCTTTACGACAGCGCGCTTACCTGGTCGTTAACCAACTTCTGCCACAGCCCGAAGCGGGTTTGCTTTCCGGAATCCTGCTGGGGATTGAAAATGACCTGCCAGAGCAGCTTAAGCTTGCCTTTCAAGATACCGGTACCTATCATATCATCGCCATATCAGGATTCAATATAGCCATAGTGGCAGCCCTGTTCATGAGCCTTTCGAAACGGATTTTTCCCTACCGGTGGTCAGTTTGGGCGGCTATTTTTGGGATTGCATTTTATACCCTGCTGGTTGGGGGGCAACCATCGGTTTTGCGGGCGGCGGTCATGGGTGCAGCCGGTCTAATAGGTAATCATATTGGCCGTAAACAAACGGGAGTCAATTCCCTGGCATTTACTGCAGCAGTGATGTGTTTGATTAATCCGAAGCTGCTCTGGGATGTTGGATTCCAACTTACTTTCAGCGCAACCCTTGGGTTAGTGCTGTTTGGCGATAGGATGCAAAACTGGCTTACGGATTATTGCAATGAGCATTTTGATGAAGAAACGGGCCGGCGTTTTTCCGGTCCGGTGAGTGATTATTTTCTGCTTACCCTGGCTGCCCAGGTAATGACGCTACCTATTCTGGTCATCCATTTTCAGCGAATCTCAATCAGCGCTGTCCTGGCAAACCCGTTAATACTGCCAGCCCAACCACTGGTAATGACTCTTGGTGGGGCGGCGATGATTTCCGGGTTAATATTCTATCCCCTGGGACAGATTCTGGCATATGGGCTCTGGCCTCTCCTGGCTTATACCATTCATATGGTTGAGTTATTGGCACGGTTCCCCAATGGAGTATTTGTAACGGGGGAGGCAGGGTTTCTTTTTGCATTCCTGTATTACGGATTTCTGATTGGCTTGCTGAATATTCAAAAACTGCCGGCAACCCCGATCCGCCTGGCTAAACCCGGGATATTACTAGGATTGACCCTGGTGGCGTTGGCGGTCTGGCGGGCAGCGCTGGCTATGCCTGACGGCAGAATGCGGATTTTGCTTTTTAATCTTGACGAAGAACAAAATTTCCTGATCCAAACCCCAGCGGGGGATTCTTTATTAATAAATGGAGCTAAGCATGCTGACTCCCTGGCAGATCAATTGGGCAGGCGTATGCATCCAATTAATCATGATATCGATGTCCTGGTTTTAACTAATTCGGCAGGACCTGATTCATTCAAGGGATTACCCGGTGTTTTGCAGCGATATCCGGTTGCAACTGTTTTTACACAGACAGGACTCCTGGAAAGTACCCAGGCAGATTCATTACGAGTTCTATTAGCAAAACAAAATGCCGCCATCAGGACAATCCAGGCCGGGCAAAAATTGGATCTTGGGGATGATGCAACCCTGGAATTTCTCACATCCAGCAGCCAGGGGACAGCAATCCTGCTGGAATGGGACCGTTTCCGCCTGCTCATCCCGGACGGGGTTGGTCTGGCAAGCATACGCTGTAGTGCCCAAAATAGGCTGGGAGGATTAAGCGGGCTCATCCTGACGGCCAAGGATACCAGGAAAATCCCGCTTGGAGACTGGGTGGCTTTAAAACCAGGAGTGCTGGTGATTGACCAGTGGCAGGCGGATCTTTCCGATCCATTCACGATAGTTCCTTATGGCAATATAGAGTGGATCAACCTGGAAACGGACGGGACCCGATTGTGGGTATCTACCTCACCGTAGGCTGATTATCCAACTTAACCTTACACCTCGCCCTGTATTTTGAATACCCGCGATAGGAGCTTGTTGGTGCCGCTGCCCTCTTATTGCGGATAGATTGGTATACTTTAATTCGGGATAAGGGATAAGAATTGCACTACGGAAGATATCCCAAGATGATGAGGCAAGCGGATGAAATTCAAACAGGCTTATGCGCAAATATTTGTCCCAGATGGGCTGGAGCCTAAAGAAGCACTGCAGCGAACGACCCGCCTGGCAGTAGGCGCCCACCCGGATGACCTGGAGATCATGGCTGCAGCGGCAATCCTGGAATGCTTCCACAACCCGCATGAATGGTTCAGCGGGGTGGTGGTGACAGACGGCAGCGGTTCGCCGGGTGACGGCCTGTACGCCGACTTCAGCAATGAGCAGATGATGCAGGTGCGGATCGAGGAACAAAAAAAAGCGGCTGTGCTGGGAGAGTACGCAGCCCAGGTGCTGCTGGATTATCCCAGCTCGATTGTGAAGGACGGGAATCACCATGGCGTTTTGGAGGATTTATTTCAAATTTTTGAGATAGCACGACCGGATATCGTCTATACCCACAACCTGGCGGATAAACATGAAACCCATGTGGCGGTTGCGCTGCGCACAATTGCTGCAATCCGAAATTTGCCGGTTGAATCCCGTCCCTCCCGCCTGCTTGGCTGTGAAGTTTGGCGGGATTTGGACTGGATGCTGGACGAAGAAAAGGTGTTATTGGATGTGAGTCTGCATGAGAACCTGCAGAAAGCCCTGCTGGGTGTCTTTGATTCGCAAATCAGCAGAGGCAAACGTTACGACCTGGCGAGCATGGCGCGGAGAATGGTAAATGCCACATTCTTGCAGTCCCATGAAACCGATACCAGCCAGGGTTTATCCTTTGCGATGGATTTGACCCCATTGGTTTCCAACCCGGACCTGGACATATGCAGAATATGTGGAAGGGTACCTGAATCGTTTAACAAACCGGATAAAAACAAATATTCAAGCGCTACAATGAGAAAAATCCGGGAACCATATACACCCAGAACTATTTTCTCTCTGGAAAGGATTTATTATGCCTGTATTTAAGCACGATGGTATCCAATTTTATTATACGGATCAAGGGGAAGGAATCCCAATTGTTTTTCAACACGGGTTGGGCAGGGACCAAACCCATGTAGCCGAATTTTTTCAGCCGGAAGAGGGAATTCGTCTCATAACGATGGATTGCCGGGGCCACGGGCAGACTTTTGCGGTTGGAGACCAGGGAAACTATTCCTTCTCCGGTTTTGCGGATGATGTGGCTGCACTTATGGAGAGGCTGGGAATCCGGTCATTTGCCGCCGGCGGTATTTCGATGGGGGCGGGAATTGCCGTGAACCTGGCTATCCGCTACCCAGGCCGTATCAGCGGACTGGTCCTGGTGCGTCCAGCCTGGCTGGACCAGCCGAATCCGGACAACCTTAAACATTTTGCGGTTATTGCCCGGTATTTGCGGGATTTTGGCGCTGAACAGGGACTTTTGGAGTTTCGCCATTCCGCTGATTATAAGATGCTGCAAAAAGATAACCCCCAGCTCCTGGGGATGGTGGAGGGTGAATTTATGCAGACTGGTGCAGCAGAGAGGGTGGAACGCTATGAGAAACTGCCGTGGGATGTTCCCAACCGCGATCCACAGGAATGGGAGAGAATAACTGCTCCTACCCTGGTAATCGGATGCAATGATGATTTTGTCCACCCGTTTGCGTTTGCCAGCCAGCTTTCAAAAGCAATTCCAAACGCTATCCTGATTGAAGTCCCAGCGAAAACAGTTGATACCAGAAGGTATTTAAGCGAGAGCCGGGAGGCGATCATTCATTTTCTCAAAAGTAATTATTCGGGTTGAGGAATCCTTAATCCCATTTGACGAATTAAAAATATTCCATACATCGAGGTGATTTTTAATGAACGCAGCAGAAAGATTTTTAAATTACATCCGCATTGATACAAGTTGTGAAAATGGTTCCGACACCGTCCCAACCACTGCCAGGCAGCTGGACCTGGCAAATTTGCTCGTTGATGAACTTGGCGTGCTTGGTATGGTGGAAATTTCGCTGGAGGATAGCGGAATTGTAATGGCGACTCTTCCAGCAAATGTGCAGGCGAGCGTGCCGGTAATTGGTTTTATTGCGCATATGGATACCATACCGGATATGCCAGGCAGATGCCTGAACCCGCACATCATTGAAAATTACCAGGGCGGGGATATTGTGCTCAATGAGGAGATGAAGATGGTTCTGTCCCCGGTTCATTTTCCCGAACTGGTCAACTATACCGGTCAGACGCTCATCACCACTGACGGCACAACCCTGCTGGGAGCCGACGATAAAGCAGGTGTGGCAGCAATTATGACAGCGATGGAATACCTGGCTACCCATCCAGAGATCTGCCATGGAAAAATCAGGGTGGCTTTTACCCCGGATGAGGAAATAGGCAAAGGTGTGGAACATTTTGATATCCAGAAGTTTGGAGCAGATTTTGCCTACACGATCGACGGCGGTGAAGTTGGAGAGCTGGAATACGAAAATTTTAATGCCGCCGAGGCTCGCATCACTTTCTACGGCAGGAGTGTACATCCGGGAAAAGCGAAAAATAAAATGATCAATGCAATCCAGCTCGCCATGGAATTTAATACCTTATTGCCCGCAGAACAGCGCCCGGAACATACCGAAAATTACGAGGGATTTTTCCACCTGACCTCAATCCATGGCTCGATAGAAGAATGCAAAATGCACTATGCCATCCGGGACTTTGACCGGGAGAATTTTGAGGCGAAGAAAAGGCTGCTTGAAGCTGCATTGACCTTCTTTAAATCAAAATTCGGCGCAAAATCCTGCGATCTGCACATCAGGGACCAATACTACAACATGCGGGACTGCATCCTGCCAGTTATGCATGTGGTCGAGCTTGCAGAGAAGGCAATACGTTTGGCAGGAGTTATTCCAATCGTACGCCCGATTCGCGGCGGGACGGATGGGGCGAGATTATCTTATAATGGACTGCCCACTCCGAACATCTTTACCGGAGGCCACAACTTCCACGGAAAATATGAATACCTCCCGGTTCAATCCCTGGATAGAGCAGTTGATGTAATTGTAAAGATTGCCGAACTGAATGCTGGTTAACTTAATTTGGACAACCATACAGCTGCTATCCTGCTATTATGAAGAAACTGATTCCAGGTGAATAACCAAAGGAGGGATAATCCATGAAAAAGCCTGGCATCCTGCTTGACCATCAAAACCCGGCATTGGCGGTGATATTTTCCCCTGATTGCCGTTATTTGATCTCCTCAGGTACGGGGAGTGCTGTACGGGTGTGGTCGGTGGGTGATTGGAAGCAGGCGAATACCCTTGAGAGCCATAAGGAAGGGGTTAATTGTCTGGCTTATTTCAAGAATGCCAATATCCTGGCAGGCGGCTGCACGGATGGATCCATACTCAGGTGGACTTTGCCGGAAGGTAATGCTTTAAGGACCCTCAACGGCCATGCAGGCAAAGTGACCGCCCTGGCGGTGACCCATGACGGGAATTTTGCTGCTTCAGCGTCTTATGACAAAACCGTCCGGGTATGGGATACAAGCAGCGGGGACGAACTGGCGGTATTAAACGGACACGCCAAATATGTTATGACGGTTGATTTTTCTCTGGATGATCAAGTGCTGGCAAGCGGGAGTCTGGATGGCACAATGATTCTCTGGAGGATGGATAATTTCAGTGAGCAGGCCCAGTTCAGGGACCAATCCATGGGGGTTATTGCACTTGTACATACACCTGATGGTCGCTGGCTGATTTCAAGCGGTGTGGATGGATCGCTCATCCTGCGGCATGCCAGATCGCAGGCAATCCACTACGGACTTTTCCCGGAAGAGTTAGGAGGGACTCCCCAGGCTATGGCGGTTTCGCCGGATGGGAAGATACTGGCTGTATCAATGGAAATGCGCCTGCAGTTATGGATGCTGGAAATGGCGACCATAATGGACCGATTTGATATCCAACTAAGAGGTTTATATGGACTGGCTTTCTCACCGGACGGGCGCTGGCTGGCTAACGCAGCCACTGACGGGTTTATCCGCGTATGGGATTTGTATGAAGGATTAAATTGAAAGGAAAAAGTGCGGAATGGGCATACCCGGATAACCGGATGAATTGAATTGCCTACCGGCAGATTAATACCGGGATGCGCGTATCTACAAGCAGCTGATCAACAGTGCTTCCGAACATGACTTCCATAAAGGGATTAAAACCATAGCTTCCCATGATGATAAAATCGCTGGAGCGGTTTTCAGCGACCCGTAAAATTCCCTCTGCATTCGGGCCGGGTTCAATGATGTAATTTGCGTCTATATTGCGCCCCAGTAAATAGTCCCTGGCAAAAGTCTGGGTATTTTCATTTGTCTGCTGGCTAAGAACACTGACAACGGAAAGTTTTATGCCCCAGATCATAGAAAAGTATGCCGCCAGATATAAAGCCTCCCTGGCTTTTGGACTTCCATCATAGGCCAACAAGGCATTTTGCATGGCTGTCGGTTGGCTGGGTACAACCAGGATTGGCCGCCCGCTACGTTGAATAAGGGTGTGGATCCCGGAACGCAATTTTGAAATTGGCTGTGGATCTGGTGGATGGGTTAATTTAATAGAAACCAAATCTGTCCAGCGGGTGCGTTCAACAATTAAGGATGTCACGGAACCGGTTTCTATTGCCAAAGATCCATGGATGCCTTGCTCTTCACAATGCCTCTGAAAGTGTTCTTTCAACCGGTCTGAATTTTCATCGCAGCAGGCATCCTCTGTACTGACAATATGAAGTCCGAAAATCTTGGATTTTTCCCTGCGGGCGATGATTATAGCCTGGTCGAGAGGCTGCCAGTTTTCTGCCTCCTCCCTGATTGGGACAAGGATATTGTTAAAGAGGGAATTTTCTTCTACAGGTCTCATCCTTTTTTCATAACGCTGACGCCATTCGCCAGGTGCGGGACCAGCTTCAAATAAGCCAAAGGTAATCAAGTCAATAAAGCTATCCCAGAATTTGTTAATCTTCCAACGGGTACGGCTGCTGAAACGTTCCACCAGGCTATCCGCAGCATCAACAGGTTCAATCTGCCAGCCCAATTCTTTTTGCAGTTTAGAGTGATATTCCATGATCCATAAATACATATCGGTTTCGGTACGCCCGGGAAAGTCGCGCAAGATACCCAGGCGCTGGATCAGGTTCTGCAACGGGAGATAAACCTCATCATACCAATGGACTACAGCATCCTGGAATGGAATTTCCTGCTGCCTGTCAAGTCCCATAAAATAATGATGTGTTTTTATGTGATCCAACAGTCTCTGGTACATGGCGGGGGCTGTCAGATTAATATTTGCCTCAGGCCGGAGTTGATCTAAATGTGTTATTTCGAGAAAATCGGCCTGTTCCTCCATGAGGACAATTTTTTCAGGGGTTGTGTCGGAGGTCAGCGGTACGAGGGTTTTAACCTCAGTCACATAAGCCTGGATTGATTTGTGACCCATCTCGCGAGCCACTGAAACCCGGTGATTTCCATCCAATACGAAATAAACATCACCGATTTTATAGACTTCAATGGGAGGAACACCCCTAAAGCTGTTCATAGCAACTTTCACTTGTGCCCAACGGTCTTCAATGTTGGCTGAACGGGGAAGGAAGCTGCGGTTAAAATCCCGGTAACGCCCGACACTGCCAGTAATGGCAGCCAGGGGTATACTCTGCAGACCCAAAGCCTTCCTGCTCTTTTCATGCAGTTTTTCCAAGACTTCGTTATAAGAAAGCAGGTAGTTTGATTTTCCGGTTATGAAACTAAGGATTTGTTCCAGGTCGGCTTTACGGTGTGCTTTTTGAAAATCTTCAATTGCAGATGGGAGATTCATTTTCAGTGACAATATCTAATTTTAGTATTCATAAATATTAGCCTGGTAATTTTATGACCTAGCAGGGATTTTGTATAGTGGAATTCATTTTATCAAGTAAACACAGAGCCTAAATCTCTGTAGAATCAGCGGTGAAGAAACAACGGTGATTAATATCGTTGACAAAGGACATTAAAATATGCCATAATAAAATTTATGCAGGCAACCAAAAAGATTGAGAACCACGAAATCCTGATGGTATTCAGGCAGCTGGCTGACAGTTATAAAGATGTCCGTCTGTTAAATGTATATAAAGGTGTCCCGATTTCTTATGAAGCAAAAATAATTGAAGTTGCTGATAAATCGGCGTTATTCCGGACTGAGAAATACCAAATTGTGTGCCTGAATTATGAAGGAATAACCCATGTCCAGAGCCTTTTCCTTCCAAAAATCGTCATAGCAAAGGTTCATGATATTGACTTTTTGCGCAACGAAAGTGTTCTAGGTGATTTTGAATACACCAGCGGCAGGATAGGAGCAAGAACACAGGTACGCGTCATTCCGGAGAAAACTATCGAAGGATTAATCTGTGTGCAGGAAAACCTTCAAGCATTCCCGGGTGAACTGGCCGATATATCCCTCGATGGACTGGGTTTTTTCACACATGTGGAAACCCTTTTACCCGAATATTTTCAAAAAGGTGTAAAAGTCCATGTTGAATTAAACCTGCCCGGGGTAAGGCAAAAAAAATCTCCCCAGAAAAGTGGTGCGAAAAAGAAAGATGTTCCAATGCCGCATCACACAGTCCGTTTGGAAGAAGGGAATCTACCCTGCCTTGAGCAAATTGACTGGCAGTCAGATTATGAAACCATACAAATTTCGGTTAATGGAGAAATTGCATATATCCATAAGGACATGGAATATAGCAGGCATCGAATCGGGATCAGGATAGATGCGGGCGATGGTTCCAAAGCAGAAATTGCACATTTCATCACTCACCGGCAGGCCCAAATTATGCGTGAGATCAGGCATGCCTATGATAATCTGGCGCAAAAACCACCGATAAATTTCAAATCCTGAGCAATCCCAGTTCTTTATTCCAGATATTGCAAATTTTCCCGCCAGACAGTAAGGGGGGTGTTTCTTTCCACCGGATCAGGTCCAATAAGGCGGGCATTCCATCCGCGAGGCCGGAAATTCTTATCCAGAAAGCGGGATTAAAGCAAACAGGTATCCCTGGTTTTACCACGAACAGGGATACCATTGCGTTTCAGTCCGGATTCTGGTTATGGGGCTGTGATATCCACTGATTGGGGAGATACCCCTTTTTCAATTTCCAGCGATACCCGTTTACCTTCAAGGCGAGGGTTATAACTTATTGCGTAAACTTCCCATTTTCCTGGGAGAAGCAGGCAGCTCAAATTCGCCGTTGTTTTTTGGTAAAACATAACTGTAAGCCCCATCGCTGCGCAGGGCAAATACCTGGATATTTCCAACAGGTTCACCCTGGGCATTAACGATCTTCCCGGGGATTTTGCTTGTGGCAAGCTCAAACAACATGACCACGGTTGATGAAGGCGGTAAGGTTACAGTTGTATTCCCATAATAGATAAGGTGGTCGCGGATGTTACAATTTTCATCCACCAGGCTGCTCTTGCAATCCACTCCTACAATTGAAACCTGCCAGTTTCCAGGGAGGCCTTGTGGCAGGAAAACATAGAATTCACCTGTGCCGGTTGTGGTAACGTCCGTTCTGTTGGCACCACTTTCCAGATTGCGGGTTACAGCCAGGGCAACCCCATCCATTGGTGTTCCCTGATCATCCATGACCTTGCCGTGGAGGGTAATTCCTCCATCAACGAACTCTTCCGGGAGGGCAAACACGTCACCGTTGTAAATCACAAGTGATTCAGACATCCAACCTGTTATCCCATCCGGTGCTTTGAGCTTAATCCAATCTCCACCAGGCGTTCGCGACAATGCTTCCAGCTCGACCCCCTCCTTGTAATTGGAGAGAATTTGATACAGGGTGGAGGGACCCGACCGCAGGTTTAAGTTATTTGTGTTCACCACGACTGTTTTGGGAGCCTGGGGCAGGGTAGCTGTGATGGTTGCAACGCGGGTGGGTGTCCTGGTAGGCGGCGGTAGGGTGGTTTCCTTTACCGGGGGGGGCTGGGTTGCAGTGGCAGGAGCAACTGTGGTGGGTGCCTCGGGCAGGAAACTGGTGCAACCAGCAAGGAAAATCAAAAGCAACAGAGCGGGCAACCATTGTTTAGACATTGGTACACCTCTTCTCTCTTCCCTGATCTCGGGAAGTTTTCATCTAAAGGTAGTCCTATTTATTATTATACGTTTTTTTTACCCCTGATAGAACATCCGGAAGGAAACCAATATTCCCGTGATTATTGATGGCATACCCTGCAAATCAGGCAGGCTTACTCGTTAAACACGGAGGGGTTTTCAATAAATTAAATCCGGTCATCCCTGGTTAGCGGGTGGCGGAGAACAGTCATCAATTTTTCAGGTGCTGTGCGGCGGGGATCTTTGAGATAAATCTCATGATGATGCCCGGAGAGTTTAAAACCCTGCTCACAGGCGAAGCGGTGCATCGCCTCCGATGTGGATGCTTCACTGGCATAAGGGCCAATATGCATCATCTGGACACTTAATCCCTCATCGAGGGTATCAAGACGCACTTTTTCTATCGCTGGAAGCCTCTTTCGTTTGACCTCGTCAAAAATGATTTCGTTGTACAAATCTTCACCAACCCATTCAGGCTGCAGGATCATTGCTGTCCATGACCATTTCTCTTTGTCTTCTTCGGTGAATGTCAGCATCTCCTGCGGTGTACCCCACCATTGTCCTTCCAGAGGCATGACGCTGTAATCAATCCCCACACCTTTTTTTACAGCAAATTTAAGAGCATACGCCAATGGGAATAATGTGGTCACAGCATCCTGATATTCCACTGAGCTGTTTGGGCTGCCCTTTCCGTCAATCATTAAATACCTGAGCGGGGGCACCGTGATGAGCTGCGGATGCCTGGCTGACGGATTGTAAAGATGCTTCCACTCCTTACGAAGGTCTATTTTTGCGGTCATTTTCATCCTCCTGCAACACACCATAAATTGTACATTTAATTGACACTACCGGCAGCACTCAAATGACCAGCCTGATGCCGATAATAAGCAGCAGGTAAAGCACAATCTTCCTGAAGGAATCCGGAGAGATAATTTTGTCCATGCTCAATCCCGCTACTATTCCAACGGCGAGGGCAGGCAGGGAACTCCAGAAGTATCCAAACACCTCGGATGTGTAGTTATTACGCCAGATATGGCTGGCAATGATCACTATGTTATTGAGCAGGAAAAAGCCCTGCAAATTTACCTTAAATTCATCCGGGCTCCAATTACGACAGTGCCCGTAGATGATAACCGGTGGACCGTTCGTGTTGAACATGCCGCCGAGAAGTCCACCGGCAAATCCAGCCGCGTAAGGCCAGGCAGGATGTTCGAGAGCAGGTAATTTAAACTTGAGAAGGGCGTACAGGGAATAAAAAATGACAATAATCCCCAGGAGGATCAGGGCCAGGTCTTGATCAATTACATCCAGTAGATACACTCCCAAAGGGATGGTCATACAGGCAACCAGGGAAAGCTTCCAGACGACCTTGAAATTTATTGAGGGGTGATACCGGATTATCAGCACGATGTTTAGCAGAGTGCCCAACAGGGCGAACAACGGGGCAGCGGTCTTTAAACCCAGTACAGGGGAAAGCAGCGGCATAGCCACCAGTGCAAAACCGAAACCGGCAAGGCTCTGGGTAAATACCCCAATAACAACAATAGCTGCTACAGCAATTGTTAACATCCACCCATTATAAATGGGTTTTTGAGGCGATCCATCTCATAATTCGGGCTAAACAAAGGGTATCCGGTAAAGATGAAAGCAATGCGGTTTCCACTAAACGTATAAGGAAACTGGAGATTCCCAGGGTTCTAAACCAGGATTGCCGGGTTTTATGAATTCAAAATCGTTCAAACCAGCCACCTGGTGGGCAGGTGGATGGGGGGAAGCCGAAGGTTAATGGTTAGTGATACAATCAGTGCGTGTTGGGCCAAGCCAATAGATGGATTCAGGTGGTGGACTTTTCCAGCCTGGCAGGGTTAAAATTCATAAATTATCCGCACTATTAAAGAAAGGATTAAGGCAATGAAAGCTGACCTTACCATAAAAATAGACAACAATATAACGGATGATCTGCTCATATTCCTCAAAGACCAGCAGTTCCACTCGGTTATCCTGGTGGCAGACCGGAATACTTACCAGGCGCTGGGAATGATGGTGGAACAGGAACTGCTCAACCACCAGATTGGCGTTAAAACCATCCTGCTTCAGGGTGCAGAAATCCATCCGGATGAAGAGACAATTACCCAAGTTTTGCTACCCGTTGAACCTGACGATAAAATATTCCTGGCGGTTGGTTCGGGGACGATTACGGATGTGGTACGTTTTGTCAGTTACCGGACGAAAATGCATTTCATTTCCCTGCCAACGGCTCCATCCATGGATGGATACACTGCCAATGGCTCATCCCTGACTATTTCCCGCTTGAAACAAACTGTTTATTCCAGGCCACCCGCAGCCATCTTCGCCGGGCTGGATACCTTGAGCAAAGCCCCGGACTCGATGATTGCCTCCGGTTTCGGGGATATGCTGGGAAAATTCACCGCCTTGCCGGAATGGCACATTGCCAATCTGCTGGTGGGGGAGGCGTATGATCCGGTTGTAGCCAGACGGGTGAAAAATGCTGCCGACAACAGCGCCCAGGCTATAAAGATCCTGCAAACAGATAGACGCGGGTCGATCAGGATGCTAATTGAAACATTAATAGAAACCGGTTTGTGCATGCTGGATTTTGGGAATACCCGCCCGGCATCGGGTGCCGAGCACAGCATTTCACATTACTGGGAATACAAAGCGTTAAAACACAATCTGCCTGGAGTGTTTCATGGAACCAAGGTTGGTATCGCAACGGTTCTGACTGCCAGGCTTTACCAAAACCTGCGCCGGATTAACCGGCAGCAGGCAGCAGCCCTTATCCAGTCGGCAGGACCGCTTTCTGTAGATGTGGAAATGGATTTAATTCGCAAAGGATATGATGAAATCGGGGAGCAGGTGATCGGTGTACAGGCAAATTACCTGGAAATGGTCCGCTCCGGACTGCCAGAAATGCAAGAAAAAATACTTGCCCATTGGGATGACATCCTGGAAAATGCAAGCGAGGTGCCGGAAGCGGAAGTTCTTGAAAAACTGCTCCATTTAGCCGGCGGACCAGTCAGCCCGGCAGAAATCAACCTCACAGAGGAAGATGTCCGGAACGCAATGAATTACGGGTTTTATATCCGTTCAAGGTTCTCACTGTTTTCTCTGCTTAAAATTTTGGGTGTTAATCCGATGCAATGGCTGAATTCATGAACCAGGATCTGGCAAAACTCACCCAAACACGCTGCTTTTTGCTGGATATGGACGGTACTGTTTACCTGGGGGAAAAGCTGCTGCCAGGTGCACAGCGCTTTCTTGATTTATTGAAGGAAAAAAACATCCAACATCTTTTTTTAACCAATAATTCATCCCGCCATGCCCGCCAGTATGCGGGGAAACTGCAGCGCCTGGGGATAGATGCCAGGGAAGAAAGCATTTTTACTTCGGGTGCGGCAACAGCGATATATCTTAAGGGAGAAAAGCCAGGGGCAAGATTGTACGTGGTGGGAACAGATGACCTCATCGAGGAAATGGCCAGCAGCGGATTTATTGTGACTGAAGAAAAAATTGATGCGGTTGTATTGGGATTTGATACAACGCTGACTTATGAAAAACTGGTCAAGCTTTGTGATTTTGTGCGCTCTGGCAAGCCTTATATAGCCACTCACCCGGATATTAATTGCCCTACAGAACATGGCTTTATCCCGGATATCGGGTCTGTGATTGCACTGGTTAGATCATCCACCGGCCGAGAACCCGATGTGATTATTGGCAAGCCTAACAAACCGATTGTGGACGCAATTGTAGAAAAAATTAGCGTTCCGGTAAACCAGATAGCCATGGTGGGAGACCGCCTTTACACGGATATCGCCATGGGGAATACAGGGATCACCACGGTATTGGTATTAAGCGGAGAAACCAGGCTGGAGGATATAGCTGGTTCCCCCTTTAAGCCGGATTATATCGTCCAGGACCTGGCTGAACTTGCTGTACTTTTAGAGAGAATTGGAGAGTAAGCCACTCCCATCAGAGATCTATCGCATGATATAGAATGAGCGTCATCACTGCCATATAACTGGATTCAGGTAATTATAGAACGTATCCAGGGGTATTTCGAGGTGTTCATTATCCACTACAAGGCGCACAAGATAACGCATAAGCGGGAAATCTGTTTCTGAGATAATGCCATTGGCAGTCATGGCCGGGATGGCTTTACCCATCTGCTGGACAATTGCTGCTGCCTCAAGAGTTTCACCTGCCATGATCTGGCGTGCTTCCTGGTAGGTGTGCCCTTTTCCCAATAGTTTGCCAAGTTCAACCGATCTACCCCCCTGAGTAGTCACATAATAATCTCCTGCTCCAGGAGGACCATAGGCAAATGCGCTGGTCCCGCCCATGAGGCGAGTGAGATGCTCCATTTCCAGGCAACCCTGGGCAAAAGCGGCTGCTTCCAGGTTATACATATGGGCTCCAGCCAAATCCAATCCGCCCTGTTTCTCCAGCGCTCCGGCGGCATAACCTACACCAAGTGTATATGCATTTTTGAGAGCAACACATATCTCCAATCCAGTGATGTCATTTGTCTTCCAGATGTGGTAGTATGGGGTGCGAAAAGCGCTGACGAGTATATCCAGGCACTCAGAATTGGCTGATCCAAATATTACTACCGTTTCCCGCCTGCCAGCAAGTTCACCAGCTATGCAAGGACCACCAATGGCAGCCATATGAACCTGTTTCCGGGTTGATTGGGGAAGCTCATTTGCCAGCACATCGGTTAATAGCAGGAGATGTCCGTCAGGAGCAGCCTCCAATCCTTTGGTGACGGCAATAATAATCTGGCCGGTCTTCAAGTGGGGAGCAAGGGTTTGCCCGATCCAGTGGACCCCGTGGGAATTTACCCCGGACACGATGATTTCAACACCATCGAGGGCTTCCTCAATTTGGTCAATAAAATAGGGTTTCACTCCTGATTGGGAGGTAACGACGCAGGCGGGGATGATACTGCTTTTCCTGGCAGCTCCTGATTATCTCACTATCCAGGTGGGTTCCCACCAGGCGTATATCATGCCCATTATCTGAAAGGGGATAGGATGTGGCAGTACCCATCATACCCGCCCCGACAATTGCGATTTTACTCATTTTTCACCCTGTTTTTTGGATTCTGAAGCGATATCCATTATAAAAGAAAATCTGGTAAAGGGGTTGATCGTCAAAAGGATGTGCTTGTTTTTACAATGCAGACATGTTATACATGATTATGCACATCAGGAGGGTTAGGTGTTGGATTCGGATGAAACCCCAGCTGGTGTTATCCTTGTAAGGGTAAGTCTGTTTTTACTCTCTTCAGCAACTCTGCTATTTGAGATAAATCTGACGCGGTTGTTTTCAGTGGCTCAGTTTTATCACTTCGCATTCATGATTGTCAGCCTGGCCTTACTTGGTTTTGGCGCCAGCGGCACAGCCCTCTCTATTTATCCCAAATTGACTTTTCTGCCTTCCCTCTTCATCCTGGCATGGTCCGGATTAGGTACAGCTGTCAGCATGCTGCTATCCTACCTGCTGATCAACTTTATACCATTTGATTCTTTCAGCATTGCCTGGGATTTCCGGCAGGTGTTTATCCTGCTGCTGCACTACACTGCCCTGGCTACCCCTTTCTTTTTTAGCGGTCTTGCTGTTGGAGCCCTTCTATCCGGAAAGCCTTCACAAGCAGGAACCACCTATGCAGTAAACCTGATTGGGTCTGCGGCAGGCTGCATCCTTGCCCTGCTTGTCCCATCGTTTCTGGGAGGAGAAGGTGTTGTTTCATTCAGCTGTGCGATCGTTTTACTCTCTGCCTTGATTGCATCCCCGGGGCTTTTTCATAAAAGGGTTGGAATGCTTGGAACTGGATTGTTCTTTTGCCTCGCCTGCCCTGTTTTGATATTGAACCTAACCGACATTATCCAGCGGATAAGCGTAGGTAACGGTCATCCTGCCATGGAATTACGCATCTCTCCCTATAAAGGGATAACGTATGCACTTCAGTACCCCGGGGCAGAAATCGTTAACACGCGCTGGAATGCATTTTCCCGGGTGGATCTCATCCAAAGTAAAGGGATACGCTCCCTTCCGGGGTTGAGTTACCGCTACACAGGGATGCTGCCTGCCCAAAACGGGCTGCTGATGGACGCAGATGACTTGAACCCGGTCGTTTTGGATCAATCGGGAAGCGGATATACTGATTTCCTGCCTGGATCGCTGGTTTACAAGCTGCGTCCGGAAGCCGATACGTTAATTTTGGAAGGGCGCGGGGGCCTGGATATTCTTATCGGTTTATCCCAGGGAGCAAATATGATCACGGCCGTAGAACCAAATCCCCTGGTGATTGAAAACGCAGCGCAGATATACAAACACCCGAAAGTCAGGGTTTTTCAGGAGATTGGACGAAGTTACACCCGCCGTTCCAAGGCGGCCTTTGATGTGGTAGTACTTTCGTTAATCAATGGATATCACCCGGTCAACTCGGGAGCCTACAGCCTGGCGGAAGATTACCGCTACACGGTTGAATCCTTTCGTGATGCGCTGGCTGTATTGAAACCGGATGGAATGCTGCTGGTTCAGCGCTGGCTGCAGTTGCCACCCAGCGAATGGCTGCGGTCTTTCGCCCTGGCTGTAACAGCCCTGGAAGAATCCGGTTTGGATCCACAGCAGACTATTGTGGCGTACCGGGGCTATAACCTGGGAACCCTGATCATTAAGAAAGAGCCATTTACCAAGGATGAACTGGACCAGGTGCGCCAATTTACGAGCAGCCGGGCTTACGATATGGTTTTTGCCCCGGACATATCCCCCCAGGAATTAAACCACTTCAATATCCTGCCGGAACCAGTTTACTATCAGGCTTTTACCGGTCTGCTTTCGGCAAAATCCCGTGCAGACTGGTACGCCGATTATGAATATGATGTAAACCCTCCCCGTGATTCCCATCCCTTTTTTGGACATTTTTTTAAGTGGTCACAGGCGCAGCGGATTCTGGCTGAAATTGGTAAAACCTGGCAGCCTTTTGGCGGGGCGGGGTATTTTATATTGATTCTATTACTTGTTATAACCGTGGGGATTGCTTTTATCATCATCCTGCTGCCCCTGGTGGTTATTAAACGGAGGGGGGAGTCCAGAGCTCCCAGGAAGGTCTGGCTGGATTCGCTGCTTTACTTTGGCCTGATTGGGTTGGCATTTTTAATGGTTGAAATTTCTTTGATCCAACGATTTATCCTGTACCTTGGGTACCCGGCGTATTCCATCACAGCAGTTTTGTTTGCGATTCTATTTTTCTCTGGAACAGGCAGCTATTTTTGCAGAAAATATTCCAGCGGGTGGGTTCTGGGTCTGCTGGCCGGCATGGCTTTGTCGATGAATTTTCTCATACCGGTATTATTCCAGCATACCCTGGGTTTATCCCCGGCCTGGCGTCTTACTTTAACCATTCTGCTGATTGCCCCACTCGGGTTTTTCATGGGAGTGCCATTTCCAAGCGGTCTGACCTATCTTGAGAAAAGTGTTCCACAACTCATTCCCTGGGTATGGGGGGTAAATGGTGCAGCATCTGTGATCTCATCTGTCCTGGCTGCGTTGATTGCGCTTTCCTTCGGATTTAATTGGGTGCTCAGCATTGGGGCAGTTTGTTATCTGGCTGCTTTGGGGACAATTGGACGCCTGAAAAACTTCTAATCAGTGCCTTCTCCGCTGACGAGAGGTACGAAAAGAACACCGCCTTTGTTATAGGCAACCACCTCATTTCCCTGCTTGATGAACAGCCAAAGAGTCTGATAACCACCCTGTGGACCAATTGGTATTACCAAACGTCCGCCCTCTTTAAGCTGGTGGACTAATGGCAATGGCAGGTGGTCCGGGGCTGCAGTAACAATGATGGCATCAAATGGGGCAAATTCCTCCCATCCATAGTAGCCGTCCCCCTGTCTGGAATGGATCTCATTGTAACCGAGTCCTGCCAGCCTTTCGGCTGCCTGCCGGGCAAGGTCCGGTACAATTTCCATGGTGAAGATTTCGATGCCTCCCAGCTCTGCCAGCACGGCAGCCTGATATCCCGAACCGGTTCCAATCTCAAGGACACGCCCTCCTTTTTCTAAATCCAGCAATTCGGTCATCATGGCAACGATAAATGGCTGGGAAATTGTCTGTCCATAACCAATAGGCAAAGGATGGTCTGCATAAGCCTGGTCCAGGTAGGCTTCCGGGACAAACATATGCCGGGGCACATTCTGCATAGCGGCAATTACCTGCCGGTTGCTTACACCCCTGGAGATGATCGTTTCTTCGACCATCTGCATCCTGTCTTCTGTGAATGGTTCGGATCCGATTTGAGCAGCGGATGAAGATTGTGCGGAGAGTATTTTGGGGAGGTATAGAATCAGTCCAATAATTACCAGGAGGATTCCTGCCAGTACTGCTGCAGCCTTCCAATTGAAAATCCGGGACTTAATCATGCTAAATTCCTTTTACCTGTTATTTCATTTTAGCATTTTTAAATGGCATTCTATTAAATTTTCTTCCCTTCCAGATTGATATAGAAGCTGGTCAAGATAAGAAACAAAAGGTAATTTTAAGGATGTACAAATCGTCCATCCTATATGAAGACAGGCTACAATTAAATTTGTAAGTAATATGAGCAGGAAATTTCTGCATTTTAAAAAACTATTGCCGGTGAATAAATTGGTATAAGGGATTGCGATTGGAGTATGTACCCGGAAGTGATCAGCCAAATTAATACAGGCAGGAAGATCAAGGAAAAAATGGAAAAAATCGTTAAACCAGATGAGGAATGGAAGAAGCTGCTGAGCAAGGAAGCTTTTTACGTCACCCGAAAGAAAGGAACCGAAAGACCATTCAGCGGCGAATACTACGAATTTAAGGGTAATGGCGTCTATACCTGTGTATGCTGTGGATTACCTTTGTTTGATTCAGAGACAAAATATCATTCCGGCTCTGGCTGGCCCAGTTTTTACCAACCATACCAGAATGAAAACATAGAATCCCGGCGGGACATCAGCCTTATGATGATGCGCACTGAAGTGTTATGCAGCAGATGTAACGCTCACCTGGGGCATGTATTTGAAGATGGACCCCAACCAACAGGACTGCGTTATTGTATTAATTCCCTCTCGCTTAAGTTTGTTTCCAGGGAAGAAATACAAACCTAAAACCACAACCCCAGGAAATGACAGTTCGGTCGGACTATGCGGACAGGAGCCTAAGTAAAAAACACCCACATTCTAAGAGCCGGGAAACACTTATTACCTCTCCAGCAGCTTACTTACAGTTGGCGGCAGGTAGGTTATAAATCTATCGAGCAGAATTTCCGGATTTTCTTCAACCATCAGCATCGATAAATGCTGAGGGGTGATAAATTTTTCCCTTACGCCATTTTCAAGAAAACCGATTAAGGAATCAAAATAATGGTTGACGTTAATCAAGCCGCAGGGTTTCCGGTGAATTCCTAACTGCCCCCAAGTAAGTACTTCAAATATTTCCTCCAAAGTGCCAAACCCGCCTGGCAAGGCAATAAAGGCATCAGCCAGATCTGCCATAATGGATTTGCGCTCATGCATGGTCTCAACAACGATTAATTCGGACAGGTTATGATGGGCAACTTCCAGGTCTACCAGGGATTTTGTAATTGCACCAGTAACTTTTCCACCGAATTCAAGGACGCTGTCAGCGAGAGCACCCATCATCCCGACATTTCCACCGCCATAAACCAGGGTAAGGTTGCGTTGAACCAGCACTTTTCCAAGGTTCCTGGCAGCATTTAGATTTTCAGAATTTTTACCACGGTTTGATCCACAAAAAACACAGATATTCTTCAATGGTTCCTCATTCTATATTTTAAATAATTTTCTTCGCTCCAAGAAAATGAATAAATTACCCGGGAGGGTTAATATTACCTGGTTTTCCTTGACGGGATGAACTCCAGAAATAATAAGTGGGGGTCAATACAATCCCAGCCAGAATGGGTAATATCCCGGCAACCAGGAAAACAGTTTTTCCCCCATACATGTCGTAGAGGCTCCCTCCAAAGACACCACTAATTAATGGCGCCAGTCCCCATGCCATGGCATAGGTAATACTCTGATAGGTTGCCACCTTATCTGCGGGGGCATGTCTATCAATGATCACCACGGTGGCGACGGCGAATAAACCGAACCCTAATCCTTTTATTGCTGACATGCCAACCAACACCCAGGGTTCGTCAGTAAAAGCAAATCCCATGATACCGGCTGATAATAGCGCATAAGATACCAGCAAAGTAGTGGTTCCTTTAAGTTTGCGCATGATCTTGCTGGCGTACTGCATGGTCGGAAACTCAGTCAGGGCGGACACTCCGACTGCCAGCCCGATTAAAAATTCCCCGCCGCCAAGGCTGTCCATGTAAATTCCCCTGAAGATGTAAGATAGGAATTGTGCAGCCCCGATTAGAAAGGTGGCTGCCACCATGAATACCAATCCCCAATCAACCTTGCCTAAAGATCTTTTTGGCCCTGTAAGGCTGGTATCGTTTTCAGGTTCCTCCAGTAGCAAAGACACAATTATTACCGGAAGGATCAATAAACCACCGATGAGAAAAATGGACCCATAGCCGATTTGCTGGTAAACCGCTCCCATACCAATTGCGGTTATGGCAAAGGCGACTGATCCCCATAAGCGCATCTTGCCATAATCAAGACGGTAGTTATAGGCCATGCGGGCCAGCAACCCGTCTGAAATTGAATTGTTTGGGGAGAGGAACAATGCATAGAGGGCCATGAATGGCAGCAAAGTCTTAAAATCTTTTGGGAATTGGAGCAGGAGCAGGGATATGGATACACCCAGGATGGCTATTGCCAGGGTAATTGTTCTTTTACGGCGGCGGTCGGCGTAATTGGCAATAAATGGGGCGACGGTCAGTATTGCCAGGGGGGATAAAGATGAAAGCAACCCGATCTGGGTGTTGGTTAAACCCAATTGCATGAAGTAAACATTCATAAAGGGTTCCACAAGCCCAAACACGCCCCAATAACTGGCGTAGAATACGGCTCCCCGCAAACCGGGATGAATTTTTTGACGAACTATTTGCATGATGCGCCCTGAGGGACATTTCCATTAATTGGCGAAGATTCTTGACCGCCTATTTGTTGAATGTTATGAGAGCATATTACTGACACGGAACCGTCTTGTCAAGCAATTATCATAAACCAGGTGAGCATAAACCCGGAGACAAGTTTTCTGTTTTTAATATTATCGGTATAAAGCAGCCTGTCTCATCGATGAGACTGAGGCAATTATGGAAAGGAATGAGCCTAAGGTGATAAGGCAGAGAAATTGACAATAAAAAAAACCAGGTGGTTAAACCTGGCAGGGTATTTTCCCCGGGTCTAACAAAAGAAGCTAATGACAGGCAATTAAATCATCAATTTCCGATTGATTACTGAGAATACTGGTTATTTTTCCATCTTCGATCTGAATGATCTTATCCACATACCGGCACATGCGTAAATCGTGGGTGACCATTATGCCAGCCTTGTTCTGTTCGTGAATCAGGTCTGCATAAATTTCCACCACTTGATAGGCGCGCTCAGTATCCAGGTTGGCGGTAGGTTCATCTGCGAGCACCACACTTGGTTTATGGATTAAAGTGCGGGCGATGGATGCGCGCTGGCGCTGGCCACCGGAAAGCTGACGGGGAAGGCTGTACAGCCTATCCCCAAGGCCCAGCCGGGTAAGCAGTTCAATGGCATCCTGACGGGTTTCCTTGTTGTAATTATTGTTTATCCTCAGCATCAGGTCAACATTTTCCAGTACAGTTAGAAAAGGGATGAGGTTATTTGCCTGGAATGCAAACCCAATTTCCTTGCCGCGGAAATAAACCCTCTCCTTGTCAGACATCTCCGCCAGATCCTGCCCGTTTATCAACACCTGGCCTTCACTGGGAGTAAGCAATGCAGCCAGCATGGCAAGCATGGTCGTTTTTCCAGAGCCACTTGGTCCAACCAGGGCAACAAATTCACCAGCATGAATTTCAACAGAAGCCTGATCAACTGCCTTTATAGACTGGCTGCCGCTTTTAAATATCTTGGACAAATTACTGGTTTCTATTACAATATTTTTTTCCATAAAATCCTTCTGTCTATAAACGCAAGGCAATTAATGGTTCTACAGAGATTGCCAGCCGGACTGAAACCAGACCGCCAATTGGACCAATCAACAACAGTGATATGACTGCTAAAAGTACGGATGGTCCACTGAAGAGGATCGGAATACCGGCAGGTAAAAATGTGGCGAGAAGAAAGGTAATCACTGCGCCAATAAAGACTCCAAAAGTTGTTATGAGAATTATTTGGAGCACGACTGTATGGGCAACAACGGCATTTGTCGTTCCAATTGCTTTTAAAACCCCAATTTGGGGAATTTTTTGAAGCATCTGGATCTGGAAAAATCCGCCGATTACAAGAATGCCGATTAATAAGGTAAAAGCCTGCTGGGTATTTAAAGTTGACTGTTGGGCGGAGTACCCTGGCAAGGCTTCAATCGCTGTATCGATATCAACCACATCAGTTCCCGAAACCTGAGCCTCTATCTGCCGGGCAACGAGTTCAGCCGCATCCGGATTTTCCGCTTTAACGATCACTACGTTGGAAGTCAGCTCGGTTAATCCGGTGTTCGCCGACCCGGTTGAGCGAATTTCCTCCCAGGTATTATTGGTCAGGAAGATCGATCCGGCGTAGAGATACTGCTGCCCGTCAGTGATACCCACTACTGGTAAGGTATTATAGGTTTCTTCGTCATTGCGGATGGTTACAATTGTGACTTGATCGCCAACTTGAAGCCCGGAATCCTCTGCAACATTGGCGTCTATGATCACTTCCGAACTGCGGTTATTGCTGAAGGATTGCCCTTCCAGAACCGGAGGGGCACCCGGTTTATTAGGATCTACGCCAATCAGGGAAACATCCATCAATTCACCGGAGTTTCTGAGTAAGATCTTTCCTGAACCGAAACCGACCGAGCCGGCATCGGCTACTCCCTCAACACGCATGATATCGTTGAGGTTGGATCTTCTTATCAGGCTTGAGCTAGCCATCAGGTCTGCGTTTTCATCGAAGACAATCAAATCCCCATCCACCTTGGATAAATACTCCTTGTTTGCCATCGCCAGGCCCTGGGCTAAGGCAGCGATGAAGAGGACAAGGACGGTTATTAAAGCTATTACTGCGCTGAATGATAGAAACCGAACCTTGTTTCGCCAGATTTCATTAAATGCTAAAAAGAATGCCATTGAGACTCTCCGATTTTCCCCGGATCCATGAGTTAATAAAAATAATTGCAGTCCTGCTTTTGGGGGGTGAAACTTAAACCTTGATGGTATACAGGATCCCCCCTGTATTTATTGTTTCCAATAATAACCTGTTTATCATTGCCGTGCCAGTCTAATTGTGGACAAGATTATACAAGAGGGTTATGTATTGGGAGGGAGAATATTTCTCATTATTATCAACTTCTATGGGCTGGTTATTGATAACGGGGGATTTTTTTTGCAATTAATTGATCTTTTGAGTAGACTGTTAAGATATTGTTGCTTATATACCGGCTATAAAAAGGAGCAGGGTCGAATGGAAGTATTGGTTGGAATTATTGGCCGCTATTTTAATAAAATTGGGGTGGCAGTAATTGAGATGAAGGAAAGCCTGAAGGTCGGAGATTCCATACACATTATTGGGAATACAACCGATTTCACCCAAAATTTAAGTATGATGCAAATAGAAAATTCCCCGGTTCAAACTGTAAACTACGGAGATGAGGTTGCCATAATCGTTAAACATCCCGTGCAGGATGGGGACGATGTCTATAAAATCATCACAGAAAAGATTTGATTTCCCCCACCATGTTTTCAAGACCCTGTTTGGGTTCTCAATTTGGGATTCTCAGCCCCTGATAAATCAATCCTTATTATTCCGGTTTTTAAGATGTATACAGGTGGCTGCCCGGGTAATAAGCAAGAGACCTGCAGCACTGAATAATCCTAATTTGTAATCATCCAGCACGAGACCGATCACAGCCCCGAGGATGACCCCCAGGGCGGAGATAGTTTCCTCCTTGAGGATGGTTTTGTAATCACTTTTTTTCAATGGTCTTCCATACTTAACCGGTTTATATCATCTCATAAGATTTTGCTGTTGTGTGTTGATATTTTATCACCGGGCGGCTGTATCAATCCGATACCCGAAAACCTAATATTTCCAAAACTGCAGGCGATCCGGATTTACCCTCAGATGATAGGTGATATGCAACTGGTTTGAATATTGCACCTAATCCAGGTGAGCAATATCCTGGATGAAGGAGGGAACAACCTTGGAACCAATTAAGAAGATTCCACTGCTGCCCTTTGTGATTTATTTGTTATATATTCTATTGTGGGGAGTTGGAAGATATCTTGCCGCCGATTTGCAAGAATTTTCACCAATCCTTGCAACAACCGTCTTTTTTATCATTTCCATCATTCCTTTTGGCGTGGTTGCCCCGCTCAAGGCGGCTAAAAGGCTCGGATTTAAATTACATGATCCGCGTTCTTTTATGTCCTTATTAATCGGAGTTCTGATATTCTTAGCGATCATACTGGCTGATGTTTTCTTAACCAATACGCATGAAACCATTCAGGAAGATCCAGCCGTTTTACTGGATGTACTGCAATCCTCGCTGCTGGTTTTGCCTTTCGGATTGGGAGTTTGTCTCAATATCCTGTTTCTTGTACCGCGTGCCGTCCAAGTTCACCTTGACAGAGGGTTTATTGCTGTCGTTGTAACAGCAATGGCATGCGGGCTGGCCATGGGTATTGGCTATATGTTTGACAGCCTGCTCAATGATTTTGATTCCATCATGGTAATGATGATTTTTGGTATCCTGTTAGGTTTCGGGGCGGCGCTTACGCGTTCCTTTTATATTACATATACCGCATTTTCGATCGTGCTTTTAATTAGAATACTCAACAGCACGGGAACGGTTGAGGAACCCTTGCCAGGATTGCTGATTGGATTTGCCTTAACCAGCGCCATACTGGTATTATCGTTGGCCAAACAAAAAGGATATTTGTAGGTTATTTCGGGATTGGGTTGAGAAATACTGGATCAGGGGAAATGGAAGAGATTATTCTCATATTATGAAAATTTGAAATAATCCCGTATTATTTAAGCAATTGAAGCAGGATGAAAACGCATTTTATGGATAGGCAGCGGCTGGAAAATGAATAAGACACAATATGAGGTCAGTTGCAAACGCCCGACAGATAAGGATATTTCTGAAAGAGAATCCCGTTAATATATATTTTTTTTAGTCCCTCCATTTACCGCTCTGTGACGGGTTGCTGAGGAACTTGCCGAATGCCGCTAAGACTGCCAAAAAGGGTTACCATTTGGACACGCCTGATATCCATTATCCAAGTTAGGTACTGACTAATCCCAGATCTCTTTTCACATCGAATATTGTGGATGATTAACATTCTGATAATAATTGATCGCTTCCAGTCCAATTAGCATTCCTTGCTGTAATATCAACATTGTATTCATCGAATTCTTCCAAATCTTATTAAGACATTCCCAAAATATGGACCCCTAATTATTGGTAAGGCCCATTTTTTGCCCGGAATAAGAAAGATAAGGTTTTCTGGAGAACTTATATGTCATTATGATTAATTTCTCGTTGGGATAAGGCTGGATGAACGCAAAACCAGGTCATAGATAACTTAGATTTTATGAAGAATTGGTTTCATGTCCAGGAATGTAGCAATATAACGTACATTTGCTGACCTTGCTAAATCGATTGCATCCTGTAAACGCCAACCTACCCTGTTAATGGTGTGGGCGTCTGACCCAACAGTAATATATTCACCACCCAATTCAATATACCGCTTGATAATATCAATACCCCACATCTTCTCATCACATGTTTTATAGACTGATGTATTTATCTCAAGACCAATCCCGTTTTGAGCTAAGTGCCTTAATATTGCATCCATTGCCCACGGATTAGAATCCAAGCTAACATTTCTATCATGATAAGGAGCTTTTTTGGCGATGTAGTCAATGTGTCCCAAAACAGAATAATTTGAGGTGCAGCAACAACGATCAACTGCCTGGCTAAAGTAACTATAATAAACTTCTTCTTGCGACCGTCCTTCAAAAAACTGCTTATTAAAGGCATCACCATCATCGGTATAGTGCACAGAACCAATAACAAAATCAGGATGGTAGTCTTTTATGTAGTTCCATGCCACCTGATATGTTTCCTGGTCTTTAAGACCAATTTCTGCGCCAAATTTCACTGATAATTTACTTCTTTCAGATGTTAATACCTTAATTGAATTAGAGTATGAAATTATATCCGGCGGAGGTGAAATGGTAATGTTTTCATCAAAATCAATATGATCGGTAAAACAAATTTCATCTAAATCCAATCGAAGAGGCTTTCTCGTAAATATTTGCTGGAGTATCTATTCCGTCTTTTGAATAGCATGAATGAATATGGTAATCAATCATGGTTATCGATTTTCAATATTCAATGGTAATTAATGACGCTTTTGTTCGAGATGGATGTCATTTGATAAATATTATTTCCAGAAAATCCCATCTTAATTCGAAATAATTTCTATCTCGACATTTTTGTATTTTTCCAGGACTTTTGGTTTTATCAATGAGTCAGTGATTATTGTGTCCACATCGGAAAGGTCGCAAACTTTTATCAAAGCAACTTTTTCAAATTTACTATTGTCCGCAAGCACTATTTTCCTTTGGGCTGCATGTAATATAGCATCTTAACATTTCAACCCCATCAAAAAAAGTCTCTGTGAGACCTTCTCTTGCAGAAATCCCACCAATTCCAATAAATGCTAAATCGATATTTAATTGCCGAACCATTGTAATTGCAGGTTCACCAAAACATGAACGTTCGGCGAAGTTATATATTCCCCCACAAAAAATGATTTTATACGTATGGTATTTCAGATAATGCACATACAATTTCGTTTGAATTTGTAATTATGGTCAAGATTTTTAAAGTATTTTTTTATTTCGCGGGCGAAAAACAGACAGGTGGTTGAATAATCTAAAGAAATCGATTGCCCTTCAGAGACAAGTGATATTGCTCTCTTGGCAATATCTTCCTTTTGTCCTGGATTAGAAAAAATTCGATGATTGAAATGCACCTTGCATGGTATCAAATTGAACAGATGAAGCACCACCATGCACCCGTGATAATAGGCCTTCTTTTTCAAGGAACTCCAGATCCCTCCTGATTGTTTCATTAGTTACATCTAATGACGCCGAAAGATTTTTAACATGGACAGTTTTCTTCCGTTGAAGTTGGTCAAGAATGTAATCATATCGTTCTTGCGCGAAGCATAAATACTCCCCAATATCCTCATTATAAGAAATCCGAATATACAGTTTTTACAGCCTAAATACTACTCTATAATTATACCAAAAATACACACATAAAACAACAATTACAATTATTAACAAAGAAAAAGGTGGTTGTAAACAAAAATATTTATGGTATAATAATGTAACAATGGGAATATAAGCAACAATAAACCAATATAAACAAAATTAACAAATATGGAGGAGTGAAATGAAAAAAGTATTAACGATTTTGGCTACTTTCCTGGTTGTATTTTTGTTAGTATCATGCGCACCCGCTCAACCTGCCACTGTTGAAAAGCCGGCGGCAGAAGCCACAACTGCACCGGTAGCAGAAGCCACAACTGCGCCGGCAGCGGAAGCAACTGCTGCACCGGCAGCAGAAACAACAGGCAACGTAAAAGGTGTAGATGTACCCATTGAAATCCTTGGAGTCGTCCTGAGTATGGATCACACTTTTCAACAACAGGTGGCTGCTGGATGGCAACTTCCCATTGAATACAATGGTGTTCCTGTAAAAATCAACATGCACGTTGAAGACCCACAAGGTTCGATTGAAAAAGAAATAGAAATAACGGACACTTACATTCAGAAAGGCATAGATGCCTGGTTGGGTTATCCATTAAATGGAGCCGCAATGGAAAGTGTGGCTAAAGAAATGAATGACAAAGGAATCTATATGTTGACTCATGGTAACTCCATGCCTTATCAGACCATGGGCATGATTACCGATGAGCGTGACGGTGGCCTTTTAGGTGGCGAAATGTTTGTTAAATGGTGGAAAGAAAACCGCCCAGATGAGATACCGAATATATTAGTCCTCGACGACCCAACCTCTGAAGGATTTCAAAGGAAACCGGATGCATTTGTTGAGTATGTTAAAGCCAATATGCCAGAAGCAGTTTTTGTCGGTCAACAAGATGCTGATATGACAGTTGAGAAAGCAAATGAAATCGTCTCAACCTTCCTTTTGAGTCATCCTGAGATGAATTTTGTATATGCTGGCGTAGACTCTAATGTTATTGGTGCCATGGCTGCAATTGAAGCTGCAGGGCGCACAGATATTTCTGTCGCAGGCAATGGCGGTGAGGACAATGTACTTCCATATTTATATCAAACCATTAACCCCGGAGAAGGGTGGCCTTGCATTTGAGATCGGGTACGGGGCGAGCCCAGTTGAACTTGGATTTCGTGAATTGACAGGCGCCGTTCAGCTTATGATGGACAAGGAAAATGCAGATTACAATATTATCGATTTGGGTTTTGCACCCTTGTACCGTAATAATGTCCAGGCTTATGTTGACAGTAAGAATGAATGGCTTGCAAAGGCCGGGCTACCATTGTTAGATTTTGGTAAACCTGTAGAGTAATTTGAAGATCATTTTTGAGGCTGCCTTATGTAAGGCAGCCTCAAAAATTCATGGTTGTTTTATCAGTTATTGTAAGTACGATTGTCTGCAGCGAAATATTTAATGATATCTAGTAATAATATCCCTTCGTATGTTATCGAAAATTTTGTCGATTTGAATTGAAACTCAAATCTTGAAGTCATCAAAAAGAATATTGATTATTTGACAATTTTATGCAATATTACTACGGAAGGCTTCCTCGATGTCAGACCAAGAAATATTAAGATTAGAAAATATAGCCAAATCATTTGCCCATAATGTTGTATTGAGAGATATCAATTTTTCATTGAGGGTTGGTGAGGTACATGCCTTAGTGGGAGAAAATGGGGCTGGAAAAAGTACCTTGGTCCGCATCATTGCGGGAGCCATAAAACCAGATAGCGGGAAACTCATCTTAGAAGGCAATCAAATAGAATTAGATTCACCGGAAGATGGAATTAAGGCAGGAATTGCTGTAATTTATCAAGAACTTGATTTGTTGCCGGAGTTGACAGTTATTGAGAATTTATTTTTAGGAATTGAACCTCGAAATAAGTTTAACCTCCTAGATTTTAAAACAATGGAATCAATTGTGGATGGAATCCTCAGCGAAATGAATTTCCATGTTGATAAATTTGCAACGGTTGGAACGCTTCCCATCGCCTCCAGGCAAATGGTGGCAATCATGAAAGCGATTGTTCACAATGCAAAGATATTGATTATGGATGAACCTTCGTCCTCGCTTACGCAAAAAGAATTGCAAGTATTATTTGATGAAACTCGCCGTTTAAAAAAGAAGAACGTTTCTGTAATATATATCTCACACCGGCTCGAAGAAATATTCCAGATTTGTGATTCCGTTACTGTTCTTAGGGACGGGATGTTAATTAATACAAACCAGGTTCAAAATATAACCCGAAAAGAAATAGTAGAAATGATGATTGGGAAAAAAGTTGATGAAAATCGCCTTAATCCCCGGAAACATTACGACAACCGAATACTATTAGAAGTTGACGACCTGAGTTATAACAATATCTTAAATTCCGTTTCTTTTAATGTTAAACAAGGTGAAATATTTGGGATATTGGGCTTATTGGGATCTGGAACAATCGAATTAGGAAAAATCATATACGGTATATATAAACCATCGTCCGGGATGATCAGCATAAATGGCAAGAAAGTAGATTTTAATTCACCGGCGGATGCACTCAAACAATCCATATCTTACGTTCCTGATGAGAGAAGAGAGCTTGGTCTATTTATGGAACTGGATGTAGTTATGAATGCTTTGATTACATCCCTCAGCAAATTCCTAAAAAACAGATTATTAAATATACTCGACCATCATTCGCTGGCTAAGGTTTTCGATATTTATGGTAAACGATTGGGGATAAAAATTTCGGGTAAAGAACAAAAAGTTCAAATCTAAGTGGTGGATAGAAATTATGATAAATAATATTCGAATGCTTTGGGATTAGTAAAGGAAAGGGGCACCGATTATGTATAGGGTAGCGATTGGTTGTGATCCGAATGCAATGGAATTAAAATTTTTCGTTATAGATTCCTTAAAAAGCAAAGGTTATGAAGTGACAGATTTTGGGAGTGAAGACCCTATCTATGCGAATACCGCCATTGCATTGGCCACAAGTGTTGCGACCAATCTATACGAGCGGGGAATTTTAATTTGCGGGACCGGGATCGGCATGTCCATTGCTGCAAATAAAGTTAAGGGCGCATATGCAGCTTTACTTTCAGATTCCTATTCCGCAGAACGAGCGATAAAAAGCAACAATACTAATATTGCATGTTTAGGTGCACTTACACTGGGTAAAAATCTGGCATTAAACCTGATTGAGATTTGGTTAAAAGCAGAATTTGATGAAAACAGTCCTTCTGCTGAAAAAGTCAATCGAATTACTGCTTATGAAAACACAACACCCTGAAGTTTTCAAGACTGTTGTAACTATTAATCACCAGAGTCTCATAAAAAACATTTCCGCAACATTTGTATAAAAATCCACCAATCCTTTCCAACCAACATCTAAACAATTGTCGGTTCTAATCTGTTTTAGAAGTACTTCAACCTTAATTTGAAAGGTGATAAGAAAGATTTACACATGCCTGCCTGGTTGGGCAGCTCTTGATTTTGTGCTAGACCACGGCGGTATTTGTACAAGATGAAGAAGTGCTCGATTGATAATTGGCAATAAGGAATCCAATCCTTAATTAAGAGGCTGAAATTCTGGAAATGGAAGCGGCGGATTTATAGCTGGAGCCTGGAGCGTGTAATAACATCCTGATAGCTGACGAAGGCTGGAAGGGCAAATGATAGAATTAAACCCACCGATGAAGATTCCTTGTTCAGCCAGAGGTCGATGGGTTTTTTAATTGGTATACTGAAGGGGGGTAATAATGTTATGCCATTCGGGCAGGCTAAAAACCTCTTTTTTCGATCCTTATTGCAGATGATATTATTTATGATGCTCTTCATCCCATATTGATAAAATTCCAGGTAAATGTGGGACGATAACAGATCAAATTGATTCATCGCATTATAGTCATACCTTTGTCCGTTTAATAATCCAATGAATACTGAGAGGAATTTATTATGATAACCCTGGCAAACAAACCGGTGGTGAAAATTGGTTTTCAACTACCAGATCCAAATGTGCACGAAGTTACCGGATTCTGCGCGGCAGAAATGGCGGTTAAAACAGCGAATAGCAGGGAAGATTTCCCTTACATAATTGACCTTGTTCCTGTCGTTGATATGCGGGATCATGAAACTGCCAGAAATGCTGCCCAGAAATTTGTTAATGACCCTCAGGCAGTTGGTATGCTTGGACCGCTTAACAGCGCCATGGCAGTCTCAACCCTGGATATTTACCATGATGCCGGTATGGTCCAGATTTCGCCAGAGGCATCCAGCCCGCTGCTTACAAGCCGAGGTTATCAGAATTTTTTCAGAGTAGTTGCCAATGATGAGGTGCAGGGGCGACAACTCGCCAAGGTGGCTGTCAAATACTTAAATGCCAAACGTATCGCAGTGCTAAGCGATAACACTGCCTGGGGTAAACCTATTGCAGAAATTTTTTCGGCTGAAGCGGTGAGGATGGGATGCAAACCCGTATTCGTCTCTTTCTTTGGAAAGAAGGAGACCAGCCTGGATTTCGGGGATTTAGTGAAAGCCACTATTGATGCGAAACCGGATGTGGTTTACTTTGCCGTATATTGGAATAAAGCGCATATCATCGCCCATCAATTACGTGAAAAGGGAATCGATGCTGTTTTCTTGGGAAGTGACGCGCTCAAGCCATATGCATTCCTTGAAGTTCCATCCCTCGATACCGTATCTCCATATCATACCCTGGCCGCAATTGATATGCGGATTAAAGCAAGTGCCCGAGATTTCTATCATGAATTTGCCATCAATTACCCGATGATGCTGGCCGCCCCTCAATCTGCGGCAGAGGCGTATGATGTGACGAATATGATGATTGAAGCAATCCGCCGGGCTGCAACAATTGACCGGGAAGATGTATTAAATTATTTTCAAAATAGGGATGTATACCAAGGAGCCATTGGAGAAATCCGATTTGATGAAAAAGGTGACATACTCAATGCAGAAATAGGCCTCTATCAATGTAAAGAGGGAATGCGCAATTACATTGGTCCAGTCCGAGAATTGATTCCAGAGCAGGATGGAGAAAAAAATGACTGATGGTAAGGAGAATTATTATGCCAGAAGAATTGATGCTGCCGGCATAGAGCATCGCATTCCAGTTGGGGTCATTACAGGTACTACGCCAGGCAAACAGATAACCATATATGGCGGACAGCATGGTACTGAATACGACGGTATAGAAGCAGTTCAGAAACTCTACCGGACCCTTGATCCCGGGGATGTGTGCGGAAGAATCATTATCAGCCTGGCAACCAATGAAACGTCATTGAAAAATTGGCTCCAATTTGCACCAAGCTCACCAGAAATTAATGACATGATGGAAGAACTTGCACTCGGAAGTGACCTGCTGATAAATTGCCATGGTGGAGAATTGACGGAGGCGATGTGCCCCTATGTGATCTGTCGCCTGCTGGGTGATGAGGTATTAGATGCAAAAGCCCGCCAGATGGCTGATGTTTTTGGAACACCTTATGTGAGTTTCTCCCAATACCGTGGAGAGCCGCCATTGCAGGAGGATGGCCAGAGACCGGCATGGTGGCTATGGCCGAGAAAGAGCATGGCGGATAAATTGGGAATCCCAGAGATTACTCCGGAAGTGGGTGAAAGAGGGAGCCGTGGTGAAAATGGGGTCATGTTTAATGGTCTGATAAACGTCTTAAAAGAATTTGGTTTCTTAGAGGGAAAACCTGAAGAAAAACCCAAACCAAAGGAGATTGGTGACCGATTTTGGTTGACTGCAGATGAAGCCGGGATTTTCTTCCCGGAAGTAAATATATGTGAGGATGTCATTATGGGGCAGCGCCTGGGAGTAGTCCGGGATTATTTTGGCAATATTTTACAAGAGATAATTGCTCCAGAATCAGCCAAAGTGATGAATATGAATGCGGGTATGCCTGTTAATAAAGAAGGATTTCTTCTTTGGTTAGGTGTCATAAAAGAGTAAAAAAATTTAAGTGCCAGAATCAATAGAGACCGGACAGCCTTCATCAGGGTACCTAAGATTGCGACCAGCGGGTTTGAATTTTCCTGTCCTATAACAAAATATGGGCTGAAATGAAATCCCATGATTCATTTTCCCCATATAATACCAATCCTTTCTTAATAACTTCTGAATAAGTCTTTGCTATCATGATTTTGTAAACACAAATTTCAGCGTTAATTATAAAGGAGTAATAAATGATAAAGAAAATCACAATTGCAGGCCTGTTGGGTCTTTTAATGGTGTTCGGAATTTCTGTGGCAGTATTTGCACAGGATGATGATCCGCCTGTATGGGAATGGGGAAAAAGAAATCCGGTCCTGAACGAGGCGGCTGAAATTCTGAACATGGAAGCTGCTGATCTAAAGGCTGAGCTTGAAGCGGGTAAGACTATCCAAGAAGTTGCAGAGGGAAAAGGTGTCAGCCTGGAAGAACTGGTGACAGAATTAATGGCACCCATCGAGGAGCGCATGAAGGCGGCGGTTGCAGATGGAAAACTTACCCAGGCGGAGGCTGACGAGCGGATGGCCAGTATAGAAGAATGCCTTACCGCTTACCTGAAAGGTGAAGATATCCAATGCGATGCCCATTACCTTTCCCGCAATCTGCCGTTCATGATGCACAGGTTTGCCCGCACCCCGTTGAAACACCTGGAAAACCTGGCTGTGAAACTCAATATGACTGTGGATGACCTGAAGGCTGCATTAGAAGAAGGAAAAACCATAGCGGAGATTGCCGAGTCCCAGGGCATCACAATGGAGGACCTTCAAGCTGAGAAAGAAGAAGCCATGATTGAGCGGATAAACCAGGCAGTCACGGATGGAAAATTGACACAGGAAGAGGCGGATGAAATCATCACCTGGATAAAGGACAGACCGGAAAGCGCCTGGTTCAACCAGATAGGGAGGCGAATGTTTGATGGGCACCATAGATCCGGGGGCCGGCATCGATAAAAAAACCAGTATTATCCATATGAAAATCCCCCCGCAATCTCCAGGCGGGGGGAGATTATAATTTCTTCCACAGATGAAAATATTAATTATTGATGATGAAAAAAATATAGTTTCCGGAATGCGCAAGTACTTTGAACAGGCCGGATTTTCTGTTGCGGCTGCCTATGATGGCCTATCAGGACTGACTGCATTCAAGCAGGAAGTCCCGGATCTGGTCATTCTGGATTTAATGCTGCCGGGGATGGATGGTTGGGATGTGTGCCGCAATATCCGCCGTGATTCGGATATACCCATTATTATGCTGACAGCCCGCGTTGAGGAGACGGATAAATTGATAGGCCTGGAATTAGGAGCAGATGATTATGTCACCAAACCATTCAGCCCGAGGGAACTGGTGGCGCGTGCACGGGCTGTTTTAAGGAGAACGAAATCAATTCCCCGGATTGAACAGCGCATATATGAATTTGGGGAGGTCATTTTTGACACAGGGGCAAGGACCTGTACTGTGGAAGGCGAGGTAATTTCACTGACCCCGATTGAATACGAGGTGCTCTTCTGCCTGGTTACCCACCCCAGGCTGGTATTATCCCGCAGCCAACTTTTGGAGATGGCCAACCTGGGTGCCTATGAGGGGGTTGAACGCACCGTGGATGTTCACATCCATAACCTGCGGAAAAAAATAGAAAAAGATCCTGCCAACCCGCGCCACATCATCACTGCTTTCGGTGCAGGTTACCGCTTTGAGTTGAATTAGTAAGAATGAAAAGCTCCCTAAAACTCCGTCTGGTCTTTAGCTACCTGGTAATCATCGTTCTATTAACGGCTGTTTTCATTATTGTTACCAACCGGATTATTGTTAAACGATTCAACAATCTAACCACCCAGGTAGGATTAACAAATGCCCAGTGGGCAGCCGAAATACTGGCGGATTATTACCGGACAAACGGCAGCTGGGACGGGCTGAATGATGTACTGGAAAGTTCTGCTGAGAAACAGGATAACACCAACCCTTCCATGAAGATGTTTCGCAGGAACTGGCTGGACCGGGAACGCAATGACGGCCTGATCATCCTGGATGCGAACGGGAATATTCTGGATCACAATGACCGTGAAAGATCCTTCATCCGCAACCTGGACAGAAACAGGGATAAGGGGATACCCATCATCGTATCCAAAAAGGTGGTGGGGACCGTGATTTCTGCTTCCACCCTGGGTATCCTGAACAGCGCACAGAGCGCTTTCCTGACAGGTGTAAACCGCCAGATGATCCTGGCAGCCACTATTGCGGGGGTGTTTGTATTACTCTTCGCCCTGGTCCAGACCAAAGCAATTATCCTGCCGGTCAAACAGCTTGCCAATGCTGCCCGGCGGATCGCTGGAGGAGATTTAACCCAACGAATCGCGGTTAATTCCGATGATGAGCTCGGCGAGATGGCCGAGTCATTTAATTTGATGGCGATGCAATTGGAAAACCAGCAAATGCTGCGCAAACGGGCAACAGCAGATATTGCCCATGAACTGCGCACCCCGCTGACAGTTTTACAAATTGATCTTGAGAGCATGCAGGATGGTATAACTCCCCCAACACCGGAAAATATTGCCAGACTGAAAACAGAAGTGCTCCATCTGAACAAACTGGTGGAAAATTTGCGTTTGCTCTCCCTGGCAGAATCGGGTGAACTGCAGATGGATATGGATGCGATCCAGTTGAACGAAATACTTATTAATTCAGTGGACCGTTTCCGTCTCAAGGCTGTTCAAAAAGGGATTCAACTCTCCGTGAATGTCCCTGAAGAAAGGATATCCATACGGGGAAGCGAGCAGCATATCTCCCAGATTTTCTTGAATCTGCTATCAAATGCATTGATTTACACAGATGAAGGGGGAAAAGTGGATATTAAACTTGCCAGAGAGGGCGAGCAGGCATTGGTGAGCATAGGGGACACGGGGTCTGGAATACCTGCAGAGGAGATCCCTTATATCTTTGAAAGGCTTTACCGGGCGGCACCAGCGCAGAACAGGGATAAGGACGGCAGTGGATTAGGATTATCCATTACGCGCAGCCTGGTAGAGCTGCACGGCGGGCGTATATGGGTGGTGAGCGAACCCGGTCAGGGCAGCACCTTTACTGTAACCCTGCCGGTTATTGACCCCAGTTAACTATCTTTTTTTTGGGGGTGAAAGGATTCAAGCCAGCTCATTACAGCGGAGATCAAAAACACAGCGGATAGACTGAAAATTATTCAACAGGGTGCAATCCATGCCGTATTTGAGGATTTGGAAAAGAATCATTACCCGGAGGGTACAAGCTGCCCTGGTCAGCAAATGCTGGATGGAGATACAGCCTTGCCAAAGTAAGAATTCTGCAGGATTAGCTTTTATCCGATCCTGATCACGGCGCTCGAATTACACCCTGGACAGGACAGAGATCGTTGACCTATACGAAAAGTGGAATAATCCTAGCTGAACGAATGATATCCTTATGAGAATATCTGAAGTATAATATGTTGTATTGGATATTAATCCTGAGGAAAGGAGGACAAATGATAGTGGTTCAGTCCATTCTCCCGCCATTGAATTCCAAACTAATTGGGAAGCAATGAGATTGGACACGACACGACACGATATCAATTCATTTATCCCGGTCCAAAATGACACGGACCAATTATTTCCAGGTGTCTGGCGAAAGTTCTTATAGACAACAATTCTACACCGATAATGAAGATCATAATGATGTTTTGGATCGAGCCAAGGAAGGAATTTGAAAATATCGAGCTCGACAGCTATGACGGGGAAACCATAGGCAGCAGCCTACTTCGAAAATTTGTCAGAATGTAGCGTCAAGAAATCGCCAGATAAGAGTGGTGTGCATCATTTGAAGCACACTTTATAGATCATATTTGATATTATGAGGAGAATTAAAATGACTACTGCAATACAAACAGAAACAAAACAGCGCCCCTGGTGGTCGACATTGATCATGGGCATCGTAATATTAGTGCTTGGCGGCATTATGCTGTGGGCACCTGACAAAAGGGTTGATACCTACATGATCCTGGTGGCACTTCTGGGTATCTACTGGATGGTTGAAGGCATCATGGCACTTGTATCGATGTTTGTGGATCACTCCATGTGGGGCTGGAAGCTGTTCATTGGCGTAATCAGCCTCATGGCTGGATCCTCCATCCTCGCCTACCCGGTGGCTGCGGGAGTTATCCTGCCGAGAATCTTCGTGATGGTTCTGGGAATCTGGGGTTTGATGTACGGGATCATCCTTCTCGTCATGGCCTTCAAGGGCGGCGGATGGGGAGCCGGCATCCTGGGTGTGCTGGGGATTATCTTCGGCATCATCCTGATGGTTAACTACACTACCCCGGGTATGGGGCTGTCCATGCTGTGGACTGCTTCCGTGTTCGCAGTCATCGGCGGTATCGCCATGATCTTCCAGGCTTTCCGCCAGAAGCCTGCTGCTGCATAAACACCGCAGCACGCCTGCGTTCATTTAACTAAAAGTACTGGTGTTCTGGCGGACCTTCCCCGTCTATACACCAGTACTTTCGTAACTATATCCATGTTAGAAACAATTTATTGGGAGAGATGATATGAGCACAAAGAAGAAGAAGGAAAAAGAGATGGAGATCCAAGCTGCAACCGCTGCAGAGCTGGCGGCTGAGGCTGCTGCGCAGGAGATGGTAGACGGTGTAGATATCCTCGACGATGCACGATATTTAGCCCGAGACGCCGCTGTAGAACTGGCATCCGGGGCGAGTGATCTAACACGGGCGGAGGACGCGCTGCTTGTGGCAGAGCGGGTGTCAGACCTGAGCGGGGTAGTGGCGACTGCTGGCGTGGTGGATATATCCCAGGGAGCTGAGCTGCTGGCACATTCAGAGGATGTCGCAGCGCTAAGTGCAGTGGTCGGATTGATGAGCAAAGAAGACCTGGAACGCGGCCTGGAACTGGCGCGACTGGCAGGAGAACTGCAAGCTGTACACAAGATTGTAGAGCTCTTGAAAATGCCGGTTCTGTCAGATTTTTTGGCTCAGCGCAGCGAGAAATTGCAAGGAATTTCTGTTGATACAATCGTGCGCTTTGCAAGCAACCGGGCCCTGTCTCAGATGATCGCTGCCAAAGGCGTAGAGATCGAAGAGATGGGCATCGAGGAGGCTGCTGAAGGCTTAACCCGCCTGGCAGTTGCAGAGGCAATGGCTGAACGGAGCGAAGAACTCGCCACCGCCGGGGTCATGCTGGGCTACCGGGGTGTCGATAAGGTTGAAACTGCCCTCGAAGAAGCTGAAATGGCAAGAGAAATCGGCCGGATTGGCGTGACCGAGATTGCTGTCGGAGCTGCCCGGTTGGGCGCTGCGGAACCTCTTCCATCGGATGAGTAATTGGATGTCCTTCTGACAGACTATGATTAATGGTATGTCAGAAGGAATAAATTTATATACCTAATTTCGTGAAACAGGTCTTTGTAGTTCCGCGCCAGGGCAGTAACGCCTATCATATTTTCATTCTTGTCCTGACCATCATTTCTCTGGGCATCATGGTGGTGATGTTCCTGCCGCTTGACGATGATACGATTGGCCTTCTGCGGTTTTATGACAATTTTATCTGCGCCATATTCCTGATTGACTTTTTCATCAATCTGAAGGGGGCCCCTAAGAAATTGGATTACTTTATCAAGGGACGCGGCTGGTTGGATTTACTCGGCTCGATCCCCATATTTGGTATTACCAAATATGCCACTCTCATGCGCCTGGTCCGCCTGACTCGCTTACCCCGTATTATGCGTCACTTACGCGGTAAGGGCAAAAAGGAATTGGTTGATGATGTAATTCGGAATCGAAACAAATACGCGGCGTTTATCACCATCTTAATAACGATTACCGTTATGGTGTGTACCAGTGTGCTTGTGCTCCAATTTGAAAGCCGGGCACCGACTGCGAAGATCACAACCGGATGGGAAGCATTCTGGTTTTCGATAGTTACTCTTACCACAGTGGGATATGGCGATTTTTACCCGGTAACCATGTGGGGCCGCATCACTGCCATGTTTATTATGGTCACTGGAGTACTTCTCATCGGTGTGCTGGCGAGCATTATGTCCAGTCTACTTATCGGCAAATTGGATGCCCTGGCAGAAGGGGAAACATCCGATGCAGAGCCGACGTCCATGGATGGACAGGATGCTGGGCTAATTAAAAAAGAGCTGACGGACATAAAAACAGAACTGGCCGCTCTACGGCAATTGTTGGAAAACCAATCCAAAGAAGATAATAAAAAGTAGGCTGCTGGTCATTCCTGCAGGTTGACATGCCTAATTTTCCGCAGGCTGCCCGAATTACGCCACTACCAATCCAATCCTAACCAAAAATACTTGATATTACAAAGCCAGCAGTTCCAGCAATGGGATGTGAGGATCAGTCTGTTATTTTGGTTAGCACAACCCGGCGCAGGGTCGTTTCCCCGTCCGGGCTGGAGAAGGTGATGTCATAATTGCGGGGACCATCCTTATCCTGGAGGAATTCGGCCGGCAATGGGGTTGATTTCAACAAGTAAGTTTCCCCGTCGCTTTTAATCAATGTCGCCTGAACTTCGCCGGTGGCTTCGGCATCGACGCGCCATTTCCCGGGGGGGATTTCAAGCCCCATGATTTTCGCCGGGATATCCGGGGATATGGAAGTGACAAAATTATTACTTCCATCCAAATGAGCAACACTGTCCGGATTTCCATTCAGCAAATATGCCGGGATTTCAATCCGGTCAGGTGTTTTCTGAATACCAATTTTAGGGCTGAATTGTCTCACCCAGATGATCGACTGTTGTGTGTACGGGAGGCGCCCTTCGAAAACGACCGGTGTATAGAGCTGATGGAAGGTATCACCGGCCTGCATTTCTTTTCCACTGCGGAAGCATGGTTCATAACCGCCTTTTGGGCTGCAGAAAACAATCAAATCCGGTTCCCGGCCGAGAACATAATTTCCATCCCCCAACTCATGCCCGATATATCCCTGACCAAAATCCGGGGGAGGATTGCGGGGGATGTAATAATCATTGAGGCCCATCATATCCACTGCAGGAAGCTCCGACCAGTATGGCAAACATCCAGCTGGATCCACTGCCATGAGTGCCTGTTGTTTACCAAAACCATGCTTAAGCATCAGGCCGATCACCTCCCCGTCCCATTCCCAGGTTTCTTTTTTAGCCCGCTTGTTTTCAGTATTATCGAACTGGCTCCAGATAAAAACTGCCAGGCTTGCGGCAAGTACCAGAATGAATAGAACTTTTTGCGTGCGTGTGGAAATCCGTTTTTGAAGCCAGACCATCCCTTCTGCAAGGAGTAAGGCCATTAATGCAATCACAGGGGTGATATGACGCCAACCGGGGAAGATGTCCCCCCCCACCAGGGCAATGTAGCCAAGCCAGACAACAGCTGGAAGACCAATTAATAGTATCCTTTTACGCTGGTTGCTGTCCCAGAAGCAAACCAGGGCAAAAACCACAGCGAAAAAAGAAAGGGGAAGTAATGAGATCCATCCTCCCCAGATATACTGGAGACCCTCAATCAGATGGATGCGGGATAAACTCACCTTAACCAGGGCAGTATTCGGGATCCATTCCCCATAATAAAGATATCGAAAACCAATTTGTGCCAGTAAAAAGACCGCAGGGAGCAATCCAAGCAGGAAAACAAGCCTGATGGATTCTTTGTTAATGCCGCGAACGATGAGGATGGTCAGGAGGGTGGTTGCCAGGAAAATTCCTGCATCCAGACGAGATAGGAGCAGCAAGGCAAAACTTAATCCCGGCAGGAGGACCTGACGGATGCGAACCGGTTGATTTTCCAGCAATGGATAGCATAGAACAAGCCCCCACACCAGAAAAACGATGACCAGGGGCTGCTCCAACCCGCCTATGGTCCAGACGGCAATTGGACCGGCAGTTACAAGGCTGATCCCTGCCACAATGGCAGGCAAGGATTGGTACAGGGGGCGGGTGGGATGGCTGTAGGCATAAAAGATAGCTGTAAGTGTACCAGCCATGGACATGAATCCGAGCAAACGGACTGCATCGACCAGGTCCATACCAAACCAGCCCAACATGGCGGCCAGCAATACCCATAACAGGTTGGAGTAACCTTCGACCGGCTGACTGCCATCCGTCCAGGTCAACCCGAAACCCTGGAGCAGTCGCTGCGAATACCGCAGACTGATCAGGGCATCATCGGAGATGAATGGCAGATAATAACTGGCATGCAGCCAAAGAATCAGAAGGAGGAATCCGCCTATTCCGAAGATGATCAACCATGTCTTCTGATTTTCCCTGGTCATTATCATGCAATTGGTCTTCTAAACCAAGTTTTTATGCTCAATTCGATTATCCTGCCAGGATTATAACCAGTTCTATTAAAAATAAGAGATAAACATGCTGAGATTCCGCTATGGTATGATTCTTGATCAAAATATCCATACTATACGGATATAATTTGACTTTATATTTACATTAGCATGCTATTGTACAATACTGTCCATAGTCAACGTTGATAACCAAGGAGATGGAAATAATGATAAAAATCGCTTGTGTGTGCGGGGCAGGGGTTGGAAGCAGTTTGCTGGTAAAGATGGCAATCGAGAAAATTCTCAAGAAAAATGGATTCCCATTGAACAATTTACAGATCGAATGCGCAGATCTGCAAAGCGGACGCGGACTGGCGATGTTTTCCGATATTGTTGTTTCCACATATGCTTTTGAAGATTCTTTAGATGGATGTTAAATGTGAAAAGGTTCTTGTCCACAATATTTTTAAGAATGACGAGCTGGAAGAGAAATTGGTCCCTGTCTACAGGGAAGTTTATATGAGAAAGAAATAAATCAAACCTGTTTGTTCCCGTTTTGTTGGTTTATTCATAAAAAGGATAACCGATGGATAAATTATTGGCTGGTTCACCAGAAAAACTTGCGGCAACGATTCAAGCAACGCTTATCAATCCTGATGTAACTCGTGATCAAGTGGTGCGGCATGTTGAATTGTGTGGAAATTTTCACTTTAATGCCGCAATGGTTGCCATGTGCTGGGTTCCCCTTACAAAAGACATTCTGAAAGGCACCAATGTCAAAACGGCTACCTTTATTGAATTTGCTATGGGTAACGCATCTGTAGAAGGGAAACAGGCGCTGATCGGAGAATGCCGCCGCCTGGGAGCTGATGAAGTGGATTATGCGCCAAATATGGGTTTCTTTCTTTCGAAAATGTACAGGGAATTCCAGAAAGAAGCCCAGGACCTTGTTAATGCCGCACAAGGCATGCCTATAAAAGCAATGCTTCAAATGGGGATGATTGAAGATTTTAATGAAAAACGCCTGGCAATCCAATTATTGGAAGAAGCGCGTGTCGATTGGATCAAGAATTCAAGCGGAGGATGGGCTCCGGGAGCGACACCTGCCACGGTTGAAGATATAAGTTTTATCCGGGACTCGTTAAAAGGCTACAGCCGGATAAAGGCATCGGGCGGGATCAACAACCGTGAAACTGCCCTATCACTGCTGGAAGCCGGGGCTGAGTTATTGGGCACCAGCCATGGGGTTGAAATTGTTGAGGGAAAAACAACCAACCGGGATAACTATTAAGGAGGGATATTCAGCACATTGATATTAATAATCACCAAATGGGCTGCACATCTTTCTTACTGGTTATTTAAGGAATTCTCCATCGGAATCTTCGCCGAGCATACCCAACACAACAGGCATTGTCCTGGCCTGGAAATATGAAAGATAAACCAGCACCAGAGTGTATCCCCGGTTGATTAATTCAAGAGCATGATAGGGTTCGGGAGTTAAACGACTTTTACTTCTGCCGCTTGCAATCCTTTGGGTCCTTCTTCGATCGAAAACTCAACTTCTTGACCTTCCTCAAGATTCCGGAAGCCTTCCCCTACAATTGCTGTAAAGTGGACAAATACATCCGGCTCGCCTTCCCGTTCTATAAAACCGAAGCCTTTTCGCCCATTAAACCATTTTACTTTTCCGATAAAGCGTTCGTCCATTGTCTTACAATTACTCCTTTAATATTATTCCTACCTTACATGGGGAGGGGGGAAATAAAAACCGGTTTGGGAGCATTGATCATCCAAGACCGGTTCCCCATTTCTTAAGATTGTCGCCCATGCAACTGTCCTGTTAACTCAATTATCCTCTTAAATGGGATTTTGTCAATATTTGCCAATTGGATTGTGATAACAGTTATAGATACAATCATTTGCCGGAAATGTTGGCTAAAATACCAGGATGCCATGCATGTTCATCACGATACCTGATTATATGGTTTTTTGCCGTTCATGATACGTTTGATATTCGTATATTCCTCAATACGCTCATCGGGTTTTGACTGGTCCGACCCGGCTGCGATATGAGGTGTTAGTAAAAGGTTGTATTGCGGGTACTGGGCAAGCGATAACATGGCATTACTGATGGGGAGTGGTTCCCAGGTGTATGTATCCAGGGCTGCCCCGGCAAGTTTTCCGGATATGATGGATTGCTGCAAGGCATTTTCATCAACCACACCGCCGCTTCCACAATGGATGAAATACGTGCCCGGTTTCATGGCATCGAAAAATTGCTGGTCGATGGATTGGTCAGTTTGTTCTGTAAATGGCAATAGAGAACAGACAATATCACAGGTGCGGATTAATTCGTCCTGCCGGAGATACCATATTCCCAGTTCTGACTCAGCCTTGGGAGGGTAGCGGTGTCGTTTGTGATAGAACACTTCCACCTCAAATCCAGTCAGCCGGCGGGCGAGCTCAAGGCCTGATTCGCCAAATCCCAGGATCCCGAATTTTCGCTGCCAAAGTGAACGAACCTGTTTGCGGTTGGTCCAGTTGTAAGCAAAAGTATCTTCATCACTGCGCTGCGGTTCTCTCTCCCAACGCGCATTTCTCATGGCGAATTTTGATGCTTCAGACTGCTTAAGCAGACCCAGGGTTTGCATCACAATATGTTCAGCGACCGCTATACAGGATGGGATTGACCAGGTGCAGACAGGGACCCCGGCAGTCCGGGCGGCGTCCAGGTCAATATCCCAGAACTGGGAACCCAGCCGCTGGATTAGAAGAAGGTCTTTTCCGGCTTCGATTATATCTGCGTCGATGATCCCCTCCCTCTCGGTGATTAAGATTTGGGTTCCCGGCAAATGCTGAAGAATTTCCACTTTTTCGGGACTGTGCAGCATAATGATATCTAAATTTCCCGGGGCAGCCTTCAAGGCTGCCTGTTGATGCCGTTCTCCCCGGTTGGTGATGAAAAGGGTTTGATAGACGTTCACAGGACCTCCAAAGATATTCCGCTCAGTTTTGAAAAAACCTGCAACTCTGTAAGGATATCACCATAGATGAGGCAGTAATGATGTTCCCATCCCTGGTCTAATAATTTGTACACCACATCACCTGCTGGCATGTTTAATGTCTGCAGCCAGGCTCCGGCACGCTTGATTGTGACTGGTTTATCCAAAATTCGGGAAGCTACTGCCAATAGACGGAATTGGTGATCCTTCATACCAAGACGTAATAAAGTAGCAGGACCGGGTTTAAGGGTAAATTCAACCTGGCGGCCTTCCCTGCCAAAGCGGATTAGATTGGGATCATTTGCCAGGCTGGGAGCAGCCCCGTAATGCCACAATAATAGAGCGGAGAGATTATCGTCCCAGGCACTTATATCCGAAAAGAATGGCACCCCGCCCCCAAGCATCTGCGCCAGATGCATGGTTACTGCAGCATTAACGTCTCCTTCAGGTGCCACCAGATAGCCGTCATCAAGCATCCAGCCAAGGGCCGGCCAGATGCTTCCCGGTGCATAGATATCCAGGAGTTCCGGCCAGTCTCGAATGGCAAATACATGCTTCCCGCTGTCCTCAAATACACCCGTCAGTGCAGCATAATGGGCTTCCATCCATTGAATGCTTAGATCAGGGAGTGTCTCCCCATCCGGAGTCAGAAAGGTTTGGTGGGGAGCTTTTTTCCGCAGACTGGAATTGAATGCTTTTTTGACCTCTCCCAGGTCGATATAATCCAGGGATACACCCAATATTTTCCTCAGCATGAGCTCGTCAAAGACACAGGGATAAAATCCGGGGGCGCGAAAACCTACAAGACCCACTCTCAAACCATGGAGCGATGCCAGGGCAAAGCCAGCCCGCAAATGGGCCGTTAATTCCTGCTGAACTTTCTTATCTCCCGGATCACCATGTAAGAATGAATGGGGGTGTGCGGTGGCAGAGAGGCTGTAGGTGGATAAATTGGCGCCACTCAAACTGTTCAAATCGATATTATGTTCCAGGTCGGGTTCAGGGAGAGAGTGAAGAATGATGGGAATATTTAATTCCTCAGCCAGGATAAGCGGAAACTCCCCATCCGGAAAAGTGCCCACCTGCAGGATAAGCACATCGATTTTTTTTGCCTGGAAGAACTCACGGATGGCTTCATCGAGCATTTCTCTTCCGGTAATTACATTTTCGGGTCCTGAAACCTGCCAGTTTTTTTCCAGGAATCTTCTGGTAACCTGGAGATGCATTGCTGCAACCTGAATATCAAAATAAGGCAAGCCGATTGAAATTAATCCTACCCTATTTGCAGTTTTGTCATTCATGATTGAATCTCCTCGGCCTGATTGAGAAATGATAATACCTGTTCAAAGCCAGGAATACCTTTTCGACCACCTACCCGGGTGCATTTTATGGCTGCAGCCGCACTGGCAAATCGCATACACTGGCTAGCGTCCCACCCTTGCAGATATGCATGCAGATAAGCCCCGTGAAATACATCGCCTGCGCCTGTGGTGTCTTGAACCTTTACCATAAATGCCGGCTGGTGAATAAATTGCTGCCTATCCAGGTACCAGCATCCTCTGTCACCGTCGGTAATCACAACAAACTCGGGATTGTTTATTAATAGATCGAGCCCTGCCTTATACGGATCCTCATAACCGGTCACCTGGCTGGCAAAACGGCGGGCAACAATCAGGATATCCACAAGAGGTAAAATATCCCGGGAGTATTTCCAACTTTTCCCGGCACCACCATCAAAGGAGACCTTCGTTCCAGCTGCTTTTGCCCTGCGTGCAGCTATTGTGGCTGCCTCCATATAAGACCCTTCCAGGTGGAGAATACGGGCGTTCTCCATCAATTCCGGCGGCAAATTTGCCGGTTTAAATACAGGCACCCGGTTATTCTGGTAAAGGATGGATCGTTTGCCAGATACCTGTTCAACCAGGATGACGGAAATTGCTGACTGACCTTTGTTTTCCGGGATGCAGTACTCGAAATTCACTCCATAATGGGAAAACTCATCCCGGATAATTTTCCCCCAATTGTCCTCAACAATACTCCCCAGGAAAACGGTTCTTGTACCCAGACATGCCAAAGTTACCAGAGCTGTGGCAACCGGTCCACCACCCTGCACTTCTATGGCAACTGCTTCAATGACCTCATCGGCAAGCGGCAGTTTCTCCACACAGGTGAGGATGTCCACGGTGGCAATCCCTAATCCGGCTACTTCAAACTCTGTCACAGATTAATCACCCGTTTGAATAATATTTCGAGATATAATCCCGTTTTCCGGCAACATTCAGAACGGAGAACAGGTTTTCAAACCATATTTGCAAGGCGGATGTGATTTCCACCCGAATGTCATCTGGAAGAATCCATAAATTTTCTTTAAACATTCCCCAGGCATTAAGACGGGAATGATAGAAACGCTGCTCCCGGCTTTGGGATGGTGCCAACTTTGTGATTTCAGCAGGTCTGGCTTTGCTGGTGAACAAAGATACCCGCATATATTCGATTAATTCAGCCGGAAAGGCTGGATGGTCAAAAACAATATTCTGGATCTGGGTGCCCAAGTGGACTTCAATGACACCACTCGCTGCCAGGCGGGCCAGACTGGGTACCCGGAGAGTGGATGCTCCATGCTGTACCAAACCGGCGATGCTGTAATCCTGGCGAAGTTTTTGGGAAAGCTGTACCACCAGTTCCAGATCTATCGGCATGTCTGAAATCGAGCCGTCAGTCCCAATAATTCCACCCAGAACCGTCCCGGTCCTGGCACTCACTTTATCCAGGCCACCGGCAGAATTGGAAAAGGACCCGGAGAATACATTCATAAATGCCTGCAGGTCCTGAATGGTTGTGTTGTTCCGTTCAAGCCCACCCACCTCACCCCCTATGGAGGGATGAATTCCTGCAGGACTATTATCCAATGCAAATGAGGTTAATTCAGCAATGATGCGCCCATTGCGTACTTGCTGCTCCAAAGGAGATTCTCCATCCTGATTGATTAATGGAGATGCATTAATATCCAGGTTATACATTCCTGCTCGAATGGCGGAAATGATCATCTCCTTAATGTACGGGAGATCTTCCCCGGTATCTACCTGGAATAAATCTCCCTGGAGGAAAACCGGACCAGCATACCCTTCATGGACTGCGGCTGCCTGGATGATGGTGCAATATTCCGCAAAGTCCTGGCTGCCCGAAACCATCTCATATGGCGCCAATTCAAAAATGATGGGACCTGCCTGAGATTTTTGAGCTGCTCTCCAGGCAGCGCAGGCGATATCGAATGTCATACCGCGAATATTGATTGCCGGTACTGCCATGGCTGGAACTTCCTGCCGGAGATTGGCAGTGTAAAAATCATGGATAGATGCCGGGAAAACCCCGGCTGATCGGGTTATTTCTCTTAAACAGGCTGCTTTTTCGGATTTTTCTGATGGCAGTGCCAGTGCCAGATCCAGTGCCATTTTTTGAAGCTGGTCATTTGGGATTTTCATGATACTTTTTCGCTTATCCAGGAATGGATGCTATATCTTTGGACTGCTTCTTCGTTCAAATTCACTCCGAGTCCGTGTCTGCCTGATACCCGGATATATCCATCTGAATTTATAGTGAAAGGTTCGTCCAGCATGAAATCGCGGGCTTCGATGCTCCAGGCAGGTGGGTCAATGGGAAATTCAAACCAGCTGCAGTTTGGTATGGCACATGCCAGCTGCAGGTTGGCACCCAGACCGACGCCGTTGGACCAGGTATGGGGTATGAAGGATTTATAATGGATCTCAGCCAGAGCAGCCACTTTGCGCAGCTGGGAAATTCCTTCTGAGAAGCAGGCATCTGCCTGGATGATGTCATAACAATCCTGTTCAATTAGCTGGCGGTATTCGTGTAACCCCGAATTTAGTTCACCTCCGGCAATGGGAATATCTACCGATGCCGCCAATTGGGACAGCTGGGTGATATTATAGCGGGGCAACGGTTCTTCAAGCCACAACACATTTAATTCCTGCATGGCGCGGGCAACCTGTAAGGCCTGCTCAAATGTCCAGAACTTGTATGGCTGCGGGACTGGGCATGACATTTCCCTGGTTGGCATCCACCATGATATGCAATGTATCCCCAAATTCGTTACGGACAAGTTCCACGGAGGCGATATCCTCCTGGATGGTAGGGCGGCGCAGACGAAGCTTGGCTGCTTTGAAACCACTATCCCTCAGGATATACAAACGTTCGATCAGTTCACCTGGCGGGGGAATTTCAGCGAGACTGGCATAGGCAGGCAAATACTGCTGGTAACCTCCCCACAAACGGTAAACAGGCTGCTGGCAGGCTTTTCCAATGATATCCCAGAGTGCCATTTCTACACTCCAGGGGTAGCTACCATCGCGGGCGGCATTGCGGATAATTGGGCTGATGCGTTCAACCTCAAAGGGATCTTTGCCAAGGATGTAGGGTGCTACCAGGTCGGAAATGGTATATAGACCTGCCAGACCCACTTGCGGTCCAGCAGCGATACCAGTAATGCCCTCGTCGGTGAAGATTTTTATGAGTGTGCAGGAATTGGTCGTAAAGGTCCTGCCCGGAGCCCAGGAAGGTTTCAGGGGGATTTCCAACGGGTATTCAAGCAGTGAACAGGAAATTTGTGAAATTTTCATATATTCTATTTTAAGCGCACATTGTCCTTAGGGCAAACCGATTCAGATTACCTCCCGCGGCAACTGCACTATTAATTACGCCATACCATCCTTAATGAAAATCAGGATATATTGCCAGGTTTATCCTTTCAATGCCCCGGCAGTTATTCCGGCAACCAGGTATCGCTGGATAATGACAAATAGAAGCACAACCGGCAGGGTTGTCACCACGGCACCTGCCATCAGAAGATTCCATTCGATGGAATACTGTCCGATGAAGGCGTTCAGCCCAAGGGGCAGCGTCCGTAAAGATGGTTGGCTGATGAATGTTGCTGCAAAGAGGAATTCATTCCAGGCAAGAATGAAACTATAAATGATTGTGGCGATAATTCCGGGAATTGCAAGCGGAATGGTGATTCTAAAATGGGATCCGAGCCTGGTTGTACCGTCGATCATGGCGGATTCCTCCAGTTCAACGGGTATTGAGCGGAAATAACCGGTCAACATCCAGATACTATACGGTAAAGCAAATGAGGTGTAGGCAATTACCAGGGATAGGTGGCTATCGATTATTTTTAGCCGGCTCAGCACCAGGTAGAAAGGGGGCACCAATAAAACAAGGGGGAAGAGTTGGCTGAGCAGGATGCTCAACAGGAGCATGTTCCTGCCCGGGAAGCGGTAGCGAGCAAACCCTAGACCCGCCAGCATGGAGAGCAAGACAGAAATACCGGTGGTGAGGGATGCAACCAGGATGCTGTTTAGAAAATAGACGCCAAAATTTGCCTTCTGCCAGATATCCACATATGCCTGCCAGTACCACCCCTGTGTTGGAAATAAATGCATCGGCGATGAAAAAATTTCCCTGGTATCTTTAAGGGAGGTGAGGATCATGTAGAAAAATGGTCCTGCGAAGCAGGCTGTGATAGAAAAAGCGAGGATCGGTAAAATGATCTGGCGCCGGCGGTAAGAATTAAAATAGGAGGTGTTTATCTTTTTGTGGCCATCAGAGGTCAATCTCAGAGCGGATATACCTTCTTCCAAATAAGAAGACAAATAAAAGGAGAATGAGCAGGGTAACAACCCCGATTGCTGCCGCTTCACCGAAATTGAAATCCCGGAATCCACGCGTATATACAAGGATCGTCAGGGTTTCTGTTGCCCTTAATGGACCTCCTTCGGTCATTAACCAGATGGAATTGAAATTATTAAAGGTGTATATGATGGTTAAAGTGGCTGCAATGATGACTGTAGGCATGATCAACGGCAATGTAACGTGCCTAAAAGTTGCCAGACCCCCTGCACCATCCACCTTAGAGGCATCCTTGAGCTCCTCGGGGACTACCTGCAGCGCCGCCAACAGCATCAACATCACAAACGGGGTCCCTTTCCAAATACTTTCGATCAGGACTGCCAGCATGGCAGTATTGGTGTTTCCCAGCCAGGCGATGCCCTTATCGATGAATCCCAGGTTGATTAATATGGCATTGATGATCCCAAATTGAGCGTCGTACATCCAACGCCAGGCCAACACGGCAACCACAGATGGCGTGATCCAGGGGATGAGCATACCACCACGGGCGAGTGCCCGGCCAAAAAATTTTTCATTCAGGATAAGGGCAATCAGCATACCCAGCACCAGCTGGATAACCAGGTTGATCCCCACCCAGATTATTGTATTTTTAATGGCGTTCAGGAAAACCGGGTTCAGGATTGCATTGCTGTAGTTTTCCAGCCCAATGAAAGGCATACCTAAATCCGGACGGATCAGGATAAACTTGCGAAAACTGAGCACAATTGCGGAAAATAATGGATAAATAATTACGGCAAAGATGACCAGGAAGGCAGGGGAAATCAGAAAATAACCAATCCAGTATTTCTTTTGCATCTTAGGATTAGTTTACAACAGAGTGATGGTCCTGTGTGAACCATCACTCTGTTGTGGATCTAAAATCCAATTATGGTCAGTTATTGGGGCTTATTGTGCCTGGAGAGCATTATTGGCACAGGTGCCGGCTTCCTGCAAAGCGGTTTCAATGTCTGCACCTTCGAGGATCACCTTCAGGAAGGCTGGCTGGAGACAATCATAGTCAACGGTGGTCCAGTTTGGGATAGACGGGCGAGCACGGGCGGATTCGAGACTGTCAACAAAAACCTGCATACGAGGATCAGCGGATACAATTGCCTGCTGACCACCGCTCCGCGCAGCCAGGCGGTTGTAGCCATCCATCAGATCGAAGACATCTGGACCGGTGATAAAGGATAACCATTTATAGGCGGCCTCCGGATTTTTTGTATTTTTGCTGATTACCCAATTGGCACCGCCGACAACGCTGGCTTTGGACGCTTTCATAGGCAGTTCAACAACTCCCCACTCAAAATTTGGCTGCATGGCATCCACAGCTGCCAAACCCCAATCGCCAACTTCATACATAGCAATTACCTGATTGCTGAAGGCGGCTGCCATCTCATCCCAAGATTTCCAGGATTTTGCTGCTTCAGGGACAACGCCGTCTTTGGTAATTAATTCCAGGAACACGGTGGCTGATTCCAAACCTTCGGGATTGGTAAAGGCTGCCTGGGTGTTGTCTGCATTGAGGATTTCACCCCCATTTTGCCAGATCCATGGGAACCACTCAAAGGTTCCCCCATAGCCTGCCATCAATCCAAAACCATACTGATCGTCTTTTGTGAGGGTAATGGCAGCCTGGCGGAAATCTTCCCAGGTCCATCCCGCTTCAGGTAAAGGCAGGCCGGCCTCATTGAAGGCAGTTTTATTGTAGAACAAAGCCACGGCATTGGTATAAAAGGGAAGTCCGTACAATTTTCCCTGATATTGATTTGTCGCAACGGGACCGGGGTAGAAGTTTTGAATCTCCTCACCGGCAAATTCATCAAGGGGCAGGGTAAGACCAGCTGCAGCAAATTGAGGTGTCCAGATGATATCAGCCATCAGGGCATCCGGACCGCTCCCCGCCTGAGCGGCAGTGATGAATTTATCCCTGTAGGGGCTGGAACCGTATTGGGTAGGAATGATTTCGATTTTGATATCCGGGTTTGCCTGTTCGAATTTTTCTACGGCACTATAAATGGGGGCTTCCAAGTCTTTGGCGAAGCTGTCATAAACCCAAACCTGCAGGGTGACCGATTGCTGGGCGGTTTCCGCCTGAACTTCAGCGGTTGGGGAAATGGTTGCCACTGCCACTGTTTCCAAGACAGGAGCTGTGGGTGTTGTGGCCGGGGTACATGCACCCAGAAGAGAAAGCATGGCAATTATTGAAATGATTTTGAATTTGATTTTCATATTATTATTCTCCCGAAAGTTTATCGGATGGTTGGTAGAGATTAATTATGTCCTACAAGAACTATTTATGAGTTGTGTTTTGTTATCAATACCTTACAACAATCCGTGTTAATTTGTCACTCAACGTATTTTATTATATATGACTCACCGGGTAAAATGGCCATGCGTGTATAACCCGTATTTTCATTCGACCCGCCATTTATCGGAGAGAATTTCGCCCTGCCGACCGGTGATAATGGACTGGAAATTTGATTCCGGACGGAAGGTTCTGATGGATATTTTCCTTTGAATGGGAGAATCCTGGATAGAAAGCTGGCGGTCGATTTCTTTCCAACAAAAAAGGGTGCCATCATACAACCTGAATTGATTATCCGCTCCCGGATACAGGTGGATACGCAAATCTTCTTTCGCCTGGATGATCCTTGAATCCTCGCCCGGCAGCAGCGTGTTTGCAGAAGGATCCAGCAGTGGAATGATTGATCCACCCCTGGCGAATACAGGAATCATATCCAGGTCAGCATCAATATTGAAGGTATTCCCGCCAGTATAATGCGAGCCTGTCCAAAAATCCCTCCAAACACCTTCAGGCAAATAGACATAGCGAAAACGATTGAACCCATAATAGACTGGCGCCACCAACAGCTGGTCTCCGAAGCAATATTGGTGCTGACTGATTTCACTCCAGATCTTATCCCCCTCAGGGAACTCCAGGGCCATGGCACGCATGATAGGAATGCCTGATTGGCTACTGATCTGTGCATAGGTGTACAGATAAGGGAATAAGTCCATATGAAGCTGGGAAAATTTACGGTAGATCTGGAGTGTCTGTTCTGAGAATTTCCAGGGTTCACGTACTCCCAGGCCATGTATTTGCATAATTGGACAGAAAGCGCCAAATTGTATCCAGCGGATGAAAACCTCATCGGTTGGGTTTCCGAAATACCCTCCAATGTCACTTCCCCAATAGGGAAAACCAGATATTCCAGCATTCTGTCCTGCCAGAATGACACTCTTAAAGTCTAGCCGGAGAAAAATCAGAAGTTTGGTCTCCTGCCCAGATGGCACTGTAAGCCTGGGATCCGTCCCATGCAGAACGCGCCAACAGAATCCCTTCCTTGTTCACTTCCCCGAGGACTTCATAGGTGATCTGGTTGTAAATCCGCGGATAGATATTATGCATTTCGTGACCGGTTCGTCCATCGTAAAACACAGCATCTTCCGGTATCTGCTCTCCGAAATCGGTTTTAAACCCATCTATACCCATCCTGATAAGCCTGCGCAGATGGGCTTTCCACCACTTGATTGCGTCAGGATTGGTGAAATCCAGACATGAACCGGACATTACCGGACTATTGGATATACGGTGGACATAGGTTTGACCCAGAGGATCGCGGATGAAATAGCCTTGATCAATACATTCGAGGTAGACCTCGGTTTGGGGTTCCAGGCAAGATAACCATGGCGAGATCCACAAAATGAGACTGTTGCCGCTTTGGTGAACCTTATCAATCATACCCTGCGGATCCGGAAATCGATACGGATCAAATGAAAAATTATGAAAGTATGGCTCCCAGGCTGCATCGATCAGTTTTACAGAACCGGGGAGATTCAATACTTGTTCCATCTCCAGATCTTCCAACACTGCCAATTGGTTATCGGTATCCCAGCTCCTGGATTTCCATGGACCAAACACCCAGCGGGGTGGCAGGGGGAGTCTACCGCAGAAGTCAGTATAACGGGAGATTATTTCTTTCAGGTTGTTTCCAAATATGATTCTAAAAAAAAGAGAGGGAGACATTATTACGGATGGTGACGTATCCGGGCTTTTCCTCTGATCCAAGGTGGAGGCTGCAAAATACATCGGTCAGAATTTGAAGGCCATACCCGGCGGTTGAACAGTAAAACGGGATAGGCTTGTAGACCTCTCCGTCGGTTGTCGAATTTTGCACATACAGGTTAATTTCGTGACCGCGTTGGTCCAGGCAATTAAAGCGTTCTCCAAGCCCTAGAAAATGTTCGTCGTTCCTGGATGTAAGGTCCAACCCCAGCCAATTTAGATTTGAATTCCCGTTTGCGTTAATTTTTACCAACAGGGAGTTCCATTCCGCTGTTAGTGATAAATAGATTGTTTCCGGAGCTGTAAACGAAGAAAGCTTGACCGTACAGGATGTGTCGTTTACACTGGTTAAATGGGCAAGATGAGCATACTGCCACTGACCCTGCAGGTTGGGGAAGCAGATCCCGCCAATGCTGGTCAGCAGCTGATTTTCTGCGCCAAGGATGTTGATAGAGAATGGGTTTATAATCACCTCAGCCTTACCGATATTTGGCAGCGATATCAAGATGCGGTGATTATCTGGTGGGGTTAGCAAAAAAACCTCCCATTTGCGATAGTTGGACAGCTATTGAGATACTATGCTCAAGTATATACGGTATGCAAATGTTTGGCGGTAAAAAATCCTTATCAAGATTATGTATCAGTACCGGTTCAACCAAGAATCCTGTCAGAATTGATTAATTGACCCGGGAATTTGAGATAACGTGTTCCCGGGTACAAAGGAGATAAATATGTATAAGAATAGAAAATTCAAAGTGAGCCTGCTTATTGTTGTAATGGTGCTACTAATAACTGCATGTACGCCTGCAGAATGTACACCATCGCCTGCGCAAGAAACAGAAATTGCCGCAGATCTCATTGCTGCCCGTACCGAAGCAGCGATTACAGTTGTTGCTGAAATCACAGAGGAAGCAAGGTTAAATCCGTCTCCCACTGTCACCGAAACACCTCTGCCATCGCCGACTGCCACTTCGAAGCCCAGCCTTACACCCCTCCCTGCTTTAACCTCTACTTCTACCAAACCCCCGGTAGTGGTAGCAACCTTGCCAACCATCAGCCCTACTCCCAGTTCGTACGGCTGCCAGGTGATATCGAAATCCCCACCGGATGGAACGACTTTCCCGCCGGGTGGAGATTTTGACGGGGTTTGGGTTTTGAAAAACACAGGCACGGAAGAATGGGATGCTGCAAATGTTGATTATGGATTTGTCAGCGGTGAAAATTTTTCCCAATCGGATGAACGTTATGACCTTGGGGAAACAGTGGACCCCGGGGATGAATATAAAATCGTTGTTGACATGACAGCCCCCGATGTAAAGGATGAGTTTCAAACTACCTGGGGAATTCTTTCGGGTTCTAAAACTTACTGTACCTTCAGTCTGAGTATTGAAGTTGTGGATTAATTAATAAACGGCAGACCCATTCAGGAAAAATTTATCGACATTCTGCATCGTGCCGGTTATTGTATAATCACATCAGTATGAAGACTGGAAAATGGATTCTTGGTTTACTGGGACTCCTGGTATTGTTAGGATTGTATTTTTACACCAGGAATCCAATTAATCCACAGCGCATCCTGTTATTTCGGAAATTTATCCGGGATCCTGAAGCTTACCCGGATTGGCAGATGCGCCCTGGTGAACGCTGTGATGATGCTCCCTTTGTGTTCCCGACACAGGGATTTGCGGGCTTTTTATGGGGAGATTCTTTTCGTCCAGGGCATTCCCACCAGGGGATAGATATTTTTGGCGGAAAGCCAGCAGGAAAAACCGCTGTATATGCTGCATATGATGGATACCTTTCCCGTCTTTCTGATTGGAAATCATCCCTGATCATCCGCATACCCGGTGATCCCCTTATGCCTTCACGGCAGATCTGGACCTATTACACCCACCTTGCAGATCAGGGGGGGAATTCTTTCATTACCCCTGAATTCCCCCCTGGTTCAATAGAGATCCCCGTTAAAGCAGGGACATTGCTTGGCTACCAGGGTGATTACTCCGGGGATCCGGATAATCCTACCGGGGTTCATTTGCATTTTTCTATTGTTCTGGATGATGGGAAAGGACGTTTTTTGAACGAGCTTGAATTGAAAAACACCCTGGATCCGTCCCCTTACTTTAAGATCAACTTGAATGCAAGGAACAATCCCGGCGAAGTCCCGCTTTGCTCATCGGCGGTGAGGAAGACGGATTGAACCAAATGGAAACAGAGCAAATGCAACCATTAAACGAACGGGTGGCAGTGATCATAGGCGCTGGAGGCGGATTGGGGAGAAGACTCGCCCTGGCCTACGCAGAAGCTGGAGCCTTCATTGCTGCTGCAGATCAAACACCCGACAGATTAACGGAAACGGTAAAAAATATTCAAAACCAAAATGGGGCAATTAAGGGATACGTAACCAAGCCAGGACAGGAAACAGCCCTGGTAGAAGAGATACTTAGAGATTGGGGCAGGATAGATATTCTTGTCAATTTACCCACCCTGCCGGAAAGGATATCCTTACAGGACTTAAATGATTGGGAATGGCAGGTCATCCTGGACCAGTATTTATCGGCACCATTCTATTTTATGCGGGCAGTAAGTACATGCATGGCTCTGCAGGCAGGAGGTGTCATCTTGAATTTTACAACTGCCGAGAAATTGGGTTCGACCGAAGATGGATTAGGGGCATATTTTGCCTGCAATGCTGCGATGATTTCAATGACCCGAACGGCAGCCAGGGAGTTTGATGGAGATAATATCCGGGTGCATGCGATCTGTGCAGGTGATTTGGCTCTGTATTCTGGAGATATCATTACTTTCGAAAGGTTGGTATCCCTTGAAATGCTCAGCGGAATAGCAAAACTGGCAGTCTATCTTAGCAGCCCGGATGCTTCCCATTTGACCGGGCAAGTATTACAGATAAATCGTGCACCAGAAGCTTAAGAGAATGAGGTAGTATGATCACATTTCGTGATATTGTCAGCGGTTTAAAACAATTTAAGGTAGGCTACGAACCTGTCCTAGCTCATGTCTGGATGCCAGCTTTTGGTGAGGTGCGCGGCGGAGCAGCCACAGTATTGGGGGGTCTGCTCACGAGCTATGAAGACCTGGTAATGCCTGCGTTTACTTACCGCACCATGCTTATACCGGAAATAGGCCCAGAGAATAACGGGATGGTTTATGGCAGCGGGGATGAGTCCAATGAAATGGCGGAAATGTTCCATATGGATCTGCCTGTGGATGAAGCAGTGGGTGAGGTATCCGAATTGCTGCGAACCCATCCACACGCTTTAAGGTCTAAACACCCCATTCTATCCTTTTCCGGGATCAATCAGGATATAGCAATCCAGTCCCAGACCATTCAGGAACCTTTAAGACCGATTGGCATGCTTGTTGAACAGAATGGATGGGTTCTCCTCATGGGAGTTGAGCCAAGGGCGAATATCAGTATTCATTTTGCGGAATTATTGGAAGGGCACCCGGGATTTGTTAGATGGGCGCTCACCAATAATGGGGTTGTAGAATGCCCGGATTTTCCGGGTTGTGAAGGCGGTTTTTACAAAGTGACTGATTTGTTATCCGAAATAACCCAAAAGGTTCCAATTGGGGACGCGCTTGTCCAGGGAATCCAGTTAGTACCAATGATGGAAGTGCTGACAGCCTATTTGCGATCGGAGCCTTTCGGACTGCTTTGCTCGGATCCCGACTGTTTACAATGTGATGCAGTGAGGACCTCATTCAATCCAAATCCTTCCACTTGATTTCTTGATCCCAACTCGAAAATTCACCCATCAGTCAGTGTTATTAAAAGACACGTCTATTAAGTGCTATACTGATTCAAAATCTTCATTCCATCCAAGAGTGTATTTATCACGGGATTAGCAGTAATGCAGCGAATAAATCATCCATGGTTATGATAGGGTTTAGCTACATTATTGGCTGAATTTTCAGTGTACGCTAACAGGGTAAATTATTGGACGAATTATCCTTAAATACGGTGAGGCTTTTATGGAAGTAATTGCAAAAAATATCTCTATCGAAACGGGTTTATCCGGAGTCACCCTGGGAGTAATACAATGGCCGCATGGATTAATCCTAATTGACGCGCCATTTCATCCGGACGAAGTCCGTACGTGGCGTTCGATTGTATTAACTCTGGGTGGAGGGGTTGAGCGATTACTTATCAATTTGGATGCTCATTTAGATCGAACACTGGGTGGTTCCGCAATGGAGTGCACGATTATTGCTCACCAACAAACATTAGAAGTACTTCGAAACCGTCCCCTTACGTTCAAACCTCAAACGGCTGAGAGTGGAGCGGATTGGGAAAATAAAGAAGGAATGATCAACACCCGCTGGGCGTCCCCTGAAATCACATTTACAAATGAGATGGAAATCCACTGGGATAACAGCCGGCTCATTCTGCAACACCGCCCTGGACCGATGAATTGTGCTATCTGGGCGATTGTCCCGGAGCAAAAGGTTGTCTTTGTTGGTGATGCTGTCATCAATGATCAACCCCCATTCCTGGCTGGTGCTAATATTCCGCAGTGGATAGATGACCTGAAGCAGCTGATTAAACCCGGATTCCGTGAATATTTAATCGTCAGTGGTCGATCCGGATTGGTACCATACGAAGTGATCCACCGTCAAATTAGATTTCTTGAAAAAGTCAACACCAAACTGGAAACCCTGGCAAATCGTAATGCAAACCCCCAGGAAACGCTAAAACTGGTGCCCAAATTAATCAGTGAATTTGAGTTCCCGGAAAAATTTTCCCAACTATACGAAAAAAGGCTTTCTTACGGTCTTTATTATTATTATTTACACCATTACAGCAAAGCCAAAGTTGAAATTGATAACAAATACTGGGAATAGAGTATTCCATGCTGAGCGAAGGCCTGGCATAATATAAAATCCTATTGTTCCCTTTGGGAATTGACGACCGGTTTCGTGCCTTTTCCTCCCGAATAATAATATAATTTAAATAGAAATCCATTTTTACCAGTCAGATCAAATTTGAACAGGCACTTGATCTTGATCAAATACAAATTAAATAATCTGGCATTTAAAAATAATTATTAAATCGTGTGGATAAGGGAAATCAGACAATGAGCATTTTTCAAAAATCAATAATTGGCATTTTGATATCTTTATTGCTGATATCCGGGTGTTCCTCATCGCCAGAAAATCTCACGGCTACCAACCAGGCGGCTCTGCCACCCACCCTGACCAGCACTGCATTACCCACGACATTACCCACAGCCACATCCACCAGTACAATAACACCAACTACTTCACCTTCGGCATCGCCTTCACCTACGGCCTCGAAGACCATTGAACCACCGGGGGATCCAATCTCCCAGTTTGTTGATGGGATGCAAATCATCTCTTATGATGGATTTGATTCCAGCACAGAAGATGGCTGGGAATTTGTTTCTGACAGGGTTGTGATTGAAGACGAGATGGTGCAGATGGACAGTAAAATTTACCGGGATACCCGCCTGATACAAAACGATCCAATCAATACCGGCGAGGGCGTGATATTCGATTTCAAATTTAATTTTGGATCGCAACTCTATGCTTACCTGGATTATTCCATGTTTATAAAGGATGATTACAGACGTTTTGGGGTTGAGACCGGCACCAATACCCAGACCAATATCCGCAATGGAATCGAGCTGATTCCTCCGGCTTTACTGGTGGGAAATTTGACTCCCAAACCAGACACCTGGTACAGTATGTTGTTAGCGGTAGATGAGGCAGGTGAGATGCTGGTCATGATCTGGGATCCTGAAAACCCCACATCGAAGATTCGATATTATGGAAACTTTAATGAAGAATGGGAGAATATCCCCTGGCAATTTGCAGTATCCATCAATAAAGGCAACCTGTCTATAGATAATTACCGAAAATTTACCTTTAATTCAATTAACCTGCCTTAAAGATTTTAGAAAAACCCTGTATGGAGTGGATTACCAATAACCATAATGACCAAGAAAGGACTGAATGTGAATTATTCAGAATACCAACCTGTTGTAGAAGCTACCCGCGGGAACATTGTTGAATCAGTACATTTTGGTGCAGTAGCAATTGTTGATGCCTTTGGGCGGATGATTGCCAGTCACGGCGATGCTGATACGGTATCTTTTTTGCGGTCTTCCTCCAAGCCCATCCAGGTGCTTCCATTGATAGAGCAGGGGGGCGCAGATATTTACCAGTTATCTGATCGTGAAATTGCGCTTATGTGTGCTTCCCACTCAGGTACTCCGGATCATGTTCAAACGGTGGAATCCATCCAGGCGAAAATAAATATCACCCATGAGGATTTGCTGTGCGGCTCTCATTTTCCACATGACGATGCAGCCAGTTTGGAAATGCACAAGAAAGGAGAATCACCTACAGAAAACCATAACAATTGCTCCGGAAAACATACCGGAATGATGGCCCTTTGTTTATTGAACAGCCTGTCAACCGAGGATTATATAAACCCGGCTCATCCCATCCAACAGACAATTCTTAAGACTTTTGCGGAAATGTGCGGACTTAAACCTGCACAAATTGAGTTGGGGGTGGATGGATGCTCTGCTCCGGTCTTTGCGGTCCCAATGAAATCTGCTGCGCATAGCTTTGCCCGGTTATGCGATCCACAAGGACTTACTGATCAGCGTGCGAATGCATGCCGCAGGATTACCCAGGCAATGATCTCTCACCCCGAAATGGTTGCCGGACCGGGAAGGTTTGATACACAAATAATGAAGGCCGCCGGCGGTAAGGTTGTGTCCAAATCCGGAGCGGAAGGTTACCTGTTGGTGGGGGTCATGCCTGGTGTTTTGGATCCCAAAAATCCAGGCCTGGGCATTGCAATCAAGATAGCTGATGGTGATCCAAGCGGGAGAGCACGCTCGATTACTGCCCTGGAAATCTTGAGCGAAATGTGCATTTTGACCGAGGAGGAACTTGAAGAGCTCTCGGATTTTGGTTCCCGGCCGATAAAAAACTGGCGGGGTATTGAAGTGGGTGAACTGCGCAGCACGCTCAAACTGGATTTTCCGGGTTTTCCTGCAGGTATGCCCTTGTTACCCGAATAAATCCCCCCTGGTTTGGAGACCCTGTGAATAACCCTTGTCGTGAAAAGGATCTGGCGCGCCTGGTACATAAACGCCTGCTGGATTTTTTTGTATTACCTATTTGGGGAGATCCGCGGCCGCCGTTGGATGAATTGGTTTGTACCATTCTTTCACAAAATACCAATGATATCAACAGGGACCGGGCATATAACCGATTAAGAAATCGGTTTCCAACCTGGGAAGAAGTGCGTGATGCGGATGAAAACAGAATTGTGGATGCAATCCGTCCAGCTGGACTGGCAAACCAGAAAGGACCCCGCATCCAATCTATTTTAAGGGAGATCACCCAGGAGCGAGGGAATCTGGACCTATCCTTCCTGAAAGAAATGTCCACCCAGGATGCGGGCACATGGCTTTCCGGTTTCAAGGGTGTTGGGCCGAAAACAACTGCAATTGTGCTCCTGTTTTCGCTGGATAAACCTGCTTTTCCGGTGGATACCCATATCTACCGGGTTTCAGGCAGAGTAGGACTGCGGCCTGAGAAGATGACCGTCGAACAGGCTCATGTTCACCTGGCGAACCTGTTTCCCGATAATGAATACGGACCCGCTCATCTCAACCTTATCCGTCTGGGCCGTGAAATTTGCAGGGCACGAAAGCCTGATTGCCCGGAATGTCCCCTCCGAGATATTTGTGATTATTATCAGAGGGAAATTGCTGCTGGTTCTGTATAGACACCTGAAAAGTGATGATTTACCAGGCGAGTTAATGCAACAGGGCTGCCCGGGTAATTTCCCACGGCAGCCCTGATTTGTTTAATGAATTATTTTTGGATGGTTTATTAACTTGCAGTTTTTCAGATACCTGCCGCGTTTCTCAGAAGAGCAGCTTTATCCGTGTTTTCCCAGGGTAAGTCGAGATCATCACGACCAAAGTGACCGTAAGCGGCAACTTTTTGATAAATTGGCCGGCGCAGGTCAAGGTCACGGATAATTGCACCTGGACGCAGGTCAAAATACTCATTGATTAATGCCACTATCTCCTCATCGGCAATTTTTCCAGTACCAAACGTTTCCACATTGATGCTCAGGGGATGAGCAACACCAATCGCATAAGCCACCTGAATTTCACAACGCTCTGCCAGACCGGCAGCAACAATATTCTTAGCTGCCCAGCGGGTTCCGTAGGCTGCGGAGCGGTCGACCTTGGTCGGGTCTTTGCCTGAAAAACAACCCCCGCCATGCCTGCCCATACCACCGTATGTATCAACGATAATTTTTCGTCCTGTCAACCCGGAGTCACCCATCGGACCACCGATGGCAAAACGGCCAGTTGGGTTTACAAATATTTTCAAATCACTATCAACCATCTCAGCCGGCAAGGTGGGCATGATGATGTATTTGATCACAGCTTCCCGGATGTCTTCCTGATGCATTTCTGGAGAGTGCTGGGTACTGATCAAGACGGTATCTACCCGAACGGGTTTACCCATGCTGTACTCAATCGTGACCTGACTTTTTCCATCCGGACGCAGCCAGGGAAGGACACCATTTTTGCGGACATCAGCCAATTTACGGGTTAATTTATGGGCCAGGTAGATAGGCATGGGCATTAACACGGAGGTCTCATTGCAGGCATACCCAAACATCATACCCTGGTCGCCTGCCCCAATCTGGTTCACTTCATCTTCGGTCATCTCGCCACTTTTTTCTTCCAGCGAATGATTTACACCCTGGGCAATGTCACCGGATTGGGCAGCAATGGCAGATATGACTCCGCAAGATGTTCCATCGAAACCCTTTTCGCTGGAGTCATAACCAATTTCATTAACCACATCCCGGACAAGCACGTCGAAGTTGACAAACGCGTTGGTGGTGATCTCGCCCATCACCAGGACGAATCCAGTTTTTGTAGCAGTTTCACAGGCTACGCGAGACCTGGGATCATCCTTCAAACAGGCATCCAGAACAGCATCGCTGATCTGGTCGCACATTTTATCCGGATGTCCTTCTGTCACTGATTCCGAAGTAAACAGGTATTTCGCCGAACTCATAAAGGAATTGTTCATCTTTTGCCTCCATTAAAATATATTGCCCCTCACGGTAGGTTGGGGGCAATCGAACATTAGGCTGCCCTCCTATCTACCAGAATCGGTCAGTTGCTGTCTTAAGATCTGACGGAGTTGGCACCTTAGATCAATGATCTGCATAAGACCAGGATGATCCAGGTTGCCGAGGTTTCACAGGGCCGGTCCCTCCACCTCTCTGGATAAGAGTGCCGTTGGGGGCTATTGAATTGTTATTGAAATATTATCACAGGATAACATGACTGTCAATTAATAAATCTCGGGACAATGACACTCTCAGTGAGTGAGATTTGGATTTATTCAATAAAATTTTCGGATTTAATAGCATTTTTGGGAAAGTCTATCATTCAAGACAGGATGTATTAAAGCATTCTAAAATCCTATCCTGCCGATAAAGACAATCATGTTCCTGGTGGGATTGAAATTCATTGATGACGGCAACCAGTAATCTGGCTATGGTTACAAATTATGAGATTTTGATTCCGGTACGGTTATAAAAGACTTCCTGGATTAATTCCCGCTTGATGCTCATTTGGTCGATCAGCCTACTGATGGATTCTTGAACGTGCGCAGTAAATTTTTCATCTGTAGACCCTCTGAGGTTGAAAAGAGCATTATTCAAGGATGCCCTTAATGCCGATTCGGCAAGAAGGTCAGCGGTATTACTATCGCTGGTTGTGGAAAAACTACCTTCCTGAATGCATATCATGGCGAGATTGATAAGCTCCATGCACTTCTGGGCAACCTGGAGCGGGATATGGATGGTCTCGGCTCTGGCTTTCTCCAATTCAGCGGCATGATATACCTTCTCATCATCGTTATCAACGGAGAGGTTATATACCGCTAGAAAGTTATTATATGCATTGCTATCTTCCTGAAGCGCCCGGTAAAGCTCCAGCCTCAATATCCCGGCCTGATTAATAATCTCAAGCATACGACTTTTTTCCGAAATATACTTCGGATTATTTGCCGTTATCCGGGCTGCCATCATAATCAAGGAAGCCGCGCAGGCGCCGGCATATGCTGCTGCCGCACCTCCAGCCGGGGTTGGATCAGGACTGGCCAGTTGTTCCAAAAACAGCGAGTCAACAGGAGATTGATCCTCATCGGCGTGATCAGGCGGGATAGTGGGATCCTGTTCCATAACAGCCGCCTTATCTAATTTTTCAAGCAAGTCAGCGATGACCTTGCCGGTAAGGCTTCTTTTTTGAGATAATTCTGACTCAAATTGATCGGCCAACTCGATCCTCCCGGCGCATCCAAACGAAACAACCTAATTAATAATTTACCGGATCAATGCCCGGCACTGCAGCAAATAATTCCCTGACCAGGATCAATCCAACTGTAAGCGGATCCCCCCATCCTCCCAACGATTTGAGAGGGAAATGGGAATATGGAGTTGATCCAGGACTTTCATGATAACCTGGCTGACCAGGTCGCTGATTGACTGCGGGTGCGTGTAAAATCCAGGGGATGCGGGTAGAATCACTGCCCCGGCTTGAGTAAGGCGAACCATGCTCTCAAGGTGCGGCAGGCTGTAAGGCATTTCCCGGGGTACAAGCACGAGAGGTTTGCGCTCTTTTAGCATTACACCAGCGACACGATTTATCAATGTATCTGCGATACCGATGGAAATTTTTCCAATTGTTGTGGTTGAGCATGGAAGTATCACCATGCCATCGAGAGGAAATGTCCCGCTGGAAGGTCCGGAAAAAAGATCCTGGTTATCATAGAGCTTTCCATACCCAGAAAAATCTTCCGGAGAATATCCGCATTCGTATTTGAGTACTTTTACCCCGTTGTCAGTCAGGCAAATGTGGGTGAGACATCCCATTCCGCGCAAAACAGCCAACAAGCCAGCGGCATAGACGGCGCCGCTTGCGCCCGTGATCCCAACCATTATTGAGGGTGTTTTCGTTTCCAACTTTTCCCTGCCAGTTCCGATTGACTAAAACAAATTATATCTATTTGGTACTCAGTTTCAATTGGCACCCTGAATGTCCACAAGGGACCGGGTTTGGAAGCGTAAATTATTTGTCATTGCTCCTAACCCTACCTCAACCAAAAGGGGGTGAGGTGAAAAGTATTCATGTAATGTTCCATGGATATTATACAATCTGTAGAAAGATTTTGTTGACATGAGGCAGGCATCTCCGCCAAATCCCTTTTAAGGGAGCCATACTATTCCTACAGATGCGAATATTTTCAAAACAAAGCTGTATGGTAGTAATTCCCTTCTATAAAATAGGGTTATCAAAAATATACCAGGTTATTCTATCCATATCTTTTTTGCGATAGCGATATATTTACCGTTGTAAAAAAAAGTTGGTATGGATGGGTTGGCGGGTCATCAAACATATTCGACCTTAAATATCCGCATGATGACCTGCCAAAATCATCTTCAGGCATTCCTCTCAATGTTCATCATACGAGGTCAGTGCGGAAGATCATTCTCCTAAAATTGAAAAATAGTGAATGATGGTTTGAATACCCTTATAAAAGTGGTCCAGGCAATATTTCTCATTGGGGGCATGCAAATTATCATCCGGAAGACCAAATCCCATCATGATCACAGGTGCTTTCAAGATTTTTTGGAAATCTCCAACCACAGGGATGGATCCCCCAGTCCGCATGAGAACCGGTTCTTTCCCAAAAACCTTCATATATGCCAGTTTGGTTTTTTCCAGGAAGGGGAAGAGGTATTGACCACTGCCGGATGTGCTCTACTGAGCACGTTTACATTTACCCTTACCGTCTTTGGAGCAATTGCCCTAATATGCTCCTCGAAAAGGATGGCAATCTCAGCCGGGTCCTGATCGGGAACAAGACGGATGCTCACTTTGGCAGCCACCCTGGCAGGGATGACTGTTTTCATACCTGGCCCGGTAAAACCTCCGGAGATGCCATGTATGGTCAGGGAAGGACGAATACCCAAGCGTTCCAAAGGGGTATATCCGATTTCACCGTGCCAGAGAGCGGGCGCATTCATTTCTTTTAATATAGTTTCCTCACTGTACGGAACCTGGTTGTATTTAGCCCGTTCTTCAGGGGTTAATTCGATGACCCGGTCATAAAGACCCGGTATGTTGATTTTTCCGTTTGCATCGTGCAGAGATGCAAGCATCTCAACCAGTACCTGCAGGGGGTTATGGGCAACACCGCCCATGCCGCCTGAGTGGAGATCGTGATCCGGGCCGCTCACTTCCACCTCAAAATATGTATTTCCTCGCACCCCGGTTGTGATGGCAGGTGTATCCTTGTTGAGGAAAGCACTGTCAGAGATTATCACCGCATCGCATGACAATAGTTCTTTATTATCCTCGATCACCCGATCCAATCCGCTGCTGCCGCTTTCCTCACTACCTTCCAGGAAGAATTTAACATTTACAGGGAGTGATGGTCCATTGCTAAGAAAGGCTTCACATGCTGCGAGATACATATAGAACTGGCCTTTATCATCTGACGTGCCGCGACCATAAATATTTCCATTGATTAATGTGGGCTCGAATGGAGATGTCCGCCATTCTTCAATGGGATCAACGGGTTGGACATCATAATGACCATAAATTAATATTGTAGGGGCATCTTTTCCGGCTGCAAGCCATTCCCCATACACCACTGGATGCGTATCCGTTTCGATTGTATGAACTTGCTTGACACCAATTTCCCGCATACGTTTCAGCAGCCATTCCACAGCTGTTTGGATATCAGCCTTATTTTCGGCCAGGGTGCTGATACTGGGAATCTGTAATAATTCAATTAAATAATTAAGATCCTGTTCGCGGTGATTCAATGCACTATTTAATACAGATTGAATATCCATTAATAAATGCTCCTGAATGGTTTGATGATATTCCCGAATTTAACTCACTTGATAAAATATACACTTCAGCCAATACCTTTGTCAAATTGGGAGGCGGTTTGCACTATTTTGTCGATTAGACCGTAATTCTCCCGGCAGGCAATCTCATGATAAGAAAAACTGAAGCCTGGATTTAAGTAAAATATCACATTCCCACAGGATCTTTGTAATCATTTTCGTTTTTTCCGGGAAATTGCTCTCTGGCTCCCATTGTCTTTATGTTATACTTGGTTTGCACAGGGAACTGCCGAAAGAGATCATTCATCATATCAAACACTGAAGGCTGCATCGCTGCCCTTCCCTGATTCACGGAGATCCTGCAACAATATTAAATGACGAGCTGGCTCTCGAACATGCTGACAACCATCACACTGAGTCTGGGATCCTCGTGTAATCGTCCAGTTTATAGCTGGACGATTGCATTTAAAAGCCATAGCATATTGAAGGAATTGACCTGTTTACCATCTTTATGGTTATATTGGCTATAGAGGATATTTAATATCATGCAGGCATATGATAGAGAGTCAGATTCCATTCATGAAACCGATAAGTTTGTGGTGGAATTAAGTTGGACCTTGAGTGACCAGGTTAGATCCCCGGATAATGTCCGACTGTGGATTCCTTTCAGCAATAATAATACAGGATTCTTGAAATCTCTATCTAACTTAACATGGTGAGAGATCAGAAATCATATGGATGGTAAATAATCAATGACCATGAGGTTAAATATTTCAGGTTATACTTTCTCTAATGAAACTACAACTTGATTCTCTGGTCCAGAGTTTATGAACCGCTTGTGCTGGTAGAAAGAAAAAGGATATGGAAAAATCCTTTAATGGGATTGAGTCACCAGTAAGTGTCCGAAAAATCATGGATGCTTTAGATGCTCAACTTATTGTCGGGGATTCAAAATTAGACGAACCTGTTGAACATGTTTATATCTCCGATATGATGAGCAGTATTCTTGCGTTTGGAAAACCCAATTCTATTTTACTGACAAGCGTTGCTGCCCGGCAATCCATCATCTCAGCGCACATGGCGGAATTCAAGGGCGTCGTTTTTCTGAGTGGGAAGATCCCACAGGATGGCTCGGCAACTTATGCTGCTGAAAATGACCTGGTGATGTTTACTTCACCCCATAGTCTTCAAGATGCATGTAAAAGGGTAAGTTCGATTATCAGTGAAGGTTGTTCACCCAAGATAAGTTCTATGGATATGCACGAAGAGGAACCGATCCTGCTGAGGCAAGAATTTTCCGTAAATGGCGGGGATTTTTCCAAAGCTGGAATAGTATCAACTGAAATAAAATCAATTTTAAGAAAGATCGGTTTTAATCCCAACCTAATCAGGCGAGTGGCAATTTCCACTTATGAGGCAGAGATGAATGTGGTGACCCATGCTGACCAGGGGAAAGTTCACCTGGCAGTTACTCCCAGCATGATTGAGATTATCGTTGACGATATCGGGAAGGGGATTGCGGATATTGACCTGGCGATGCAGGAGGGATATACCACAGCCAGTGAAGAAATCCAGGCGATGGGTTTTGGATCCGGAATGGGGCTGCCCAATATTCGTAACAATTCGGATGATCTCAAGATCTTCAGCGAGGTAAATAAAGGGACTAAATTAATTATCCACTTCTATGTATAATAGCGATATCGAATTTTATTGGTAATTTTAAGGAGCTGGCTGTCATTGGATCATTATTACCACGCTCATCGAATTCTTAAAGATAAATGTAAAGGTCATAGAACTTGTCTTCGCAATTGCCCAACCGAGGCAATCCGGATTCGAGACGGGAAAGCTGTATTTTCGGAAGAGCTTTGCATTGATTGCGGTATCTGCATCAATGTCTGCCCGGCAGATGCTGTAGAGTCGATTTCAGATCCCCTCAAGGACATTGCTCAATATAAATACCGGGTGGCGATACCTGACCCAGTCCTGTACGCCCAGTTCAACCCGGGTATTCACCCTTACGTGATCCACCTCGCTTTAATGAGGATGGGTTTCCACAAGGTAGTGGATGTAAATACTTCATCGGCTGCGATAGGAGAAGCTACCGCCAGATACATCTCAGAACATCCCGGACGGCTGCCGCTTATTTCTTCCCACTGCCCGGCAATTGTGCGTTTGATCCAGGTTCGATATCCTGACCTTGTAGAATTGATTTCCCCAATCGATGTTCCGAGAGAGGTGACTGCCCGCGAAATCCGCAAGACGCTTCCCGGGCAATTGGGCATTCCATCAGAGGATATTGGGATCGTTTTTATTGCGCCCTGCCCGGCGAAGATTGTATCGATTAAGCAGCCGGCCGAAAAGGCTGGATCCTGGATTGACGGAGCGGTCTCCATTACCGATATCTTTACGGCTTTGTACCCATCTGTTATACAAATTTCGAGGCAATTTGATCCCGGCATGGTACCTGAAGATTTTTATTTTACTGCCGGATGGGCAATGCTGGGCAGCATCACTGCAAGCACTGGTATGGAAAGCTGGCTGGCAGTATCAGGTTTGAGCCACGTTATGCGAATCTTCGATGATATTGAAAATTCAAGATTAAGCCAGGTTGATTTTGTTGAAGCCCAGGCGTGTATGTTGGGGTGTATCGGGGGACCTTTTTATGTGGAAAACCCATATGTTGCGAGAGCTAATTTCTTAAAACAAATGGAGAAGTATCAGAACAATATTATTATTGATCCGGATGACTTTGATAAGAAAATGGCGGACGGTTATTACTTAATGGAAAACCGGGTGCCTCCACGTCCGACAAAGTATTTAGATACCGACCTGCAAAAATCTATCCGCCGGATGAAAGAAAAAGAGAGAATTTATCAGAAGCTTATGCAGGTGGATTGTGGATTATGCGGCTCTCCAAACTGCATGGCGTTTGCCGAGGATGTCGTGCGCAGCGAGGCGAGGCTGACCGACTGCGTATTCCTGGGGGGTCATGACCAGATCAGCAGGGAAATCCACGAATCGAGGAAAAAGGAAAGTGCTGCGTAGTTTTAATATTACAGGAATATATGCAGCTGTAAACAATCCCGGAGAAACCGAGCGGAAAAAATAAACGCATAATGACCCCCATTTGGGACTGGTTCCACGCCTTGGAAAACAGGACGGTATTCGCATCAGCCTGACCCCCGGTGATGAGTCATCATTGCACTTATTATTTCTATTAGTTGTTGTGTATACCGAAAAATGCATTATTAAAAAAATTTTGCTTTATGGATTGGATAAATGCAGGACCAGGTAATTAATCAAAAGAATCTTCAAACCCCGAACTTTTTCATTGGAGAAATCCCGGTCTATGGAGATCTGGTTCTTGCTCCAATGGATGGCTTTTCAGATTTACCTTTCCGGTCGCTGGTGAGGAAATTGGGATCGGCATTGAGTTATACCGAGTTCATTAATATTCAGGATGTGCTTAGCGAAAAAAAATCCCTCGAATTCCAGCTTCAATATCTACCGGAAGAGAGGCCGGTGGTCTACCAAATTTATGATGACGATCCAAAACGATTGCTTAAAGGTGCAATCAAATTACAGCAGCAGAAATCCAGATATATTCGATATAAACATGGGTTGTTCTGCTAAATCTGTGGCTGGGAGGGGGGCAGGTGCCGGGTTATTAAAGCAACCGGAAAAAATCGGGCATATATTTCGAGAAATGAGTACACAGATGGACATTCCTACTCACAGGAAAAATACGCCTGGGGTGGGACCAGCAATCTAAGAATTACCTGGATATTGCCCGGATTATTGAAGAAAATGGTGGAAAAATGGTGGCAGTCCATGCCCGAACACGAAGCCAGGATTATCGCCAGCGAGCGAACTGGGATGCCATTGGCGAGATCAAGCAGGCTGTCTCCATTCCAGTCATTGGTAATGGAGATATCTCCTGTGTGGCTGATATTGAAAAAATGAAAGCACACACCGGATGCGATGCAGTGATGATTGGCCGGGCAGCGATTAATAATCCATGGATCTTCATGCGGTTAGAAAGAGATCAGGTTCCACCCGGTATAGAACGAGATTTTATCTTTGCCCATTTACAAACGATGCTCGATTTTTATGGAGAGGAAAATGGACTGCGGAGATTCCGAAAATTTGTAAAAAGTTATCTGCATCCGTACCTGATTGATGCGGATGAAATGAGGAGTCTCCTGACATGTACGCAGCCTGATGTACTGAGAGATACTTTATCGGATTATCTAAATCGTAAAAGACAGCCGGTAGGGTGAAATTAGCTGGTAAAGTATTTCCCAAAGAGTCTCATAATATTAAATTTCAATTTTGTTAATTTCAACTGGCTGGCCAAACAGGGTGGGATTCTCCTTTGACATGTGCCTGGAGATTGCATCTAACACCATTTTCCGCGAATCCTCGATTTCTTTGCGTGAAATGTCAACGGCATATTCCATATTGCGCTCGATTAGCGCTTTTGCAAGTGAAATGTGCACTGCACGCATGTCTTCAGCCCGGTCCTGGATATCCAATCCCAGGTGCATGAGGCGGGTTAATTCCTCCAAGACAATTGAAAGAAGGTTGGTAAGGCGCAGGTTGCCACTGATCAATGCCACTTTTTTATGGAAATCAGCGTTGTGATTTAGAAATTCAGTGTAACTCAGGCGGTCTCCATAGGTATAGGTAAAATTTGCAATATCCAGGATACCTGCCAATTGTTCATCAGTCCCCCTTTGAGATGCCAGTCGGATGGTGGCAATTTCAACTACCAGGCGGGCTTCATAAATTTGGTGTACATCGGAGATCGTCACCGGGCTGACAATATATCCGTAGCGGGGAATTGGGTGGACAAAACCTTCCTGGGCAAGCCGTTGTAGCGCCTCGCGCACTGGAGTTAATCCAAATTGATACTGAAGAGCAAGTTGTCCCTGGACAATTTGTTCGCCAGGTCCCAATTTACAAGTGATGATATCCGCCTTAATTTTTTCATATGCATTTTCAGCAAGGGATGGTTGATTTTTTATTTTCATTCGGTTATCAAGTGGTTATTGGTTGGAAAAATGGCTGGTATAGCCAAGTTATATCATAAATATCCTATTAAGACCGCTGCTATGATTACTATCAAACAAGTATTCCAAGCGCCGCTAATTATTTGCCATTTTATGGAGCAAAATAATCCTCTGATCTTGCCGGCCAGTTATTTCCATTATTGTGGTTAATCTTGTAAAGTGATATAGTTACACAAACTATATGATTATTATGTTTGACATTTGCTTAAAATAAATGGTAAAATATTTCGAAATTCTATAATTTCAAATAAAGGCGTGGATATAATCATTTTTGTAATCCCCAAAAAACCAGTATAGAGGATAAATTGCATGACCGATATCTTGAACTTGCAAGGTCTCGAAACGCAGTTCCGCACACGTGAAGGAACCGTACACGCGGTTAATGGTGTTTCAATGAGGCTCAAAGAAGGTGAAACGCTGGGAGTTGTTGGTGAAAGCGGATGTGGTAAAACTGTAACAGTCCTATCCATGCTGCGATTGATACCAATGCCTCCCGGAAAAGTTGTTGCTGGATCTGCACATTACCAGGGGAAAGATTTGCTTAAGATGTCGGATGAGGAAATCCGGCACATCCGGGGCGCTCAAATCAGCATGGTTTTTCAAGATCCGATGACATCCTTCAATCCTGTGGTTACCATTGGACGCCAGGTTACCGAACCTATGGAAATCCATATGGGAGCCTCAAAGCAGCAGTCGGAAGACCGAGCTGTTGAGATGCTGGAATTGGTAGGCATTGCAAATGCCAGAGACCGGCTGAATGATTACCCGCACCAATTTTCTGGAGGTATGCGTCAGCGTGTGATGATTGCCATGGCGCTCATTTGTACTCCCCAAATATTAATTGCTGATGAACCAACCACTGCCCTGGATGTAACGATTCAAGCCCAGATTGTTGAACTTGTCAAAAAGCTGAGGGATGAGCTTGGGATGGCGATTATCTGGATCACGCATGATCTGGGGATTATCGCAGGTCTTGCTCACCGGGTTGTGGTCATGTACGGCGGATATATTATTGAAGAAGCCCCGGTCAAAGAGCTTTATGCGCATCCTTTACATCCTTATACGATAGGTCTGTTAGGAAGTTTACCGCGGCTGGATGAAGGAAAAGACCGCAGGTTAACTTCTATTGAAGGTATTCCGCCGGTCTTGTTAGAAAAACCGCAATACTGTCCGTTTGCACCACGCTGCAAATTTGCGTTGGAGCATTGCTGGAATGAAAACCCACCCTTGATAAATATCAGCGGAGAGCACCTGTCTGCTTGTTGGGTTGATACTGCCACGGGGAAGGAACGCCAATGAACAATACGAAAGAAGTATTATTAAGCGTCAAGAACTTGGTAAAATATTTTCCCATTACACGCGGCATCATCTTTCAAAAGCAGGTGGGTGCTGTTCATGCTGTTGATGACATTTCATTTGATATATTAAAAGGGGAAACGTTAGGTCTGGTAGGGGAATCCGGCTGCGGTAAATCGACTGCTGGACGCACGATTTTGCAGTTGTACCGTCCCACAGCAGGACATGTTCTCTTTGGGGATGTTGACCTGGTGGCGACAAAAGGTGAAGAACTACGGAAGATGCGCAGGAAAATGCAGATGATCTTCCAGGATCCTTATGCCAGTTTGAATCCGCGCATGACTGTAGGCGAGATTGTTAGTGAACCCCTCGTCATCCATAATATCAATAAGGGGGCAGAACTTCAGGAAAGGGTTGAGGAGTTGCTGGAGCTGGTTGGTTTGAATCCGGCTTTCTCAAACCGCTATCCACATGAATTTTCTGGTGGACAACGCCAAAGGATTGGGATTGCGCGAGCCCTGGCTTTGAACCCCGAATTGATAGTTTGTGACGAACCCATCTCAGCCCTGGATGTATCCATTCAGGCACAGGTAGTCAACCTGCTGGAAGATCTGCAGCGCGATTTTAACCTGACATATCTTTTCATTGCCCATGACCTCTCCATGGTGCGTCACATCAGCGACCGGGTGGCGGTGATGTATCTCGGCATCCTGGCTGAATTAACCACCCGTGATGAACTATATTTCCACCCATTACACCCATATACACAGGCATTACTATCCGCTGTCCCGATTCCTGATCCATTTGCTGAGGAGAAAAGACAGCGTATTATCCTGGCAGGTGATGTTCCTTCACCCGTAAATCCGCCGTCTGGATGCCGGTTCAGAACACGCTGCCCGCTTGCCACAACGATATGTGCTGAAGTGAAACCGCTGCTGCGCGAAGTCAGCCCGGATCACTATGTTGCCTGTCATCTCGTTTGACATGCAAGAAGGAGGTGGGTATTTCGAAATTTATACACTTGATGGGCTTATAAAAAAACCAGATTGGTTAAAAAAATATACAAGCTGTCACTAAATTGGAGGAGGAAGTATGAGAAAACAATTGTACCTAATTGGTGCTTTAATAATCGTTTTCAGCATGATGCTTGGTGCCTGCCAGCCGGCTGCACCAGTGGCACCCAAAGTACTGGTCCATAACCTGGGTGTAGGTGATATCCCCACAATCGACCCTGCCCTTGCAACCGATAGTTCATCCATCCAGGTTGTTCAGGAAATCAATGTAGGCTTGAGCCGCCAGAATGAAGTAACATCGGCGATTGAAGCAGGCATGGCCAAGGAGTGGACGGTTAGCGAAGACGGCAAGACCTATACCTTCAAACTTCGCGATGATGTCCCCTGGGTTAAGTATGATACCGAAACCGGCAAAGTCGTCAAAGTTCAGGACTGCGATGGCAAAGACCGCATGGTAAATGCCAATGATTTTGTTTATGGTATTCTGCGCACCCTGAAACCCGAAACCGCATCAGACTATGCTTATGTGTTAGCCTTCGCCCTTGAAGGTGCCACTGAGTATAATGCCGGTGAGGGTCCGGTTGAAGGGGTAAAAGTCAAAGCAGTGGATGATTTCACACTCGAAATGACCTTCAAAGAGCCAGCCGTTTACAACCTGAATATTGCCGGTATGTGGGTAGCCCACCCACAACCCGCCTGGTTAATTGATGGCGACGCCTGCACAGAAGCTGCCGGTGAGCGCTGGACCGAAACCATGCAGAGCTATGGCCCTTATGCCGTCAAGGAATGGGTACATGATAGTTACCTGACCATGATCAAGAATCCCTTCTGGCCTGGACAGGACAACATTCCGGTAGCCAAAATCGACGAAGTTAAATTAACCATGCTCGAAGAGGGCGCAGCCATGGCGGAATACGAAGCTGGCAACCAGAGCTATGTGAATGTCCCGCTTGCCGATATGGACCGTGTCAAAACTGACCCGGCGCTCTCTCAAGAGCTGTTCATTGGACCGAGCTTCTGCACCTATTATTATGGTTTCAACACAGTGGCTCCATTCACGGATGACGTTCGTGTCCGCAGGGCGCTCTCCATGGCAATTGACCGCCAGTCCTTGATTGACAATGTCACCAAAGGTGAACAGCAGCCCGCTCAATGGTTCTCCCGCCCCGGTCTTGATGGCGCCCCGACGATGGAAAAATTTCCTGACCTGGGTGTGAAATCCGACCCGGTTGCCGCCAAGGCTTCCCTGCAGGAATACATGACCGAGAAGGGTATCACCGAAGCTGATGTGGACATCACCTTGATGTTCAACACCAACGAAGGCCACCAGAAGATTGCCGAAGCTATCCAGCAGATGTGGAAAGACAACCTCGGCATCGATGTCAAAGTTGTCAACCAGGAATGGGCAGTTTACCTGGATACCATCCGTGGAGCGGAAACTCCCCAGATTTACAGGCTTGGCTGGTGCCAGGATTACCCGGATGCCAACAACTTCATCCGCGAGGTATTTACCCTGGGCGGCTCAGCCAATCCCGGTGACCCAGAAGACCCGACCAAACCGCTTGGCGGCGTAGCCTGGTACAACGCTGATTTTGAAGCCCTGGTTCGGGCAGCAGCCGTGGAGCAGGACCGTGACAAACGCATGCAGATGTATGCAGACGCCGAAACCATGCTGGTCTGGACAGATGCCGTGATGGCTCCCATCTACTGGTACACCACAGTAACGGTTACCAAACCCAATGTTCAGAGAACTTACGCGGTTATCAATGAACAGCGCTTTGAGAAATGGGATTTGACAACTGAGGCTGAGTAAGAAAATTGTAAGTAAATTCTATTAGGGGTTAGACCAGGGAGAGAGGAGTTCCTCTCTCCCTGACTTTCTATTTTTTGGGTGGATTCTGGAGGAAGGTTATGGGTAGTTATATTGCCCGGCGGTTAATCTATCTTATAGCGGTGCTTTTCGTTGTTTCAGGCATAACCTTTACCTTGATGCATGCTGTTCCGGGGGGACCGTTCGACCGGGAAAAAAAGCTGCCGCCAGATATCATGCGCAACCTGGAAAAACGTTACAACCTGGATGAGCCTTTGGTTGTCCAGTATATTGAATATATGTCCGAAATTGTCGTGCCGAAATTCAGCCTGGAAAAACCGGGCAACACTTTCGAAGAAGAAGCACTTATCATGACCAAAATTGGCCCAATATTTTTTACATGGATGAATTTTGGCCCTTCCTTTTCCCACCGCAGCCGCACAGTAAATGATATATTCCGTGACCAGCTGCCAATATCTGCCCAATTGGGAGTGATGGCGCTTTTTGTTGCGATTATCATTGGACTACCCCTGGGGATCATTTCTGCCCTGAAGCAGAACACGATCGTTGATTATGTGGGGATGGGTTGTGCAATTGTTGGGGTATCCGTGCCGGTAATTGTCCTCGGGCCAATCATGGTGTACCTTTTTGGGGTGCAGTTAGGGTGGCTGCCTCCAACGGGCTGGGGAGCCCAACCCCCATACATCCTGGGATTCCTGCCATCCCGTTTAGGTTACGATTATTTTATACACGCAATTATGCCCGCGGTCGCCCTTGGACTTGGCAGCTCCGCCATTATTGCCCGCCTTTCACGAGCCAGCCTTTTACAGGTAATCCGGGAAGATTACATCCGCACGGCACGGGCAAAAGGCCTCCAAGAGAAGTATGTGGTTACCCGACATGCTTTGAAAAATTCACTCATCCCTGTGATTACGATCCTGGGACCCTTATTCGCCGCCCTGGTTACAGGTACATTTGTCACAGAACTGGTCTTTGGGATTCCCGGGATGGGCAAGTATTTTGTTACCAGTATTACAGCACGCGATTATCCAGTTATTATGGGGACAATCCTGCTTTATGCCCTTTTTCTTGTTGTCGCAAACTTGATAGTAGACATCGTGTATGGTTACCTGGATCCGCGGATCCGCTATGATTAAATGATTTATTATAGGAATAATTCTTGATTAATGGCAGCAATAGATTGAGGAGGCTGTATGGCTGTAGAGATTGACCTGAAAAAGTACAAAGGTGGAGCACCGGTAAAACAAAAACCCGAGAGCCTTTGGAGAGATTCTCTACGCCGCTTAATGAAAAACAAAGCTGCTGTGGTTGGCCTGATTGTTATCGTGCTATTTTTCCTCACAGCATTTCTTGCGGATTACATTGCTCCCTATCCGTATGCCGATCAAACCCTTGTTGATCAAAACAAAGTGCCACCCTGGATTGTAAGGATGTTCCCTTCGATCAAACCATATGCGCAGTTATCGGATAAGTATTTCATGGGGGCAGATTATGTTGGCAGAGATCTTTTTAGCCGCATAATTTATGGATCCCGAATTTCACTAGCTGTGGCATTTATTGGACCAGTCATCAGCCTGTTGATAGGGGTCCTTTTCGGCAGCTTTTCCGGATTTTCCGGCGGAAGAGTGGATAATCTGATGATGAGGATTGTGGATGTTCTTTATGCATTTCCCGGCCTGCTGTTTATCATCCTATTGATGGCATTTTTCCGTTCCACTTTTGCCAGACCGGACCCTGGTAGTTTTACATACACCCTGGGACAATTGGATGCCCGGCTTGGGGGTATGCTTTTTATTTTTATGGGTATCGGTTTAACGGCCTGGGAGACAATGGCGCGTCTCACCAGAGGACAGGTGCTTTCGGTACGAGAAAAAGAGTATGTGGAGGCGGCCCGAACCCTGGGCTCTTCCAACAAACGCATCATGTTCCGCCATATCCTGCCCAATATTATCGGACCATTAATTGTTGTAGAAACATTGGCCATACCGGGATACATTGCAACCGAAGCATTTTTGTCATTCATCGGTATCGGTGTGTATCCCCCAACACCATCCTGGGGAGCCATGATCTCTGATGGTGCCAAAGTAGTACGCACCTACCCTAACCAGACCATATTTCCGGCGCTTGCCCTTGCCATTATAATGTTTGCATTCAACTTCCTTGGCGATGGATTACGGGATGCTCTTGACCCGAGGCTGCGCGGAACCCAATAGAAGTCATTCATAAAACAGGAAAAAACTTTTACCAGCCCTGTATGAATTTCAGGACTGATCTTTTGATTAAACCAATTTCATGCGTGGAGTATAATTTCACAATATTGGTTAGTGATGAGGAGCTTTTATGAATATTAAAAAATTCTTGCAGATAGGAGTGTTGATCTTATTTGCAGGTTTATTACTGGTTTCCTGTAATACTGCAGTTACGATAGAACCAACTGCACCAGTGATCGAAACCGCACCACCAGAAAGTACTCCAGTCCCAGCAACTCCTACAGCTATTCCACGCACATTGACAATTTGTCTCGGGCAGGAACCAACCACCCTATATCTCTACGGGGGATCTGGCAGAAGTATGTGGAGTGTTCTTGAAGCCATTTATGACGGCCCATTCGACACGCGCAGTTTTGAAGCCCAACCTGTGATCCTGGAAAAATTGCCATCTTTAAATCCGGCGAAGTCTCCTACCAACCGGTTGAGGTCAGCGGGGGAAGCACGGTCGTCAATATGGATGGAGAGCTGGTACCCCTGCAGAATGGCACCCAGGTGTTACCAGCAGGATGCCATTCGACGGATTGTGCAGTCCTATGGGATGGCGTCAACCCGCTTCAAATGGACCAGATGGTCATACGGTTTAGCCTGCTTCCCGGAATTACCTGGTCAGACGGGACTCCGCTGACTGCCAGGGATTCAGTGTTTTCCTTTGAACTCGCTGCAGATGATGACACACCGGTATCCAAACACTCGATTTACAGAACCCAATCCTACCAGGCAGTGGATGATTTGTCGGTGGAATGGGTTGGAATACCAGGATTTTCCCCGCAAAGATACGAAACATACTTCTGGACTCCCCTGCCGGAACACCAATTAAGCGGGATGGAACCCTCTGAAATATTGACCGATCAGAAATCGACACGCCAACCGCTTGGCTGGGGTCCTTATATCATTCAGGAATGGATCGCCGGTGAAAAAATCACCTTACAGAAAAATCCCAATTACTTCCGAGCTTCGGAAGGATTGCCAAAATTTGATACCATCCAGTATCTATTTACCGGAATACATGCAGACAATCAGATTGCAGGGGTTTTGGAAGGAAAATGTGACCTGGTGGACGACTCCACTGATCTGGTGGAACAATTGGAACCAATTATTGAAGAAAGCCGCAAGGAAAAACTGGATTATTATATTGGCCAGGGTCCAGAATTTGAACAATTGAGCTTTGGAATTAAACCCGCCATTTATGATGACGGGTACAATCCATATGCCGGTGAGCGCGCAGATTTCTTTTCTGATATAAGGGTACGCAAAGCATTTGCATACTGCATGGATCGTGCCTGGGCGGTTACCGATATCCTTATCGATGAGTCGATTGTCCCAGCGAGTTTTTTGCCTCCCACACATCCTTTATTCTTAAGCGAATTGGAGGCTATCCCCTTTGATGTAGAAGAGGGGAAGCGCTTGTTGGAAGAGGCGGGATGGCGAGATTTAGATAATGATCCGGCCACTCCGCGGCAGGCATGGGGGGTAGCCAATGTACTGGATGGCACACCAATGGTGGTGACCTATGCCACTACATTTGCCACTCAGCGCGTTGAAGTGGCTGAGATTCTGGTTGATTCCCTGAAGGAATGTGGAATACAGGCCAACTTGCAGAATTACAATCCGGGAGATCTGTTTTCGCCCGGTCCGGAGGGGATGATTTTTGGCCGCAATTTTGACCTGGCGCATTTCAGCTGGGAGAATGGATCGACTCCTTCCTGTTCCCCCCTGGAAACCAACCAAATACCGGCAGAGCAAAATGATTGGATGGGTGTCAACGTGATCGGCTATTCCAACCCCCAGCTGGATGAACTCTGCCAAACTGCCAGCCAGACCAGCCATGAGGATACTGACCGCTATTCTGCGGTCTACACTGATCTGCAAAGGACCATTGCAGAAGAAATGCCTTTCATACCGCTCTATTTCCGTCTTGAAAATGGCCATGTCGCGCCCTGATTTTTGCGGAATGGAGATGGATGTGACCACCCGCAGTACCCTGTGGAACATGGAGAATTTTGATTACGGTTCGGATTGTGCCGATTAATTTCAACCAGTAAGTCCGATACTTTTTCCACTGAATACCTTACTCGCCAGGCGTCGGCGGGGCGCACGGTGTTAGCAGATAAAGAAAATCTGTGTTAAAATGCTCTCAACAAATTGGACCATATATCATGGGGCGTAGTGCAATGGCAGCACACCAGACTTTGGATCTGTGGATCTTGGTTCGAATCCAGGCGCCCCAGCCTCATTATTGGCTGTCATTTAGATATTGAGCTTTGTGCGGACTAAGTAAGCACAGGGCTCATTCTATTTTATCCAAAGGACGGACCTGCACAGTTTTGGTAATAAAGGAGGAAAAGGATGCGAACGTCAGCTTTAATCCTGGCCGCTGGTCAAGGAACGCGCATGCGATCGTCATTGGCGAAAGTAATCCACACCCTGGCGGGAAAACCCCTCATCCAATATTCTCTGGAGGCGACTATCCGTCTTTCTACAAATAAACCAGTACTGGTTGTGGGACATGGTTCAGATGCTGTGAGAGAAGTTGTTGGTGATGCTGCAAGATTTGTATACCAGGAAGAGCAGCTTGGTACCGCCCATGCAGTCATGACTGCTGAGGACCTGCTTGCGGGTGAATCCGAGTCTGGTGCTGGTAACAAATGCGGATATGCCGCTGCTCACCAGTCAAACCCTCACCAAGCTTGTCCAGATACAGGAGTCCAATTCTGGACCAATAGCCATGCTGACTCTACACTCAACGAATCCGAGGGGATTCGGCAGAATCATTCGTGGGAGCAATGGAGAAATTCTGGCCATTGTCGAAGAAGCACAGGCATCCCCTCAGCAGCTATTAATCGATGAGTTAAATGCCGCTGTATACTGCTTCCGTTCTGACTGGTTGTGGGAAAATTTGCACAAAATTGGAAGATCTCCAAAAGGAGAATATTACCTTACCGACAGCGTTGCCCTGGCAGTGCAGCAAGGTCAGACTGTTCAAGGATTGCTGCTGGATGATCCCACTGAAGCAATCGGAATCAATACACGGACCCACCTGGCAGAAGCCGAGCATATCCTTCAAGAGCGAATTAATACAGGATGGATGTTAGCTGGAGTGACCATGCGGGATCCTTCAACGGTATATGTGGACGCATCGGTCACGATTGGGCAAGATACAGTAATCCTGCCCAATACCCATCTTCAAGGAATCACGGTGATTGGGGAAGGGTGTATCATTGGACCGAACAGCGTGATTACTGATTCAAAAATTGGCGATCATTGTAAAATAGTATCATCCATGTTGGAAAAGGCAATTCTTGAAGATCATGTGGAAATTGGACCTTTCGGCCATTTACGAAAAGGTGCTTACCTCTCTCAAGGTGTCCACATGGGTAATTTTGGAGAGGTTAAAAACTCCAGGCTAGGAGCGGGAGTAAAGGTTGGTCATTTCTCGTATATCGGGGATGCCCAAATTGGGGAGGATGTAAATATTGGCGCAGGTACAATCACCTGCAATTTTGATGGCAGTAAGAAGCATCCCACAGAAATTGGGGCAGGTGCCTTCATCGGAAGTGACACCATGCTGGTTGCCCCGGTGAAAATTGGTGAGCGGGCGCGTACAGGGGCGGGCTCCGTTGTGACCCATGATGTGCCACCCGACACGCGTGGTAGCCGGGGTTCCTGCACGACCCCTGGAGAAAAATAACAAGTAAAGTGAATACTGAAATTCTCGGTTTTTTCATAATCCTCTTCCTGAATCTTTGTTTGATGGCTGTCCGGGCAAGTATCAGCCATGCCCGTCAATTGGTATTGATGAACATCCATGAGGACAAGCCGGATGCGGTTGATGGCGCTTTAAAACTCCTCAATGACCACTCTCTGCCGGTGACATTAAATATAGGCAGTGTAATCCTCCATTTTTTACTGGCAGCGACGGCATGGGTAATCCTTTCGCCTGTTGGCGGCTTGTCTGAAAATTATGGACTATCCTTGCTGTTATTCTTTTTCCTGGCAATTCTGGTCATTTTTTTAGAATTTGGACTGGATCGATTAATTTACAATTCACCAGAAAGCTGGCTGCTAAAACTGACTCCGGTCGCCAATTTGCTGTCTTTCATTTTTAAACCCTTCTCCTGGTTCATGATGACAGTATTTAATGTTTCAAAAACGTCCGCCAGAGACATCGGTGCTGTTACTGATGATGAGATTAAAACCTGGGTCGAGGGAAACCAACCTGAAGGCGGGTTGGAGGTGGGAGAACGCCAGATGATTTATTCCATCCTGCAGTTTGGGGATACATTGTGCCGGGAAATCATGGTACCGCGCATTGACGTTGTTGCCCTGTCAGTGGACACGTCCATCCCCGAGACAATTGACGCAATGATGCTTTCCGGCCATTCGCGGGTACCGGTTTATGAGGAAACGATTGATAACATTGTTGGCATTTTATATGCGAAGGATTTATTAAAGATAGGCTTAAGGGGGCAGGATTCCAACCTTACCATCCGTGAATTGCTGCGCCCGGCATTTTTCGTTCCCGAAGCAAAAAAAGTGGATGAAATGCTGCGAGAGATGCAAGCCCGTGGTGTTCATATTGCAATTGTGATCGATGAATATGGGGGAATGGCAGGACTGGTTACACTGGAAGACATAGTCGAAGAGATCGTAGGTGAGATCAGGGATGAATATGATCAAAGCGAAGAAATGGTTTACCAGCAAATCAGTTCTGATGAGTATTTATTCCATGGAAGAATAGACCTGGATGATTTTAATGATCTGGTGGGAACCGAGCTGCCCACCGATAATGCAGATACACTGGGCGGCTTCATCTACGGTAAGGTAGGGCGGGTGCCTGTTGGCGGTGAGGTTGTCGGGGTAGATGGGTGGATATTGACCGTGGAACAAGTAAGCGGCCGGCGCATTCGCCTGGTGCGCGCCCTGCGGAAACCTGCTGTAAATGAGGGCGAGGAACAAATAGATGAAAGTTGAAGCTGGTGATAAAAAAAATCTCATTGAGGCGGCGGTTTCCGTCCGTGAACATGCTTATGCGCCTTATTCTCATTATCCGGTTGGAGCTGCCATTCTAACCCCATCAGGGAAAATATATACCGGGGTTAATGTTGAGAATGCCGCCTATCCTTCCGGAATTTGTGCCGAAAGGTCCGCCATATTTAAGGCTATTGCAGAAGGGGAGCGCCAGTTTGTTGCCTGTGCAGTTGTGACAGATAATGGAGGTTCCCCCTGCGGGGCATGCCGCCAGGTAATGGCAGAGTTTGGTCTCGATCTGGTTGTTATAATTGCTAATCGAAAGGGAGAGGTCGTTACGGAAACCACGGTTCGCCAACTGCTTCCTTTTGCATTTCAGCCTGAAGACCTGATAACGGAAGATTAGACAAACAATCTGCATCAAGGCCTCTGAAAATTACCCTTTCCAGGGTACCCATGATAAAAAATGTCCATGTGTTAAAAACTGAAGGAGTGGTCCTGCGCCATACCGATTGGGGTGAAGCGGACCGCATTTTGGTACTTTTTACGAAAGAAGGGGGTAAACAACGGGCAATTGCCAAGGGGATACGGCGGCTGCATTCAAGAAAAAGCGGGCACCTAGAGCCTTTTACGCGGGTAGCGTTGATTTTAGCAAAGGGGAGAGATCTGTGGATTGTCACCCAGGCGGAAGCCCTGGACCTTTTTTCAGAGCTGGGTAATGATCTTATCAGGACAGCCCATGCGGCGTTTGTGATAGAACTGGTGGATCGATTTATCCCGGAGGATGGTGAAAACCAGGTTCTATACAAATTAATCGTGGAAACGCTTTCCCGGCTGGAAAAAGAGGATATCCTCTTCCATCCCCTCCTCTATTATGAAATGAGGCTGCTCGACCTCCTGGGATTCCGCCTCCAGCTTTTTAATTGTGTAAACTGCCAATCAGAAATCACCGCCCAGGACCAATTCGTATCCTTTTTAGATGGGGGAATTTTATGCCCGAACTGTGGGCATGGGCGCAGCACAGCAGTCCCGATTTCTATGCAGGCATTAAAATACCTACGCCATTTTCAGCGAAGTTCTTACAAGGATACGGTGCGAGCCAGTGTAGCACCCCCCATCCAGGCTGAAATTGAACAACACCTGGAAGCCTATTTCACTTTTTTGTTAGAAAGAAATCTCAACTCCCCATCGTTTTTAAAGGAAATTCGTAGTTTCTACAAAACGTAAGATAAGCCACGAATCCCATTTCTAAGAATATTCGTTAATAATTGTGCATTACGATATCTCCTGCACCGGCGATTTTAGGGATTTTTATGGATGGTATAATGTCCTTCACATCCTGGGAACACAATGCAGTTATTTTGGAGTTTTTATGAAAGAATCGATCCTTTTTCAATCAATTATGATGAATCTGCAGCATTTCTGGGCGGAACAAGGCTGCTTAATATGGCAGCCATACTACACCCAGGTTGGAGCCGGGACTTATAACCCGGCAACATATTTCCGTGTGCTTGGTCCGGAACCGTGGAAAGTAGGATATGTAGAACCATCCATCCGCCCGGATGACGGCCGATATGGAGAAAATCCCAATCGTTTACAACAGCATTACCAATTCCAGGTCATCTTAAAGCCGGACCCGGGTAATCCGCAAGAAATATATTTAAAATCACTGGAAGCGCTTGGGATAGATCCGCGAAAGCATGACATCCGTTTTGTTGAGGATAACTGGGAATCACCCGCCCTGGGAGCATGGGGTCTGGGTTGGGAAGTATGGTTGGATGGTCAGGAGATCACCCAATATACATACTTCCAGCAAGCGGGAGGCATCACACTGGAAACCCCCTCGGTTGAGATTACCTATGGTCTGGAACGCATCGCTTTGACACTACAGCATGTCCGCAATTTCCGTGAAATCGTTTGGAGTCCCGACCGGACATATGGGGATGTAAACCTGCAGGCAGAAGAGGAACACAGTAAATATTACTTTGAGATTGGTGATATTGACCGCCTGCGCAAGATGTTTGATCTGTTTGAAGGGGAAGCCCTGGCTACCCTGGAAAATGGACTGGTACTTCCGGCGCATGATTATATCCTGAAGTGTTCCCACACGTTTAATATCCTTGATACACGCGGGGCAATTGGGGTAACTGAACGGCAGCAATATTTCCGCAGAATGCGCGATCTGTCACGAAAGAGTGCTGAAGCCTACCTGGAACAGCGCAAGAATCTCGGATTCCCCTGGTACAAAAAAGACCAATCCAATGAGAAATTATCCGCACCCCACCAGGCTATTGTGAGTAATCATCTTCAATCTGAAAGCAAGGAATCCTTCCTGTTGGAGATAGGGACGGAAGAACTCCCGGTAGGAGACCTTAAATCTGCACTGGAGCAGCTAAAAACCCGAATTCCCGAATTATTTGCCGATCTTCGCCTCCGATATGACACAGTTGAAGTTACCGGCACACCCCGGCGGCTGGTAATTCATGTAACGAATTTAAACTCCCATCAAAAAGATAACCTCTCGATTATCAAGGGTCCTCCCGCCAGCCGTGCTTACGATGCTGAAGGAAAACCGACGAAGGCAGCCGTAGGATTTGCCCAGAGCAAAGGAATTGGTGTAAATGATCTTGAGGTTCGTGAAATGGATGGAGGCAGTTATGTTGTTGCCACTGTCCACCAACAAGGTCAACCAACCATCCAGGTACTGTCGACGGAACTACCAGCACTGATAGAGAGTTTGCGTTTTGAAAGGAATATTCGCTGGAATACGAGCAATGTGACATTCTCGCGTCCTATTCGATGGCTGCTAGCCCTTTATGGGGAACAGGTGATCCATTTCACCTATGCCGGGTTAAATTCCGGTGCATCAACGCGCGGATTGCGTTTTCACGAACCTGGTGAGTTTATTGTCCGGAATGCCGGGTACTACTTTCAAAAATTATCCAGCCAGGGCATTATCCTTGATCCGGAGGTGCGCAAGGCGGCCATTAAGGACCAGGTTCTGCTGCTTATGGCGGATGCCGGAGGAATCCAGGAGCTTGATGAAAGTTTGCTGGAAGAGGTCGCCAACCTGGTGGAGGCACCTACCGCTGCATTAGGAACATTTAAGCAAGAACACCTCACTCTCCCTAAGGAAGTTCTGGTTTCAGTCATGAAGAAACATCAGCGGTACTTCCCGGTTCAAGCAAAGAATGGAGATTTACTGCCATACTTCATTACGGTGCGGAATGGGGACAGGGAATATCTGGATACCGTTGTTGATGGCAATGAGCAGGTGATAAATGCCAGGTTCTCTGATGCGGCGTTTTTTATCATGGAAGATTTGAAACAAAAACTGGAAGATTTTCTACCCCGGCTATCCACACTGACCTTCCAGCATAAGTTGGGTTCCATGCTGGAAAAAACAAAGCGGATCCAGACATTATCCAGGCAGCTAAATCCCGCAAATGACCAGGATGAGCAGATGAACACTGCCGTGGAGCGGGCAGCACTGTTATGCAAAGCAGATCTAGTAACCCATATGGTAGTTGAAATGACATCTTTACAGGGTGTGATGGGACAATTCTATGCATTGAAGTCTGGTGAGAGTGCAGATGTTGCTGCGGCGATACGTGAGCATTACCTGCCACGCTTTTCAGGGGATGCTGGACCAAAGACAATGCCCGGTTTGATTGTCGGCCTGGCTGACCGCCTGGACTCCCTGGCCGGGTTATTTGCAGCCGGATTAGCTCCCAGCAGTAATAAAGATCCATTTGGGCTGCGGCGGGCGGCGTTAGGCCTGGTTCAGAGCCTGATCGAATGGAATCTTGATTTTGATATTCGCAGCGGGCTGGAAAAGGCGCTTGACCAAATACCCATAGATGCCCCCTCCCAGATACTGGATGATTGTGTGGAGTTTATCTCCATGCGATTATTTAATATGCTGATCGATGCAGGGAACCGGCATGATGTGGTATCGGCGGTTTTGGCGGCGCAAAAAACCAATCCCGCTGCTGCCTTCAAGGCGGTAGAACAGTTGGGCAGGTGGGTAGAGAGAGAAAACTGGATGGAAATACTACCAGCCTACTCGCGATGTGTCCGAATTACAAGGGATCAAGGAGAAATCTTTTCGGTTGATCCAGGCTTGCTGGTAGAAATGGCAGAAAAGACCCTTTATCAGGGCATTCTTCAGGCTGAGATGACCCCCCGTGAAAAAGGCAGTGTAGATGAAGTGATGCAAATTATTGTTGGTTTAATCCCGGCTATTAACCAATTTTTTAATGAAGTGCTGGTAATGGCAGATGATGCCAGGCTGAGCCAAAACCGTTTGGGACTTTTACAACGCATTTCCAGCATGACAGATGGTGTGGCAGCCCTGTCCTACCTGGAAGGATTTTAATTATTACCCGTTGATCCATTCAGATTCAGGGAATTAACCTCTCCTTTTTACCCGGAGAGGTTTTTGTTTTCCATCCAGCAGGTGCATCAAAGTGAGGACAGGATGGTACAGAATGAGGCGGGGACCGGAATAGCGCATTACCTTTCTGATTTCTTCCCGAGGATCAGATTTATAACAGTGGATCGGGCATATTTTACAGGTTGGTTTATTTTCCTGGTAAGGACACAAATCAATTCTTTGATTGGCATATTCCAGTAATTCAGTACAATCTTGACAAAGGCTGCCATTCGAGGGATGGTGATGCCTGCAATAAAGAGCCATCATGGCCTGCATTGTTCTTTTTTCTCGTTTTATTCGAGGGTTCTCAACCATCAATATTCCATTTATAAACAGTAGTGTCTTCTGGATAGACAGTGAAGATTGTTCATGAACCTGCCATGAATCAGGGAGTATTCTACTATAATAAATCACACACAATGATAACGGAATTCAGCAATAAATGAAGATAATTCATAGAATCTATGTTGGACTGCCTCTTGTGAACCGGCAAGAAATCCTTATTCCATTCCCCCGGGACAGGAAACCGCCATGGATGTTATAAGATGACAGCTGTTGACGAGATAAAAGCGCGTATCAATATCGTCGATCTAGTCTCGGAAACCGTGAAGCTGCGGAGAGCAGGCAAGAACTACAGCGGTTTCTGTCCATTTCACACGAATACACGCACACCTGCATTTGCAGTATTTCCAGAATCGGGGACCTGGCGCTGCTTTGGACAATGTAATGAAGGCGGCGATATATTTGGATATGTCATGAAAAAAGAGGGCTGGGATTTTCACCAGGCCCTTGAAGAATTGGCTTTAAGGGCAGGTATCATCCTCGAACCTCTTACTCCAGAAAAAGTTGCCCTGGAAGAAGAAGAGAGTCGTTTACTCACATTACTGGAAGAGACTGTAACCTATTTTCACCATCATCTTGTAAGCAACCCCTCCGGCAAGAGGGCATTGGAGTATTTAGAAAAAAGAGGGCTTGAAACAAAAACAATCGAGACGTTTGGGTTGGGTTATGCGCTGAACTCCTGGGATGCACTCCTGCAGCATTTCATATCCAGGGGTTACAGTGTGGAAGAACTTAATCAGGCCGGATTAATCACTGAAAGAAGCGATGAAAGTGGTTTTTATGACCGGTTTCGAAACCGGATCATGTTCCCGATCCGGGATGGACGCGGCCGTATGGCAGGATTTGGAGCACGTATTCTGGATCCTGAGGATATTCCAAAATTCTTAAATTCCCCGCAAACCATTCTGTTTGATAAAAGCCGGCTGCTTTATGGACTTGACCTGGCGCGTAAAATGATCCGAAGTCAAGATCAGGTGGTGATCGTTGAGGGGTATCTGGATGTAATCCTGCTTCACCAGGCTGGTTTTAACAACACCGTTTCCCCAATGGGAACAGCGTTGACTGAGGATCAACTCCAACAACTTAAACACCTCTCCCGAAAAATTGTCCTTGCCCTCGATGCTGATGCTGCCGGAGAAAAAGCAACGATGCGTGGGCTGGAAGTTGCCCGCCAGGCTCTTGACAGGTCCAATGAAATCAGTTTCGATGCGGGCGGCTTGTTAAAGCAAGAAGCACGCCTCGATGCGGATCTGCGAGTGACAACCCTTCCTGAAGGGATGGACCCGGATGAAGTTGTTCTCCGAGATCCCGAAGAATGGAAAAAGATATTGAGCGCTGCCAAACCCATTGTCATGCATGTGATGCAGACTCTGGCAGCCGATAAGGACCTCAATGATCCAAAAGAGAAAAGTAAAATTGCTGAAAAGGTGCTGCCGCTGATAGAAGATTTGCCCAATCCAATTGAACGGGATGCTTACCGGCAGCAGTTATCGAGATTATTGAAGATTGATGAACGCAGTCTTGTTTCTTTTGCATTGAATTCTTTCCCCGCAAATAAAAGGATCTCCGGGCGGAAACGATCACCGCAGGCGGCTGACCGGATATCCGGATTTAGTACACCAGGCCAGCGAACTTTCACGCTTGAAAACCATATTCTTCAGCTGTTATTTCACAAACCGGATAGTTTACACTTATTAAACAGGAATTTACAAAAAGCAGGGATGGAACGGTTAAGTCAAAAAGATCTAGAGTTTTCCAGGCACCAAATCATGCTGGGTTTGATTCAGGATGCTTTAGAACAGGATGAACTGGATGTACGCCAGTTTATTTTGGAAAAGCATCCGGTGGAAATTGATGATTTTGTCCAGGAATTAATTCGACCCACCCAATTCGAAAATAGAGTTGCTGTTAGAATAAATGAAGACTTATATCGATCAGCCATTTCTTTGAGGTTGATCCACATCCGAGAAGCCCTTGAACAAATACGATTTGTTCAGGAAGAGTCCCAGGATGGGGGGGGAACAATAATTATCCCGGAAATTGAAGAGACATTTAACTTCTATTCAAGAAAACGAGATCAGTTTGATAAAGCGCTGCGACAACCGCTGCAAAATGATTAAATTTTGAACTATGGTATATTTAATATCATGCCGATAAAAACCCCCGGTCAAGAAACCGTCACGAAGGCCAAAACCAGGAAGACAGCATCATTGAACCAGAATATGCCGAAAACCCAAAATATAAAAACGGGACATCCTTCCGGAAATAATTCCTCTAAGAGACCAACCAGGAAACCGAGACTACAAAATCCCGAACTGCTTGACCGTGAGGATGGGGGGACAAATGCGCATGCTTCCATGGTTGATGAGAACGGTGGTTGGCTTCTGGAAGATCTCCCCCTGGAAGATCCTCTTGAGATCCTGGTTGATCCAACCCTGACTGTTGAGCTTTCGGAAGACCCAGTCCGGCTTTATTTGAAAGAAATCGGTCAAATCGATTTGCTTGATGCGGATAGTGAGTTCCGACTGGCAGCCCGCATTGCTGCCGATTCCCATATCCATAACCTGGCCAGCCAAAATAAATTTAAATTGGATGACCCAGAGTATTACCAGGCTCTCTTCACCCTCATTGCCCAGGATTTAGGTATTTCATGGGAACAATTTTTGCTGGATTTAAAACAATATTCTGCGGATGATTCTGCTCCGGATTTAAGCCTCATTCTTGCCGAAGCACAGATGCTTCGCCGAAACTGGTATTTTGATGAACCATCCTATCTGCGTTCTTATCTTGACAATGGAAAATGGGGCAAAGACAACCGTTGGGATACGCTGGTACGCCAAGTATTCAGGGTTTTTCTAGATTTTTATTTACTGCCTTCCCAAACAACTGAAAAAATCCTTAAATTTACTCAAAAGAAAAACACCCTGCCATCCTTCGCCCAGATAAAAAAAATTATCCAATTAGAAAAAGATCTGTCAACAGAAATGAGAGGTATCAGCTGGCGGTCTGAGGAAGCAAACCAGACCCTCATTCGTACGAATCTGCGCCTGGTTGTCAGCATTGCGAAACGTTTCCTGGGCAGAGGTATCTCTTTTTTGGATTTGATTCAGGAAGGCAATCTAGGATTATTAAGGGCTGTCTCTAAGTTTGATCCCACACGCGGTTTTAAGTTCAGCACATATGCCACCTGGTGGATCCGCCAGTCAATCAGCCGTTACATAGCGGAGCAGGCTCGCACAATCCGGATTCCTGTGCATCTATTTGAAGCAATCACACGCTTGCTGCGAGTACAACGTTCCATGGTACAAAAACTGGGACGGGAGGCTACGAATGAGGAGCTTGCCCTGGAAGCCGGGATATTATCCGAAGAGGATGCTACCGCCATCAAGAAAGCCAAAGATAACCAACAACCGCTTGATCCTGAGTTGGAACGACGTTGGTCCTGGGCAACAGCCAAAGTTCAACGCATTTTACAATCTGCTGAGGAACCTGTATCTCTCGAGAGACCGGTTGGGGATGAAGACAGCAGCCAGCTCGGGGATTTTATTGAAGATTATGATGCACTGGCGCCTATGGATGCTGCGGCCAGGGAAATGCTTCGAGAACAGGTACAGAATGCACTGGCAGCCCTGTCTGAAAGGGAGCGCCAGGTTTTGGAGCTGCGCTTTGGTTTAATCGATGGGAAAGATCATACACTTGAAGAAGTAAGCCGTTATTTTAATGTAACCCGTGAACGCATCCGCCAGATTGAAGCCAAGGCATTGCGTAAACTGCGCCATCCCACCCGCAGCCGGCACTTGAGGGAATACCTGAGTTGATCTTCGATTATTCGTATGGGGATTAATCGGCAAGCTTTTTTTATCATCGCCTATCCCTTGCTGACTTAGCTGCAAAGCTATCTGGAAGTGTCCGTTGCCAAGCGGGGGAATGCATCGAGAATCCCTTCCAGGGATTTAGAACACCCCTGTTTGTGAAATTATTCTCACACAAACAACCTATGATATACTTATTTCAAGCAAATTAGATCATCTATGTTAGGATATTAAATGCTACAAGAATATCTTCCCTTGTTGATAATTATTCTTCTGGCGGCTCTGATTGCTTTTATCGCCATTGGCCTTGGCATGTTGTTTGGCCCGCGTCGTCCAACTGCCAGGAAATCCCAACCTTATGAATCTGGAATGATACCGTACGGTCCAGGAACGCGCCGTGTAAGCGTTCGATACTACCTGATTGCAGTTTTATTTATTTTATTTGATATTGAGGTGGTATTCCTGCTGCCGTGGGCTGTCGTATTTCGCGATCTGGGGATGACAGAGCTGGCAGCTATGTTGATCTTCCTGGGGATTTTAGAGGTGGCACATCTGTATGCCTGGAAGAAAGGAGCGCTGGAATGGGATTAGAGCAAAAGGCCGGCGATATGGGAATCCTTACGACCACACTAGAACAGGTTGTGGGTTTTGCCAGAACGAATTCAATGTGGCCGGTTTTATTTGGCCTGGCATGCTGTGCAATTGAGATGATGGCAGCCCAATGTGCTAATTATGATCTCAGCCGCTTTGGCATGGAATTGAACCGGGCAAGTCCACGCCAAGCAGACCTGATGATAGTAGCTGGCAGGGTGAGCCAGAAGATGGCCCCTGTAGTCCGCATGCTGTATGACCAGATGCCAGATCCTAAATGGGTAATTGCCATGGGTGATTGTGCCTCTTGCGGCGGGGTATTCAACAACTACGCCGTTGTCCAGGGAGTGGATGAGGTTGTCCCCGTAGATGTGTTTATTGCCGGCTGCCCGCCAAGGCCTGAGGCATTAATTCACGGGATTCTCACACTGAATGAGAAAGTTAAGCAAGAAAAACTGACGCGTTGGTCATAAAGAACGTCCGGATTAACTTACCTCTCGAAAGGGAAGAGTTGAATGGATGACAGGTATGAACCTTTAGCTGATATGATGCAGGCTGTCTATAAAGCCGAAAAACAGGTATTCAGGGAAGAAATTACTTTCATTGTGCAACCTGAACACGTTGTTGAAGTGATGAAAAACCTGAAGGTTTTATACGAGTACAAGATGCTGGTAAATCTCACCGCTGTGGATTACTGGCCTCAGGAAACGCCCCGTTTCCACATGATATATCACCTGCGCAATTTTCAACAGAAAACAGTAATTTCTATCCGGGTCCCCTTGAACGGAAACGCACCCCATCTGCAAACTATTGAACGGGTATTTCCAAATGCCAACTGGTTTGAGCGGGAAGTATGGGATCTGTTTGGCATTCACTTTGAAGGACATTCTGATTTACGCCGGATAGAGATGCCCTATGATTGGGTGGGGCATCCTCTGCGGAAGGATTACCCGCTTGGTTATGAAGAAGTACAATTTTCCTTCAACTTTGATGAAATTAATTTAAGAAAGCCTTATGCTAAAGAGTAAGCTGTAATGAAACCCTTGGGAGCTGTGCATGTCAGATATTAGAGATGTTCATGTTTACGAGCTGGCACATTTAATCTCTAATCGCGCCTTATCCGGGGAGACTTTGCTGTTAAACATGGGACCTCAGCATCCCAGTACGCACGGTGTATTGAGGTTATTATTGGAACTGGATGGGGAAATTGTTGTGAATTGTGTCCCGGATATCGGTTTTCTGCACACCGGTATTGAAAAAAACATGGAGGCCAAGACCTACGAGAAGGCCGAAGTGATGACGGACCGCCTGGATTATTGTAACCCGATTGGTAATAACCTGGTTTACTGCCTGGCGGTTGAGAAGCTGGCTGAACTGGATGTTCCTCCCAGGGCACAGGCCCTGCGGGTAATTTTGGCCGAGCTGACCCGCATTGCCTCTCACCTGATCTGGGTAGGCACATCCGCACTTGACCTGGGAGCCAACACCTTATTCCTGTACACGATGATTTCCCGGGAAAAAATCCTGGATATGTTCGAAATGTGCTCAGGGCAAAGGATGATGACCACATATATCCGTCCGGGTGGTGTGTGGAGGGATGTGCCCCAGGAGTTCGAAGATGCCCTGAAGGAGTTCCTGGCTGATTTTCCACCGCGCATTGACGGATATGAAAATTTTCTGGAGAAAAGCCTCCTCTTTTTAGACCGAACAAAGGGAATCGGCGTTTTTAATGCAGATGAATGCATAGAATGGGGAATCACCGGGCCAGTCTTACGTGCTGCGGGGGTATCCTATGATATCCGCAAAGCCTATCCTTACAGCGGGTATGAACAATACGACTTTGATATACCCACGTTCCAGGGTGGAGATGTCCATGACCGGTTTAAAGTGCGTATGGAAGAAATCCGCCAATCTGTACGCATCATCCGGCAGGCATTTCACCACCTGCCGTTTGGTCCAGTCCGCAGTAATAACCGGAAATATGTACCCCCGCCACGTTCTGAACTTGGGACAAGCATGGAAGCACTCATCCATCATTTCAAAATCTGGACAGAAGGATTTTCTCCGCCAAAGGGTTCGGTCTATGCAAGTACAGAATCGCCACGCGGAGAATTATCTGTTTTCCTGGAGAGTGATGGGAGTTCAAAGCCATACCGGGTTAAATTACGCACGCCGTCATTCTCAAATTTACAAATCATGCCTTTATTAACCAAGGGTCATTTTGTTGCAGATGTGGTTGGAATAATCGGCAGTATTGATGTTGTCTTAGGAGATGCGGATCGGTGAACCAATTAGTAGAAAATTATCGTGAAGAAATCCAGGAAATTTTAAAGCGATATCCTCCAGAGCAAAAACGAGCTGCTTTGATGCCGCTGCTTTTCCTGGCTCAACGGGAAAACAATTTTGTCAGTGACCAATCTATCCGTGAAATATCTGAAATCTTGCAGGTATCTCCAACCGATGTTGCATCCATCGCTGGTTTTTATTCTCTTTTCCACCAGGAACCAGGCGGGCATTACCGTATCCAGGTATGTACTGATTTACCATGCGCATTGAGGGGGGCAGACAGATTTTTAAAAGACCTATCCGAATATCTCTCTATTGAGGTTGGAGGGACAACGCCCGATGGGTTTTTTACGCTGGAGGAAGTCAAGTGCCTGGCAGCCTGTGACCACGCACCAATGTTCCAGCTTCAGGGGAAAGGGACAATCAGTTACCATCAGGACCAGACGTTAGATACGGCAAAAACAGTTATTGAAGGTATCCGGCAAAGTGCCTCCTTGAAAATGGAGGGTGAACTCTAATGACAGAATACCTGTTGTTGCGGCATAGAAATATTGAACATCTTGAGAGGCTGGATGTCTACCTTAAAAATGACGGATTTACAGCCTTTAAGAATGCAGTAACCGGAATGCAGCCGTCCGATGTCCTGAAAGTTGTTAAGGAATCCGGACTGCGTGGGAGGGGGGGCGCTGGTTTTCCAACCGGTGTCAAGTGGGGATTCCTGCCAAACAACCTCTGGCCGCACTACGTTGTTGCCAATGCTGATGAATCTGAACCGGGGACCTTCAAGGATCGGGAAATATTAGAAAAGAATCCATTTCAATTTATTGAAGGATTAATGCTAGCATCGTATGCAGTCCAGGCGAAAACCGCTTACATTTATTTACGCGGGGAGTTCTGGGAGATTGCCAACGTTCTGCAAAAGAAACTGGTTGAACTGGAGCAGGCAGGCTTTCTGGGAGATCACCTATTCGGTACTGAATATTCTTTAAATATCTATACCCATCTCGGGGCAGGGGCCTATATTTGTGGGGAGGAGACCGCTTTATTGGAGTCCCTGGAGGGAAAACTTGGCCAGCCAAGATTAAGGCCCCCCTTTCCCGCAGTTGCCGGGTTATTTTCCAAACCGACTGTAATTAATAATGTTGAGACTTTAACCAACGTTCCATTAATTATCCAGCATGGTGCGCAATGGTTTTATGGATTTGGTACGGAGAAGAGTCCGGGTGTAAAGATTTTTTCACTTTCCGGGTGTGTTAATAATCCCGGCAATTATGAATTACCGCTTGGGACACCTTTTCGTGAATTGATTTTTGGGCCTGGCGGGGGTGTTCCGAAGGGACACAAGATAAAAGCGATCATGCCAGCCGGCGCTTCTTCCAGCCTGGTCGTTGCAGATAAGAAAGCCCTGGATACGCCAATGGATTATGAATCCTGTATGCAAATACTTGGGACCCCCCTGGGATCTGCTTCTGTAATCATAATCGATGACTCGGTCAACATAGCCAACCTGGTGAATAAAACCACCCATTTCTTCAACCATGAGTCTTGCGGAAAATGTACACCTTGCCGTGAAGGTACTTACTGGATGGCAAAAATCACTGACCGCATTATGAGGGGCGAAGCAACCGATGAGGATGTTAACCTGTTAAAGGCTGTAACTTCTCAGATTGAAGGGAAATGCCTGTGTGCTTTAGGGGAATTTTCAATAATGGCTGTCCAATCCGCAATATTAAAATTCCGTCCGGATTTTGATAAGTTATTAGCGGAACGGATGAGCGAGTTGGAAGCCCCGGCTCTCAAATTAGAACAGCCTGTTGTATAGATCAAGGAGATTCTTTTATGGGTAAAATGGTCACCCTGACAATCGACAACCGGCCTGTTACTGTCCCGGAAGGAATGAACCTTGTTGACGCGGCAAAAAGCGCTGGTATAGATATACCCATTTTTTGCCATCATCCCAAATTGAAGCCGGCAGGTATGTGCCGGATGTGCCTGGTTGAAATTGGAAGACCAGAAATTGACAGTGCCACAAAACAGTTCATCCTGAAGGATGATGGAACACTTAAAATTCGATTTTTTCCAAAACTTGAAACAGCCTGTACCACGCCAGTTTCGGAAGGCATGGCGGTCATTACCGAATCGGAAAAAGTTGCCAAAGCCCGGAGAGAAGTATTGGAATTACTCCTGACTTCTCACCCACTGGATTGTCCCGTTTGCGACAAAGGCGGGGAATGTCCTTTACAAAATCTTACCATGCAGTATGGTCCACCCCAGAGCCGTTTTCTCTTTGATGAGAAAATGAAATTAGCCAAACACTATCCACTAGGCGAATTAATTTATCTGGATCGGGAACGATGCATACAGTGTGGTCGTTGTGTACGTTTCCAGAATGAAATTGTCAATGATCCGGTAATTGCATTATCGCAACGAGGTCGTTCGCTGCAGATTATTACCAACTCCGAACCAGGATTTGATTCGATATTTTCCGGAAATTCAACCGATATTTGCCCAGTTGGGGCATTAACCACGGCCGACTTTCGCTTCGGGGCGCGCCCGTGGGAACTCAAGCCGGGAGCATCTATATGCAATCACTGCCCGGTTGGTTGTAATATTACATTCAATATCAGGCGTGAAGCAATGAACGGCGGCCACTGGACCATAAAAAGGGTCATGCCGCGTCAAAATGAGTCGGTAAATGAGATTTGGACCTGTGATAAAGGCCGCCTTGTGTACCAGTATCTCGAAAGTGACCAGCGACTGACCAGCCCATTAATCCGGAAAAATGGCAAGCTCGAGGAAGCCAGCTGGCAAGAAGCCCTTGACCTGATCACAGATAAGATGATTACGGTTGGATACGATATTGCCGCCCTGGCGAGCGGACGGCTTTCAAATGAAGACCTTTTCAATTTGAAGGAATTGGTGCAATCCCGGGGAGGGCAGGCAATTTTGTACAGTCACATGGCAGGGGGAGATCAAATTGCCCAGATGGGAGTGGGTGAGGGCACAGATTTTTCAACGCTAGGGCCCGAGACTGCAATTCTGGTAATTGCCAGCGACTTACATCAAGAGGCCCCGATTTGGTGGCTGCGGCTTAAAAATGCCGCCCGGAATGGCGTTAAATTAATTGTTGCCAATCCAAGGCCAACCCGTCTGGATGAATTTGCCACCCATATCGTGCGCTACCAATACGGCCAGGAGGCCGCAGTTCTCTCCGCTTTTGAACCGGGCGGCAAAGGATTTCTGGCAGAGGTCAACGAGCAGGCAGCCCGGGAGTTTGCTGAAGCATCCAACGCAATCCTATTTTTTGGGAGTGAAGGAATAGGATTACTTCACTCCGAAGCCCTGGCGCGATGCGGGGCAAATTTGATGTATAAAACTGGACACTGGGGAAAACCCAATAACGGTTTGATCGGGGTTTGGCCACACGGGAACACCCAAGGTGCCTGGGATATGGGTTTCAAACCCTGTATGGATATGCCCGATCTTTTATGCAAGGCAAAAATGATCTATATTGCCGGAGCAGATCCCTGCGGCGATGATCCGAAACTGGCTGAAGAAATCCAATCAATCGATTTTGTCGTGGTGCAGGATTTGTTTTTAACCGCAACCGCTAAAATTGCAGATGTTGTGCTGCCAGTGCTTCCATATACAGAAAGGGAAGGAACTTATACCAGCGGCGATCGCAGGGTGCAACGTTTTTATCCTGTTCTTCCACCCCGGAATAATATTTTTGCAGATTTCAGTATTACTGCAAAAATTGGCCACCGGATGGGATTGGAGCTTGAAGAAGATGCTGCAGCGCTTGTTTTTTCCAGAATTGCCAGCACACATCCAGGATATGGGCGATTGACTTACCGGGCCTTAGCTGAGGTTGAGGAGCAGTGGCCGATAATTGGCAGGAGCGATTTGTATTATGGAGGCACATCTTACGAGAATCATCAAGGAACTGGCTGCCAACTTAAAAACGAGATCGTCTACGGTGAGCATTTTGAGCCTGCAGAAGTGGTTATCCCCGATCCGATTCAGATACCAGGGGGCACAATCCTTGTAGTCCCGGTGACAAAATTATTTGACCATGGAAATTTAATGCAATTTAATACATTGCTTGATAAGAGGAAATGGGGAGCTGAGTTACTTATGAACCCCGACCTGGCCGAAAACTATGGTTTACAAGCGGGGGAAGTTGTTTCCCTGGATTTGGGAAAGGGTGGACCGTATCCTGCAGTCATTAAAACGGATGGAGATTTGCCAACCGGTGCTGCTTTATTACCGCGCAGCTGCGGTATCCCGCATTCAGAACCCCGTGCGATAAAACTAATCAAGATGATGGAAAAGTCCTGAAAGGAAATTTCATTCTGGACTGGTGAGGTTGAAAAATGGATTCGGGAATGATCATTGAGTGGATTATTAAAGCGCTGGTTATTTGCCTGGGTTTGACGGCGGGCTTTGCCTATACAACCCTATACGAAAGGAAAGTACTGGCCTGGATCCAATTAAGGAAAGGACCCAACCGCGCCGGACCTTTCGGACTCCTACAACCTATGGCAGATGGGATCAAGCTTATTTTTAAAGAAGAATTAACCCCTGCCAATGCGGATAAGGTATTATTTTTTGCAGCCCCGATCATAACCGTCATTCCTGCTATGGTGGTGGTGGCAGTTGTTCCCTGGGGTACCTCGGTTAATTTATTTGGAAGAGATGTTACCCTGTACCTATCCAACATCAATGTTGGGATTTTGTGGATTCTTTCGGTGACGTCGATATCTGTTTACGGGATCACCCTAGCGGGATGGTCTTCCAATAATAAATATGCCATGCTGGGTGGGATGCGGTCAACTGCCCAGATGATTAGTTATGAACTGGCGCTTGGGACAGCCTATATCGGACCTGTTTTATGGGTAGGTTCCCTGAGTCTACTGGATATTGTCAATGCTCAGAATCCAATCTGGTTCTTCATTCTCCAACCGGTAAGCTTTATCATTTATTTCATCGCCAGCCTGGCTGAAATAAACCGTCCACCTTTCGATATGCCTGAGGCTGAGCAGGAGTTGACTGGCGGATTCCATACAGAATACTCCGGTATGAAATTTGCGCTGTTCTATATGGCTGAATACATCAAGGTTCTTGCCATATCTATGATCGGTGCTTCGCTTTTCCTGGGGGGATTTCGCGGTCCTTTTATCGATACAATCCCCTGGCTTGGTCCAATCTATCTAATCACAAAAACCATGCTGTGGGTTTTTGTGATACTGTGGGTGCGCACAACACTAGCCAGGATACGCTATGATCGATTGATGGCTTTAGGCTGGAAAGTCCTCTTCCCGGCTGGTTTGCTCAATATCGTTGTGATGGCAGTGATCCTTAAATTTGCAGGAGGTTAGTGAATGTTCGATAGTCTGGTGCAAAGCTTAAAAACCCTCTTTGCAAAAAAAGTGACGGTCAGTTATCCGGAAGTGAAGCGACCAGTGAAAGCCAGGTTTAAAGGGCGCCATGTTTTGATGCGCTATGAGAATGGCCTGGAGAAATGCATTGGGTGCTCGCTTTGCGCAGCAGCCTGTCCGGCTGATGCAATATTTGTGGAGTCTGCAGAGAATACGGATGAAGAACGTTATTCACCGGGTGAGCGCTTTGCACGCACCTATGAAATTAATTTGCTGCGATGCATTTTTTGTGGTTTTTGTGAAGATGCCTGTCCCACAGAAGCGATCGTACTTGGTGATAATTATGAGCTGTCTTTTACTGACCGGGCCGGGTCAATTTATACCAAAGATATGTTGTTAGAATCCGTTTCTCCTGGAGGAGAAGCAACCCCACAAAAAACCGCCCCCGGAGTATTTATCCGATCAATCCCTCAAATGAAGGATCCAATAAACTAGGGAGTGACGAGATGGTATCGATGCAGATCATCCTATATGGATTTATGGCACTTATGGTTATTACGTCGGCATTCGGAATGCTTTTAAGCAAGAACGCCATTTACTCAGCAATTTTCCTGGTGATGAATTTCGTAATTGTTGCTATTTTGTATCTTACCCTGGGCGCTCCTTTCATTGCCTTAACCCAGATCACTGTTTATGCAGGGGCGATAATGGTGCTCTTTCTGTTCTTAATCATGCTGCTGGGAGCTGAGCATTTGTCTGCAGGGGAAGTGCTCCGCTACCAGCGCATCTACGCTGTTGCAGGCGGGATGTTATTCTTAATCGCAACCGGTACCTTAATTGGATGGCTGAATAGCAGCTGGGATGCACTGCCATCACCAACCTCTGAGTTTGCCAGTCCGGAAGTTATTGGAACAACCCTTTTTACTGAATATTTACTACCTTTTATCATCATTGCTTTCATCTTACTGGTTGCGGCTGTCGGCGCGATTATGCTAACCCGAGGACAAAATCCTCCCCCAATAGACAACATCCAAAAAGATGGAGAATAACTGTTCGGGTGATTTGGTATTCATAAACAGTACGATACGATCTTGAGAACCATTTGGACCGGATATAGATTGGAGAGTACACCATGCCTTTAAGTTTTTACCTTGGATTATCGGTAACCATGTTTGTCCTGGGCGCAATGGGTGTTTTAATGCGACACAATGCCATTGTGATTTTTATGTCCCTTGAACTTATGTTTAATGCTGCCAATCTTGCTTTCGTTGCCTTTTCTGCTTACCATCAAATTGTAACTGGCCAATTGTTTGTATTTTTTGTTATGGCGGTGGCTGCGAGCGAGGTGGCTGTGGGCCTAGCGTTGATAGTGGTAATTTTCCGGACAAAACGTACGATTAATATTGACCAGGTAAATACTCTGAAGGGATGATCCTGTGGTGAGATGGCTACCTAAACCACAAAATTATTTGGAGCAATGCTATGACCATGAGTGATGTTGCCGCAATAAATCCGATCTACCAGCTGGTACCCTGGATCATTTTGCTCCCGGTTATGGGTCTGTTGTTTAATCTGCTGTTAGGGAATTTGTTACCGGAATTAATTGTAGGATTGGTTGCGTGCCTGGCATCTGCATCCTCATTTATTGTATCCGTTGTCATGGCAAATGCCCTGGCAAATGATCCTCAAGCGGTCAGGGTCCATCTAATGGATTGGATTTCAGTTGGAAACTTAAATGTCGGCTGGAATTTCAGGGTGGATACCCTTTCTGTTCTGATGATGCTGGTTGTGAGCGGGGTTGGCACTTTGATTCATATTTACGCAACTGGATATATGCATCACGACGTAAAACACCAGGGAGATCCCAGGAGATATACCCGCTTCTTTGTTTTCTTCAATCTGTTCATTATTGCCATGATGTTATTAGTCTCCGCCGATAATTATTTAATGCTTTTTGTCGGGTGGGAAGGTGTTGGCCTATGTTCCTATTTATTGATTGGATTCTGGTTTGAAAAAGGGGAACGGGGATTGGGGAATGCCAAGGCGGCAAAGAAGGCTTTTATTGTCAACCGCGTGGGTGATTTCGGGTTGCTGCTAGCCATGTTTTTCATCTTCTGGTGGTTTGGAAGTTTTGATTTTGACATTATTATGGACAATGCAGCAAATGCTGATCCAAGAGTGTTGACGGCGATCACTTTGTTCATGCTGCTGGGTGTGACAGGTAAATCTGCCCAGCTACCACTACACGTTTGGCTACCGGATGCGATGGCTGGTCCAACACCCGTTTCGGCTTTGATCCATGCTGCTACGATGGTAACAGCCGGCATCTATTTGATTGCCCGCTCGGCGGCGCTTTACATGTCCGTTCCACAGGTTCAATCTATTGTGATTGTGATTGGGGCTGCAACTGCCCTGTTTGGGGCAACAATTGCGGTTGCTCAAAATGATATTAAGAAAGTGCTGGCGTACTCAACCATCAGCCAGCTGGGTTTTATGATCGTTGCAGTCGGGCTTGGGGCATTCTCTGCCGGTATGTTCCACCTGGTAACCCATGCGTTTTTCAAAGCGCTGCTTTTCCTGGCAGCGGGTTCTGTGATTTTAGGGATGAAGAGCGGTTCTGCCAAAGACCACCATTCAGAGCCCGATCATTCTGAAATGATCGATCCACAGGATATGCGCAATATGGGAGGACTAAGGAAGCGGATGCCGGTAACTTTCTGGGTTTATGTGATTGGCGGATTATCTCTGGCCGGGATACCTCCTCTGGCAGGTTTCTTTTCCAAAGATGAGATATTGTCTGCTGCAGGAAGCTGGTCTGTCTTATTACTGGGAGTGCTTCTGGCTGCCACATTCCTCACCGCGTTCTATACCGCCAGGCAGTTGTTGTTGGTATTTTTCGGAACGGCGCGAAGCGAGGATGCCTCACTGGCAAAGGAATCTTCCCTGATTATTACTTTCCCACTGATTATTTTAGCGCTCCTCACCATTGTTGGCGGAACATTAAACTCACCCGGAAGCCACACCCTCGATCACTGGCTGGAAAGCAGCATCCCCCAGAATATAACCGTTGAATTCATGGTATCCACTGCCATCATTTCCTTGTTTATCGTTCTGATTGGTTTATTGCTGGGCTGGACAACGTATGGGCGCAAACCAGAATCTTCTTCTTTATCCGTTGATCCGCTATCCAGTAATCTCGGATTTTTATATGGAGGATTGAAACACGCCTGGTGGGTGGATGAACTTTATGGCGCAATTTTTGTGCGTCCTTACCAAATGCTGGCGCGATTTTTATCCCAAACCGTTGACACAAGGGTGTTGGACGGGATTACAAACGGATTGGCTCAGTTTATTGGCAAATCGTCGCGCTTTTTCGCCCGATTGCAAAATGGTTATGTGCGTACTTATCTACTTACCATTTTTGTGGGCATGACCCTGATTGTTACCTACCTGGTCTTTCAATAATATATTATTAAGGACTGATTATGAATTGGTTAATTTCCCCTCTGGTTCTGGTGACCTTCTTCCCTTTGATAGGATTTTGTATCCTATTCTTTATACCGAAGAACCAGATAAGCGCCATTCGGTGGACTGCATTATCCACATCGATTATTAATTTTGGATTTGCTATCTGGCTACTATCCATATTTGACAAAACCACAACCCAGCCTCAACTGGCAGTGAATACTCCGTGGGTTAACCTGGCTGGATCAACGGTACATTTTTTCCTGGCTATTGATGGATTAGGATTGATGATGGTTTTATTAACCACATTTCTTGCCCCGCTGATCATCCTCTCTACCTGGAATGTGATTATTGAACGGGTAAAAGAATTCATGCTTTCCTTTCTTCTGCTGGAAACCAGCCTGTTAGGCGTGTTTCTGGCTTTCGATTTGGTTGTGTTCTTTATTTTTTGGGAGTTTGTACTGCTGCCAATGTATTTCCTGATCGGGATTTTCGGAGGGGAGCGCCGGTTGTACGCAACCCTTAAATTTTTCCTGTTTACCATGGCTGGATCGATCATGCTTATGCTGGCTATCCTTTATTTGGGCTGGCAAGGAGGTTCTTACGCGCTGCCGGATTTAATCAATTCCCGCAGCGCTTTTGCTGGTGCTGAAACCTGGCTGTTCCTGGCATTTGCCCTGGCTTTTGCGGTTAAGGCGCCTATCTGGCCGCTGCATACCTGGTTGCCGGATACATACACCGAAGCCCCGACAGCTGGCTCTGCGATTCTGGCGGGAGTCCTGGCGAAAATGGGGACGTATGGATTGCTGCGTTTTAACCTCTCACTTTTTCCGGAAGCAACAATTCAATTTGCGCCATGGATGGCCGGATTGGCGGTCATCGGAATTATTTATGGTGCAGCAGTTGCTTTTATGCAGCGGGATATAAAACGATTGCTTGCCTTTTCATCCATCAGCCATCTCGGTTTTATTGTTTTAGGAATTTTTGCGCTAAACCAGCAAGGGATTTCGGGTAGTATCCTGCAAATGGTTAATCACGGATTGACAACGGGAGCACTATTTTTAATATTTGGAATGTTGATTGAAAGACGGCACAGCCGAGAAATGGCTTCTTATGGAGGCCTTTGGAAATTGATGCCAAGCATTGGCAGCCTGACGCTTATTTTTACCCTTTCGTCCATGGCACTGCCTGGTTTAAATAGTTTTGTGGGGGAATTTAATATACTGCTTGGAGCTTTTGGATCACAAACACTTGCATCCACCTGGTTTGGGATTATTGCCACGGTGGGGGTGATCCTGACGGCGATATACCTGCTATTTATGTTTGAGAAAATATTTTTAGGCCCAATAGGGGACATGGAAAATAATCCGATGCCGGATATAAACCTGCGCGAATTGGCTATATTAATTCCAATATTAGTGCTGATCCTATGGATAGGTATTTACCCAAAACCGTTTTTTGAAATCATTAATCCAACTGTTGAAGGCATGTTGGCATACTTGCAATCGACATCCATGGCGTACCATTAAGGAGCTGAGCCAATGACTGGTAATGATTTGAAAGCAATCCTACCCCTTGTGGCTCTGCTCGCCTGGACGGTGATTTTGCTTGTAATCGATTTATGGATACCTAGCCGCCGGAAAGTCATCACTGCCGGGTTGGCGGCATTGGGCCTTATTGTCGCAGCCGGATTAACCCTGACCCCATACCAGAGTTCTGAACCCATATTAGGAGGCATGGTTGTAGTTGACGGATTTGCGAGATTTCTAAGCGTTTTGTTTTTATTTGGCGGATTGGCAGGAATTATCCTGGCGAATGATTATCTCAAGCGAATGCAAATTGAACGGGGCGAGTATTACCCATTGCTGCTGTTCTCGGTCTGCGGGATGATACTCATGGGATATGCAAATAACCTGCTGGTAATCTTCCTGGCGCTGGAACTTCTATCAATTCCACTATACCTTTTATCCGGTTTTTTCTACTATCGGACGACATCCATGGAATCGGCTGTAAAGTATTTTTTGATGGGAACTTTTGCATCGGCGATTATCATTTATGGTACGGCGATGGTTTTTGGGGCTGCGGGCTCGATTAACTTACCCAATATCGTGTTTGCTGTTACCTCCGGAGAAGTGAATATTGCATTATTCATTGTGGGAGCAGGCTTTCTACTGGTAGGATTTGGTTTTAAAGTGGGTATTGTACCGTTTCATATGTGGATTCCGGATGTCTATCAAGGTGCTCCCTCATCGGTAACGGGATTTATGTCTTTTGGAGCCAAGGCGGCTGGTTTAGCCGCATTGATGCGGGTGTTTGTTGTTATCTTTCCCAGTATTTCTGAAAACCTGGTCCCGGTCTTATGGGTACTAGCCGGCTTAACGATGGTGATGGGAAATGTGCTTGCTGTTACACAAAATAACCTGAAACGTTTAATGGCTTATTCCAGTATTGCCCATTCCGGTTACCTGCTTATGGCATTTGTATCTTACAGCCAGAAAGAGGTGGTGGGTGATTCCATCGCCTCCATGCTCTTTTACCTGGTGGCGTATGCAATTGCCACTTTTGGAGTCTGGGCAGTTATCATTGCTGTGGAGAGGACAGATGGAAATGGGCTTGAAATGGACGATTATGCCGGATTGGGAACCACGCAACCCTGGCTGGCTGTACCCATGGCCATATTTATGTTTTCTTTCACCGGGATTCCTATGACACTTGGATTTTGGGGAAAGTTATATCTTTTCCGTACTGCCATTGAAGGCGGTTTCGTTTCCCTGGCAGTTATTGGTGTGTTAGCATCGGTTATATCGGCTTATTTTTACCTGAAGGTCATTTTGACCATGTTTATGCGCAGTGGTACACCAATTGTGAGGAAAGAGATTTGGTTAAATTTCCTGGCAATCGGTGCGGCTTTTGCCCTGGTAGTCCTCAGCCTGATGCCAAATTCCCTATTAAATCTCGTTTTGCAGGCTACCATTAATCTCCAATAACATTACGGGGATACTGCATTTCAACTGGATTTTGATCAATCCGCCTGGCATCCATCTTCATTTCATTCAAGATCGGTCAGTGCATAACGGCTGATCATCAGCGGGCATTGGTGGGAAAACCAAATTATTTAAATGATGAATTGGTGCGGGAAACCGTTAGCCGGTAATTTAACGAGATATTCTTCCAATAAGCATTAAAAGGACCTCTGGAATGCTCCCGACCCCCTATTTTAACGTCCTGAGAAAAATTGTCACGAACCTGAAAGAAAGCTCCATCAATTGGGTGCTAACAGGAAGTGCAGGAATGGTCCTGCAGGGGATGCCCCTTGAAGTACACGACATTGATATACAGACGAACAAAAACGGCGCCTATGATATCGAGCGTACATTTGCGGAGTATATCATCAAGCCAGTCTGTTTTATTGAATCTGAGCTGATCTGCTCTCACCTCGGTATGCTTGAAATCGACGGTATTATTGTCGAGATTATGGGTGAAATAAGGCACCGGCAGGATAATTATGCCTGGGATGTTCCAGTTATGATTGAAAAATACAAGCAGTGGCTGGATATTGATGAGTTGCATGTGCCGGTTATGTCATTAGATTATGAGTACCGCGCCTACCTCAGACTGGGTCGTATAGAAAAAGCAGAGATGATACAATCCTGGCTAAACAAATCGAACCAGCTCGTTACTTGAATTTCGACATAACCTTAATCGCTTAGACTGCGGTGATTATCAATAAAATTGACCGGTAGATTTCGTAATCCACCTGGTTTGGTGGATTAGTCGAACCTGCCGGTCAAGTAATATACAATCAATATTGCGGGAGACTAGTCTGTTGAAGCGCAGCGAAAACCCAGGTTGCCATACCAGTAAGTCGGTACAGAACGGTAGCGTATTGAGGCACGCTGCCACCAAACCCCGTTGGTCCAGGTTCCACCCCGCCAGATCCTTTCAAACCCGATTTCTGCCTCTCTTCCATCCGCAGCGTCGTATGGGTATGGTTCCGGGATAGTACTGGTCCATTCCCAGACATTACCAGCCATGTCCAAAGCACCGTAAGCGCTGGCGCCTTTCGGAAAACTACCCACGGGTGCTGTGTCGGTATACCCATCATTGAAAAGCGGATTGGCATGGGGTTTTGGGCAGGTGATATCACAGAAATTTGCCCGTTCTTCTGTTATGGGTTCATTCCCCCATGGGTATCTTCTCGCATCGTCTCCACGGGCTGCTTTTTCCCATTCGGCTTCGGTAGGTAATCTCCTGCCAGCCCATTCGCAATAGTCCCTGGCCATAAACCAACTTACGTAGAGGACCGGATAATTATCAAATTCGGCAAGGGGGTAATACTCTGTCCGTGTGGTGGATCTCATCAAATTCGGCTCTTTACAGGCTCCATCGGCGACGCATAATTTCCACTGACCGTTGGTTACCTCGTATTTGTCGAACCAGTAATCATCCAGGTAATAGGTGAAACTCGGAATTTCCGGGTAGGCACGTCCACCTTCTATGGTTAATTTGGCGTCTGTATCTTTGGTGCCCATGGTAAATTCCCCGGCTGCGACAAACACCTGTTCCATCCCGTCTTTTTCAGAAGTCCTGGTCTCAGTTAAGACTGTCTGAACGGCAGCCGTGGTTGGCTGGGTTGTGGGTGCAGGGGAGTTGATCGTCGGAGATGGCTGGGGGGTGATGCCAGGGGATGGGGTAACAGTCCCCGTCTGGGCGGCCAGGCTACCCAAGTTACCCTGTGCAGCATGAACACTGGTTTGACGGACCCCCACAATTACTAAAAGGGTAACGATTGCTAATGGTAAAATCAGTGTGCGAAGTTTAGTGAACATAATTGCTCCAAGTGAGAAATTTCGATGAGAAGTTGATTACCTGCAAAGGGGGGTAACCAAAAAAAACCATAAGTTGGATTATAGTACGATTTACCTATAATGCTAATGGAACCTGGAATCAACTTTGATATCTGTATCTTAAAAATAGTTTAGAAGGTTCAGTGCAATTTGATTTTCTATTGAAATCATGAAGCCGTGGATTTAGTACAATAAAGGGTAATCGGATGGTTACGTTTATCCATTAGAGATTAACCTGTTAACTCCAATTTAGTCATACCTGTTTAAAATTTATAGCCCAATAATCATATTTAACATAAAAGGGGATTAAAAATCGTCGTAAGTCAGGGAGATTAGAAAGATGCAATATCGTCAATTAGGTCATTCGGGAGTGAAAGTTTCTGTTATTGGTTTGGGAACCAATCAATTTGGATCGGAGAATCTGCCATTTAAAGAGGTCAGCCGAATTATCAATGTGTCCCTGGATAAAGGAATCAACTTTATTGATACAGCAAATACCTACCAACAAAGCCGTTCGGAAGAATACATTGGTAAAGCCTTAAAAGGGCGCCGCAGAGAGGTTGTCCTGGCAACTAAATTTTATTTTAGAATCAGTGACGCAATCAATGAAGCAGGGTGTTCACGTTACCATATGATGAATACATTAGAGGATAGTTTGCAGTGTTTGCAAACTGACCATATTGACCTTTACTATGTGCACAGGTGGGATGAGAATACGCCCATTGAAGAAACGCAACGCGCCCTGGATGATCTGGTTCGGGCTGGAAAAGTGCGCTATATTGGGTGTTCGGCTTTTGCTGCCTGGCAGCTGGCACGCGCCAACCTGATGGCTGAGTTTCGCAACTGGTCACCTTTTATTGTTATACAATCTCAATACCACCTGTTTAACCGGGATGTGGAACGGGAGGTTTTACCCTACTGCCGGGCTCACAAGGTGGGATTTATCCCCTACCTGCCCCTGGCGGGAGGTTTTCTAACTGGAAAATACAAACGCAACCAGCCTCCACCGGCGGGTTCACGCGGGGAGAACAGCTCCTATGTCCAGAAATTTTTGAATGATTTTTATTTTGATCAACTGGATAAATTATCCGATTGGGCAAATGACCACGACAAAACGCTCACTGACCTGGCACATGCCTGGTTGTTATCCCAACCGGCGGTGGTCTCGGTAATTTCGGGTGGAACCCGGCTGGAACATTTCGAAACCAACATGAATTCTGCGGATTGGCACCTCACCCCCCAGGATTTGGATGAAATCGATGCAATTATTGGTAAACCTGTCCTGCAAGCGGATGACTGATACTGGTTTTTATCATTTATATTTTTATTACTCGGAAGATTCTAAATATGGAGTACCGAAAATTAGGAAAATCTGGACTGCTTAGCTCTGTAATTGGACTGGGGACAAACCGTTTCGGTTCACCAAAAGTCCCTTACAAGGAGGTTGAACGCATCCTCCTTGGTGCCATTGACCAAGGCGTTAATTTGATTGATACAGCTGACTACTATCAAAAAGGATTGTCTGAAGAATATATAGGCCAGGCGTTACACGGACACCGGAGAAAAGTAATCCTGGCATCCAAGTTTTTTTATGAAGTTGGTGAAGGCCCTAATGACCGAGGCGCATCCCGCTATCATTTGATGAACAGCCTGGAACAAAGCCTGAACCGGCTGCGTACTGACCATATTGACCTGTATTATATCCACTACTGGGATAACCACACCCCCATCGAAGAAACCCTGCGTGCCCTGGATGATTTGGTGCGGGCAGGAAAAGTGAATTACATTGGATGTTCCTCTTTTGCATCCTGGCAACTTGCCCGTGCTAACCTGCTGGCAGAAACCAGGGGATGGTCGCCTTTCGTGGTGATCCAATCCCATTACCATCTATTTGAGAGAAGGGTGGAAAGAGAAGTGCTCCCGTACTGCCGGGAACACGGAGTTGGTTTTATCCCCTACTATCCACTGGCAGGCGGATTTTTAACCGGGAAATATAGAAGGGGTACGCCTGCACCGCCTGGATCGCGGGGAGAAACCAACAGCTATGTGCGCCAGTATATGCATGAACCATTTTTTGAAAAACTGGGAAAGCTGGAAGATTGGGCAAGGCAAAGAGATCACCAACTGACGGATGCTGCCCTTGCGTGGCTGCTGGCGCAGCCGGGTGTCTGCGCAGTGATTCCCGGGGCTTCCAATTTGGAGCAGTTCCAGGCAAGCGTCGATTCGGCTGATTGGGTCCTATCGAAACAGGAAATGGAGGAAATCAGCCAGGTATTATCGGGTACGCCAGAAATTCACCATGACCTTGGAAACAGGCTTGGAATCAAACCAGGGACGCGAGGTGCCCTGATTAATCACCCTGAAGACTACCCGGATTTACTGGGGAATCTGCACGGAAACACTGTGCTCATAAAAAGCCTGTCCGGATCATTAAATTTTATCCAGCTTTTTGTAAAAACCGAGATAGAATTGAACGGGTTCTTACCGGATACCTGCCAGGTTTTACAGGCGGGCGGTTTGTTGTGGATTACTTACCCAATAAAAATTCAACCGGATGAATCAATCCTGGATGACGATAAAATACAGGAAATATGTTCGCGGCAGGGATTTACAGTTACCAGGCGTGTTGCGGTGGATGACATCTGGACGGCCATTGGATTTATAAAAAAATGAATTGTAAGGTGCTATCTTTCGGAGTTTATCTATTCTACCCAGGAGACTAAAAAATGACTTTAAGTGCCATCCCGTATGAAGAATTGAATTACAAAGCTTTTTCGATTTGGAAGGGCCAGGGTGTTCTGCTTACCAGCGGGGATTATGCAACAGGACAATATAATACAATGACAATCGGATGGGGAAGCCTGGGGGTTATCTGGTCTATCCCGTTTGCCCTGGTTGCTGTCAGGCCTACCCGCCACACATATCAATTTATGGAAAAAAACGATTCCTTTACCCTGTGTGCTTTTCCGCCGGCATACCACTCTGCCCTGAATCTGCTTGGGACAAAATCCGGGCGGGATGGGGATAAAATAGGGGAATCCGGCCTGACAGTTGTCGCATCTCAATTTGTTGCCTCACCTGCATTTGCTGAAGCGGAATTAATTGTGGAGTGCAAAAAAAATTACTGGACAGACCTGGATCCATCCCATTTTCTGGATGGACGAATTGAGAATTCCTACCCGCTGAAGGATTATCACCGCATTTATTTTGGACTGGTTAAAGGAGTTTTTGGATTGGAAAGTTACCGGTCCAAAATATAAGCAGCGCCGGGAAAAACCAACCGGAAAATTATTGGTGAATATACCGCTGATTTAGTGATGATCCCGTGATTTTAAATAAATCTTTTCATGCGGGCAAAAACCTTCTACCATTTAATATAAACTATAATTCTGATCAGTTAATGTTGGCGTTACCGGTAATGCCTATCCGGCTAATTGGTGCAAGGAAAAAATAATTAATGTACTACCGTTCCAAAGGGACGCGTCAATTTGTCATCTATCTCCTGGTAATCCTACTTGCCCTTACCATCGGAGTATCGCTGGGAGCATCTTATCCTGAACAAATTAACCAATTTTTCCCGTCCATAAGTAACAATATCACAACATTTTTCAACAATTTGATTGGATCAGGTGACGATACAGACCTTCCAACGCAGAATACGGAATTAGCATCATCCGCCGTGGTCACAGTAACGCCGCTACCAACAGAAGTACTTGCACCGGTACAGTCCGGATCTGCCCTGCTGCCACCGCGCCCAACCCCCAAGACATGTGTGGTCAGGACCGGATTTGAGAATGGCACCATCAATATCCGTTCCGGAGCGGGCAGCACTTTCCCGGTTGTTGGAACTGCCCGTGAAGGAGATGTTATCAGCCTGATTGGACCGGAGGATGAAAATGGTTGGGCACCTATCCTAACGAAGGATAAGTTAAGTGGGTATTTTTACCTACGAATGTGGTGTCAATAATCTCCAGTAAACGGTTCCGAATACAAGAAATCAGGGTTTATCACGCCACGGAGGGTTAAAAATCCCTGTTATCAATTGAACATGAACACAAGGAAAATTGAAATTATAAGAATGGTGCCTAGCAGGATAAGTGGAGAGGATTTAAACCGGCAATGGTTATCCCGTAAAGAGGATTTGCAGAAAAAACCATCCAGACCAAACCGGACATTCCGGTGCTGGATGCAAGGTAGATCCGATGAGCTTTAAGGATCTGGTTCACGGACAAGACCTGTTCTTATAGAAACAATAACCAGGTGAATGCCGAAAGGCTTGCCCCAGCAGAAGCGCACAGGATATTAACTCCATCATTATTCAGCCATGACTGACCGCTGACCAGAGAAGTGGGGTTTCCGCAGGTATGCCGGGGATGGTGCTCCGTGCGTTTTTTACATACCGGACAATAATATGATGCCTGTACAGCTGCCCCCAGAATTGAATCGATTGTTGAACCGCTAAAACCGGCAAAAGTAATGGCGACCAAAGCCAGAGCAGGACTGAAAAATACACCACCCTGGAATATGATTTTTCCTAATCCTGCGGCTGCAACTGCAATGAATAATGCACCACCCAGAGCTGCCAGAGTTCCCAGCCAGGTTACCCCACCGGATTCCCCTTTTTCAACCGGTCTCCAACTGGTGATCAAGCGGGGTGCCTGCCTTCCCAGCACCCCCAGCTCGGTTGCCCAGGTATCTGCATTTACTGCGGCCAGCGAACCGGCAAATCCCATCCAGACGATTGGGTGGGAGGGGTAAAACAGATTAAGGAAAGAGAAAACACCGGGGATCAATCCGTTGGCGAGCACCTGTCCAGCATCCCGACGGGATCCCTTGGAAAATTTATCATTCAGACTGCTTTTTGAATCCCTGGAATATCGGGACAACAGGCTGGATGATAGAAAAAAAGTAACAAGCAGAACTGCCCAACCTAATCCCCCAAATCCAAATACCACCATGCCGAGCAGGGTGGCTGCCACCGCTCCACCCTGGCTCAACATATGTGCACGCCAAGCGATGAGGGAAATAATCAACGCCAGGACAAATCCCAAAATTATTTGCAAAGGGTTTATTGTCATAACAAAAACAGGGTGGCAATAATCAGGAGGATGGGAACAAGAGAGCTGCTAACCCATAATAGATATGCAATAGGCTGCTTCCGGGGTCTGCGATAAAAGAAAAGCCCTGCGAGTATATCAAAGGCAAGTGTAAATGAGGCCAGGATTGGAAGTAAAAGCAGTCTTGCCGAGGGACCGCCTTCGAGTGGCTGACCAAGGCGATTAAATCCCAGGTGGACTGAAGACATGGTTGGTATTAGAGCAGCAACAAAAATAAAAAGACCGATTGTCAGGGTGATTCCACTGATTAATGGCAGTCTTGCCATGCGATCTGTCCACACATTCTGGAAAAATACCACCGGAAGGGCTGAATATGACTTCAGTGGCGAAGGGCTGCCCATTTCAACCATCCGGCTAAAAACTGCCAGGAAGGTCTTTCTATCCTCCGGAGAAATTACATAGATTTTATTGTAGGTAGCGATGAGGACCATAGTGGATGGGTCAGAGGCAAAGTACTCGACCATACCCAGGTCCTGGACGATGCGGCTGCCTACAATCGCCCCGGGTGTGGAAAAGCGCGGCATAGGGAGATCCATAGCCAGTTCGCTAGCCGGCCGTACCCACTCAATTTCCGGCAGAGGAATATCTTCAGCCCTTAATCCCCAACGTAAGCGCAAACCCTGGCGGTCGATGAGGTAACGTGACCGCCTGAGGCTATATGCACGATATACAAGTATCGGAATTGGTACAAATAACAGGATGGCTCCCAGCATGAGTATCAGGAAAAATGAGCCTGCTTCCTGTTCCACTGCCAGCCAGAATAAAATCCCTCCGGCAGCGACCAGAACCAGTGCAAGACTGATGTGGAATATTAAGCCACGGCGCTTCGGTGGGTAAAACTCATTTGATAAATTCATAACTTGAAAACCGAAGGCTTGTTCACCAGCCTGAGATCATTGCAGAGAATTTTGTAATGCCTGACTGACTTGCAGCACTTGCTCTTCACTCATTTTGCCGGAAAATGGCAGTGCCAGACATCGTCTTCCCAGATCTTCTGTCACCGGGTAGGCTCCTTGCTGATATCCAAAACGTTCCACCATGTAAGGCTGGAGATGGATGGGGAGGAAATACGGGCGCACGTGAACACCCTGGCGCTCTAGAGAGAGGGCAATCCTCTCACGGTTTATGCCTTGATCCAGCTTAATCACATAAACAAACCAACTCACCCGGGTCGTAGTGGGAGACAGGTAAGGAGGCGTTACTCCCTGGATGTTCTGAAGATATTGGTTGTACCAACCGGCGACACGATGCCGCTTGTTTAGAAGTTCTTCCAGCCGGGAAAGTTGGACAATTCCCAGGGCGGCACTCATCTCATCCAGGCGGTAGTTGTAGCCAAGATAGGTATGCTGGAGCCAGGTATCTCCCGGGGCTCGTCCCTGGTTGCGGAGGGCACGCATAAGGTCAGCGGCCTGGTCATCATCGGTTATAACCAGACCTCCTTCTCCGGTTGTGATCTGTTTATTGGGGTAAAAGGCAAATACACCGAAGTCTCCCAATGTACCGGCTTTACGCCCCTTGTATTCAGCCCCCAGGGCTTCGCAAGAATCCTCTACCAGGGATAAATCAAACTGCTCACAGATATGCCGGATTGGATCCATGTCAGCAGGCTGGCCAAATACATCAACCGGTAGAATGGCTTTCACACGGCCGCTGCCGTGGATTCCTTTATTCGGAAGCCAGCGACTGGCACCTGCCTGGCTATTAAATAGGTCTGCAACTGCCTGGCTGACCAAAGAAGGATCGATATTACCGGTTTGTGGGTCCACATCGACAAATATTGGAAGTCCATTTTCATAGAGAATTACATTTGTAGAAGCGACAAATGAAAAGGGGGTAGTGATTACGATATCACCCGGTTGGATATTGATGGCGCGGATACAAAGATGAAGCCCAGACGTCCCTGAGCTGACACCAATGGCATGTTTTGAACCGCTGTACTGCCGGAATGCATCCTCAAACAGCTTGATTTTGGGTCCCATACTGAGGTTGGGAGTATTAACCACTTCGAGGACGGCCTGCCTCTCCGCATCTGTTAAATCCGGCGAGGACATGGGAATGGGTGGAAAATTATGGTTGGTCATGGGTGTAATTCTACTATTATTCAGGGTGAATAACCAGCCAGGTGCGATTTACAAATGAGCGATTTTTAAATAACGGATCAAAGGGATTGTGGTCAGGCTGCAGGTTGCAAAAATGCCATCAAATAATCGAGGGTTTCGTCTGGCGGGATAGAAATAATTTCTCCTGCATGCCTGGGTTTTATCTCAATCCGATTTTCCTGCAGGGACCGTTCACCAACTGTCAGTCTGAGCGGTAATCCTATCAGGTCGGCATCATTGAATTTGACGCCAGCCCTTTCCGGACGGTCGTCCAGCAGGACATGCAGCCCTGCCTGCAGCATGGTGTGGTAGAAATTTTCGGCAAATTGTTCGCTGCTTCCATTTTTACTATTAATCACCACCAGGAATACCTGGTATGGAGCCAGGCTGACAGGCATGACCAGTCCTTTATCGTCGTGATGTTCCTGGGCGCTGCATGCCAGGATTCTATCCAAATCCAGCTGGCTGGCAGCCATTCTAATTGGCTGGGTTTGACCGAGAGAATCCAGGTAGGTTATAGGCTCATTTGAAGGGACAACCCCGAGTTTTTGGACACTGCCAATGAGGGCCCCTTTTTGAGAAGATAACTTTGCACAGCAGATGGGGCATGAAGCCTGCTCAAATCCCAGGGCGATATCGGCAACGATCTCCGCTGAATAATCCCGTCCGTAGTTTACATTAAGGAAATGGTGCCCGGGTTGATTGGATCCGGCAACCAGGTTTGTGGATATGGAGATACTGTCATCCAGGATAACCCGAACATTTATTAATCCGATTGGAGAGGCATAACCCGGCTCTGCACCAACCAACCGGATTTCCTCATCACTGGCAGGACGAAGAGAATCTGCCCCAAGCAGACGGGCAAGCTTGATTTCATTGACTTCGAGATCTCCCCGGATTACGGCAAAGATAAATTGTTCTTTCTGTACAACATCCGGGTCTTCGAAACCAGCAGTAAATAATACAGCCTTGGCGGTTTGTGCCGTTGAAATGCCCAGGAAATCAGCGAGGGATTGAATCGTATGTACCCCGGGTGTGGGAACCAACTCTAATGGCAGCCGGAAATCTCCAGAGGGATGCCCCTTAAAAAATCGAGCCAGCATCCGGTTCGCCAAGTACCCGCATTCCGGACAACGCAGAATAGTCTCTTCCCCCAACTCCGTTGGGTAATAGATTTGGGTTAATTCCTGGTTCAACATGGATGGATCTTCCCATGGGACTGCTGTGAAGGGGAGTTCCCATCTCTTGAGCAAAGTCTCAAGGAGATGGTTTTGTTGACCATATTGGTCGTCCAGCTCAGCCTGGCTGCTAACAAGAGCATAGGTGTGGCATGCATGATAGCGATCCATGCGCAGGATTTCAGCGGTCTGCATCAATTTGGGGGCTTGTTCCATTCCGAAATGAAAGATGGTTTTCGGCAATTGTCGATAGGAGTGAATATTTCTTGAGATAATTTCCAATATCACTTTGCTACCCTTGTTTAAATAAGTCGGATCTATACCTGGATAGCCATCCAACGGGAAGGATATCTCCTGCCCCGCTTGAAGCAGCAGTGACTGGCGTAAATCATTTTCCATTTTGCGGATGGACATTAAACCGAGGGGCAGATGCGCATAGCCTCCAGATACCAGGCTGTGGAGGTAACCAGCCCGCAATAGTAACTGTACTCCAGGGGATTCTTTCCTTCCCGGAGTTTCACGCAGGGTCTGGGAAAAAAGATCTGACATTTTCATAGATTGATTTCCAAAAATGAGAACGTCTGGTTGGCAGGAATTACCTTACCAATATAAGGGATACGTAATCCATGCCGATACAGCGCTGTAAATTCCTCCTGCTGCAACATGACCATTTTTTATGTATATCCATCCCAGAAGCAGACCCTGGAGGAAAGTGAATGCCAGCGACAGGGGTAATGTCAGCATCAGCGGGTGGGGGGAAAAAATAAAACGGGGAATATTCCATGCGCTGAACAGGAAAGCGGTAAGTAACCAGCCGCGATTTTTTCCCAACCAATTTGAAAACCTGGTCTGGAAGTATCCGCGAAAAATTGTCTCTTCAATAACAGCAATTCCCAGCCAGAGGAGCAAATTTTGGATTTCCTGCCTGGACACCCCATCTAAAAGGCGATATAACGCTCCCCGCAAAAAAATTGTCAGGAAAACCAATGCCAGGCTGAGGCGCAGTGAAGAATTTAACCGGTCCGCCGGCCAGCCGGCACTGCGCCAGGGCTGTTTTCGAACCAGCATAATGATAAGGAATGGAACCAGACAAACCAAACTAAACCCGAAGATTGCGGATAGAAGCCTGCCAAAAAACAAACCAATCAGGGGACTCGGGTTTATCGCAGGGGTGTAATAAATGACTGCAAAAATGAAAATCAGGCTGAATAAATACAGGGATAAAATGCCTTCCCTGCGCGGGTAAAGAAATGCGATAGGACGGATATTCTTAAACCGGGGGCTTGTCCCGACCAACATGGTCAATCCAATAACTCCAAGCCATTCGGAGACCAATCCTGCCAGGGTAGGAAAATTCAATCCTGACCATCCATCTCGTCACCAGTATTTTCCGGTTTGCTTATTGGTACCGGGAATTCTGTATCCGATGTTTTTGGACCCCCTGACTCAAGGTTTATTTCGATTTTCTCTTCCATCCTGACCTGTCCACGCAGAAAAGCCCCTTCTTCCGTTGAAAAGGAGGTGGTGACCACATCGCCCCATACCCTCCCCGTGCTGCGAATCTCAAGTTTTTCTGCAATTACATTTCCACGCAAGGAGCCAGCCACAATCAATGTGTTGGTTTTAATTGTCTCGCAGGTAATACGACCACTCTCGCCAACTACAACAAGACCGCGGATCGCTATATCTCCTTCAAAAGTGCCTTCAATACGCACCCCGCCACTGCCGCGTAAATTTCCTTGCCAGTTAATCCCCGGACCAAGAACAGAGGTTACCCGTTCGGTGGCGGTTGTTGTCGTTGCAGCATCCGTAGTGTTTCTGCGGAACATGAATAATCTCCTGGATATGTATCTTTATCTCTTAATAACGCTGTTCTAAAAAATTATAATCCCTAATTGCCGGAATAATTAACCCGAAAACGCCAGGGGATGCTGCGCCATGGTTCCGGAACATGGTCAATTCCAATGCGGGGGCCGGATTGTATGGAATCATCCGGAAAATCCAGGTGATATTCGAGAAATAAAGGTCCCTCCGGGTAGAAAAGGGGCTTGCTGTTGAGGGATTTATCAATATTGAATGCCATACAAATTTTAGCAGGGCCATTGGTCCAACCCTTGCGAGGGATTCCCGGGCGTTGGGAAGCAATGACATCCAATCCTTCATCAGGGAACAGGGCGCGGATCAGAACTGCTGCCGGAAAACCAACCCCGCCAGTAACACAATTTAACATCCAGTGGATTCCATAGGTGAAATAGATGTATGCATGACCGGCTGGCCCGTACATGATTTTTGTCCGGGGTGTGAGTCCGGCGCGTGCATGGCAAGCCAGGTCCTCTTCGCCGTTGTAGGCTTCTGTCTCGATAATTATGCCGGAAAGCCGCCTGCCATCTATTACGCGCACAAGCCTTTTCCCTAATAAATTCCATGCTACTTCTGTAACCGGTCGCAGGTAGAAATTTTGAGGGAGGACTATCTGGGCAGGCATAACGATTTGATTTTATCGTAATATTGGTGGGTTCAAATCATTGTGGCTGCGAACCTGGTACCTGTCTGTAAAATGAAGGATGCCCGGATTTACCGTTTTAGCGGGGAAGTTTATTTATAAAGGGGAAAACGCGGGTCCAGTTCGAAGGTTCGCTGAAGACCGATATCTAAAGACACCACTGGTGTATAACCCAACTTTTGACGGGCACTGGAAATATCCGCGCACATCCGATCGGGTCCCGGGTCGTGGCGGGGATTATAAACGATTTCCGGCTTACCCCTGGTTATATCTGTTACCAACCTTGCCAAATCGCGAATGCTGGTATCCACACCACTGCCAATATTGATCACTTCCCGGTCTATACCCGGTGCTGACGCAGCTGAGACCATGGCACTGACAACATCATCGATATATACATAATCCCGTGTTTGAGAACCATCCCCGTGAATGACAAGGGTGCCGTTTTTGGAGGCCTGGTTGATAAAGTTTGGTATTACCGGCGGATGAACTGCGGGAAGGTTCTGCCCGGGTCCATAAGCATTAAAAACGCGCAGGCAGACCGTTTCAATGCCCCACAGACTCCCGATTGTACGCACATAATATTCGGCGGCCAATTTTGAAACTGCATAGGGTGAGCGGGGATTAGGAATAAAATCTTCTTTTAGTGGCTGCTTTTCCTGGATGCCAAAGATGGCTCCGGATGAGATCAATACAACCCGCTTTACACCAACGTCCCGCATGGCTTCCATCAAGGTGACTGTTCCCCCAACGTTTACATGATTGTATTCTCTCGGGTATAGAACGGATTCCGGGACAAGAACACGGGCAGCCAGGTGAAAGACACAGTCCACTCCATTTAATAACGACCATAATTTAGGGCGGTCATTGACATCTCCCTGAACGAATTCAATCTCAGGAAACAGGTTTTTTGCATTCCCGGTTGAAAGGTCATCCAGGGCACGGACTTTATGTCCCGCCCTAACCAGTTTATTTGATAGGACCGAACCAAGGAAGCCGGCTGCTCCGGTAATAAATATTTGCATAATTAGAGTTCTTTCATAGTGATTGGCAGTTTTCGAATTATAGCATATCCTGCCGGGTCCCCGATAAATGCAGTCATCAGGCTAAATCCAACTGGCTTCATCTTATTCAATGAAAATGTGGTAATATCCCAAGGAAACTTGTGTCTCCCCCAAAAAATAGCGGGTTATCTTAGGAAAATGGTAAATTTAAACAGCCAAACCAGCCAAAAAACGTCCGATAGACTCCAGACGTCACTCCCAATCATCCTAATGCTGTTTCTGTTTTTGATTATTATCCTGCACCGGGCGTGGCTCAGCGATGACGCTTATATTACCTTTCGCACGGTTGATAACCTGGTGAATGGGTACCGCCTGACGTGGAACACCGCTGAACGGGTTCAAGCATATACTCACCCGTTATGGATGTTTCTGGTAAGCTTTTTTTATGCGTTTACAGGTGAGATTTTTATCACCGTAATTGTCATATCGGTGGTGATTTCACTAGCAGCCGTAGCATTGTATTCTGGTAAGCTGGCCAGATCAACGAATGCTGCAGTGGTTGGGGTGCTAATACTGGGTTTATCCAACGCCTATGTAGATTATTCAACCTCCGGGCTTGAGAACCCACTCAGCCATATCATCCTGGTAGCTTTTTATATTTTATTTTTTCGGGCACGGCTTACCATCCGGAATCTCTTCCTCTTATCCATGCTGGCCTCCCTGGGTATGGTTAACCGCCTTGATACAGCGCTGCTTTACCTTCCCCCCCTGGCCTATTTGGTCTGGAAAAGCCAACGCTGGAGTGCGGTCCTGGCAGTTGCCCTTGGGCAATTTCCAATTATCCTGTGGGAACTTTTCTCTATTGTTTATTACGGGTTTCCCTTTCCCAATACAGCCTATGCAAAACTGAACCTATCTGTATCAGACAGCGAACTCTGGAGGCAGGGTTTTTTCTACCTGCAGGATTCACTGGAACGTGATCCGATTACCCTGGTAGCGATACTGGCAAGCCTGGTGGTGGTGATCTTATCAAAAAGCATGCAGCGTATCACGGTGCTAGTCGGAGTGCTGCTTTATATCCTTTATGCAGTCAAAATTGGCGGAGATTTTATGAGCGGGCGGTTCCTGGCTGCCCCGCTTTTGTGTGCAGTTATTGCTCTAACCGATGTTCCTTTTTCCCGAATCGGTTCACGCACAATGCTGGTCATTTTTGCTGCCCTTACGATCATTGGATTCAGGGCACCAATCCCGACCATTTCCCTTGAAGGGGGGGAGCGGGCTATTAAAATTAATGAACACGGGGTTGCAGACGAGCGCCTGTATTATTTTGAAAAAATGGGCCTGGTCAATTACAAAATTGTGGATGGAGTACCCAACCTCTCGGATGTTGAGAGCGGACTGCGAGCACGTGAGGAGTCTAAAAAGGATTATTACATTCTTCCCAAAAGCAATGTAGGGGTTTCCGGTTACTACGCCGGTCCAAATGTCCATTATATTGATATGTTTGCTTTAACCGATCCTTTACTGGCAAGGTTACCACCGGTTCGTAATTTGGATTGGAGGATCGGACATTTTCACCGGATCATTCCACAAGGTTATGTGGAATCGATCTACAACAATGAAAGCCTCTTAAAAGACGCTGGCCTGGCGGAATATTATGAATATTTACGCCTGATCACGCGCGGGAATTTCTTTGATCCTGACCGGTGGGAAAAGATTTGGAAAATGAATACCGGTCAATATAACCACCTGATCGACTATGAACGATATTACCTGCCTGAAACGGTAAATCTAACAAAAAATCAAGCCGAGAATTTGGATAAAGCGATTTCCTTTGAGGATGACGGGGTGCTGGTTGACCTGGGGGAAATTCAGCATGCCGGTCAAATCCAAATCAAACTGGGAAACCGGGATGGATTTCGCCTCTCCTTCCGCCGTAACGGTGAGGAAATTGCCGCACTGGAAACACCCCAGGATAAGAGCAGCGAGGAAATCATCCAGATGCAGATGGATGTTCCGGCTGCTGCAGTGGAAGCGGGTTATGATTCGATCCGCGTGCTTCCTTCTGCCGGAGATGACCCTTACCGGATGTCCTCTCTGGTTTTGATAGACTAAAACCCGGATTCCTGCTAGTAATACAGCTCACCACTCATCACGGTAACGGCTTCGCCCCCAAGGATGATGCGATTTCCTTCCAACCGTACAGCAACAATACCCCCGCGGGGTGATGCCTGGTAAGCGTTGAAAGAATTTTTTCCCAGCTTTTCTTTCCAGTAAGGACCAAGACAACAGTGGGCAGAACCGGTTACGGGATCTTCATCAATCCCGTCATGTGGGGCAAAGAAGCGCGAGATAAAATCAAATTTTGGGTCTGTAGAGCGGCTGGTGACGATTATCCCGCGAATATCAATTTCCCTCATCAGGGACATATTTGGTCGAAGTTTTTTTACAATTTCATCATCTGCAACCTCAACCAAATAATCGAAAGGACTTTTTCCGACGTATAGAGGAGATACCCCGAGTGCATCAAGGAGCAAAGGGGGTGTTTCTACCGGTTCTGGAGGGGTGGAAGGGAAATTGAGTTCGATCAGGCTGCCATATTTGGATGCTGTAAGTACCCCGCTTAATGTATTAAAAAGTGCTGTTTCACCCGGTTTGAGATTTCCTGATTCCCACAAGACATGAGCGCTTGCCAGGGTGGCATGTCCACAAAGTTTTTCCTCTACAGCAGGAGTAAACCAACGCAAGCGGTACGCTTCCCCTTCGGGGAGCAGGAAGGCAGTCTCTGATAAATTCATCTCCTGGGCTACTGTAAGCATCCATGTATGCGGCCTGGGTGAGTCCAGAATGCAAACCGCAGCAGGGTTGCCGCGATATGGATCGTGGGTAAATGCGTCTACTTGAAATATGGGTGTCTTCATGCCTGCTCCATTATCGTTTGAAATTTTTGGTAATCCATCCAACCCGGTCACTACACTGGTTTGTATAGGGACAGTTTTTCAAAATGAGCGTTGCTATATAATACATTAACCGGCAGAAAATTGATAGATTTTGCCAGTAGGGATGGTCTATGATTCAAAGGATCATCGTTCAGGATTAAGCCTGCGAGTTACAGGAGTACGAAATGACAAGTGAGACTGGCTCTGCCAGGAAGTTTTATGAGATGAGTATTACGGAGCGCTTGCAATTTCTTGAGAGCAGGGGAGGATTAACACGGGAAGAATTACAGGCCTTAAGCGGGGAAATGGGATTATCGGCTGCGCAGGCTGACAAGATGGTAGAAAATGTGATTGGAACTTATGCTCTCCCTCTAGGAATTGCCCATAATTTTGTAGTAAATGGCAGGGAAGTGCTTGTTCCCATGGTGGTTGAAGAACCTTCGGTGGTGGCAGGAGCATCATTCATGGCCAAGCTGGTGCGTGCCGGTGGAGGATTTACTGCGAAGGCCACTGATCCCCTGATGATCGGGCAAATGCAAATTATTGGATTAGATGATGTGGAATCAGGGCGACTGAATTTACTGGAAAACAAAGAACGACTTCTAGCTGAAGCAGCGGATGTTGATCCGATACTTAACAGCCTGGGCGGCGGTCCGCGTGATATTGAGGTGCGAATTGTCCAGGGACCAGCCCCGCAGCCTTTCCTGGTAATGCATCTGATTTTCGATGTACGTGATGCAATGGGAGCAAATGCTATAAACACTGCCACGGAGCGGCTGACACCATTGGTTGAATCCATTACAGGCGGAAAAGTTTTGCTGCGCATTCTTTCCAACCTGGCCGACCGGCGCCTGGGGCAGGCTCAATGTGAAATTCCTCTTGAGGTGCTGGCATTCGGCGAGTATTCTGCAGAAGCTGTCCGGGATGGCGTCATCCGGGCTGGATGGTTTGCCGCGGCAGATCCTTACCGGGCTGCCACCCATAACAAAGGCATCATGAATGGCGTGGATGCGGTTGTACTGGCGACAGGGAATGATTGGAGAGCGGTTGAAGCCGGGGCACATGCCTATGCAGCCAGAGATGGACGCTACACCAGCCTGAGCACCTGGAGCAAGGCGGCTAACGGGAACCTGGCAGGAACGCTGGAAATGCCCATGGCAGTGGGAATTGTGGGCGGTGCCACGCGGGTCCATCCTGCTGCCCGGGCAGCAATTAAGTTGATGGGTGTCAAGACAGCCGGAGAACTGGCGGAAATTATTGTATCAGTCGGGCTGGCGCAGAATCTTGCAGCCCTGCGGGCACTGGCTACGGAAGGTATCCAACGTGGACACATGGGGCTGCATGCCCGCCAGATAGCCATTGCTGCGGGGGCAGAGGGATCTCAAGTGGACGCGGTCGCTGCCCAACTGGTTGCAGAAGGCAAAGTGCGACTTGAACGCGCCCAGGAAATCCTGAAGGAGCGGCCGGGATAGATCAGCCTTCCCTGAGACTGCGGTTGACTTGATAAATACCTTTATAATAAATTTATTGTATTTGTATGGCTTTGATAAAATTATGTAAGATGCCAGGTTTGGATGAATCCCTACTGGCGGATTGCGGAAGGTGTAAATGGAAAATAATATATTAGAAAACGCCCCATTATTAATGAAACCCGCACGACCGGTAGGCATTATTGGGTACGGTGCATATGTGCCGCGCTACAGGCTGCCTGCCAGCGAGGTGAGCAGAATCTGGAAAGACAGCGAAGGCAGCCTGCCAATCAAAGAAAAAGCTGTACCCGGCCTTGATGAAGATGTTATTACCATGTCAATCGAGGCTTCCCGCAACGCTCTTAAGCGGGCAGGCATCAATCCGCGAGATCTGCGGGCAGTGTGGATTGGTTCAGAATCACATCCCTATGCGGTCAAACCAAGCGGGACGATTGTCGCAGAAGCAATTGGCGCCACAGAATCAATCTCGGCGGGTGACTGGCAGTTTGCATGCAAAGCTGGTACAGAAACAATGGTGGCCGGTATGGGACTTGTAGGATCACGCATGGCAAATTATGCATTATGCGTTGGAATGGATACAGCCCAGGCCAGGCCGGCAGATCAACTTGAATTCACTGCGGCGGCTGGCGGGGCTGCATTTATCGTGGGACCTGCAGAAGAGTCCCTGGCAAACATCGAGGCATGCTATTCATTTGTGTCAGATACACCTGATTTCTGGCGCAGAGCGTATCAGAAGTACCCGGAACACGGACAGCGTTTTACCGGCGAACCGGCTTATTTTAAGCACATTACCTCTTCAGTAAAAACGATGCTGAAGGAGACTGGTTATCAACCCTCTGATTTTAATTATGCGGTTTTCCACCAGCCGAATACCAAGTTCCCCCAGCGGGTAGCAAAAATGCTGGGATTCACCGATGAACAAACCAAAACCGGACTGCTTTCCCCAGTGATTGGGAATACTTATGCCGGAGCGGCAATGATCGGTTTAACAGCCATTTTAGACGAGGCAAAAGCGGGTGACCGCATCCTGATGGCATCCTTTGGGTCCGGTGCCGGGTCGGATGCCTTCCTGATCACGGTAACGGAAGCGATTGAGCAGCGCCGGAATTTGGCGCTTTCAACCCAGGCGTATATTGCCCGCCGAACCGAAATAGATTACGCCAATTATGTCCGCCAACGCGGCAAGATTACGATGAAATAGAGGTTGATATGATTGATGTAGTGGTGGCGGGGATCGGGCAAACGCCGGTTGGTGAACACTGGGAAATATCCCTGCATACATTAGCAACGAAGGCTATTTTAATGGCACGCCGGGATGCAGGGGGCTTAATGCCAGATGCCATGTATATCGGGAATTACCTGGCATCTGTGGTTTCCCACCAATCCAACCTGGGGGCTTTGCTGGCTGAAAATGCTGGATTGAACGGAATTGAGGCTTATACGATTGAAGCTGCGGATGCTTCAGGTGCGGCTGCATTCCGGACCGGATACATGGCAGTGGCATCCGGTTATGTGGATACGGCGGTGGTTGTCGGAGTTGAGAAGTACACGGATCTTGTTGGCCCTAAATCTGATTCAACCCTGGCGCAGGCCACCGATTATGACTATGAGGCTGTACCAGGTATAACCCCGGCTGCCCAGGCCGGCATGCTCATGCAGCGATACCTGTATGATTTTGGCGTTGAGAAAGAAGTCCTGGCTGGTTTCCCGATGCTTGCCCATGCCAACGCAGTAAATAACCCTTACGCCATGTACCAAAAACCGATAACTGCGGAAGCCTACCGGAAATCACCGATGGTTTGCAGCCCGCTCAATACCCTGGATATGGCTCCCTATGCAGACGGAGCGGCGGCGGTGGTGCTCACAAGGCGGGATTTGTTGTGCGGTGAAGATTGCGGACCCACCATCAAGATCAGCGGATCAAGCGTGGTAATCGATACCCTGGCTTTGCATGACCGGCACGATATGCTGGCATTCCGTGCTGCCGGTATATCCATTGACCGGGCCTGCCGTAAAGCCGGCATCCTTCCTGGCGAAGTGGATTTTTTGGAGCTATCCGATAACTTCTCAATCTATGCTGTTCTTGCCCTGGAGTCCGGCGGATTTGCCAACCGGGGAGAGGGTTGGAAACTTGCCCTTGATGGAGATCTAAACCTGAGTGGCAGGCTGCCGGTCTGTACCATGGGGGGATTGAAAGGACGCGGGCATCCAATTGGTGCCAGCGGGGTATACCAGATTGTTGAGGCTGTCCAGCAGCTGCGCGGCCAGGCTGGCCGGAATCAGATCCCAAATCCAAAAAGGGCCTTGGTCCAGTCGCTTGGAGGACCGGCATCCACTGCAATCACCCACGTATTGGAGCGGATCGATTAGGCTCATTCAACAGGGTATGGTAGAGTCGGGGAGACGACGATTCAAATCCTCGTGTGTAAAGGTTAAGCCCATAGAGATATTTTTTGATGCCGGTGTTTATCCTGATGAATGACCTCCAAATACAGGAAACCGGTATCATGGCGATGTTATGGGTTAAGAACACCCCCCACCTGGGCGGCATGCAAATTCATTGCCGATGGATGGTTCCCTCCCTCCTAAGATTTGATAGGATTTGATAGTTTTCCATTGCTAAACTTTAGGCACATTAGACCTATATTGTTGTTGAGAGGTAAGCAATGGAAGTACCACGACATTGGAGATTGAAAAAACAACGCTATGCCCTGGTTGGTGAAATTTGCCCGCACTGTGAAGCAAAGATTTTTCCACCGCGCGACGTATGCCCGCACTGCGGCGGTGAGGCTAAACAGGAATACACATTCAGCGGTAAAGGGTCTGTGTACTCCTACACGATGATGAGCGACGCTCCGGCAGGATATGAATACAATGTCCCTTACACAATTGCCCTGGTTAAACTGGATGAAGGCCCTGTTGTAACTGCCCAGCTTACTGACCTGGGCAGCCAGCCTGTCCAAATCGGCATGCCGGTTGAGATGGTCACCCGCCGGCTGCGTGAGGACGGTGATGAGCGGGGGATACTGGTGTATGGATATAAGTTTCAGGCCGGTGCTTGCCGGTCCGCAGTAGACCGTTTCATCAACTGAATATGAAAAGCGTTCTCCAGATCTGGAGAACGCTTTTAGATTAATCCTTAGTAGTGATTCTAAATATAACAGACTGCGCACCGCCTTTGGTCTGCCGTTGAGGATGTGGTGTGTAGTTAGCGGTGGCTTTGATACCCTTCTGACGATATAAGATTACCAATTATGGTTTTAAACTGATGGATGTATAAAACATGTTGGCTGGCTTTGTCGCCTTCCAACATCGGTGTGCCTTGTTCATCGTGATATAAAATAGTATGTGAGACTTCGTTTACCTACTTTGAACGAGGCAACCAGATAGTAATCCAGATGATGGAAGAGCTCAGTCATGAGAAAAGTAATTGTGCTTGAACATATCACCCTTGATGGCGTCATACAAGGCCCAGGCGGGTCAGACGAAGATACCAGCGGGGGCTTCGCGTATGGCGGATGGATAACGCAAATATCCGACGCGATTCTTGGAAAAGCCCTGAAAAGGCAAATGAACCTGCCGTTCGACCTGTTGTTAGGGCGCAAAACCTTTGAAATCTGGTCGCCGTACTGGCCGCATCATGGGGACGCATGGCCGTGCGTCAACGCGGCGACCAAGTACGTCGTCTCGAACACCATGACGTCCAGCGAATGGCAGCCGTCCGTGTTTTTGAATGGAGATATTGCAGGAAAAGTCGCCAAAATCAAGCAACAGCAAGGGCCGGATTTGCACGTTTGGGGAAGTGGTAATCTCATTCAGACGCTTCTCAAGCATGATTTAGTCGATGTTTTCTGGCTGATGATATATCCAATAACGTTGGGCGTTGGAAAGCGGTTGTTTGCAGATGGCACGATCCCGATGGCGTTCAAGGTGACGGAAAGCAAAGTCACCCCGAGTGGCGTCTTTGTGGTGAATTACGAGCGTACACACCTGCCCTTGCAGGCGGTGCAAGTGGACGCAATCACAAGCGGAAGTCTATGAATATTGGCGTTGTATCGGGTCTCTGAAGGCAATGCCAGGGTGACACATTTTGTCCTCTAAAAGGTGCGGACCGATCAGCAATAAAAGGCGTGCGGCTTATTAACAGATATGCAAATATCACCCCAAGGGTCGAGCCATGCAGCCACAGGACATCAAGCCCCGGAACCGTTCACAAGATGAACCCATGGCAGACATCCAAAGCCATGAGACATATTCAGGCATCAAGTCCAGGGGATTGTATCGTTGGAATTCTGAAGTTTCATAATCTTTATCTTAATAGTAAGCAGAGTACTGCAAAACAATTGTCAGCCAACACTGCGTACCGGTTAGATCTTCCGGTACTTTGCACCGGACTGGCGGGATTCTGCAGCATTTTCGGGATTCAGCCCCAACCCCGCCAAAGACGCGGGACAAGCGGCGGATTCGGCGACTATTGACTTTTCCAGACAAATCCAACGCTTACCGGTACCCTGTGAACAACGCACAGGGCTTACACCTGCCATTAAATCAACACTATCACACCTACCACGCCGACCGAGTCGTATGAACCGGTGTAAAATTTAGACCCAGGCATGGAGATAAGAACGAAACAAATGTAATTATGAATCGTTTACCAGTAATGGGGGTGCATCTTGTTTTTGTGGCATAATCATGGCAAATTATTAGTGTGGATATTATTATTTTGCTATATCCATTCATTGTGACAAGGTTATGATTATAGTAGGCTACAGCAAAAGTATAAACCGATCCTAGGATCGTCTGCAGGGTATGGAGATCAAACGCTTAGAACGCTCGTCGTGGAGGTGTGTACGATGCAGGTGACCTTCATAAAGCCGACGCTTGGCTGCCTGGGCGACGGCGAACGGTTCGTTGACGAAGGGCGCATGGAACCTCTGTCTCTGGGTATCCTGGCAGGCCTGACCCCGCCGGGTGTGGACTGCCGCCTGTTCGATGATCGCGTCGACGAGATCGACTACGATGAGCCAACCGACCTGGTGGCGATCAATGTCGAAACATTTACCGCGCGGCGCGCCTACGAGATCGCCGCCGAATACCGGGCGCGGAAGGTGCCAGTGGTGATGGGCGGTATGCACGCGACACTCCTTCCCGACGAGGTGGCTGAGCATGCGGATGCTGTCTACACCGGAGATGGCGAGGCGCTCTGGTCGCAGGTGGTTGCCGATGCACACGCGGGACGACTGCGGCCGCGCTACAATGGCACATGCAGTGTTCCCCAGCTGGGTGTTTTCCCGCGCCGAGACCTGTATGCCGGCAAAAAATACCTGCCCGTAAGTCTGCTCCAGTTTGGCCGCGGCTGTCGTTTCCAATGCGAGTTCTGCGCGGTCAGCAAGTACTTCGGTCACTGCCATTACACACGGCCCGTCGCCGAGGTGGTGGCAGAGATCGCCGCCCAGTCGCGTCGGGACCTTTTCTTTGTCGATGATAATTTCATTGCCAACCCGGAGGCGGCCAAGGAACTCCTCCGCGCGCTGATCCCCCTCAAGGTTCGTTGGGTCTCCCAGGTCAGTGTCGATCACACCCGTGACCCCGAAATGATGCGCCTGTTTGTTGAGAGCGGCTGCATGGGCAACGTTATCGGTTTCGAAAGCCTGAATATCGATAACCTGCGGCAGATGCGCAAGGCTTCGAATCTTGTCGCATTCGACGGGTACGCCGAGGCGATCGCAACGCTGCGCGATCATCACCTGCAGACGTGGGCGGCTTTTGCGCTCGGGTATGATCATGACACCGTCGAGTCCATCCTCGCAACCTGCGAGTGGGGGATCACCAACCACTTCACGTTCGCCGCCTTCAACGTGTTGATGCCCTACCCATCGACTCCGTTTTACGAACGCTTGAAGGCCGAAGGGCGGCTGCTCTATGATGGGCGCTGGTGGCTCCACCCGGATTACCGTTTCAACCATGCGGCTTTCCGTCCGGCGCGGATGACACCCGACGAATTAACCGAGACTGCCTGGGCATGCCGGAGACGCTGGAGCAGTTGGTCCTCGATTGCGACACGCGTGCTGGATCCGCACCAATCTCGCCACACCGTTCCGTTTTGCCATCTACTGTGCCTACAATCCGCTTTTCCGTCGTGAGGCGTTCAAGCGGCAGGGCATGCGCCTGGGGACACGATGAGCAGCGAGTCCAATTTCGAACTCCGTTGGGCGACACAGGACGATGATCCCGATATACGTGCTTTGATTGGTTCTGTGTCGATGCCAGGCGCGATTGCTGTACGATTTGCTCGCGAGCCGGACTATTTCCTCGGGACCACCATCATGGGCGATCCATGCGATGTGCTGGTTGCACGCCATCAACCTGATGGGCAGTTGGCCGGGATTGCTTGCCGCGCAGAACACCGGGCTTACCTGAACGGGCAGGAGGCGCAGCTGGGATATATTGGCCAAATCCGTGTAGCGCAACCCTATCGCGGGCTTTGGCTGGTCCAGCAGGGAGAAAAATGGATTCGCGAGGTGAGCCCACCTGACCTGCTGTATTTCGGTGTGATTGCCTGCGAAAATCCGCGTGCCCGTCAATTGCTGGTTGGCTCGCGACCACCCGGCGGCTGGCATACCCGGCATATCGGCGGGTTAACCACCTGTGCGATTCTCCTGCGCCGGTTCCATGCTCACCGCGCATCAGGCGTAGAGGTGCTGCCAGGTTCGCCGGAAACACTCGAGGAGATCGTCGCATTCCTGCACCGCATGGGTCCCCGCCGGCAGTTTTTCCCCGCCTATAAGCTCGAAGATTTCACAGGTGGATTGACGTTGCGCGGCCTCAGACCACAGGATATCATGGTCGCTCGCCGTGGAAATGATGTCGTGGGTGTAATGGCTGTCTGGGATCAGGCGGCCTATAAGCAGGATATCGTCGACGCCTATGGGCCAGCACTGCGCCGTCTGCGCCCTGTATACAATCTCGTCGCCCGGGTACTCGGGGCACGCCCACTCACCCCGCCGGGTCAGGCAATTCAGCTTGCGTTCGCGGCATGTATCTGCATTGCTGATGATGATCCCAAGGTGATGCGCGCCCTGCTCTCCGCCTGCGCGATCAACGCTTACGAGCGCGGAAAAGCCTTCCTGATGATTGGCTTGTCCGATAATGATCCTCTCCTTGCCACTGTGCGGCGTTACCTCCATATAACCTACCACAGCGATCTGTTCGTGGTCTCCTGTTCAGAATCGCCAATTCAGCAGTTCGATGGGCGGATCCCTTATATCGAAATTGCAACACTGTGAACGAAGACGGCCCACAGGCTGAAGGGAGGGAAAGGATGGAAGTACACCGACTCACACAATGGGAAGCAACCTCACTAATGGTTGGCGCCGGTGTTGGTGCAGGGATCATGGCGGTGCCGTTCCTCACCGAACGGGTGGGCTTTATTGGTCTTGCGTTCATCCTGCCAGTGGCATGGGCGGCCAGTTCACTGATCCATCTCATGCTTGCCGAAGTGCTGTTCCGCACCGGGCGTGATCTGCAGATCGTGGAGTTGATGCGCATCTATGTGCTGCGCGGCCGCATCGGACGCTGGCTGCTATGGACTGTCTTCATTCTTCTGAGAATTGCTTTCCTGGCGAACCTGGCAGCCTATATCTCAGGTGCAGGAGAGATTTTGGCCAACCTGCTAGGGATAAACCGGCGACTGGCCGAGGTCCTCGTTTATGGAGTCTCGGCCGGTGTGGTATTCTTCGGTCTCAGGGCAGTTGGCGTTGCTGAGCGGTTCGGCGCACTCGCTCTGATTGGTCTTGTCGTTGCGATTGGGGTCGGCGCGTTTTCCCTGCCCTTCAATGCACTCCCCGGCCTGTCGGGCTCAACGACAGATGGTTGGCGCTCTATGGAATGGTCATGTATGCGTTATGGACTTTCTACAGCGTACCCCAGGTCGTGAAAGGCCTTGGCCCTGATCATCGTGGAGCAGTCCGTGCAATCCTTGTCGGCCTGGGTATCAACGGAGTGTTGACAGCGGTTATAGCTCTGATCGCGCTCGGGATTTCAACAAGGGTCACAGAGGTTGCGATCATCGGTATCTCCGAACGCATGGGGCCGTGGGCGGGCACAGCCGGTTCGCTCTTCATTTTGTCTGCCCTGGTGACGAGTTACTGGTCGGTATCACTTGCTCTCGCAGACATCCTCCGGGAAAGAACCGGAATTTCAGGCAGGGCAGCCTGGCTGCTCGCCACACTCCCGTCGCTGTTGATCCTGTGGGTCGGTGCCTGGCAGTTCCTCGAGTATCTGCGCCTGGCTGCCGGTGCGACCGCAATTGTGGTAGCCCTGATCACGATCCCAATGTACTGGCAGGCCCGGCAAACCGGACCGGTCAGTGACCCTGGCTGGACACTCGGTCGTTGGGGGCATCCGACCATGCTCGCTGCTGCACTGCTCTCACTCATCTTGATGGCTGTCGGTTCCCTGGTTTCAGTAAAATAACGGGAATGAGCAAGCAGCGGAATGTGTGTTTAACCATGCGGCAGCGGAACACAATCCAGATCACACAGCGTAAATCGATGTGATCCAGTTGTTGGAAAATAGCCGGGAAGCACTGCGAATTTTCCAGCAATGCATCACTAAATTACGATATGATCCGTATCTCAAAATTGGTTAAGTCCGATATACGGGTATGCACAGCACTTCCCAAAAAGGGTCGTAAGTTTCGGCCGGTGCTTGCCGGTCCACAATAAACCCATTATTTCTGCGAACAAAGAAGCGCCTTCCAATGTTGGAGGGCGCTTTTAGATTCAAACCCTTCAGAATGGCCTTTTTTTGTCGGACGACATTTGTTATGATGAAACAAATTATTGGGCGGCGCCCAGTGGAGATGGGTTTCCTCCTTCCTATTGGAGGAATGTTTCAGGTGAATCGTATCTCAGATTAGATCGAGCAACTTCCTGGGTTTTAGAGCTGGTAGATTGCTTCGGCCAGGTGTACACTAATCACGAGCGTTCGGAGCCACTCAATCACCTATAATTCAAAGCGCGGCGGCGATAAACGTTACGACTTTACACATAAATTATCCACAATAAGGAGCCGTAGCATGTCTTTTCAAGCATATCTAGACAACATCGAAGAAAAAACCGGCAAAACCCCCAATGATTTTATTGCGATGGCAAAAGAAAAGGGCTTTGACAACCCGAAGACAAAGGCTGGGGACATCGTTGCATGGCTTAATAAAGATTACGGTCTGGGCCGTGGTCATGCGATGGCGATTGTTTATGTCATCAAGAATGGCGCAGAAATTGGGGACAAACATGTCGGGTCAGATGGAGTCCATCGTGATGAGGCGAATGTTTTGAGGTTGGACGGGAAAAAGAAAGAATAGTACCGGACAAGTGCAGGCATTCGCCCACACTTTCGTGGATTCAGCCCCAGAAGTCGGATTCTATGGTTTGGTTTTTTTCTACCAAGTCCCGCGCTTCGCTAACGCAAACCGTTAGATTGACACTCTCGAAATTACCGGGCGGACTGAGTCGTATCCCAGGGCGGTTATGCACAGCACATCTCCGAAGGGATCGTCCCAACCCAACCCAAAAAGAGCTGGTCCTTCCAGGGATGGGGGGACCTTTTTTGTTATGGGCATATTGCAAGCGCATCAGGTGTCACTATAATTACTGTAACGTCCCCATTGCGCAGCGATAGGAGGATAGCAAGGAAATGTATTTCACTGATATCCTTATAAAGGAGTCCAAATGACATACCCTCGACCTTTGGGTTTTCTCGCCGTCCCGCCCGCTGGCAATGGTCACGGTGTATTGGTTCTCCACGCCTGGTGGGGGTTGAACGACACAATCAAGGCATTCTGCATGCGCCTGGCCGAATCCGGTTTCGTCGCCTTCGCCCCAGACCTCTATCATGGCAAAGTCGCAGACAACATAGCCGATGCAGAAATCCTTGGCAAAGCTCTCGACTCTAATCACCTCCAAGCAAAAGCCGAAATCGCAAATGCAACATTGTTCCTCAACGAACGTGTTGGCCAAGCCGACTGCTGCCTGGCAGTGATCGGCTTCTCACTGGGTGCCTATTATGCGCTGGATCTCGCCACCGCCGATCCCGAACACATCCGTTCCGTCGTCATCTTTTACGGGACCGGGGTGGTTGATAACAACAGCTCGAAATCGGCCTACCTCGGTCACTTCGCCGAGGACGATGAGTTTGAGCCGCAATCTAACGTCGACGAGCTGGAAGCAGCCCTTCGGCGTGCTGGCCGCCCGGTGACCTTCTATCGATACACTGACACTGGACACTGGTTTTTTGAACCTGACCGCCCGCAATCCTATAACCAGGCGGCAGCGAGCCTGGCGTGGGATCGAACCCTAGCCTTCCTGATTCGTTCCTCCACTTCGTGAATCCTGACGATGCCCTACTGCCTGACAACTCGATGGAGCAGACCAGGTTTGCTATGGCACAGATCCATTTTTGATCCCATCCGGAGACCATTATATGATCACATTCACTCCGAAGGTGCGGACCAAGCCGAATCCCAGGGCGGGTATGCACAGCACTCCCATCGGTCGTTAATTCAAGCCGGGGATTCGAACCCAGGATAAAGTGATTTTTATATGTGCTATAAAGGCGCAGGCAAGCAGCGGCTTTTCATTCACACAAGAAAAACTTTTCAATCCAACGGGATGCACCCCGCCTTTTGCCCGAGGTTGAGCACGTGCGTATAATTAATAAGGAAGCTCTCAAGAGCGCCACTGCATTGAAGATTTGAATGTTAACGGAGATTCTAAAGTATGGACAATATTATACAGCAATAAAAAAGAGTTGTCACCAGAACAACGTGAAGACCTAATCAGAGCATTGAAAGCCCGTTATGAGAAAAACATGAACCGCCATAAAGATATTGAATGGGCTAAAGTTCAAGCAAAATTGGAAGCCCATCCTGAAAAACTGTGGTCGCTCTATGAAATGGAGAGAACCGGTGGAGAACCGGATGTTGTTGGTTATGATAAAAAGACGGGCGAAACCATTTTTTATGATTGTTCAGCGGAAAGTCCTAAAGACCGTAGAAATGTTTGTTACGACCGGGAAGCGCTGGAGTCAAGGAAAGAATTTAAACCAAAAGATACCGCCATGGATATGGCAGCTGCCATGGGCATCGAAATTTTAACGGAAGAACAATATCGGGAACTGCAGAAACTTGGAAATTTCGATACGAAAACATCGAGCTGGCTGAAAACACCTTCTGAAATTAGAAAACTAGGCGGCGCCATCTTTGCCGATCGCCGCTACGACCATGTCTTCGTGTATCACAACGGTGCGGACTCTTACTATGGCGCCAGGGGATTCCGCGGCTCGCTACGGGTTTAGGAACATACCTGAAGAAATCAAACGCAGCCTAAAACAGCGTGCGCACCTTTGGTTCGCTTCGGCGATCGCGGGGTTATGTGGCACCTATGGCAAGCATTTTCCTTGCATCGACCGCTTCGCCGTCCTACTCCCAGTGTGCCTGAGGCACAGTGCAGGCAAATAGAGTCTTGACCTCCTTGCTGACCATATTGTTTTACAGGTATGATTTACCGAGTTTTCCCTGCCCCAGCGCCATTAACCCGTGCATAGCACATGAGGCTTCCGCAAACCATCGGGCGGCCTGTATCCTAAGGATAAAATTCAAGACCATTGAGAAAGTCATCAGCCGTGAAAAAAGAATTTTCCAATATACATCCAGAACTGCAACAAATTGCAAGAAAAATCCCAGCGATAACTTACGGCAACCATAACCTCTGGTTTTTTAATTGGTTGATGCACCTGATACCTGTACCCAAAACTCCCGAAGGTATCCTGGTTGAAAATGTCTTTATCCCTGGCCAGGATGATCGAACAAAAATCCGTTTGCGAATCTATAAACCAAAGCGAGCTGCGACGCTAACACCTGTATTAATCTGGTTACATGGTGGCGGGTACGTGATGGGTAGACCGGAACAAGATGATGTTCGCTGCAACCAGTATGCTGGCGAAACAGGCATCAGGGTTGTTTCAGTGGATTATCGTTTACGCCCCAAAACATCCATTTCCGATAGGACTGGAAAATAGTTACTCTGCTTTAAAATGGGTGGTATCCCATTCTCAACGACTAGGAATAGATACAAAGCGCATTGCTATCGGAGGCGCAAGCGCCGGGGGCGGGTTGGCAGCTGCCCTCGTTCAACTTGCACATGATCGGCAAGAAATTAAACCTGTTTTTCAGCTGCTTGTTTACCCAATGTTAGATGACAGGACAGTTCTCCGCCTGGATGTGGATGATAGCAACAATATACCATGGAACCAAAAGAGCAACCGGTTTGGATGGGAGTCCTACCTGGGAAAGAAATGCGGGGCAGAAGATGTACCAGAGTATTCTGTGCCTGCACGCCGCAAAGACCTTACCGGTTTGCCTCAGGCCTGGATCGGGGTGGGAACAGTGGACATTTTTCATGATGAGGATGTGGCACTATGCACAAAGGTTAAAGGAGTGTGGTGTCAAATGTGAAATTTATGAAGCTCCAGGCGCATTTCATGCGTTTCGATGTATTCGACCCTCGTCTGCCAATAGTCCAGGATTTCCGAAAAGCGCAAATCACAGCGCTGAAGAAGTGCTTATTCCCGTGAAGTTGAACCAGGAAAATGTTGGTTTTATCTATGAGTCACTCTGGTAAGTCAAACGCTGCCCCAGCAAACTTGACGGTAGTCGCTCCGAAATGGACTTCCTCTAGTTGAGGAATTATTCCATTTTATTTGCTGGCCTTCCTGCCAAGCTGCTAACGCAAATTGTCGGGAGCTTCCATCTTGCAAAATAATTATTGTTACGTAAAACTTACTCTTATCTCAAGGACTTCATGGTTGAATCTCAGGTTCCCGCCCCGCTGTCTGCTTGCGTAAACCTTCGGCTAATCTCAAGGACTTAAATGGATGAATGACTCAAGGATTTACAAAATGATTGAACCATTCTATTTCGCGCTTGGGCTTGTGAACAGTGTGTTTCTGATTTTCATCTTTCTTATGCGTCAGAATCATCTTGATCTTCTGCAAAGAATTGGATGGGTGTATTTGTTGTTAGCGATTCCAGCCATTTATGCGATTTTCCTGGTCCAAAAGGAGCATAAAACACCACGATACACCATCTTTCTGGGAATCTTTCTGGCATTTCTGGCGATCGAAGCTCTGTATGACTGGATATTGAAGATTCCGTTCCGAGAGACAATGGATTGGAAACAATTGGGCCATATGTCGCGCTCCATATGTGCGCGCTCTACATATCGATGAATTATGGATTTGTGGTATGACTGAAATATTATTCCAAAAAACCATGACCTGGAAATATTATTCCTTGAGAGGGGGGATCATCCTGCTTGTACTTTTTGTTATCCAAATCATCGCAAATATCGTCACGCATTCCATAAGTACACGATCGAAAAATGCGCAGGAAGACTATATGTTTGTTGCAGTTCAAAAGAGATCAACAAACTTTGCACCTAGTCCTGGGGTCTGCCGCTATGAGGCTTGCGGTATTTTCACGTGTGCCTGCGGCACAGAGCAGGCAAGCATTGTCCAGGCCGTCCAGTAACGGATGGCGTTGGGCGCCGGTGCAAGGTTATTTCTGTACATTCATAAGTTATCCACAAAGGGGCACATATAATGATGACAAATCCAAATCCGAACAATCCTATCCTGGAATTGCGCGTGGCTGTCACCACTGGTGATTATGAAAGATTGGTAAGATTCTATTGTGACGGTCTCGGAATTGAACCTGCCGCAATTTGGAACAACGGTCAAGGTCAGGCACTCGTCCTCAATATGGGGAACGCTACTCTAGAGATTTTCGATGAGCTACAAGCACAAACGATTGACCAACTCGAAGCGGAGAAACGGATCAGCGGGCAGATTCGTTTTGCACTTCAAGTGCCAGACTTGAAAGCGGCAATGGAGCGGTTACTTGCCCATGGAGCAACATTGATCCATCCACCCGTCATGACTCCGTGGGGTGATTATAACGTACGGCTCCAAGACCCCGACGGTATTCAAATTACGTTATTTCAAAAACCTGATCGTTAGGAACACGAGAAAATGAGCAATGGAAATTTTCATTGCACAGTTATAGGGACCGACCTTGCAGAAGAACAATCCATTATCGGTATGCCAGTTAAGATGGTTACCGGTTTGCTGCGTGGAAGGCGATGAGTGTGATATACTGGCGTATGAATATGCACAGCCCTTCCCTAAAGGGGTCGGGTGTTCCGGCTGGTGATGCAGTAAGACTGACAAAATAAATATTAATCAAGATTCGCAACCCTGAAGCGAACCGCTGCTCAGGGTTGCGTTTTTTAATTCAGGTAAAAAGGAGATAAATAATGAACCAGAACAAATTCACCGAAGAGGAATTGAAAATAACCGCCATCCTCTATGCCAACAAACCGAGCGTGGTTGAATATCTGAAAAAGAAAGGGACCCTGCCAAAAAGAATTGAACCTGGCGGTTTTCATATTGGCATGAACGTCATTATCAGGACAAGGGGCCGCAACCCGGTGCTCAGGGAGAAAGAACAATTGGTTTATGAAGCGATCCTGAGGGAAGGACGACTGCCGGGGGGTGTTGTGCGGCTCCTCCCGGAAAACTGTGCAGATGGAACGGAGGGGAATGAAAAAAACAAATCATCCGATTAAGTTGGCATGGTGTCGGCAAGATGTCACACATATTATGCATAATGATAATGAAAGGGGATGGTCATATTTCTCTAAAAGGATACCTGCGATTACAAGTTTGGCATGGTAGTTCGTGTTAAGAGTAATCTGAATCCAAGAAGGATTTCCTAATCGTGTGGAATCCAGGCAATTGCCAGAACCTGTATAAATTACAATTGGGCGGCTCCTTTGGCAAATACATCAAGCGAAAATACCGGATAATATAGTGGTAACCGAAGCATATTTTTCCTCAGGAGGTGCATATCATGAATTCTAATTCTGTCCGAGCATTTCACAAAAGCCCTTCTAATACTGCTTGATGAAACCTTTGATAACGTTCAGGGCATTTATCTGGATAAGAATACGTCATTGTTTGAAACGCTGGCCGGTATCACGGCAGATGAGGCATCCATTCCAGTGGGCGGGAAGTGTGCAACTTTAGCAGCACAGGTCAAGCATGTCGCTTTCTACCTGGATGTTCTAGAAAAATCGATGCTTGACCTCGATTTTCCAAAAGCAGACTGGGATGAAATTTGGCGCACAGTCGATCAGGTTACAGCTGAAGAGTGGCAATCCATCCAGGATGATTTACGGACGAATTACAATATCATACTGAACCTGATCAAGTCCGCCCCTGAATGGTCAAGCGAAGACGAAATTGGCAGGGGACTTGCTGTAGTAGCTCACACTGCTTACCATTTAGGCGAAATTCGCCAGGCATTGTGCATCCTTCGGGGGTAAAGTACAGGCTGCCTTTATCAAATGCCTGACAAAATGTGGATCGAACCGGTGGAATAACTAATAAAGATCATTGAAAAAATCGGAGTCAAAAATGGAACCTTTTCATGAATATATGAATGAATATAGAAAACAAATGGAGAAGGGCGCCATTCAAAAGGCATACAAAGGATTGATGGAATATGTCATGGGTTTGAGGACGTATTTTCAAAACAAATATCCTGAATATTTTGTGACCGGCAACATTTATTATGGTTATATGGATATGACTTTTTTTTCCCTGAATCCAAAATTATTAAAAGATCGAAAATTGAAAATTGCGATTGTTTTTATCCACCAACCGCTCAGATTTGAAGCCTGGTTAGCAGGATACAATAAACAGGTTCAAACTAAATACTGGAAATTATTCCAAGAAAGCGATTGGAGTAAATACTTCGTCGTACCAACTGCGAAAGGCGTTGATTCTATTATTGAGACCATTTTAGTTGACAACCCGGATTTTAGTGATTTTGATGCACTAACAAAAGAGATTGAGAGAGGGACATTGAAATTTATTGAGGATATTGAGGGATTTTTATCGACACCATCAAGCTGACCATGGACAAATGCTTCTTGAATAAGATAAATTGCAGTCACCCCTACCTTTTGCATTTAATGGAATCGAATAAATTCTGGACAAGATAATCCATTTGTTTGTGACTGGTGCGCTGATCAATCACCAGGGTAAGAATTTTGCTGACCATATTTACAGCAGTACGATTTCCGTTGAGGCGTGGGTCGCTCACCAGTTCATCCCAATGAATCGTTAATCCGATCCCGGCATTTCCTAATTCATTTATCAGCCAATCACGGGAAACACCAGAGACATAAACTGGCAATCCAAGGGGCATATTTTCCTCCTGGAGGACCGGGAAAATCGGGTCCAATTCAGATATACCAGATATCAGATTCAGCAGATAGATGTAATTTTCCCGGCGAACCTGCTTAATTCCTTTCCAATCCAAATGTTCGATATGCCACCGCTCCTGCGGATCACCTTCGATAACAAGATCTGAGTCATAATAGCTTTCTGCGAGATTATACATTTGCTGCAGTTCAGCATGGATTCCTGTACCTTGATAAAGATAATCCGCCAACTGTTTACGATATTCCCGAATCACTGGTAAACGACGGTTTGAGCGGCCCTGGTATTTATTAACATAATCGGTACCATCAAATGGGGTGATCAAATATCCCCCGTCATAGGCCGATAGTTTACGCATACTATTAAAGATGAAATCGCCAGTGGTTTGATCCAAAAAACCAGCCTGAGCATTATCTTCCACCACAATGACCCCTTTTTGGCGAAGGCTTGCCAGATAATTACGAACTGCCATTGGGTGGGAAAAGCCGAAATAATTGATGAAATAAACCGCCTGGTGAACATTTGCTTTTTGGGAAAAATCATCCAGGTCTATGGAAAAATCCGGGTTGATTTGATAATAATCGCAGCTTAGCCCGCAGCGTTGCAGTGTGGTTATGATGGACGGGCATAAATAGGACGGCAGCAAGATCTTTTTAATTCCATGATCAAGCAAATAATCGCTGATCACAAAAAGGCAGGCTGTTCCCCCATTGAGAAAAGTCATGCCTTCAGTTGAAATCACTGGTTTCTCGACAAGCCAGCGTTCATCGTAATAAAATTCACCGCCTACAAACATGGTTTGTATTTCATCCTGTTAGTTCACTTCTCCTACACATTGGCGTTAAGGGCACCCTTCGTAATCGGTAAGATATTTCGTTATCCAGGTATGACAAACGTGGATTCCATATAGTATTCTATTTCAATCCTTATCCATCGGGATAAATATATAGGAAAACATTCGCCTGAACCTGCCATCCGCCGGCTGATTTTTTGCTGCGTCAAGCATCAATCCCATCATTTTTGAGTTCAACTCGTTGAATTCGTTATCCGTTAAGAATAACTGGACTTTACTGATGTGTACACCGTCCTCCAGGGGATTAATTCCGGAGGAGCCTGTCTTGCTTTCCAGATAACGTTGGGCATCGCTCATCAATGTGGAGAGGTAGATGGTGAAGGCCTGTTCGCATTCCTCCCTGGACATTCCAGTCAGGTCATCAGCGGTCAGGGATGGGGGAGCGGTGAGGGCATACAGCCGTTCAACCGTGCCGCGGACTTGCCTTTCCTCTACAATGGTGAGCAGGCCGCCTTCCATCAGGACATTAATGTGCCGGTAAAGCGTGGTCAGGGGTATCTCCGGCATGGCATCCGAGATTTCACTGGCTGTCATGCGGTAGTTGGATACTGCAGTCAGAATTCTTAATCGAACGGGGTGCAGGATCAGGTTTGCTTTTTCTCCAGGCATTCTGTTAACCTCTTGACATTATTACCATAATTGGTTATAATACCAAATATGGTAATATAACCAATAGTGAATACGATATTATCATACCCTTGTTCGGGAGATTTTACAAGGATGGATTCTGAAGGCTTTCCGGAGGGAGAATATCCTGTGATGGTTTTGAAAGGAGGTTGAAATGTGCAGCAGGTATCGATTCATACGCTTCCTTTGCTGGCTGTTGGGGTGCTGCCAGTCCACGAAAGTATCTAAGGAGGCTGAATGAAAATGAAATGGGCCTTCAAAATTTGGGGGTTCATTGCCGCCATATATTTGGTAAGTGGTATTCTTTGGATACCAATCTTACTCTCCAGGGAGGGGATGGATTCGGAGTTGAATATGCTCTTAATAGCCATGATCACTTTCGTTCCGTCCACGATGGGTATCTTTTTCACTTACCTGGTGAAGGATCCGGACCAAAGACGTGACTTCTGGAAGCGGACATACCGCTGGCCGGATGCAAAACCACCAATCATCATTGGGGGCCTGTTAATTTTACCGGCATTGAATATCAGCGCATATATTCTTTCATGTGCTTTATCCGGACAACCTATCTCCATGGAATATGCAAGGCAGCTTGTCACCAACATTCCTGTGCTGCTTCAATTTCTGGTGGTAGAGATTACCTTTGGGGCCATTTCAGAAGAATTAGGCTGGAGGGGTTATCTGCTGGGAGAGATGCAAACCAGATGGAATGCACTGCATTCAGCCCTGGTTCTGGGGGTATTCTGGGGATTGTGGCACACGCCTGCTTTTCTTGTACCGGGATTGGCTCAGCATGAAATGAATGGAATATTTTCTCCAGCATATTGGTCATTTGTTCTGACGGCTGTGATGATCAGTGTGCTGCAAACCTGGATCTATAATAATACCGAACGCAGCACGCTTGTTGCTGGAATCATGATGCATTTCCTTGCCAATGCCTCCCTGGTCGTAATGGCTGGAATTTTTGGGGATTATTCCATGCCCGATACATACTGGTGGGTATCTATCCTGCTTTACTCCTTAGCAACTGCAACCATTGTGATCCTGTTTGGGCCAAAGACACTTGCCGACCAAAAGACCTGGCAGAATAAACAGGCAGGAGCAAGCGCGATATCGGCATTGGAAACCCCCACATCTAAATCGATGATGGTTTAGCCGGGTGAATTGTAACATTTCCATGGATCAGGATTCTGTATAATTAATTTATTGTCAGTCAAATTCTAACCAAATGAAGGATAACAAACCATGAAGAAGATCCTATTACTGCTGGCTGATGGCTTCGAAACATATGAAGCCAGTGTGTTTATTGATGTGTTTGGATGGAACCTGGTCGATGGCGATCATTCGACGCAGTTATTTACATGCGGCTTAAAAAAGGAAGTTTGCAGCAGTTTTAATCAAAAATGGATCGTCAATTTCCTGGTGGATGAAATCAATGTCAATGATTATGATGCCCTGGCGATTCCCGGCGGATTCGAGGAATATGATTATTATAAAGTTGCATATGATGAACGATTTTTGAATATCATCCGCGAATTTAAGAAACATAACAAAGTCATTGCATCGGTTTGTGTTGCAGCATTACCTTTAGGCAAAAGTGGAATTTTAGCCGGGAAGAAGGCCACAACCTACAATAAAAGTTCGATCCGACAGGAAGCATTACGGGCATTTGGGGTAAATGTGATCAATCAACCCGTTGTTATGGATGACAACATCATTACTTGCTGGAACCCGTCAACGGCAATGGATGTGGCTTTTTTGTTACTTGAAATACTCACATCAAAGCAGAATACAGATACTATAAAGAACATCATGGGATTTGATGAGAAAATTGTGTAAATACTTATTTTCATTTCTTGATTTGAGATGAGGAATTCACCTGGACTTCCAAGATGAATAGGTTATATGATTGAATAGTGGCAGGATAATAATCCGATATCACCTAACATTTTTGATATATCCAGAGTGAGGCAGGTATTACTCATGAAAACAACCAATTCCAGACCGGTTATCATTTGGTTATTAATTGTTCTGCTTGCACTGGAGGGTTTGGCTGGTATCATCTGCGGACTATCTACTCATGATCAAGCCGGACGGCAGCTTGATGCAGATGCCACTTACCCTCATACAAGGTTCACCATTCCAAAACTTCTTAATTCCCGGGGCGGTGATGTTCCTGTTCCTGGGGATTTATCCAACCTTGATCGCTTACGGTGTATGGAAAAAACCAGCCTGGCAGTGGCTGAACCATTTCAATCCTCTTAAGTCACACCACTGGAGCTGGGCAGGATCCCTGGCGGATGGCGTGATTTTGATTATCTGGCTAACAGTGGAATTGATCTGGGTGGAGTATTTTATACTGCACACGATCTATTATGTCTGGAGTGGATTACTTATCCTCTTGACACTTCTACCTGCAGTACGCAAGTACCTGGAGATAGAGGGTAATGACGCGATTTAATCCAGAACATAAAAATATCCTGGATGAGCTGCTTTCAGGCAATCCGCTTGTCCGATGTGGCAAGATGTTCGGTTTTCCAGCCTATTACGTGGGTAGGAAGCTGTGTATCTGCCTCTATGAGGAAGGTGTTGGGGTCAAGCTCCCAGAAGAAACCGTGGCCAGGTTGCTGAAGACAGACCAGAATACAGTTCCATTTCAGCCACTGGGAAAGCCAAAGATGCGTGAATGGGTCCAGATCAATCTGGAATATTCCGAGGACTACCGGCAGTACCTGCCTCTATTTGAGGAATCCATCGCATACCTGATAAGGCAGCAGGAGGGCAAAAATTGAATTCTTTCATCCTGAATGCCTGGTTATTCTCGGGCAAGGTTATTACCCCAAGGCTACTGGACGTGTACTGTATTTGCCAGCTAGAGGTAACTTCACCACCGTAAACGTTGATATCGTGTTCGCTACTTCCAAACAGACACCCTCCAATTTATTGGATGATCTGGTTCGTGCTGCTGAACTCGGTGTAGACCAAATTACAACCTATCCCCTGTTTACATTTCCCATATACTTCGGTAGGAGAATACCTGCACCTGGCAGCTGTGTGCATGCCCAGATTGAAAACCCGCAGAGAGCAGTACCGGATGATCAATGATTGGTGTACCAACAACGATTTTGAACCCACATCGGTATGGGGCTTTATAAAAGGGAAACGTTCCACGCTACTCATCGGTCACACGCGACGGCTATATTGGGGTTGGTCCTGGTGCCGGGTCACAATTGGATGACTGCTTTGTGCTGAATTCATTCGATCTAAACAGCTGGATGGAGGCATTCAAAACTGGACGGACGGCGATCGCCCTGCGTATGCCGTTCGCCGGCGAAATGGCCGGATGGTGGTGGCTGGACTGGCGGTTCTATGACACCCGTATACCACTGGGTGACCTCGATGCAGCCCTGGGAGACGATGCCCAAAAAGCGCGCCGGTGGCTGAGAATAATCGAACACGCCGGACTGGCAGTTCGCCATGCTGAGTTTCTCGAACTGAGCGAATCCGGGGCGTTCTGGTTACACCTGGTGCAAAACTTCTTCGCTTTGAACTATGTGAATACGCGCTGGACTCAAGCGCGCCGGGAACCCTGGCCGAAAGCTTTGATGATCTAAGATGCTGGTGCCCATGGTGGATCTACCTATTTTTTTCTTTTATATAAACCATGGGTAACTGTGTGAGTTATGCTGTGCACACCCCATTGGGATCCTAAAAAGTACTCGTTTCGCGTTAATGCTTTTCGACCGATAAGGCAGGAGTATGAGATTCTTTTTGTGGTTGAAAAACGCCTTCCAGGACTGGGGGGCGATTTTTTTTCTAATTAAGATGTTTGGGGAAGGGGATTGAAAAACCACTTAATAATATAGATGTTTTATTGGTTTTATTAGGGACGTAGATAGCTCCTTTCATATACGATAATAATGAAACCATGGTTGGAATAAGGTTGAGGTAAAAAAGCTCATTTAGCGGAAGGTATTGGATTCCCGCAGCTAAAAAATATTGGAAATTTACCGGCGAAATTTATTCATCCGGGGTCAAGACAACGAACCCCGGTCTATTGGGACAATATTATAAACTCATCCCCACTTCAGGTTGCATTAATTTGAGCGGTCATGGGCGACTTTTCGGTGGTCGGGTACAAGCATAAGATGAGTTAATGAGCAATAGTCATATCTAATAATTTTTGGAGATAAGAAATGAAGAAAAAATCGATCTATTTTGTTTTATTGGCCGTGATGCTTGTTTTTGTTGTGGGCTGTGAGCCAGGTAGCGGTGTTCAAATTGATATTCCTGTGCTGAATCAACAAACCGAGGAGCCAACTTCCGAAAGTCAAATCGACATACCTGGCTTAAAGATACAACTCGTTGCCCCAGGTGAGAACCCACTTGCATATACTGCTGATTCAAATGGTCGTGTTGCCGGTATTGTAACAGGAATCTGGCACGGGATTATCGCTCCGGTAACCCTAGTGATGTCATTTATTAATTCTAAAGCGCAAATGTACGAAGTGTACAACGATGGGAGCCAATATGATCTTGGTTTCCTGATTGGAGTTGCGATTATATTTCTCGTCCTGGGAGTGTTTGCTGGCAGGAGACGTTGATGCTTATTGCAATGATCATTGGTTGATTTCGAGATTGGAGGCAAATGCAAAATCCATCAGATCGAATTTGGTATTTATATTGGATTGGTTACGCCGTTTTCAACTGGTTTGCTCAGCTTAAAAGCAAATGGATTGATCCAGCTAAGCCTACAGCCCGGAACGTTGGGATGATTAACATCGGGCTTCCAGATCGTTAGAATCCACCATAAAAATGCGCCCAGGCATTTTCCAATGACCCAGGGTAATGATTTGAGTTCAGGCTGTTGATGCGAGGGAACGATATACGGATTGCCGTCCTATCAGAATGCAGATGATCATGCACCACCCTCCCGCGATTGGGTGATTTAACTGCCGATGGTCCCAAAAGGAAACCGCTTCGTGTCGATCTATCATGGATTAACATAATAATGTCAAATAAGGGAATCACTTCGTTTACGTTATCCAAACCATCCTGCAGTAATAATTAAATCATCGTTAGAAGGAACTCCTTCCAGGTGCCTGGGAGGATTTATATTAATTCCTGCTTGAGTTCTTCAGGGATGGCGCTTGGTTAGCCTTATAGTAATGGATTTACAGAAATATTTGGTATTATGAGAATAATACAATAATCGGACTAGATCGCTGAACTGATCCATAAATATCCAAAAACGATTCATATGAAAATTCGATAATATAAAGAGGGCACAAAATGGTGCCTGTTTATAAGTAATAAATGGATATCAAACAAAAACTGCACCCCCCCGATCGATTTTTTGATAATTACAAGAATAATGCTGTCATACATGCCAGAATAGAGGTCAATATGCCATTTATTATTTCAGCCGCTATTGCTTTCATTCCAGTCATGATCATTATCGCTGTGATCTGGCGGATATCCTCAAACCATGCATCCATCCCCTGCCCTTCCTGGCTGGGCTGGTTGGTTGAACTGGATAATCCGCTCCTGAGAAACAACCGCGGATTGGTAATTATCTCGAACCTGGACCTTCATCCCGGGATGGCTGTGCTGGATTTTGGCTGCGGGCCAGGCAGGCTCACAATTCCACTGGCCAGGCAGGTTGGCCCGACCGGTACGGTAACGGCATTCGATATCCAACCGGCCATGCTGGACAGAGTCCGCCAGAAAGCTTACAAGGAAGACCTGACCAACATTGAATTTGTGCAGGGTGCGGCCGGTGAAGGGAAGCTGGGGACCTGCCGGTTTGACCGGGCTCTGCTTGTGACCGTCCTGGGTGAAATTCCAGACCGTGAAAGCCTGGTGAAGGAATTATTTGAGTGCCTTAAACCGGGCGGGTTTTTATCGGTCACTGAAGCGATCGCCGACCCGCATTTCCAGACGAAGAAAAACGTGATTGAACATTCAAAAAAAGCTGGATTCATACAAGCGGATTTTTATGGTAACCGCTTCTCTTACACACTGGTTTTTCAAAAACCGCCAGATGCCAAACCCATCCGGGAAACAATAACAACCGATTCTGGAGGGTAATAATCATGACAAATATTATTTTGAATGAAGGCTGTGGAAATTCTCCAAAAAATGATTTTCTTGTACAATTGACAACGGCGTACGCCAGGGGTGATGTGCATTTTATCCTTACCAGAGTCTCTGAGGAAATCACCTGGAACATTGTCGGGGAGCGGCTGGTGCGCGGAAAAATGGATTTCACAAATGCCATGCAACAACATGTAAACCAGGCAACTGTGACTGAGCTGGCAATTAATCACGTGGCTACCCACGGCAGGGCCGGGGCTGTTGACGGTATGATGACATTGGAGGACGGTTCAAAGACTGCTTTCTGCCATGTCTTTGATTTCACATCTGCCAAGGGAGATACGGTCAAAGTAATCACAACCTATATGATCGCTCTAAATAACTAACTGCTATTAATGTTCCTGTTAAACGGCGTGATTTGGATTTTTCAGGCTGTCAAAGGGTATGGTTTGGTTATTATTTCCGGCAAGAAATTTTTCAGATAAATTATTACAAAAGCCAGGAGGTGTAACATGAGCGAGGCATCAAAACTGATCAGCAATGCTTTTCAAATCTTCTTAAAGGAAGCGCCCGGGCATGCGCAAGCATGGGGGGCAATGGTTCAAGGCCTGGGAACGGCGAGTGCCCTGGATAAAAAGACATCCGCCCTGGCATACCTGGCGGTACTTTCTGCACTCAATATGGAAAGCGGCATACCGTTTCATGTGCGGACTGCCAAGGAATGCGGTGCTTCACGGGATGAAGTCATCAGTGCTGTCCTGATTGGCTTACCCGCTGCCGGGCACGGGGTAACCCAGAGCCTGCCGGTGGCCATTTCAGCCTATGATTCGTAATAAATCCTCTGATAATTGTAAAAATTAAATAATATGATAATATATATCTAAATAATAATTATTAGATCCAGAATAATCAGGGATTGACTTGACTGCGCTAAGACAGCCTGTCTGGAAAGAGGATAAAAATGGTTGAAGTGGAAGTGTCTTCCGGGAATCTGGATAACGAGCTTGTCCTGACACGGATCATCGATGCAGCGCCTGAAAAATTATTCCGGGCGTGGACTGAACCTGAGCTGCTGAAGCAGTGGTATGCACCGCTGCCGTGGACTACTCCCATTGCAGAATTGGATGTCCGGCCGGGCGGCACGAATTTTATTGTGATGCGCAACCCGGATGGAGAAGAATACCGGAACCCGGGGGTCTACCTTGAAGTGGTCAAGAACCAGCGCCTGGTTTTCACCGATGCATACACGGCAGCCTGGGTACCATCAGCGAAACCCTGGTTGACGATTATCCTGACTTTTGAGAATGAAGGCGGCAAAACCAGGTACACAGTCCAAGCCAGGCACTGGTCGGCTGCCGACCGGGAACAGCACGAAAAGATGGGTTTCTATGAAGGCTGGGGAATAACCACAGACCAGCTGGCAGCACTTGTGACCGGGTTGTGACATATTGCTAGTAAGCCAGCCGGATAACACCACCCCAAAGTTTCTTTGGGTACCAATTCATTTGGTTATGCCATTGTATTTTTGTGAGAGATAAAAAGGAATATTTATGGATACCGAGAGAGTAACTTACCCGAACATGGATGAATATATCGCCAGCTTTCCGATTGAAACACAAAATATCCTGGAAAAAATTAGGGCGACTATCAGACAAGCTGCACCGGATGCTTTGGAGACGATCAATTATGCAATGCCAACCTTCACCCTGAAAGGTAACCTGGTGCATTTTGCTGCCTATAAGAGCCATATCGGATTTTATCCGGCACCTTCTGGGATTGAAAAATTTAAGGATGAAGTTTCTGAATATAAATGGGCGAAAGGATCGGTTCAATTTCCGCTGGACAAACCCATACCTTATGAATTGATCAGGCGAATTGTGATATTCCGGGTAAAGGAAAACCTGGAAAAAGCAGAAAACAAAAGGAAAAATAAATAGTCCCCAACCATGATCATCGAAGATGATGAGGGGTTATTCGATTAACCGGAGTATAAAATTGGAAGATCAAATGAATGAATCCTTTGGACTGTACGAAATCGGGCAAATCGCGGTTACTGTAAGCGATCTTGATCGGGCAATTACCTTTTACCGGGATGTCCTGGGGATGAAATTCCTTTTCAAAGCCCCCCCAGGTCTTGGATTTTTTGACTGCGGCAGTGTCCGGTTGTTACTGAGTGTTCCTGAAAAAAAACAGCCAGAAAACTACCGTTCCATAATTTATTTCAAAGTTGCTGATCATCAAGCCGCCTTTGACACACTTCTAGGGCGAGGTGTCATTTTTGATCAGAAGCCGCATCTTGTGGCAAAAATGGACGATCATGAAATTTGGATGGCATTTTTTCGGGATCCGGATTTCAATCTGCTCGCCCTGATGAGCGAGGTCAGGTAATCCATGTTGAAAGTTACCTCTCAGATCTGGCAGCTGGTGATTTCTACAGCAGCATAACCCTGAGCTGGAAACATCAACCAGTGGGAAGTTCACCGGTGATGAAGATTAGTCTATCAACTCTCCTGGAGAAAACCGATGAAAACATCCTTCACAACCATCATTTTGAAAGATAAGGATAAGAATGCAACCGGTATACAAGTTCCGTCCGAGGTTGTAGAGGCGTTGGGAAAAGGAAAAAAGCCTCCAGTTAAGGTTACTTTAAACGACTATAGCTATCGAACTACCATTGCTGTCATGGGGGGCATTTTCATGTTGTCGTTGAGCGCAGAGAATAGGGAAGCGGCAGGTGTGAAGGCTGGTGATGAGGTGGAAGTCATGCTTGAACTTGATACAGAGCCTCGAATTGTGGCGATCCCGCAGGACCTGGCAGAGGTGCTTTCGCAAGAGCCTGCCCGAAAGGCTGCCTTCGATGCTTTATCGCACTCGGTGCGCAAGGAATATGTCCGCCAGGTGGAAGAGGCAAAAACTGCAGAGACGCGAAACCGCCGGATTGCCGGAATCGTGGCGAAACTTGGCGATTCTTGAGGTAACAGATCTTAATAAAGTGAAACCAAGGAGGTTTGAAATGGTACAGGAAATTGTAAAGGGATCAGGTACCCCCGATGATCCGTGGGTTCTGCTAACACCGCCCGGCACATCTGAATACAAGATGTATCGCGACTTGTCGTCCGATCCGCATGCACTGGTTTGCATCGTTGGTACAACCAGGCTCAGCTACCAATTGCGATGCCTGGAAGACTTGCACGCCATGCTCAAGGAGCATGGTGACTGGATGCTGCTTGGCAGTGCCGACGAACAGAAGCCAGCTTCAGCGGGAACTGTTGAAGCGTGGGCACGCTCACCGGAAAACCCGGTTGGCGGCTGGTATGGCTTGAAGAAAGGCTTGCGGGGGAGGTTTGCGATGTACGTCCCTCCATTGATGGAAGCGTTAGGACTGGCTGAGGTCGAGCACAACCCAAAGAACAACCGTATGCGAGCCTTATAAACGTTTTCCAGGCTCGGGCTGGTTCCATCTATACCGCCAACAACATCTCCAGGGTACATTGCCCCTACCGCTGCCAATGAACACCGTGTTTCGGAGACTCCAAAACCCTTCTGCTCATGAAGAGCCAGATCCGGGAGCAGACAAAAACCTGGCAGATGCTAAGGAGTTCACGAGAGACTGACTTCCCAAAAGGGACTTGCTTTGCTTTGTCGTTTCCCTGCTCTTTCCTCCTGGAAACCCCTTTGTATCTCCTGATAAAGGACTGGCTTCAAACCGAATTATCACGTGTGTGATTCGAGTCGATACGAAGGAAGTAGAAATGTGAAGCGTTCTCAAAAATCTTTCTATTTCGGTGATGGGGCATTGCTACCGTTGTTTAATATTCTGTAGAAGTAATATTTGGGTGGGGAAAATACCATTCAGGATTACATCAGCCAAAACTCATCCTGCCCGGTTTCTATTTGACACAAGAGGAACATATGAGTAATTCGATATTTACCACTGATTTATTCCGCTTCAGCTCAATATTATTAGGCATTATTATTTCTTCCTGGGTGATTATTTGGCGTTTAAAAGAACGAACCCGCGGAAAAGTCTTTGAAGTCATAACGATGGTCACCATAGGAATTGGCGGTTTCGCAAGTATTACATCTTTTTTTATGCATTTCTTCTTTTCAGATATGGTAGCAAGTTCGATTGGCTGGGAGCCGGGTAATCCATTTCAGAAAGAAGTTGCGGGGGCGAATCTGGCGGTGGGATTGCTTGGCTTTTTGGGTTTTTGGAGGCGCGACTTCTGGCTTCCTTATGTAATTTCTAAAACCGCTTTCCTTTGGATAGCAGGCATCACCCATGTTATGGATCTCGTCCAGCACCAAAACATTGAACCAGGCAATGCAGGACTTACGCTTTATATGGATTTCCTCTGGCCATTGATTTTTATGCTTTTACTCTGGCTTACAAATCAATATGGCACACCTGCACCTTCGGGATTGGTGTACAAGACTCCACAATTATGAGAAAATTATCCTTACCCAGACTCTGACCAATAGATTGTATAGCGGGGACCGGTACAACGAATCTTGTGCGATTTACAGATATTGACCATGCCTCATTGGAATCCTTCATCCAAACCAGAACCAAATACCCTACTGACACAACAATTAACGAAAACCGATAGACGGCAGTTGCAATTCAAATGCGATGGTGAAAGGTTAATCCATTTATGAAAATCCTATCTCAGGAGAGACCATATGAAGATACCTATAGAAATCAGAACCCTAATTGAATCTGGCTGCCCTGCACACCTTGTCACACTCAACCGCGACGGGAGCCCTCAAGTCACCCTTGTCTGGATCGGTTTAGACGGGGACGAAGTTGTTGCCGGTCACCTGCCCAGGAATCGTAAAGTGCAGAACATCGAACGTGATCCCAGAATTGCAATATCCCTCGAGACGGATTCGAAGAGCTCGATGGGACTCACAGAGTACGCAGTGCTCTACGGCGAGGCTCGTATCCAAGAAGGTGGCGCACCAGAGCTGCTCCAGCAGTTGGCCAAGGTCTACATCGGTCCCGGAGTGAAGTTCCCACCTATGGAGAATCCCCCGCCAGGGTATATCACGCGAATTCGTGTTGACCGGATACAAGGTGTTGGACCGTGGACAGGCCGCCCCGTCTGAAAAACAGCGCTGCGTGATACAGCACCAACCTCGAGCATAAAGAAATGGATGATGACATCCAGTTGCTGCCAGGTTAATTATCTCCTGACATTAACATGGCGGATCCGCTGTCATTTTATTTTGGCGAAAGCATTTTTTTATACAGAATTTTCAAGAGCTGCGATGGGTAGACCGGTTGCACCCTCATTCCTGAAAATCGTGCCAGGAAGGGCTGTGAGGTTTATTTAGAATTTCGGTCGGATTTGCTTCCTTATACTACGAGTATTGAACCAAATAATTTCCTGATGATAGAATCAGTCTACACATCAATACACAATCACTGCTTAGGATCACATAAAATTGGATAACGAACCTTTGAAAGATCCGCGCATGCAAAAAGGCATACTTACAACAGCCTGGATTGTGATCCTTGCTGTTGCACTTCTTGAGATCATTTTACGGGAAGTATTCCATTATGACATTTCTGAGAACAATCTATTTGTAATTCAAACGCTGATTGTGTTAGCCGGGACAGCACTAACATTTTTCTGGGTAACGATCCGATCGCTGCGACCGTTTTTCGCCTTATTCATTGTTTTATTGGTATCCCAATGGCTGGTTTACACCCGGATTGACCAACTCCCGGTTTTCCAGTCATGGTTGAATAATCCGTCTTTTACCATATCCATGCTGGCTGAACAAATCTTAAACCTGGTTGTCACCTTCATTGTCATTGCCTATATGTACATCCTGAAAAAGAGGAGGAAGTTATTTTTCCTCGCTATTGGCGATACCTCAGCGAAAGCCGAAGCTGTAAATTGGCTGGGTATTAAAGGAACAGAGAAGTGGTCAGCTGTCGGGGGCCGGTTTGCGCTTTTCCTGAGCCTGGGAACCCTGGCATTTCTGGTTATCGCCGGAAAGCCGCCAGCGGATATGGTGATCAAAGCACTGCCATTCTTTCCTGCTGTGCTGCTCTTCGCAGCTCTGAATGCTTTCAACGAAGAGATGACCTATAAGGCGTCCTTCCTCGCCGTGCTTGAAGATGTGGTTGGCAAGCATCAAGTGTTACTCCTATTGGCCGCTTTTTTTGGCATTTTTCACTTTTATGGCATCCCATATGGGATTACCGGGGTACTTATGGCGGCATTCCTGGGCTGGTTCCTGGGAAAATCCATGCTGGAGACACGCGGCATCTTCTGGGCCTGGTTTCTACACTTTTTGCAGGACGTGCTTATTTTTGCTTTCCTTGCTATTGGATCCATTACGGCGGGGGGGTGATTGCATGGTTTGCGGTGTTTCATTCTACGACTCTGAGGGTTGAAATCCCAGTATCAATGCCAAATGAACGCGGCTTTCTTTTTTTTCAGTCCCGGCTGAGAGAATTCGAAACTTAAACAAGGAACTGTAAAATGGATACAGAGGTTAAGGGATTATTCGATAACCTGGCATCTTCTGATGACAAAATCAGGATGGCTGCATTTAAGGAAGTCCTGAAGATCACTGAAAATGAAGTGGATTGGATTTACGAGGTTTGGGATGATCTGGTAAACAGACTAAACCATCCGAATTCCTATCAATGATCCATTTCCATCATGGTTCTCTGCAACCTGGCAAAGAGCGATTGGCAGAACCAAATGGAAGGATCACTTGACGATATTCTGGCGCACACCAGGGATGAGAAAATCATACCTCAAGACAGTGCGTCCAAAGTGTCTGGAAAATTGCACTTACAAAAAACAGCGCAACAGGAGTTATCCTGGATCACCTGGTAAAACAGTTTGAAGAATGCACTGCGGAAAAGCACTATAACCTGATCCGCCTGGATATTATCGGGTCTATGCGGATGATCCATGAACATACCAGAGATGAGGAACTGCAGGTGAAAGCCAGGGAATTAATAATGAAAGAAGAAGAGGAGAAGAATTTCAAGAAGTATGAGGAAATCCTGAAATCCTGACAATAGAATGGTAAAAAAGCGTTAGACCCAATAAAGGTAAAAAACATAATGGCACAAGCACTGCTTCAAATATGCCAGGATTATTTGTAAATGATCTATTGCTGTACAAAATCACCACGTATAGCGAACATACTGGTATCTTTAATCACAAGGAGACTAACTTATGGAAAAAAATAACATTAAATCCTTATTCATCACCATTGTCATCATTATTCTTGCATCCCTTTTTGCCCTTGCCGGCAGCCAGGGGGGGAGCACGGTCGGCGGAATACCGGTATTTGCCCTATCGGTAGGACTGATCTTTCTCATCCAATGGCTGGCATTCATCCCTGCTTATTTAAAGCAAACCGAGAAATTTTACGACCTGACAGGCAGCCTTACCTATATTTTTGTAACTGCCCTGGCATTCCTTCTGAGCCCGGATGTTGATTTGAGAGCAACCCTGCTCCTGGTACTGGTGTTAGTTTGGGCAGGACGCCTGGGTACTTTTCTCTTCCGCCGGGTTGAGAAAGGCAGGCAAGGACGACCGCTTTGATGACATCAAGCCCAATTTTTTCCGATTCTTAAATGTCTGGACTATTCAGGCTTTGTGGATTACTTTCACTGCAGCCGCTGCCCTGGTGGCGATCACAACCACTTTACGCAAAGATGTGGATATCTTTGCAATTGCCGGCCTCCTGGTATGGATTTTTGGATTTGCTTTCGAGGCAGTTTCTGATGCCCAGAAAAGCGGCTTCAATGCCAACCCGGAAAATAAAGGAAAATTTATTCATACGGGTTTATGGTCGCGATCCCGCCATCCAAATTATTTTGGAGAAATTGTCCTGTGGATAGGAGTTTTGATTATCGCCCTACCAGTTTTGCAAGGCTGGCAGTGGGTGGCATTGATATCCCCCATATTTGTGGCACTGCTTATTACCCGCGTGAGCGGTGTGCCACTGCTTGAACAAAAAGCGGATAAGAAATGGGGCGGCCAGGTGGAGTATGAGTCCTATAAGATGAACACTCCCGTCTTGATCCCACGCATAAAATAGGAGCGCCGGCAGCTGCTGTAAACCCCTTTCATAAGATATTACCGTAATCCAAATAATATTGGGACCGCGTAGTCGAATTGAATGGATGCAAATTTAATCCAATACGCAATACAAAAGAAACGCTCCCGTTTGAGGAGCGTTTCTTTATTCAGCGGAAATTAGAATGCACGGTGATATTGGGGTGGAAAAGGTACGGGTTGTTTCAGAGCCTGAGCAGCATGAATTGGCCAGTAAGGGTCCCGAAGCATCTCGCGGCCAATTAATACCACGTCGGCACTACCATTGCGAATGATCTGGTCTGCCTGGGCTGCTGAGGTGATCAAGCCGACCCCTGCTGTGAGAATATTGGCACCGTGCCGGACGGCCTCAGAAATGGGAACCATATAACCGGGACCAACAGGAATCTTTGCCTCCCAAACCCCGCCTCCAGATGAGCAGCTGATCAGATCGACACCTTCCTTTTTTAGGGATTTGGCCAAGCTAACCGAATCCTCTATCGTCCAGCCACCTTCTACCCAGTCCGTACCGGAAATTCGTACAGTCAGCGGCAGGTGGTCAGGCCAAACCGGACGAATGGCACGAACTGTTTCCATCAAGAAACGGGTCCGGTTTTCAAAACTACCGCCATATTCATCGGTGCGTTTGTTGGAGACAGGGGAGTAAAAAGAGTGGATCAAATAACCATGGGCGGCATGTATTTCCAGCCACTCAAAACCAGCAGCAAGAGCGCGCCCCGCTCCATCACGGAAGGCATCCTGAACTGCGTGGATCTCGCTCAAACTCAATTCATGGGGCACAGCATATTCCGGATTATAGGCGATAGGGCTGGGAGCAACCCCCTGCCAGCCGAGAGGCTGGCCAGGCAGGATTGGTTTACCACCTTCCCATGTCTTACCAGAACCAGCCTTTCTTCCGGCATGGGCAATTTGAATCCCAGCCACAGCACCATTTGTTTTTATGACATGGGTTACCCGTTTTAATGGTTCAATATGTTCATCCGACCAGATACCGACATCGAATGGGGTGATACGGCCACGAGGTTCAACGGCGGATGCTTCGGCAATAATAAGCCCGGCACCACCCACGGCGCGAGTACCGAGGTGAATCATTTGCCATTCGTTTGAAAAGCCGTCTGTATAGCTATACATGCACATTGGGGGAACGCCGATGCGGTTGCGCAAGGTAATCCCGCGAATTGTCAGAGGTTCAAAAAGATGGGGCATAATATTCTCCTTAGCAGGCAATTATAATTTACATGACCTTCGATTGAATAAATTATTGGTTAGAATCCATGGTTCGTTTGTGGAAAATTATTTATATCAAATACGTGATTCCCTTCCTATCTGCAGTGTATTCCAAGTTTTGTAAATTCGGAGGTGAGTTCCAAAATAGCCTGTTCAAAATATTCACCGGTCATTTTATCTTCAAGGCCAAATTTCCGGTACACCCAATCGGCATGGTGATAGTTCATCCGGTCCAGGATCACATCGTCCACCGTGGAGGCCAGGATTTCCGGGAGATCTTCCGCACCGGGGAGGATCGGGGCGATCATGGCGTAGGTTTTTATCCCGGCGCAGTGCATTTCCTCCAATGCGGCAACCCTTTCCTTTATTGGAGGAGCAGCCGGTTCGAACAGCTTCCTGATCATGTCGTCAGCCGTTGGGATGCTCAGTCCAACCTCCACATCCATTCCTTCTTTAAGGATATCCACATCTCGCAAGACCAAAGGAGAGCGGGTTTGCACTGTTACCGGCCATTTATTTTGGATGAGAATTTCCAAACATTGGCGGGTAAGCTTATACTGCGCTTCAAGCGGCTGGTACGGATCACATACCCCACTGATCCAGACCCGGGCGGGTTTCTTTCGGATTATTTCCGCCCTTAATAAATCCGGGGCGGTGACCTTGACATCTACAAACTGACCCCAGGGTTCCCTATGCCCGGTAAATCTTTTCATGAAGCGGGCATAACAGTAGGAGCAGTTATGCTGGCAGCCAGTATATGGATTAATCACATACGGGTAGATTTTTGAGGGAGATAAAATAGATTTGGGATAGATTTCTCTTATGATCATTATTTTTTTGATATTCACCGGGCAGCAGCGCAACTACAGCCAACATCTTCCCGGAATTAGTTAATCATCCCTGCGAGTTTTTCAGCAAGAATTTATAATCGAAAATTAATCTTAAAAACACACTTCAATTTGCTTTCTTTTGTCCCAATAATACTATAATGTTTATATTCCAGGCTTATGTGGATGATGTGGTGTGGTTGAAAATTATTTAAAAAAAGGAGACAGGCGATGGGTGATAAAGGCGGTAAGAAGGATAAAGATAAAGCAAAAAAACAAAAACAAGATCAAACGGTAAAGAAGCAGGAACAACAGAAAACCAAACTTCCGGCAAAGAAACCAGTTTAGGTATATTGGTGTGTGCGGGATAGATTGAGATCAATTAAAACCAAAAAAAATACGGACAACCAATCCTTGCAGCCATGCCGGACAGTTTAACCGTTCCGCTATATCAATGGCTGGGTTTTATTCGATGAAGATCAGTTTTTTACTCTCTTACTGAATTTGGAGCAAGTATTAGCCTATGGTGGATTTGCGTTGCCCTCCATTTCAGAATTTTTTATACAGGACTAATCTTATTCGTGCTGTAAGGCCGTAGTTTTACTCCGGAACGGATGAGACCACGGGAAGCGATTTTCACTGTACCAGGTGGAAAGCGCTTCCTTTATTTAAGTGGCATAATGATTAAGTATCAAGCGTGATCACTTAATATTTAACCATATTTATGATCACCCAAATCCAAAATTAGGATAGTTACCACTAAGCGAGGTGTTCCTATGCAGCGTTACATTCAATTGGCTGGTCGAGAATATTCCTTCAACCAGAGATTAATTGCCACGCTTTGCGCAGGCATTCTGTTTGCACTCTTGATTCCCGTTTTAATCTACAGGCTTGGCTCACGGCTGGATTCCCTGTTCCACCTGCCAAAAATTTCCATCGGGAAAGCCAACACCATTCTGGGAAGCATTTTCATGGCAATTGGTATCATTTATGCCTGGTGGTCGATCATCTCGCAGCTCTTAAAAGCGAGTGGCACACCTATTCCAGTGATGCCAACACAAAAACTGCTTGTCAGCGGTCCATTCCGATACTGCCGGAACCCGATGACATTCGGCACAATCCTGCTTTATCTGGGAATTGGGATCCTGGTTGGATCCTTTTCATCAATCATCCTTGTCAGCCTAATTGCTGGTTTGCTTCTCACCTACATCAAACTGGTCGAGGAGAAGGAGTTAGAACTTCGATTCGGACAGGAGTACGCGGAATATAAAGCACGAACCCCCTTCTTTTTTCCCCGGTTTAACCCCGGTTATCGTGAAGTGGAATCGACAGAAATCACTGAAATCACTTAAATGGGTATTTGAGCAGCGAATGCTTGAATGATAGGGCGATTGAGTATTCCTATCACCTGCAGTATACGGCGATTCTTCTATTACCCTTGAGAATAAATATCTATTAGGTAATTCTGGGGATGATAATCTATTCCAAGAATCTCAAACCTCTATTACCTACCTGCACCTGCATTTGAGTCAATAGAAAAAGCTGCTTGGCGCTCTTCGGCTACAGCTTGAGCAGGGGATACTTGCGTTACATCTGCCAGTGGATAAAATATCTTGACCCGATGCGGATCAACAGGAGCCTGGACTAAACAATCACTCGATGCGTGATCAACTGCCTGGCAGATAGAAAACAAAGCACCCTCATCCAATTGAGAAGGATTTTGTCCGCCCTGATAATGCATGCCCATGCCGGGCACCACCACCAATTGATTAACGAATAGCGCTCAATGGTGGTGGGTGTGCCCACAAATATCGTCTCAATATGACTGCAGAAACCGGTAAAATGCTATTCAATTTGGTCGAGCATCAACTGCGCCTGAACTTGTTTTTGTTCTTTATAGGCTGCTGATATGTACTCTGGAGAGTCCAGTGCGGGCCATTTCTCCAGGTTGAGAGAGATTGCCATTACCTCAAGCTTGCCCGAAGGGCAAAGGACTTTATCCACCAGCGAGTTGATAAACATCCGAGATGGTCTAACAAAAGTAATTGCCCCGATAAACATACAATTATTAATTTCATTCCTACATCCGCTTTTGGAATAAATTCCTTCAGCAATGTGAGCAATTTGTATCCTGCACAATCGATTTCTTTTTCGCGAAATTGAATACTGAAATAATTAATAGTTATTCATAAGCCAGCACTTCATTAATTGTCAGCCGGGCGGCATTGCGGGCCGGCATGATACTGGCGATGACGGAAAGGATAATGACGATGATAAACCACAGCAGGATACCCAGAGGGGTGAAGCTCAGAGTCATCGCGGATCCCCCCATGGCCAATCCAATAATATTTAGCAAAACGTAACTAATTGGGAACGAAAGACCTATTGATAAAAGCCAGGTTATGAAGGCAATGACGAGAGCTTCGAAGACAACCGATTGCATGATGACCGAATCTTCTGCGCCAATTGTCCTCATGATGCCGATTTCCCGGGTCCTTTCAAAGACGTTGATGCTCATTGTCCCTGTTAAACCAATGCTGCCTACGACGGCGGTTAAAGTTGCCATAATCAGTAAAAATATAACCAATACATTTACACCCTGAGATGCGTTTTTCTGTAACAACTCACCCGTTTGAACACTTTCAATTGCGAAACCATTATCCGATAGATAACGATTTATACGTACGGATAGTGCTAGTTGAGATGCCGTAGCGTGAGCGTCAGTAATAAGGCGATAGGATGATGCTTGATTCGGCAAATTCAAACTGTCAGCAATGTAATCAAAACCAGCATACGCCATTGGATCACCAAGCATCTCCACGAAGCGGAATATCCCCACCACTGTCCAATCTTGTTGGCGCTGCCCGGCTATTTTTATGATCAACTTATCTCCGGGAACAAGGTCCGGATAATACCTATAGATTGAATCGGAAACGACAAGGGCCTTTTCTTCGTCAGGTAATAGCCACCGTCCTGACACAATATCAGGGTCAAGCAGCTGTGTATCCGACGGCGGAGCGACAATCGAGAGGTCAGTTACTTTATTTCCGTTGCTATCCTGAATTTCACCAGCGGCGCCGCCCCATGCTTCAACTTCAGTTACGCCGTTAATACCCAGAAGCGATTGTTCGACCTTGCTGACCCGGTATGGATGGCTAAAGTTCACGGTTATATCACCCAAAAAGTGCTGCATTAGCTGGTCCATGACATTGTCCATTGAATCTCTCACGTTGAACACCCCAATAAAAACAGCTCCTGCAACGGTGAGCGTGAAGATTGTTAAAAGCAGACGCCCTTTCTTGCGATAGGTATTCCGGATCGAAAGCAAGATTGGACGAGAAATCCACCTGAATAAAAATACATTCTGATTGAACCTCCCCCGGTTGATTTTCTGGATGTTAGGGTGATAGTTGCTGATTGCATATTGAACATTGATACTGGCCCCTTTCTGCACCGGGATAAAACCAGCAGCTAATGGAATAAGGATGGCAGTTAATACCTGGGCTGAGACCGCGGCAGGAATAATCCGGAAATCCTGGATCACTGCTCCCATAAAATTGGTGAGAAACCAGGCAAGCGCATAACCAGCGATTGCGCCAAGAGGCACAGCCAGCGCCAGCGCAATCAGGCTGTAAGCAATGATAAGGGTTAAGTACATTCCTAAAATTTGGTAACTGCGCCCACCAACCAGCTTCATTATTCCAATCTGGCGCAGTTGTTGGGTCAACATGGCATTGAGCGTGTTGACTATGAGGGAACTGCTGAGGATTGTTATTAACACTCCCAACGCACCGAGGACACCAAGAACTGCCAAAATCGAATCAATCATCGGATGTTCACTGGAAAGCATTTCCTCCTGCCGGTAAACCTCCCGCTGGCTGCGTTCTGTTTTTATTTTTATTTTTTCAGCAACGCCAGTGATGATTTTCTGATCGCTTCCGTCACCAACCACTGTTACCAGAAGATGGTTGAAAAAATCTTCCGCACCCAGGGACCGCAGTGTTTCTAAAGAAATATATACATTATTCGTTGCACCTGGGTCAGGCTTAGTAGTTGTCTGGTCGGTGACCAACCCAGCCACAGTGAGATTATGGGTAGAACCATCCGGTAACTCAATTTCAATACTATCGCCGGCGTGAAACCCGCTGATATGAGTCATATTCTGGTTGATGATCACTTCACCATCCCGGGGAAATTGTGTGCCTTCAATTGGCTTTAGATGGGTGATGTCGCCTGAAAAATCAGATACACCTACCAGCTTCATGTTTTTCCAATCCCCGTCCTTTTTTCTGGTCTGGATTCCAAAGATACGCCGGCCTTCAACATCCATGACACCAGGCACCTTTTTGATGGCCGCTACAAAATCTTCGTTAAAAGGATCGGTCTGGATATCAATATTTGGCGGATTAATTGCGGCATAACTACGGTTTATATCTTCCCTCAGGATTACAAAGCCACTGATGATCATCCCGATTGCGAAAACACCCACAGCGATTGATGCGATAACCAGCCCAGTTCTCGATTTATCATCCCATAAATCCGAGCTTACCTTTCTCCAGCGGGGCTTCAGGGAATTCTTTTTTATGCCGGTGTTCACCGAATCGTGTTCCTTCTATTCCTATTTTCAGCAAGACGGTTGATGGCTACTTCCTGGATCAGTATCACGTGTTGCTGTGGAGCTGTCGACCAGTTCCTGGAATATATCTCCGGGATCAATGCCAATTCTGCTCCATGCCTGGTTGCTTTTACACTGGCGATGGAATAACCACCCATGGTTAATTCGACCTCACCAAAAAATTGACCGGGGCCCAAACAAGCCAGCCGCATTTCATGTACCCCATCAATTTGAATTACGACTTCCACCTGCCCAGATTCAACCATGAAGAAATATTCGACTGTCTGCCCTTGCTGGAGAATCGTTGATCCAGGTACTGCTACCGCCTTTTTAGCCTGGCGTGTGGCTGCAAGCATTTGCAGATGAGATAAGTAGGGCAGGGCACTTGCCACCGTTTGGTCAATGATCTCGCCATCGGAAAGGATAATTGTTTGATCTGTTCTTCGCGTTATGGTGGGATCATGGGTGACAATCAGGATTGTCTTGCCCTGTGCCGCCAGGTTCTCAAACAGGGAGAGAATATTATCAGCAGCACGCGTATCCAAATTGCCGGTGGGTTCATCAGCCAAAATTATTGGTGGATCGGTTGCCAGTGCACGCGCAATAGCTGCACTCTGCTGCTGTCCGCTCGAGACAGCAGCAGGAAGCTGGTTTGCCTGCTCTTCTAATCCGACCATCCGGAGTAAATTCATTGCCCGTTCCGGACGTTCAGAGAAAGAATGTACCTTACAATAATCCATGGGCAAGATGGTGTTTTCCAATAAGGTTAGGGTTGGCAGCAGTTGAAAAAATTGAAAAACAACGCCCAAATTCCTTCCCCGCCATAGAAGCACGACTACTTTCACTCATTTGATAAATGTGTTCATTGCCCACGATTACTTCACCGGAGGTGGGTGGTCAATACCCGTGATCATATTCAGCAGGGTTGATTTACCGCAACCAGATTTCCCAACAATTGAGATAAACTGCCCGAAGTTCAACTGCATATTTATGGATTTGAGAGCTGTAAATTTCCCGGCAGCGTTTTCATAAATCCTACTCACGTTACGCAAAATAATGGCTGGTTCTTCCTGCCGGCGAATTGCCGGGGAGGAACCATCTTCGGCGCACGGCGTTGTTTTACTTAAAGTTATGCGGGAATATCTCTCAGAAGATATGGGTCGTGGATGGAAATCTGCGTTCCACATTTTTTGTGGTTTCAATACTGCTAACCGGTACAGTACCATTTTCTGTCGGGTTACTCACGACGCCATCGACAATCTGAAGACGGCGGGAAAAACGAGGTGCAAGACTTTCATCATGGGTTACCATAACGATTGTTTTGCCCCGGGAAACCAGTCTCTCGAAAATTTCAAGAATGGTTTCAGCAGTGGCACTATCCAGGTTCCCGGTCGGTTCATCAGCAATGATCAATGGGGGATCGTTGACCATTGCCCGAGCGATGGCAACACGCTGTTTTTGTCCACCTGAGATATGGGCGGGGATTTTGTGGGCATGGTCGACAATATCTAACAATTCCAATAATTCGAAGGCTCTTTTGTTGCTTATTGCAGGCTGGTAATATCCCTAAAAAATCAAGAGGCAGCATCACGTTCTCTAACAGGCTGAGCGATGGCATTAATTCGAACGATTGAAAAATGATCCCCAGGTTTTTACCACGCCAGAGGGCAAGGTCATCTTCACTCATGGTATGGATAGGGATGACAGAAGATGTTGTTCCATTACCCGTTTGATGAAAGAGAACGCTCCCGGAGGTTACCCCGCTGACTCCTGAGATCATGTTGAGCAGGGTAGTTTTTCCAGCCCCCGATTTACCCGTGACTCCCAGAAATTCACCCTGCAAAATATCGATGGTGACATGACTAAGGGCAACAAATGGGATATCACCCGTACTGTATGTTTTAATGACATCCTGCATCTGGATGATGTTGTTTTTACTCGTACCATTCATAAAATACCGACCCTGCGCCAAGCGTCGAGATATTTCAAATTTATAATCCCGATAACTTTTCTAATTACCGGGTTGTGAATTTAAAAACTCAATTACCCGGGATAATAATCGAATAAAGGTTCTGCAATCTTCTTCCCCCAAATAATTAACAAGACCGGATAATGTCTCTTGAACATTCAATAAAAGTGCCTCAGCAAGCTCAGTTCCCTTGTCGGTGAGCCCGATTAAAACGATACGCCTGTCATTCGGTGCTTGTAAACGAATGATGTATCCGGTTTCTTCCAATGGATTGAGCAAATGGGTTACACCTGCAGGTGTGATTTGCAACATATTGCTGATTTCTGTAACCGATATTGCCTTCTTATCGTCACCAAGATTCATCAAGAGTAACACCAGCAACTCGTTTTCCCTGCGAGGTATGCCTTCGAATGAGCCGCGGATCAGTTTTGTTCGTGGGATTTGTGTAACAAACTGGAATAAATCCTGGGTAAGTTCTAAAGTCGATTGTTCCCTCATGATGAGCCCGCCTGTTTAATTTCTAATTTAATACTTTATTAAGTAAATATTTTATTCACTAAATAATTTACAAGATACGCAATTTTACGAGTGAAACAATAATTTGTCAATCCTAATACTAACCATCCAACCTAACCAAACCTTAGATCTTTCCCTCGCAAACCATCACTACTTACCTTACGTAAAACTACAATCCATTACGGATAAAACTTTCTATCCGTACCAAGATTTATTACCATCAAATGATATACGGTGAAGCCGGCGGTTCAAGCCGCACAAAAATTTTTTATTGAATGAAATAAGGTATTTTTATCATTATGATTTAATCCGGACGTGCAATAATCAGATAAATAAGATAATAATATATTAATAAATGTCGTCACAATTTAAAGAAGGTCTCGATATGAATAGGCAAATTGAAACCATTATCATCGGGGGCGGGCAAGCTGGTCTGGCCACCAGTTTTCATCTCCTGCAAAGAGGCCGTGAGCATATTATCCTTGAAAAGGCTGATCAGGCTGGAAATGCCTGGCGGAACGGGCGCTGGGATTCTTTTACACTGCTCACCCCCAACTGGTCCATTCGCATCCCCGGAGCTGAATACAAGGGCGATGCACCGGATGTTTTTATGGAACGCAACGAGATCGTCAGCTACTTTGAGAGATATGTTGAGCATTTCAATCTTCCTGTCCATTATGGAATACGGGTTACCTCCGTTGAAAAAATAGCGGACAAGCATGGCTACCTGGTAAGGTCAGATGAGGATACATGGGAGGCGCAGAATGTGGTTATTGCCACAGGCTTATTCCAGCAGCCCAAAATTCCTTCCTTCAGTAACGACCTGCCTTCAACCATCACCCAGATTCCCTCCGGAAGCTACCGAAATCCCCAGTCAATCCCTCCCGGCGCAGTAATGGTAGTAGGGAGTGCCCAATCCGGGTGCCAGATTGCAGAAGAACTATACCAGGCAGGGCGTAAGGTTTACCTGAGTACCGGCAAAGCGGGAAGGGTGCCGCGGAGGTACAGAGGAAAAGATATTTTTGAATGGTTCCAACTAACCGGATTTCTTGACCGGACGGTTGATATGCTTCCTTCATCTGAAGCTAAATTTTCAGGAAGCCTGCATGTATCATCAAAAGGCGGCGGGCATGCGCTTAACCTTCACCAGTTTTCCCATGACGGAGTGACCTTGTTGGGGCGGCTCCAGGGTGTACATGGTGAAAGGATCTGGTTGGAAAAAAATCTCAAATATAACCTCACCCGGGCTGACCAATCTGAAGTTGAAATCACAAGAATGGTAGATTTTTATATATCGAATAACGGATTGGATACCCCAGCGGAGGAACTACCCCAACTTCGCAATGGCTATTACCAGGAAGAAATCTCAGAATTAGACCTGCAGGATGCCGGAATCACAACCTGCATCTGGTCAATGGGATACAGGTTTGATTTCAAGCTTGTAAAACTACCGATCCTGGACGGCGATGGATATCCCGTTCAGAAGACGCGGCGTAACCGCCTTCCCGGGATTATTTTTCGTGGGATTACCCTGGTTGTATAAAATGAAATCCAGCCTCCTGGTGGGTGTCGGTGAAGACGCTGAATATATTGCTTCCCGGATTGATGCTGGAAGGACTTAATAATTGTATCGTTCATCAAACTGTCATACAGGCAGGGCAACCGATAAAATTGCCAGAGGAGAAAATAATGAGCGCACATTTTCAGGTCACAACAATGATTAATCGACCACTGGGCAAGGTCTTCCACTTCTACGCTGATGAACACGTCCACAACCACCCGCGCTGGGATCCGGATATCGAACTCTGGCTGGATTCTGATGAACCAATAAAGGTTGGGACAATTATTCGCAGGCGCAACAACCGCAGCGGTATCCCGGTCGAAGGGACGATGCAGGTGGTGGAATATGAACCGAACCGGGCATTCGGATTGGTTATCCACGACGGACCTGTTGTCATGAACGGGCGGGTCACATTTGAGGCTCAAGGCGAAAACCAAACCGCCATCACCACTTCTTTTGAGATACCCGGCATGGATGAATCGATGGATAAGAGTTTCCTTTCCAGCCGGTTAGAGCGCAGCCAGCGTAATATCAAGCAGCTGATCGAGTCCGGGGTTTAAGAATTTTAACCAGATCATTTATGAAGGGACTTGAATCAGTCCGCTGCAAACTGTTGGGCGGTAATCTCGTTAATACCATTCGTGTAACGAAGCATTGTTTATTGATCTTTACATGATATTATAAAATCAATCCATACCTCGAGCTATACTGGATTAAATTCGAATTATTGAGGAAAACCACAATAGATTGGCAAGTCCAGGATGGCAAATACCTGTTTTTACAGGAGAAGGGAGATTTATGGCTGAGCCTATTGTATTTATAAGCCGCAACCGTGTGAAGAATGGAATGCTCGATGATTTCAGGAATCACTATCAGGATAGCATCCCGCCTACCATGGCTGGTAAACCGGACACGCTTGTTCAACTTGCCTATTTCAACGAAGAAACAAAAGAGGTAACCATCATTCGGATTTTTCCGGATGCGGAGGCTCTTGACCAGCAGCTCAAGGGGGCAGATCAACGGTCCAAGGCTGCGTATCAATTCATTGAACCAAGCAGCGTTGAGATCTATGGAACACCCAGCACCTATGCCATGGAGATGATGAAGCAAGTTGCAGGGTCGGGGATCGAGATGCATGTTTATCCTGAGTACCAGGGCGGATTTATGCGTCCCAAGGCCGCTTGAGTTCTTCCTATAATTAAGGTGAGAATGAAAAATGGTTGGCATTTATTAACTAATGAAAGGAGCAATAAATGGATTTAGGCGCATTTTCAATCAGTCTGACGGTGAAGGATATTAAGGCTTCGAAGGAGTTTTACGAGAAGCTAGGTTTCAAGGAATTTCACGGGGATATTTCGCAGAACTGGCTCATCCTGAAGAACGGAGAGCATGTGATCGGCCTTTTTCAAGGGATGTTCGAAAAGAATATGCTAACCTTCAACCCCGGCTGGGACAGCAATGCCCAGAAAGTGGAACCATTTACAGATGTGCGTGTACTCCAGCAACAGCTGAAGGAAAAGGGCGTTGAATTGGTGAGCGAGGCGGACGAGACTACAGCAGGTCCAGCAAGTTTTTTGCTTATTGATCCCGACGGCAACCCAATTCTCTTTGACCAGCACGTCTGAGGTTCCGGTTGCGACAAGTCGGAAAGGCGGGAGACAGGTAGCCTATCAGGAAATCAACAGAGCTGCCCAATATTGGCACCATGTTAAATATCGTCAAACCTAACGGAGTAAAGTTTGGTTTTTACCAAGGGTTGGGTAAAAACAAAATTCACCCAACAATCCATTCGGTAGACTTTTGGGAGTATAAGCAGTTTAACCGTTTACCGCCATGCTGATCCGATTCAGGCTGAGGATGCTGGCGCCGGCTATTTTTACTGGTTGCCGGAAACCACTATCCATAATGCCATTTAAAGGGTTTCGATTTTACCGGGCAGCTATCATGAATATCTCATTCCAATCTTTATAACTATAATATGACATTATTGATTGAAATATAATGTTGTTGAAATCCATTAAATAAGGAAAGAAAACATGCGAATTGAGCAGGCGAACCCTTCTCGGGAGAAAGGCTGGTATGTTGGTCCCTGGAATTCTGAACTGCCGCTCTCAATCGGTTATGCCAATGCGGGTGTGGATGAACCTCATGTCCATTCTATCATCACAGAGATTTACCTTGTTGCCCGCGGCACATCCCGGGTGAGGATTGAACGGGAAACTATCCTATTATCGGCCGGGGATATCCTTATCGTTGAGCCTGGTGAAGCGCACACATTTTTGGAAAGCACACCGGATTATTTCCACTTTGTCCTGCATACACCCGGATTGGCGGGAGATAAAGCACTTGCTGAAAAAACCATTGTCTGGAGGGAACGATTGGGAATGAAGTAGAACGGGATCAAAATGGATAATGACATGGAAAAAAGTTGAATATATGAAAGCTCCCGACCACCACGAAATTTATGGTACACAGGCACAGCAATACGATTTGTTGGTTAAGAGAGAGGATTACCAGCAAAACCTCGAAAAAGCCCTCGCTCACATCATCCCCCGGGATGGTTTGACCCTTGTGGAATTAGGGGCGGGAACCGGAAGACTGACGCGTATGCTGGCACCCCGGTCAAAGTGGATTTATGCCTTTGACAATTCCCGGCATATGCTGGATACCGCCAGGAAGACGCTGCAAAACAACGACATGCAAAATTGGAACCTGACGGTATGCGACCACCGCCACCTCCCGGTGAGAAGTGGGCTTGCGGATGCGGCGATTTCTGGCTGGAGTGTATGCTACCTGGTGGAAGGCGATCCGGATACATGGCGGGGTGAGCTTGGCAAGGTATTGATGGAGATGCAGCGTGTCATCCACCCGGGGGGAATGATCATCCTGATCGAAACCCTGGGTACGGGGTATGAAAATCCTCAACCGCCTGAGCGATTGGTGCCGTATTACCAGTATATCGAGTCGGCCGGGTTTAAGCATACCTGGATCAGGACAGATTACCGGTTCGAGGATTTGGCGGAGGCTGAGGAACTCACCCGGTTCTTCTTCGGGGAGGCTATGCTTGAAAGGATTGTCCAGGACAAAGGTGAAATTGTACTGCCTGAATGCACCGGAATCTGGTGGGTTAATCAAGGCACTGGCATGGCGTAATTTCGTCCAATCAAACCATTCAACTTTAAGGAGAGGGCGATGACCATCCTTTACCGCAATTATGACCCTCCGGGTGATACCTTGCTGGTAAGTGAATTCTTGATAAGGCATTACCAGAAGGACAATGCAGACGGCAACTGGCTCGAGCCTGCCTGGGAGTATATGCACTCCCACCCTGCACTGGATGGTAAGTCGCTGGGAAAGATCGGGATCTGGGAGGTGGATGGAGAGATTGCTGGCGTTGCTACTTATGAGTCAGTCCTTGGGGAAGCTTTCTTCCAATTTAATCCAGAGTACAGGCACCTCCGGCGGGAAATGCTGGACTATGCTGAGGAGAATCTCGTTGGTACTTCTCAGACCAGCGGAAAAAAATACCTTAACACTTATATTAATGACTATGATTCGGAATTTATTGATCTTGTTAATGAACGGGGCTACAGCAGGGATATGGAACGCACAAGGCCAATTTCCCGCTGTGAAATCCAGAGTCCATTTCCTGAAATAATAAAACCCGAAGGATTTCGTCTGCAAAGCCTGGCAGAAGACTGCGATTGGGGGAAGGTGCATCGTGTTTTATGGCGTGGATTTGACCATGGGGGGGAGCCTGCCTCTGATGATTCCGCTCTTGAAGAACGCAGGAAGATGTTCGAGACCCCAAGGGACGACTCGACCTGAAAATTGTCGTCCAGGCTCCTGACGGCAATTTTGTTTCATTCTGCGGTATGTTCTATGAACCGGTGCATCAATATGCTTACGTTGAGCCAGTGGCTACCGACCCGGATTACCGGAGGATGGGATTGGGTAAAGCTGCTGTACTGGAAGGCATCCGGCGTTGTGCAGCCCTGGGAGCAAGAGAAGCCTATGTGGGATCAGATCAGTTGTTTTACCAATCACTGGGGTTTAAAAGGGTTTATAACAGTGAGTGCTGGTTCAAGGAGTTTGATTGAATCGATTTTTTTGTCTGGCTGGTTTGGATTAAGGTAACGAAACCTGCCAGGAACAGTGCAGGATCCATATTGAAAAGCTGATCAGTTTTCCCAGAATGGAAATAATTCAGGGAAGATCAAGAGATCACAAATGACTGCCAGAAAAATTCCTGTTGCATACATCAAAATATCCACAGGGTCGAATATTGTCCCAAACGCATAATATCCGCAGTATTGAAGTATCTCGGCAATAATTAACAATGAGAACAGGCTGCCTGCTTTGACCCACCATGGACGGAAAAACCGGATATTATCCCCAGCAATGCAAAGTAAAAAATAATACCCGAATGGGAGGGTCAGATCGGAGAAAAAACTGTAGTACAGGTCGTGCCAAAAACCACTGACCCATCGCAGCGGATTGAAGATGTGGAGGATGGCGATGGAGAGAATAATGGCTAAAACGACGATCTTTCTTTTTGAAAAATTATTCGCCATAATATCCTATGTGCCTGGTTTCTATGGACGAAAATAAATAGTGACGGCGGTTTCAGGGAAGATCTGCCTGAAGGATTTGTAAATTCACCCTAAGAATAATATACCCCATTCCATATGCATTTCGGGGATGCTGTAATTGGAGCGGGGTGAAATAATGGAAATAAAAAAACAATTGAGGAGGGATGGTTATCATGTTAGAGATTCCAGAAGCAACTGTTATCGCCCAGCAGATCAATCAGACTGTGTCCGGAAAAGTGATCCGCAGCGTAAATGCTGCCCAATCGCCGCATAAATTTGCCTGGTTCTCGCGGTGATCCCGAAAGTTATGCAGAAATGTTAAATGGCAAGACTATAGGCAAATCGGCCAGCCTGGGAGGCCTGGTTGAAATCCAGGTTGATGATGTGGATCTCCTATTTGGGGATGGGGTCAACCTGCGATTTCACCATAGTCCGGCAGAGGTACCGCCTAAGCACCAGCTGCTGATTGAGTTTGAAGATTCCACCTACCTAAGCGGGACAGTGGCGATGTACGGGGGGCTGTGGTGTTTCAAACAGGGGCACGTTTGATAACCCCTACCACCAGGGTGCCAGTGAAAAACCTTCCCCACTTGCAGATGACTTTGAAACCAATTATTTCACGGGGTTGTTCCTGCCCGGGTTGGAAAAGTACTCGCTTAAGGCATTTCTGGCCACGGAGCAACGGATTCCCGGGCTCGGTAATGGTGTTCTGCAGGATATTCTATTCAAGGCAAAACTACACCCCAGAAGGAAGGTGAACACCCTGGATGGTTTTGAAAAAGAAAATCTATTCAAAGCCATCAAGGAAACCCTGATGGATATGGCAAGACAGGGCGGAAGGGATACGGAAAAAGATCTATTTGGCAATTTTGGCGGATATATCACGCTAATGAGTAAGAACACAGTCGGAAAAGCATGCCCGGTGTGCGGTGGTCTGATTCAAAAACAAGCCTATATGGGCGGTAGCATCTATTTCTGTCCCAGCTGTCAAAAAGAATAAGGGTATAAAATTAGATATTCCCTGCCTGGTTAAATTTCACATTGGGATATGATTATTGCATATAAAAAGACAATTAAGATATAATTAGTAATATATAACACAATAATTTTGGCTCGCTACCATGCTAGATGAATTTACCAGGAGAATTACCATGCAAAAGATTACAACATGTTTATGGTTCGATAACAATGCTGAAGAAGCAGTGAATTTTTATGCATCGGTTTTCAAATCAGCCAGGATTTTGAATCAATCGTATTACGGGGAGGAAGGTCCTGGTCCGAAAGGATCGCTGCTGACGGCAACACTCCTGCTTGAAGGGCAGGAATATATGGTATTAAACGGCGGACCCTACGAAGCCTTTACCCATGCCATTTCGTTCATTATCAACTGCGAAACACAGGAAGAAGTTGACTGGTACTGGGATATGCTATCGGCAGGCGGACAAATCGAGCAATGCGGCTGGTTAAAGGATAAATTTGGACTATCCTGGCAGATTGTTCCAACCATTTTAGGCAGGCTGCTACAGGATAATGATGCAGTGAAGGCCGGACGGGTCATGCAGGCAATGCTGCAGATGGTTAAAATTGACATTGAAGGGTTGAAGAAGGCATACGAACAGGAATAATGGTTGTGGGTTTAAAAATAACTTTATTGAAATCATGACCGTTCCGTTTTAAACCTAATTCTCAAGTTAATATAAGATGCCTGTAGCTGGTACAGACATATGCCTGTTTTATTTATTGATGAGGAGGGGTATATTTCCCCCATATCGCATGGATATCTTAACATCAATTCGGATGGATTGAATAATCCCAGAGGACCAAAGGAGAATACCTGCCAATCTTCAGGCGACAGAAGACTCGTTTATAGCCCCCCTGGGGGATTCCGGCATTGGCGACTATACCCTTACATCATGTAAGAGATGGCTCAACTTGGGGTAGGGATCCACGGACTGGCTCGGGCAGATCTGGTCGGGGTTCTCCACCGTTTGAATCCCTTCACGGATATGGAAAGGCTGCTATAAAAAAATATTCCTACTAAATAAGAAGAAAGGAACATTTAAATGAAAAAAATAGTTACTAGTCTTTGGTTTAACGACCGGGCAAAAGAAGCGGCAGATTTTTATGTATCGCTGTTTGAAGATGCCAAAATAACAAACATATCTTATATGACAGAATCTGTAGCTAAAATGGGTGGGAATAGTGTAGGTGATATATCAGCGGTTGATTTTGAATTAAACGGCCAGAACTTTATGGCGATAAATGGTGGTCCGATGTTTACTCTTAGTGAGGCTATCTCAATATTGGTAAACTGCAAAACTCAGGAAGAGATTGATCATCTTTGGGAAGCGCTCTCTGAAGGTGGCGAAAAAGGTTCGTGTGGCTGGCTCAAGGACAAATATGGTTTGTCATGGCAGATTACGCCAGATACATTAGACGATATGATGCGCGATCCTGATACAGTTAAGGCTGACAGGGTGGCTGCTTGTATGCTTGAAATGGGCAAACTAAATATAAGCGAACTCGAAAAAGCCTACAAAGGCGAATAATAATTAAACTAGATAAATAACGAAGGGTTTTAATATGGCGACAGTAACTACATATCTCAATTTCAATCGAATAGCCTAATATAGATATATGCCTGATAAATCCGACGAAGAAATACGCAAAAGCATCAAGCACTTCGAAGAATCACTACCCGAAAGTGAGCGCAATCCCGACACCCAGGAAGACACCGAGCATCTTATTGAACGCGCAGCCCAGCCATTGCCCGAATGAATGGCAGCGCAACGGTAGGATTAGCTTGTTTGGTCGTGATGGCAGTTATTTTACCTTCGCCCTTCTTTTTCTCGACCATGCCGATAACTGCTGTCTTGTTATCCCATTGGCTCTTTTGGTGATCCTTGCTACGAGTGCCGCCCCTATACGTTTCGTCAATCTCAACAACGCCAGTCAGCGGCTGATCGCTTTGCTGCATCATGAGGCGGATTAGTTTGCACATGCGCCAGGCGGTTTTTTAGGTAACGCCCAGGGTTCGCTCCAGCTCTTTGCCACTCACGCCATTCCGGCTGACGCTGAACATATACATGGCGTAGAACCATTTTTTAAGCGGTGTATCTGATTTTTTAAAAGATCGTGTTTGCGAGCGGACTTATTTGATTACCACAGTCTTTGCATTCGTATCCTTTCTTGCCACGGACACGGTAGTATTTTGGTTCAGCGACGCCACATTTTGGACAGGCGACCATACCCCTAAAGCGCTGCTGGAAGATGTAGTCAAGGCAGGCGTTGTCATCGGGAAATTGCTGATGGAGGTTGTCGATAGTGTAGGGCGGTGTCTTCATACTACTAGTGCAGCCGATCTGTTACATGACGTCAAGGGATAGCTGCCCCGGCATTCAACCTGACTGGTTTGCTGATTCGGAGGTATTCCCAGGGATAGATCAGCCTGGAAATTCACACGATTTGGTGGCATTCCCCCGATAAAAAACCCTAGTTAAGTGATTTAACAAAATGAGCCGGATTATCCTGGAGGAATCCATGCAGCGGGTGTATCATGATGGTATGAGTCCATTGTGATTCGCACTAAATGAAAATTATGCCTGATAATGAAGACTTCTGGAATTTTTATTGGGATGTGCGTCTGCAGTCCATGGAAAACCTGGGCAAACGGGCCGCCATCCTGGCAACCTCCCGGCTGATTCGTCTAAAAGCACAACAGGTCAAACCCCCGATACGATTACTCGAATTAGGGTGCGGCGAGGGGCAGGTTATCGGTCAGCTGCTCGATGCCCATGCCCAATCCTGCAGCCTCCAGGCATCGGTAGGGGTGGATTATAACCGTCACTCCCTTGCCCGGCTTCATTTGGATTACCCCGTTTTGCAGCATGTTGAAGGTGATTTTACAGACCCTGAACTGCTGGCAAGGTTGGGGAAATTTGATTTTGTGATTCTGGTCAATGCCCTGCACGAAGTATTTTCGGATTCTTTTTCCCCGGAGTTAGACGAAATTGATATTCCAGCCGCCAAACAGGGGGTAAAGAAAGCCCTCACGGGTGCGGTCAGCTGCCTGGAAGATGAAGGACAGCTGGTCATATTTGATGGACTGGAACCAGCAGGAGACCCAAACCAGACTGTACGCATACACTTTCATGATCACCATGTTCGCCAGGAATTCGAAATATTTGTGCGGCAGTACCATCCTTTCCGGATTTCCTATCGGGAGGTTGATGGTCCATTAACAATAGAGCTATCGCGTCGTGATTTCACCCGTTACATCACCAAATCCATATTTCTGGGGAAACCGCTCTGGGAAACGGAAAGATTGCAAAGCTACCAGTTTTTTACGGAGGACGAATTCCGCAAAGAATTGGCTCATGAGGGACTGCAAATATCCGAACTGAATAAACTGACCATGAATGAAGAAAAATGGAGGCGCCTGGTGGAAATTGAGACTCCCGAATTCCAGTTTCCTGAAGAACACATTTTAATCCTGGCGCAGCAAACCGGACATGCCACCCAACTGATGAGTGGTAAGAAACCAATTTAAGATAATTCTCCTGTACCAGTACTGGGTTAAAATTCTGAATGGTTGTCAGTCATTTATTTGGAAATTGACCAAAGGAGATCAATGAAACAACTCAGCCGTGAAGCCTTTGTGCGAGCCGGTCAATTTATTCTCAGGCATGGCAGGCCTTTAGAGCGCACATTGTACCAACACAGGTTTGAAAGCACGGTGATTGGTGATGTATTGACCGAACTGGCGCACTTCCAAAACGAGGACGGCGGGTTCGGGCAGGCGCTTGAACCCGACCTGCGCACACCGGATTCTTCGGCGCTGGCCACCGGTATCGGGCTGCAGCTGCTGAAGGATTTAGGGTGCCTGCCTGACAACGCCATGGTGGTTAAGGCGGTGAGCTACCTTTTGGAAACTTTTGATGAAGACGCCCGTGTTTGGAGGGCGGTATCACGGCATACGAACAATTATCCCCATGCTCCCTGGTGGCATGACGAGGATGGCAGCCTTGGGCTGAGGTTTGACGGTTTCCGCATCATCCCGCGGGTGCTGATAACCGGCTTGCTGCACCATTATTCAGCGCTGGTTCCAGCAGGGTGGCTGGATGGCGTCACAGAGGAAACGGTGGGTTACATTGAAACGGCAGATATATTGGGTTCGGGCGGCGGAAGTGACCTGGAATATGCCATCCATCTGGCTGAATCCGAAAACCTACCCGGGCATTATAAGGAACGGTTACAAACCCGCATCCTGAGAGCAATTCCGGAAGTTATTTGCCGCAATCCTGATGATTGGCACTCCTACTGCATCACACCGCTAAGGGTGGCTGCCTCACCGGAATCCCTGGGGGCCGAACTTATTTGGGATGAGCTGCAATTAAACCTTGATTTCCAGGTTACCCACCAGACAGCCGAAGGATGCTGGCAACCAACCTGGTCCTGGGGGGGTAGGTATCCAGAGGTTTGGAATCAAGCCAGGCAGGAGTGGTGCGGATATTTAACCCTGCAAACCCTGGCCCAACTGGATGCCTTTGGAAGGATTGAGATATAAAGCCGGCGGGCTGCAGACATTAACCTGCCAGGATTATATTTTGAGCAGAAGGGAAAAGCACATTGCCTGGCCTGATTACATTTGCAATATTCTCCGTCTGGCTTATCTACATATCACGGGCCTCGCTGCGCCTACCAGGCTCCCATGGTTTCTATCGATTCTTTGCCTGGGAGTGCATCCTGGCATTGTTTTTGCTCAATGCGGCGGTTTGGTTCCAAAACCCGGCTTCCTGGAACCAACTCGTTTCATGGGGTTTCCTATTTGCAAGCCTCATTCCTTTGTTCTTCGGGGTGCGTACACTGACTGCCAAAGGGAGACCGAATACGCGGAGAGATCAACAACCGGAACTGCTGGCTTTTGAAAAGACGACCAGCCTGGTGACAAGCGGCATCTATCAATATATCCGCCACCCGCTATACAGTTCGCTCCTACTGCTAACCTGGGGAATTTTCTTCAAGGAGCCGTCTATCCCCGGGGGGGTGCTGGCTCTGGCATCAACGATATTGCTGGTTGCCACAGCCAGAGCAGATGAAGCAGAGTGTTTGCGATTCTTTGGTGCGGCATATAAGGAATACATGGGCTGCACCAGGATGTTCATCCCGTTTGTTTTCTAAAATTCTGTAACGACTATACCCGGTTTATAAAAGAGATACGATTCCGGGATAGCACCTGGAATTATCTTCACCCTAGCCATCCATCAGTGTTTATACCAGATGTGAACGACCGATTATTAATCATCCACCTGTCGTTTAACGTTAGAAAGCCGGTAAAGTTTCACAATCATAGGCTTCTGCTACAGCCAGGTTTAACTGGTAATCCCCAAGGTTGATTTTGGACTTATAAAATACTGGTGACAGGTCCAGTGAGGAACAAGGTTGATGTTTAATATGCCGGGTTATAGTCAGTGTCGGATTGCATATTTATTCACTCTTCCTATTTCCTTTCTACGCAGGTATAGATTCGGCAAGACAGAAGTATTCAGGATAATCCTGTTTTGAAGATAATCACTCTTATGGTTGACCAGGTAGGCCCAGATTTTTAGAATGAGGTTAATCCTGGTTGTTAAGACAGCCGGGATTTTCCCTTTTGTAGTAAGATGCCCATATTGTGTCATAGGGCTATTTGGGTCAAGAGGAAATTATTTAATGCAACTGCATCTAAACAATGGTGTTAGATTTCACGAAGCCAATTATCAGGTTTTGGGGAGATGAATATAGGAAAGGATTGTGGACATAAATATCTGCGGCATATTCATCACTCCTGAATTCAGTGTATTCCTGATATTTCTGGACCAATTCAATCCAAGAATTACATTAATTCAGGATGAGTCATTTATAATTACCGAAATTATCCCAACCATGATAAAGGAGTAAATTGCCATGCTACATGAGCCTGCAACAACAAAAGATAAAGACCCTGCAGGTCCCTACAAAATGCGTTTAGGCATCTGGATGTTTGTCTTTTATGCCCTTTTTTATGCCAGTTTCGTGGCAATCAATTTACTCAATCCGGCTGGGATGGGGACAATTGTCATTGCGGGTTTGAATCTGGCGACGGTCTACGGTTTTGCATTGATCATCGTTGCGCTGATCGAGGCACTGGTTTATGACTGGCTTTGTCGAAAGAAAGAAGCGTCCTATCAAAATGCCAGGCAAGCAGAAACCAAAGATAAGCAAAGCGATCAAATCGATACAGGAAAGGGCTAATCCATGGCAATCTTTGTTTTTATCATTTTTGTGGTTTTTGTGATTGGACTTTCCTTGTATTTAGGCAACAGGGCAAAAACATCCAGTGGTTATTATGCGGCTGGGGGGAAAATTCATTGGGGAGTGAATGGGATCGCCTTTGCTGGCGACTATTTATCGGCAGCTTCATTTTTGGGGATTTGCGGATTAATTGCCACAGTCGGCTATGATGGGTTCCTCTATTCAATCGGCTATCTGGCTGGTTGGATTGTGGCGTTGTTTGTGGTGGCTGAACCTTTGAAGCGGCTGGGAAAATACACCTTCACGGATGCTGTGGATGCGAATTATAACTCGCGCGGGATCAAGCTAGCTGCAGCTATAAGCACTTTGGTCATCTCCATATGTTATCTCATCCCGCAAATGGTAGGAGCAGGAGTTTTAGTGGAGCCCTTGCTGGGCATTCCTTACGCCTGGGGTGTTGTGATGGTTGGAGCAATCGTCATTACAATCGTGGCTACTGCAGGCATGGCTTCCACCACCTATGTACAGTTCCTGAAAGGGTTCCTGCTGATTATATTTTCCACAATTCTTGTTGTAGCAGTGCTTATTCGAGGTATCTCCACCCAGCCAGATCAAGGCGGAAAGGTCCCTTTTTATACTTATTCCCAGCTGCCAGCCACAAAAACCGGAGATCAAATCGCAGTATCCGAAGCAGGCTGGAATGTGCTGGAACAACAGGTAACATCTAGCGGTATGGAATTTGCCAAACTTGAGCAAGATGGCATGGAATCCTGGTGGAAAGTTTCTGAAAATGCAGGAATTATCACACTCATTGAGACGCAATCCGTAGTGATGAAGGCAGATGGAAAATGGATTAATGGCGCCCCTGCATCTGATACAAATCAACTGCGACAGGTGGGGAACCTTGAAAAAATTAGCGGTGAAGAGAATGTGATAACCGGCAGTCTTTCCTTTATTAAATTTTTATCCGTGATGACTGATAAGGACACTTCTGTCATGACTTTTAAAAACACCGGATTCACCGATGAAAACAGTGAAAAAGTAACCATCTATTATCCCGAAATTGTATCGGGCGACCGGATTATGCGACCCGGGCTCAAGTTTAAAGTGGAAGGCACTTTTCTGGAACGTTTAGATTTTGTTTCATTGATGCTGGCTTTATTCCTGGGAACAGCCTCTTTACCACATATTCTTATTCGCTATTACACCGTCCCCAGTCCGTCCAGTGCGCGCAAATCCACCATCGTAGCAATTGGTGCAATTGGGTTTTTCTATATCCTGACACTCTTCATGGGCCTAGGAGCAATGGTCAACGCAGTCCTCAATCCAGCAGACAGCAACATGGCCGCACCACTCCTGGCACGTTCCTTTGGAGAACTGCTGTTTGCGTTCATATCCGCGATCGCCTTTGCCACAGTTTTGGGAACAGTCAGCGGATTAATTGTGGCTGCTTCAGGGGCAGTAGCACACGACCTGATGGACCGCTATTTTAAAATCAATATGGATGACCGGCAAAAAGTAAAAGCTGGAAAAATTTCAGCATTTGCAATAGGCGGGATTGCAATTTTACTGGGAATTCTTTTTAAAGGCATGAATGTTTCTTTCCTGGTTGGTCTGGCTTTTGCCGTAGCAGCTTCGGCTAACCTGCCTTCCATTATCATGCTCCTTTTCTGGAAGAAAACAACTGCACAGGGAATTTTCGCCTCAATTTTCGTCGGCATCGTGGCTTCTCTGACTTTGATTGCATTTTCCCCAGAGTTGTATGCGTTATATGGTTTGAATCCCCTGGACGCACCTGTGCCCCTCAGTAACCCGGGTATCATCTCAATCCCATTAAGTTTTATCACCCTGGTTGTTGTGTCGCTACTCACTCAAAAGGAGAAAAAAGTAATAGTGTAAGGATGAATGATAGTATTCCAGTCAATTTTCACTGCCATTCGAACTTAAGCGATGGAGAACAATCTCCTGAGGTTTTGGCTGCAAATCTGGCCTCGGCGGGAGTGCGCTTCGCTGCATTAACCGACCACGATACGATTGAAGGATTAACAAATTTTCAGGATGTGCTTAGAAAACGCGGCGTTGCTTCTATTTCCGGCGTTGAGTTGACTACCCAATTTAATGGGCGGGAAGCACACCTGGTAGGTTATGGATTTGACCCGGAAAATCCTGAACTGGCCGCCACCATGCTATCCCTGCGCCAGATGCGCAGGATTGAAGTACACAGCATCGCAGAAGCATTGCGAAATTCTGGTAACAGTCGTTCAAATGATCCAGGTGTCTCTGCATTTGTCAGTGCGGCCCCGAATGGTCTTCTTGAGATTGACAAAGCCATTGCATTGATTCATCGTGCAGGGGGGTGTGCCTTTTGGGCACACCCCCTTTTGTTAGAATCCGATCCCGGATTACTAGATGGATTGGTTGCGGATCTAAAGTTAAAAGGGCTGGATGGTTTAGAAGTTGTAAACCCACCCTTTTCCGATGCAGGACAGAACCATTTAAGATCCATTGCGGATAAATACAATCTACTTAAAAGCTACGGAACCGACTTCCATGGCGGTAATGACCAGGGAAATCATTCTTACATGGTCGAAATGCCGAGGGAGGATTGGATAAAGTTCCGCGATGCAATTTTTTCAAGCCCCAAATTTTCTGCAGGACTCTTTAATGCTGATAAACAGGGAACCACCAACCCGGTTATGCCGGGCAGCCAGATTGAAAAAAAGCCTCATTTTCGACGGCGTTCTTATGTGCTGCGAATTTTTCTACCCACAATCATTGCCATAGCTCTTTTTCTGGCTTCCATCTGGGGAATTATCCTGCCTTCTATTGAGCAAACCTTGCTCGATCGCAAGCGTGAGATGATCCAGGAATTAACCAATTCAGCCTGGAGCATCCTCAGTTCTTATGAGCGGGAGGAGAGAAATGGCTTGATCACCCGTGAGCAAGCGCAGATGCTGGCAAAAACGCGCATCGAAACCTTAAGATATGGCGCTGATGGTAAAGATTATTTCTGGTTACAAGATATGGAGCCGCGCATGATCATGCATCCATACCGACCAGATCTGAATGGACAGAATCTGCAAAATTTTTCAGACCCGCGCGGGGTGCCAATTTTTATCGAGTTTGCAGAACTGGTAAAGCGCAAGGGGGAAGGATACATTAATTATGTCTGGCAGTGGAAAGATGATCCCCTGCGGTTGGAGCCTAAAGAGTCCTATGTGAAGGGGTTCTCTCCCTGGGGATGGATCATTGGAACCGGAATTTACATCGATGATGTAAAACAGGAAATATCCCGTATTGAGCAAAGCCTGATTAATACATCGCTGGTGATATCTGGTGTCGTTGTTTTATTGCTGGCATTTGTTCTTCAACAGAGTCTACATATTGAAAAAGAACGCCAGGAAATGGTGGATAATCTCCGAGACTCAACTGAACGCTACCATTCTCTTGTCGAAGCTACAACCGAAGGTACCCTGCTTATCCTTGAAGACCGCTGCCGGTATGCGAACCCCACATTTTTATCCATGCTTGGTTACACTTCGCGCCAGTTCGAATTATTAGAATTGGTAGATTTGTTACCCGATTTTGATGCGAATCAAGCCGTGTGGGAACGTCTCAAGGGAACTAACAGCGACCAGGTTGTATCAGGTGAAGCCCTTGAAGGTTGTTTAAAACGGGCTGATGGAAGCATAATGGAATGTATTATCACGATTAACCCGATCCGGCTCTCCGGTCAATCCGGATTTATTTTACTTGCCAAAAATATTGCCCGACATCTGCCTGTTTTTGGCGGTGATGGATTAGACCTTGCTGCACAATCTGTTCCGGTTGGTGTTTTTCGTGCTCTGGCCGCGGGTCGGGGTGTTTTCCTTGGGATCAACAAGACAGGTCGTGAAATACTCTCCCTTCTTGGGATTGTAGAAACATCCCAGGCAACCCTGTCGGATTTATTTACCCATACCGAAGATTTTGATCATTTGGTTGCGACTTTGGAAAGGGAAGAGGCAGTTAAAAACCATATCCTTGTTGTTGAAACCAAAGAATCAACAGTCCGATATATTTCACTTTCAGCGTGTCTGGTGCGTGATGAACAAAATCAACCCATCTACATTGACGGAATTATTGATGATAGGACTACGGAGTCCAGGCAGACGGCAGGACGCGAAGCGCTCATTGAAAAGCTGCAAGCTTCACTATTATTCTTACATGAACCGATAGCCAATTTGGAGCGGGATGTTGTCATTACCACTATGGATACCAGTATTGAACAACTTTCCCGCTTAATGACCACCCGAAAGGTTACGGCGGCATTGGTAGCAAGTGAATCCATGGCTGTAATTGGAATTGTTACAGATCATGATTTACGGGCGCGGGTATTGGCTGAGAATATAAAGCTAAGCAATCCCGTCCATACGGTTATGAGTGCGCCGCTGATAAAAATAGCGGATCATGCACTTATTTATGAGGCACTATCGCTCATGGAAGAAAAAGGTGTACGGCATCTGGCAGTGGAAGATCAAAATGGAAAAATTGTTAATGTGGTCGATAATAAATCGCTGGTTCAGTTCCACCGTTACGGACCGATTGTGCTTTCCCGGCAAATATCCAGGGCAAATGACCCTGGTGAAGTCTCCAGATTCTGCGAACGGATTACTCCATTGGTAAAGGCTCTAATGGACAGCAGTGCGCGTCCCCGGCATGTTACCAATATGCTGGCTTCAATTTACGACGCAGCCACCGAACGCATCATTCAACTGGCAATTAATGATCTTGGACCGCCGCCAACCAGATTTGCGTTTATCGCCATGGGAAGCCAGGGACGCCAGGAGCCGACTTTGCTTACAGACCAGGATAATGGAATCATATTTATGGCTGATGAACATCAAGCTGATCCGGAAGGAATTACAGATTACTTTTTAAGGTTAGGAAGCAGGGTGTGCACAGATCTGAGTCATGCCGGTTACCAAGTGTGCCGCGGGCAGGTAATGGCCAACAATCCGCTCTGGTGCCGTTCCCTGTCCGATTGGCTTTCTGGTTTTGACAACTGGATTCAAAAGAAAGAACCGCAAGAAATTGTTGATCTGAGTATATTCTTTGATTTCCGTACTGTGTATGGGGATGCCGAATTGGCGCATGAGTTAAGGCGATACATCCACACATCCCTAATAAATGAGCAGGCTTTCTTCCACCTTTTTGCACAAAACGCTTTAATCTTCAAGACTCCTTTGCACTTGTTAGGGAATATTTACCTTGGCGGTGGCGCTATTGAACATTCCGGGGAAATAAATCTAAAAGATGTGATGATGCCTATTGTCAGTTTTGGGCGATTATACGCACTCCGGCACCAGATAAATGCAACCCACACCCTTGATCGGATAGACGCCCTGGCTGAAATCAAGGTAATCCACTCAAACACCCGCGATGAAATATCGGCTGCTTACGATTTCCTGATGCAATTGCGACTGCAAAACCAGCTTGAGGCTATACGGTCCGGACAGGTGCCCCAAAATGTCATCCAATCCGCTAAGTTGGGACATATGCAGAAGGAATTACTGAAACAGGCATTTGCACAAATATCAGCGGTGCAGAAGAAAGTCAGCTACGATTTTCTGGGTGGTGTATAACTATTTGTCACAAGGAATATTAGAAGTCTATTGCTGTAAAGAATTGTGGGTTAGGGAAATCCTTGTGGTTATATTGATTTCACCTACGGCATGGCGACCGATTGTTTAAATCTGCAGAGATGCCATGCCTGAGTGTGGTTCCTTTACATTATTTTTGCTTTAACTATCTTCGATTTTCTAATGGCTGCATACGACGATTTATTGAAACCCGGGTTATAGTGCTGGGTTTGAGGAGTGTTTAATAGGAAGAAGCCTGAAACGGTTCTTCTTAAATGGATTAACCCGATCAGAGACAACCTACCAGGCAGCCCTAAAAACTGATCTGTCCAAAAAACGACGGATGATATTGGCCGGGGAGGTTGCTTCAAGTGTTATTGTCAGCCCGGCCAATTTTCTGTCCGAGCAAATGACCTCATCTGATAAACATACCTGGTCAATATTCATTGGAAATTATTCCTGACAAAAAAGCCAAGGAAAGTAATTAATAATCGAATCTTTGAAACGGATGGCAGTTTAAGTAAGAAGGGATTATTTCAAGAAGTCTAGTTTTCGTAACGTATTGCATTGATTTAGAAAACGATAAATTTGCGGAGGGAAACATGAATCGATTTGCCAGTATATTTGCGAATGGACTATTGGGAGCCGGGGTTGGCTTTATTCTTTCCGCATCCATTTTTAGCATTTTGGCCATGATTGATGGTACCAGGCCGGGAGAAGCGCTGGGCTATGGCGCTGTAGTCGGTGTGATCGGTGCAATTATCGGGGGTGCAATTGGATTAATGGTCGGGATATTGAAACTGGGATGGATTGGCGGCGGGATCACCGGTCTCCTGGCTACAATTGTTGTGGTTCTTTTCTATGTTCTCACTTTCAGCCGGCCCGGAGAGGTCATGAAATCCATCGGTGAATCCATTGTGATCCCTGTGGTGCTGGCCATTCCACTCATCCTTACAGGAGTCATTACAGGACTGTTCAATAAAAAATCCTTCCAGTCAGAACAAGCATAAATGAGAAAAAACCATTGATTTATCTCGCTCAAGGCTGCATCAAATATTTCACCTGGGATTGAGATAAAAGCGTAAATCCCCATATTACATCAGGTAACTAAATACTCAGGATTTTGTAATATCCAAATTTCTCTGCGCAAATACAGATGATCGATTGGAAGTTATCGAGTGAGGCTGGGTATTAAAAAAACAAATACTATCCAGATGTGTAGAGGGTATTTTTAATTAGAGGTGAAAAAGGGTCTTCATACCAGGGGGGATTGGTTTTTGAGGTCCTTAATTCCGAAAAATCCTCAGCCATCTAATTTCCCATTCCTGGAACAACAACCTTAAAATATTGTGATTAATATCACATTCTCCTTGACAAAAATCGATATACTATATAATATATACATATCTGAAAATACGTATATACCAATATAGGAGTAGACATTTGCCAGTCGATCCAACGCTTCACGATGAAATCAGGGGCCTGCATGCAGAGATCTGTTCCGGATTGTCGGATCCAACCCGCATCCTGATCCTTTATATTCTTGCCGACCAATCGCTTTCAGTCAATGAGCTTGTCAGGCTGTTAAATATGGGGCAACCAACCGTATCCCGGCATCTGCAGATACTACGGGCGCGTAATCTGGTTTCAGCAGTACGTGAAGGGAATAAGGTTGTATATTCTTTAACCGATATGCGGGTTATTCAAGCCCTGGACTTGCTGCGTGAGGTAATGTCGGAACAGATAAAACACCAGGCAGGCCTGGTTGAAGAAATGGTTATAAATCCCTAGCCACATAACATATATATTTAAAACCTACTTGAAGGAGAATGTGTAATGGTAGATGTAAATTTATTGATGAATTTATACGCAGGTGTTTCTGTAGCAAACAGTAATCCAAATGCTACGAAAAACAAAATTTCCATGGTTGTTTTAAGCGGTGACATGGATAAAGTGATGGCAGCCTTCCTCATTGGAACCGGTGCGGCAGCCTCAGGCATGGAAGTGACCATGTTTTTCACTTTCTGGGGTTTTAAAGCCATTCAAAAGAAGTGGTACAAAACCGGGCACGACAATGATGGGAAAAATGCTCGCCATGATGAACCGGGGCGGTCTGGATGCAATTGGACCCAGCCGGCTGAACATGGTGGGAATGGGACGCTGGATGTTCAAAAAGATGATGAAAGAAAAGGGCGCGGCATCGCTGGAAGAACTTTACCAGATAGCGGTTGAGCTGGATGTCAAAATGATGCCCTGTGACATGACCATGCAAATGATGGAATATGGTATGGAGACAATGAGAGACAACGTCACCGAGCCGGTAGGTGTGGCTGCTTTTATCCAGGAAGCTGCTGAAAGCAAAATTACATTATTTATATAGGAGAATAACCATGAGTGAAAATGCAGATATCGTTCTAGATCTTAAAGGATTACTTTGCCCAATGCCGATCGTTAAGATGGCCAAGGCAATTAAAGGAATTGAGATTGGCCAGGTCATCGAGGCTGAAGCTTCAGATCCGGGTGTAATGGCTGATATTCCCGCCTGGTGCAAGAGCACCGGCAATGAACTTGTAAAAATGGAAAAGGTTGATAAAACCATCAAATTCTGGGTACGCCGGGTGAAATAATTATGGAACTGAGCCACTACCAAGAACTGGTCCATTTAATTGCTACACCGGTTTTTCTAATTGTCTATTCGTTGCGGCTGGTTTACCTGCTGCGCTCCCGCTTCGTAAACGACCGCTCGCCGGATCCCAAAGGCGAGATCGGGAAAGGCATCTGGGATGCGTTCATTACGATTATCATGCCGTGGAAGATGGACAGCACCCGCCGGCACTGGTTTTATTACCTGGTGTTTATTGGTTTCCATATCGGACTGGCGTTTAATATAGCGCTGTCTTACCTGGTCACCTATACGCCCGAAATAATGACGGCTCCGGTGCGGACGGTGTTCAGTGTGGTGATTTTCATCAGTCTGATAGCCGGGATCATCCGCTTTGTGCGCCGAGTTTACCTCCCGGAAATGCGCATCATCAGCACGATGGATGATTACTTTGCCCTGTTCATTGTCCTGCTGTACAACGTTGCCGGACTGGTGATTTTGCAGGGAAGTGCCTGGGGTTCTTATGCGTATTTCACCATCGTATTCATTTTCCTGTTATACGAACCATTCAGCAAAATTAACCACTATTTTTATTATCCATTTGCCCGTTATTTCTACGGCATTGACACTGCCCGCAAAGGGACACTGAAAAGCGAGGAAAGCCATGCCTGAGACGAACGATAATGTCACCAAAGCAATGGAAGTGATGGAGGCGGGGTTAACCCGGCAGATGCAGACCTGGCTGGCTGTGTGTGCGCACTGCGGCCTTTGCAACGATTCCTGCCATTATTTCCTTTCTGAAAAGAATCCAAAATTTGTGCCTACATACAAGACAGACCGGATGCGCCTGGTCTGGCGCCGCAAGCATGAGTGGTTTGGAAAATGGATCCCGGGGTTTGTAGGTGCGGTTGACCTGACTGAAGAGCGACTGGATGAGATGTCTGAGATTGCCTTCAGGGACTGTACCCTGTGCGGAAGATGCGTGGTAAATTGTCCGTTCGGGGTGGATACACGCCAGATCGTGCGCACCATGCGCGCTATGGCAACCGCCACCGGAAAACAGCCGGAAATTCTTGACCAGCTGGCTGACGCAGCGATCTCGCGGGAAGAAAACCTGGATTTCTTCAAGGAATTCTACCTTGACCAGATCAAGGATATCGAAAGCGAACTACGCGAAGAAACCGGCAATGCGGATGCTGTCATACCAATCGATCAAAAAGCGCGCGTTCTTTATGTACCTTTATCTGGAAAACATACCATCCTCCCGGCGGCTGCAATATTTAATGAAGCCGGAGAGTCCTGGACGCTCAGCATGTTTGAAGCGGCCAATTATGCCGTTTTTCTACACGATATCCCCAGGGCAAAGCGAATTGCCGAGCGGGTGATCAACGAAGCCAAGCGATTGGGCGTGGAAGAAGTCATCATCACCGAATGCGGCCATGCCTACTCAAGCTACCGCTGGATGGTACCCAACTGGTTTGATGAAACCATGCCGTTCAAGGTGCGCAGTATCATTGAGGTAATGGATGAATATATCCAGGACGGGCGGATCAAGGTAGCTATGATTGATGACCTCGGCCCGATAACCATCCATGATCCGTGCAACCTGGGAAGAAATGGCGGCATTTATGAAGAGCCGCGCAGGATCCTGCGCCAAATTGCGCCGAATTTCATTGAGATGACCCCCAACCGCCAGAACAGCATCTGCTGCGGCGGAGGGAGCGGCCTGGTAGCCAACCTGGATTATGAAGAAGAACGGCTGGCAGCCGGCAAACCAAAAGCCGACCAGATCCGCAAAACAGGCGCCTGCATGGTTGTGGCATCCTGTGATAACTGCAGACACCAGATCGGGGAGCTCAGCGAGCATTATGAACTGGGGGTTGGTGTAACCGGCATGGCTGAACTGGTAATGAAAGCGATGCTGAAAGCCAAAGAAAAAGAAGCTGTCGTATCAGGTTAAGCATCAAGGATAACGCTGCCCTGGATTGCTTAAATCTTCCAGGCATCCTGGTATAGCGATAAGCTATTAGATATGAATAAGTAGAAATCGTCCCCCAAGCCATGGGGGACGATTTAATTGTCAGTTGATTAGGTGTTACACGTTCTCCGGAAAAATTTTCCGAATGAAACCGATCCATCATAAGCGGTAGAAAATGATCAAGAATATAGCCTACCCGGATTTTTTCAGGCTTTATCCTTTATAATTATAAAAGTTGATAAATGAGACAAGTCAGGAATAATATTCCTCAGGCAAGGTTCGATGTCCCAGCTATGAAATTAAAATCCATTAGAAGAAATGTGCTGATTGTTTTTGGAACGCTGTGTGTGATTCTGGCGGCAGTCGGAATCCTCCTGCCGATCCTGCCTACAACACCTTTCCTGCTCCTGGCAGCCTATTTTTATGCGCGCAGCTCGGACCGATTTTACAATTGGCTGCTGACCAACCGCTGGTTTGGGGAGTATATCCGCAATTACCGGGAGGGCAGGGGCATTCCACTGATTCATAAAATTGTTACAATCCTGCTGTTATGGATGACTATTGTTTACGCGGCGTGGTTTGTAGTAGGCGTTTTGTGGTTAAAACTGGTCCTGGTTGGAATTGCTGCCGCTGTGACCATTCACCTGGTTAGGGTAAAAACCTATAAACCAGAAAACCAGGCAGCAGATTACCCACCCCAATATGATCTGGAGGGCGAACAGGATTAAAAAGGGGTCTAAATTAAATCCTGTATTTTAAGGAACATCGAATTTTTTCATGATTCCCTGTAAATTATTGACAGGCGGATAGCATCCTGCCATAGCGAAAACCAATGGAAATTCCCGGAACAGTTGCATCTGGCGTATAGCTGGTTTTAACCTATTTTGAATAATGGTTGCAGGCATATTACAAAACTACAAGAATTATTCTGAATAAAACAAATTTATCAGGGGCAAATATTATTTCCTGGTTTCTTAAAAAATATAGAACCTCCAATAATTGAACCCATGTGCTCAACGTCCATTTTTGCGAAGAAGTCTAATATTCTCCCTATTTGGGATAAATCCTTTACAAAATCTTAAACCTTTATTGTTATTCTGTTAACCTACCTAAGCTATGATATGAACAGGAGCAAAACATGCTAACAGATAATTCAAGCAAAATGATGACATCCTGGAACATTCTGCAAAGACCGATTCATAGAGGTCAAGGACTTACTGACTCATTCTGGGCCCTCCTGGGGGCCATTGATCAGGGGTGGTATGTCGGGGAACCAGTTCTAAAAATTCAAGAAAACAGATCCGGGGCATGGATGTATTTGTTTATCCTTGTACATCATAACTACAAACAATTTTGCCAGTTCATCCTCCCGGAATCCGCCGATGTCGATCTCCTGATCCACCGGAATGGTTATCTGGTAGAAAACAGTTCATAAAATATTAATAAGGAGAAGAATGCGTATTTTGGTAACCAATGATGATGGGATCTTCAGCCCGGGTTTAACCGCCCTGGCGGAAGTTGCTTCCCAATTTGGAGCAGTTGTGATTTTTGCACCCGATTATGAACAGTCTGCCATAGGGCATGCCATCACCATCCAACGCCCGCTGCAATACCATCGGGTAAAGATGATGAAAGACTTTATTGCCTATCGGGTAAATGGAACACCAGCTGATTGTGTGGCCATTGGATTGTATCACCTGGGAGGGGCTGACCTGGTCCTATCGGGGATTAATCTGGGCAGCAATCTTGGCAGTGATGTTTGGCATTCCGGCACTGTGGCAGCAGCTAAACAGGGAGTTCTTTTAGGGGTACAGGGGATTGCGTTCAGCCAGGAAATCAATGGCGAAGAACCAACCTATCTTCAACAAAAACCGTTTATTGAGGAAGTGATTCGAATTCTAACTACTGGAAAACCGCCAAAGTTGGTGAATGTGAATCTACCAAATAATCCACAGGGGATTCAATGGACGCACCAATCAGTAAGAGCCTACAATGGCAAAGTGGTCAAAGCTCAAGATCCGGTAGGCCGCATTCACTATTGGTTTGCAGCAGTACCTCTGACTGAACCAGATCAAAATAGTGACCGCTGGGCAGTAGAGAATGGAAATGTGTCCCTTACACCGCTACGCTTGGATTTGACCGATGAAAAGTGCCTGAAAAAATATCAAAAATTAGCAGAAAAATAAGTTTTTTGTTTTTATTGGGGTTTGAGCTGACTTGAGTATCCGGTAATTTTTGTCAAATACAATACATCCGGCATAATAATTGTTATTCCCCTCTTACAAAAACAGCGCCAATTCCCCGTATATCTGCCTACCTGCATCTTCGTAATACATCCCTTAAGTGAGAAATAAGATCATAATCAGTTTTGGTTTAGCGGATAAGGGCAGTCCCTGCCAAAGTGACCGCATTTTTCATCCGGGGATCCTCCGCTGGCAAAATGTCGTACCATTCCGATAGTTTTCTGTGTGGCATGTTCAGCAACCAACTTCTCCGGTCAAGACGGACAATCCGCGAATAACTGCAATAAAAGATCTGCAAAACGAAGCAGGTGTTCAAGATTAATCACTTCCCGACATGCGGTATCACATTCTTGCCGGAGGGCACGCACATCCACATCTGGAATACATTTCTGTTGTGCCTGGAGGAGAGCTGCCTCTCCCACAAGAAATCCCTGACGCTCATAAGAGTTTTAAGTCCTCCCTTATTGGAGCACAACGCTGAGGGGTTTGTGTAATTGACCGCCTGGCGTGTCAAGGTTGCATTACCATCATCTGATGCAAGAAAAATAAGATGATCGAGGTCTGCAAAGGATAAACAAAGGACATTTATTCACCAATCAAAGTGAATAAGGTGTTATTTTTTTATTTTTTTATCGCATTTGCTGTAAATCGTTTCCCTTGAAGAGATGAATATTGTTATTTCCGTAATTCTCCTGGTGATTTCTTTGCGGGATTGTCCTACCGGGATTGAAATTGTGTATCCCTTTGAATAGACTATCTCAAAATGGTAATAGCAGATGGATTTATCCATCATCAAGTATTGCCTAAATCCAAAGCGAGGGATATTGCAGCAGATAACTATATTTGAATCGAATAAAATAACAAAAATATTAAATTTTGATTAAGAAAATAAATGGTCATTATCCTCTGTCAGAATAATCATATGGAAGGGATTGAAGCTTGAATGGTATCCTGGATCGGAATATGTGATAATTTAGGTAGGGTAAAAAATATGGATAAATTACATGTGGATTTACCATAGAATGGACAATTCTTTAAAATAATTAATTGCTATTATTCAGCAAGTAACACCGGGAGAAAATGAAAATTCCAGATCGACCTCTCCACTTTAAGAACGATGTTGAATGGCGCGCCTGGCTGCAAGACCACCATGCGAGCGAGAAGGAAGCCTGGCTGTCCATCCGGAAAAATAAATCTACCAGGCCGGGTATCCTCTATGAGAATGCCGTGGAAGAGGCAGTATGTTTTGGCTGGATTGACGGAGTGATGAAAAGCACAGACGCTGAAAGCTATATTCTGAGGTTTTCACCGAGAAAACGTAAGAGTATCTGGTCAGTTTCCAATCAGAAGCGGGTTGAAAAATTGATGGCTGAGGGAAGGATGACTGAAGCGGGATTGGCTAAGGTAAGGGAGGCCAAGGAAAACGGAGAATGGGAAGCAGCCCAAAACCGTGAAAATACGACCCGTCTTCCATCAGACCTGGATGATGCCCTGGGTATGAATCCCCAGGCGCTGATAAATTTTAACAATCTACCCCCATCCCAGAAGAGGCAGTTTATCTACTGGATATCTATTGCAAAGACAGAGATGACAAGGCAGAACCGGGTCCGTGCAATACTTGACAGGCTGGAGGAAAAAACGGCGTCAGGAAGCAAGTGAAGGTAAAGCAACTCGTATATTTAAGAACATGTCCTTTGCAGTGATCCAATTGTGCCTGGAACGAATCATGCGGCTGAGCATTTCCACGAATTAATTGAAGCAAGCAGCACGAAGATCAACCTGTTCGGAACCTGTGGGTAAATAGTTCAAATGCCAACCGTTTAATAAGCCAGTAAAGCATTTCAATGATTAATCGTTCGCTATGATAAAAAATATGGATATTGCACACCTCAGGCTAGAAAACCAGTTGATTACCCGGTCAATTCTGAGAGATCCGGCAGATATTGTGGCGCACCTGGAGGCAGTTCAAGCCCAGGATTATGGGTGGTCTCTCTGGGCAATCGGGCTGCGCAGCACTGGACCAAATGAAAACGAAATCGAGAAAGCCATCGGTGACCGGCGGATTGTGCGGACCTGGCTTGGGCGGGGGACTTTGCATTTTGCGGCAGCCGGGGATTTACGCTGGATGCTGGAACTATTTGCAGAGAGAAATATTGCCGGGGCAAAATCCCGGTTCAAGCAGCTTGGAATTGATGATGGGGTCATTTCGGACAGCAGAAGAATAATTACCAAACACTTGCGGGGCGGCAACCAGCTCCCCAGGGAAACGATACTCGAGGTATTGGAGACAGCGCATATTTCTACCCAGGGACAGCGCGGTATCCATATTCTGTGGCGGATGGCGCAGGAAGGGCTGATTTGCTTTGGTCCCCGCCAGGGCAAGAAGTACACTTTTGTCCTGCTGGATGAGTGGGTACCCGAAGGGGAGCGAATGAGCCGTGAGGAGGCACTCCAAAAACTTGCCTTGCAGTATATGAACAGCCATGGACCGGCAACGCTACAAGATTTTGCGTGGTGGTCAGGATTAATGTCAAAAGATGCCGCAGCCGGATTGGAATTGGCAAAACCGTCTTTAATCCAAGATGAATTCACCATTCAATCCTACTGGAGGATGAAAAAATCAGACGATATTGATTATGGGCACAAGGGTGCAATTCTCCTGCCTGCCTTCGACGAATACCTGGTTGGGTATAAAGACCGAAGCGCGGTCCTTGACCCAAAATTTTATCGAAAATTAAATGACGGAGGCGGGATAATCAAGCCCACGATTCTGATTGATGGAACAATACGGGGAACATGGAAAAAGAAATTCGTAAAGGGGGCCTGTATGATCATACCGGAGTGGTTTGAAGAACCGGGACTTTCTTATCATGAGGATCTTGCCGGGGCTGCAAAGTGCTATGGGGAATTCCTCAATATGCCAGTGAGTATCACGTGAGATGGATAAGGGGGATTTACCTGGTGGTCCCACGCAGCCAGCATATTAAGGATTACACTAACCCATCATGCTGAAGAAACCCGACCTGAATGAAGTAGAAATCATAGAGGCTGTTGCGGAAAACTATGGGATAAAAATCCGGCAGCTTGAATTCCTGCCGGCTGGTGCTGACATGAACACTTTTTTATTCCGGGGAACTTCCAAAGAGGGAAGCCAATATTTTATCAAGCTGCGCAGCGGGGTATTTGAAGAACTTGCGGTGGTCCTGCCAAAATTTCTTTTGGAGCAGGGCATCACGCAGGTCATATCTCCCCAGGAAACCATTTCAGGAATGTTGTGGATATACCTTGGATGGTTACAGCCTTGTTTTGTATCCTTACATTCACGGAAAAAACGGGTATGAAGCCATCCTTTCGATAAACCAGTGGGAGGAGTTTGGCAGGGCTATGAGGAAGATTCATGGGATCAAAGTTCCTGCAGAAATACTGGCCCGGATCCCCCGGGAAAAGTTCCAGTCCCACTGGCGAAAACTGGTATTGGATTATCTCTCATTGCAAACTGATAAACCATTAACTACCGATTTAGCCAGCGAACTGGCGGGTTTATTAGCAAACTACCGCCAGGTGGTGTCTTATCTGGTGGAACGAACCGAGCTGCTTGCATCACGGCTGGTGAAGGAAAATCTGGAGCTGGTCTTGTGCCATTCTGATCTTCATGCAGGCAATATTTTGATTAGTGACGACGGGTCCCTTTATATTGTGGACTGGGATAACCCGATCCTTGCTCCCAGGGAGCGGGATACAATGTACGCTGGCGGCGGGCAATTTCGAGATTCCTATTCACCGGAGGAAGAAGAAGCAATGTTTTACATGGGATATGGACCAACCGAGATCAACTCAAAAGCACTGCTATATTACCGTTATGAGCGCATCATAGAGGACATTGCGATTGAGTGCGGGCAGATCTTTGGAGGCGGGGGGAGTGAGGCAGACAGGTATCAAGCCCTGGTTTATTTCAAAGCGAATTTTCAACCCAACGGGACAATTGAAATAGCCCGGAAGACGGATAGGTTTTAATCAAATGTTTAGAAGGCAAGACCAAATTATTTGTCTACATAAAGACTATAAAGGTTTCCTATGACATCATGTATTTGGAGGAAATCACAGAGGTGATTAAAATGAAAGATATGGACAGGTATGGATCTGCTTGATCGATATAATGGATGTTTGCTTGGCCTTGCAGCCGGCGATGCCGTTGGCACCACGGTTGAGTTCCGGTCCACGCGGCTCATTTCCGCCAGTGATAGATATGACCGGCGGGGGTCCATTTAACCTGCCAGCCGGCGCCTGGACGGATGATACTTCCATGGCGTTGTGCCTGGCAACCAGCCTGCTTGAGAAAGGCGGATTTGATGCGCGTGACCAGATGGAACGCTACTGGCGCTGGTACAGGGAGGGTTACTTAAGCAGTACCGGAAAGTGCTTTGATATTGGCAATACGACCCGGGCAGCGCTCCAGCGTTTTAAAGAAACGGGTGAATCGTATTGTGGTTCTACCAATCCAAATATGGCAGGGAATGGATCCATCATGCGGCTGGCGCCGGTGGTTTTGTTTTATTATCCTGACATACAGCAGATTTCTAAATATTCTGCCGATAGTTCACGGACTACCCATGCTGCACCGGAATGTGTACAGGCCTGCCAGTTATTGGGAAACATCCTCTACCGGGCATTGAAAGGGGACGTTAAGGATGAGGTTCTTCTGGGTGATCAAATGGAAACCTACACCTGTCCGGGGATCAAGGAGATTGCGCGCGGGAGTTACCAAACCAAGCAGGTAAGTTCGATCCACGGCAGCGGGTACGTGGTGGATAGCCTGGAAGCAGCCCTGTGGTGCTTCTGGTCCACGGGCTCCTTTGAGGAAGCGATATTGAAAGCGGCAAACCTGGGGGATGATGCGGATACAACGGCAGCAATTTGCGGCCAGGTTGCCGGGGCTTTTTATGGGGAAAGCGGAATCCCTTTGCACTGGCTGGAACGGCTGGTTATGCGGCAGGAAATCAAGCACCTGGCGAAGGATCTCTATCTACATAATCATCCAGTATGATCCTTACAGAAGAGGAAAGCCTGGGGTTGAAATTTGTATAAGAAGTCGAACCATATTTTCGGCGGACTTCAGGATACCTGTTCAAATTGTAAGCCTCCGATGAAATTGGTTCAACCTGGAAAACCCAAGGTTCAAAGATAATCCGGAAAATGGATCATGCCGATTTGATATTGGTTTTAAGAAGTCTCTGCTAAAAGAATTTTCTTTAAATTTTGAACAAATGCAGAAACCCTAAGTTCCGTTTATGCTCTTTTTCCCATCCAGAACCGCTTCCAGTCATCCCCACTGGTTTGCAGGGCGATCAATGTGTAAAGTGCACCTGCCCAAAATCCCAACATCATCATCAAAATGACCCAGATGATAGATGGCAGTATGGCTTTTTCGCGGTAGATAATCCAGCCGGAAAAAAGGATGAAGCCAACGTACAAATCAACCAGGGAGTTTTTAAACCCATACCGTGATCGGTTGGCGCAGTTTGATCGGATACTAAAGTTTGAGCAGGGACCGATCCTCCTGGATCTGAAATGAGCTTATTTATTAAGATGAATGGGTTTTGGGAACCCGTAATATCTGGCAAATGTGCGCAACAACCTTTACTCCCGATTGGTAGGATGTGGGCATGCTAAACATACCGAATACAACAATGGCACATCGTCTACACAGGCACCGAAAATACTTGGCTTGGCACACGCACTAAAAAAAATATGTCGTAAAACCTTAACACAAGAAGAACAGACGAACGGCTCACTGGACGAGGTGCTATATAGAAGGTTAGGACATTTTTTTAACTGGTTTACCGTATCTGGGTGATTAATTCCATAATTTTGATGTTCTGCTTTGCGGAAGGAGTCAGCCAACTGCGAATCAGTGTGGTAAGGACAGAGCCATCGCCGTCATCATCCTCGTCATCCTCGTCAGGAGAAGGGAGCCGGAATGGCAGTTCGATGCTGAACCAGTTATCTTCATGTACCACACCACCAATAACAGCAATGGCGTCCAGGTCGGTGTCCATCCCATCACTGGGATCGTAGCTGTTGAGAGCGTCCGATTTGTCGCCGCCGTAGATGTTATCCACACCCAGGCCGCCACTCAGGAGGTCGTCGCCGTCGCGTCCTTCAATTGTGTTGACCAGTTCATTGCCGATCAGCGTGTCGCTGTTATCCGTACCGACAAGGTTGGTGAAGAGTCCTATCAGAGTAATGTATAAGCCTTTTAATACTGTGCCGCCGCTTCCGTCATCCTCTTCCCAGGTGGACACTGTTTGGCGCTCGGTGAGGCTCATATCAACGGTAATACTGCGGTCATACTGGCTGAAGTCGAGGGTATCCTTACCCTGCGATTCAAGCACCAAATCACCGTAAGCGCCTTCCATAAACATGAAATAGTTGATTCCGGTGCCTCCGGTGGCATAAGTTTCCTGGCCTTCGCCATTACCGTTGCTCCCGAGAATGATGATGGTATCGGTTCCCAAACCGCCATCCAGCAAATCCCTACCTTCACTACTGGAGATAATGTCTGCACCAGCGCCGCCCATTACCAGGTCGTCGCCTGCGCCGCCGGCCATGGTGTCATTATTCAAGCCTCCGAGCATAAGGTCATTACCATCGCCGCCTGACATGAGGTCACTACCTACACCGCCATACATGAAATCGTCGCCGTTATCGCCAGACATGATGTCGTTGCCAACACCGCCAAGCATGGTGTCATTGTCACCGTTGCCATGCATGGTGTCGTTTCCCAGGCCGCCAAGCATCAAGTCCCCGCCATCTTCAGCCGCTGTCTCCAGTCCCTGGCCGCCGTACATCTCATCGTTACCAGCACTGCCTAACAAAATATCTCCATTGGCACCGCCGTCCATAAAGTCATCACCCAGGCTACCCAGGAGCAGATCATTCCCTTCATCGCCATAGATCATGTTGTTACTGAGGGCGCCGCCGATCAATAAATCATTGCCTTCGTTGCCATGGATGAGATTGTCGCTCAGCAAACCGCCGACTAACAAATCATTGCCAACTTCACCTTGCATATCATTGGTGCTGTTCGCTCCGCCAGTGAGCAGATCATTACCATCGCCGCCGGACATCTCATTTGTGCTTGACAAACCGCCCAGTAAAATGTCATCGCCGCCCTCACCAAACATATGGTTGCCGCTGAAGGCGCCGCCGATCAGAATATCACTATCATTGCCACCATACATCTCATTGGATCCAGGACTGTAGGCGCCGCCGATCAATAAATCATTGCCTTCGTCGCCATGCATGAGATTTTCGCTCTGCAAACCGCCGACTAACAAATCATTGCCAAGCTCACCCTGCATATCATTGGTGCTGTTGGCACCGCCAGTGAGCAGATCATCGCCTTCGCCGCCGGACATATTATTTGTGGAATCCAAGCCGCCAATGAGCAGATCGTTGCCAAGCTCACCCTGCATATCATTGGTGCCGTTCGCTCCGCCTGTGAGCAGATCATCGCCTTCGCCGCCGGACATATTATTTGTGGAATCCAGGCCGCCAATGAGCAGATCGTTGCCAAGCTCACCTTGCATATCATTGGTGCTGTTGGCTCCGCCTGTGAGCAGATCCTCACCTTCGCCGCCGGACATGTGATTGGCGGAATCGAGGCCGCCAATGAGCAGATCGTTGCCAAGCTCACCTCGCATATCATTGGTGCTGTTTGCTCCACCTGTGAGCAGATCGTTGCCTTCACCGCCGGACATCTCATTCGTACTCGACAAACCGCCCAGCAAAATGTCATCGCCGCCCTCACCAGTCATATGATTACCGCTGAAGGCGCCGCCGATCAGAATATCATTATCATTGCCACCTAACATCTCGTTGGATCCAGGACTGTAGGCTCCGCCGATCAACAGGTCTTCCCCATCATTGCCTTCCATGCGGTTATTGGCATCCGAGCCGCCGACCAGGGTGTCGTTGCCCTGATTGCCTTCCATATTGTTCTCTGCACCAAAACTTCCGCCTAAGAGCCAGTCGCCGCCCTCATTACCCTGCATATAATTATTGGCTGCAATGCCGCCTATCAGGATGTCATTACCCGGGGCACCGGCATTGTATTCGGACGGGTCGGTAAAGGTGCCGTAGTCGCCGTACATATAGTTATCGCTCAATCCGCCAATAAGGATATCATCGCCGCCCTCGCCGAGCATGTCATTGCGGTCTTCGGCTCCGCTTGCGAACAGGTCAACAAGATCGCCGAGGCTGCTGTCTTCGGGAATCAGGTCTCCCAGGGTTTCGGCGCCCAGGAGGTCAAGCGCATTGCTCAACCCGGCGCCACCGATCAGGATATCGTTTTCACTGCCGCCGCGCATACCATTCGGGGCAATGCCGCCCAGCAGGATGTCCTCACCCGCCTCGCCATTCATGTCGTTGCTGGTCCCCAGCAGGCTGCCGCCGATCAACTTGTCGTCGCCATCATTACCGAACATATGGTTCTCGGTGCCAATGCTGCCGCCGACCAGCCAGTCATCATCCAGACCGCCGTCCATGTTGTTGACGGCACCCAGGCTGCCGCCGAGCAGCAGGTCTTCTCCGGAATCGCCGGACATGTTGTTGGTCACATTCGGGCCGCTGCCGCCAGTCAGGGTGTCGTCCCCGTCGCCGCCTGACATGGAATTGGTTGTACCAAATAACAGTGCAGCGCCGAGGGATTCGAGATCGAAATCATTGGCAACCAGCTGGTCCCAGAGCGCCGCCAGGTCCAGCCCGCCGCCGGTCAGCGTGTCATTGCCCTCGTCGCCGGTCATGTTATTGTTGGCAAAATTGCCACCGGTCAAAGTGTCTTCTCCAATGCCACCCGACATGTTGTTCGTTAAACCATTGAGAGGAACAATCAACCAAGAAGGTGATAAATCACCACCCTGTACTGTATCTTTACCTGAACCTCCAGATAGGTTATTGGTTTTAAATTGACCCACACCAGCCACACTTCCACCGATCAACGTGGCATCCCCTGAAAAGAGGGAAGCATCCAGGTTGTTATCCTCATTATCCTCACCGGTCAGCTGCGCAGCTTCAATGCTGGCGAGAGTATCAGTCTCACTGCCACCGGTGACCATCGAACCGTCCCCGCTGGCATCCGTTCCAAGGATAATGTTTGTTCCCCCCTGGTAGATAGTGTCATAACCTGAGGCGCCGCCGTCAAGGGTGTCATCTCCGGGGCCGCCATACAAGTGATCGTCCTGGGTACCCCCGATCAGGGTATCATCGCCAGCCAGGCCGTAGAGGCTTACACTACCCAGGGTAAACAGGTAAGCATCTAGTTTATTCCCGAAGCTATTGCCGGTTAATCTTGCACCCTCGAAATTTGCAATGGTGTCAACCTCAGTTATTGGAGGTTGAGGATTTGTTACGGTGGTGTCGGAATCATATATTACAGCGGTTCCGTTTTCCGTCAAGATAGGAATAGTCAACCACCCCGAACAACCCCACCTTGTACAAATCCTGGTTCTATTAACTGTTGTTTTTGTATAGGGCGTTTGTGAAGTGGAAACAGTTCCTGATGTTGTTTCAACATCCGTTACTGTAGTCAGACTTGTATCTGATAAGATCATATCCGTTGCGGTCAAATCCGTTGTCGTTAAAGTGTAGCTTGGTGTTGTAGTGGTTCCCGTGTCGATAGTTATTACGGTCTGGTTTAAACATCCATATGAATTGCTTAAATTACATATGGATCCAGCATCGGTAGGTAAAGGAACCGGTGGAGGCGGAGTCTCCCCGATTGTTTCAGTTTGGGTTCCTTCCGTCATGGTTTCAGCCAGCGTATCTGTATCCTCCCCGCCGTCCAGGTCATCCTCACCTGTGCCACCGGTGATGGTATCATCCCCTTCACCGCCAATAATGGTATCATCACCCACTCCACCACTGAGGGTGTCATTGCCTGTCCCGCCATCAATGATATCAGCGCCGCCGTTGCCGTTAACGACATCATCGCCGCCTATAGCATCAATGGTAGAAACACCTTCGTCACCTTCAATAATATCGTCACCTTCGGTGGCTATTGGTGTGCCTGTGTCCGGGGGTGGATCATCCGCTTTCACCACTCCTACCGGCCCGACTGCCATCAGCATCATCGTTAGCATTACCAGAACTGTTATCGATTTCCGGAAACCCATCATTAATTGTTTATTCACAGTGTTTGCCCTCCGATATTTGGATAATTTCTATTGCTTTATTATTTATATGGCGAGTTAATTATGAAAGGTCAATTCCACGAATTTTCTTTCTGGGAAACACCCTTCCTGAAACCCCGGGAGGAAAGTGACCAGATAAGAGCGATTGGAAAATGTATTAACTTGATTACAACGTAATAACTAAGCTACTGGATTTTGAGAGCCTAAAATTTAATATTATCCAACAACAGAATTTTATTTAATTTAAATTATATGAATTAAAGCAGCCATTGTCAATATATATGGGTCTAAATCTCGATTGGCTTCAGATAATAATTAGGCTTTATTGGATGTCGGTATATTATAAGAAAATGGGAACAATGATATTCTCCCTGCCAGATTATCCTCCTGCAAAAAACAAGTTAATCGTTATCCTGAGATAAAATTAGATACCCAACCAGTGATTACTAATTTGCTGTCTACTGATCATGAAATCTAGAACTTGACCTAATTATTTGAGGTCAAGCAAAAGAAAGGTGAACGCTTAATACCTTTTTCCCATCCAGAACCGCTTCCAATCATCTCCGCTGGTTTGCAGGGCGATCAATGTGTAAAGCGCACCGGCCCAAAATCCCAACACCATCATCATTATGACCCAGATGATGGATGGCAGTAAGGCTTTTTCGCGGTAGATAATCCAGCCGGAAAAAAGGATGAAGCCAACGTACAAATCAACCAGGGAGACAATCCCCCAGGGATTTGAAAATATTTTTGCGCCATCGGCAAAAAAATCACCCTCGATAAAGCCATAAATAAGAACTGCGGTCATGGCAAGGAAACCAACCCAAGCAACAATTTTTGCTATTTTCATAATCTTCCGATCCTATGTTATATGACGAGTATCAAACCAAAGACAACCTCAATAGCCAGGCTGATCAAGTTGGACCGATCCGTTGATTTATCAAAAAGGATTGAGAATAAACGCGCTGCTGCGATTGCCAGGTAACTGAATCCAAGCATTTGATACCCAACTGTACCCAGAAATAACGGGGCTATCCCCAAAGCAATGAACAATCCGCCAAATATGGCGCGAATTTCAGATATACCACGTACACCACTGGCGGTCAACCCGGTAAACCCATAAACAGCGGAAGGTTTAACCAGGGCAAGCAGACCGGTGGCAGCAGTTACCACTGCTGCAATTATTTTCAAAATCAACAAGATATCCATAAACCCCTCCACCTAAAATTCAATAATTTTTCATTTTTGTATTGCTTGAAATTTCTACGGGTGATTATTTGTACAGGACTTCGTGGTACAGTCAGACCATGAATACCTGACATTAACTAATAATGAATTATAGCTTAATGATTTAGGGTCAGGTGATGTTTGTATCATCTTTTTACGGTGGGCTGCTCACACAGAAGGTGAACATAAAAAAATCCGGCAGCCCCCATCAATGCTTCAGGGTGCCCTCGTTACACCGGGAATCTGGTATGTCAATGCTGGATAGACTGGCATCAACATTCAATTATTATGGCTTGCAAAGGGCACTTGTTCATCAAAACGGAAATGACTAATCCAACCCGGTTGATCCCAAATCAGGTTGATAAGCAAAGCCTGTATAAAGACAGTTATTGAGGATTCTTGGGATTGATTTGTGCTCGCTGCGAGCTATGGAAAACCTACCAATATAAATTTAATTGTTTAATAATCGTTAATGCGTTTAACTCATTTATCGGAGATCACTTCGATCTCCCTCCAGGCAACCCATGATGAGCCAGACACAGTGACAATTCGGACAAATTGAACCCCGGTCAGCGGAGTATCGGGGGTGAATTCAAGAATCTGGCTATCGGATGTATTGCCACTAAATTCATGAATCAAACTCATCACCCGATCCGGTCCTCCAGTCCATATTTGATGGAGGGTCGTGCCTTCCAGGTGCTGGAAAATTGTAAGCCGGAAGGTTGAAATTGAGGAAGGAATTCCAAGGTCGATTTCAATCCACTGCTGAGGGCCTGCACCTGAGTTCCATTCCGTTTCAGGAGCCTTATCATTTGCATTGGCGGGGGGTTGATCTGCCAGCGAATTGGAAGCTGTGATTTGCTTACCTGCTGCCAGATTTATTCTGAATCCACTGCCTGTGACGCATGGATCGGGTCGTAAAACCGGCGATAATGCTTTTTCGATTTTCCCGCCATCCATTCTGGCATTGAGGAAATCGGGCTGTTCATCGAGATCCCATGTCCAAAAAATCCAACCGTCATACCCATAATTGCAGGACTCAACCTGCCAATCAACAAGACGCTGAGCAGCCGAATCCACCGATGCAAAATGTGACACCTCCCCACCAAACTCGCCCATGATGATAGGTTTTTCCTGCATCCCATTGATTCCAAAGTTTTCTACATGCTGCTGCAAATTTAATTCAAAACCCGGATATGCATGCAGATCGATAAAGTCAGCTGAGGATTGCCAGATGGCAGGCTCAGTGACCGCTAAACGCGTGTCTCCAATTCGAGCCGGATTTGGTTGTTGCGGGATAAAGAAACCCACACTGACAAGAGCGGTTGGATCGGTTTCAAGAATTGCTGTGCGCATCTCATCAATCCAATAAACAAGGTTTTCCTTTACCATCAAATCCTTATCCGCTGGATTGGACATATCATATGTTTTTCCATTAGCAGTTTTTATTGGTCCTGATGAAAAAGATAAGGGGGGCTGGTCAGTATCATAAAACAATTCATTTCTTAATTGGTAGGAGAAAATATATTCGATGGGGGCACCGAGAACGATCAGCTCCTGAATAAAGTCCCGGTAAAATGCCTGGTTTGCTTTCAATCCTGCGTTGGGCAGATAATTGGCATTCATGGTTGTAAAGTTGGTACAACAATCGGCGCTAAGGATCTCCCCATATTTCCCGCCTGGAATCCAATCCATTGTAAACATAACATAAATTTGATTTTGTTTTGCCAGTTGCAGTAAATCAGCGACATTCCTCATATATGCCGGAGATAACTCATCCGATGTGCTCAGTGTATCCGGGCTGAGAAATACCCGGATGACATTATAGCCATCGGAGTGCATTTTCTTCAAATCCGCGTTGACGCGGGCGGAATCATATTTTCCAGGATCAAATAAGGAATGACCAAACGTGGATGATCCATCCATCTTTTTCTGGTCAGCAAGTCTTACATAGTTCATGCCACGCGGCACAAACTTGTCCCCCGTTTGCCGAACATAGAATTCGCCGATCCCATTTACAACCCTAACAGCAATTTGATGATCCAGAGGAACTGGAGCAGTCATGGTTGCGAGGGATTGGGCGACGGTTGGTACGGGCGGGGGTGCTGAGGACAGGGGAGCGACTGGAGGATTGGTTGGAGCAGGTTTTGTTGACACGCTGCATGCCCCAAGGAGTACAAGGGAAAAAACAATTGCTAAAATACGCAGCTTTTCCATTATCGACTCCGTTCAAATTATTATTAGAATGCTGACCAGAATCCGGAGATGATCAAGGAGATTATTAATCCATATATTTCAGGCCACTTATTAAATTATAGCATTAGGATAAATAACATACAATTACCCCGATTTATCTAAATTAGATAAGCATCAATTTGGTACCACACCTCATTCACTTTTCAGACGAGATGCTCTTTTATACCTTATAGGAATTCGGCAGCCTGCCCGGGCTGGTACACTGGATGGTGATGGAATTGCAGAGGAATTTCTGGCATGGGATTGTTTGTCAAAACTAAAATCAAATATTTCAATTAAGAGCATGTGATTTCAAAAAATTTCCTACGATTTCCATAAACATTTCGGGTTGTTCCTCATGCGGGAGGTGTCCAGCATTGGATATGATATTCAGGCTGGCATTTGGAAGTTCTTTGGATAGGCGGAGACTGTAGGAAGCAGGCACGATCCGGTCATTCTCGCCGGTGACTACCAGAACTGGCCGGGTACATTGACCCAATTGGGAACCCAGGTCCTGGTCTTTGTGCGCAATAGTGAATTCCCAAAGCGCTCTATCCCAGTTATCCACCATGAGTGATTTTCTATACAGATTCGGGATCTTTGGATCCAGGTTGGATAGACTATGCCATGCAAATTCAAACATCCTGGCACCCCCCCTGGGAATCTGGCGGATGATTAAAGGACCCAACCGGCGCATTTGCGGAGAAGCCAGCAAGGGACGCAGCCATGTTGGGGCACCGCCGCTTTTGTGAATGGCTGCATCAACCAGGATAAGTGCTGAAATTCTTCCTGGATGCATTAAAGTGTACTGCATGGCAATGACGCCGCCGGCGGAACTGCCCACGAGGATTGCCTGCTGGATTTCAAAATAATCCAACAAGTCATTCAGCATACCCAATTGTGCTTCTGGGCCATAAGGATTCTGTCCCTTCCATTTTAGAGGCCGTTCGGTAAGACCAAATGCCGGGCGGTCATAGGCGATAACCGTGCCGATGCGGCTAAACGGTTCCATCACAGAATACCAGCTGTAAAGACTGCTCATAAATCCATGCAAGAGAACAAATACCGGCTTTCCCTGCCCCATTTTTTTTAGATGAACTTTCAGGCCGTTAATGGTTGGAAACTGGCTGTCGGGATCAGCCAGGGCTTGGGGAGGGTATGTGTTTTTCAGCGGGCGTACTGGTATCAAAAATGGTCCTATCAGTGCAGCAATCGACACAACGGCGCTTCCTGCCAATACCCATTGAGGTAATTTTCTTTCCTTAAAGCTCTCTTTATTTATTGGCTGGTTCATGCCTGTTCCATCAGGTCGATTTTTAAAACTGTGGTGGGGCTGCGTTGAAGTTTTTCAACCAGCCAGTAGAATTTCTTCGTCAAGCCGTATTTCCTGTCTAATAATTGGTCCACTTTTTTATAAGTGCCTGGATCTGTAATTTCCTGTGCTTGAGCAGGATACCATTCCCCTATCAACTTGCCATCGACCTTGCATGGGGCAATATTGACCTGATTCTTATTGCGTATGCGTTTAACTTTACCTGAATTTGCCAGGGTTCGTACGAAAATCGCTTCACCGTCCTGAACAAACCAGACAGGTGTTTTAACCGTGGCACCATTTTTGCGGAATGTTTCAAGGTTAAAGATACTGATGTGGGGTAAAGATACCGTCATGTGGCATGGATGGATTTCCTATTTGATATTTTTTTGTCAATTTTAACCATTTATGATCTGATAGATAATTTAAGTTGAATTTACAGTCAACAAGTTTGTATTATAACCACCATAAAGGTTATAAAAGGGTGATTTGTCTAAGCTTTAATTCTTATCACGGAATCTTATCAATTTTTCTGATTCATCACTGAATCGTTACTGACCTGAGTTCGCAAGCAGGTGAAATTCAGGATCTGGTGGCCATCCTTTATAACGAAGATAATTATCAAAATTCTCCGGATCAAATTCTTGCAGTAATCCCAATCACTTTGAATCAAAAGTGCAATAATGATAGAAGATGTAACCTTAAAATGAGATAGCAGTTCAGAAAATCTCACCACGTCTGGAGAGGTGGATGATGAAAAAGAATGACACTTTTACCAAAATTCTGGCAATAGTAGGGACCATATTGGTCTGGCTGCCGATCGTGGCGCCTATCCTGTTTTCTTTAATTCGATTCCTGGAGAGCGCCAGATTTATGTTTGACTACCTGATGCCGGCTGAGGGTTTCCCGCTGGTTCTGGCCGGGGGAGGGCTGCTTATCTGGGCGGCTATACGGACCAAATCTCTGGTGCGGTGGTTTGCCTGGATGCTGGGTATCGGGGTTGCTTTACTGATAGGCGGACAGGCGCTGGCAGTTGTCACCGGACTGGCTTCGGGAGAGATAGAACCAACGGGATGGCAATGGTTCCTTGTTCTGGCGACGATAGCGGGTTACACGTTTACAGTGATCGGTATGGGGATCGGTGGAATCCGATTAATAAAAGACCTGTTTGTGAGGCAAGATGGAAATAAAATATAATTCATAATCGGCAATTTACCGAGAAATTGCCTTTCAAATATTCTCTGACTGCAGTGAAGTGGAATCTACCGGGATCGGAAGGTGGAGAATATGGGACCATTAAGGGAAAGCTTCACACCATGGGTAGTGATCCAGGTGTTTTTTTTCATTGTAGTCATTCCATTTATACCGCTTCTGATCACCAGGGATTGGGATTGGCGGGAAGCCTGGTTATATGCAGCACTCTATATCTTTGGATTTTTTATCAGCCGTGGGCTGGCTGCCAGGCGCCATCCTGATCTGATAGCTGAGAGAGCAAAATTTTTGAGACACGCAGATGCGAAGGATTGGGACAAGCTGCTTACACCACTGCTTGGGTTAGGCGGGATACTGGTACTGGTTGTTATTGGTCTGGATGCCCTGTTGGGCTGGTCACCATCCTTCAGCCTGGAGCTAAAGATATTTGCCCTGGTCATCATTGCAGCCGGGTATGTACTGGGTGGGTATGCATTGATTGAAAACCGGTATTTCTCCGGAATGGTTCGTATCCAATTTGACCGGGGTCACCATGTAATATCCGGGGGGCCTTACCGCTGGATAAGGCATCCCGGATATGCGGCTGCAATACTGACCTACCTGGGCACACCGGTCTTCCTGGATTCGGAATGGGCGTTCCTGCCCGTAATATTCTTGTGCATTATCCTGATCCTTCGTACAAGCCTGGAGGATAATACCCTGCAGGCTGAACTGGAGGGTTACCGGGAATATGCCGGGCAGGTGCACTACCGACTGCTGCCGGGAGTGTGGTGACTATCCCAAATAATATCCTTCTGGATTTACCGGGAATTAATTATTGGGTTCTAATCAAGCCAGAATGAATTGGACGGGATACCAATGGTAACTATCCAAAATATTATCCATGATGGACTGATTCTTACAGCATGTGCCTCGCTTTTTATAACCATAACCTTATGGGCAAACCCGCGCATCTGGCTGCACGATTACCCGAAGGATATCCAGGCCATGGTACCGCCAAAATCGGAAAGAGAAAAACGTCTCTCGCTATGGCTTGGAATACCATTCCTGGTGCTGTTGTTTGCTTTTCCATTTTTCTCAACCCTGGAATTTAAGGAATACAACCCCGGGTGAAATCTCATTTGGTCTGCTGGCATTTAATGCGTTCGGAGTGGTTTTTATCTTTAACCTGGTGGACTGGCTGATCCTGGACTGGCTGATGTTCTGCACCATCACGCCGTCTTTTGTAGTGATCCCCGGCAGCGAGGGGGCGCCGGGTTACAAAGACTACGGTTTCCATTTTCGGGGTTTTCTAATCGGCACACTATATTCTATCCTTGGAGGCGTGATTATTGGATTGATTTTATCCATTTGAGATTCAGGATTGTAGATAGAAATCTGGGACCATCAGGTTGTCCAGCTATTGTAAATGGATGGAGATTTTATGAAGATATATATTGAATCGGGTGAGGAAAAAGTTTTCGCCTGTGCAGAAGATTGGCCAGGTTGGTGCCGCAGCGGGAAAAATGAAAATGAAGCCCTGAAAAACTTATTCGATACCAGGTTGAGATACGAAAAAGTCCTGGTTGAAGGACAAATAGCGTTTCATAGCACCTGAAAACCCTTCTGATTTTATCTTGACTGCAAGGTATCGTGGAAATTCCGGCACCGACTTCGGAGCGCCTATGATTGTGCCGGCCACAGACCGGGAAAGCATGGACACTGCCAGAATTTACCCGGCTGCAGAGTATCCTGGTGGCATGCTGGCGGTCAATAGACCAGGCAGCCCTAACTGCACAAGGACTGGAACTGCGCAAGGGTCCAAGGGGCGGGGGCAGGGATCTTGGCAAAATTCTAGCCCATGTCATGGAAGCAGAACTGGCATACCTGGCTATGATTGGCTGGAAGGTGAAGGGCAAATCTGCTGCAGGGCAGGGTATAGATGCCAATATCATGCGGAGTGAAATTCTCCAGGCAACCGAAAAGGCGTTTGAAGGTCCCATTGAGGAGCGGGGACCGAGGGGCGGTGAACGATGGCCGCTGCGCTATTTTTTCCGCCGGGATGCCTGGCATGTGCTGGACCATGCCTGGGAAATTGAAGACCGCATGATGTAGCCAGGAAAATGGAATTCTTATGAAATGTTTCACTGGTCCGGCAGGAGCCCTTCAGTATTATCTTTGAGATTGGATAGGATTCCTGACTGCAGTCTGAAGCAGTTCCTTTCTCAGACTGGATCACCAATTTAAGCTTGAATTCGAAAATGCAGGAACGATTATTAAAATTGTTGAATGAATCGTTGGAGATACTTATGACTGATTATAGAATTGAAAAACTAGCTAACGTGCTGGTCAACTATTCCCTCGAATTGAAAGAAGGAGATGAGTTTTGTGTGCAAACCAACACGCTGGCAGAACCGCTTACCATGGCAGTGTACCGGGAAGCGCTGCAGGCTGGGGCGCATGTTTCCATACTGAATGATCCGCCGGGAATTAAGGAACTCTTCTACAGCAGGGCGAAGGATTTTCAACTGGAGCATGTTCCGCCATTCCGGAAAATGGTGCTGGAAACCTTCGATGCCGGGTTGATCATCATGGCTCCCTCCAATACCCGTGAACTTTCGTCCGTGGACCCGGCCAGGATCAGCAAGGTGAGCAAAGCCAGGGCGGGATTGTTCGCAACCTTCTGGGAACGGAGTACAGCGGGAGCCTTCAAGTGGTGCGATACGCTGTTCCCGACGGCAGCCCTGGCACAGGAAGCGGACATGAGCCTGCGGGATTATGAGGATTTTGTGTACACAGCCGGGATGCTGGATACCCCGGATCCGATTACTGCCTGGCGGGCAGAAAAGAACCGGCAGGAAGAATTATCCCGCTGGCTGGCGGGCCGGGAGCAGGTGCATTTAACCGGTAAAAACATCGACCTGAAATTTTTGATCAGTGGACGGAGCTTCGGAACCTACCACGGCAATTATAATTTTCCGGATGGCGAGATTGCTGTCAGCCCGGTGGAAGATTCTGCCAACGGGTGGGTGCGTTTTTCTTACCCGGCTATCTATATGGACAAGGAAGTGCAGGATATCGAACTGCGTTTTGAAAACGGCCGGGTAGTCAACGAACAGGCCGGAAAGGGGAAAGAACTGTTGACAGCCTTGCTGGACACGGATGAAGGGTCCCGCTACCTGGGTGAATGGGGAATAGGGACCAATTACAGGATCCGGCGCTTTACAAAAAACATGCTCTTTGACGAGAAAATGGGCGGCACCATCCACCTGGCGGTTGGGGCAGCCCTGCCGGAGACGGGCGGGAAGAACCAGTCCAGCATCCACTGGGACATGCTGTGTGACATGTCGGAAAGTGAAATCAGGGTGGACGGGGACCTGTTTTACCAGGACGGGAAGTTCCGGGTATGAACAGACCGGGAGATTGACCCTTGGATGATATTGGGGTGCAATGTCCAGAAATAAAATGTACTTATTTAAGGGGGTTCATGATCCATCGGGCGGTACATTAGCTGGCGGTACCGGGAGAAGAGTACAGGTGACCGGGAATTATATATTTAAGATTAATTGAAGGATTAACCCATGTCTAATCTCAGCGACAGGCTTAAAACACATTTTGGTTTTTCGTCCTTCCGGCCGGGGCAGGAGGAAGCCCTGCAAAGTCTGATCTCAGCCCGGCACACGCTGGCGGTCATGCCTACGGGCGCCGGGAAATCCCTGATTTACCAGCTTGCCGCGCTCGTTTTAAGGAACGGTACTGAAAATGAGGCAGTTACACTAGTGGTCTCGCCATTAATTGCTTTAATGAAGGATCAGGTGGACAGCCTTAATCAGCGGGGAATTCCAGTCACCTTTATTAACAGTTCTTTGAGTACCCATGAGCAGGCAGAACGCATGCAGGGGATCTCCGAGCGGAAATATCGGCTGGTTTATGTGGCCCCAGAAAGGCTGCGGAGTACAAGATTTCTTGAAACGGTACAGAAAAACCCCATTAACCTGATGGCGGTGGATGAAGCGCATTGTATTTCAGAGTGGGGGCATGATTTCAGACCGGATTATATGAATATACGGCAGGTCCGGCTTGCGCTTGGGAATCCGCTGACGGTGGCTTTAACTGCGACCGCTACGCCCAGAGTGCAGGCTGATATCATCCATAACCTCGGGCTTCCGGAGGACACTGCCAGGATTGTAACGGGATTTAACCGGCCTAACCTGTTCTTGAATGTGCGCTATGCAAACGGACCTGAAAACAAGCTGCGGGCGCTGGCGGAACTCACCTACCAGCCGCAAAAAGGCGCCGCCATCATTTACACCGGGACCAGGCGGGATGCAGAAGAGGTGGCAGATTTTATGCGTGAGGCGCTGCAAAAGCCTGCTGAATGCTACCATGCCGGGTTAGCGGTGGAGGAGCGCACAAGGATTCAGGATGATTTCATCGGCGGGCGCCTGGATGTGATTGCGGCCACCAACGCGTTTGGCATGGGTATCGACCGAGCGGATGTGCGCCAGGTGATCCACTTTTCCATGCCGGGGTCACTTGAGAATTATTACCAGGAAGCCGGGCGGGCTGGACGGGACGGGCGTCCAGCCAGGGCAACCCTGATTTATGATCCTAAGGACCGTGCCTTACAGGAATATTTTATTGAGCAAAGTAAGGTAACGGGCGAGATCCTGAAAACGATTTACGATTCCCTGCCAAAAGGCGAAAGATTCATGATCACAAACAGCGATATCTCCCTGCGGACGGGATTCCACGAGATTCAGGTGAGGGTCTGCTTATCAGCCCTGGAGCAAGCCGGGGTCCTGCAGCACCTGGGTGATGAAGGGCTGCGCATGTCTATTCAGAAGGGGGATTGGAATCCCCAAAAAATTGATGAGGTTGCCCAGCTAAACCGGCGGCATAACCAGAACCGCCTGACCCTGCTGGGGCATATGCTGCATTATGCAGAATCCAATGAATGCCGGCGGAGGATTATCCTAGACTATTTTGGCGACAAAGATCATGCACCGGTGGAGGACTGCTGTGATACCTGCAGGATTTTGAATCTGAACCAGACGGATGTAACTGAAAAGGTTGATGTCTCCGAACTCGGATACGGCGAGCGGGCAGCCCTGATTGTCCTGGACTGTATCAGGCGGTCCAGGGTAAAGATCGGGCAAGGAAAAATTACCAAGATCCTGCACGGTTCGAAAGCCAGAGATGTTGTGATTTTCCATTACGATAAAAATACCTATTATGGAACCCTGGCAGTGATCCAGATTAAGGAAATTGATGACCTGATCAACCAACTGGTTGACCAGGGATATATCAAGGTGATTGGGGGAGAATACCCGGTTTTATCGCTGACGTTAAAGGGGACAAATGCTTTGGAAAAGAAGGAAAAGATTCCTCTTAATCTGTCAAAATCATTTGATGATCTCACGATCCAGCGTAAGAAGGAAAAACTGGAAGCAGGCGGAACAGTAGAATATACCGAAAAGCTTTTTGAACAGGGACTGGAGCCGGAACAAATTGCCCGAGAGCGCGGGCTGGCTCTCACCACCATATACGGCCATTTTTTGAAGTTGATTTCCGCTGAAAGAATTGCCATGGAGCAGGTGATTCCACCGGAAGAGCGGCTGATGGTAGAAATAGCCATATTGAAGGCGGGTTCAACCGAAAACCTCCAGCTAATATTTGAGGCACTCCCCAAATTTTTAGATATAAATTTGATCAGGTGCGTAATAGCAGGACATAAACAGAAGATGGATCAACAGCCTAGTGCTCCTGCCAATTTCACTCCAAGCCAAACTGTCCAGGGAGATGGTGATGCTGTCGAATCCTTCCTGCATACGGCCCACCCGCGCCCGTTGGGCGGTCCGTGGAAATCGGGCTGGGCTCTCGGTTTTCACTCCAGCTTTTCTGGCGGCGAATGGAGCAGGAGTTCGGTGGGAGAATTAACCTACCGGTTGAAATACCAGGGGGATACATCCGTGATGGATACGCTGGTTGACCAGGCTACCAGCTTGCTGGAGCTGCACCCTGAGCTGGGCAAGGTGGATTTTATCCTCCCGGTACCGTCCACTACGCAGCGGGAAATTCAGCCAGTGAACCTGTTCAGCGAGGCGTTTGGCAGGAGAACCAGGCTGGAGGTGAAACCAGTTGTGATAAAAAGCAAAATAAACCGCCCGCAAAAAGAGATGACTACCCAGGCTCAGAAGTTGGCAAACGTAAAAGGGGTGTTCAAAGTCAACGGGGATGTACGGAATAAGCGTATCCTGGTTAATTGACGATTTATACGATTCCGGGGCAACCCTTCAGGAGATTACCCGTCTGCTCAAACAAAGTGGAGCATTGCTTGTGAATGTGTTAACATTAACCCGCACCATCCATTCGGATGCATGAGTCACCCATGAATAACACACAAAATTCGGAAATTCTCATAAGTTTATGCTCCCGCCTCGCGCTGGAAGAGGACGCCCTCAAGCCGCTGTCGGTGCGGGAATGGAATACTCTGGCCAGAAAGCTGCAAGTGGAAGGACTGCAGCCTTCCGAACTGGCAGAGCCAGGCACCCTAAATGTCTTACAGTTAAGTGGGGAGGATTATAACCGCATCGGGCTGCTGCTCTCGCGGAGAGAAAGAATCCGTTGGGAGCTTGATCGCCTGAGCCGGCAGGGCATTTATTACCTGTCCAGAATAGATGAAGGCTATCCGAGCCAATACAGGCAGCGGTTGAAGGAGGCGGCACCGCTAATTTTATTCTATGCAGGTGAAAAAGAGCTGCTTGGCCAGCCGGGGATTGCCGTGGTAGGCTCCCGCCACCTGGACGACAATGGAATGGAGTGTGCCAGGTTTGTCGGCAATGCCTGCGGCATCTCCGGGCAGGTACTTTACAGCGGTGGAGCAAAAGGGGTGGATTCCATCAGCATGGAGGCTGCCCTGGAGGCGCGCGGGACAGCAGTGGGGGTGCTGGCGGACAGCCTGGAGAAGGCGGTTCGCAACAATCAGGCGGCTCTTGAACGGGGGGATTTATGCCTGGTGACTCCTTACCAGCCCAACGCGGGGTTTTCTGTAGGGGCGGCCATGGGCCGCAACCGGCTCATCTATACGCTGGCGGATTTTGCAATTATTGTTGCCAGCGATGCAGAAACCGGTGGTACCTGGGCTGGAGCGGTTGAGTCATTAAGGAATGGGTGGATTCCGATATTCGCTCTCGAGCACGAAGGGATGCCAGAAGGAAATAAACTGCTTATTCAAAAAGGCGCTCTTCCATTTCCTCACCCTTTTACCGGATCCCCACTGATGCTTGCACAGTGGTTGCAGGAAAAAGCATCTGCTAAACCCTCCGCACCGGATCAACCATCCCTGTTTTAAACCCATTCTAAAAATGGCGTGAAAGTCCCCCTATCCGTTTTCTGTGGATGGATCACCAGTTCCTCATATTTTTCTCTGCTGGTAAGCGGGCAGGCTGATCATGGGCGGGCGGTGGCGCTCGGCAATTTCTTCCACATCCAGGTAGTAGCCCCCTTCGCCATAGTGGATCAATTTCATGGTCTTGTTGACGTCCTCCAGAATGGCGCGTTCGTAACGGGCTTCAAGCTTGGTCAGAACGGTCTGGATGATGGCGAAGGACATCTTGCTGAGAGCCTCCAGTTCCTGGTTGTGGTGGATGCGTTCCAGCAGGTCCACCTGGGCAATGCCTTTCAGCCCAAACTGTTCAAAAACGTCAATTAATAATCCGGTTTCCACACCGTACCCGGAGAAGAAGACCGCTTTTTCCAGCGCCTGGCGGCGGCCGGCGTACTCCCCGGCCAGGGGTTGAATAACCCCGGACAAGCTCAGGGTAGAAGAGGTTGAGGAGGGGGCGGGCTGAGAGTTCGGTCACGCGTCCGCCTCCGCTGGCTTGCAGTTTTTTGCCCACCTTGAGCGGACGGTGGTAGAAGCCCTTAACCAGCTGGATGTTCGGATTGAGCAGCAAGGGACCGAGGATGCCATAGACGAAATGGGGGTGGATGTTGACGATATCCGTATCAATCCAGGCGATTATGTCGCCGCGGGTTACCAGCAGGCTTTTCCAGAGGGCCTCCCCCTTTCCAGACCGGGAGCCAAGGTCCGGCAGCAGCTGCTGGTGAATGTATACCGGAATACCCAGGTCTTCTGCAATCTGGCGGGTCCGATCGGTGGAGTTCGAATCGACCAGAACAATTTCATCCAGAAGAGGCACCTTTTCCATCAGAGCTTCCTTTACGATAGCTATGACCTTGCCGACGGTTTTCTCCTCATTAAGGGCAGGCAGGGCCAGGCTGATGGTGATACCCTGCCGCTCTTTCATTGCCATGAGCTGGGAAAGATCCGAAAACTCGTTAGCGTGGAAGGTGTTTTCAGCAAACCATTTATCTACCAGGATCGAGATGGCCTGGGTGCCAGCGCTTTCATCGAACATGGCTTCCGAAATGGGCCGGCATGTTTTCAGAACCAGTACCGATGCCGGTGAATGGCGCAGCAGTTTCTCGGCTACCGGTCCGATCGATGTGCTTCCAGGTCGCTGGCTGGCGGTTACCCCCAGGACAACCAGGTCGTAAGCGCCGGCTTCCTCAAAGATGGTCCTGGCAATATCATCGGTGACGATGGAGCGCAAGTTCACTTCGGGAATTTGCTGCAAGATGTGCTTGATGCCCTTGAAAGGTGCATCGTTAACTGCTCCGGTCAGGGCGAGATGCAGAGCATCCAGGCGGGGAGGGTTCAGTTCCATGGCGACCTGCAGAGCCAGTTCGGCGTGCGGACCGCCGCGCACGGCAATCAGGGTGTGGTCGAATTTCAATGGAACAGCAGAACGAATTATGGCGATATTGCAGACTGAATTGTTGAGTACATTGCTGAGAGGAATCCCGACTGATGTCTGATCCTCAACCCATTCCAGGATGAGGAGATCCGGTTTTTCGCCGTCGATTACTGCCTGCAGATCCTGCCAGGGGGAGGAGGATACAATCACGGTGGATTTATAGCGGGTGACGTCATCCCCCAGAGACATCAAGCGTTTGCGTACCTGCCTGGCAATCTGTGCCCCGGCACTGACAGACTCCCCCATGGCAATTGGTACAACTCCGACCAGGATGATTTCATCCGCAAAATGCCTGGCGATGGAGATGGCGGTTTGACCAGTATCGCCAGTGCCGATTGGTATCATAACGGTCTTGATTTTCCGCGGAGTTTTATTCATACACGTCCCTCCAGAATTAATGGCTCAATATATCGTTCGTAAATTGAATCCCAGGTGAAATATTTCCGGGCACGCCGCGCCCAACGGGATGTGGCTTCAGAAGATAACCTGCGGACGATCTGGTTAGTAATTGATAATGGGTCTGAGTCGGGGTCAAAGTAACTCACATCATCGCCGCCGAGTTCACGCAGAACGGGAATATCCGCACAGAAAACGGGGATGGAACTGAAGGCGGCTTCAATAATTGGGATGCCAAAGCCTTCCTCGCGGCTGGGAAAAATCAGTGCATCCGCAAGCCTGTAAAAATCAGCTATGACAGCATTGGGTAAAAAGTCGGGAGAAATTTCAGCCATAAAATGGGCGGCTCCCTGCAGTTTCAATTCATCACGCAAACCAAAGAGGGCAGTTTTATACGTCCGGTTGGAGGGATTATGGGCTCCTTCGGGACCAGTAACAAGAAGCATGGCATTCGGGAATACCTGCCGCAGCCCGGACAACACATGTAATGCGAGTTCAATATTTTTACGGGGTGTTAAACGCACCGGCAAAAGAATCAATGGATCGGCATGGATCAGTTTTAATTGATCTACCAGCTGAATGGTCAGTGATTCCAGTTTGTGGAAGGATTTAATATCCACTCCGTTTGGTATGACATGGATCGATGGGGCGGGAATTTGGAGAAGTTCGACCAGTTCATTCCTGCGTATTTCAGAAATTACCACATGAACAGCGCCTTCCCACTGGTTTCGAAGCAAGTCCCAAGGGTACCCATCGTGGACTTCGTGCTTGTAACGCGGAGTGGTCCAGGCCAGGTCATGATGCCACAGGACCAGCCGCGGGAAGCCTGGATTATTGTATAGATCAAATAATGCTGCTGTTAGGGGAAGGTTTTTATGGAGTGAAGCGATATTATGGGCTATGAGAAGCTCAAAATTTTGCATCCCAGCCAACAAATCCTGCTTGATTTGATCCCGCAGGGAGATGAATTCGGACGTTACAAGACCCTTATCAAGTTGGGCTTTTACTTTCAGGACACCGGGATGGCGGGAGTCCAGGCGAGGCAGGGCATGGACAGGGACGGCGATTATCAAAAGATTTGCCTCGCCCTGTAATTATGGAAACCCTATGACCAGCATTTGCCATCAGGCGGGCGTGGTGGGCTAAAACACTTTCTACACCGCCAACGATGGGCGGTGACGAATAATGCAGGACGGCAATTTTCACACATCCTCCCCGAAACAATCTGCAAGGAGAAGCCCTAAACGGCGCTCCAACATGGAAAAAGAGTAGTACCGGCGTGCAAGCTTGAAATTATGTTCACACATTTGGCGGGATTTTTCAGGGTGGGTAAGGAGATGGCGGGTTTCTTCGATTGTTTTCTCGCTGATAAATCCATCAAATTCAATTACCTGAAATCCCTTCGGTTTGATATCGGTTTCGTAGATCGAATAGTTATTCACCACTAAAGGGCGTTTGAAATAGACTGCTTCCAAAAATCCGTTGCCGAAACCTTCAATGGAGGAAGGGTAAGTAACCAGGTCGGCTTGCGGGTAGATATCTGCAAGGGTATAAATCTTCCTTCCATCGGCTGTAAACCCACGCCTGTCGCTGACGATATCTGACTCGAAATTAATTTTTACACCCAACAAATCGGCAAATTCACGCACCCGCTTTTCGTAATCCGTCCCTTCATCCCCGGAGGCGTGTGAAATCATCAGCTCGGCAGGCATTCCCAGGCGGCGGGTAAGCTCGATGGCGTGTTCGATGCCCTTACGCTGGATAATCCTGGTAGGCTGCAGGATTAAATACTGCGACGGGGCTACCCCGAGATCTGCGCGAACTGAACCCGCGTACTCATCCGGCGGAGCAGGCGGGGTATCAAAATCCATGACGTTGGGGATGATCATGGCTGTCACCCCAATCCTGGAAGCAACCTGCTGAGCTTGCTGGCTGTTGATGACAACGTGGCGGATGGAAGGCAGGGCAGGAGGAAATGCAACCGATAGATAATCCTGGACAGAATTATTCATAAAACGCTGGCGTTCCCAGTAAAAATCATGATGGTGGGCAATGACCGGGTAGCCGGTTTCTGCGATAAATTCTGTAATGGCCAATCCGAGAGGCAGGTTTATTGGAATCGTCAAGGCATTTTCTACGATAAGGGCTTCCAGATGATAGTTGTGGGCAAATTTATACAGATGCCCTTTGAGGTATTCCTTCAGTTCCCCAATCTGTTTAGTAATGCGTGCGGGACGTATATAAACAGAAAAGAAATCCTGGTGAAGTTCTTCGATTTCAGGGTGGGCGATACGGTGTTTGTGTAATTGCCCCCACGGTCCGGTGAAAACGGTCTGGTTGATTGTCTCAATCGCCGGGTGGCGGTAATAGGCTTCCGGTACCAGATAGCTCCGCTCCGGAGAACGGTCGCACTCACCGCAAAAGTAAAAGCAGTTATGACCCATGCGGATAAGGACGTCAGCCCATTTATCCGTTTCAAGTGAAACCCCGTCTGTACCAGCAAAGCGGGTTGAGATGAACCCGATATTCCGGGAAGGTGTCATAATATGTCTCCTTAATAAAGATACTTAATCCCCCTAACTATCCATTACAATAAACCAGATGAGACAATCTTTTTATACCACACAATTATTACGGATTTATGGCAATGAGCAGGCAGTCCGAACCGGCACCAGGCTACGGAATCTCATTGAACAGTACCGCAGGCGAATTAGCATCCCGGCAGACAGTTCGCTTAGCGAACGCGATTCCATATTAATTACTTATGGAGACCAGGTCCGGGATAAAAGCCAGGCTCCCCTGCTAAGCCTGGCAGAATTCTGCGAGAAATATATCGGTGATATTATCAGCGGGATCCATATCCTGCCTTTCTTTCCTTATTCATCTGATGATGGATTTTCGGTTAAGGATTTCCGCGCCGTGAATCCTTCCCTGGGGGATTGGGATGATATTCAACGTTTGAGCGGCACCTTCCGCATGATGTTTGATGTGGTAATTAACCATGCCTCAACCCAGGGGGATTGGTTTCAGGCTTATCTGCGGGATGAAGTCCCATATAAGGATTTCTTTTTAGATGTGGAAGATGATGTTGATCTCACCAGGGTGGTACGGCCGCGCGCTTTGCCGCTGCTGACAGAATTTATAAGTGCGGCTGGTTCCCGCCGTGTTTGGACGACATTCAGTGCAGACCAGGCCGACCTGGATTTTCATAATCCGGATGTGCTGCTGGAAATGATAAACATTCTCCTTTTTTATGCTGAAAAGGGTGCTCAGTTTATCCGACTGGATGCGATTGCATATCTCTGGAAGGAAATTGGAACAACCTGCATTCACCTGCCTCAAACCCACGCCATCATTCAGCTTCTAAGGGCTGTGCTGGATGAATCTGCCCCCCACGTAAGGCTTATCACGGAAACCAATGTCCCCCATCTTGATAATATATCTTACTTCGGGGATGGATGTAATGAAGCCCAGCTTGTGTATAATTTTGCCCTGCCACCCCTCGTATTGCATACTTTGCGGACAGGGGATGCATCAATCCTCTCCCAGTGGGCAGCCGGATTGGATTTGCCTTCGGACCAGACCACGTTTTTTAATTTTTTGGCTTCCCACGATGGGATTGGTTTGAATCCTGCCCGCGGAATTTTATCTCCTGGTGAGATCGATGCAATGGTAGAGCAAACACTGCTGAACGGAGGGCAGATTTCGTTTAAACAAAATGAAGATGGCACGCAGACGCCCTATGAAATGAATATCAGTTATTTTGATGCACTCTCAAACCCTACGAATAATGAACTGCAAGAGCTGCAGATTGGGCGATTCATGGCTGCCCAGGCTATCATGCTATCCCTGCGGGGTTTACCGGGTATCTATTTCCACAGCCTGTTTGGATCGCGCAGCTGGCAGGATGGCGTGATGCAAACAGGGCAAAATCGGTCAATCAACCGTGAGAAGCTGAACAGGAATGAAATTGAAACGGATCTGGGAGACCCTCAGTCGCTCCGCTCAAAGGTATTTTCCCGGTATAGAAATCTGCTAATACAGCGATCCAGTTCCCCGGCGTTCCATCCCAACGGGGGACAAAGAATTCTGGATTTTGGCAAGCGGGTGATGGCGATTGTGCGCAGTTCTCCCAATAATAAAACAAGCTACCTGTGTTTACAAAATGTCACACCGCAAAAACAGCATGCCGGCGGTTATTCCCTGGAAGCCTACCAGACCTTGTGGATAGAAACCGCATCTTATTAAGGATATAAGCGTCAAGAATAATCCGGTCATCGCACTATTTAAACAAATATATGGATGGCTGGATTAAAGGGGAATTCCCTCATCCAATTCCCGCGGAGGAGTTATTGTGCCAGAGTTCAAACAGGACGGTACCAGCCGAGTCATTAATATTTCAAGCCAACAGGCAGCCGCGGCTGCAGATGTACTGAGCCATGCTTTTTTGGATTATCCGGTTATTCGATACTTTTTCGAGGACCAGGGAAGCCAATATGAGACGTGTGTAAATGAGTTGTACAGGTTTTTCGTGGATGGCTGTCTTGCTCAGGAAATGCATGTAATGGGAGTCCTTCACCAGGGGATCCTTGTGGCGGTAGCATGTGCGCAGAAGCCGGACCCCCAACCCAATTCTTATGATTTTAGGCATGAGGAAGAGGAATATTTTAGAAAAATCGGATCAAGGGCTGCCAGCCGGATACAGGCCTACAATAAAATTGTTACCGATAATCTTCCTCAACAACCCCATTACTACCTTGAAGATATCGGAGTTCTCCCGGCGTACCGGGGCATGGGATTTGCCAGTATCTTGCTCCACCAGGTACACAAACTCTCAGCAAGTGATCCGGTTTCAACCGGGATTGGTCTGGACACGCATGAATTTTCCAATGTTTCACTCTACCGGCATTTTGGGTACCAAGTTACCGGTGAAACCAATCTGGATCATATTCACGCCTGGTTCATGTTCAGACCGGATGATAAAGGTGAAAAAGCAGCAGGATAAATGATCCCCGATTAATAAAAACGTGTGAACAGCATACCATTCCTTCTATGGGTATCATAAATTGACAGAAATTTTCCCAATCAATAAAATGGACATACTAGATAAAATTGGTTATATAATATACCTAATTGGTAACTTTTATAACCAATGCAGGAATATGGGTAAACAAAATGCGAAAAGTATTATTTGTAAATATGGTCACTCTGGACGGTTTCTTTGAAGGTCCAAACCGGGAAATCGACTGGCACATGGTGGATGAAGATTTTAATAAGGAATCGTTAAAATTTAACGAATCAGCCGATATATTATTATTTGGCAGAATTACTTATGAACTGATGGCAAGTTACTGGCCGACCGAGGAGGCGATGCGGGATGATCCCCTGGTTGCCAGGATGATGAATTCTTTTCCAAAAGTCGTGTTTTCCAGGACCCTGGATAAGGCTGATTGGAGCAATTCAAGACTTGTAAAAAGCGATGCTGCTCAAGAAGTTGCCAGGTTGAAACAGCTGCCTGGCAAAGATATTGTGATTTTTGGCAGTGCAGATCTGGCCGTGGATCTTATTGATCAAGGCTTGATTGACGAATTCAGGATCTTTATCAATCCTGTGGTGCTGGGGGCGGGACATCCCTTATTCAAGGATGTAAAAAACACATTCAAATTACGGCTGGTCAACTCCCGGGTATTTAATAATGGATTGGTGTTACTTGTTTACCAGCCTGATCGCCGATAAGAAAGTGCAAAGGTGAAAAATGGACAAAAACCAAACCTTACTTGTACCAGGAAAGCAGGAAGCAATTTTCCGGTGGTATTTTAATACTCCAAGAGAGCGTGTTTTCAAGATTTACACTGATCCGGATCTACTACCACAGTGGTGGGGTCCCAGAACCCTTACTACCGTGGTGGAAAAAATGGATGTAAGAGCGGGCGGCCGGTGGCGTATCATCCAAACCGATGAGGCCGGGATAGATTATGCCTTCCACGGGGTTTACCACGCTGTAATCTCACCGGAGAAGCTCGTTTACACTTTTGAATACGAGGGTACGCCTGGTCATGTCCTGCTTGAAACGATCACTTTTTCAGAGGAGAATGGATTGACCGAAGTCCTAGACCAGTCCGTTTACCAATCGGTTGAAGACCGGGATGAAATGGTGAAGGAGGGGATGGAAGCTGGGGCTGCAGAGTCCTATGAGCGGCTTGTCGAACTGCTTGGATTATAGGGGGTGCGGAGTTTGATTCCCGGGGCTTGAAATTGAAGACTCGGGCGGGGAAGGCAGCCTCTTTGTATTGGAAAACTTGAAAAATTTAAGAAGAACTGATCCAAAAAATAACCATCCCGGAAAAAGGTACTGCCACCCCGATATTATTTGTTTGATGGAAGCGACGTATAACCTGACGGGATGTGGTTTTGGTTTGCAAAAAAGCTATTTCTCATCTGGAAAATCCGTATGCCCGTATTGATTTTCACGGATTGGAAGAGCTTCAGCTATATCATGCGAAATTCAAAGAGGGCGTAATATTTACAGAAATATAAAATACATTCCCTGTGTTGTTTGCACTGACGGACTTTCTACCCCGGGAGGTGCAGCCCTGACTTACGAAGGATCGATGTAAGGTAAATAATTAGCAGGTGGAACGAAATTGCTGAAATTTGAAACCTAAGGGAAAATATTCAAATTTCTGTTAAAATAGTAAACAGCAGGGACCGTAAATACTTGCAAAATTACAGGTACAATCTGCTAGATGATCTGAGAGAGTGGAGGAATTTATGTGTGCAACGAGCCTTGTTGATGCGATTCGGGTGGCAAAGGAAAATGAGTTGCTTGCTTTAACCTCTTATGCTGCGGCGGTGGATAAAGTGACAAATCCAGCGTGCAAGAAGCTGTTCCAGGAATTAAGCGAATTTGAGCAGTATCATTACGACCGGTTAACTGCTCTGGAAAAATCACTGGAGGAAACCGGGGAGTATATTGATTATGAAGGACGGGATTTTCCCCTCCCGCCAATCCTGGAGATCAAGATTGCCAACGATCCCCAGCGGAAAAGTGTTCTTGAAATATTTGTCGGGGCTATGGACACTGAAAAGGCAGCTGCCAAAGCATATTCAGAGCTGACAGCCGTTGTTGAAGATGCAAAAGGAAAAGCCATGTTTTCCCGCCTGGCCAAAGAAGAACACAACCATTTCCGGGTTCTATCCGAGGCGTATGACCAGGTCAATACCTTGGGTACCATGAAATGGGTGGCCCATGATCCGACCCGGGATTAGCGGATAGCGGAACATGGCTTGAAACATCCAATCCAGATTGATCCAACCTAAAAATAATAGATCTACAGGTTTATACAATTTTTAATAACAATCAACCTGCTGCAGTTGGCTGCAGCAGGTTGATCTTAAAGAGATTAATGGGGTAACCAGGTGGTGTATTTTGGATTTATTCAGCCTTACCAGGCCCAAATTACCCATTGTTATCGACGATATCCGTGCCAATGTGTTGGAACGTGTAATTGCTTTTCTCATTTATAAAACAATTCTCCAAAAAACATAAACAATACAACACAGAAAACTTACGATCTGTTTTATAGCCATCTTTCAACTCCGTTGGGTTTATTGTTTTGGGAGGAAGTGTTATGTTGATTAAATCAACCAGTAAATAATATATAAATAAGGTATAATATATCCGTATATTGAGATAATATTTATCCCGGCACTTTGGAATGGTAAATGAATCATAAGTGGGAGGTTAATGATGGATGCTGTTGAAAAGGCTACAATGACACAGCTGCAAAATATCCAGAAACGCAGCGGGAAGACGTTGGAAGCACTATTTGAGGTGATCCGTGAAAGCAAGTTATCCCGCCATGCTGAAATTCGCGAAATGCTCCAATCCGAACTCAATATGGGATACGGAGATGCCAACACGCTGGCGCAAACATACTTAAAAACCCTTGAGCAGGAGTCCAAACAGATCAGCGATTCAGGCATAGAAGCCAATCCACTGGATGAAATATACTCCGGTAACCAGGCTTCCTTGCGCCCAATCCATGAAAAACTGATGGTCACACTTGAAACATTTGGCCCGTTTGAAAGCATCCCCAAGAAAGGCTATCTCAGCCTCCGCCGCAAGAAGCAATTCGCCATGGTCGGTCCAGGCAGCAAATCCCGACTGGAAGTCGGGCTCAATATGAAAGGTGTGGGTGAGACGCCCCGATTGGCGGCTATGCCTCCAGGAGGGATGTGCCAGTATAAGGTGTGGCTTAAGAACTTAGAAGATGTGGATGATGAACTTTTTACCTGGCTCAGACAAGCGTATGATGCTTCAAATTAAAATAGGTGGGGATACATCCATGAATTCAACCGAAAATAAATCAAAAAAATCAGGGCTGGCGGAACGTGTCACGGTGCAAAATATCAATGTTCCGGGGTATTCTTCTACTGTTGACGCAGCCAAATACCATGCCATGTACCAGGCACTGCGCAAGGTACTCCCTGGCTGTGCCCCTGGTTTAACCCAGGCTGAAATGTTTGATGGTGTAATCCCCCACCTTCCCCAGGATCAGTTTCCGGGAGGTGCCAAAGCCAGCTGGTGGGTGAAGGCAGTCCAGCTTGACATGGAAGCTAAAGGTGAGGTTACCCGTGAAGCCAGCAAACCGCTGCGCTGGCACAGGACGCCGCAGGAATGAGGCAGCCTGGCGTGGTTGGTACCAGCCATAACAGGAAATGATGCCCGGATTGTCATGCAGATATGATTTACAAAGGGGATCACCGCCTAAAATTCTGAGTTTTGCTCGATACCTCTGCGGCAAATTTTAAAAAAAGCCTGAGAGATAATTTTGGGAACTTTTTTCCATAATTCTGCATCTTTCCAGTAAATATTGATGTGAAAGATGGAGGGTGAAATGAACAAATCAGGCTTAATCGCAATATTGTTACTCTTTTCATCATCGGCCTGTACTCCGGTGACAGGGGGGACAACACTACCAGCTGATAATGGTGCACCAATCAGTGCAGAGCCAAGCGGCGGGCCAGTATTGCAATCCGCTGAGTCTCCCACAGCCACAGTAACACCGGCGGTGGCACAACCAGAAGCAACACCCACAATGCAACCCATTGATCAGCGCCTGGCTTATATTGGCGGGGATGGCAACCTCTGGCTGCTTGACCTGATCACAGGCGGGCAGCAACAACTGACCAGTGATGGCAGGTCGATGTTTTCTTTCAGCCAGGAAAAATTTGTTACCTACCAGCAGCCTGCCTGGTCTTCTGATGGGCGCTTCCTGGCTTATGAACGTACCACCTACACACCGCTGGCTGACCGGACAGACATTAAAGAAAGCCTGTGGATGTATGATGACGATAGCGGAGAGATGCGGCTATTGCTGGAGGATATGCAGATCCCCGGATTTGCCTGGAAACCGCAAACTCATTTGATTGCATACAGCGAAATGATTGATCCTAATTATTTCACAGGGCGTGGAACGGTTGATGCCAGCCTGGCGAATGGAATCCTAGGCCTGGATGTGGATAGCGGAGAAACACTGGAACTGGTCAAACCGCAGGGGTTTTCCCTTATCAACCCGCAGTGGTCTGCAGACGGGCGTTTTCTAAGTTTTGATGAGGTCTATTTAATGGAAGGAGGCGGTAATTTTGCCTATTATGACTTTGAAAACGGAGAGACCATTCGCTGGGAAAGGCCAATCGGCACCTACAGCTGGTCACCGGACAGCCGTATGATCCTGTACGACAACCTGACCTATACGCCAAACGGGGAGGAGCGAATATTTATCAATAATCGCATGGGAACAGAGGAGAAAGTTCTCTCACCTGTGGTCGAAAACAGCTATGCTTCTTTTCCGGTTTACTCAGCAGACGGCAGCCTGGTGGCATACCGAATCGCATCACTGCTGGAGGATGGGCAACCTGATTCCCTGATGGTGATACCAGCAGCGGGCGGGGAAGCGCACCAGGCAGCGGAACTGGTGCAAATCAGCAGGATACTGTGGTCAGCTGGGGGCGACCACCTTGTTGTATCGACAGGTCCATATGACACACCCAATATTGTTCAGGTTGACCTGGACAACGGTGAGGTAAAAGTCCTGGCGGACGGTTGGCAGCCAGCCTGGCAGCCTTTACCATTAGATTGAAAAACTATGCAGGTGGAAATCAACAGCAGGATTACTTGCGCAGATTCACTTATCCGTTTTCAAAACTTCAATGCAGGAGATTGAAATGAAAATAAAGCTCAGCAGCGTTTTAGTTGATGATCAAACCAAAGCCCTGGCTTTTTATACTGAGAAGCTGGGATTTGTAAAGAAAACAGAGATTCCTATGGGGGAGGTAAAATGGCTGACGGTAGTTTCTCCTGATGAACCGGACGGGACGGAGCTTGTCCTGGAACCGGATGGAAACCCGGCGGCAAAAACTTTTAAACAAGCGTTGTTCGACCAGGGTATTGCCTTCACCGCATTTCAGGTAGAGGATATTCAAGGGGAGTATGAAAGGCTCATCCGGCTGGGTGTGGTGTTCAGTATGCCGCCCACGGAAATGGGACCTGTTACCCAGGCAGTATTGGATGATACCTGCGGAAACCTGATCCAGATCTACCAGGTATAAGAACTGAAATTACCAGGTTGATTTCTGAAGGGGGATAACTACATAGCGGATGGACATGGTCACCTATTAAGAAGGCAGTCAGAGATATTTACCAGGATATTAATGGGAGACTGCGATTGATAATTTGCGGATTTAATAAATAATCGAATTTACAGGAAAATCATTTCATGACTGGATCAGATTGTGAGATCTGCCGCCCCCTCAAGAATCTGGAAACCTCCTTTTATAAATTTGGCCGACTTGAGATGGACCGTCCCTTACCAGTGCCGGCTCACCGATACCTTGCGGCTGAATACGTATTGGATTATGGCAGCCGATAACAACCCTTACGGTGCTGCCAGATTTGCGGCAGGCTGTATCCGTACGACATCATCAATGAATATTATGTCAACGGCAGTGAGGAAAAAGAAAGGCCGATTCGAATCCATTCATGGTACCTTTGAGGCTGCCAGGTATATGGTCAAATCCGTGAAATTAATTAATTCCTCCGGTTATTTCCCGACAACCCAAATAACAAATTAGTGGAAATCCGGATTTTTCCCCCTTAAAATAAAATCCAACATCCCTCAGCAGCCCTGCGATTAACATTCTTAAGGTAAAATTGACGGATGTTCTCCCGGGGTAAAGGAAATTTTTAATACAGGATAGGCTTTATCATTCCGTTTTTTTACCAGGTATCTTGCTGCGGGATAGAAGTATCCTGAAAACCTGATGGCCAATCCCTAATTTACTGCCCAACCCCATCGGAAAAACACACTACACCAGACTCATACAAACAGGAAAATATATGGCAAGCTTCGATTTTCTCAATAAAGATCATACCGTCGCCGGTCCAGGATACAACCGCTGGCTGGTCCCACCGGCTGCCCTGGCAATTCATCTTTGCATTGGTATGGCATACGGTTTTTCTGTATTTTGGCTGCCCCTCTCCAAATCGGTTGGTATCGATACCCCGCTGTTGTGCACTGCGGATATCAGTTTCTTTTCCAGAATTTTTTCCAGCAGGTGCGACTGGCCAATCTCAATGCTGGGCTGGATGTATACGCTCTTTTTTGTTTTTCTGGGCACTTCGGCAGCCATTTGGGGTGGCTGGCTAGAAAAGGAAGGTCCTCGCAAGGCTGGTTTTGTATCCGCGCTTTGCTGGTCTGGCGGATTGGTGATTTCATCGATTGGGGTCATCACCCACCAAATCTGGATGCTGTGGCTGGGGTCTGGTGTCATTGGGGGCATCGGCCTTGGGCTGGGTTATATCTCACCCGTCTCCACCCTGATAAAATGGTTTCCGGACCGGCGCGGCATGGCCACAGGAATGGCAATCATGGGATTTGGCGGTGGGGCAATGATCGGTGCCCCCCTGGCTGACCGCTTGATGAATTATTATGCCACTCCAACCAGTGTCGGGGTCTGGCAAACCTTCCTCACCCTGGCAGCGATCTATTTTGTGTTCATGATGGCAGGAGCAATGGGATACCGGGTACCACCTGTCGGGTTGGAAACCGGAAGGCTGGACACCGCCTGCTGATACAAAAAACTCCATGATTACAAAAAAGCATGTTCATGTCAACGAGGCGATGAAGACACCCCAGTTCTGGCTGATCTGGGGCGTGCTCTGCCTGAATGTTTCGGCGGGGATTGGATTAATCGGTATGGCATCTCCCCTGCTTCAGGAAATTTTCGCTGGAAAATTGATCGGATTATCACTGGCATTCAATGGACTGGATAACATCCAGAAAGGACAGATTGCGGCGATTGCTGCCGGATTCACCGGTTTACTATCCCTGTTCAATATTGGCGGACGATTCGCCTGGGCTTCCCTATCGGATTATATCGGCCGAAAATTAACCTACTCCATTTTTTTTGTGCTGGGAATCATTCTGTATACTGCCATTCCATCATTGGGTGGTGCCGGCAACCTGACCCTTTTTGTTGCTTCCATGTGTGTCATCGTTTCCATGTATGGCGGCGGTTTTGCCACCATACCGGCCTACCTGGCGGATATGTTCGGAACCCAGATGGTAGGAGCCATTCACGGGCGGCTGCTCACAGCCTGGTCTACAGCTGGCATCCTTGGTCCGGTCCTGGTCAATTATCTTCGGGAGTACCAGCTCGATCATGGAGTGCCCAATGCACAGGCTTATGACATCACCATGTATATCCTGGCAGGTTTATTGGGAGTGGGCTTGGTGTGCAATCTACTGGTAAAACCGGTAGCCGCCAAACATTTCATGACAGATGATCAGCTGGAAAAACTCAGACATGGAATTTCACTGGCTCCTGCGTCAGGTGGAAGTAATACACAAGATAAATCAGGAGTCAAATCCACCAGCCCGCTTCTCGTTGCGGGGGCATGGATGGCAGTCGGGATTCCGCTGGCATACGGGTTGTGGAACACTTTTCAGAAAGCAGCTGTGTTGTTCAAATAGCGTTTCAGACGAATCCACCAGGCAAGTTTCCATTTGCTTTATTCTTCCGGCTGGTTTGACGCATTCAAGTAATTACCGGATTAATAAATATTCCCGGGATTTAAGAATAACCTTTAATTTAACTTCAATTAGTGATCAGGAAGATGGAAACCCGCATATGTTTGTCTCCAGGACTGCCTGCATACTATAATACTTATACCGGAGTATGTTCAAGGTTTTAGCCGCATGCGATTCCTTAGATGAGGAGAAAACCCCATGCAGGATTGGATTGAATGGCTGCTGGACGGTCCGCCGTGGGTGGAATACAGGACGAGGCTCGATCTTTTGGGACAGGGATATAAGGAAGAGGATGTCATCAACGCTCAGGCGGGGATGGTTGCAGATGGCCAGGTGCAAAAGATTGTGCAGGTCCTGGCAGATTGGCCGGGAACTGTCCTAAATAGCCACAAAAGCGCCGGCCACCCGCTCCACCTTCTAACCTTTGCTGCCGACCTGGGACTAACCCGGGAATGATCCCGGGATGGGTAAGATCATTGACCGGATTATGCAGCACCAGGCACTCACCGGACCATTCCAGGTTCTCATGAATATTTCCCCGCATTTTGGGGGCACCGGTGAAGATCAGTGGGCCTGGGCACTGTGTGATGCGCCACTGGTGATCTATGCACTGGTAAAGATGGGCATGGCTGATGACCGGCGCATTCTGACCGCGGTTGATTTTCTGGCAGGACAGTTGAGGGATAATGGCTGGCCTTGTGCCGTTTCCCCTGAAATGGGCAGGTTTCACGGACCAGGCCGCAAGAATGACCCCTGCCCATTTGCGAACCTGGCCATGCTTAAGGTCATGGCGGAACTGCCTGCGTGGCAGGACAGCCCGGCGGCTCATGTCGGCGCCCTAACCCTGCTGGAACTCTGGCAAAACCGCACAGAGCAGCACCCCTATTTATTCTACATGGGGACAGATTTCTGCAAATTGAAGGCACCGCTGGTATGGTACGACCTGCTGCACGTGTGCGATGTACTGACCCGCTTCCCATGGCTGAGAGGTGATCCCCGTTTAGTCAATATGATTGATATTTTAAAGGGAAAAGGGGATACAACTGGTCGTTATGTACCGGAATCGATCTGGACAGCCTGGAAAGAATGGGAATTTGGCCAAAAGCGTGATCCATCCCGCTGGTTGACTTTCCTGGCGCAACGGATTATCCAGCGGATGGAAGGATGATGAAGAGAAAGGTGGAAGGGGAGTGACAGATAATAATACGAATCTTAAACGGTCCATAAATATTATGACGCAAGATGTGGAAGAAGCCTAAGAACGACATGGCCTCATGGTTGAATACCTTGAGCGGCCCGCATACCAACGGAATGATTACCTGAGCTGGATTAAACTAGCTGTTCATCCAGAGACAAGGCAAAAAAGGCTGCAGCAGATGCTGGATGAATTGGAAGCAGGTGGGGTGTATATGGGGATGGAACACAGGCCATCCTCAAAATGAAGCCATCATCTATGCTTCTAAACTAGCAGAAGGAATAATATTAGATTGGTATCATCGATTCCATTTTAATAAGGCAGGCAGCCTTTTATGCTGCTGAACAACCAGTTCGGGGAATTAATTTGACCTGAGAATCCGCTGAATGGGTATCAACGGATGTTGGCTTTGAGGAGATGGTTTTATCATTACTCTTGAAGAATTCTTTGCGGATTTTGATGAATCCCGGAAACTGTTTGACAGGCTGCTGGAATCCATTAAAGGCCTGGGGGATGTCGAGATACGTATTACCAAAAGCCAGATCGCTTTCCGAAGGAGGAAGGCATTCTCGTGGGCATGGGTACCGGCGAAGTACCTGCACAGGAATACAGCTCCGCTGGTTCTGAGCCTGGCTCTGCGCCGGCAGGATGAATCACCACGCTGGAAACAAATTGTGGAGCCACTGTCAGAACCAGCCGGACGGTTTACCCATCACCTGGAACTGTTTTCCCTGGAGGAAGTGGATGAGGAGGTGGAAAACTGGCTGGATGAAGCCTGGCGGCTGGCGGGATAAATATTGTTGGCGTCATATCGTACTATAATGAACTCTAACTGTATCATGATAATCAATCAAATTATGGAGGAACTGATATGAACCCGTTAATTGCATTTTTAGCCACAAAAAATGGACGTATTTTAAGAGTGGTACTTGGCGCCGCACTTATCCTGTTGGGATTTTTTGTTCCAATGGATACAACCCCACAAATATTATTGGTCTTAGTTGGATTGGTGCCTTTTCTGGCAGGGATTTTTGACTACTGCGTTTTTGCGCCGCTCTTTGGTGCTCCGTTCAGTGGAAAAAAGATCCGCGCTGCAAAATAGGATTTGGTGCATGAAAAGGAGGCATCCTGTTGATAAGCAGGATGTCTTTTATTAAGTCGGGTTGGTATTCAGTATGTACATAAGGAATTAAATACTGGCTGATCCGCTTGTTTCCCGCCCGCAGTTTCCCGATGGCTATATAGAAAATCCACGATCCTTGCTGTCCTGGCAGGCGGTGGAGAGGCGCCTGATAATTGCCAAGAACTACTGGCTGAGCAGTGTTCATCCGGAACAACGACCGCATGCTGTCCCGGTATGGGGGGTGTGGTTTGAGAACAGGTTCTATTTTGACGGCAGCCCGCAGACCCGCCATGCCAAAAATATCTTCTTAAATCCAGCCGTGGTAGTCCACCTGGAAAGCGGGGATGATACAGTCATTCTTGAAGGTGTGTGCCGGATGCTCCCGCAACCGGCTGCGGTGCTGACAGAACCTGTGGCGCAGGCGTACCGGGAAAAATATACCGCCTCCGGTTATTCCCCGCAGCCGGATCAATGGGATGGGGGAGGACTCTTCGAGGTGGCTCCCCGCAAAGTGCTGGCGTGGACCAGCTTTACGGTGGACCCCACCCGATTTACATTTAGAAATTACGGATAACAAACTTCGATCTCCGATATTTCCAAAAAAATGTGTTTCGTGGAGTTTTTTTATTATAGGCGGGGGTGTTTGAGCGGAAGATTGATCAGGCATTTCCAGGAGCGCAACGGGTGGATGGTAGACGGACTGGTCGGACCGATCACACAGGTGAGATTGTACCCTGGTGAAGCGAAATAGACTAAAATCCCCTGTATACCCTACCTTTCAGGATGGATGAGATGAATGATAATAGCAGCAACAATGACGATTTAATGTATCTGCCGAAAACGAATGACAAATGGTACTATGCCAGACGCCGCCTTCCGGTATGGGTTTCGGATGATGATGAAGATGGGGAAGTGACCTATTCTCTTCCATGGCTAACCATTGTCATGGATATTAAGTCGCGGATGCTCCTGAATTTAGACATGTCATCCTTGCAGCCACACGCAGATGACATCATCGACAACCTTCTGGAAGTAATGAAAAAGCCAATGATTCCGGAGTTGAATCCAATCAGGCCGTCCGAAATTCATTTTGAACAAAAAGACATTGCGGAGGCTGTGCGTCCAGTTCTCCAGGGATACGGAATAAGTGCCTTTCACCGCCCTTCACAGGGGTATGTAAACCATATCGTTTCGGAATTAAGAGAAAAATTTGAATCTGAAGGGGATGTCCCCCTTGAGGGATTGTTGCAAATGCCAGGAGTGAGTCCAAGTTTGGCGGGTCATTTCTATGAGGCAGCAGCGGAATTTTTCCTTGCCGAACCATGGATCTGGCTGTCAAATTACGATGTCTTGAAAATCCAGGTTGGGCCAAAAGGGCCGGCGCGCTTTGCGGTGGTGATGGGTCTGGCCGGGATGGATTACGGGCTCTCTGTACATCAAAGTTGGAAAGAAATTGAGGATCTGTACCTTAATGATGACCCGGAAGGGGGTCTCCCCCGAAGCGGGAGGCATGTCCTCATGTATAACGAAGCGCCGGTTATTGCCATTGATGATCTGCTGGAGGTTTCCAAGTACGGATGGCAGGTACTGACCACTGACTTTTTCCCTACACCAGTTATTATAACGAAAAGGGGGTTTTCAAGGCCTGAAGCAGATATGCTGCAATGGTATGAAGCCGTATTGAAGGCGCTTGTAATATTCGTGAAGGAACAACTGGTCACCCATCCGGACGGCAGCCACCCGCCTGTAACAGCCAGCATCGAAGTGAACACCTCCAAGGGGAAGATGTCCGTGCTAATCGAATACCCGGGCGGCGATTTAAGCAAATTATGGATGCCTGTACCGCCGCAGAGGGTGATGCCGGAAGATTTGGACGGACAAAAGTCTACACCTGGCTTACCTGCTTTTTTTGACATGCGCAGTCTGGAGAGGCAGATGTTTTCGATGGTTAAATCGATTGATGATTACCAGCCAATCTGGCCTCTGGAAGTGTCTATTGCCCAGGAGATCGTTTACGATGCCTGGGAGGAATCCGACCCGGTTGAACAGGTCCAGATGGCAAAAGCAGCTCTCAGGGTCTCACCTGACTGCGGTGATGCCTACGTTATCCTGGCGGAAGCGGCTGCAAGTTACGCGGAGGCCCTTGAGCTTTACCAGAAAGGGATTGAGGCGGCAAGGCGGGCGCTGGGGGAAGGCTTTTTCCTGGATGAGGAGAATCTGCAGCACTTCTGGGGAATCCTGGAAACCCGCCCGCTGCTGAGGTGCCTGGAAGGCAAGGCAATCTCCCAGGAGAAGTTGAAGCGCTGGCAGGAGGCCGAAGAAACCTACCGCTACATCCTGGAAATTAACCCCAATGATAACCAGGGAATTCGATACATGCTGTTGTATTTATTGTTTGAAAGGGGGAAGTTTGAAGAGGCTGCCCTCTTCATGAAGCAATTCAAAAATGACCCGGGTATTGAGTGGATCTACTGCCGTCCGCTGCTGGATTTCAGGATGAAAGGCCCGCAGAAAGCGGTTGGGCGTGCCCTGCGCAAGGCAATTAAATATAATGCGTATGTGCCCAAATTCCTCCTCAGCCGGAAAAGAGTCCCTTCCCGGGATATTGTAAGTTTCTCGCCGGGCGGGATGGATGAGGCGGTACTATATGCCGGCAGGTACCTCAACCACTGGCGCAGGATACCCGGAGCCGTGGCCTGGCTGAAATCTGTTTTTGAGGAATATTCAGACCGGGATGTTTAAGAAAAATATTGCAGGTCTTGATGCTGGTAATTCAATTGAGAAACCCTTCCAGAATGGATTGGAAATCTCCCCCGGGACTTGCAGGGAGATTGCGATTTTTTATATCTCTTTACCGGTGGATTGGGTAGATGGATACCTGCCAGGGAAATTGTGGGACTCATTTTTACTGCAGGTAACGGAAAAGCTGTTTTTTTGTTAGATAGAACCCAATACCCAATATATTTTCTCAACACCTTCATATATAATAATAGTGTAATATAATAACAGTTTATATAATATTTTTAGGCACTGATTAAAATATTGCTGTAAGCATTATTCCCTGAAATTACAGGTTATTTAAAAATAATTGAATATACCAATTTGGAGGTGTTGTATGAAACCGGCTCTGATTAATATAACCAGACTAATCGTTGTATCGGTAATTATTCTGTCTCTGTTTTTCCCGCCTGACAGCACCTCCCTGGCGCAGGGTATTGGTTTCCCGGCTGAAATCAACAAGAGATTCCTGCCAATATCCATTCTTCCCGGTGAAATATCCCGCTTGAAGGTGACGGTATATAATCCAAATTCATTTATATTAACAGATGTTGAATGGTCTGACAACCTGGTGGGAGTACAGCCGGGTATTTTTATTGCCGACCCTGCAAATATTACGCACGACTGCGGTAGTTCGGCTGTGATAACGGCCATTCCCGGGGAAACGACCCTCTCATTGGAACAAGGAGAGGTTCCGGCTCAGGTAGGGATTGTTCCAGGAAAATGTTCGGTTGAGATTGATGTCAGTTCGATTACCCCGGGAAACTTAATTAATACGATTCCAGCCCAGGAATTAAAGGCTACCGGGGGTGGTTTCGATATCACCAATACAACTCCCGCCAGTGCAACCATACGGATAGGAGTTGTCCAACCCCCATCTTTAGACAAGACATTCAATCCCTCTACGATCTGGGTTGGGCGACCGTCTGAATTGACGATTACCATACGTAATAATGACCCTGGAGCTGCTCTAACCCAAACCGAATTGACAGATAACCTGCCGGTTGGTGTTGTACTGGCAAATCCGGTTTCAACACCCTTGACTGGTTGCGGTAGTTCGGCTGTTCTAACGGCCATCCCTGGAGAAAGTATTGTAAAAATCGAGGGAGCCACAATAAATGCAAACACAACCTGTTCCATTAAGGTGAATGTTACATCGCTTGCTCAGGGTGTATATACCAATACCATTCCTGCCCAGGCAATTCAAACCCGGGAGGGTGTGACAAATGCTTCAGGGACAACTAAAAATTTAAATGTCCAGGCAGTGGGAATCATTAAGGCATTTGTTCCTACCAGCATACCTGCAGGTGGAACGTCTACATTAACCATCACGCTGCAGAATCCATCCGCAATTGCCTATACAAATGCACAGATGGTTGATGTTCTTCCTGCAGCTCCATCCCCCCTTGAATATGTGCCGGGTACAGCATCAACAACCTGCGGGGCGGGAACGGTATCCATTGATAATCCAAAGAAGCTGTCACTGTCTGGCGGGACAATCCCGGCAAGCGCAACCCCTGCATCTGCTTTTGGGACATGCATCGTAACGGTTCAGGTGACTGCGCCGATCTCGGCATCTGCGGCGCCAACGAATACCAATACAATTCCGGTTACCCCCATTGGCGGAGACATCACAACCAATGGGGGTTTAATCACCGACCAGGGCACAAACACCACGGCTGCCACAGCAAGCCTGGCCGTACAAGCGGTAAGTGTCATTAAATCTTTTAACCCAACCAGCATTCCCGCAGGAGGCAGCAGCCTGCTGACGATCACTTTGAGGAACCCGACCGGGACCGATTACACGGCTGTGAAACTGACTGATACTTTGCCCGGAAGTGTATTGTATTATGTGGACGACGGGACTCAAGCAACCACCTGTGGAGGTTCATTAACCATAACTTCACCAAGTACAATCGTTTTAGAAGGCGGGACCATCCCTGCAAGTCCAACACCCCCAAGCCCGCCTGGAGCCTGTACAATCACGGTTAAAGTGGCTGCGCCAGAAGGTGCATCTGCGGCAAGTTTTACAAATAGAATCCTGCCAGGAGGATTAGAAACCGGACAAGGGGCCAAAAATGTGGGCAACTCGGATGGACCCCTGAGTGTTTACGTGCCCGGCTTACCACCCACGGTGGTTAAATCGTTTACAAACAGTACCATAACCATACCTGGAGGAAATTCACGCCTCAGAATAATTATTACCGCTCCTCCAGATGCAGATCTGGCAGGTTTCCAGCTGACCGATAACCTACCTGAGGGTATGTTTATCAGTAATTCAACGGCGGCCTCAAAGAGTGCCGGCTGCGGCCCTTCGTCTGTGCTGACAGCAGTTACCGATACCCGAGTGGTCTCATTGACCAATGGGGCGATAAGCCGAGCAACAACATGCCAGATTGATGTTTATGTTTCAGCATCAAGCTCCGGGGTTTATGCGAATACCATCACCCCCCTAGATGTAGTGTATACCGGCGCCCCGCCCATTCTGAATAATGTGGGGCCTATCAATTTAACGGTGAACGAACTCAGTCCGCTGACCATTAAGAAGGTATTTTATCCAGGATCGGTCGCTCCGGAAGGTCTATCCACTTTAACGATTTCGCTGGAAAACACCAACCTGTCCCCATTAACCAATGTCCAACTCCTTGACACATTACCAGGTACCGTATCTGCAGGTGTTGTGGTTGCTCCAGTTCCTGAAGCATTCACCGACTGTGGTGGAGGAGTTGTGACTGCTGTCCCCGGGACATTGACCATTTCAATGGCCGGAGGAACGATCCCAGCAAAAGTAGGGATCGTTAACGGATTGTGTACAATTGTGGTAAATGTGCAGGGGAAAGGGGCGAATGCAACCCGGACCAATACAATCCCAATCTTGAACGTGTCGGCCAAGATCGGTGAGAGCGGCCCCACGATTAATCCGCTTGCACCTGCCACAAAGGATTTGATTATCACTGGCCTGACCATAGGCGTTAATAAGAAATTTGAACCTCAGGATGTAACTGGGGGTGCCTCCTCAACCCTGACGGTTGAATTAATCAATCCTAATGCCGTGGTTTTAACGGGCATTTCATTTACAGATAATTTGCCCACAGGGATGATAATTGCCAATCCTGCCAGCCTGGACGTGGGTACATGCGGCGGAACCCTGACCGGTGCACCTGGAGATGAGCTTTTTGTATTCAGCGGGGGAGTTTTGCCACCGCTTACCAGTTGTGCTCTAACATTAAAAGCCACAATGACGATCACCGGGAATACCACGAACCGGCTGGAAGGAGCAACACCCGGCCCGTCAGCGGTAACGACCTTTAACGGCGCTAAAAACCCATTTCCTGCACAAGCATCCCTGACAAACCTTCCTGGTGCCAGTGTCAGCAAGTTCTTTGCGCCAAATCCAATTGCCGCGGGTGCAGGGAATTATTCACTGCTCACCATCACCATTAAAAATACATCTTCGGTAGGGTTGACCGGTATGCGGTTAGAGGATGAACTTGTAGAAGGAATATCCATTATTGGATCTCCAGCCCCGGCTCCGATAAATAATTGTGGCGGGACTCTGACCGCAGCGGCAGGTACCCGGCTCATTGAACTGGCAGGTGGGAATCTTAATGGTAACTCACAATGTACCATTGTCGTGCCGGTAGGCGGCGTGACACCAGGAGAATTTAACAATTTAATACCTCCCGGTGCTCTAATTACGGTAGAACAGATAACAAACAGTGAACCCGCTGAAGATGACCTGGTGTTGACCGGTACGCCGGGTATGAGCATCACCAAGCAAGCCAATGTGGAGAGTGTCAGATTTGCAGGGGACCAGATAATCTATACCTACAATCTGGTAAACACTGGCAATTTACCGCTTGCCAATATCACGCTGGTTGATGACAATTTCACCAGCGTAAATCCCGGGGACGCTTTAACCCCGTCTACCAGAGTGGTGATCTAAATACAAATGTCATTTTGGATGTGGGCGAGACATGGATTTATACCTACACGGTGACTGTTACACAGCCACAGATCACCGCCGGATTAGACCTGGTTAACATTGCCACTGCAGACAGTGACAAGACAGACCCGCTTACGGCAACGGAAACTGTAAAAATCAACCGGCTTGCCTCAATAGGAAACTTTGTCTGGGATGACCTGAACCGCAACGGCATCCAGGACAACGGCGAGGCGGGTGTTGCGGGAGTGACGGTCAACCTGAAGGACGGGACCGGCGCAACGTGTAGGGACGGACACAACCGATGCAAATGGCCTGTACCTGTTTGAAAACCTGGTGCCGGGGGACTATCATGTCGAGGTAGTCAAGCCGACGGGATATGGATTATCCCCGAAGGATCAGGGCAGCGATGATGCTGTGGACAGCGATGCAGATCCTGCCACGGGAGTGATGGCGACGACCACGCTGGAAGCGGGTGAAAATGACCTGACCTGGGATGCGGGGATCTACCGGCTTGCCTCAATAGGAAACTTTATCTGGGATGACCTGAACCGCAACGGAATCCAGGACACCGGCGAGGCGGGTGTTGCGGGAGTGACGGTCAACCTGAAGGACGGGACCGGCGCAACTGTAGGGACGGACACAACCGATGCAAACGGCCTGTACCTGTTTGAAAACCTGGTGCCGGGGGACTATCATGTTGAGGTGGTCAAGCCGGCGGGGTATGGAATATCCCCGAAGGACCAGGGCAGCGATAATGCGGTGGACAGCGATGCAGATCCTGCCACGGGAGTGATGGCGACAACCACGCTGGAAGCGGGGGAGAATGACCTGACCTGGGATGCGGGGATCTACCGGCTTGCCTCAATAGGAAACTTTGTCTGGGATGACCTGAACCGCAACGGGGTACAGGACACCGGGGAGTTTGGTATACCGGGAGTTACAGTCAAGCTGTATGATGGGCAGGGGGTCCTGGTGGGGACGGACACAACCGATGCAAACGGCCTGTATCTGTTTGAAAACCTGGTGCCGGGGGACTATCATGTTGAGGTGGTTAAGCCGGCAGGGTATGCCATATCCCCTAAGGATCAGGGCAGCGATAATGCGGTGGACAGCGATGCAGATCCTGCCACGGGAGTAATGGAAACGACCACGCTGGAAGCGGGTGAAAATGACCTGACCTGGGATGCGGGCATCTACCGGCTGGCCTCAATAGGAAACTTCGTATGGGAAGACATGAACCGCAACGGCGTCCAGGAAACGGGCGAGCCAGGTGTAGCGGGCGTCACAGTCAACCTGAAAGACGGCACCGGCGCAACTGTAGGGACGGACACAACCGATGCAAACGGCCTGTACCTGTTTGAAAACCTGGTGCCGGGGGATTATTCCGTGGAGGTAATCAAGCCGGCGGGTTATGAGTTTACCCTTCAGGATCAGGGGAGTGATGATTATGTGGACAGCGATGTCAATGGCAGCGGAGCCATGATCGTAACCACGCTGGCGCCGGGGGAGAATGACCTGACCTGGGATGCGGGCATCTACCGGCCGGCGTCACTTGGGAACTATGTCTGGGAAGACCTGAACCTCAACGGCATCCAGGACACCGGCGAGGCGGGTGTAGCGGGCGTCACAGTCAACCTGAAAGACGGCACCGGCGCAATTGTAAGAACAACCACAACCGATAGCAACGGCCTGTACCTGTTTGAGAACCTGGTGCCGGGTGACTATTCCGTGGAGGTGATCAAGCCTGCGAATTATGCAGTTTCCCCGCAAGGATCAGGGCAGCGATGATGCCGTGGACAGCGATGCAGATAGCCACGCGGGCCATGGTCGTCACCACGCTGGTGTCGGGAGAGAATGACCTGACCTGGGATGCGGGGCTGATGCGTCCCGACCTGGTTATAACTAAAGGAAATAGCATAAATGGACCGGTGTACCTGGGCCAAAGCTTTACCTGGACAATTGAGGTGCGAAACAATGGGAGTAGTGCCACCTTTGCAGCAGGATACAATTTCATCATGCGGGATGTATTACCAACCGGAGCGACATACAGCAATGTTAGCGGACCAAATCCGGCAATTCCCGGTCTGATTTGTGAGATAGCCGGTACTACCGCAAAAATATTGAGATGCAGGGCAGGCACTGGCGGGGTTTCTCTTGAGGCTGGTGCAGGTTTCACCGTCAGTGTGGATGTTACCCCCACACAGGCGGGTACCCTGGATAATACAGCCGTGGTCGACTTTCAGAATAGTGCCATTGAGAGCAATGAAGAAAATAACAGTGACAGCGACAGTGTTGAAGTATTATTGCCAGCATCGCTAGGGGACTATGTCTGGGAAGACTTAAATCTGAATGGCATCCAGGAAACCGGCGAGCCGGGGGTTGCGGGAGTGACGGTCAACCTGAAAGACGGCACCGGCACAATTGTAGATACGACCACGACGGATAGCAATGGCTACTACCTGTTTGATAACCTGGTACCGGGGGACTATTCTGTGGAGGTGGTCAAGCCTGCGGGTTATGAATTTACCCTGCAGGATCAGGGTGGCTATGATACCCTGGACAGCGATGTCAATGGCAGCGGAGCCACGATCATCACCACCCTGGTGTCGGGAGAGAATGACTTGACCTGGGATGCAGGCATCTATCGGCCGGCGTCGCTTGGCAATTTTGTCTGGGACGACCTGAACCTCAACGGCATACAGGACAACGGCGAGCCGGGTGTAGCGGGAGTGACCGTCAACCTTTATAGTGGTACTGGCACAATTGTAGGAACGGTCTTGACGGACAGCAATGGCTACTACCTGTTTGATAACCTGGTGCCGGGAGACTATTCAGTAGAAATTATCAAACCAGCAGGGTATGGATTTTCCCCTCAGGATCAGGGTGGTGATGACGCGGTGGACAGTGATGCTGGCATTGACGGGAAGATGGCTGTCACCACGCTGGAACCGGGAGAGAATGACCTGACCTGGGATGCGGGCCTGGTACGCCCCGACCTGGTAATAAATAAGGAAAATAACACAAACGGGTCTCTATCACTAGGCGAAACGTTTACGTGGACGATAGTAGTGACTAACAGTAGCAGCGCGGCCACCTTTGCAGAAGGATACAATTTCATCATGCGGGATGTACTACCCGAAGGAGCTACCTACGCTAATGTAAGCGGAACATACAGCGGCATCCCGGGGTTGATCTGTGAAATAGCTGGTACGACAACAGAGATATTACGCTGCAGGGCAGGCACTGGCGGGGTTACCCTTGAGGCCGATGCAAGTTTCACGGTAACAGTGGAAGTAACACCGACCCTGTCTGGAACCCTGGAAAATACAGCCGTGGTTGACTTTCAGAATGGTGTCATTGAGAGCAATGAAGAAAACAACAGTGACAGCGACCGTGTTGAAGTATTATTACTGGCGTCGCTAGGGGACTATGTCTGGGAAGACCTGAACCGAAATGGCATCCAGGACAACGGCGAGCCGGGTGTAGCGGGAGTGACGGTCAACCTGAAAGACGGCACCGGTGCAATTGTAGATACGATGACGACCGACGGGAGTGGCTACTACCTGTTTGATAACCTGGAGCCGGGGGATTATTCCGTGGAGGTGGTCAAACCGGCGGGTTATGAATTTACCCTGCAGGACCAGGGCGGCGATAATGCCGTGGACAGCGATGTAGATAGCAGCGGAGCCATGGTCGTCACCACGCTGGAAGCGGGGGAAAATGACCTGACCTGGGATGCAGGCATCTACCGGCCGGCGTCGATTGGCAATTTTGTCTGGAAAGACATGAACCGCAACGGCATCCAGGACATTGGCGAACCGGGTGTAGCGGGAGTGACAGTCAACCTGAAAGACGGCACCGGCGCAATTGTAGACACGATGACGACGGACAGCAACGGCTACTACATGTTTGAAAACCTGGTACCTGGAGACTATTCCGTGGAGGTAGTCAAACCTACGGGTTATGAGTTTACCCTGCAGGATCAGTTGAGTGCCGATGGCGATTATGTGGACAGCGATGCAGATCCTGCCACGGGGGCCATGATTGTAACCACGCTGGAAGCGGGGGAGAATGACCTGACCTGGGATGCGGGCATCTACATGCTGGCGTCGATTGGCAATTTTGTCTGGGAAGACCTGAACCTCAACGGCGTCCAGGACAGCGGCGAGGCGGGTGTAGCGGGAGTGACGGTCAACCTGAAAGACGGCACCGGCGCAATTGTAGGGACAATGACGACGGACAGCAATGGCTCCTACGTGTTTGAGAACCTGGTGCCGGGTGACTATTCCGTGGAGGTAGTCAAGCCTGCAGGGTATGAGTTTACCCTGAAGGATCAAGTGAGTGCCGATGGCGATTATGTGGACAGCGATGCAGATCCTGCCACGGGAGCCATGGTCGTCACCACACTGGAAGCAGGGGAGAATGACCTGACCTGGGATGCGGGGATCTACCGGCCGGCGTCGATCGGTAATTTTGTCTGGGAAGACCTGAACCGCAACGGCGTACAGGACAGCGGCGAGCCGGGAATAGCGGGAGTGACGGTCAACCTGAAAGACGGCACCGGCGCCATCGTAGATACGATGACGACGGACAACAACGGCTACTACATGTTTGAGAACCTGGTGCCGGGTGACTATTCCGTTGAGGTAATCAAGCCGGCAGGGTATGAGTTTGCCCCGCAGCACCAGGGGGGTGATGATTATGTGGACAGCGATGCAGATCCTGCCACGGGTGCCATGGATGTCACCACGCTGGAATCTGGAGAGAATGACCTGAAATGGGATGCGGGGCTTGTGAGGCTGGACCTGACGGTGGATAAGAGCAATGATGCAAGTACGCCGCTGTATGTGGGCGATACGTTTACCTGGACGATGGTAGTGAGCAACAATGGCGGCACAGCCAGCTTTGCGGCAGGGGAGGTGGTGTTCAGCGATAACCTGCCGAGTGGAGCATCGTATGCCAATGTATACGGAACGCCGGCTATACCAAACCTGGACTGCGGAATTGATGCCAGCAACGTTGTATTCTGCAACGCAATGGCAGGAGGGGTGAACCTGGCGTCCGGCGAAGGCTTCACGATTACGGTAGATGTAACGCCGACGGAAGCAGGGACGCTGGAAAACACGACGGTAGTAGATCCGGGACAGAATGTCACCGAGAGTGACGAAGAGAACAACAGCGACACGGACAGTGTGATAGTGCTGGTGAAGCCAGACCTGAGTGTGGTTAAGACAAACAATGGAGGAACGCCACTGTACGTGGGAGACACCTTCACCTGGACGATGGTAGTGAGCAACAGTGGCGGCACAGCCAGCTTTGCTGAGGGACAAGTAGTATTTAGAGACAGCCTGCCGAGCGGAGCAACATATGCCAACGTATACGGAACACCAGCAGTACCTAACCTGGACTGCGGGATTGACGGCAGCAATGTTTTGTTCTGCAATGCAATGGCAGGCGGGGTGAACCTGGCGGCCGGGCAAGGCTTCACGATAACTGTAGATGTGACCCCGACACAGGCGGGTACGCTGGAGAATACAGCGGTAGTTGACCCTGACCTGCACGTGACCGAGACCGACGAACAGAACAATAGTGATAGTGACAGTTTAACCATATTAGTTTTAACTTTACCCGGCATGAACATCACCAAGACAGCCGATGTAGACCAGCTGTTAGCTACAGCGGGTGACCAGATCGTGTACACCTACACGCTGGAGAACACCGGCAACGTGGCCCTGAACGGGGTCACGGTGGATGATGACAACTTCACCAGCGGCATACCGGGAGATGACTTTGATGTACGGCCGTACTATGTTAGCGGCGACAACGGCAACAGCATCCTGGATGTAGGCGAGACATGGACGTACACCTACACCCACACCGTGACGCAGGCGCAGATTCATGCTGGCGTGGACCTGGTGAACGTGGTCACGGCGGACAGCAATGAGACGGAAGCTGACACAGCCACTGAGACAGTGACTGTAACGCCCACCCCGGGCATGAACATCACCAAGACAGCGGATGTAGACAGCGTGGATGCAGCGGGTGACCAGATCGTGTACACCTACACGCTGGAGAACACCGGCAATGTGGCCCTGAACGGGGTCACGGTGGATGATGACAACTTCACCAGCGGGATACCGGGAGATGACTTTGACGTGCGCCCGTACTATGTGAGCGGGGACAATGGCAACAGCATCCTGGACGTGGGTGAGACATGGACGTACACCTACACCCACACCGTGACGCAGGCGCAGATCAATGCCGGCGCGGACCTGGTGAACGTGGTGACGGCGGACAGCGACGAGACAGAAGCTGACACCGCCACCGAGACGGTCACAGTGACACCCACCCCGGCATGAACATTACCAAGACAGCGGATGTGGACAGCGTGGATGCAGCGGGCGACCAGATCGTGTACACCTACACGCTGGAGAACACCGGCAACGTGGCGTTGAACGGGGTGACGGTGGATGATGACAACTTCACCAGCGGCATACCGGGAGATGATTTTGACGTGAGGCCGTACTATGTGAGCGGCGACAACGGCAACAGCATCCTGGATGTAGGCGAGACATGGACGTACACCTACACCCACACCGTGACGCAGGCGCAGATCGATGCGGGCGTGGACCTGGTGAACGTGGTGACGGCGGACAGCAATGAGACGGAAGCTGACACAGCCACCGAGACGGTTACGGTTACGCCCACCCCGGGCATGAACATTACCAAGACAGCGGATGTAGACAGCGTGGATGCGGCGGGCGACCAGATCGTGTACACCTACACGCTGGAGAACACCGGCAGCGTGGCCCTGAACGGGGTCACGGTGGATGATGACAACTTCACCAGCGGCATACCGGGAGATGACTTTGATGTGCGCCCGTACTATGTGAGCGGCGACAACGGCAACAGCATCCTGGACGTGGGTGAGACATGGACGTACACCTACACCCACATCGTGACGCAGGCGCAGATCAACGCGGGCGTAGACCTGGTGAATGTGGTGACAGCGGACAGCGACGAGACAGAAGCTGACACAGCCACCGAGACGACCACAATTACCATCCCCCTGGTTCCGGAACTTACCCTGACCAAGAGTGCAGATCCGACAGAATACATAAAAGCAGGAGATATCATCCTGTACAGCTACCTGCTGACCAACAGCGGACAAACATCCTTGTACGCGCCATTCACGGTCAATGACGATAAGGCAACAGTGTAACCTGCCCGGCAGAACCGGCCAGCCTGCTGCCGGGTGAGAGCATCACCTGCTCAGCAATCTATACCATCACCCAGGCGGACCTGGATGCAGGCAGCGTGACCAATACTGCCACAGCCAATGCCAAGGATCCGGTTGGGGCTGATGTTCCATCCAACCAGGATTCAGAAGAGATAACAGGCACAGCAGCTCCTTCACTGATCATTGTGAAGAAGGCGACAGAAACATCCTTCAACCAGGTTGGCGATGTGCTGCACTACAACTATTTTGTGATCAATGACGGCAACGTAACCCTCAACGGACCGTTTACGGTTACAGATGACAAGGCGGAGGATGAATCCTGCCCGGTTACAGATACCCTGACACCGGGAAGCTTCATCATCTGTACGGCGACTTACACGATTACCCAGGGGGACCTGGATGCAGGCAGCGTGACCAATACTGCCAGCGCCCAGGGACTACTTCGGCGACACCCCGATCACGACCCTGCCGGATACGGAGACGGTGAACACCGGCGGAACAGTGAGCCCATCCCTGTTGATTGTGAAGAACGTCAATGAGAGTTCCTTCAACCAGGTGGGCGATATCCTGCACTACCAGTACTATGTCATCAATGACGGAAACGTGACCCTGACCGGGCCGTTCAGTGTGGAGGATGACAAGGCCATCGATGAATCCTGCCCGCCAACTGATACGCTGGCTCCAGGCGCCTTTGTTACCTGCATAGCAAGCTATACGGTCACCCAGGGAGACCTGGATGCCGGACTGGTTACCAACGTGGCTTTTGCCCAGGGCTTCTACAGCGGAGACCCGGTCATTTCACCGACCGATACGGAAACCGTCAATACCAATACCCAGGCCAACCCGGCCCTGCTGATTGTCAAGAACGTCGAGGAAAGCTCCTATGATGAAGTGGATGACGTCCTGCACTACAGCTACCTGGTGATCAACACCGGCAACGTGACCCTGAGCGGTCCATTTACGGTGGAAGATGACCGGGCAAACGATGAGAGCTGCCCGGCAACCGACAGCCTGGCCCCCGGCGGAAGCATCACCTGCACGGCGAGCTATACCATCACCCAGGGCGACCTGGATGCCGGCAGTGTGACGAATACCGCTTCAGCCCAGGGCTACCTACCAGGGTATTCCGATCAATTCCGGTCCGGATGATGAGACAGTATCGCGTGACATCATCCCCAATCCATCCATCATGGTAATCAAGAGCGCTTTGCAAGGGTTCTATGATGAGGTGGATGATGTGCTGGAATACTCCTACCTGGTGATCAATACCGGGAACGCCACCCTCAGCAGTCCATTCAGCGTGGCGGATGACAAGATCGGTACCGTGACCTGTCCGGACACAGCAACCCTGGATCCGGGTGGTTCCATTACCTGCACTGGTTCCTACACGGTCAACCAGGGCGATCTGGATGCCGGCAGTGTAACAAATACAGCAACTGCCCAGGGCTACCATGAGGGCAACCCGGTCAATTCCGGGCCGGATGATGCAACTGTGCCAGCCAGGGATGCTGCCAATCCGTCACTTATCATTGTGAAGAGAGCGGAGGAAAATACCTACCGCGAAGCCGGTGATGTGATTCATTACAGCTACCTGCTGGTCAACAACGGCAATGTAACCCTGGATGGACCATTCAGCGTGGATGATGACAAAGCCTCGGATGAATCCTGCCCGGGTGATGACAGCCTGGAACCCGGTCAATCCCTCACCTGCACAGCAACTTATGAGATTACCGAGGGTGATGTGGATGCCGGGAGCGTGACCAACGCAGCATCCGCCCGCGGGTACTACAACGACCAGCCGGTTGACTCCGGCCAGGACACTGAAAATGTAACCAAATGCAACTGCGATTACCCGGCCTTGGTGATCGTAAAAACTGCCAGTGAATCGACCTTCGCCGTAGCAGGAGATGTGCTGAACTACACTTACCTGCTCATCAATGCCGGGAATGTGACCCTGGAAGGGCCATTCAGCGTGGATGATGACAAGGCCAGCGATGAATCCTGCCCGGGCATATCCAGCCTGGGAGCGGGCGACTCCCTACAGTGTTCAGCGAGCTACACAGTCACCGATGAGGACGTGTCTGCTGGATCTGTCACCAACCTGGCAACAGGACAGGGAACCTTCAATGGCAACCCTGTGACCACGCAGCCTGACAGTGAGACGGTGGACGTGATAGGTTCACAACGGCCTTCGATCCTGGTTGTCAAATCCGCCAGTGAAAGCGGGTATGACTCGGAAGGTGATGTGCTGCATTACAGCTACATCATTGTCAACAACGGCAATGTGCCGCTGAACGGGCCATTCTCCATCGATGACGATAAGGCCAGTGACGAAAACTGCCCGAATGTAGACACCCTACTGCCCGGTAACACCCTGACCTGTACGGCAACCTATACGGTTACAGAGGCAGATCTGCAGGCTGGCAGCGTTACCAATGTTGCCACAGCATCAGGTACCTTCAACGGCGGTCCGATCTATTCCGGGCCGGATAACGAAACCGTAAATGCCAACATCTCTCCTGCCCCGGCCTTGATGATTGTTAAATCTGCAGATCCATCTCTCTATACAGAGGCCGGCGATGTGATCAACTACTCCTACCTGTTGATTAATAGCGGCAATGTCCCGCTGCAAGGACCCTTCTCGGTAAACGATGATAGGACCGATAACGAATCCTGCCCGGATGAGGATACCCTTGATCCAGGTGAGACCATGACCTGTTCATCCAGCTACACCATTACGCCTGCAGACATGAACAGCGGCTCTGTCTCCAATACAGCATCCGGCCAGGGGTACTCCAATGGTAATCCAATAAATAGCAGCCCGGACAGTGAAACTGTCAACCTGGCGTTCACCCCAGCCCCATCCATGACGATCATCAAGAGCGCCAGGGAGACTTCCTACAATGCAGCTGGTGATGTGCTGCATTACACTTACTACATTGTCAATACCGGCAATGTCCCGCTGGATGGACCATTCAGTGTATCGGATGACAAGGCCAGTGATGAGAGCTGTCCTGATGAAGACAGTCTCGATCCGGGGGATTTCATCACCTGCACGGCGACTTATACTGTGGAAGCGGGTGACCTAAGCGACGGGAGCGTAACCAATAAAGCCACGGCGGGGGCCAGCTATAACGGCGAACCGGTCAATTCCGGCGAAACCAGTGCCACTGTGCCGGTGGGCAGTGCACCCATCCCGTCCTTGCGGATTGTCAAGAGCGCCACAGAGACTTCCTACAATGCCGAAGGTGATGTACTGAACTACACCTATTTTGTGATCAATACCGGCACGGTGACCTTATATGGACCGTTCACGGTATATGATGACCTGGCCAGTGATGAATCCTGCCCGACAACAGACAGCCTGGATCCGGGTGGACTGATCATCTGTACTGCGAGCTACACGGTGACAGCGGATGATATGGCGGCGGGGAGTGTCACCAACGCAGCATTTGCCGAGGGATACTTCAATGATTCACCGGTTAAATCCCTCACGGACAATGAAACCGTCAATGCCGATGTGAATGCCAACCCGGGCCTGCTGATCGTAAAGAGTGCCCAGGAGGACAACTTTACGACAGTGGGAGATATCCTGCATTACTCCTACCTGGTGATCAACACAGGCAATGTGACCCTTGACGGGCCGTTCAGCGTGGATGATGACAAAGCCAGCGACGAGACCTGTCCGGATACAGCATCCCTCGACCCAGGCGGATCAATAACCTGTACAGCTACCTACACAGTAACCCAGGCCGACCTGGATGCAGGGAGTGTCACCAACCTGGCAGCTGGACAGGCATTCTATGGCGGCAATCCGATCGCTTCGGATCCTGACGGCGAGACCGTCACTGAAGGTGTGGCTGCCAATCCATCCCTGCTGGTTGTAAAGAGCGCTGTTGAAAACAAATTCTCAGCGATAGGCGATGTGCTGAATTACTCCTACCTGGTGATCAATACCGGCAATGTTACGCTCACCGGACCCTTCACGGTCAACGATGACAGGTCCAGCGATGAGACCTGTCCTGTGACCGCCGCACTAGATCCCGGGCAGTACATAACCTGTACGGCTACCTACACAGTGACTCAAACTGACCTGGATGCGGACAATGTGACCAACACCGCAACCGCTCAAGGCTCCTTTGGCGGCACACCGGTTGTTTCAGCCCCGGACAGCGAGACTGTTCCGGAGATTGGCCAAACCAGCGGGCTGGTGGTGATCAAGAGCGTCACCAGCAGCGGACCATATGTGGTGGGTGCAACGATTACTTACAACATTACTGCCATCAATACCGGCACATCAACGCTGACCGGTGTAACGGTAAGCGATCCAGGCACGGGTGTTACTCTTGGTACCTGCAACCCGGCCATACCTGCCACCCTAACAGCCGGCCAGAACCTGACATGCCAGGCCAGCCACGTGGTCACGGAGGCAGACATCACAGCAGGAAGCTACACCAACACAGCCTATGCAGACAGTGATCAGACTGAGCCTTCCAGTGATACGGAGGTGGTCAATATTGGCCAGGCACCGGCGCCGGCAATCTCAGTACTAAAAGAGGTGAGTATTGACGGCGGAACGACCTGGCAGGATGCCAACTCACCGACCGGACCCAACCTGGCGAGCGGCACTGATCCGCGTTTCCGCTTCATGGTGACCAATACAGGCAATGTGGCGCTGACGGGGATCACTTTAGGCAGACACAGACATCAGCTCGTTCTACCAATCTGACCTGAGCACAGCCTGCAGCATACCTGCATCACTGACCGTCAGTGCCAGCTTCACCTGCTACGGAACAGCTGGCCTGGGCAGCCGGGCAGCACGCCAACACCGCCACTGCCACCGGCACTTATAACGCCACACAATACAGCGATACTGACCTGGCGCACTACTACGGCATAACGGCTGGCCCATCCATCACGGTGGTTAAAGAAGTAAGCGTGGACGGCGGAACAACCTGGCAGGACGCCAATTCGCCGACCGGACCCAACCTGGCGAGCGGCACGGACCCGCGCTTCCGCTTCGTTGTGACCAATACCGGGGATGTAACCCTGACCGGCATCACGCTGAGCTGATACGGATATGACCACCTTCTACCAATCTGACCTGACGACAACCTGCAGCATTCCGGCTTCACTTAATGCCAGCGCCAGCTTCACCTGCTACGGGAAACTGACCTGGGCAGCCGGGCAGCATGCCAACACCGCCACAGTCACGGGAACCTACAACGCCACCCAGTACAGCGATACCGACATGGCGCATTACTTTGGGACGACAAACAATCCAGCCATAACTGTGTTGAAGGAAGTAAGTGTGGATGGCGGAACGACCTGGCAGGATGCCAACACGACCACCGGACCCAACCTGGCAAGCGGCACAGACCCGCGCTTCCGCTTCACGGTGACCAATACAGGCAATGTAACTCTCACCGGGATCAGTCTGACTGACACGGATATGACCAGCTTCTACCAGTCCAACCTGAGTACAGCCTGCAGCATCCCGGCGTCCCTGGCTGCCAGCGCCAGCTTCACCTGCTACGGGAAGCTGACCTGGGCTGCCGGGCAGCACTCCAACACCGCCACGGCCAGCGGGACATACAATGCCACCCAGTACAGTGATACCGACCTGGCACATTACTTTGGCACTGCTGCTGCCAAGCTGCCACCGACCGGCACCAAAACGGTAGACTCCACCAAACTGCCAGAACTGACCTTCCGCATGGTGTGGATAAACAGTGCCAACGACACCCCGCTCCTGACCACCGTCACTGATACGCTGGCATCCGGTACCACTTATGTCAATAACAGCCTGACCTGTGAGGTACGCGGTACCTCTATAACCACCAGCTGCAGCTACGATTCGGCAGCCAAGAAGATCATCTGGCTGGGCACAATCGGACCAGATAAGGGAAAAACTACTGAGTCTGCGGCCAGCAACGAAGTTGGTGATCACCTTCAGGGCAACGGTGAGCGATTCGACCAACCAGGTGCTCAACAAGGGTACTTCGGTGGCGGATACGGATGGGGATGGCAGCCTGGCGGATGAAACCACTTCGGCATCCAAATCCGAGACCAATGAGGCCAAATGGGACCGGGTGCTGATTGTTGTCGATCCGAAAATCACCAAGTCAGTCAGCCCCAGTGAGGGCAAGACGGGTGAAACCCTGACCTACACGATGGTGGTGACCAATTCCGGCAGCGGCGCTGCCACCAATGTGGTTGTCACCGATACGATTTCCTCCTACCTGGATATTTCCTCGGTGACAACTACCAAGGGAACAGCCACGTTCAGCGGAAGAACGGCAACCTTTACCATCGGATCGGTCTCTGTTGGCGAAACGGTCACCCTGAAAATCACTGCCAAGGTTAATGCTTCAGCCACCGTGTCGGTGGATATCCCCAACTTTGCGGTACTTAAGCCACAACAGCTTCGGGGTGAGTGACTCTGAAAATTCCAATATCGTTTACTACCGGATCCTGGCTGCCAAGACCCTGCCGAATACCGGTGAAGGAGGACCTCCCATCAGCCTGTTCACCTGGCTGAGCTACTGGCTGCTGGCAATTTTAGGAATCGGATTAATTGGGTACGGCCTGTACCGTTGGTATCAGACAAATGCCAGCGGCACCAGGCAGTCTAATTATCCGGCGAATAAAAGCCAGAGGCTGTTAACCGGGGTTATTCCGATGAGCCTGGGATTACTGGCATGGACAATTTTGCTGGGATTATATATGGTGACCTGGCCGGCAAATCAGGTTGATAAAACAGTCTCAATCGACATCACCGATCAACCTGGTGCCAGTACACAGTCTGGTCAACCCGCTCAGCCTGGACAGCCCGGTCAGCCGGGCACGGCGGCGGAAGCAACCCCGGCAGCACCGGAGTGGCAGGGAGCGACCACAATCCTTCCTTCTGGTGAGCTGGTCATCGTGCCGCACAGCACCCCTGAGCCCCCGGAACCCATGCCGGCGTATAGCCTGCCTGTTCCCCCAGCCGAGGCTGAAGGATTAACCGGCTATCCGGCGATCAGTGGGGAACCTGACTCCACACAGGTGATTCATATCTTAATTCCATCCATTGGAGTCAATACCGATGTGGATTTCATCCCCTTTGATGGAACGACATGGCCGTTGACCGGGCTGAGACAACAGGTAGCCTGGCTGGGAGATTCATCCTGGCCGGGACTCGGCAGCAACACAGTGCTGGCAGGGCATGTAACCCTCAACGGAGGTATCCTTGGACCCTTCAATTCCCTGGATAAACTGAAGTCAGGGGACAAAATTTACCTCTCCACCGAAAAGTACACTTATGTCTACGTCTATTCAGATACCATGGAAGTGGAGCCGACCGATGCCTCTGTAACTGACCCGACCAGTTCTCCGCAGGTAACCCTGATTACCTGTACAAATTGGAATTCTGGATCTCAAGTCTATGACAAGCGCCTGGTTGTAACTGCAACCCTGGAAAGTGTAACGTCACTTTAAGCGCAGTTGAAGTAAATTACAAAGCGCTCACCAGCCCTGGTGAGCGTTTTGTTTTAGGTAAAGACCGGAGCCTTGGGGGAAAACCTGTCATTTGACGGTTGATTTTCTTTGAAGAATCATTATAATAAATAATGAACATTCGTTATCTAAAAAGAATGGATTGTTTATGCCACGCTCATCCCGTGAAAAAAGTATTGAAACCCGTACCAGGATCCTTGAAGCATCATACCGGCTATTTATTGAGAATGGCTATAATGCGACTGCTATGCGAGCGATCAGCAAAGAGGCCGGGGTGACGGTTGGGGCAATCTATAATCATTTTCAGACAAAAGAAGATATCTGGAGGGAAGTTCTCCAGAAAAAGCATCCCTATCACGAATTATTTCCCCGGTTTCTGGACCGCAGATGGGGAAACCATTGCCGATGTCGTGCAATCCATTGCACGCGGGATGGTAAATGATACTGCGAAATCGACCCGAATTATTAAACCTGATGTTTATTGAGATTGTCGAATTTCAAGCCAGACATATTCCTGAGCTGTTCCGGATAATACTTCCTGAATTAGTACCCCTGCAAGGAATTTTTATCAATAAACGGGGAAAGCTGCGCAATATCCCGCCGGAGACCCTGGCAAGATCATTTGGCGGCTTGTTTTTTTCTTTTTATGTCACCGAAATATTTATGAAGAACATCCGGATATTTTATTGCGGATGATGATTCGCTGGACAAGTACATTGACCTTTACCTGTACGGAATTCTTGAAGATAACGGAATAACTGTGGGAGAAAGTTCATGATCCTGCGGCTCAAATCGCTCATCCGCAAAGAGTTTATCCAGATTGTCAGGGATCCACGCACCCTGGTGTTGACCCTGCTTTACCCGGTGTTTATGCTTTTTATCCTTGGATATGCAATCACCAATGATGTACGCAACATACCCCTGGCGGTATTGGACCGCGACCAATCCAGCCAATCGCGCTCGCTGATTGAGGCATTCAAGTCATCTGATTATTTCACCCTGGATTACTACATCACCAGTGAAGATGAGATGAACTATCTGATAGAAAGCAATAAGGCACGCGCTGCCATCATTATCCCGCCGGAATACAGTGAAAATTTAGCGTCCGGGAGAACTGCACAGGTTGCTTTCATTATCGATGGCTCCGACCCAAATATTGCCGGTACCGAATTGTCTGCGGCAGTTCTGATTGGGCAAGCGCTGTCCACAAAGATAGCTGCTTTGCGGTCTGTCCGTTTCGGGCAGAACCTAGCTTCCAATCGACATCCGCACCCAGGTCTGGTACAACCCTGGCATGGTAACTGCGTATTATATGATCCCGGCGCTGATCGGTATGATCCTGCAGTTTTTAACCACTTTCCTGACTGCAACATCGATTGTACGCGAGCGTGAAAGGGGGACGATTGAACAGCTGATCGTCACACCAATCCGTCCCTGGGAACTGGTAGCAGGAAAGCTGATTCCTTATGCCTTGATCGCTTTTTTTGATACGGTGGAAATCCTGGTAGCGGGTGTATTGTTATTCCAGGTTCCCATTAATGGCAACCTGATGCTGCTGCTTGTGCTGGCCGGGCTTTTCCTTGCCACGACCCTTTCAATTGGTTTATTGATCTCCACCGTTGCCAATACCCAGCAGGAGGCCATGTTACTCACCATGTTCACTCTCCTGCCAACCATTTTTCTCTCCGGATTCATGTTTCCGCTGGCTGCCATGCCGAAATTTCTGCAAGCGGTCAGTTATGTAATCCCCCTGCGATATTTCCTGATCATTGTGCGGGGCATCATCCTTAAGGGAACCGGGGTGAATATTTTGTACCCTGAAATCATCGCCCTGACAATTTTTGCCGTATTTATGGTATCTGCGGCAGCCATGCGTTTCAGAAAGCAGCTGGATTAATCGTGGAAGAATCCGTCCTGGTTGTGAACCATCTCTCGCATGCCTTTGGCTCCCATCGGGTGGTCGATGATGTGACCCTCCAGGTAGCAAAGGGTGAAATTTACGGGCTGGTAGGTCCTGATGGAGCGGGAAAGACAACAACTTTACGCTTGATTTGTGGGGCTTTCCGGATTCAGGCTGGCAGTGTAGTGATTGCAGGTTTCCCTTTGAATCGCCAGCCCGAGGAAGCGCACACCCAGATAGGCTATCTCTCCCAACGTTTCTCCCTCTATGAAGACCTGACTGTGCTGGAAAATATCCGTTTTCTCGCTGAAGTGCGAGGGTTTTCAACCAGCGACTGGCTGGAGAGATCACGTCAAAATTTGGCGTTTGTCGGCCTGGATGCCTTTGAAAACCGGCTTGCCGGGCAGCTTTCCGGCGGCATGAAACAAAAATTGTCCCTGGCCTGCGCCCTGGTGAACCAGCCGGGACTCTTGCTGCTTGATGAACCAACCACCGGTGTGGATCCGATCACCCGCCAGGATTTCTGGCAGCTGATCATCCGGCTGGCCGGAGAGCAAGGGGTTTCGGTAATGTTATGCACACCCTACATGGATGAAGCATCACGCTGCTCCAAGGTTGGTTTTATGCTGGATGGAAGGATCATACTGCGAAGGATCCCCGCGTAATGCTGAGACAAATCCTGCATAACCGTGTGTTGGAATTGACAGGAAGCCCCAATAATCTTCTCAGACAGATGGCGATGCAGAATCCGGCGGTTGAAGATGCTCAAAGATTCGGTGACCGGCTGCACTTACGGGTGCTTCCAGGCGAGCATGAGCGGGTGATTGCACAGCTTTCCGAAGAAATTCCACGGGCTGGGGGAACAGTTGATCGTTTGGAAGTGATCAACCCTTTGCTGGAGGATGTGTTTATCGGTCTGACCAACTCCCGGGCTTTGATGATGATAATATTGCCTGAACCGGGGAGGATTCATGACCCCGGTGATCTCTGTACGTAATCTTACCCGTCGCTTCGGCAGTTTCCTGGCTGTGGACCATATTTCTTTTGATATTGAACCCGGCCAGGTAGTTGGGTACCTGGGTCCGAACGGCTCCGGAAAAACTACAACAATCCGCATGCTGCTTGGACTCCTCACTCCAACGGAGGGGACTGCCAATGTTTTAGGATTTGATTCCACAAAACAATCACTCAATGTCCGGGCATCTACCGGGTATATGTCGCAAAAATTTGCTTTGTATCATGAATTGACAACCCGGGAAAATCTGGATTTTTATGCAGGAGTCTATGGGGTTACAGACACTCACAGGGTGGATGAACTTCTGTCTGAGCTGAACCTGCAAGAAGCAGCTGACCGGCAGATAAGAACGCTTTCTACCGGCTGGCGCCAGAGAGTAGCCCTGGCATCAGCAATCATCCACAGGCCCAGACTGCTCCTGCTGGATGAGCCAACCTCCGGGGTGGACCCCAACGCGCGGCGTTCATTTTGGGATCTAATTTATAATCTTGTGGAAAATGGCATCACCATCCTGGTTACCACGCACTACATGGATGAAGCCGAAAATTGCAGCCAGGTTGGAATTCTAAATTATGGAAGGCTCCTGGCGCTGGATACCCCCACCAGGCTTCGGGAGACATTCCCGGGAAAAATGTGGGAGATTCTCATTGAGGGTGGGGAAAAGGATGGGACAGGTCTATTTGTTGGGCATCCTGAATACCCTGGAAACGATTCCCGGCATCTTGAAAGCGAGCCTGGCTGGAGATCACCTGCGGGTGCACACTGCTGCGGATATCACAGAGACGGCGTTGGCTGAAAGAATAGCTGGATTCAAATTTGCAAAATATCAAAATTGAACCAAGCCAACCGATCATGGAAGATATTTTTATGTCTCTCGTTAAAGACCGGCAACAAATCTCATGAATGCAAAAAGCGATATCAGTCGACAGGTAATAAAATTGTTTTTAGCTGCGACTGCCGGTATTTCCATATGATTTTCAGCAGACAATATCGCCATGACAGATAACCGGGAAAGGGCTTGAGTCATGGTCTATTTAGAGATTCTGTTGATATCTGTTTGATATATATTTTTGGATCAGCAGGTGAATTATGAAAAATAATCATAAAAAGGCTTACTCCGGTTCTCGTTATCCTTATGGCAGGGATAATATTCGGAATTTATTATTTCCTGCAAAACTATTCCAGAGCCAATGAATCCATTGTGACAGGCAGCATCGAAGCGAATGAAGTCAACCTTGGGGTGGTAATGGGTGGTACTGCACGCGATGTTTATGTTTCAGAGGGGGAGGAAGTCTACCAAAACCAGCTTCTGGCAAGCGTGAGAGGAGTCACCGGGGCGAGCACCGGGATACACGGAAAAAGTACGCTCACCAATAAACGGGATTGTACTGACACGGGCGATTGAACCGGGAGAGGTCGCCATGGCTGGCAGCACCCTGTTTGTGGTTGCTGATTTACATGATATGTCCCTGACAGTCTATGTTCCAGAAGACCGTTATGGCCAAATTTCCCTGGGGGATGTGTATCCGGTGACGGTCGATTCTTTTCCCGGGCAGGTATTTTGGGGCAGCGTGATTCATATCGCCGATGAAGCGGAATTCACCCCGCGCAATGTCCAAACAGTTCAGGGAAGGAAAAATACCGTTTACGCAGTGAAATTACAACTATCCAATCCGACCCTGGCAGCTTAAACCCGGCATGCCGGCGGATGTCGATCTTGACTATTAAATAAATACCCTCAGATGGGATTTCTTCCGAAATGATAATTTCGGATTGAAATATACACGCAAAGCATTCCAAAATGAATCAGCCTGCCAGACCGGTTTTCGACTGGTTGAAACGCCAGCCCTCATCTATCATGGCCAGGAAATTCTCAACAGGCACATAATTGGTAATACTGTTTCCACTTCCCAGCATATAGGCGCCGGTAGGAGCGCAGGATTGCAGTACCGACCGGACACGACTTCGTACCTGGTCCGGTGTAGCGCGTGCCAATAAATCGACATCCACCCCCCCAATAACAGAAATGCGATTACCATATTGGCTGCAGAAAGCCTCCACCGGTTGAATGGCATCCTCAAAGGAATGCTTGCTGTCGATGCCAACATCCATAATCAGTTCATCCATGATCCTGGAGAGGTTGCCGCAGGAGTGCATCAGGAATAATTTTCCATGCTTGTGACAGGCATCGGCGATTTTTTTATGAATCGGGAAGACATACTGCCGCAGATGTTTTGGGGCTACGAGGGTACCGGTTCTGAAACCCATATCATCCCCAATCCACAAACCAATTACACGCTCCATCTGGATAACAGCCTGGTTGAGCGGCAGATATACTTGCTCAATTTTGTCAAAGACAGCCTGAATCAAATCGGGCTGATCATAAAGACTCTCTGCAAAGGTCTGGTAGCCCATCAGATTGGTTGCCTGTTCGAAGATACCATACGCTTTAGCAATGATAGCCATTCCTTCCGGAAGATTCCTGGCTACATACTCCAGTTGTGATAAATCGGCATCGGCGGATGACGGCCACGGATACTAGCTCGAATTCCTTCCAGCTGGTTATAGGTCCTGTCCCCTCATTTACCCAACTGCGGGAACCACGCGAATACATGGCTGTATCGCTGACATTCATTTTCTTAAAGGGAAGGTCCAAAATTGGCTTGGCGCGCAGGGCATCGTAACCGAGTTTATAGTATACCCACATGGTATTATCCAGATTTTTTTCCACCGGCGTCCGGCCATGGTAGGGATTATCCAGAAATAATTCATCGGACAATGCCTTTATGACCTCCGGGTCAATCAGGAACTCCAGAAGCGGGACAAAATCACTCCGACCGTTACAGGACAGGTGTTTCAATAGGCGGGTATAATCGGGGTCAGGTTTCCAGGACCATTTAGGCAGGTTCATCAAGCCCTCCACTCAGCATTTTTTTGATATGATTATAGCATCGGTAAATTTTTGAATACCAAAGGGATTTTGATAAATCTTTTTTGATAAGAACCGACTGAAACACCTTCAGCATAGAATAAACTAATATCATGATCAGGAATAGGAGTTCGCATGGAAAAATCGCTTGAGGCACTTTATAAAGCAATTGTTGAGATTGAACGAAATGAACCGATTCCACCGCTTGTTCAACAGGCTCTGGATGAAGGAATTGAACCTGGACGGATCCTCGAAGAGGGCATGGTTGCAGCAATGAGTGAAGTAGGCCGTCTTTTTGAGGAAGGAGATTATTTTGTTCCGGAGATGCTGGTCGCCGCCCGAGCCATGAAAACCGGGCTTGTTGTCCTGAAACCACACCTGGTAAGGTCTAATGTGCAATCAAGCGGCAAGGTTGTAGCCGGCACTGTAAAAGGAGATCTCCACGACATTGGGAAGAACCTGGTCTGTATGATGCTGGAAGGAGCCGCATTTGAGATAATTGACCTTGGTTCGGATGTGTCACCTGATCAGTTTGTTGAAGCAGTGAAATCTACAGGAGCTCAAGTTGTTGCCATGTCTGCACTACTTACCACCACCATGCCTAAGATGAAAGACACCATCACTGCACTCCAGGAAGCAGGTCTACGGCAGGATGTAAAAGTGATTGTCGGTGGAGCCCCATTAACCGCCGAATATGCCCGTTTGATTGGAGCAGATGGGTATGCTCCGGATGCCAGCCGGGCAGTGGCATCGGTGAAAGCACTGCTTTCTTGATTGTTGCTTCGTGATTATTTCTGATTGTTACCAACTACAATCTGGAATTATCAGGATAATTGGTTTTTCAGAGTAAATTAGCCAAGGAGGTAAAAACTATTCGCCAACAAGATTGGGTCCGCCGAATTCTGGCATCTCTTATGCTGGCTGCAAATCCCGGGGATGCGGAAAAACTAAAAAGGTATTTTTCTACCAAAATGCGGGTACTCGGTATCCGTGCCCCGATCTTGCGGCAGTATGTAAAACAGGAACATCCCAGGTTGATACTGGCAGGCGGTGATGAAGTGGTTGCGCTTGGGAAAGCGCTGGTTGACTCCCAGATATTTGAAGCCAGGCAATTTGCCTATTTGATGATTAATGAGAATGCTCATGCAACTCAAGCCTTATCAGAGAACGATCTTATCCAACTGGGGCAGGGCATGGATAATTGGGCATCTGTGGATACATATTCCACCATGTTGTCGGGCAAATGTTGGCAAATTGGGAAAATTCCTGATGAGACAATTCAAAACTGGACGGAAAGTGATAATCCTTGGTGGCGCCGGGCGGCACTTGTTTCCACAATTCCACTTAATTTGAAGTCCAGGGGAGGAAAGGGTGATCTAACCCGCACGCTTGATATCTGTAATCGTTTGAAGGGGGATCCAGAAAGAATGGTGAGGAAAGCCTTATCCTGGGCTTTGAGGGAACTGTCAAAACGATATCCAAGAGAAGTGAATGATTTTATGGAGGCGAATAGCCAGACGATCCCAACCAATATCCGTCATGAAGTAATACAGAAATTATCGGGTTCCATTCATTAATGAATTTCACGGCAATCACTCCATATCAAGATTCTCTTAATTTATTAATCCTTCCTTGTAATTAAAATATACTTAAATAGGATAGACCTCCACTGATTTCCCTCCCCGGCAGGTTTAATTAATTTGTGTCCTAAAAAAATTTAGGTGCCTGAAAATAAGAACTTGCCGATATAAATCTTCTAATGCTGTAACAAAACTGTCCCCAGCGAGGGCATCCGATCAAGGGGTAAGCAATACATTTTAAACGAGAGTAATGACAAAGTGTTCTTTCACAGTAGACAGGATGAACATTTTTCTCTATAATTTTAATGAATTTGATTGATAATCCTGCTGTATTTTTAACTGGCTTGGACTGAAAGGATTCGGGGCACCTCTATGGCGAGAAAATCGATAGGTTACATCAAGCTGCAGTGGCTTTGTCCTAATTGTGGAACAAAAAACCCGGGTCCTAACAAGTTCTGCACCGGCTGCGGAGCGGCTCAACCAGAAAATGTTAAGTTTGAACAGCCCGAACGCCAGGAGTTGATAGAGGATGAGGAGGAGATCCGAAGGGCTAAGGCTGGACCAGATATCAATTGCGCATTTTGTGGAACACGCAATTTTGGGGATGCCAAGTTTTGCGGTCAATGCGGGGGCGATTTGGCGGAAGGCAAAAATAGAGAGCAAGGCCAGGTTATGGGGGCATATCAGACTGGACCTCAAAAACAGGTGGCCTGTCCATCCTGCGGGACCATGAATTTGGATACAGCTTATCAATGTGAAAATTGCGGAGCTCCTCTTGAAAGGAAAGCCGCTGCACCCCCTGCAGTGAAACCAGAAAAAACCCCAATGAAACTTGGAATGGGCTGTGTAATCGCAGCTGTGTTGGGAGTTCTTGGGCTGATATTGATGGTTATTTTATTATCCGCTGGCGGTAAAACAGAAGGAGTGGAAGCAACGTTACAATCAGCCGGGTGGGAACGCCTGGTTTTTATCCAGGGATTAAAGCCGGTCAATCGCCAGGCTTTTGTTGACCAGATTCCAGCCAATGCATCTATTGGCAGTTGTGAGGACCGCTACCACCATTCTGAGGATGAACCGGTGGATAATTCGATTGAAGCCTGTGGTACGCCATACACAGTTGATAAAGGCAGCGGGTATGCAGAAGTTGTTCAGGACTGCGTATACGAGGTATATCTTGAATATTGTGACTACACTGTTGAAGAGTGGCAGGTAATTGATCAGGTGATTTTGCAAGGATCTGATCGAAGTCCGCAATGGCCTAACCCACAGCTAGAAGCCAATGAGAGGCTTGGAGATACCCGGGAAAGCTATTCAGCCACCTTTTCCACGGATGAAGGACAGAAGACGTACACTTTTTCGGATGAAAACCTCTACGAACAGTTGATCCCAGGCAGCAAGTGGGTTTTACAGGTAAACAATTCAGGACGGATTGTTTCAATTGAACCGGAGTGATAAACCCCGATAGTACTGCGGGGATACAGTGAGATTAAAAATATTATATTCTATCCAATAATAACCACATTTCGATAAAGGGAGATCATGATGATATACAAAGTATTGAACTCGATTGATAAAAAAGTAAATTTTGAGGTTGCACAGGCCCACTGTGATATTCCTTGCGGAATTTATGATACCCACCGTGCACAACTGGCGGCCTTGACCATAATCCGCATGGTGGATTTGATGGAGGGTCTGGTAAAAGAACACAAAACCGATACACTGGAATTCCAGAACAGTATGTCCAGGTATGTGGCTGTAAAAGAGGAACATGCCGAAATATGTAAACATGAAATCCGGGTGATCTGGGGAGATTATTTTAAAGCAAATCATCTCGAAAAATATCCCCAGGTGCACGGATTGGTGCATAAAATCATGCAGCTTGGATCCAAGGCACGCCAGACAGCTGACCGTGAAACTGCTGTTAATCTGCTTGACGCTGTCAATGAATTTGCTGAAATTTTCTGGGATACGAAAGGTGTGAAAACCAAGAAGGTTAAAGCCCCTTATAAACCGGAGGAATTGGTTGTTTATCCTGACCTTTAATGTTTAAAATTATAAGAATTGCAGGAAACAGCCTGTATCCTAAAATCAAGCCAGGGGACTATGTAATTATCTATAAGCCTCCCTGGCTTTTTAATTCCATATCCAGGGGAGATGTGATTGTATTTAATCAAAGGATCCTCGGACGAATGATAAAAATTGTTGATTCCAAAAACACAGAAAAGGGTGAACTCAGCGTTTCTGGTCTGCATAGCGATAGCATCAACAGCAATTCATTCGGGGTGATAAATAAGGAAGATCTAATAGGGAAAGTGATCTGGCATATAACGAGAAACAAATGACTCTGCAACCAGATGCATAAAATTGCGTATTAATTGGTAAAGGAGATTTAATATGAATTCAAAAAAAATGTATCGCAGCAGGGACGAAAAGATGATTGCGGGTGTTTGTGGTGGAATCGCCGAGTATCTTGGTGTAGATCCCACTGTTGTAAGGATTCTCTTTGTGTTTTTGCTATTTTTAGGAGGAAATGGACTATTTCTATACCTGATTCTCATGTTTTTAATGCCCCAAAAGCCTGTGGAAATCACAACTACCCCGGCAGAAAATCGGGATATCAGTAACCCGGTGGGATAGCCTCCCGCCGGACTACCTGATCCCCGTCCATTATTTAAGGGGAAAGCCCAAAAAAGGCAATACTCTTAGGGAGATTTTATAATCCCGCCTAATACGTATATTCCCAAAACGATTCAACTTGTAATAAAATTAGAGGTATAATCTATATATCAAAGAGGGAATGTGACCATAAGATTTGTGACCGACAGCGCAAGCGATCTGAGTAAATCAACAGCCGATAATTTGGGCATTTCAGTAATACCCCTCTATATAAATATTGGCGAAAAAAGTTATCTGGATGGCATAGATATTTCCCGGAAAGAATTTTATGAGCGCTTACCTGTCCTGGATACCCCACCTACTACCTCAGCCCCTGGTATCGCCACTTTTGTCAAGGTCTATCAAAGCTTGATTGATGAAGGCGCTACCGGGATTGTCTCGGTGCATGTTGCCTCAAACCTGAGCAATGTCCATAATGTAGCCAAGCTGGCAGCCGAATCCATTAAGAATTTCCCAATTGAAGTAATTGATGGCGGAAACTTATCTCTTGGGACAGGATTATTGACAATGATTGGGAATTCAGTGGCAGCAGCCGACAAATCAATGGAAGAGGTTGTTCAAACAATCAGGGAGATGATTCAGCGTACACACACCATCGCTGTCCTGGATACATTGGAGTACCTGCGGAGGTCCGGCCGCCTGTCACATTTCAAGTTCAGGCTTGGAACCATGCTTGATATTAAACCGATGATCAGGATGACGGGTGGGGTGATTAAACTGGAAATGATCCGTACCCAAAAACAGGCTATAAAACGACTAACCGAAGAGGTTGAAAAATTGGCACCCTTTGAAAAGCTGGCATTTGTCCATACACATGCCCCTCAAGAGACCCTGCAACAAGTTAAAAGCCGGCTTGCAAATTTCATACAACAAAAACATGACGTGATTGAGGAAGAGGTTACCCCGGTGATTGGCTCTCACATTGGACCGGGTGCAGTTGGCGTATCCCTGGTTATGAAAAGCTGATTTGTTCCGATGTTGATATTTGATGTTTACCCGCCCGGTTTATTAGATCGATGAAGATCATGTAGTTTTAAAGCCATCCTGGTTGGTCCTTTTCGTTCCAGATTTTTTGCTGTTTATATATTTCCCACTTCTATAAATGATCCGCCAAGCTGATAGGCCGATGTAGTTTTGATTAATGTTCACCAGGTCCAGCCTTGCATATGGGCTGAATAAGGCCGGTGAATCCCACAAGCATCGATAACCGGAAATCAGGGTTATATGAGACATGTTGAAAGGGGTTTTATGATACTATTTAATCAGAAACCTAGACAGGAAAATCTTTCAGGAGTGGGCTGCTATGAATTCTATTATCCATAACATATTACAAATTAAGGGTTACGATGTCTGGTCAGTAAATTCACAGGCATCCGTGTTGGATGCATTACGTATCATGGCTGCAAAGGAAGTGGGTGCTCTGGTAGTGTTGGAAGAAGAAAAACTTGCCGGTATATTTTCTGAAAGAGATTACGCCCGAAAAATTATTCTGGAAGGAAAAGCATCCAAAGATACCAGGGTAGCAGAGATTATGACCAGCAAAGTGATAACCATCCATCCAAGCCAAACGATATATGAGGCAATGGAGTTAATGACCAATCATCGTATCCGTCACCTGCCCGTTGTTGATCAGGAGGAAAAAGTGATTGGTATGATTTCGTTAGGGGATGTTGTGAGAGAGGTAATCTACATCCAGAAAGAGAGAATTAAAGGCCTGGAGAATCAAATCCGCAACATTGAAAAGCAAGGATAATTCTGCCAGTGGATTTTGGGGTGATCGAAACTCCACAGAAAAACGTCCGATTTCCAGCCCACCTGATTTTTCTGGAAGCATTATCAGGATTTATTTTCATGCTACAATTTAATACATCCGGAACAAGATTCCATTTCCTGGTCGTGTCGTCGAAAATGTCAAACATTCTTTTCGGTATGATAACTTCTCAAATATCTAATTTCAGAAGTTTAAGACCATATCCATCCCATTACGGAGGAACCTTATGGAGTGGCCACCCATTAATGTACCAATTTTAGGTCGCAGTGGTTTGATAGCCCTGGTTGCACTACTTCACATTCCATTCTTTGTAAATTTTGTGATGGGGGCGCCAATAATCGCTGTCATATCCGAGTGGTTGGGAAAAAAGACAGGCGATCAACGCTATGACACGCTTTCAAAGCATTTATCGGTAATGGTTCTTGTGACAGTTGGAGTGGGTGCTTTCGGCGGAATTGCCCTTGTCGCAACCAACATCGGATTGTTTCCAACCTTTTTTTCCACTGCAGCCCGTATTTTTTTCTGGCCTTTATTAATCGAAATCAGTTTCTTCCTGATGGAAACCATTTTCATTGCGATATACCGGTATACCTATGACCGGATGGCACACAGGCCGCTGCACATGTTTTATGGGCTGCTGGGAGCATTTGGAGCCTGGATGAGTGGATTCTTAATCAACGGGCTGGCTTCATTTATGCTCACCCCTGGCATCTGGGCAGAAACCCACAATATTTTCAATGCAATATTTAATCCATCCTTCTTTGCCAGTTTTACCCACCGGGCAATAGCAGCATTATCGATTACAGGATTTTTCCTCATCATCTATGCCCTCTGGAAACACACCCGGGCAAAAAACGAAGAAGAAAAGGAATACGGCATCTGGGCATTAAATTTTGCTGGCAAATGGGCGCTTATTGCTACCGCAATTCAGTTCCTTCCCGGTGTCTGGTACCTCTATTCTCTTGAAGTTGGCACCCGATTCGCTGCTCCTGAGGGATCGGTTGTTCCAAAATTCCTGGGGGGGGAACTTTTTATTTTTTGGTTTGGCGGTATCCTGCTGGCTACCCTGGCTATCCTGATTGCCTGGTTTCTTGCTGTGCAATATCCAAGGAGAGGGGTTAGCATCATCGGAAAATTGATCCTGATCACCTCTGTTTTAATGATTTTATCTACCAATGCATTCATGGGATTTTCGCGGGAACGTGCCCGCAAGCCTTACCTGGTTTACGGTTTGATGTATGGCAATGAGTCCATGAGTGAAATGATGAAAAACGCCTTTGCTAAACAAGAGGAGGCTGAAAAGCAGCAGGCGATTTCGCCCACTGCTCCACCTCAAATTACGTTCGAGACATCCACAGCACCCCAGACTGCACCGGCAACAGGGGATGTAGATCCCGGTTTTGCACTGTTCCAGCAGTATTCATGCATCGGCTGCCATACTTACGACGGACAGGGAGGGCAGGTAGGACCGGTTCTGACCGAGGTCGGTGATCGTTTGTCGGCTGAAGAAATCAAAACCCTGATTCAGAATCCTCCAGCAGGAATGCCACTTATTGCAGTACCCCCGGAAGATATGGAAACCCTGGTTAATTTTCTCATAAGCCCGCAATAGGAGAAAAAGCATGATCGGACCTCAAATCTCGCCCAATACCCAGAGCTTGATGATCGGGTTAATGGCATTAATTCACTTCACCATGGTTAGCGTCGGGGGATTGGTGCCGCTTGTAGTATTGTTGATGGAAGGAAATGCTTTACGTACCAAGAATGATTATCTCCTCCGTATGGCGAAAAACTTATTAAAAATTGGTCTGGAAGTGGGTGTAGTCGGCGCTGTTCTGGGAAGCGGTGTGGTCGTTTTGTTAATCGGGTTAAAACCCCTGGTAATAACCCTGTTATTCAATCAATTTTTCTGGTTAATTGTTTTACAGCTTATTGGTTTTACTGGCGGATTGGCGTTTCAATTTGCATATTACCTAAACTGGGATAATCCAAATGGAAATCACCGCCTGTGGGGTACCATCGGAGCGGTTCTTCCATTTTTGCCATACATGGTTTTCACATCCATGGCGGGTTTTATTAATAACCCTGGAACCTGGCTGCAAGAAGGGGGGACGATTGCTGCATTCCTGAACCCAGTGTTTTTCCCGTCTCTTCTGCACCGCATGGGTGCGGGTGTGGCATTACTTGGCGTTTTGATCATCATCCTTAACCTGATCCCTGCCTGGCGGAAAAATGACGAACAGGCGGAATATCACCGCTATGCGATCAAGTGGAGCACAAGGCTGATCACGGCAGCCCTGCTGATACAAATACCGGTTGGAATAATCCGAATTTTTGTTGTTCGTCCGGAAGGGCGGGCGATGCTGATGGGTGGTGAGTTAACCCCGATCTGGTTGGCAGGCATCCTGGCTGGTCTGGTACCCCTTGTTTTTATTTATTTATTAAACCAGATTGGATTGAAGCCAGGTCCCTGGAGCACCGTGGCATTGATTATTGTGCCTGTGTTCCTGGCGGTATGGTTGATGGGGATTACCCGATCCCTGGAGCGAAAGACCTTCTCCATCGCCGGCGTGATAGACCGGCAGGGGCAGGTGGTTTCCTTCCCGGCTCAGCTTCAGGAAATTGGCGGCTCATCCGGAAAACCCCTCTTTGACCGGAACTGCGGCGGATGCCATCCAGGGCTTGCCGGTGATGCGACGGAGAAGGCAAAAACCCGCCATCCAGATCCGGCTGACTTAAAACAATTCCTGCGCGATCCGCGCGGCCAGGCAAATGTTGCCATGCCTCCATTTGGAGGAACAGATGAAGAGCTTAAATTGATAGTTTCCTATTTACTTGATATTCCTCTTGATCAAATTGAATAGCAATCTCATTTCTAAACCGAAGGCGGGAAAGAATTTATCTCAAGAAGACCAACCTCAGATCCTTACATAATAAATACTCCCGGATGTAGTAAACGAATCCTGCAGTACAATGGACAACCATTGATATTTTGGATGAAATGTAAGGTGAAGTGAGGTACATGATTTACATGAATGGGATAAAATGATTGCGGTTCTGGTGGCGGTCAATCTGAGCCCGGAATTCGATTTAATGAAGGACGATCTTATTGGTAGGAAAGGAATTTTTATAGTTGCCATATAAAGTGGTTATTAATACCGAAAGCATAAACGCATCCCGAGATCAAGAAGAATATACCTTTAATAAAGAGATACTGCCGCAGCCATTTTTAGAGTGGCAGTCCACTGCACGGATGGAGATGATAGAGACTCTCCAAAAATCGGGTTCTGCGGCAGTTAAATCCCAGCCTGCTCACTTACCAGTTCTGGCAAGCTGGAATGATGGATTTTTTTCTATTAACCTGGCAACCCGCGGGGTAGGGCTTCTTCCGAAAAAGGATGTTGTAGAACGGTTTATTCGCCTATTTGAACAGGTAGTGGAAGAATCCCAGAATGATCCATGGGAGGTGTCACTGGATCGCCGTATCCAGACGTTGGGAGAATTTTATAGTGATGAATTGTCCTTTGACCCCTGGATGCTTGGGGGATTAGAAATTTTTGACGGCCAGACTCTCCAAAATATTCAATCCAATCCCTTCTGTGCCCTGCTTTTCACTGGCGATGCACCCCGTTATCCGAGCTATCAGTTTAATGCAATTGCAGAGCTGATTGATCCGGAGAACCCGTATTACCGATTTCTTTTGGCTGCCCGCCAGATGTTTTCCCGGGATGCATTTCATATTTTCCAACCCCAATATTCAATGGGATATCTTTTTCACATCGTTGGGATAAAGAACAAGACCCCATACCCCAGGAAATAATTGTGTATAAAAAGATACTTGTGGCTTTAGACGGATCATTGTGGTCCAACCTGGCAATAGAAACAGTGCAAAAACTGGGTGAGAAAATCTCACAGTGCGAAATATTGGGCTGCCACGTATACGCGGCGAGACTTCACCGCGAACGATTTGAACAGATGGAAAATGGTTTGCCTGACCGGTATCAGGAAGAACAGACACTGGGACAATTACGCAGCACTCATGAAAACCTTATCACGGATGGGATGCAGCTTATTTCGGATGCTTACCTGGCGCCATTATTTCTGTGTGCAGAAAAAAGCGGATTCGTATGCAAAGGGATTACCCCGGAAGGATCGAATTACCTCAAGCTTTTAAATCTCATTACTGACTACGAGCCTGATTTAATCGTGATGGGCGCCTGGGGACACGGATGGGTAGCTGAAAGCCAACTGGGCGGGTTGACTGAGCGAATCCTGCTGCATGCAGAAAAATCCGATTTGATGATAATCCGCCAGCCCTGGGTATTGAAGGAACATCCTGTTGTTGTAGGAGTAGATGGCAGCCAGGATTCATTTAACGCAGTTAATACAGCCGTTAACCTGGCAAAATTGGACAATGGTGAACTTCATGGTGTAGCAGTCTATGATCCTTACTTTCACCTGGGAGTGTTTAAAACAATTTCCGAATCCCTTCCTGAAAAAGATAAACAGCGCTTTGATTTTCCTGCCCAGGAAAAACTGCATGATGAGATTATTGACCAGGGCCTGGAAAAGATCTATGCAAGCGGTGTTCACCAGGCAGCTCTTTTTGCCAGATCCCTGGGAATGGATATGCACACAAAGGTTTTAGCTGGCAAAGTATACCCACAAATTCACCATTATGCAGCGCTCACAAATGCCAGTTTCGTGGTTGTGGGAAGATGGGGACTCCATCGACAGAAAGGTTCTCTCATCGGATCAAATTCCCATAATCTTGCCCGCCTGATAAATTGCAATTTATTGATTACCAGATCCAATGAACATCCAATTATCCTGCCGGAGGAAAACAAACCGGTAGACGGCCAGGATATTCCGTGGACTGCAGAAGCAGAGGAACGCCTGAAACGTGTTCCACCATTTGCCCGCCGCATGGCTCAAAGAGTTATCAATGAGCGGGCACGAGAACAAGGTATTGCTGAGATAACCGCCGACTTTGTCCAACAAATGGCAAGAAAGATGGGCAGGGGATAAACAAGAACAATTTCATTGCCAAATGATTTTAACCGGAGACCAATTCTGTAATTTTGGGAGTTTATCCAACAAATTCAATCAAAATATTCGAGAAATTCTCAAGCGTATTGCAGAATTTGTTAAGGCTGATCCCTGGCAAGACAACACTCAAGCCGTTATCACTCAGGGGTGGAGTCCGGCTGCGGGATTCGGCCTCCCTTGTCTACTGAGGGCTTCCCACAGATGGGTTTTTACGATTCGGCTCCGAAGAAGATTTGTGTTATACCGGAGGGGCTGTATACCAAACAGCGGAATATCGCAGTTGTATGCGCAAGAATATCCCCCACATTATTTTTATAACCTTAATTTTCGTGCACCAAAGGCAACCCCTAAGCTGTCTCGTGACTGGAAAAGCCGCTAATAAAAACCGGAGGGTGATTGACAAGTGAAAGAAACCTAATCAAGTCATTGAAAGAGATTACCAGAGTTGCTGTATTTACAAGCGGATGGCATTGCAATGCCTGGGCTTGCTTAAGATCGCTATCAATTAATACGATAACCCGATTTTCCCGATCATTAATTATTCCGAGCAGGGTGACAGCACCCTGTTTGACACCAAGGAATTCGATTAAGCTTGTCTCACTGGCAAACCGCAGTTTTTTTTCGCCCAGAATTTTTCCAAGGTGCTTAAAATGGATCCGTTTTTCTCCTGCAGCAACCAATAAATAATACCGATTTGATTCCGGGCATGTGAGCAGCAGGTTCTTGGTAGCGGCACCGGGAGCATCGGGGAGTTGCAGGGACGCTTCATCACAGGTATAAACTGGCGGGTGCTCATAGCGCGAATATTCGATATAGTTATCTGCAAGGAACTGATATAAATCTGCCTCTGTTTTGCCTGGATTCAAAGGATTTATCTCCAAAATAAGGACGAACAATCAAATTTGCGGATAATCAACGGCACTGTGTTTGGCGGAATAAATTGTATTACAACCCTGCCTGAACTGCTTTTTTTATTGCGCTTAACGCTTTTAGTGTGATCCATTTACTTGGTTTACCCTTTCCCTCGATACGTACCTGGAAGCGGCCATTATAACTGCTTTCCAGGAGCCATTTGCCTTCCGGATTCCTCTTTGAGCGAACCACATCTACAGCATCCTGCATGCGGCTGTCGGTAAATCCCAGGTCCAGCAGGACTGTTAACATTTCCAGCACATCGGGTTTCCACATCAGCGGAAATCCAAGCTCAATCCAGGAAGGATTAGCGATAACAGATAAATTGTGGCTGCGCCGGTAGAGATAGTGCTTAAGGATAAATTCTGCGCCATTGGAAATTGTTTGGTTAACAGGATCAGACCTTTTATTTGGGGGTATTTGGGAGAGAGCTTTCAAGGTTTTTACGACGGCTGTCATGCAGGTATGCGATCCCCAGCAATTTTCGAACCTGTCATAGGGATACACGCGGGGCGGTTTATCCTCACCGTCATCAAAGCGCAAATAAGTGGTCAGCCACCGGACGGCATTTTGCAGCCTTGGATCATCCAGGTATCCATAGCGCAGGAGGCACCAGCTCATATTGGCGGTCAGGCAGGGGATGACTGCATCATGCACGGCTACTCCATCCTTGTTGCGGTATGCAAAAGCGCCGGTGTCAGGATCCTGGGCGCTCTTAAACAGAAACTCAGCAGCCCTGTGGAGCGCTGCATGGTAACCATCCAGACCGAGTTCCGCCAGGAGGAGCATCGTCCACACTGTACCGCGATATTTCTTGCGCATGTAGAAATTTTCCGGTTCCTCCCAATACCCTCCGGGATTCTGCTTTTCCAGTATTTTTGGAACTGGACCACCGCTGTAAATTGATTTATAGCTCTTTATCGCCACAGGATCGCTTTTGGGTACTGTAAGAAGATCGGTGAGGGTAAAATACCGGACGGACGGATTTTCTTCTTCCAGAAGCCAATTTACAACAGGGTCGCCCAATAATCTTTCCAAGTTGTTTTTCCTTTCCATATAAAGCCTACCCATTCCCCGTGCAATTTGGATGGTTATTTGATTTATGGATTATTTAAAATAACTCCTTTCTGAGAACAATATACCCAATTTTTCCGAAAGGCAGGTTATCCACTATCCCGCATCATTGACTTCAGGAAGCTGGAAAAAATAAATATAACGGTGACAATCAATAACAGCCACTTTGTGAAAGAAATGACAAATGCAATTAAAACCAGCACACCATTTACGACGGCCGGATTTTCGAGCAACTGCAGGTGAATCGTATTTTCCAACCAATCCAATAAACCTGCGGCCAGGGGAAAAATAAAGATAATGGGGATTTTACCGGTAGAAATCGTTCTCTTCCTTTCCAGCCATGCAATCAGACTGGCAAAAAAAATGGCGTAGGATGCTGGAAAGAGGTAATCAAGCCATAGATGTTCCCGGTAACCGGTTACTCCTGCTTCTCCCCATTGTTTGAGTACAGCCATGAATGTTTCCGGTGATGCGCAAAATTGGATGGCGATGATTCCAGGAGCGTTTTCAGGCAAGTACTTATTTGAACTGTTATGGATCAGGAATAAAAAAACGACTGTACAAATCCCTGCCGCGAGGATGATTTCCTTTTTAGCCAATACAAAATATAACTGTTGCAGCGGATATTTATGTGAGATAGACATATTCATAGATAGATTTTAATCTATCGGCACAGAATTATAAAAATCGGGTGACCGTGGGGTGCCTATATCTAATCCAGACGGTGATGGCGGGCAGTCGGAACCAGGAAAAAGGGATTTTTTGTGCTGGGCTGTTTCGAATATCCTGATTTCTGGCTGTTAGTTACAAAACCAAATTAAAATCTCATTCCTGCCGGCTGTGGTTGAATGCATCGGTTTGCCTCAAGCAGCTCTGAATATATTTTTATATGGAGTGGTTCAAGGAATAGGGCAGGCGTGGAGACCCAAGGCTGACGCCTGGTTACTTCTGTTTTTCAGGCTGATAGTTATAATCGGTCATATTTCCTACAAAACTCGGCAGGTTTGAATGACCAAGCAGCTGGCGAATGGAATACGCTTCCCCGAGGTGAAACCAGTAATGATAGATATTTCGGTACAGCATGGTACCAATGTTTTCCTTGCGGGTAGTGCCCTGGACTACCATTTTTGTATCCATAACGAGCGGGGTAAGGCTTTCCAGGAAAATATCTGCAGTATTTGTGATTTCCGTCCAGACGTCTATCATTTCTGAAAGTGCCGGGGTAGAAGGTGGTTTGCCGTATCCGACCTGTTCGTTCAATTCCGGATAAAGTATTTTCCCCAGGCCTCCGAGCACCCAGTATTTGTTTTCCTGGTCTGCCAGATGGCCAATCATCCAGCCGATTGCATTCATTGGTAATATTCGCTGTTGGGCTTCGTCATCCGAAATGCCATCGATGCAACGCATGAATTCGCGGCGAGTGAACCGCAATTGTTCTACAAGTGAATGAGCCATTCTGCCTCCTCAAGGATTTATCAAGCTATATCCTATTCCAAAAAACGGTTATCTAACCATAAGTGTATATCCTTAACAAGTGATGTGAAATAACCCAATCCCGTTCCCGCTGGTCTCATTCCAACGTTCAACGGCTTTTGGGGTGGATTCAAGATATGTTGTTATATGATTCTTTTCAAAAAAATTCCTGGCCTCATCAGAGAGTTTAACCTTTCCCATCCATCCGCATCCCAAAATCAAAATATCTGCCCCATCTTCATAGATATATTCTGCTTCAGCAAGAGATATCACATGAGAAGTACCAAAAACCTCTTTAGAAAGTTTCTTCTTCCGTTTATTGATAGACCCGTTGAGTGAAATAAAAACATCGTGGTCGTATTTTTCGTTACCAATCTGAATGGAGCCAAAAGCTGTATGTGGAATTTTGGGATTCATCTTTTAATCCTGATTTTGAAAAAATATTTTACCGACCAAAAAAATGATCATTCGATTAATAATTATAAGAAATATTGCATAAGAATGATATCTCTTGATTAATAAGATATAATATATCTAAATAATGAAGAAATATTTATTCAAAACCAGGATATCCAGCCTATTAATAGCAGGGATGACAACCATACTGCTGGTTTCATGCTCGTCTACAGGATTGAGGTCTCAACCCCTGGATGTAAACCAAGCAACTGTACCAGCCACTGCAGTAGTCCGGAGGATGACCATTACACCCTCCCAAACCCTGGTAACGGACAACCCATCACTCATAAGTCCAACTCCCACTCCTGACCTCCATCCCTTATCCATTGCGTACCTTCGTTCCAGAAACTACCCTGGCAGCACCATTGTTTTTGAGGAAACCCTGCCTTCCTATGACAACTATGACCGGTACCTTGTATCCTATCAATCTGAAGGATTGAGGATCTATGCTTATATGACCATACCGAAAGGTGATGTTCCAGCAGCCGGCTGGCCGGCGATAATTTTTAACCATGGTTATATACCGCCCGAAGAATATGTATCCACGGAAAGGTACATTGCATACATGGACAGGTTGGCAAATAGTGGATATATTGTTTTCAGACCGGACTATCGCGGCCATGGAGAATCCGAAGGATCCTCCGGCGGGGCATACAGCAATCCTGGATATACTATCGATGTTTTGAATGCCCTGGCATCGCTTAAGGAGCTTCCTGTTGTGGATAATGGAAGAATTGGGATGTGGGGACACTCCATGGGAGGTTATATCACTTTGCGAAGCATGGTTGTAGCTGGCGATATCCAGGCTGGTGTAATTTGGGGTGGTGTGGTAGGTACTTATGAAGATCTCGCATTTAATTGGAGAAGGAGCACAGGCAGCCTGACTGCAACACCATCCACACGCGGAAGCTGGCGAAGGGACCTGGCAACCAAGTATGGAACGCCTGACGAGAATCCCGAATTCTGGAATTCAATCTCAGCCAACAGCTACTTGAATGACCTTTCGGGTCCGATTCAACTACATCATGGGGCAAATGATGAGACAGTTCCCATAGGTTTTTCAGAACAGCTGGCAGAACAAATAGCCCATGCTGGCGGATCAGTTGAATATTATGCATACCCCGGTGATAACCATAACATCTCAAATTCATTTGAATTGGCAATGCGGCGCAGCGTGGATTTCTTTGATCAGCATGTAAAAAATTTGCAATAATAATCCATAATTAAGCATAACACTCTCAAACGAATCCTAATCGGTTATCAAAGGTCCTGGAATATACAGAAAGGAGAATGGGCATGAGAAAGAAAGTGAAATTTTCTAAACGCTTGCATTATGAATTTGACAAATTTTTTTCCCGCGGCCCATCAGTGGTTATTGCCGGTCTGGCATTAGGTTCTCTGTTATTAATCTTATTGTGGACCCTGTTACTTGTCGTGACCAGGTTGGCTCCGAGGGATGACCCTCCCATGAACCTCATTGAGGCTTTCTGGTTCTCTCTTTTAGGAACAATGGGATCCGGATCAATTGGCGGTAGGGATTCGAATTGGGGTTACCGGATTATAAGTTTTGCGATTGCACTGAGCAGTATATTTCTCATCAGCAATTTCATTGGCCTGGTGGCCAATGCCATACAAAATAAACTTGCGGATTTGAGAAAAGGAAAGTCTGAGGTTGTCGAAAGCGGACATATTGTATTATTGGGATGGTCCAGCCAAATTTTTACCCTGATCAAGGAGATTATTTCTGCTAACCTGGATAAGCCAAAATCCACCCTGGTAATCCTTGGCCAGGAAGATAAATCCCGAATGGAAGATGAAATCCGACATAAAATAAGCACCACTGGAACAACAACTATCCTGTGCCGGACCGGGAATCCTATGGATATGACTGATCTGAAACTCGCCAGTATTGAATCTGCCCGTTCAATAATCATCACACCCCCGAGCGGGCGCCTGGCAGATGTGGAAGTGATAAAAACAGTTCTGGCAATTACCAAAGATCCAAATCGCCGGTTTGAACCACACCATATTGTCGCCGGCATCCGGTTCCCGCAAAACCGGCAAGTGACCGAGATTTTAGGAAGGGGGGAAGTGGAATGGGTCTATTTCAGTGATGTCATCTCAAGAATTATCGCCCAGACCTCACGCCAGAGGGGTCTTTCAGTCATTTATTCCGACCTGCTTGATTTTGAAAAGAATGAAATATATTTCTTTGATCCTGGCAGCTTAACAGGTAGTCCGTTCAGGACTGCGTTGTATGCGTATGAAAACTGCGCTGTATTGGGATTGGTGGACCGGGTGAATGGCCCTCGTTTAAATCCACCCATGGATACGGTTATCAATGCGGGTGACCAAATCATTGTTATCTCCGGTGATGATATCCAATCATTCTGTGAACCGGATCCAAAATCGCTGGTCGATTCTGGAATGGTACTCCCGTATATTCCGGCGAATGTAAATAAAGAGAATATTCTCATGCTTGGCTGGAATTGGAATTCTGTAAACATCCTGAAACAGTTGGATCATTATGCTGCGCCAGAATCCAGGGTCCACGTAGTAGCAAATACCAAAGAGGTCAAACAAAATATTGATCGATTATTGGCTGGTCTGAAAAACATTAAAGTCCACTTTGAATCCGGGGAGATCTATGACCGGGACACCTTGTTTGATTTGAAACTGGCAAATTTTGATCACATCATTTTATTGAGTTACTCGGACCAACTGCCCGTCCAGGAGGCGGATTCTCTTACTTTACTTGCTCTCCTGCAACTAAGGAATATTGCCGAGACCTATGGTTACCGATATTCCATTGTATCGGAGATTCTGGATGTTAAAAACAGCCGCCTGGCAGAAACAACCAGGGCGGATGATTTCATTGTCAGTGACCGATTGATCAGCCTAATGATGGCCCAGGTGGAAGAGAATAAAAGGATTAATTCGGTGTTTCAGGACTTGTTCTCTGCAGAGGGATCCGAAATTTATTTAAAACCAGCCAGGTCTTATGTAAAGACCGGAATACCGATTAATTTTTATACAGTGATTGAGTCTGCAGCCAGGCGCAATGAGGCGGCGATTGGATACCGTATTTCCGACCAGGCTGGCTCACCGGATAAGAATTTTGGTGTTGTCTTGAACCCCAAGAAGGCGGAAAAAGTAGCCTTCAATGATCAGGACCGGATTATTGTATTGGCAGAAAATTAATCTTTCTAATTTTTTCTACTCAATGATCGTTCCCTGATAAAATTACTGCTGTTGCAGCAACAAATTTCCTGAACGGACAGAGACGGATTATGTCACAAATTGAAGATCATTTTTCAACAGCGCAGAGGGATGTCCTAAAAAGACTGGGCGCCCCTTATAAAATACAGGAATATCTTAATACTATTGCCTACAGAGGGGAGGAGATAAACCGAAGCCCGGTACGGGTCATGAACGAAATGCAAGCGCACTGCCTGGATGGGGGAGTTTTCGGTGCTATGGCGTTAAGGCGGCTGGGGTATCCCCCGCTTATTGTAGATTTGCTGCCGGAAACCGGATTGGATGATGATCACGTGCTGGCAGTATTCCAGATAAAGGGTAACTATGGAGCACTGGCAAAATCAAATTTCAGCGGTTTGGGTTATCGAGAACCAATTTATAAAACCTTGCGGGAACTTGTACTATCCTATTTTGAAGATTACTTCAATGTGGATGGAATAAAGACGTTACGTAAGTACACAAGATTAATTAATTTGGAGATGTTCGACCGGTACGATTGGATGTGGGAAGACCGGGGGGTGGATAGGATTGAAATGTATTTAAAGAAATTAAACGGCTACTCCCTTTTTATGTTGGAGCAAATCCAATCGTTTTCACGTGTTGACAGTTTATCCTACGAAGCAGGGATGCTGGGCACAAATCCGGATGGATTATTTAAACCACCAAAAAGGTGATGAAATTTATCAAAACTGCTAATTCACAAGCATAAATTATTTAACTTGCGAATCGCATAGAGGATACAGGTCCGGGTTCTTAAATGGGACCAGAGCAAGGATAATTGCGTGCCGGTAATAGGTCTCCCGGTCAATAACATTTCCGGATAGCAAACCAATTGCCCCTTTTCCCTGTTTGGAATTTTCCCTCTTGAAAACAATATCATCCGCCTCACCCAGTTCCTTCCCATGACGTATTAATCGGGCAAGCTTATCCGGAAGAAAGAACGTTCCTGTTTTACTTTTACCAATCTGGCTGGTGGAAAGGATAACAATCCAGGCAAAAACCTCAAATTCTCCATTATTATCTTCCACGCCGCCTTCTATACCCACCCAATAATCTCCATCTGGCATGGATATGCGGGCATTCAGGGCCCGATTCCAAGCACCCTTGAAGGTTTCCCTATCAGAGAGGGGCTGTTCGCTCACACCGGATTCCACCGGGATGCCCTCTATACAAAAATCCTCTGCGGCAAACATTTCTTGAAATCCCCGGAGGGCTGCTTCCATTTTTACGGGATTATGAGATGAAATTATTATCTTTTTCATAAAAATCATTACCTTGTAATTTATTGGGGGACCCTCAGGCAGTATGCAAAGGACGGTTTGTGGATGGGGGGGAAATGCTTTCCAGTGGAGATCATAATGTTTTTGCAGCAAACATATTCCCTGGTGCATACCCACCCAGGATTTTCCACCAAGCCCCCGATTGATTTTCCGGTATCGACTGAGATGCCCCCATAATTCCCTTATTTAATATGTGCTAAATTATTATTCCATGTTGCTGAATCAGATGGCAAAGAGCATATGCATTGGCTCTATACAGCGTGACCTGGGATATCCAACTTCCGGAAAGGATTTCTTGTTAATTTCCGGTTTGATCTTTGTTCAAGCTAAGTATATAATCAAAACGATATCAAATTTTAAATTATTGCATATAATTTTGGGCGATGAATACCAGACTGATATTCTTTATTATTAGCATTGTAGCTGGAGTAGGATTGGGGATTCTTTACGGCTGGATAATTAATCCTGTTGAATTCTCGCAAATTCAGCCAGCCAACCTGAGATCCGATTATAAATCGGATTATGTATTAATGGTTGCTGAACGTTATCACCAAGATAAGGATCTGGCACTTGCTGGACAATGGCTGAAATCTCTGGGGAAAAAGTCTGTCTTTGTCGTTACCCAAGATGCGGTAAAAACTGCTGAAGAACTTGGCTACTCCACAGAAGATGTGGAGCTGATGATGGATCTATCCGAAGCATTGGTCTTATGGTCCGGAGATGAAGCTCAAAATGAGTGAAAGACATGGCCCATGGTTCCTATTTACCGGTATTCTGATCGGCTTGATTCTCGGGTTGGTATACTCGTTATTAATTAACCCTGTAAAATATACCAATTCAGCCCCACATTCCCTGGATGCAGAATCCAAGAACCAGTATCGTGTGCTTGTGGCTATGGCATATACAGAAAACGAAGACAAAGGACGGGCAGAAGCCCGCCTCGCTCTCCTGAGAGAGGAGAATCCAGAACGTTCTCTGGCAGTATTAGCCCAACAAATTCTGGCGTCCGGGGGATCCCCAGAGCAGGCACGCGCCCTGGCAAAGCTATCAGTGGATCTGGGTGGAATGACTGGTGATTTGCAGACTGACCAATCCGTGCAGGAAGAATCCCCAACCCCTAGCCCAAGCGTTGATCCATCTACTCAAACAGTACCCGTCAACAGCACACCAACATCTTCAGAACTGACTGGCAGATTATCCACCCCGTTGGCAACTTTCACACCACCCGCCCAGGCAGTTGTGCTACCCGTGCTTGATAAAAACTTCCTGCTTGCCGAGCAGGAAGAATTGTGTAAATCGAGTGAGGACAGCGGGTTACTGATTATCGATATTGTTGACGAAAAGGGGAATCCCATGCCTGGCGTTCGTATCGATATCGTTTGGGATGAAGGTCAGGATACTTTTTTTACCGGATTATATCCGGATGAAGATCCAGGATTTGCCAATTTCATCATGCAGCAAGGAATGATCTACAATCTGCAAGTGGGAGGGAGTGAGGAAATTATTCGAAATTTATCAACCCCCCCATGCCGGAACGGAGTGGGTAGTAATTCACCAGGGGGATTATGGCTAAAATTCTCCCAAAGTTAGATAACTGGACTGCTATTCATAATTCCTCAAAATTTCCCCTCAACAAACGAGGGTTAAGCATTAATATTCCCACTCCTTAATATCTATCATTGTTACGTGTTTATTCATTCCAATAACAATCAAATCATTAATTAAAAAGTCACCCGGAAAAACGGGCGACTTTTAATGGAGAGGTTAAGTATTATCAGGGCATTGGATTATCGTAAGCCCAGTCATTGCCAACGATAATTGCAATATCAATCGGAGAATCGGGATTGTACTGGTTAAATACCCGTCCAGTTTCGATATCCATTAGATCGGCAATAAAACCAGCAGAGTAGGGCTTGCCGGTATAGATATACAACATGCTCTGTTCATAAATCTGGTCAGCCGTAGCTTCCTCAACAATATTCATTCCCTCAGAGCGCAAGTATTCACTCGTCTGGGTTGCCAATCCGGCTACTGCGGTACCGTTGAGGATCCGCACTCTTGGCTGTTCAGCCTGCATTAAAACCTTCGGATCATCAGCAACTGCGTATGGACCAATTTGTACACCACTGGTGTTGGTGAAGACCCTATCTCGGATCATGCGAATTTCATCCGGAATTGGTATGTAAATGCTTAAACCATCCGGTGAGGTTGATTCGATTAATACATCCGGCGGGATAGTGACCGTTTTTATAGAATTCGGGTCTACTTCCTTGGCAAGGAGGGCAAGTTGGACTGCTTCGCCAAGGGTCATATTGGTTCGAATACCATCCTTAAGGATGGTATAAAGCTGGGGTGCTTTCGAGATCATCTCTGTTAAGTAACCATCTCCCTCAAGGATGCGGTCGCGGATGGCCATAATTACTTCCTGAGTTCGTTTGGCGCGGTCAAAATCACCACCTTCTGTATAACGGTTGCGGGCATAAGCGAGTGCCAAATCACCATTTAATACATAACGCCCTGGTTGGAGGAAAACATCATTTTGTGGTCCGATTGGATCAAGCCGCATCCCATCTTCACCAATGGTAATTTTGACACCATTAATCTCATCGACAAATCTCACAAAGGTGCTGAAGTCAATTTGGGCGTAATAGTTAATGGGCACACCAATGAACTGTTCCACAGTTTCCACTGCAAGAGCAGGTCCTCCGCCGGGGAGATTATTGACTTCCCCAAGGAAGTAAGCAGTGTTAATTTTTCCGTGGCCATAACCCGGAATATTGACCCATAAATCGCGGGGAATATTCAGCATGCCTGCTTCCATAGAAGTTGGATCCAGGGTTAGCAGAATCATGGTATCGGAGCGGGATGCTGCTCCGGATTCTTCCCAGTCACGCAAATCGAGGCCCATTACCAGGGCAGTAACGCGGCTCTTGCCATCCCATGGTATAGCGGCGAGTCCATCAGCGGCCTGAAGTGGTTCGGTCATTGGTACTCCCTGGGAGTCAATTATGATCTCACCGCTCTCAGATTCGATGGGGACACCTGGTAAATCCGTCATTGTCCAGGATTGAACAAAATTGCGGACTACTACAAAAGCAATTACAGCTGTAGCCAATGCCAGGATAAAAAATGCAATCATTAGACCCAGAGAAAGCGGGTCAAATTTCGTGTTGGATTTGGGAAGTCTCATGTCTTGGTTTGCCATAGGCTTGCTCTATCTCAATTAGTTAAATTTGTATTTCCTTGCATCTCAATGGTGCAAGATTAATACCAAAACTGATATTGGTATGATATTGGTGTTTATTAGCCTTGTAGGGGAATATCTTATAAAATCACTAATCCATGTTTGGAGGAGGAACAGGAAGCTGGTCAAGCGGGGTGTTTGTCCACTTGTCACCTTCTGAAATCAACATTACAGGGATATCTTCCACGATGGGATATTTTCTGGGGCAATCCTGGCACACCAGCCAAGAATCTCGATACAACTGTAAGAGACCCTCTTTGCCTTCTTCACGAACGCAAACTGGACAACGAAGGATTTCCAATAAATCTTTGCTTACCATATTGCCTCCAAATTTATATCAAGAAATACTGCGCAATTTTACCATGTTTGATATCCCATGAAAAACCGAAGCTGATATCGGAGCTGGAAAAAATGGCGAAGTAATGTTTATTGGTCCTCTTCTTTTCCACCGTTTTCGGGAGGATACCCCTCGGTTCCCGGACCATATTCGATTACTTCTGCCCATGGTTGATAATTTGTATAGATGGAATCTTCAAGATACACATTACCATCGAGGTAGACGGTCCGATTCACAGTGATTTCAGCCCCATCGGCTTTGTAATCAACTTTCCGGGTTTCCCCGGCTGATAGTTCGGGATTTTCCAGATATTTTGTTTCCGGTGCTGGAATGATATTGGTTGGACCCGTAGTTCTCCAATCCACCGTCCTGCCGTCATCTGTTGAGTAGAATTTCCAAACGATTGAATTGTAACTTGGATTGATATAGGTTTCCATCAAAAGCCAGTAAGGCGTATCGTTTTGAAACTTGAAGTCCACAAGGGGAACATAAACCGTTGCGTCCAATCCTGCCAGGTCATCGTCCCTCCCGCCGCCTGCCACCCGCTCATAGTAGCTTACTCTGTAGGAATGTGGATGACGCTCGATGATGGGATACCCGGCGAAAAAGGCCGTACGGAAAAGTGTGGTGCTGACCTGGCATACCCCACCCCCCACCCCCTGGATGGTCTGGTCACCATAAATAATGAGAGCTTCAGCATATCCATTGTCCAGGCTGATATTCCCCAGAGCACCAGCCATTGAGAATATTTCATATGGAGCAATTAACAGCCCATGGAACTCGCTGGCAGCTTTGGTAATATTCTGCACTCTATCCGGGCTTGAACCATAGAAATATGTAGCTTCCGATTGGACTAACCCAGTGATTCCCAGCTCTTCCCCGCTCATCTCATCCGTTACCTGAGGATTTATGGTGTCAAGAATCAGTTCAGCCGAGTGCTGTTGTTTATTTAACAGCGTATCTTGAATATTTTCCAGGCTGGCATCAATATTTAATTGCTGCCCGATTACGGCTGGTTTGATAACCTCCAGCTGGTGGGTATCATCATTAAAAATGAAGCGTGAATTCTCCGCCTGCTGGTAAATCCCCGACAACCCATCCAAGTAATTTCGGAGAGGCTGGTGATTTAGAGTTAATGTGTATTGGTTATTGCCATTTGAGTTTTGGGGTTCAAATGAGAGCATGATCGCCAGTGCATCTGGAGGAATTGTCCACGGCCCGGGCTGGTCGGAATGAGAATTGGGTAATTGCAGTACTAGCGGTTCAGATAGTATCTCCTCCGCTAATTTTGCCTGAGACTCGATGTCCAGTATGGTTGGTTGAGATTCAAGGACTACCAGCGGGACAACAACGTCTTTCCCGGGTTGCATCTGGCTGGAAATGAGGGACAAGCTGGCTGGTATGTTGATTATTCGCCCGGTTTGCCCCTGCTGGACGATCACATCCGTTCCCTCAAGGTGTATCGTGGGTTCCCGGATAGGCTGGTTGATTTCCAGGGCCAGGTTGGATAAATATTGGGATGCCAGGTTTTCATTGTAAATTAGAGCCGGGGGCAGGTCTACTCCATAATACCAGGATGAATAGAGATCATTAAATATTTTAAAAGGATTTCCCCGTCGTCCTATCTGAAAGGCATTTTGAGCCGAGGCTTCCATGTCCACGATGACCCCCAGATCAGCAGGTGTTAATACCCATTTGTTTTCCCCGTCACTTAATATTACACGGCCCTCCCAATTATGTTTGTACTCCTGGCTAATGCGGAGAGCAGCATCCGCGGCAGGCATACCGCTAACATCTATTCCGGCGACAGAAATGCCGGGATAGATTTTCCCAATAAATAACAGCTGAAAACCGAGGTAGAAGATGAACAGTGTGGCAAAGAAAAGGTTGAAACCGAAAAAAAATGCCAGCAATAACTGTTCAATAGTAAATTTATTGCGCCTGCGGACATGTGAAATTGTACTCATAATGAAAAAATTATATCAAATGATTTTAAGAAGAGATTAAAAGTATTCTTAGAGATGGTCCGGGATTCACAGTGAAAACCGGTAAATATTTTAAAGTAATATTAAGAAGATATTGGCCATTTTCATCCCGGAAAATCCTTGACAGAGCAAGAGTTCGCGGTATAATCCTGCAGCCTTAGAAAATAATGAGGCAAAATAATCGTAGTGATAGAACCTGAACAACCACATAAGTCGGACAGAAGCTGAAAATTCCTTCCCGAAAAAAGAAAATAGTGTGAAATAACACTTGACAGGTCGGGATGAAGCAGGTAGAATAAAAGTCCACTTAATCAATGGTGAAATCTAGCCCAATCGGCAGATCAATAAAAATTGAATAGCCAACACAAGTAGCTAAAAGCGGCCGGTGTTGACCAACAAGCAGAACGGATAAGCACCGGCGGTTTTGACTGATAATGGGCTTGACAAAGATCGGCGAAGTGGTAAAATCTCCCCCTTGGGAGCAACCAGTACCTTAACAGTTGAAGAGTGATAGGAAAGACAAACCTGTCGATTTCTGTAATACGCAAACAGTAAATAACGCCTGAAAAGGCGAAAAATTTTGCGGAGAGTTTGATCCTGGCTCAGGATGAACGCTGGCGGCGTGCCTAATACATGCAAGTCGAACGAAGGATGCTTTGCTTGCATCGCATCCTTAGTGGCGAACGGGTGAGTAACGCGTTGGTGACCTGCCCCAAAGCGAGGGATAGCAACTGGAAACGGTTGGTAATACCTCATGTGATCCTACGGATTAGAGGCCGTTTGATTAAAGGAGCAATCCACTTTGGGAGGGGCCTGCGTCCCATCAGCTAGTTGGTAAGGTAATGGCTTACCAAGGCGATGACGGGTAGGGGACCTGAGAGGGTGACCCCCCACACTGGCACTGAAACACGGGCCAGACACCTACGGGTGGCAGCAGTAGGGAATATTGCTTAATGGGCGAAAGCCTGAAGCAGCAACGCCGCGTGTGCGATGAAGGTCTTCGGATTGTAAAGCACTTTTAGAGGGGATGAGGAAGGACAGTACCCTCTGAATAAGCCTCGGCTAACTACGTGCCAGCAGCCGCGGTAAAACGTAGGAGGCGAGCGTTATCCGGATTTACTGGGCGTAAAGCGCGTGTAGGCGGCGCGATAAGTTGGATGTGAAAGCTCCTGGCTAAACTGGGAGAGGTCGTTCAATACTGTCGTGCTTGAGGATGGGAGAGGGAGGTGGAATTCCGGGTGTAGTGGTGAAATGCGTAGATATCCGGAGGAACACCAGTGGCGAAGGCGGCCTCCTGGCCCATTTCTGACGCTCAGACGCGAAAGCTAGGGTAGCAAACGGGATTAGAGACCCCGGTAGTCCTAGCTGTAAACGATGTAGACTTGGCGTTGGTGGGGTAAAATCCATCAGTGCCGAAGCAAACGCGATAAGTCTACCGCCTGGGGACTACGGCCGCAAGGCTAAAACTCAAAGGAATTGACGGGGGCCCGCACAAGCAGCGGAGCGTGTGGTTTAATTCGATGCTACACGAAGAACCTTACCAGGGTTTGACATAATGGTGGTAGGAAATCGAAAGAGGACCGACCCCTCGGGGAGCCATTACAGGTGCTGCATGGCTGTCGTCAGCTCGTGTCGTGAGATGTTCGGTTAAGTCCGCTAACGAGCGCAACCCTCGCCGTGTGTTATACGTGTCACGCGGGACCGCCGGTATCAAGCCGGAGGAAGGTGAGGATGACGTCAAGTCAGCATGGCCTTTATATCCTGGGCTACACACACGCTACAATGGCCAGCACAACAGGTTGCGAAATCGCGAGGTGGAGCCAATCCCCAAAGCTGGTCTCAGTTCAGATTGCAGGCTGCAACTCGCCTGCATGAAGCCGGAGTTGCTAGTAACGGCAGGTCAGCATACTGCCGTGAATACGTTCCCGGGCCTTGTACACACCGCCCGTCACGTCATGGGAGCTGGCAACACCTGAAGCCGGTATCCTAACCCGTAAGGGAGGGAGCCGTCGAGGGTGGGGTCGGTGACTGGGACGAAGTCGTAACAAGGTAGGTGTACCGGAAGGTGCGCCTGGATCACCTCCTTTCTAATGAGTTTAGAGTGCCCGTCTAAGGACGGATGCTCCAGACAGTACAAGTCGTCATCTGCGCGGTGCAGATGGTGCCAGAAATACAGAAGTCTTCCTATCACTCCTCAGCGGTTAAGGTGCTTCTGGGCCTTTAGCTCAGTTGGTTAGAGCGTTCCTCTGATAAGGGAAAGGTCTCAGGTTCGAGTCCTGAAAGGCCCACTTCCCTTGAAATGGGGATGTAGCTTAGCTGGGAGAGCGCCGCCCTTGCACGGCGGAGGTCAGGGGTTCGAATCCCCTCATCTCCACAGAGTAACCATTTATGATGGAGAAATTTGTGGTAGAATTGGAAGTTGCAAAATAACAAAGAGTAGCGCTTAACCGCAGAGGGAAGTTTACGGCCCGGCGGAAAGCCGGGTCGATTTGTCAGAACATTAAAAGGTGATTAACCGGGGATTTATGTCCCTCACAACAGGTAAGAGACATACATCGCCGGTCAAGCAAAAGCTTGAAAAAGCGAGAAGTACCTTAATAATTGAATAGCTAGATAAAGTAGGCCAATAATAATAACAAGTCAAGTCATCAAAACGTGTATAAAAGAGTATCAATTTCTCTGCATCACGTGAAGAAGCTACTAAGGGCTTTCGGTGGATGCCTTGGCGTCAAATGCCGATGAAGGACGTGGGTCACTGCGATAAGCCTCGGGGAGCCGTGAACAGGCGCTGATCCGGGGATTTCCGAATGGGGAAACCCACTGTTGCGAACCAACAGTATCATCATTTGAACACATAGAATGATGAAGGGAACCCGGGGAACTGAAACATCTAAGTACCCGGAGGAAAAGAGATCATTCCCCCAGTAGTGGCGAGCGAACGGGGAATAGCCCAAACCATCTCAGCTTGCTGAGGTGGGGTTGTAGGGCCCGGCATATGGGAGTAAAAAAGTATTCTGTTAGTAGAAGGGTTTGGGAAAGCCCACCAAAGAGGGTGATAGTCCCGTAAATAAAAACCGAATACCTCCCGCTGGGTACCTGAGTACTGCCGAGCACGCTAATTCGGCAGGAATCTGGGGAGCCCACTCTCCAAGGCTAAATACATTTGACGACCGATAGTGAACAAGTACCGTGAGGGAAAGGTGAAAAGTACCCCGATGAGGGGAGTGAAATAGAACCTGAAACCGAGAGCCTACAATCAGTTGGAGGGCTAATGGCGGGTCGGTGCTCCGGTGAAAGCCGGTTGCGCGCCGCTATGCCTGACAGCGTGCCTTTTGGAGAATGAGCCTGCGAGTTAATCTTTGTGGCAAGGTTAAGGGAGTGACACCCGAAGCCGTAGCGAAAGCGAGTCTTAATAGGGCGTTTAGTCGCAGGGATTAGACCCGAAACCGGGTGAGCTAACCATGGCCAGGCTGAAGCGAGTTTAACCGCTCGTGGAGGGCCGAACCTACTAATGTTGCAAAATTAGGGGATGAGCTGTGGTTAGAGGTGATATGCCAAACGAACCCGGAGATAGCTGGTTCTCCCCGAAATAGCTTTAGGGCTAGCGTTATGTGTTTAGTACCGGAGGTAGAGCACTGAATGGGCTAGGGGGCTTAGAGCTTACCAAACCCAATCAAACTCCGAATGCCGGTACTCCAAGCATAATAGTCGGACTACGGGAGATGAGTTTCGTGGTCGAGAGGGAAAGAGCCCAGATCATCGGCTAAGGTCCTTAAATCCATGCTAAGTGGGAAACGATGTGGAGTTACTTAAACAACCAGGAGGTTGGCTCAGAAGCAGCCACCCTTTAAAGAGTGCGTAACAGCTCACTGGTCAAGTGATTCTGCGCGGAAAATTTAACGGGGCTAAGTATGGTACCGAAGCCATGGGCTTCAGCAATAGCTGGAGCGGTAGGGGAGCGTTCTGTCAACGGTGAAGGTCGACTGTAAGGACGACTGGAGTGGACAGAAGTGAGAATGCAGGCATGAGTAGCGTAAAACATGTGAGAATCATGTTCACCGTAAGTCTAAGGTTTCCGACGCCAGGTTGTTCCGCGTCGGGTTAGTCGGGCCCTAAGCCGAGGCCGAGAGGCGTAGGCGATGGATATCCGGTCAACATTCCGGAACCACCTGAATGGAGCGATGGGGGGACGCAGCGAGGTAGGCCAGCCTGCGATTGGTTGTGCAGGTGCATGTAGCGTCAGACGTTGAGGTCTGTTGGAAAATCCGCAGACTGAGTTGAGGCTATGTGGCGAGCCCTTGAGGCATAAGTGAGTTGAGCCTTGCTGCCAAGAAAAGCCTCTAAGCGATGATATTCAGGTGCCCGTACCGCAAACCGACACTGGTAGACGGGTAGAATATACCAAGGTGATCGGGAGAACCTTCGTTAAGGAACTAGGCAATTTAACCCCGTAACTTCGGGAGAAGGGGTACCCTTCGACGTGAAAGTTTATCTTGAGCGTTGGAGGGTCGCAGTGAAATGGCCCTAGTGACTGGTTAACAAAACCACAGGTCTCTGCTAAGTCGTAAGACGATGTATAGGGGCTGACGCCTGCCCAGTGCCGGAAGGTTAAAGGGAGAGGTTAGCGTAAGCGAAGCTTTGAACTGAAGCCCCGGTGAACGGCGGCCGTAACTATAACGGTCCTAAGGTAGCGAAATTCCTTGTCGGGTAAGTTCCGACCCGCACGAATGGCGTAACAACTAGGGCAGTGTCTCAACGAGGGACCCGGCGAAATTGAAGTGGCTGTGAAGATGCGGCCTACCCGCAGCAGGACAAAAAGACCCCGTGGAGCTTTACTGCAGCTTGGCATTGAGTTTGGGCATGATCTGTGTAGGATAGGTGGGAGGCTGGGAAGTCAGGGCGCTAGCCTTGGCAGAGCCAATGGTGAAATACCACCCTGATCATGTTTAGACCCTAACCACACACCGTAATCCGGGTGTGGGACCGTGCCAGGTGGGCAGTTTGACTGGGGCGGTCGCCTCCTAAAAGGTAACGGAGGCGCCCAAAGGTTCCCTCAGGCTGAATGGAAACCAGCCATAGAGTGTAAAGGTATAAGGGAGCTTGACTGCAAGACCAACGCGTCGAGCAGAGACGAAAGTCGGGCTTAGTGATCCCACGGTTCTGAGTGGAAGGGCCGTGGCTTACCGGATAAAAGCTACCCCGGGGATAACAGGCTGGTGAAGTCCAAGAGTTCACATCGACGACTTCGCTCGGCACCTCGATGTCGGCTCATCGCATCCTGGGGCTGGATAAGGTCCCAAGGGTTGGGCTGTTCGCCCATTAAAGCGGTACGCGAGCTGGGTTCAGACCGTCGTGAGACAGGTCGGTCTCTATCCGCTGTGGGCGTAAGGGATTTGAGAGGAGCTGCCCCTAGTACGAGAGGACCGGGGTGGACAGACCTCTAGTGTGCCAGTTGTCGTGCCAACGGCATTGCTGGGTAGCTACGTCTGGCAGAGATAACCGCTGAAAGCATCTAAGTGGGAAACTTGCCTCAAGATTAGATCCCTATTTTCCCGCAAGGGAGTAAGGTCGCAGGTAGACTACCTGCTTAATAGGCGGCATGTAGAAGTGCAGTAATGTATTAAGCTAAGCCGTACTAATGACCGAGAGCTTCTTCTGTGATGCAGAGAACTTGATACTTTTTTTACAACATTTATTTTATCTAGCTATTCATTTACCAATCAAATAAAAGTCTCTTGGTGACTTTAGCGACAGTGGTACACCCGGTAACATCCCGAACCCGGAAGTTAAGACTGTCAGCGCCGATGGTACTTGGGTGGGCGACCCCCTGGGAGAGTAGGTCATTGCCAAGAGACTTTTTTTGCTTAATTGAACATTAAACCGGGTTTTAGCTTTATTTGACAACCTGATCTTTCCAGTTTATAATCAATTAAATCCGTTGATCCTTATAGTAATAGGATTATCATTATTTCACGGTGGTACCCGGGAGGTGACGGCAGTTCGGACTTGTGGTCTTGACAAAGAATTCTTCCTGGGCAACGGCTGGATTACATTTGACAGCCGTTATTTTTTTGATTAACAGCAGGAACACATTTTATTTATGAGGTGGGAGGAGGTGAATAAATTTGGCAACAGTTATTCTTAGATCTAATGAATCACAAGATCAATTACTGAAACGGTTTCGCAAAAAAGTTGTAAAGAGTGGTGTCTTGAGCACGATCCGAAGGAAAAGGTGGTTTATCTCCAAAAGCGAGCTGCGTAGAGTAGAAAAAAAGAAGGCAATGCGACGAATAAAACGCCGCCAATCCACCCACACCTATGAATAATAGATAACCTGGGGAAGGATTATTGGCTGCTAAGCATGGCAGCCAGAGAAGTGGAGGATTTATGGCAAAAGAAGAGGATAAAATTCAAGTGGAAGGGACGATTATTGAAGCCCTTCCAGCTACTCAATTTAAAGTCCGCCTTGACAACGGGCACGAAATACTGGCCTATTTATCCGGCAGAATGCGAAAATACTATATCCGGATCTTATTGGGGGACCGGGTACGTGTAGAAATATCGCCTTATGACCTGGCGCGCGGTCGTATCGTTTATCGGCAGAAAAAATCCGGATTGTCCGATGGCGAATTAGAGTAATAGACAAATCCCTACCAGCCATAATTCCCTTAAAAAATGATACCGATATCATTCCCTGCGGGTCCCCTGACCTACAGGGAATTTTTTATCTCAGGTTCATTAAAATAAAAACCCCTGTGAGCATAAAAATCCACAGGGGTTTTATGTTTCTCCAACAAATAGTTTAGTATTTTCGATTATCGAAACTTGTGAGCGCTTTCATATAATTGGCACGCTCATAGGCGGCTGGTTCGGCAACGGATTTCTGGCTCATGCTGCCAATCATTTGATTTACAGATTCGTATTCGTTTGTTTCCATCCAGGTGTTCAACCCGATTATGAGCTCTGTAGCGCTATCAATTCCGTTCTTTAAGAAATGGGAGGCGAGCATTGTCACTTTAGCACCAGCCATCAGGGCTTTTATCATATCTTCGGAGCTGTGAACGCCACTGGTTAGAGCCAGATCCGCCTGGATACGACCATATAAGATGGCAATCCAGCGCAACGGAAGACGCAGCTCAGCAGAAGTGCTCAGGACCAGATTGGGTGTGATAATCATGTTTTCCAGGTCAATATCAGGTTGGAGGAATCGGTTGAACATAATAAGGCCATCTGCCCCGGCTTGAACTAGCTTGCCGGCAACATACGGGATAGATGTGAAAAATGGATTCATTTTCACTGAAAGAGGAATATTGAGATGATTCTTGATATTGGCAGTAAGGGTTGCATAAGTGTCTTCAAGTTCCTGGCCATTCACATCTGTGTCTGTCGGCACGAAATAAATATTTAATTCAAGCGCATCCGCGCCGGCTTCCTCTATCTTTTTTGCATAATCAATCCAACCGCCGCTTGAAATACCATTTAGGCTCCCAATTATTGGGATATCCACGCTCCTTTTAAGTTTTTGAATTTGCTCAAGGTAGATTTCTGGACCCATATTATAATTTTCGAGGTCCGGGAAATAGGTTAAAGATTCGGCGTAGGATTCTGTATGCCTGCTGAGGTAATAATCCAATTCCAGGCTCTGGTGGATAATTTGCTCTTCAAATAATGAATACATCACCACAGCACCCACGCCAGCGTCTTCCAGCCGTTTAACAATGTCCACCTTTTTTGATAAAGGTGACGCTGCTGCCACTACCGGGTTTTTCAGTTCAAGGCCAAGATAAGTTGTTTTTAGATCTGCCATTATTCCCTCTTATGCTTCCTTTTTGTCTTCATCCTGCTTGGGTAAACTGTAATCCTGCTGTGCCATTGACTGGTAGATTCTCCAGGTCCGCTTTACATCAATATTGGCCAGATTCATCAATTCTTCTGCACGCTCTTCATTACTCTGCGTCAACATTCTGAAGCGGGTTTCATTATACGCATACTCATCAACCGCAATGGAAGGTTCCTTGTAATCCAGGGATAGCGGATTTTCTCCTTTTTCAATCTGGTCCGGATTAAAGCGGTAGAGCGGCCAAATACCGGATAATACGGCTAATTTTTGCTGATCCAGACCTTTTTTAAGGTCAAAACCATGAGCGATACAGTGGCTGTAAGCAATAATGAGGGAAGGTCCTTCATATGCTTCTGCCTCAAGAATTGCCCGCAAGGTTTGCTGGTCATTGGCTCCCATTGCGACCGAGGCAACGTATACGTATCCATAGGTCATGGCGAGACGCCCCAGATCCTTGCGAGGGAGGCCTTTGCCATTGGCTGCAAATTTTGCGACGGCTGCCCGCGGGGTGGCTTTGCTGGCCTGGCCCCCGGTGTTAGAATAAACTCCCGTGTCCAGAACGAGCACATTGACATTCAACCCGGAGGCAAGTACATGATCAAGTCCTCCGTATCCGATATCATAAGCCCAACCGTCCCCACCCATGATCCAGACGCTCTTCTTTACAAGCGAATCCGCCAGTGAATCTAAGTGACGGGCGCGGGGACTTTTGATGCCTTTTAGGACTTCCCGGAGGGCACGGACCCTCTGGCGCTGGGTAATAATGCCAATTTCCTCAGTCTGGTCAGCCTGAAGCAGTTCCATTACCAGGTTTTCACCGATCTGGCTGGAAAGTTCTTTCAATAATTCGCTGGCGAATTCTTTCTGCTTATTAATCGTCAGGCGCATTCCAAGCCCAAATTCCGCATTATCTTCGAACAAGGAGTTGGACCAGGCCGGACCACGACCTTCGATATTAGATGCCCACGGGGTGGTGGGTAAATTGCCACCATAGATGGAGGTGCAACCTGTAGCATTGGCAACGATAGCCCTATCACCGAAAAGTTGGGAAACCAGTTTGATATAAGGAGTTTCACCACATCCGGCACATGCTCCAGAAAACTCAAAGAGAGGTTGAAGCAGTTGAGAGTTCTTTATGGTCCGCGGTGAGATGGCAGAGCGGTCTACTTCGGGTAGATTGATGAAAAATTCCCAGTTAATACTTTCTTCCTCACGCAGGGGCTGCTGTGGCGCCATATTGATAGCTTTTCTGCCAACCTGGGTTTTGTCTTTAGCCGGGCAGGCTTCAATACACAATGCACAACCGGTGCAGTCCTCCGGAGAGACCTGGATTGTATACACCTGGTCTGGTAATTCCTTGAATTTTGCGGGGATGGACTTGAAGGTAGCCGGGGCAGATTCCAGGTATTTAGGATCGTAGATTTTCTGGCGGATGACAGCGTGCGGGCAAACAAAAGAGCATTTCCCGCACTGAATACAAAGATCCGATTCCCAAACCGGGATTTCAAGTCCGATGTTGCGTTTATCCCAACGGGAAGTATTGGTCGGGAAAACCCCATCAATCGGTAAGGCACTGACCGGCAGGGAATCGCCTTCATGAACAATCATCGGTCCCAGCACGTTACGGACAAAATCCGGCGCATTCGCTGATACAGCTGGTTTGCGTTTCATGGCACTGGTAATCCTGGTTGGAACTTTCACTTCATACAAATTTTCAAGGGTGGAATCCACAGCAGCAAAATTTTGCTGGACAACCGCGTCACCACGTTTGCCATATGTCTTTTTAATGCTGTATTTTATCTGCTCGATTGCTTCCTGGCGTGGCAGAATGCCGCTGATTGCAAAAAAACATGTCTGCATGATGGTGTTGATTCGGCTGCCCATTTTTGTCTTTTGGGCTACATCATAGGCATCAATGACGTAAAATTTCAATTTCTTGTTGATAATATCGGCCTGGACTTCCAGCGGCAGATGATCCCAAACTTCATCTGGTCCATAAATGCTGTTAAGCAGGAATACTCCACCTTCCCTGGCAAATTTGAGCATATCCAGTTTTTCCAGGAAGGTGAATTGGTGGCAGGCGACGAAATTGGCATCCCCACGACCGATCACATATGGAGCGCGAATTGGATGTGGTCCAAATCGCAGATGGGAAATTGTCACAGTTCCGGATTTCTTGGAGTCGTATACAAAATACCCCTGCGCATGATTGGGAGTTTCTTCCCCGATAATTTTAATGGAGTTTTTATTTGCTCCCACTGTACCATCTGCACCCAGACCAAAGAAGACACAGCTTACTGTCTGCGGATGAACGATGGAGAAGGCGGGGTCATAATGGAAGGCTGGTATGATTGACATCATCCTCAATACCAACGGTGAAGTGGTTCATGGGGTTGGCCTTTGCGAGTTCTTCGAAAATTGCTTTCACCATGGCTGGAGTAAACTCTTTTGAAGATAATCCATAACGTCCACCGATGAGTTTGGGACGTTTTTCAAATTTTGCCGATCCGGTTGATAAACCCTCTTCAATTGCAGTGATGACATCTTCATAAAGTGGTTCCCCGAGAGCGCCGGGTTCTTTAGTGCGGTCTAATATGGCAACCTTATTGACTGAGGTGGGTAAAACTTCCATGAGATGAGCCATTGAGAACGGCCTGTATAATGAGACCGTTATCGCACCTACCTTTTCGCCTTTCTGATTCAGATAGAGGACAGTTTCTTCAACTGTTTCTGCTCCAGATCCCATGCTGATGATAACGCGTTCGGCATCCGGGGCACCGGTATAGCGGAATAATTTATACTGGCGCCCGGTAATGGATGCAAATTTGTCCATGGCCTTTTGAACGACTTCTGGGCACATCTTATAATACGCATTTGCGGTTTCCCTGGCCTGGAAGAAGGTGTCCGGATTTTGAGCTGTCCCGCGCAAGGTAGGTCGATCAGGGGTTAATGCCCTGGCACGGTGTTCCATGATTAAACGATCATCAATCATCTGGCGCATATCATCTTCACTGAGAAGCTCAATTTTATTAACTTCGTGCGATGTGCGGAAACCATCAAAGAAGTGCAGGAAAGGAATCCGGGATTCAAGTGTTGATGCCTGGGCTATCAATGCCATATCATGGGCTTCCTGGACACTGCGTGAGGCAAGGAGAGCAAAACCAGTGGCTCGAGTAGAATAAATATCCGACTGGTCGCCAAAAATGGATAGGGCATGTGTAGCCAAAGACCTGGCAGAAACGTTAATCACGGTAGGGGTTAGTTCACCGGCAATTTTATACATGTTGGGGATCATCAGCAGCAAACCCTGGGATGCTGTAAAAGTGGTAGTCAGTGAACCGGATGTCATCGCCCCATGCAGGGCACCAGCTGCACCACCTTCCGACTGCATTTCCATCACAGTAGGCACTGTGCCCCAGATATTCTTTTTCCCCTTGGATGCCCATTCGTCTGCAAATTCACCCATATCGGAAGAAGGGGTGATGGGATAAATGGCAATGACTTCATTCAATCTGTAGGACACGTACGCTGCGGCTTCATTTCCACCTATAGTAATCATTTCTCGCGTCATATAATTTGCTCCTAAAACTTATTTTTTTATGTTCATGTACTTCGGATTGTTTAATCCGGCCAGATGGCACTTAAGGAATAGGGTAATCAAGTATCAATGTAATATCACTCAATCACTCAGTTTATTATAAACATTCAGATAAGGATAGTAATATTGGTCATCAAACGGACTGTACCCTGTCATATTTAAGGGCATTTTTCAAGACTGCACTTTTTTGGTTTCGGTGAATTTTGTCCCCGCTTGAAACTAAACCATTTTTGGTCATGCCTTGAGAAGCGGCCAGGCAAGCATTAATGCGGCCAGGGTTTTTGTGTCTTCAATGATTCTCCTCTCAAGCAAGGCGGATAAGTCTGAAACCGGAATTTTCTCAATCTCAATGAATTCATCCTCATCCTGCTGCAGGGGAGCCTTTAGCAAACCCCTGGCCAGGAAAAAAAACATGGCTTCTGTAGAGTAACCGGGTGCCAGGTAGCTTTTACCTAAAAGAAGCATCGATTCGGCATCCATGCCAATTTCCTCACGGATCTCACGGTGGGCACAGAAAAGCGGGTCCTCGCCGCTTTCCATGACACCCGCAGGAAGTTCTAAAAGCACTTTTTGGGCTCCCAACCGGTATTGGTTCACAAACCAGATATTACCGTGATCATCAAGCGGTAAGATAGATACTGAATCGCTATGCCTTACCAGGTCAAATATGCCGGTTTTACCATCCGGCATACGAGCTTTTACCCGTTCTACGTCCAGAATCTTACCCTGGTATTGGGTTTCCGATGAAAGTATTTCGAAATTCATAGGCTAATCAGGAAAAATGGCGGGGGCAGAACCCCCGCCCAGTTTTCAATCCACTATTTTAAATTTATTTACGGTATCAGCAATACCTGACCGACAATTAATGTGTCGGCATTCTCTATCTGGTTGGCATCCATGATCTCATTTGGAGACACATCACCAAAATCACAGGCGATCTTATAAATGGTGTCTCCAGCCAGAACGGTGTACTCGGTTGGATGTTCTTTCAGATAGCGAGGTCCCAATTCCCATGTACCGGAGGTTGGAATCTTTAATTCCATGCCAGGATCGAGAATGGTATTTTCTGTGATGCCATTCAGGCTGATTAAATCAGCTGGGTTAACATTGAAACGGCGGGCAATACAATAAAGGAATTCGCCTTGCTGCAGGATGTACGTCCCCGGCTTGCCCGGGGTTGAGGTTGGGAAAACAACCGGCGTGGCTGTAGAAGTTGGTTCTGGCTCCTTGGTGGGTTCTGCGGTTGGCTGGGTTTCCTGTACCTCTCCACCTTGAACAGCAATTGCTGTTTGTGTGCTATCAAGGATATCCATCATCACAGGAGGTTGGGTTGCAACCGGGAACGGCAATTCATCCATTATGGTTGGGGTAATCACGGCTTCTTTTGAAGCTGTGCGCTGACAGGAAATGGTAGCCAGAACCAATACAATAGCAGTGATAAAGATACCAATTGTAAACAAGTTTTTTTTCACGGCATGATCTCCTTCCTGGTAATGGGACAACTCTCTTCCAGGTTGTTTATTTAACCTATACTAAAATCATAGTAGCATAGCCAGCATCTTACGTCAAGCCAGCTCCCCGCACAAAAACCTTATTCGTGTAGATTTTCATTAATTTTACCTTAATAATACAATTTCATGGTGCAGGTATAAAACTCATAGAAATCGTTTGAACTTTTGATTTATGGCATGAACTATTTGAGCGGTCTGGATTGTTTTATTTGCATATCTTGACAGTCTTAAATACAGATTTCGGCTGAAAGGATTATGGCGTAAAATTAAAGGAGTTCAACCCTATGACCAAAATCAAGGAGGAGCCTAATGTATATTGTGGTTGTTGAAATTCAAGTAAAACCGGAAAAAGTTGAAGACTTTAAGAGTGCTTCCCTTATCAATGGGCAGAACAGTGTCCGTGAACCCGGAATTATCCGCTTTGATATCCTGCAACAGAAAGCTGATCCAACCCGATTTATCCTATATGAAGTGTATCGCAGCCCTGCTGATGCAGACTTACACAAATTGACGGCTCATTATCTGAATTGGAAGGAAACGGTTACTGATATGATGGCAGAACCCCGCCATGGAACCCCTTATTTTAATCTCTTCCCGGAAGACTCCGGATGGAATTAAACCTTTATCCTACATCGCTTTCTGGCCGGCTGTTCCGGCCAATTTGAACGGTCGATTTATGGGCGGCTTTTTCCGGTTTTTTTGCGAAGGATATACTTGATGGATGTGTTTTCCCAATCAGGCAGATGGCTCATCATCATTGGTATTTCCATGGCGGTTGTTGGTGCCATGATTGTGCTTTTTGGAAAATTTGGCGGGTTGAAGGAATTACCGGGTACGATTCAGATTGAAGGAAACGGCGTTAGTTGTGTAATCCCCCTGCTTGGTTCAATTGTTGTAAGTATTCTCCTCACGCTGGTGTTGAATATTATCCTGCGAATTTTTTACCGTTGAGACAGTTGATAAATCAGTTTTTGGTTTCTATCCATGAACCCTGAAGAGTAGGAGACAGCACCCATGTCCTGGAAGGGATTCCGTGTTTCTGAAATTCGAATTCTATAACCCGGGTAATCTCCCGGAGGTCACCCCTGGTAAAGCAGATTAACCCCGGTCCAGCTCCAGAGAGTGAAACAGCACAATCGAACTGTGCGGCAGCCTGCATAGCGGATTGTCCGCCTGGAATGTAAGGCAGCCGGTAGGGTTGGTGAAGCCTATCCCGCATGGTTTTTTGTAAGAGACTCATATTTCCACTGCACAGAGCCTCAATAATTAATGCCACCCTCCCAAGGTTATAAACGATATCCTGGCGTGTATAATGCTGCGGAAGGATTGCACGGGCAATCGTGGTTGATATTTCGACCTGTGGAAGGACCACAGCAACATGGAACGGGGAGATTTCGTATTTGTGGGTAATACATCTGCCCTCATCCAGCGTTACTGCGACCAGCCCCCCCAGCAAGGCTGCGCTTATATTATCGGGGTGTCCTTCTAAATCCATGGCGATACCCAGAACATCCGTATCGGATAGGGGATAATTGGCAACACAGTTCGCAGCAAGCAATCCTGTGAGAACTGCTGCAGCACTTGAACCCAGACCTGAGCTCGTCGGGATATTATTCCGGCATAATATCTCAACTCCTGCAGGGATAGGGAAACCGAGGTAATCCAGGCAGTGAATAAAGGAATGGACGATTAAATTTTTTTCATCAACCGGCAAAAAAGATTCACCTTCCCCTTGAATCTCAATGAGAAATTTTTTGCCAGTCACTTGAAAGGTGGTGGTGTTCCAGAGATCAAGGGCTAAAGCCAGGCAGTCAAAACCGGGGCCAAGATTAGCAGATGTCGCCGGCACATTTACTTGAAAATAATACGGACTCATCCCTCCCCCAGGAGCGCTTCTTCTATTGCAGTCAGATTTGCCGGCAGGATTATTGGTGAAAAATCCTTTTTAATGACAATATCCGGGTCTTTCATACCGTGTCCAGTGCAAACCAGTACGATACATTGGTCCTGCAGATTAAGCCTGCCCCCTTCAAATTCCTGGATCAACCCTGCCAAGCCGGCAGCCGACGCCGGTTCCGCCCAAACGCCATTGTTGGAGAGAAGACGCTGGGCGTTGAGTATTTGCTCATCTGTCACTGCTATGATTCGTCCATTAGACTGCTCTGCTGCCAGAAGCGCTTCTTCCCCACGGGCTGGTTTGCCAATTCGGATAGCGGTAGCAACAGTTTCCGGGTTCGCAATGGTATGTCCAACAACGAGCGGAGCCGAGCCAGCCGCCTGCACCCCGAGAATTCGGGGCAACCCGGTTTGGTTAAGCTGGTTGTATTGACGAAAACCCATCCAGTAGGCAGTGATATTCCCGGCATTTCCCACTGGGAGGCATAACCAGTCAGGTGCACGGCCTAATGAATCACAAATCTCGAAAGCTGCCGTTTTCTGCCCTTCCAAACGATAAGGATTCAATGAATTTACAAGAGCAATGGGATGTCTTTGGCTAATCTCAAGGACAAGGTCAAGGGCGCTGTCGAATGATCCGTCAATCTGGATTACCCTGGCTCCATAAGCTACCGCTCCAGCCAGTTTCCCTGCAGCGACCTTTCCCTGAGGGATGATTACAATCGCTTTCATACCAGCATAGGCGGCATAGGCTGCCGCTGATGCGGCAGTATTTCCGGTGGAAGCGCAAATAATTGTTTTTACATCCCGTCCGAATGCTTCACTGATGGCAGCCGTCATACCGCGGTCTTTAAATGAACCGGTTGGGTTAAGTCCTTCGTATTTTACATAGAGCTTAAAATTACACCCAAATTCTTTTGCCACTGACGGTAAGGGTATCAAAGGGGTATCCCCCTCAAACAATGTCACGATCCGACTGTATTCCGGCAAATTGATTAAAGTACCATAGCGACCGATGATCCCCGGATTCGACATTCCCATCTCCATAAAGTAATCAAGTAAGTGAGGTTGTTTACCCCTGGTTTTGATTATATCAATAATGGAAAATCGGGATGAATTGTTACTATTTCGGATTTATTGGCTTGATGTTCATTGACTATGAACCGGTGAATATGGTTTACCGCTGAATCTTCTCAGAATCTTCGAAATCCGGCAGTATCTCAAAATTCCATGTAATTTTAGCCACACCGCGTATTGTGGCTGCTACAGAACAATACTTGCCTTCCGATAGTTCTATGGCCTGGCTGAGATTTTTCTCAGTTAAACCCCTTCCTGATACCAGAAATTTCATGTGAATTGTCCGAAACGCCCAGGGTGGGTCTGCGTCTTGTTCCCCATTTACCTCAATTTCAAGAATGCTAAGGGGTGTTTTTTTCTTCCGTAATATCTCAACCACATCTATTGCAGTACAGGCGGCAAGGCTAACCAGCAGCATATCAGATGGTTTCACCCCTTTCCCGTCGGTCACGCTGGACAAAACGATAGAATGATTGGTCGAATCCGTGCCTAAAAAGGTTTGGTTTTGGATCCATTTCACACTGGTGTGTCCCATCAATTTTTCCTTACTAATATATTCCTGATTTTATTAATATTCAGGGAGTTTTTCCGAAAAGGGCTGAAAGACTATGGACAAATTCTTCACGATCTTTACGATCGTATTCTTTATTCAGAAGGCACTCGACAGCATGCTCCTGCAAGAGGTAAACACTGGCGCTGTGAACAGCTGCACGGATTGATGTCATTTGCTGGATAATGTCCTCACAACTGCGATCTTCCTGGATCATATTCTGGACACCGCGCACCTGTCCTTCTATTTTTCGCAGTCTTTTCAGAATGCTGTCTTTCGATTTTGGATTATCAAAATTCATTGGATACCGCCTTTTCAGTATCGTCAAAACGAGGGAGCAGAGCTGACCCGCAGCTCACCAAAACCTACCCTCAGGTGAAGCGGCCAGTTGATGAACAACTGCCAGTAGTGCCGATGGTGCCGGATGGTGATGAACCACCAGTGGCAAAGCTGGAAATCAATTTCCGGGTATCACTGTTATGACAATGGGGGCATTCCGGATTCAGGTAAACTGCTGAGAATGAGACCATTTTTTCAAATTTTGTATCACACGAATGACATTGATATTCATAAAGGGGCATCTTTAATCACCTCGAAATATATACTATAGGGGAGTATACCATTAACAGAATATCTGTCAAGCCAATTAATTGACAAGGGGTTTTATACTCTTAGTAAATGTCTGAGCAGATGTTGGTTCACACACTATCTTAAAAATTGTTGACATAAAAAGAAAAGCACCCTATAATGTGGTATAGAAGTCAGACCACAACACCAGGCGGATAATTTGTCAATCAAAATTGGACCTCGAAGATCCCTTACGGATGATGTTGCTGGAAAAATCGCCACATTTATCCTGGATGGTACCTATCCAGCCAGAACCCAACTCCCCACCGAACGGGAATTGATCATAGAATTTGGAATAAGCCGGTCAACATTGAGGGAGGCATTAAAAATTCTGGCTGAACATGATCTGATCGAAAGCCGGCATGGTGTTGGCTGGTTTGTCGGCCAGATAAGTACAAAGAACCTGACTGAATCCAGGAAACTGGCGTATGGTGATTCGGATTCACAGCCGATAAGGATTCAGACAAAAAATGCCGAACCTCTCAGCGGCCCCAAGCGTCTGCCTGTTGAATTGGATAAACCAATAATCATCCCAAATTTACGAAAAGATCGACTGGGAACATTTAAATTAATCTCATGGTGGGAGCGCGAGAAAGTTGAATCTGCCAGGGTCCTGGTGGTAGGAGCCGGTGCCCTCGGCAACGAAGTTCTTAAAAACCTGGCATTGATGGGGATTGGCAATATCTTTGTTGTCGATTTTGATACCATTGAGATGGCAAATCTAAGCCGTTCAGTACTGTTCCGGGAATCCGATGAAGGACGTCAAAAGGCTGAAGTGGCTGCGGCGCGTGTTAAGGAACTGAATCCGGCGGTGAACATCCAATATTTTCATGGTGATATCACCTCCGAATTGGGATTGGGCGTTATCCGGCGTATGGATGTTGTGATCGGTTGCCTGGATAATCGGGAAGCCAGGTTGGCAGTCAATCGCTTTTGCTACTGGATGAACAAACCCTGGGTCGATGGAGCAATTCAGGAGTTTTTAGGTTTGGTACGTGTATTTATTCCGGGTAAGGGAGCATGCTTCGAATGTACGCTTACCGAGCAAGCCAGGCGTGACCTGTCGCTGCGTTATTCATGTCCGTTACTGGCGCGTGAAAATATTCTCCTGGGAAAAGTCCCAACGACACCAACCATAGCCTCCATCATCGGGGCAATGCAAGCCCAGGAGGCATTAAAAATCATTCACAATATTCCCGTGGATGCCGGCAAAGTTGTCCGGTTTAATGGTATGACGAATGAAATGTATACCAGCGCTTACCAGGCACGTGAGGATTGTGAAAGCCATTGGAATTATGGAGATATTCTGGAGCTGCCGCTGGATGTAAACCAAACCACCCTGGAGAAAATTTACGAGATTGTCCGCCAGGATCTCGGACCGGATGCTGTATTGGAATTGGATCAGGAACTAATCCTGACCCTGGAATGCCAGCAATGTAAAACAATAGATCATGTATTAAAACCGATCTCTCATATGAGCTATCAGGGAGCGCATTGTCCGATTTGTGGAAATCTGCGGGTAATACAGATGACTCATTCTATTACCGGAAGTGAATCCTTTTTACACCGTACTTTGGCCAGTATCGGGATTCCGCCTCTTCACATTATGAAGGCTTACAATGCAGAGGAATACCGTTTTTATGAATTATCGGGCACACTATCTGAAACCCTCCACTTTAATCATTTTAAAAAAACCGAACTGAACGAAAGCAACCTTGTAGACCCCAAGATTCGGCTGAGCGAGGAACTTGTTGAAGATGATCATCCGAGGCAGTCCAGCAAGTCCAGAATCTCACTGCTGGATAATTAAATCATGCAAATCCTTGCACGGTTTACAAGTTGGGTAAGGGGTGGCTTTGGGCAGCTGTTTTCCCTGCTAGGAAAACTTATTCTAATTTTCGTGGTGATACTGGCAATTGCCTGGGGATTGGGACAATTTATGGATTGGACCCAGGTAGTTCCTGGTGCTGCGCTGAAGATTGCTGCAGTAACTGGAATAGGGGTTGGTGCAGCACTATTTACAAGGTGGATCCTTCGGAAACAAACCGGGTTGTTGGCATGGCTCAGTGCATGGTTATGTCTGATGATCAGTTTATTATTTCTTGATTATTTTTCAGGTGGAAAAATCGGCTTCCATTATTCTCCGTCCAATACGATAAATTGGGACGGGCTTTGGCAGTTATTGTTGGGCGGATTAGACTATCCTGTCAACCATGTTGATTTGGAGGGTGATCAGCCTCCGCCTAAAAGGTGAGCCCGAAAGAAAAGATTCCAAATCTCAGGAACCACAAAAAATAAAACTGCCCATTCAATCTGATTTCATCGACTATTCAGGAAACCCTGGTGCGCTTGACAACAGGGGTGAACAAAACAAACCGAAAATAACCAATAAGAAGCAGGAAGATACCTCCCAAGTATTATTTCCTGAAAAACCCGGGAAAAATTCCAAGAACCCTGCTCCCGGGAAACTGATAATAGCGAAAGAGGCTGTCCCTGCCCTGAAAATCCGAAGAAGCGAAAAAAATAAAAAAAATGGATTTCGGGCTCTCTTTCCGGCAGCTTTTCTGCGGAAAACGGGAAAGAAAAAACCAGGGATACGACTGGTAGGTAAAGTTGAACACCGCTGCCCGTACTGCCTGGAAATGGTTGAAATCAATGACCCTCAAGGTGTTGTTATTTGCCCGATTTGTCACAGCTGCCACCATAAAAGCTGCTGGGATGTGACAGGTACCTGCCAGGTTCCTCATTTACATGAATGATGTTTTGCAATTTTTGCGGAGGATAGGATGCCAGATATTTCAGTGACTGTCGTATTACCAAATGGAGGAGCACGGCGGGCAGAAATTCCAGATGATATTTCCGCAGGGGAACTTGTGGCTGAATTGACCTCTCTCCTGAATTTGCCGACAGTAGGACCGGATGGACGCCCGATGGGTTACCGTTTGGACAGCAAAGCCCTGGGAAGGGAATTGGATGAAAAGGAGACGATGACAAATGCCGGGGTTCCAAGCGGGGATCGCCTGATGATCTCTGCGGACATTACTGCAGGATCCTCCCCCATTGACCAAAGCCCGAGAATGCGCCGTTTGAAGGCAGATTATTCGCTTATAGAGAAATTGGTTGCCCAAAGCGATCTGATTTCTGTAAAACCTCTGGATGTACACCCCGGGATTCCCCCAGAGCGGTATGTGGCTACTTTCCGGTGCAAAAGCATTATTGGAGTGGACAGCAAGGGAAAACCGAAATATGGAGAACATCATCAGGTTGAAATTTACCTGCATGGACAATATCCCCAACGCTGGCCGGGGATGAAATGGTTAACGCCAATCTGGCATCCCAATATCAACCATCTCAATGGGAGTGTGTGCATTGATTCTGCCTGGTGGTCAGCCAGCCGGTCGTTAGACCGGCTGCTGATCATGTTGGGAGAAATGCTGCAATACAAAAATTTTCATGATGACCCAACCCAACCTCCTTTCCCATGGGATCCGGAAGCGGCACGCTGGTGCCGTTCGTACAGGCAGAAAAACCCGGGTGCCTTTCCTGTGGACAAGCGGGAATTGCTCAGACCGGAGCGAATAAAAATTAAGAAACCGGCTGAGGTTAAAAAGACATCCCGGGTGAAGCTAAAGTAGGACTGGTTATTTCCACTATTTATTATTCTGACAAGACAATTAAAGGAGATCAAAATGGCAGACAAAAATATTACCTTAGTACTTCCCTCCGGTGGCAGCCGAACGGCTGAAGTCCCGGATGACATTCCAGTGAAAGAATTAATTCCCGAGCTTGCCACTACACTTGAACTACCTACCACTGGACCAGATGGACGACCGATCAACTATCGCCTGGACAGTAAAGCCCTGGGCAGAGAATTACAGGAAACCGAGACACTCTCCTCGGCAAATGTGCCGGAAGGTGACAGGGTGATGATCACTGCTGATATTACGGCCGGGTAGGTTCCTTGTTCAACAAGAACATGATATCTGTCCAGTTCTAAGGCAATAAATCTAAACAGGTGCACTCATATGACATCACCGATACGGATCTTTACGGATGAAACAAGCCTATACCGCTGTTCACAAATTCCTTATAAACGTGCACTGAAATGGCAGCCAATTAAAACACGGATCACCCAAAATGAACCGGCGGTCTCAATCTTTGTGACACAGAAAGCCTACATCCGTTTTTGCGCACATTCAGGGACAGATCTAAATAATGAAGTTGGAGGATGGCTGCTGGGAAAATACCGTATTGATAGAGCCAGCGGGGATCAATTCATCGTTGTGGATACAATCCTACCCGCTCAGCAAATCATACATGGGAACGCCTTTCTTACCTTCACACAAGACAGCCAGGTTACTTTACTCAATTATGTCTATGATCATTTTTCTACCAAGGATGTATTGGGTTGGTTCCATACACACCCCCGGATGGGAGTTTTCTTATCGGAATATGATACCTGGCTGCACGAAAATTTTTTCCCGGAATTGTGGCAGGTTGCCCTTGTAATTGAGCCTTTCTCAAGCAGCGGAGGATTTTTTATCCGCCAAAAGGACAACCTGCTTGATCCCCGAAATTATTATGGCTTTTACGAGCTTACAAACGGAAAAGACCGCAGTGTAGTTCACTGGAAGAACATGGTAATCCATAATAACCTGCAAGCACAAGGAGATCTATATGAGTAGGTTGATGCGTATCTTTTATTATGGTGTCCTGGGAGCGATAGGGGGGTTGATAGGCTGGCAAATCAGCAATATCCTTGGACTTTCATTTTTCTCGAACCTGTACCTTGCTGAAATAGTAGTTGGCGGATTGATAGGATTAAGCATTGGTGTATTAATTGGCCTTGCCGATGGAATCCTCAACAGAAATCCGGTTCTTGGATTACGTTCCTGCCTCTCAACCGGACTGCTAGGCATGGCTGGAGGAGCCATTGGGCTTCCAATTGCTGAGGGTTTATTCCAGGTGCTGGGCGGGGGGGAATTGGAACGATTAATTGGTTGGGGAATTTTTGGCCTTATGATTGGCCTGGCGGCTGGTATCACCGGGGGAACGCAACTATGGAAAGGAGGGCTGGGTGGTTTGATTGGAGGCGTACTGGGTGGGCTGCTTCTTTCTGCTGCTCGGGGATTATTGGATGACCCGCTCCTGGGGAAAGCCGCCGGGATGATCTTACTCGGCGCATCGGTTGGAGTCTGCACTGCTTTGATTGTGTTTTTGCTCTCGCGCGCCTGGCTGGAAGTAAAAAGCGGAAAATTAAAAGGGATGGAATTCATCCTAGATAAGTTTCTGAAACCGCAGAGTCCCAGCGTATTTATTGGCAGCGATGCTTTCAAAGCCGAGTTGGTTTTACCGGATCCGGATATTGCCCCCCAGCATGCCATGATCAAGGGTTACGGTTCTCATTTCAAAATCAAGGATATGAGCTTAACAGGGACATTCATCAATAAGAAAAGAATAGAGATAGCCCAATTAAAAAACAAGCAATCCATTCTTGTCGGAAATACAGAGCTTGTCTATCATGAGAAGAGGTAATTATGTCGAGAAATAACCGGATTTTATTATTATTCCTAATCCCAGTATTTTTTGTCCTTACGACAGGAATGCTTTTACCACAGGAAATTCGGCAAATTCCTAATGACGATCCTATCATCAAGATTACTCAATTGGACACCTCCCAATTTCCTGTGGTCACCGCATACATCTCCATAACCAATTCGGCTGGTGAGCCCCTTGCAATAGATCCTGATGGTCTGGTAATCACAGAGAATGATCAGATAATTCAGCCAGATAAGATCCTGGGAAAAGGTGAGGTAGGTCCACTGACCACCATTTTAGCCATTGACACCTCTGGAAGCATGCTCAGCGGCAATAAATTGAAAATTGCAAAAATCGTGGCTGCTGATTATATAAGGAGGATGGGAGAAAATGACCAGGCTGGCATCGTGACTTTCAGCGACAATGTGCATTATTTTCAAGAAATAACCGGGGATAAGAACACCCTTGAAAATTCAATCAAGAAAATCCAGGCAACCGGTGATACCGCCATGTATGATGGAGCAATGCAAGCAGTGGAGATATTGAATCCGCTTCCTGGTCGCAAGGCAATCATTTTATTAACGGATGGAATGGATAACCGCAGTAAAAACACACCAGAAAAAGTAATGATGGCAATTGGCCAAAAAGGATTATCCATATCCACAATTGGATTTGGTGATCCAAACCAAGGAACAGGGAATGTGACCGCCCTTGATGAAAAGGCGTTGGTTCACCTGGCGAAAGAAGCTGGCGGGCAGTATGGCTTTGCAGATGATGAAATCTCGTTGAAGAAAATTTATGAGAAATATAACCGTATGATGAGGAGTGAATATATTATCAGTTACACCTCTCCATCCGCATTGCGGGATGGATTGCGCAGGGATCTGACTGTTACGCTGGGTGAAGAAAGATCGGCAAGCATTTCCAGCCTGGGTGAAAGCAGCTACAATCCGGGCGGTCTGGTTCCTGAATTGGGGGGTGATGCCCCCTGGAAAATGTTTTTTTTGTTATTGGGATTCTTAATGCTGCTGCTTCTGATACCAGCTGCAATCGGTTTTGGTAAACAAAAAATGCCAAAAAATAGCAAAGTGAAACTGGTTAGAGCTGGAAAAAGCTCACGGGTCAAACTAAAGTGAGGCTGATTATTACAATTTAAAATTCTCAATACAAAATCCAGTATTCACAGGGTCAATAATGATGGGGATATGCTGGAAAATTGCGAGTTTGGATTGTGAACACCCCCAATATTCTGGTAAAAAGGCCTGGGTATAAACAATTGTCAATCAATGTAACCCAAAAAACCGGAGAAAACAACCTGCAAACCTAACCTGTGAAACCTGCTAACCTAACCCGTGAAAAAATATTGACAAATCGTGATTTAATGGGTATTATGTATTGAATTAATCTCTCTGCAAATTAAGCCGGCCATGAAGAAAAGCACCTACTTCTCCTTTTATTATTACTTTACCATCCCGAGAATGATGGCTTCTTCATGTTGGCTGAGACGAACCAGGTTAGTATAACGAAAGACAGAAAAAAAGATCAGGACATGGAGCAAAAAAACTCCATGTCCTTTTTTTTTGAAAGGGACAACCATGAAAACCAGAGGCATTCGCGGGGCGATAACAGTTGAAAAAAATACAAAACCAGAAATTCTGACTGCCACGCAAGAATTGCTGGAACAAATCATTAAAGAGAACAGTCTGCAACAGGAAGAAGTAGCCGCTATCCTGTTCACCGCCACCGGGGATCTTACTGCAGCATACCCAGCCGAAGCTGTGCGGGGGATGGGCTGGACTCTTACCCCCTTGATGTGTTACCAAGAAATGATGGTTGAAGGCAGCCTGGAAAATTGTATACGGGTGGTCGTTCTCATCAATACAGATCTTGAGCAAGACCAGATCAAACACATTTTTTTAAAAGGTGCGAAGAAACTACGCCCTGATCTTATAAAGGAAAAATATTAATTTGATGGATGGAGGATTCATGTTGAAAATCTCATTTCAAGGGATACCTGGTGCATATTCAGAAGAGGCAATCCGTGAGTATTTTGGAAAGGATGCAGAAAGCATCCCCTGCAAGACATTAGCGGAAGTATTTACCAAAGTGGAAACCGGTGAGGCAAATATGGGTATGGTACCCATCGAAAATGCGGTAGCCGGGTCAGTGGCAGGATCCTATGAGCTGTTGATGGATCATGATCTGACAATTTATGCAGAAGTAATTTTACGTGTGCACCACATGCTTCTGGCATATCCTGGCACACAGGTGTCTGATTTAAAAAGGGTGCGCTCTCATCCCCAAGCCCTGGCCCAGTGCCAGCGTTACATCACCCGCCGCGGGCTTGATGCAGATCCCGCTCCTGATACAGCTGGGAGTGCCCATGATCTGGCTGCAAATCCGGATAATTCCACAGCAGTTATTGCCAGCGCCCTGGCTGGAGAATTGTACGGTCTGGATATCCTTGATCAAGAAATTGAGGATTTTCAATTTAATTACACCCGTTTTTTCCTTATATCAAAGGAAGGCGCCCCGCACGCCCAGCGCAACAAAACCTCCCTGGTATTCACAACACCCCACAAACCGGGTGTTTTGTATGAATGCCTGGGAGAGTTTTCAAGGCGCAATATCAACCTGACAAAGATTGAATCACGTCCAAGATTAAACAGACCCTGGCAGTATATTTTTTACCTGGATTTTGAAGGTCATTCGCAGGAGCCAAAGGCGGAAGCAGCCATACTGGGACTGCTACGGCGCTCTTCCTTTGTTAAACTGCTTGGTTCCTACCAGGCGGCAACGACGCCATTTTCGGACAGTGAAAACTAAGTTATTAACACTGGCATTTGATGAGAGGTGAAATGATGATTATCGTGATGAACAAAGAGGCCAGCAATGGTCAGATAGAACATGTTATTGCCCGCATCGAACAACTGGGCTGCCGGGTTGACTTATCCCGGGGAGAAGAACGCACCATCATCGGGGTGATTGGCAACGGGCGCCCGCTGGACCGGGAGCAAATTGAGCGCTGGGATGGTGTCAGCCACACGGTCCCAATATTAAAGCCGTTTAAACTGGCAAGCCGTGATTTTCACCCCGCCAATACCATTGTATGTGTTGGTGATGTGCAGATCGGTGGTGATGAGGTGATTGTCATGGCAGGACCCTGCTCGGTAGAGAGCCAGGAACAGATACTGGAGACAGCCCGGCAGGTCAAAGCAGCTGGTGCAAAGATACTGCGTGGTGGAGCTTATAAACCGCGAACATCGCCATACAGCTTCCAGGGTTTGGGCGAGGAAGGATTGGAACTTCTGGCGCTTGCCAAACAGGAAACAGGGATGCCGATTGTGACTGAAGTAATGGAACCCCAGATGGTCCCACTGGTAACTGTTTATGCTGACATCCTGCAAATTGGGGCGCGCAATATGCAAAATTATGCATTACTGCATGCAGTTGGTGAAGCACACCGCCCGGTCCTATTAAAAAGGGGCATGATGTCTACCATCGAAGAGCTATTAATGGCAGCTGAATATATCCTTTCGCACGGCAACCAGAATGTGATCCTTTGTGAGCGCGGTATTCGGACCTTTGAATCCTATACACGCTTCACCCTGGATATCAATGCCGTTCCGGTCTTGAAACAGCTAAGCCATCTACCGGTTATCGTTGATCCCAGCCATGCCACAGGGAAATGGGACCTGGTTGAAGCGGTATCAAGGGCATCTATTGCAGCCGGTGCAGACGGCCTGGAAATTGAAGTCCACCCCCGGCCTGAGGAAGCACTATCAGACGGGGCACAATCTCTCAAACCGGCGCGTTTTGCCGAAATGATGAAAGGTCTGAGGCCTATCGCCAGTGCCGTAGGAAGAGTGCTGTGAAAAATCTTTCCGAAACACATGTCGCTATCATCGGGCTGGGTTTAATGGGAGGATCCCTGGCAGCGGCATTGAGCGGCAATTGTGCATCCATCACTGGAATTGACCAAAATGCAGAATCAGTTAATTATGCCAAAGAAAAGGGATGGATTTGTCACGGTGCAGATCAATTGGATAATAACTCAGATAAAGTAGATGCAATCATTCTGGCTACTCCGGTGCGCGGCAATTCTCAAGCAATTGGATGGGATTGCCAGGCAGGTATCGGGGCCATGCCTGGTGATGGATATTGGCAGCACAAAAAGGGAGATTGTATCGCGGATGGAACGGCTGCCGGAAAACCTGCACTCCATCGGAGGACACCCGATGTGCGGCCGGGAGGTATCTGGAATTCAGCAAGCTGATGGGCTGCTTTATCAAAACCAGCCCTTTATCCTGGTGCCTCATTCGAAAACAACCGAAGAGACGATGATTTTTGCCCAACAGGTCGTGAAATCTATCGGATCACGAGCCGTTCTGATGGAGCCAAAACAACACGACCGGATTGTGGCGGCAATCAGCCATTTGCCTTACCTGATATCCTGCGGATTGGTTGGTACAGCCGAAGCAACTGCCCAGGATGAGAGTGAACTGGTTTGGGAAGTTGCTGCCAGCGGATTCCGCGATACATCGCGCCTGGCAGCCAGCGATATTACCATGATGCTGGATATTCTATTAACCAACCGCAAAGCAATCCTTAATTCCGTCAATCAATTTAAAAGCCAGCTAGACAAACTGGAGCACCTGATTGCTGCCGAAGAAGAAGAACTTGTCCGACAAATCCTGGAGAAATGTCCGTACCCGGCGGGAAAATTTATTTTTATGACAACCTTGCGGATCAATCAACACAAAAAGATTAAAAGGAATCCTGGATGTTCCGGGGGATAAGTCCATTTCCCACAGGGCCTTGATGCTGGGATCGCTGGCAGATGGCACCTGTGAAATAAGAGATTTCCTTACCGGCGGAGACTGCCTGGCTACAAAAGGGCTGCATGCGTTCCCTGGGTATTGATATCCTTGAGGAGAGTCCTATACAATCCTGCGAGTTCATGGAAAAGGTCTGCATGGATTGAAGGGATGTAAAGATGCACTTGACTGTGTACGGTCCGGAACAACGATGCGCCTGCTTGCCGGTCTTCTCGCAGGCCAGGAATTTGACAGTATTTTAGGAGGGGATGAACAGCTATTACGCCGGCCGATGAACCGGGTAGCTCTACCGTTGAAGGAAATGGGTGCGAAAATCACAACCACCAATGGGCATGGACCGCTTACCATACAAGGAGCAATGTTGACGGGGCAGCAGCATACTCTTCCCATTGCCAGCGCCCAGGTTAAGAGTGCTTTACTTTTGGCGGGATTGTATGCCCAGGGTCAAACCAGGATTGTGTCTCCCGGACCCTCCCGCGACCATACAGAGCGAATGCTCACGGCTATGGGCGTAAATTTGGAAACAGACAAGCTTTCGGTAAGCATTCAGCCGGCTGCCTGCCTTTCACCTTTTTCGATTAAAATTCCCGGAGATTTCTCCTCTGCAGCTTTCATTATGGCGGCGGGGCTGCTGGTTAACGATGGCGAGGTGCTTATCCGGAATGTTGGCATCAATAGCACCCGAACCGGACTTCTGGATGTTCTAAAGGAGATGGGAGCATCGATAACACTTGAAAATGAGCGGCTTGAAGGAAATGAACCGGCAGCGGATTTGTTGGTGAAATCCAGTCCTCTAAAGGGAGTTCGGGTGGCTGGAGACACCGTGGTCCGGATGATTGATGAATTTCCGCTGCTGGCTGTGCTGGCCTCCCAGGCCGAGGGAATTACCACGGTTTCGGATGCCGGCGAGCTGCGGGTAAAAGAGACCGACCGGATACTTACCATTACAACCGAGCTAAAAAAGATGGGCGCCAGGATCGAATCCCTGCCTGACGGATTTACTATTGAAGGCCCAACCCGTCTTCATGGAGCGAATCTGGACAGCCATGGAGACCACCGCCTGGCAATGTCGCTTGCCGTGGCTGGTTTGGTAGCAGACGGGGAGACGAAGATACAAGCGGCAGAGTGTATCAGCGATTCCTTTCCCGGTTTTATTGAACGGATGCAAAGCCTGGGAGCGAATTATGCTTGATGCACGAACGAAGCTAGTTGGTCTGGTGGGTTGGCCGGTAGAGCACAGTTTATCACCGCAGATGCATAATGCTGCCTTTGATGCACTTGGGTTGAACTGGCGCTACCTGCCTTTCCCGGTTACACCGGCATGTTTCGAACAGGCTCTGGCTGGTCTGCCTGCGCTGGGAATTCATGGTGTGAATGTGACCATTCCATACAAACAGGCTGTCCTACCCTATCTGGATACAATTGATCCTCTCGCAGAAAAGCTGGGGGCGGTTAATACGGTGATGATCTATTACCAATCCGGGCGGGATCCAGTATTGCATGGCACCAACACTGACGTAACCGGTTTTATCACAACATTGAAGCAAGGCGGTTTCAAAGATTTCAAAGGAAAGCGGGCGATGGTGGTTGGATGCGGAGGCGCTTCCCGGGCGGTTGTTTACGGCCTGATCAATGAGGGAATTCAAGAAATCATCATACTCAACCGCTCCACCGATCGTGCCCAGAGTCTGGTCAACGATTACGCCGGTTTGTGCCATAAACTGACTGCATACCCATTGGATGAGCATCATCTCCTACTCCATGCAGAACAGTCTGATCTGATGGTTAATACGACACCGCTGGGGACATGGCCGGAGCCGGATTCGTCTATCTGGCCGGAAGATATCCCCCTGCCTTCCCGATTAACTGTATTTGACCTGGTTTATAACCCCCCAATGACAAAGCTGCTCCGCCAGGCAGAGAGATCTCACGCAATACCCATCAGTGGACTAGAGATGCTGGTGCAGCAAGGGGGACTGGCTTTCCAGATATGGACGGGATTACCCGCACCGCTTGAAGTGATGCGAAATACCTGCATGATGATAATAGGAGAAATAAAATGATTCGATTTATGACCGCTGGTGAATCCCACGGACCCTGTCTGACTGCAATTATTGATGGATTTCCCTCAGGGTTGGCTGTAAATCTAAATGAAATCAATTATGAATTATCCCGCCGCCAGGGCGGTTACGGACGAAGCCACCGCCAGAACATTGAAAGGGATGAGATTGAAATCCTGGGAGGCATTTTATATGGGCAAACGACCGGGGCGCCGATATCCCTGCGAATCAATAATCGCGATTGGGCCAACTGGCGAGAGCGCTGGAGTACAGGAGAACTTCCCGTTTTACGAGTCCCCCGCCCGGGCCATGCAGATTACGCCGGGATGAAAAAGTACAACCTTCAGGACGCCAGGCTGGTTCTGGAAAGGGCCAGTGCCAGAGAGACCGCTGCCAGGGTGGCTGTTGGTGCACTTGCAAAACAGCTCCTATCCAAATTTGATATCCTGGTAGGGAGTTATGTAACCTCTATTGGGAAGGTGGAGGCAGATATTCCGGCTTTATCACAACCCGAATTGTGGGAAATGGCTGAAAACAGCGATGTACACTGTCCCCTTGTGGATGCATCCGAAAAAATGCGGGCAGCGATAGACGAAGCCCGCCGGGCGAAGGATACCCTGGGCGGAATTTTTACGATTTCTGCTGTTGGTTTACCGGTAGGGCTGGGCACCTATGTACAATGGGACCGCAAGCTGGATGCCCGCCTGGCAGCGGCAGTGATGTCAATCCATGCAGTTAAGGGTGTTGAGATCGGCCCGGCATTTGAAAACGCCCGCATGTCCGGTACAGGTGTCCATGATGATATGTTTCCAGGAATAAAGGGTAAGGTTGTGCGTTATACCAACCGTGCTGGAGGCCTGGAAGGGGGTATGACCAACGGCGAGCCCCTTCTAATCCGGGCAGCGATGAAACCGATTTCCACAACCGGTGTTGCCCACCAGTCTGTTGACCTTTTAAGCGGCGAGGCGGCTACCCCGGAATACCAGCGCTCGGACATCTGTGCTGTTCCCGCAGCAGCCGTAATCGGGGAAGCGATGGTATCCTGGACGCTTGCAGAAGCGCTGGATGAAAAGTTTGGCGGCGACAGCCTTGCGGAGAAATTGCGATGCCGGAAAACATCATCCTGACCGGGTTCATGGCAACCGGGAAAACAACCGTCGGGAAAGCGCTGGCCCGGCAGCTCAATCGCACCTATGTGGACATGGATGCAGTAATTGAAGAACGTAGTGCTAAATCCATCGATAAAATTTTTAGAGAAGATGGAGAAAGTGCCTTTCGTGCGCTTGAGTCCCAACTTTGCGGTGAATTATGCATGCAGAGTAACCTGGTGATTGCCACCGGAGGGGGGACCCTAGTGGACCCGGCCAACCGGAAAATGATGGAAAAGAACGGGACTCTCATTTGCCTCACGGCGGATACAGAAACCATCCTCCAGAGGTTAATGAAAGGGGAGGGGTCTCTCCGCCCTTTATTGAATACTACTGATCTGCGATCTGAGATTGAGCGATTGATGAGTGTCCGGGAAAAATCCTACCAAGACATACCCTGGCATATCGATACCAGTCACCTTAGCGTAGAGGAAGTGATCGACAGGATTACCAGCATATGCCAGGCTGTCCGGATCAATGTGAAATATCCGGGCGGGGAATATCCCATCCTGATAGGGAACGGACTACTGGAACACTGCGGAGATGTCATGCGCCAGGCTGGTATCAGGCGCCAACACGCATACTGCCATCGTATCGAACCCTGTCGTGGAACCTTACTATGCAGCCAGTGTAAAACAAAGCCTTAAGACCAGGGGCATTAAATGCACATTATGTCTGATGCCGGATGGGGAAGAGCACAAAACGCTGCACAGTATTTCCTCGTTATACGACCAATTCCTGGCGGCAGGTTTGCAGCGGCAGGATACAATCCTGGCCCTGGGAGGCGGGGTGACGGGGGATGCGGCTGGTTTCGCCGCAGCCACCTACCTGCGCGGGTTGGGATTTGTACAAGTCCCAACCACTCTCCTGGCGATGGTTGATTCCAGCATTGGAGGTAAAACCGGGGTTGATTTACCGCAGGGGAAAAACCTTGTAGGAGCATTTAAGCAGCCCTCCCTGGTATTAATTGACCCGAAGGTATTAAGAACCCTGCCTCTAGAGGAACTGCGCTCCGGTATGGCGGAAGTAATCAAGCACGGGGTGATTGCAGATCCGGATTTGCTGGATTTGGTTGAAAGGAGAACTGGAGATTGGGATTTCAGCCGGGATAATAGCGGAGCAGGGACAATCATCGCCAAAGCCATCCGGGTAAAAAAGACCATAGTGGAGGCAGATCCATTTGAAATGGATAACAGGGCACTGCTGAACTTTGGGCATACCCTTGGCCATGCCCTTGAGAAATTGAGCGGCTACCGGATACGCCATGGGGAAGGTGTCAGCATCGGGATGATAGCAGCCGCCAAGATCTCCGCAAAAATGAATTTCTGTACTCCCGGCCTGGCGGCGAGATTGGAAAAAATATTGCACAGCTGGGAACTTCCGGTTCGCATTCCAAATTATCCGGTAGAAGATATCGTTCAAGCCATGTCTCATGATAAGAAAAAACAAGGGGATTCGATACGCTGGGTTTTACCCCATGCTGTTGGTGACATGAGAATTCATAACGATATCCCCCTGGATCAGATAATAAATACAATTAAGGAAATAGGCGGCTCAATAAAATGGACCAAACCGACAAATATCAAATACTTGTTCTCCATGGACCCAACATGAATCTGCTGGGAGAACGTGAACCTGAGATTTATGGATCTGTAACACTGGCGGAAATCAACCGGAAGCTGGTTGAATCTGCCCCCGGCGCACGAATGGAGATTATCCAATCCAACCATGAGGGGGTGCTGGTGGACGCCATCCAGGAAGCACGAAATTGGGCAAAAGGTATCCTGATCAATCCAGCTGGATACACTTACACCAGCATTGCTATCCGGGACTCCTTAGCATCCGTGAAGCTGCCGACAGTTGAAGTTCATATGTCCAATATTTACAACCGCGAACCTTTCAGGAGCCATTCTGTTATTGTTCCGGTTTGTATTGGGCAAATATGCGGGTTTGGCTGGCGCAGCTACGTGCTGGGATTAACCGCTTTGCTGAATTACCTCGAAGATTTACGGAAATAGAAAATTGAAAAAGGATTTCTGGACTACAAGCATGCCAGCCAACCCAGCCTTTTACAAACCGGCCAGCCGAATAGAATCCCTGAAACCGTATTTTTTCCATACCCTCAACCAGAAGATAGCCAATCTGCAGGCTAACGGGATGGAAATAATACGCCTGGATATGGGTTCCCCGGATATGCCGCCTGCACCATTCATCATAAATGCACTGGTTGATGCGGCGAAGGAGGATAATACCCATGGATATGCCCCCTATGGTGGTACGATAGAATTCAGGCAAGCAGCCGCATCCTATTACCGCAGCCGTTTCGGCGTGGAACTTGATCCGTCCCGTGAGGTACTTGGTTTGATTGGTTCCAAAGAGGGTATTTTCAACCTGACGCAAGCTGTAGTTAATCCAGGAGACTGGGTGCTGGTTCCAAATCCGGGATACCCCACTTACCAGGCCGGCAGCGAAACTGCCGGGGCGAGAGTACATTTCATGCCGCTCCTGGAGGAGAACGGTTTTCTGCCGGACCTGGATGCAATCCCTGCCGATGTTTTAAAATCAGCACGCGTGATGTGGATTAATTATCCAAACAATCCGACCGGAGCGACAGCCTCCCTGGCTGATATGGCAAGAATCATTGATTTTGGCAGGGAACACGGCATCATCATTGCGCATGATGCGCCCTACATGGATGTCTGCTATGACGGGTACCAACCGGCCAGCATTCTCCAAATCAAGGGAGCCAGCGAGGTAGCCATTGAATTCAACTCGCTTTCTAAAACCTATAACATGGCCGGCTGGCGATTGGGCATGGCATCCGGAAACCCGGAAATCATCCGGCATCTGAGCCTGTACAAAACGATTGTAGATTCTTCGAGTTTCCTGCCTCTGTTTTCTGCAGGAGCCGCAGCATTAACCGGGGACCAGGACTGGCTTATTGAGCGGAACAAAATCTACCAGGCACGCCGGGATCTTGTTGTCCGGGAGTTGCGGGCAATGGGATTTATAATGAACATACCTCAGGCAGCCCTTTATGTCTGGGCGAAAATTCCAAAAAACATCCAGGGAAGCATGGCTTTCTGCAAAGCAATTCTTGAACAAACAGGAGTCAGCACAACCCCTGGTATCGTGTTTGGCGAGTACGGGGAAGGGTACTTAAGGATTTCGCTATGCACCCCGGAAGCTGAAATCAAAAAGGCGATGGAGCAAATCGGGAAATATTTGTACCAGACGATTTTATGATCGGAGAATAATGATGCCGGACAACAAAGTGAGATGGGGAATACTCAGCACAGCCCGTATCGGGCAAAAAAGATTGATACCAGCCATCCAAAAATCGAAGAATGCAGTGGTAACCAGTGTCGCCAGCCGTGACAAAGGCAAAGCGAAAGGTTTTGCGCGTGAAATGGGTATCCCTCATGCCATGGGAAGTTATGAAGAGCTGCTGGCATCCAAGGACGTAGATGCGGTTTATATACCGCTTCCCAACAGCCTGCACAAGGAATGGACGATCAAGGCGGCTGAAGCGGGTAAGCATGTGCTTTGTGAAAAACCAATGGGTCTCGATCCTGATGAAGTAATGAGTATGGCTGCATCAGCCAGGGCAAGCAATGTAAAAATAATGGAGGCGTTCATGTACCGCTTCCACCCCCAGACTGAAAAAATCATCCAAATGGTACGGGATGGGGAGATCGGTAAGCTGCGCGCAATTCAGGCTGCTTTTGCATTCCGCCTGAGCAACTGGGATGACATCCGTTACAATCCGAAACTGGGCGGCGGGAGCCTGATGGATGTGGGCTGCTACTGTGTCAGCATCTGCCGGACCATTACCGGCTCAGAGCCGGTGACTGTTTATGCATATGCAAACTGGGCTCCAACCGGAGTGGATGAATTGATGATTGCCAACCTTGTCTTTCCAGACGGGGTGCTGGCTCAATTTACCTGCGGTTTTGTGCTTGATAGGTCGCAGTACTACCAGGTGATGGGAACAGACGGGACTATTGCGCTTACCATGGGCGCATTCTTATCCGGAAGCAGGGATATCCATATCCAAGGTCAGAAAAAAGGGCAGCCTATTGACCTTAAAATACCCGGCGCCGATGAGTACCAGTTGATGGTGGAGCACTTTTCCGATTGTATTCTGCATGATAAACCGGTGCGCTATGGGGCGGAGGATTCGATTGCAAATATGAGGGTAATTAAAGCGCTGCTGCGGTCGGCCAGCCGCAACGGTCAGCCTGAGATTATCAACGCCACCAGGACATTGGAATTTGACTGAAAAACTATAGTTGGTGTAATTTTTTTACAGCGATGGAGATAACCCGGGCGGCTTTATGGATTTCTGCCTTTGTTGTATTGCGCCCCAGGGAGAACCTTAGAGTACCCTGTGCCCATTCCTCCTGGATGTTCATGGCCTTTAATACGGAGGAAATCTCCACACTGTCAGCATGGCAGGCTGCTCCAGCCGAGGCGGCTACTTCCGCATCCAGTTCCTCCAGCAGAACGTTGGCTTTTACACCCAAAAAGCTGATGCTGAGAGTATTGGGGAGCTTTTGCGAGGGGTGTCCATTCATGCGGATAACCGCATTTCCCAGAGAATCTTCCAGCTCCTTCCAGAATTGAAGCGATAATTGCAGCAGGCGGCTGGCTTCCTGTTGTAATTTTTCACCTGCAACTTCGCAGGCAGCGCCAAGGCCGACAATTTCCAGGACATTTTCTGTGCCAGGGCGAAGATTATTTTCCTGGGAGGCTCCTATGACCAGGGGAGGGATGGAGAGACCTTGGCGGATGTAAAGTGCGCCGACTCCCTTGGGGGCATACAATTTATGCCCGGCGATGGAAAGAAAATCGACTCCCAGGTCGTTTATCAGTACAGGGATTTTGCCTACAGATTGGGCAGCGTCCGTATGCACCAGAATATGGCGTTTGTGAGCGATTTCGGCGATTTGCCGGACCGGCTGAAGTGTACCAACCTCGTTGTTGGCGTGCATGATGGAAACCAATATCGTATCCGGCTTAATCGCCTCTTCCAACTCATACAGATCGATCATCCCGTAGGCATCCACCGGTAAAACCGTGAGGCGGAAACCCTGTGTTTCCAGCCAGCGGCAGACATTTATAACGGCTGGGTGTTCAACGGCAGAAGTAATGATGTGGCTGCCGCGATTTTTAAGCGAGAAAGCAGCACCACGGATGGCGAGGTTGTTGCTTTCAGTTCCCCCACTGGTGAAGATTATTTCTCCAGGCTGGCAGCCTATCAGAGTGGCTACCTGGCTTCGGGCGGTTTCCACTGCCTGCCTGGCGATTGTCCCGTAGCGATGGGTGCTTGACGGGTTGCCAAAATGGGTATGGAGATATGGCAGCATGGCTGACGCTACACGGTCGTCAACCGGTGTCGTGGCATTGTAATCAAGGTAGATTGGTTTCATCATTTAATTCTATCTCAAATTATCCCCCTGTACGATCTGGAGAAATCTTACCTGTTGGCTGCCTGAAGCAGGCAATTTGCAAAGGAATTAAAAATGGGTGGACTGATCTCTGTCCACCCATTTGAGTTTGGGATTTGTAATTAATCCAGTGTCTCCAGATATTTGTTGATGGACTGGGCCGCTTTTCGTCCGGCTCCCATGGCCAGGATTACGGTTGCACCGCCGCTAACAATATCTCCGCCTGCAAAGACACCCTTTTTATTGGTTTCCATGGTTTCTTCGTTGACAATGATATTACCCCATTTGTTGAATCCCAGATCTTCGGTTGTCTGCTGGATGATCGGATTGGATTTGTTGCCAATGGCAATCACAGCCAGGTCAAGTTCAATCGTATATTCCGAGCCCGGGATTGGGATAGGACGGCGCCTGCCAGATGCATCCGGTTCGCCAAGCTCCATACGCTGTAACTGTACACTTTTTAGTTTCCCGTTCTCATCTCCAGTGAATTCCAGCGGGTTGTTAAGAAATAGAAATTGAATTCCTTCCTCCCTGGCATGGTGGTACTCTTCAAGCCGGGCGGGGAGTTCGGCTTCCGAGCGGCGGTAAATGATGTAGGCATTACGTGCACCCAGCCTGCGGGCAGTCCTGACCGAATCCATGGCAGTATTGCCCCCGCCAAAAACAGCCACATTCTTGTCCTTGCAGTCCAGCACAGGTGTATCATATTCCGGGAAACGGTAGGCTTTCATTAAATTTACCCGGGTAAGAAACTCGTTGGATGAATAGATTCCAATCAGGTTTTCTCCGGGGATGTTCAGCATGTGGGGTAAACCGGCACCAACTCCTACAAAGACGGCATGATATCCTTCCTCAAACAACTCATCAATGGTTTCTGTTATGCCAACGATGAAATTCTTCTGGAAATCGACACCCATTTCTTTAAGCTTACCTACTTCCTCTTTTACAATCGCCTTGGGAAGGCGGAACTCGGGGATGCCGTAAACCAATACACCACCATATTCATGCAGCGCTTCGAAAAGTGTTACCTCATGACCTTCCCGGACCAGGTCACCTGCACATGTCAAACCAGCCGGACCTGACCCAATGATAGCAATCTTTTTTCCGGTACCATGGTGAGGGTTGGGGGAGCTTTTCTCCCTGGGGTGGGTGCGGTCATAGTCTGCAACGAAGCGTTCAAGCCTTCCAATAGAGACCGATTCACCTTTCTTGCTGAGGACACATACTGCTTCACACTGCTCTTCCTGCGGGCAAACCCGGCCGCAAATGGCGGGCAGCAGATTATCTTCGCCGATGATATCTGCGGCGCCAAAGTAATCGCCCTGTACAACTTTTTCAATGAACTGGGGGATTTTAATGGCAACAGGGCAGCCCGCAACACAGGGCAAATTTTTGCATTTCAGGCAGCGCATGGCTTCCAGGCGGGCTGTTTCTTCGTCATACCCGAGGTTAACTTCCTGGAAATTGGTAATCCGTTCCCGAGGATCCTGTTCTGGCATTTTCTGGCGGGAAATTTTCATCCGTTCTTTAAGGGGGAGTTCATTTGGTTCCATGGTTTTCCTTCATGATGTTTTTTGGATAAGAATTTCCTCAGCTTCCAGCTGTTGAATGGCTTGATCTCTAAGGCACTGATGGGCTTCCAGGGATTTTTTCTCATCCTCCTGATAGGCCCGGTTGCGTTTTACCAGTTCATTAAAATCAACCTGGTGGGCATCAAATTCCGGACCATCTACACAAACAAAGACAGTCTTATCTCCAACAGTTGCCCGACAGCCTCCGCACATGCCGATGCCATCAATCATCACCGGGTTTAAGCTGACCACGGTTTTTATTCCATACGGTTTGGTTAAATTGGAGACTGCTTTCATCATGGGTAAAGGACCAACAGCAAGCACAAAATCAATTATTCTACCGCTGTCAATCAGCTGTTGGAGCTGCTGGGTGACAAAACCATGGAAAGCATATGAACCATCATCCGTTGTGACATACAACTCATCACAAATCTCCCTCATTTCCTCTTCAAGGACAAGCAGCTCTTTTGTGCGTGCCCCAATAATCCCGATGGTGTGGTTACCAGCCTGTTTAATAGCCTTGGCAGTCGGGAAAGCCACCCCGGTACCCACGCCTCCACCGATTACAACTGCAGTGCCAAACAACTCGATATGGGAAGGCTTGCCGAGGGGTCCGGCGAGGTCCTCGATAAATTCGCCAGACTTTAAGGAATTTAATTCCCGGGTACTTTTGCCAATTCCCTGGACAACCAGGGTAATTGTCCCCAGTTCGGGATCGGAGTCTGCAATTGTCAGGGGTATCCTTTCCCCACCTTCCCGAATGCGAAGGACAATAAACTGGCCGGGCTTTCTTTTGCGGGCAATCCTGGGGGCTTCGATCTGGATGCGCTGTACTTCTGGAGCTATGCGCTCTGATAAAATAATTTTATGCATTATACAATATCCTAAGTAAAGTATATTTCCCAACTATTTTAACATAACCCTATAAGGATTATATTAAAATTGCATGGGTATTGCGTTAAAAATCCTGCTGGTTGGGTGTGAAAATTTGTTTTTCGCCTGGTATTCCTGGAAAGCCCAGCTTAAATCTTACAAAAGCAGGGGATTTTGTAATAGGATAATTATAATCAATATTACCTGAATCATACAAGGATTATTTGCTCATTCTGGCTTTGAGCTGCTTGACCAGGCGCTTCAACCCCCAGCCCAGGGGTAAAATGATCCCGCTGCACAGGAATGGAGGGGTTGGATTCTCAATTTCCCGGTCCAGGCTAATTTTATAAGTCACATCCGTGCCATACATTTGCGGGTCAATCGGGCGTACCAGTAAGAATAACTCCTCATTGTTTTCAGCAGTCCAGGCAAGCGTAACTGGTTTACCGGCTGAATCAGACTGGTTTTCCACGAGCATGGCAGATCCTGGGGACCGGTAAAGCTGCATCTGAATGGCAGTGGTTGGTTGGTCTGGTTCTGCGTATAATTTGTAATTTATTCCCTGGGTAGCATTAAATTTGTACCAGTCTTCATCATTCAACCCACAAATATTGTGATATTGAATTTCACCAAATTCCAGGGTACTCGCTTCCTGCGGCAGGTTATCCCCGCCGGATTTTGCCTCATAGGAATCCGGATCACAAGAGGGGGCTATCCGGGTCTGCCTTATATGGTCCTCAGTCACTTCTTCATAACTACTTGATAAGTCAACGGTTTGCAAGCGGAAGGTATAACTGCTCCCGGCGATGCCCTGGAATAGGCTTAGATCGCTGCTGGCTGGAAAAAGGTTCCGCCAGAGGCTGCCAGTCAGTACCGTCCTGCTGATATTCAATTTCAAAATGGTGTATTTGATCTTCTCCGCTTATGACCTCCCATTCCAATGGGATGGCAGTGGAATAATACAGCGGCTGCAATTCGTTCATCCTTGTTTCTACGGAAATAATGGCTGGGGCCGGCAGGACATTAAATTTCAGGGTGGAAGAATTCTCCCCAACGAAATTTCTGCTCCAGACTGTCCAGGTGTATTCATCTGCCGGTAACTGGCCGGCATCCCAGGTTTTGGATTCCTGCCAGTCTTTGGAGGCGTTAAACCCGTCTGTGCCAGTTAATTCGGAACGGAAATCCAATCCATTCTCGCCACTCCAGGTCAGGGTAATTAAATCCCCCTCATTTATAGGTGACCCGTCCTCACCCGCAGGAATATCCAATACCGGGGCGCCAGGGGCAGCCTGACGCTGCCTGACCTGGATGGAAGCCGACTGGTTTACACCGATGCTGTTATCGGATAAATCCGGATCGGACTGCTGGAATAACTCCTTGATACCTTCATACCAGGGGTCATCAAATAATGCCAGGACAACCCCGCTGCCAACTTCAAGTGAGGCAATCTGATCCATAGGCGGCTCCCCGGAAGCACCCAATTCGGGGTAGTCCCCAATTTCGAGGAGCTGACAACTTCCCTGGTATTCCTGCTCGGCGAAAATGGCAGCCTGATCCTCTGCAGCCAGGCAGCTGGGGGGTTCACCCCCGCAATTTACATTATTAACCAGATGTATGGTGCCCTGCAACCCCTGGTTTATATTGCCTGACTGGTCAATAGCCTGAATGGAAAGGTAGAAATCCCCTCTTGGTATGCCTGATTCACAGAGATCGAATTCCTGGGAAAATGCCGGTTTTTTTTGCAAATCTCCTATTGGTTTCCACTGTTTACCATCACCGATGAGCAGCTGAGAATAGAGGACTTCATGGTTATCCTTTGCCCAACCCTCTACTTTTACGATCGGGGAGGTGATGCGCGCATCCGTTTAAAGGTGCTGTAAACCCGCTTGTGGGGGGCTGATCATCGAAGTTATCGGACATATACAAGCTTGATGGCATGCACTGGGTACCGTATCCGGGGTAACGCAGATGCTTCGGAGCAGGTCCTGGGACGCCCGCCATTGACGGTCCACCTCATCGAAAAGGATATCTACAGAGGTGCCCCAGTAAGAACTGGCATTGGTGTGGACTTGAAAATGCAGATGATGCCCGGTGCTGTAGCCGGTATCATCTGCCAGGCCAATCTGCTGCCCCTGGAATACCTGGGCGCCGACATTGCGGAACTCGCAGGGGGATGCTGTCCTGGGCGAGGTGGAAATAAATCTGGTAGGTCACCGGTGTGGTGGTGTCATCCTGCAGCAAGAGGAAATTGGCATGTGGTCTGAATCTCCGTTAGGCCAATTCCAGACTGCCATTTTTACCCGTCCTGCCCGGGCTGCCAGTAACGGGAAACATACTCCCATCGGCAAAATCAAAGGCGTACAGGCAGGTATCCGGGCAGGATTTATAGGTAAAGACATGCCCGATGCTGCCAGTGAGGTACTTTTTCAAGCCAGCCTGCCAGGGGAGATAATATCCCTGCAGGGGCGGGCCTTTTTGCTCGGCCTGGGTGCGGTCCAAGTACTTCTGCTGGATATCCTTTTCCAGCAGGCTTTCTGGGACCGCATTCAGCATGCCATTCCAAGCGCCGTCAACCGGAAAAACCACTTCCCATGGGGAAGGGCTGCCGTCCTCCTCGTATTCCCGATAGGCGATGGCCATCATTGGTTCGGAGGCAATGACCTGGCCGTTCTCTTTATCCCGCATGGCCAGCCAGACCAGGGCCAGGTGGCCGTCTTCGGAGAAATCGACCCGGTCTATCACCATTTCGTAGAGCAGGAAAGCTACCACGTCCTGGTGCCTGCTCACCGCTTCCTGGACCGCCCTATCGATTTCTTCCAGGCGTGGATCTGCATAACCCTGTTTTTCACTAGTTGGAAGGGATTTTTGGGGCCCAAACTCTTTAATTGGGAAAGTGCATCCAGCCAATAATAGCAGAGAGAAACCTATCAGGATTATTCTTAATAAAAAGGGATATTTATTTCCTGTCATAACGTTTCCTAAAAAATTCTTTTTGAGTTCTGTTTTTTTTATTCACTCTTTTCCTGTGCAGGATTAGTGCCAGATCTATCCGGATCAGGGAGGGGGTAGTCCTGGGCTAATTATATAAAGCAGGGAGATTTTGATGAGCGTCCCTCGCTGACCTGGAAAACCGCTGTCAATAGGGATTCAACTTCTATAGGTTCATTCTCAATTATTGAACTATTCCGCATGTAGAACTGTATAATGGTAATTCATAATAGAATTGAAGGATCAATATATGAAACGAGTGGTGTCCGTCAGTTTGGGAAGTCCGTCACGGGACAAAAAAGTGGAAATCAACCTGGGCGGACAACAAATCATGGTAGAACGCATCGGGACTGGCGGAGATCCAGCGAAAGCCCGACAGCTTTTTACAGAATTGGACGGGAAGGCAGATGTTCTTACAGTGGGGGGAATTGATCTGTATGTCCGTCTGGATGGCAGGGATTATCCAGTTCGGTCGGCGCTTAAACTGGTTGAGAATGTGAAACAAACCACTCTGGTTGACGGGCGTTTCTTGAAGTATGCCCTGGAACGCAGGTTTTTTGAGCTGGGAAAAGGCTTTTTTCCCGGTCTCCCGCATTTCAGAAAAACATTAATCCCTTCTGCAATTGACCGGGTGGGATTATTGGAAGCAGTCACCTCTGTAAGTAACGAGGTTTATATCTGTGATCTTGTTTTTATGCTCGGTATCCCATGGGTCATTAAAGGAAGAGCCGGTTTTCTCCGGATAGCCCGAGCCATTCTCCCGGTGGCTGGATTTTTTCCGATCAGATGGATTTTGCCTCCAGGGAGTAAGGATGAAGCGCCCCGGCCGAAGATGGAGAACCTGTGGCAGGAAGCAGACTTGATTGCTGGTGATATGCACTATATCCGTAAATATGGATCTAATAATTTATCCGGGAAGGTGATCATTACCAACACGACTACACCAGAGAACATCCAGCTCATGCGCCAACGCGGCGTAAAAACCCTCTTTACCACAACTCCCATTTATGAAGGCCGTACTTTCGGGGTTAATGTCATGGAAGGTGTCCTTACCGCTTATGCGGGATTTGGCAGGGGATTAACCTTTGCTGAATTAAATCAATTGATTGACGAATTGGAATTGGCGCCTACCCTTATTTTCGATGGCAATTAAGAACCGGTATGCAATAGCCTGGCCTTTGTTACCATTTCTATTAAACTTACATGGTATGGTGGATAGGCAATTCCTGCTTCGGTAATAATGGCAGTAATAAGCGCTGCGGGTGTGACATCAAATGCCGGATTAAAAACCGTTGTGTTCTCCGGAGTAATATGTTCTGAGCCCACCCAGGTGATTTCCGCTTCATTGCGTTCTTCTATTTCTATTTCATCACCCGAATTAATAGATACATCAATCGTGCTTGCTGGTGCTGCGATATAGAAAGGGACATTATGGGCCCTGGCAGCCAGCGCCAAGTTGTAGGTTCCGATTTTATTGGCAGTATCGCCATTTGCAGCTACCCTATCGCATCCGACGGTAACCAGATCGACGTGGCGGGTTTTCATCACATGCCCGGATGCTCCATCCACGATGACTGCATGGTTGATCCCTAATTGCTGTAATTCCCAGGTTGTCAAACGTGCTCCTTGGAGCCGGGGGCGGGTTTCATCAACATAAACGAAGACATCTTTACCCATCTCGTGGGCAGTACGAATGATGCCAAGGGCAGTTCCGTAATCCACAGTCGCCAGACCTCCGGTGTTGCAGTGGTGGATAAAAAAGGCCTTCTGAGGGACAAGAGGCTGGGCATTTACCCCGATAAGCAGGTTGGTTTGGATATCTTCCGCTGCAATTGCCTGGGCTTCATCCAAAATCACCCGGCGGATTTGACCTATGCTGGAAGGTTGTGCTGCATCCAGACGGGCGATAATCCGGTCGACTGCCCATGCCAGATTTACGGCAGTCGGTCGTGTTGAGCGTAAATCTGCGGCTGCCTCTCTAACCAGAAGCATGAGATGCTCCTCATTTTTTGCCGGTTCATGAATAGCTGCCAGGGCAAGCCCGTATGCACCCGCTGCGCCAATAGCCGGTGCCCCGCGAATGACCATGTCCCGGATAGCAGAAATTACCTCGCGGTAGTTTTGGATTATTATGTACTCGATATGCTGCGGGAGACAGCGTTGGTCGATCATAACAACCTGGTTGTTCACCCATTGGATGCTTTTGTATGGTGACATAGGCATATTTCCTTATTGCGATGATTTGCCACGGGTATTAATTATCTTTAAATTATTAACAACTGTTTTACAGAAAAGGACATACCAATTATGCAGTTCATGATCAGGTTTTTGTTGGCTGGGGTGCGGAATTTCCAGTTAGAGATGTGCCAGTCTTACCATTTTGAATATAGGTCCTGATAATATGGCTTTAACTGGCTCAGCAAGGATTCCAATCCGAGCTCACGTTCGCTTTTCACTCTGCCAAGCTCTTCATGGATTTTTTCTTCCACCCGGGATAATTCAAGGCGAAGATGGCTTCCGTTTTTCACCTGGACAATCCCGGCTACCACGACAAGGTCAATATCGTCCGGCTTGCCAAGGGATACCAATGCTTCCAATGGATCGATACGTTCATCCAGAAATGGCTGATTCATCGCATCCAATTTGACAGAAATAAAATCTGCAGCCCAGCCCTTTTCCAATCTACCCCTTTTTGGTTCTGGGCCAGCCAGTATTTTTGCTCCTGTTTCTGTGGCCATGGTTAAAACCTGTTGAGTGGTCAGGCTTTCATTAACTTGTCCGGCCTTGAAAGCCAATGCACGTGCCAGGCGGATTTCCTGGAGCATGTCCTGATTTTCATTAAGGGTTTGCCCATCTAATCCAATACCAACCGGTATACCCTGCCTAATTAAATCTAGAACTCTGCAAATACCACTGCGCAGCCTGAGATTTGAAGAGGGGTTGTGGATGATCTGCACGCCTTTATCGGCGATTATCTGAATATCTTCATCGGTGAGCCACACAGAATGCGCAAAGGAGACCCTGGGGGAAAGGAAACCGAGCTCCTCCAGGCGTGAAACCGGCGTCTTACCAAAGTTCTTATATCCATATTTCTGCTGAAGGACTGTTTCCACCAGGTGAATTTGTACGGGTAAATTACCCTCATCCTGAGCGAGAGCAACCAGCAGATCGTCAGAACACCAGTGTAGATTTGCGGGAGCCCAAGAAGACCAACAGGTTTTTTGACCCTGCCATGCTTTTTGAAGCTTAATCCCAATCGCAAAATTTTCCTGCCATTGCGGGGGGGAATCCGCCAAGCCGGCTGATTTTACACTTTCAGCAAGCTCAGCAGGCAACGCATCCAGGAAGATTTTATTTCCACCATAGTAGAGCGAATTCTGGTTTCGAAACGGAATACCAATACAAACCCTGATCCCCACGTCCTGGTATGCCTGCAGGACCTCGTCTATTTCCTTTTCCAGGGTAAGCGGATTGCTGTTGCGGTGGAAATGCATTGTGGTTGTAATCCCGCTGGAGATCATCAAAAGGCCGTTATATAGGGCGGCAAGGTAAAGATTGAGAGGGCGGGCTGCAGTATTCTGGGGAAGCCAGATTTCCAGCATATCATCCGGGACCCCCATTCGCAGAGAACCAACACCCCGGCTATGTTCATGGGCATTGGTAAAGCCAGGCATAACCAGACTGCCGCAATGTTCCAACCAATCAACCTGCATCAATTGGACTTCCGGTGTTTGGGATGATCCCACTGAAAGGATTTGGTCACCTTGCCAAAGGATGAACCCGTTTTCAATTAAAGGGAGATCCGGCGAGATACAGATATAGTTTGCTTTGAGTCCCTGCACGGATTTATTATTCATCATTCATCCATGTATGGAATGATAACCTGCCATTCTACCCGGGATAGGTGGGGTAGATTGAATTCATAATACTTTGTTTATGGTATGTAAGCAATGGCTTCAATTTCAATGGCAGCCCCCTTTGGTAAGGCGGCAACCTCAATCGCCGAGCGTGCGGGGGGATCAACCTTGAAATACTCAGCGTAGACGGCATTCATGCGGGAAAAATCCCCCATATTCTTTAAGAAAACAGTGCACTTCAATGCATGCTCAAGTGAACTGCCGGCTGCTTCAAGGACATTTTTGATGTTGGTGAGCACCTGGTGAGTCTGCTGTTCAATTTCTCCACCCACCAACTCCCCGGTTTGTGGATTGATGGGGATTTGCCCGGAGGCGAATACTAAATTTTGATAGCGAATGGCTACCGAATATGGACCTATAGCCTTTGGAGCCTTATCGGTTCGAATTATTTCTTTTTTGCTCGTGTCCATGCGATTTCTCCCTGCAACTGTAAAAATTTTTGACTAGAGGGATTTATTATACACTAATGATTAACCATGTCTGCGATCTATAAATGAGGATATTCACGGATTATTTGGCTTTGTGGATTGGCAGTTCATCGTTATAATAAAGGCCCGGATGATCAATAATAAAGAAGGATATAATCAATCAGTGACTTTGGAAAAACAAAACGAAATCGAAAATAATCAGCTTCCTCCTGCAAGCAAGAAGCCAATATTACAAAAAATTCTGCCTCCAGTGGGTGGTTTACTCTTACTGGTTGGCCTGGTGTTATGGTGGAACTTCCCGGTGTTCAAGGTTCTGGCCGTGGGAACGCCAACCCCGACCCCTCGACCGCCGACATTTACACCGGCACCTACCCGCACAACCACACCATCTGCAACACCAACCATAATCGCAACCCCGACCATGGATTTGTACCCGGATTCGATAGGCCTAGCTTCTGACCCCGAGTCGATGGATCCACCAATTTATTCCTCTGGTCTCGAAGTTGTTGTCCTGGACGATGACGTCCTGGTCACACCAGTTCCTGAATTCAGTAACCCGCTCTGGATAAATTCCGAACAGATCGCCACCCAGATGGCTATCGATATAGACAACTCCTATCACGCTACCTACGGCACATTTGATACCATGTCAGCCAACTGGCAGATGGATGTTGCTCTGCAACCCGGTCTTTATCAAATTTATGTCCTTGATACGGTTCTCTCTTCAGGAGGTATTCTTGATTTTGTTGTGAAACTAGGGGAACGGCAATTATCCCCGCTGCTTGGTGAAAACAGAGTGGATTACAAGACCAGTTACAGTGATCCTGCCCAACAATTAGACCTTTGGCAGCCGATTGGTGTTTACTGGTTGGATACCCCTGAGCTGCTCTCGGTTTCTACGTCATGGGGTCAGCGGGATGATTACACAATTGTGGCTGTGGACAGGATTGCCCTTGTACATATGCCTGACAGCGGGATGCAGATCCTGGAGAAGCTTCCACCAGGACAGCTCCGTTATGTGATTGATGAGACTGAAGCAAAGGTAGAAGCCACCGATTATTGGACATACCTCAATGAGTCATTAGCCTGGGGAAACCAGTACCAGGTATTAATAAACCCGGCGGATGGGGTAAAAGCCAACTATACGCCTATTGATAAACTTCCCTATGGGAAATACCAGGTTTTGGTATGGATTCCAAAAGTAAACGGGAACGGACAGCTGAATTACCGCGTTTATTTTAATGGGGGCGATTTTTCTGATGAGGCGGCCAATGCAACCATTCAATTGTTCATGGGGAACTATACAGAAAGCCAGTGGGTTTCCCTGGGAACCTGGGAGATACCTGAGATTTATAAGGATACTGCCCAACTATCCCTGGGTATGCAGGCGGATGGCGGCCAGGCCGGAGAAATCCCCTTAGATGCTGCTGCTTTTGTAAAAATCGAATAACACCTTCCATGCTCCCCGGGTCCGCCTATCCATCGTGCAGCAAATTTATGAGAATTGTTATCAATGGATGGGCGAATACTATTTAACCAATCCTGTACTTTAATCCAGCTGATAGCCCCTTGACATTAACATTACGTCATAGTGTAAGATGGTCTCAGAAGGATCCTTATGATGTATACGATTAAAGAACTGGCCAGGTTGGCGGGAGTAACCACCCGGATGCTGCGTTTTTATGATCAGATAGACCTGCTCAAGCCAGCATCACACGGGAGAAATGGCTACCGCTACTATAATTCAGATTCTGCAGTGCGGCTGCAGCAGATCCTGTTCTACAAACGGTTGGGTTTTGACCTGCAGAAAATTCGAGCTATACTGGACCACCCAAACTTCAATCTGGTGGATGCTCTGAAGTTCCACCGCAATACCCTGACCGAGCAAATCGGAAATATTCAACAATTGTTACACACTGTCGATATGACTATTATGCAACTAGTGGAAGGAGAAACTATGAAAGACGATGCGTTGTTTGAGGGTTTTAGTGAAGAAAAGCAGAAAGAATATGAGAAAGAAATCCGAGAACGTTACGGGGAGCATGCCTTTGATGGGGTGATTGATTGGAACAGCTATAGTCTGGAAGAAAAAAAGAAGATCATCAACGAAGGCCAGGCAATTTACCGTGACATGGCAGCATTGATTGGAAAAGATCCGGGAAGTTCAGATGTGCAGGCGGTAGTATCCCGCTGGCACCAGCATATGCGCTATTTTTATGATCCGGATGAAGAACGCATGCTTGGACTGGCAGATATGTATGTCGACCATCCAGAATTTAATGCTACTTTCTCCCGTATACACCCCGATTTACCCGAGTTTTTTAGAAAGGCAATTGAATATTATGTAGCAAATCGTGTGCAATCCTGAGATGGGTGACTCGATATTTGAGAACCTTGGAACCTTCCAAACCGGCTTTATTACCATGAATAGATAACCCGCCAATATGATCTTTACCCGTGCCAGGAAATTTAAATAACACCTGGTTGTCTCCCGGGAGACAACCAGGTAATTTGCTCATACGAGTAGCTGGACGGAGTCTGGAAAGGTTCCGTGACAAGCTCCGTCGCCTGACCAAGCGTACCCGGTCGGGCAAGCTGGAAGATATTATCCGAGAAATCAATACCTACATAGTAGGGTGGATAGGATACTACCGGCAGGCGAAAACGCCGAGTATTTATGCAGAACAGGACAAATGGATACGACGAAGGCTGAGACAGATGGTCTGGAAACGATGGAAGAGAGGGACGACCCGCTACCGAGAGTTGGTAAAGCTGGGCGTACCGAAATGGCGGGCTGGATTAGGTGCAGTAGGTGACAGTCCCTGGCACATGGCCGCCTCACCTGTGATAAATGAAGCCCTAAGCAACGGATATTTTCGGGACTTAGGGCTGAAGAGCATTAAAATTCGGTATCAAGAACTGCGTATTGCTTGATGAACCGCCGGATGCGGACCCGCATGTCCGGTGGTGTGAGAGGGAGCGGTTAGTCACCGCTCCCTACTCGATTATAAACCATATGATTGTCAGGCAGCCATACTTCTGATCTGACGGATTACCATGACGACCTTGCCCATGATGCGCAGGTGTCTTTCTTCATTGATGTAAATAGGTCCCATTGTAGGATTGGCAGGCTGAAGGCGGATGCGGTCTTTTTCCTTGTAGAAGTATTTAAGGGTAGTTTCGTCGTTATCATCAAGCCAGACAGCAACCATCTCCCCATTATTTGCCTCCTGGGATGGTTTCATAATGATGATATCCCCATCGTTAATCATGGCGTCAATCATCGAATCTCCTTCCACCTCCAATGCATACAATTCCTTGGTACTCTCTTTAGCAGGAAGCATACTTCGGGCGATTTCAACACTGCTTTCCGGATCAAAATAACTCAGATCCGAAGAGGGGACCGGTATGGGAGAACTAGCAAAGATTTTTCCATAAAGGGGAACCATAAGGATATCACTGACGGCACGGGTTGCATTTTGGACAGCCTGTCCCAAGATGTTGGTGGTAACCGGTTTGAGAACCCGGATGCTCCTGGACACATGATGGTCTCGCTCGATGTATTCCATCCCTTCCAACTGGCGGAGGTAATAATCCACAAGTGAGGTTGAGTTTACGTTTATAGCTTCTCCGATTTGTCGAATCGACGGTGAATACCCATTATCATCGTTAAATTTATCCAGAAACTGCATAATTTTCCGATGTCTTTCACTGAGCCCAGCCTTTTTACGTACCATGATTCAACTCCTCAAGTAATTATTCGATCCTAAAACCTAAAATTAGTATAACAGAACAAACGTTCTGTGTCAAGAACAAATATTCAATATATTTAAGAATGAATAAAATGCCCTACCGGGCAGGGATGGCTTTAGCAACTCCACGTATCGTTTTATGCCAATAATCGACCGGGAAAAATCACTCATTAAGCGGATGGGCTATATATTAATGCGATGGAGTAAATATACACGCAGGGATTGACAGTAGGGCATAAGGAATGATTGCCGTCCTCAACAAAAAACTATTTAAATGGTAGACTCTTATAATACTCAAGTGAGTATGATTTCCAGGGAACGAACCTAATTGCCAGATCCTTGCAAGGAGGACCCAGTGAACAGGGTATTCAGGAGGTAATATTTCAATTGATAAACAAGAATAACAAATACTCAAGAAGAGATTTTGTCCGATTCCTTGGATTGGCGGGCGCGGGTACAATTCTTACTGCATGCGGTATAAATAAAAAAGAAGATAGCGAACCAAATCCAGATGGGCTAAACCCCGATTCTGTGACAACTAGGTCAACCGACACTCCTGTACCTGTAAAAAACATACCGTCAGTGACTAACACGGCGGCGGGCGGGGTAACACCCGAAACTGGACCATCTGGATTAACCTATCTTTCAGTCGTGCACGGTGAGGATGCAGAAACCATCACCAACGCAGCAATTGCGGCATTGGGGGGCATGGAAAAATTTGTTCATCCAGGGAATGATGTCATCATAAAACCGAATATCTGCACCGATTATTATTCTTATGAGTATGCAGCGACAACCAATCCATGGGTAGTTGCCGCGCTGGTAAAAATGTGCCTGGCGGCCGGCGCAAAAAAAGTAAGGGTTATGGATAATCCATTTGGAGGATCTGCAGAAAGTGCTTACCAGCGAAGCGGAATCGCTGAGGCTGTTGGTCAGGCTGGCGGGGAGATGGAAGTGATGAACCGCAATAAATACAGCGTTTTTCCTATTCCCGATGGACGTGATTTAAACGAATGGGAGTTTTATATTCCCATTATCGAAACCGATGTCGTCATCAATGTTCCGATTGCTAAAACCCACGGACTTGCCAGGCTGACTTTGGGCGGCAAAAACATGTTAGGGGTGATCAACAGGCCCAGCGCAATGCATGGCAATTTGGGTCAACGAGTGGCAGATCTTGTCAGCATGGTGAAACCGGAACTCACAGTGATTGATGCAGTGAGGATTCTTACACGTAATGGCCCCACTGGCGGAGATTTGAATGATGTCAAAACCACCAACCAGGTGATAGCCAGTGCTGATATTGTGGCTGCCGATACTTTTGCTGCCAGCCTCTTCGGAATGGCTGCCACAGATATACCATATATTCAGGCATCTGCCGATATGGGACTGGGCACAATGGATCTGAGTTCCATAAAAATGGAGGAATTCTCAGTTTGAGTGCAAAATCATGGCAGTCACTCCGCCGGATAATTCAGGTTTTATCCCTGGGATTTTTCCTGTATTTGTCTTTACAATCCATCTATGCCATCCATTTTGGCCTTGAAAGTTTGTTCTTCCGCCTCAATCCATTAACGGGGTTTATGGTGATGCTGGCTGGGCGGGCATGGATTCCAGCTTTTGCCATCGGTGGAGTCACTCTGATCCTTACTTTATTATTTGGAAGGGTGTGGTGCGGTTGGATTTGTCCACTTGGGACGCTTCTGCAAGTTCTGAGTCCAAAAAACCGCAAGCCCTTTACAATATCCGAATCCTGGCGAAGTGTAAAATACATTCTTTTATTGGTAACAATTTTTGCAGGATTTTTTGGCAGCATCTCGATGATTCTGCTTGATCCGATATCCAACCTGAATCGAACACTCTCCGCTGCGATATGGCCTGCGATACGGGCGGCAGTATTACAAACAGAGATTTTTTTCTATCAGTTTGAAACCTTGTGGGGTTTTCTGGATTGGTTTCACCAGGCAGTTTCCTATCCGTTATTCCTAGATGTTCAACCTATTTTCATCAATGCCTTACCAATATTCCTACTATTCTTATTTCTGGTTGGATTGAACTGGATGACGGAAAGATTCTGGTGTAGGTATCTATGCCCGTCGGGGGCACTGCTGGGATTGATTTCACGGTTCTCACTCACAAGAAGGATGGTTAATAATTCCTGTTCGGGATGCGGTATTTGTAGTTACAAATGTCCGACAGGAACCATAAACCCACAAAAGAACTATCAAAGTGACCCGGCAGAATGCCTGGTTTGTTATGACTGTATGGTAAATTGTTCCAGGAATTCAGCTTCCTTTGTCTGGCAGATTCCCAAGTACAAAGCAGCGACGAGTCAGGATTATGATCCAGGCAGGCGCGCCATATTGTCAAGTTTTGCAGCAGCCGCAGGGGTTGCAGCCCTGGCAAATATTGAGCCGGTTGTCAAGGGCAGCCACCCAAATCTAGTTTATCCGCCCGGGGCTGCGCTGCCTGCATTTTTTTCTCTTTGCATCCGATGCAGTGAATGTATCCGGGTGTGTCCAACCCAGGGGTTACAGCCAACACTCTTTGAGACTGGTTGGCAGAACATATTAACTCCCCGTCTGGTACCGCGCCTGGGTTATTGCATGTTAAATTGCAAAGCCTGTGTGGATGTCTGCCCTAGCGGGGCATTGGTGCCGATGGATTTAGAGCAGAAAAAATCCTATCCGATTGGATTGGCAAGCATCGATAAGAATCGCTGTTTGCCCTGGGCGTATGCAACTCCCTGCATTGTGTGTGAGGAAGTATGTCCTGTGGCTAATAAAGCTATTGGGCTGCAGGTGGTAAACCTTCAGGATGACCAGGGTGAATCATTTGCCATCCAGCAGCCATTTATAAAGGGAGAATTCTGTATAGGCTGCGGGATCTGCGAGTTCAAGTGTCCAGTAAGCGGGGAGGCAGCAATCCGTGTATTTCCTCCATCCGACCTGGTATTATAACGATCTTTGAAAAATTGTTGTCAGCCTACCTAAATAATCAATCCAGCACTCCAGACTTTGATAAAATAATTAATAACATCAACTGCAAATTCTGCCGTGAATTTGAAAAATCGTAATAATTAAGCACCATTTTGATTGGGAGGTCAAGATTATGGAACGATATCAAATCAAACCGGGAAAGAGTGTAAATCTCTCCGATTGGGATCCAAATGAAACCAGCGCATTTGACGGGGATAAGAAAGAAGCAACCAAGATTATTACCAAACTGAATGAAGAACTGGAAGCCCTCCAGGAACTGCTTTATGTTGAATACAAACATAAAGTCCTGATCGTTCTGCAGGGTATGGATACCAGCGGAAAAGATGGCGTGATCAGCCGCGTGTTTGAAGGCGTCAACCCTCAAGGTGTCAAGGTAGCCAGTTTTAAAGTGCCTACAGATGAGGAATTAAGCCATGATTATCTATGGCGGGTACATAAGCAGGTACCAGCAAAAGGGGAAATAGTCATTTTTAATCGCAGCCATTATGAAGATGTCCTGGTTGTTCGAGTGCATGAATTGGTCCCGGAAAAGGTCTGGCGCAAACGCTATGATCAAATTAATGCTTTTGAGAAAATGTTGGCTGAAGAAGGCACGACAATCTTAAAGTTTTTTCTCCATATCGATCTTGAAGAACAGAAACAGAGACTTCAGGAGAGATTGGATGATCCCTCCAAGCGGTGGAAATTTAAAGCCAACGACCTTAAGGAACGGAAGTTGTGGGACCAGTATACATCTGCCTATGAGGATCTTCTCAGCAAGACGAGTAAAGCCTGGGCGCCCTGGTATATTATCCCGGCAAACCGCAACTGGTATCGCAACCTGGCAATTTCCAGTATCCTGGTCGATACATTAAAGAAGCTCAAAATGGAGTATCCTGCACCGGAGGAGAACCTGGATGGGATTATCATCGAATAGATCAGCTTGATTTTGCGGGAGGACGGACAAAAAGGCTGGCGGCGATAAGGATTAATGGCAGGCTGATTGCCCAGGTGAGAGCCTGGTCGTAGCTGCCAAGCAGATCACGGGCAATACCCAGCGGCATCGGACCCAGGGCTGAACCAATAACCATGATTATCGCTGAAGCACCCGTGATCGCGCCAAGGTGTTCCCGGCCATAATATTTAGCCCAGCTGACGCTGCTGATCGTATTGGATAATCCAAGACAAATCCCGATCATCGTCCCGAAAAGATAAGCCATAGGGATTCCTGAAAGATTCTGGGCAAAGAGCATGCAGGCTATCAGAGCCGCTTGCGAAACGGCCAGCAGGTAATTTACTGATATCCGGTCAACAAGAATGCCGCTGACAAGGTTAAAAATAGCGCTGGCAAGAGCAACCGGCAGGAATGTACTTGCCGCAACTATGGCTGGCAGTTGTTGGTCCTCAAATATGCTTACCAGATGAAAGAACAAACCGCTTATCACCAGTGATATGGTTGCTGTACAAATGGCAATGATCCAAAAGATTGGCGTGCGCATAGCTTCGTTAAGAGTCCAATTTTCCTCGATGGGTATGCTTACCTGGATCGTGTTTTCACCGGATGGGATCGTGCCGATACCATCCGGCTGCAGCCCATAATCCTCCGGTCGATTACGAAAGAATATAGCTGCTGCTGGTAGAAAGAACACGAGAACTATTCCTCCCAGGATCAAATATGCAAATCGCCAATCCTTATAAGCAATCAGCGCCTGGATCAGGTTTGGAAAGATACCCAGGCTGCCGATTCCGATGATTAATCCTGATAAACCCAGGATGGTACCACGTCTGCGAACCCACCACAGATTAATTGCCGTGTTGCATACCAGGCCAAGACTGCTCTGTCCCAGCATGCGCAATGCAAAAAAGCCTAAAAAAAGCATTGCGGCGTTGAGGACCGTACCCATATAGATGCAGGATAAACCAAAGAACAGACTGATCAGTGCACCCATTACCCTTGGCCCAAAACGATCGACCATCCTACCCATAACCAACAGGGACAAGCTACCGATGATTGTTGCCAGGGTGTAAAGAGTGCTTACCAGCGAACGGCTAATTTGCAAATCCCGTATGAAATAATCAATAAACTGGGATACAGAAAAGGTAAGTCCCGGGCTAATGATTATTTGACCCAGGGTTCCGACAGCAAAAATTACCCAGCCATAAAAGAAGGGGAACTTTTTGATAAAATTAGGCTTGTGTCCGGTATTGAGTGGTGCCTGGAACTTTTGGATGATGGTATAAATGTCCATAACGCACGTGCATGAATTATATCCTAAAGGAATTATTCCACCTTTTAAATAGCAGAGATGGGCTTATGAAGATGAAATCACAGGGAGTAAATCCTACTGTATACAGCACCGACAGCGGGAGGATTTGCCCGGTATGTCAAAATCCCATTGGGCAGTGTGTCTGTAAGAAGATGAAAGAAATCCCAAAAGGGGATGGTATTCTTAAAATTTCCTTACAGACCAAGGGACGTCATGGAAAGAAGGTGACCGTGATCGCCGGATTTTCTTTTTCTGGTGAGGAACTCGACAATCTTGCGAGTGAATTAAAAAGGAAATGCGGTAGCGGGGGATCAATGAAGGAAAATACCCTGGAAATTCAAGGTGATTTTCGCCAGAAAGTCCGTGAAGAATTAATCGGCAAAGGATTTAAGGTAAAGATGATTGGCGGTTAGGGTTCCCCAGTTATCTCTCCGAATACCCGGGATTTTTGCTTATCCAAAAAAGCCTTTAATAAAATTAACCGAGTACGGAACAATTTAATCTCATTACCATACCCTCGTCTTCTGGCGAAATTATTCAATCTCCTGCCTGCAGCCATTGATAAAGAATGGTCTGCAATATTCCGCCATTTTGAAAATAATCAACCTCGGTGTTGGTATCCAACCTGGCAATCACGGTAAATGATTTCTCGCTGCCGTCCAGACTGATGGCTTTTACAGTTAGATGAGTGAGCGGCTCCTTTATATCCTTAATACCGCTGATATGGAAAATCTCTTCACCATTCAAGTGAAAAGTTGCTGCGCTTTCTCCCGGCAAGAATTCAAGAGGAATGACTCCCATTCCAAGCAGGTTGGAGCGGTGGATACGTTCATAAGAGATGGCAAGGACTGCTTTTACACCCAGAAGAGCGGATCCCTTGGCAGCCCAATCCCGGCTGGACCCAGCCCCATAATCTTTGCCGGCAAGGATAATCAGGGGTGTGCCTTCCTGCTTGTATTGCATGGCGGCGTCAAAAATGGACATTCGTTCTCCACTTGGAAAGTGCCTGGTGAAGCCTCCTTCAATATCGGGCACAATCTGGTTCTTTAGCCTGATATTGGCAAATGTCCCGCGTACCATCACCCTGTCGTTACCCCTCCGTGATCCATAGGAATTAAAATCCTGTACACCAACCCCTTTTTGGATGAGGTACCGGCCGGCAGGACTTTGTACTGGAATAGCACCTGCCGGTGAAATATGATCGGTGGTTATCGAATCCCCCAGGTAGGCAAGCACCCGGGCGTTTAAAATATCTGCGTTTCCGGTTGGATGGGTGGACATTCCTGTAAAGAATGGTGGCTGCTGCAAATAGGTTGAATCCGTATCCCACTGGTAGAGCATGCCGCTGCCTGCTTCAAGGCTCTCCCATTCACTGCTCCCGTGGAAAATATCCTGGTAGCTTTTGGTAAACAAGGATGAATCTATGGTCCGGGTAATTGTGGCAAATATTTCGGAAGAGGATGGCCAAATCTGCTTCAAGAAAACCGGCTGGCCGTTTTGTGCGATGCCGAGTGGTTCACTGGTTAGATCGATATCAACTGTCCCGGCCAGTGCATAGGCAACAACCAGCGGGGGAGATGCCAGGTAGTTTGCCTGGGTGTGAGGGCTGATCCGCCCCTCGAAGTTACGGTTACCGGAGAGGACAGCAGCCGTTACCAGGTGATTCTCCTGGATTTCTCTGACTATCGCCTCTGGTAAAGGGCCGGTATTGCCGATGCAAGTTGTACAGCCATACCCAACCAGGTTGAAGCCTAATGCTGCCAACGGTTCAAGTAATCCGGACTTGCTTAAATACTCGGTGACCACAAGGGATCCGGGAGCCAGACTGGTTTTTACATGAGATTTAGGGTGCAATCCGAGCGCAACAGCGTTTCTTGCCAGAAGCCCTGCGCCAATCATCACGAAAGGGTTGGAGGTATTGGTACAGGAGGTTATGGCAGCCAGCACAACTGATCCGTGGGTTAAACGATGTTTATGGCTGCCTGGGGCGGTGTCCTTTTCAATATTGACCAGATCCACGGCGAAGCCGCGTTCTGCTTTTGGCTGGGTTAAAGCCCTGCGGAAGGAAGCTTTCATAGCGGAGAGCGGTACCCGGTCCTGGGGACGCTTGGGTCCGGCCAGGCTGGGCTCAATTGAATTCAAATCCATTTCCAATATTTCGCTGTAATCCGGCCGGCTGTCATTATAATCATGGAACAGATGCTGTTCTTTGGAATATCTTTCCACCAGGTCAATTTGGGAAGCAGATTTCCCAGTCAGTTTAAGGTAATCCAAGGTTTGGTTATCAACCGGGAAAAAGAGGACAGTTGCTCCGGATTCAGGTGCCATATTGGCAACCATTGCCCGGTCAGCCAGGGTGAGGTGCTGCAGTCCGGGACCGAAGAATTCCACAAATTTATTGACCACACCCTTCTTCCTTAACAACTGGGTCAGGGTAAGGGTAAGGTCGGTTGGGGTCGTTCCTTCGGGAAGTTCCCCGCTGAGTTTTACCCCGATGACTTCAGGGAGCAGAATCTCGATCGGCTGACCAAGCATTGCAGATACAGCCTCGATACCGCCTACACCCCAACCTGCCACTCCAAGGCCGTTGATCATGGTGGTGTGGGAATCGGTACCTACGAGGGTATCGGGATAAGCAATCGGTCCCAAAGCGCTATCCTTGACAAGGACAACATTGGTCAGATATTCCAGGTTTATTTGGTGGATGATCCCAGAGGCAGGTGGAATTACCCTCAGGTTATCAAATGCCTGCTGAGCCCAACGCAGGAGTTTATAACGTTCTTTATTGCGTTCAAATTCCAGTGCCACATTTTGCTTAAATGCATCCGGCGTACCGTAATAGTCAACCTGGATGGAGTGATCAATGATTACTTCCACCGGGATAACCGGCTGGACAAGGTGAGGATCACCTCCGAGGTCAAGCATGGCTGCGCGCATAGCAGCAAGGTCGATAATGACGGGGACTCCACTCAAATCCTGCATCACTACCCTACCCGGAAAAAATGGCACCGGTTTTCCGGAGCCGGGCTGCGGCTGCCAGGAAGCCAGATCAATGACTTGCTGGAAACTGACCTCTTTTCGATCGAGGTTCCTTATTGCACCCTCCAATAAAATGCGAATTGTATAGGGCAGCCGTTCAATCCTGCCAAAGCCTTGCTGTTCAGCTGTATCTATGCGGTAAATGGAAAAATTTCCATGGCTGGTGGATAGAATGGAAATGAAATTGTTGCTGGTGATTGACATGGTTGTCCCTCTTAAAGATTGTTTATAAATCCATGTGGCGGATTACAGAGTCCCCAAATTGCGAGGTTTTTAGAAGTGTCGCATTGTCCATGAGCCGGTAAAAATCATAGGTCACATTTTTGCTCTGAATTGCACCATTCATGCCTTTGATAATAAGGTCGGCAGCTTCATGCCAACCCATATAGTGCAGCATCATTTCTCCTGAGAGAATTACTGATCCCGGATTTACCTTATCCTGGTTGGCATATTTGGGGGCGGTTCCATGGGTGGCTTCAAAAATTGCATGCCCGGTTTCATAGTTGATATTCCCGCCTGGAGCAATTCCTATACCACCAACCTGGGCTGCCAGTGCATCGGATAAGTAATCACCATTGAGGTTGGTGGTGGCAAGGACATCGAACTCCCTTGGCCGCGTGAGGGTTTGCTGGAAAACAACATCTGCAATAACATCCTTGATAAGCAGTCTGCCCTCAGCAAGGGACTTTTCCTGCTCCGCATTGGCAGCTGCCTCTCCCTGACTGGCCCTGGTTTGCTCCCACTGTGTCCAGGTATAAACCTTATCTGCAAATTCCTGGCCAGCCAGTTCATATCCCCATTTACGGAATGCACCTTCGGTATATTTCTGAATATTGCCTTTGTGCACGATCGTGACACTCTTGCGATGGTTATCCAATGCCCATTTTATGGCGGACCGAATCAGGCGGGTGCTGCCTTCTGAAGATATTGGTTTGATGCCAAATGCTGCAGTATCAGGGAAACGGATTTTTTTGAATTCACCCGGGAAATGGGATTTCAGCAAATCTAAAAAACGTTGATTATCGGGGGTGCCTAGTTCAAATTCAATCCCGGTATAGATATCTTCTGTATTTTCCCGGAAAACAACCATATCCATGTCTTCCGGGTGCTTAACCGGTGAGGGGAGACCTTCAAACCAGCGTACGGGTCTTTGACAAACATATAGATCGAGTAAGATTCGCAGGGCGACATTTAAGGAACGGAAACCGCCGCCAATCGGAGTTGTTAATGGCCCTTTAATGCCAACCAATAATTCCCGAAAAGCCTGGATTGTGGCATCGGGTAGCCAGGTTTGATATTTTTCAAATGATTTTTCGCCTGCATATACTTCCATCCAGATAATCCGGCGTTTACCGTGGTAGGCTTTTGCGACTGCGGCATCAAACACCCGTTGAGAGGCATGCCAGATATCCGGGCCGGTGCCATCTCCTTCAATAAATGGAATGATGGGGCAATCCGGGACAATCAATTTCCCAAGCCGGTTGGTGATTTTCTCCCCCCCGGAAGGTATTTGGTAAATGGGTTGTAACATGTTTCTGCCATCCTTGTTTATGAAAATTATCCATGCAGCCGGGGATCATTAGCAGTCACCCGCTTGACATGAAATGGAATGGATATTATAATCCAAACCATTCAAAAATGGGACACCGTCCCGCTAATAGGGACACAATAACTTGATTATGAAGACGGAAAATTTGCAAACTGTGCAGCGGGCATTTGCCATCCTGGATTGTTTTACATTAGAACGTCCGGAGATGGGAGTCCGCGAGACTGCACGCCTGATCCATACACCCTCCAGCACGACAGGCAGGCTCCTGGCAGCTTTAAAAAGCGCCGGTGTTCTCAACCAAAATCCGATCACCAAATCATACTCGCTTGGCGGGAAAGTTCTTTCGTGGGCAGGGGTGTATTCTTCCGGTTTAGATGTGCGCCACATGGCTCTCCCTCACATGGAACAGCTGCATCATTCCACGCAAGAGACAATCAGCCTGTACGTTCTGGAAGGGGATGTGCGCGTTTGCGTGGAGCGGATGGAGAGCACCCACAGTGTGCGCATAGTCGCACGAATAGGCAGAAGACTGCCGCTATATGCCGGTTCTGCGGGTAAGGTCTTTCTGGCATTTCTCAATCCGCAACGTTGTAAAGAAATCCTCGACCATACTACCTGGGAACCGCTCACCGAAAAGACCATTACAAACCGGGAAAAGCTGGAAAAAGAACTGGTTAAGATCAAAGCACAAGGTTATGGTATAAGCCACGGAGAGTGGCTTGCTGAAGCCTCCGGGATCGCTGCTCCGATATTTGATCAAAATGGTGAGGTGACCGCTGCCCTGGCGATTTCCGGACCTACCCAAAGGTTTTCCAGCGAGAAAATTTCCCGGTATATTCCTGAAGTGACCAATGTGGCGTCAATCGTATCCCAGGAGATGGGTTATCGTAATTATTAATGCGGCTTCACTTTATCCGTACCTGTTTGTTTGAACTATCAATTTATCAGGAGGACCGGGATTGATCATGAATAAAAGCACAGCTGCTCATTTTAATAATATTTGTGACTGTCTGCCAGACAGCCGGGGGAAACTCAGCTCAGTTCTACATGCAAAGTTGGCTGAGAAAATCCCTCCTATGCGCCAGCGTGTAAGGAACTTGGTGACCAATTATGGATCGGTAAAAATTGACGAAGTAACCGTTGCCCATCTATACGGTGGCAACCGAGGTGTTAAGACCCTCGTGTCTGATATTTCCTATATCGACCAGAAAGAGGGTATCCGCCTGCGCGGATATACCATCCAGGAAGTGATCCATGCACTTCCCAGGTTGGAAGGGGAGGAATACCCCCTGGTTGGTGGATTATATTATTTACTCCTGACCTCGGAAATACCCACCCTGGAGGAAGCCCTGCAGGTGGAATGTGAATGGAGGAACCGGAGCGAACTTCCCGGGTATATGCTGCAGTCCCTCAAAGCACTGCCGCGTGATACCCATCCGATGACAATGTTTTCCCATGCTATTCTATCCATGCAGCACGAATCCATTTTCGCAAAAAGGTATGAGGAAGGCAGCCTTCGAAAGGAAAACTTCTGGGAAACCTGGCTGGAAGACAGCCTGAACCTGACTGCCAAGCTGCCTACGATTGCTGCAACGATTTACAATATTAAAAATCGGGTGGATGATTATGTCGTTCCAGATCCTGACCTGGATTGGGCATCCAATTTTGCCTATATGATCGGGAAAGGTGATAACCAGGATTATAAAGAGCTCTGCAAATTGTATTTTATTATCCATTCCGATCATGAGGGAGCCAATGCCAGCGCCCATACCACCCACCTGGTGAGTTCCACCCTTTCAGATGTTTATTACTCCTGTTCTGCCGGGATGAATGCCCTGGCTGGTCCTTTGCACGGGCTTGCCAACCAAGGCTGCCTGCGCTGGCTGCTACGGCTGCGGGATAACTTTGCTTCCTTTCCAACCAGGGAACAGTTAGAAGAATTTGTCTGGGACTGGCTTAATGCCGGCCAGGTGGTTCCAGGTTATGGGCATGCCGTTTTGCGCACTACCGATCCAAGGTTCACCGTGCAGGTGGCGTTTGCTGATAAACACTGTCCTGATGATGAATTAATCCGCCTGGTTAAGCTTGTTTATGAGGTTGTGCCGGGAATTTTGCAGCAGCTGGGTAAGGTAAGCAATCCCTGGCCAAATGTAGACGCAGTCACCGGGGCACTGCAGTACCATTATGGGGTTCAAGAACTGGATATTTACACGGTGATGTTCGGTGTCAGCCGCATTCTCGGTTTATCTGCCAATAGTGTGTGGACACGGGCCCTTGGCTACCCCTTGGAACGCCCAAAAGCCATGACAACATCCATGCTGGAAGGTATTATCAGTGCAGACCTGGATTAACCGTTTAATAAAATGGGGGGAATCGGTTAATTATTACTGGATCCCTCCATTCACACCTCAGGGATATTATTCTGCATGAATATCACCGGCAGGTTTAAACCATGAAGATTCCCGAAACCCTGGCAGAGATAGAAACTGAGAATGAGTACCTGGAGGAACAGGAAGAAAACCCTCATGCCTTAAGGATAAAAGCACTTGTCTTGCTGGTTGTATTTTTACTGCCATCGCTCTTAATGCTTCTTGAGCTTCTAACCGGGCAGGTAAGTGGTTGGTGGAACAAGACCAATTTACCCCCAATCCCTAATTTTAAAATTGTCTATTTTTAATTTCAAGGAATTTGACTTCGTAATATTTACCCTTGCCCATTCATTAATGGCGGATTTATTATTATTCATCCCGGACAGCATAACAACCAATCATTTTGGTGAAAACACCCCTCTGTGCCGGAAGGATCCACAACCACCAAAGGGATCCTGATTTGCATGCGGACAATCAATAAGTCAAACCACACCAAAGACCAAACGGGAATTGTGCGGTTGGGCTGAACAAGGTCATGCCTGGTAACAGGCGACTGGCAACCTGAAACCGGGATATTCAGTTATTAGGGAAAATTTGAGAGGGGGTGGGACGCTTAACGAAGAAATATGCCGAGAATAAAAAAAACAACCTCCGCTTTGAATGATTTAGGAGGTTGTTTTTATAAATTTAGGAATGTTCAGGCTTTATGCCATTCCAACCATCTTCTTGTAGCCATCCAAGTACTGCTTGGCGCCCTTCTCAACAGGGAAGCTGGCAACCTCATATTCCAGGCCAATGTTGCCTTTGTAACCAATAGCGTTCAGGCGGTTGACCACCCATTCGAAATCCATGTCACCTTCTCCATACAGGGTGGCGACATAGGTGCGGCGGGTAGGATCGAGGAAACCATCCTTGAGGTGGACCATCTTGATGACGTCCCGCATGACTTCAAAGGCTTTCTTATAATCCAAACCGGCCTGTTCGATCAGGTTGAGCGGCTCGTAGAGAACACCCACGTTATCCTGCCCAACCATTTCGCACATCTTTACCAGGGTATGCGGCTGGCCGAGGATACCAGTGTCATGGTTTTCACAGACCAGGGTTACCCCTTTGGTCTCTGCATATTTGGCGAATTCTCTTAAATGGGGAACAATTTTATCCAGTTTACCGGCATCCTCATCCCCGGGGACAAAACGAAGCAGTTTGGAACCGAAGAACTCGGCAACATCTACGGCTTTCCTGGCTTGCTGCAATTCCAGCTCAATGTCCTTGGGATCATCGCTGGAAAAGCCCTTTTCGGTATAGCGATGGCGGTTGGGGAATTTGAAACCAGGATGGTGTACCCAGGCACCGGCACGCCCGGAGACGCCGCCGCCGAAATAACCGTTAATCATGGTGATATGTAAACCATGCGCTTCAGCAGATTTTTTAACGGCTTTGTAATCACATTCATCGGGGAAAACGGACCAGTGCGGGGGTTTGTCGATGATATCGACATTCTTATAGCCGGCATCGGCGATGATTTTAAATGCATCGTCTACCGGGTGGTGAATAAGGGGAATACTGGGGAAAGTAATGCGATTGATGTCCTTCATTTCTTTAAAACTCCTTGAATTGGTTAAATGATTGATTATTTTATATTCCTAGAGCGGATCCAGACCAAGGATGTGCTCAGGATTGGTTTTTACCATCTGGCGGACTTCATCTGCTGAAATTCCCAGGTCAAGCATGCAGGCAATGAATTCACGCATGCCTTCCACTGGAGTGGAAAGGCCGTACCGCCCAAAGTCGGTGGACATGATGCAATGCTTGGCGCCGATTTCCTTTATCTGTTCAGCAACGGTACGGATGGTGTGCGTGTCACCTTCTGACATGCCCTCATCGATGGAAGCGTATTCTTTCTCCACATAATAGTGGGTTAGCGGAACCATCTGGGTAGCGGTATAAGCGCCGAAGGTAAATTCGATAAAGGCGCCCTGTTTTGCCAGGTCTTTCAGCACTTCCACAGGAGTAATTTTGGTTACCGAACTGGAGATGATGATTTTCTTATAGCCATATTTCTTCCTGAGCTCAACCAGACGGACAGCCTCTTCCATCGACACATGACCGGTATCCATGTAGATATGGGGATTGTCAGCAAGCAGCTGGAGAATTTCATCCAATTCCTCTCCCGGCTCTTCATTAACCGGGATGCGGATGGAGCGGTCCAACTCTTCCTTGCGGAACTTGGGGTAGATATCTGCCAGGGAGGTGAATTTGCCGTCAACCATTCGACCTTCCTTTGAGGCCTGGTAGTATGTGGAATGGGTGCCGAACATGAGGTATTTAGCACCTTCACCGTAATGGATGGCTGTTTTCCAGGCACGCGGGTTCATACCGCCATAGTTTGTGTTCATGGCCAGGCCGCCGTAGGTTTTAAACCCGGGTACGTGGCGATTTACCAGCCAGGCAACCCCGTTGCTCATGTTAAACACATCCACCAGAACCATTGCGCGCATGCCGTGTTCACGTGCGTCCAGGGCAGCTTCAATCGGGTCCAGGCGGCGCGGGCTGCTGGTGAGGTGCGGGCCGGCATGCACATGCATATCGATAGCACCTTTTAATAAATCAAATGTCATCTCTAATGATCGTCCTTCTTCAAGTGCCATATAAACTCTCCTTAAAATTTCTTTTGCTAATATTTATTAAATAATTTATTAATACAATTTGCTGCCGCATTTGCCAGTCGAAAAGGTGAATTGGAGTGACAGCTTCCAACTTTGTTTGCTACTTTTTATCTGCCGATTTTCTAAGGATTATGCGGATACTCCAAATTATACTCCCGTGAATCGTAAAGATGACCAGGGAGTATAGGCAAAACAATAATGGAAATTATTCTGCCAGGCTGAACTTGACGATTTCAGCGCCTTCCAACAGGATGCGGGTGCCGATCTTGCGCAGCTCATCCAGGTTATCATCAATCTGGGCGAAGACATTGACCGGCTGCTGCATTTCAATGTAAGAACAGCGCGAAACGAAATAAGGTCCGTAGGCAATATAGATCTCATCGGGGACATTGCGGGGCTGGTCCTGGACCAGGAAGGATAGTGCACCAGCAGGGATGCCAATGGTACGCTGGTTTTCCGGTTCAACGGTCAGATCCGGGGGAAGGCAGACCACGGCATGTCCGGAAACGATGCTCTGCTGGAAGCGGTATTCGAAAGGCAATCTACTTATGATTGTCTTACAGGTTTTGGGGGCTTCATTTTCCATTAGTCTTGCAAAAAAGACGCCGCCTCTTTGAAACTCAATTTTTACTCGTTGCATGTTTAGCTCCTTATAAAATAATCAATCCTGTTGTCATTCAGGACAAAAATATTATCCTTTGTAGCCGACTGTCATTTGGTGAGATGAAACGAACAACGGATTGAATTGATATGCTGGTATCCTTTAACTTCTGATTGTGCTCAATTTTCGAATCTTGTGCTCGGTGGTATCGACATAACCACGCCCAAAGAACGCTTCAATTCGCTTCTGGATTGTTCCCCAAGCCGTGGTCAGAATCAGATAATACATTGTGGCGATGACGTAAATCTCCAATATGGCAAAATTTTCCTGGATAAGGAGGGTGGAACGACGCAGAAGTTCCGCCATTCCAATAACCGATACCATGGATGTTCCTTTGATCATACCGATAATGCGGTTGCCAAGATCAGGTACGATTGAACGCATAGCCTGAGGCAGGATGATCAACCTCATCATCGTCGGATAGGTCATGCCAAGGGCTTTAGCGGCTTCGAATTGGCCTTTTCGAATGGATGTGATTCCTCCACGGATAATTTCAGCCAGGTAGGCACCTTCATTCATGGACAGGGCGAGAATGGCTGATGTAACAATGTCCATTCTAATCCTGTAAAGTGGGAGGACGGTGTAAATGATCAGTATCTGGACAAGCAAGGGTGAGCCGCGCCAGATCCATGTGTAAACCTGTCCCAAAAACCTGACAACACGATTTTTGGATAGTAAACACAATGCCGCAATTAATCCAAGAATAATTCCAAAAAACATGGCAGCAATAGTCAGCCAAATTGTGGTCAGGACCCCCATAAACATATAACGATTGAATAAGTACTGGAAAAACATATCCCAACTCCAAATACTCATGTTTACCAGATCCTTCCTAAAAAAAATTGAATTTATGATAAAAAAATAATTCCTGGCAATAAAATCAAAAAAAAGGCAACTGTAAAATTTCTCTAATCGCTTTATTAAGCTGGGAGCAAGTATTTTGCTCCCAGCTTCGTTAATTGTTTAGAAAGCTGGTTTATTTACCAGGCCTTCATCTCACCTTCCCATTTTTCCCACTGATCGATACCGGTAACGCCGTATCTTGCATCGACTTCTTTGAACCAGCCTTCGTCATACATCTCCTGCATGACTTTGGCTGCTGCTACTGCAAGTTCAGTCTTTTCGAATGCCAATGCGGCTGGACGTCCGTATAAACCGCTGAAGACAACATCAAAACCTTCTTCTTCTTTATGGAATTGGGCGGTATTGTCTCCGCTGACCACGGCTTCAACCTGGTCAGAAGACAGGGCGAGGAATGCCTCGGCAAATGTGTTGAAGGTTGAAATTTCCATGCCGGGGAGTCCCTTATCGAGCAGTTCGGTTTTATCCAACTCTCTTAGCTTAGTCTCTTCATAACCACAGCACTCTACAGCAACTTTCTTTCCGGAAAGGTCCTCAACGGATTTTATACCAAGGGGATTCCCCGGCGCTGAAGAAATTGCCATTGCCTGAAGCTTGTAGGGGACCAGTTCCATATCGGCAGCACGTTCCTCAGTAAAATAGAGACCCGTATTGATCATATCCCAGCGACCACCGTGCAGGCCGGGAATCATGGCATCAAACTGAATATTGACGTATTCAGGGGTGAGGCAGAGGCGGCGGGCGACCTCATTGCCAACATCAACCGAGTGGCCAACAATGGTGCCATCCTGCAACATATACTGGGTTGGGGGTATGGTTGGGTTTATGGACATGATAAGCTTGCCTGGAACGAGCAATGATGGGACGTCAACTGCTGGCGTACAGGTGGGCAGGGTGGGTTGGGCAGTTACTTCAACGATTCTCTCAACCTCAACCTCTTTTTCAACGACGACAGTTTCCTTGACAATCTTCTCAACCTCTACTTCAACCGTTTCGATGATAGTCTGGGGTTGGCAGGCAGTCAGGATTAAGGTCAGGAACATTGCTATTGCTACAAACATGGATAGTTTTTTCATTTTTCTCCTCAGATGATTATTAATTTGAATATTTGTTTGTATTCATTTAAGAAAGTGGTCATTAATGATTAAGGCTTATGCAGTATCTCCTTTCATCAGTGAATTTTTCTCATACCCGGCATCTTGTATCCAGGGCAATAAAACAAATTTGTTCTTATAAAATCTTATCCAGAAAAGCCTTGGCGCGGTCCGTCTTGGGGTTGGAGAAGAAGACATCCGGAGTAGACTCTTCAACGATCAAACCTTCATCCATGAAAATTACCCTGTTGGCTGCGGCTTTTGCAAAGCCCATTTCATGGGTGACAACCAGCATGGTCATCCCTTTTCTGGAAAGGTCGATCATCACATCCAAAACTTCGGTAATCATCTCCGGGTCAAGGGCGGAGGTAGCCTCATCAAACATCATCACCCTGGGATGCATGGCCAGGGCACGGGCAATAGCCACACGCTGCTGCTGACCGCCGGAAAGCTGCTCCGGATAGGAGTGAGCTTTTTCGGGAAGTCCGACCAGTTTTAATAAACGGACAGCCTCTTCCCTGGATTTCGTTTCATCCTCCTTGAGGACATGAATGGGAGCGGAGGTGATATTTTCGATGACGGAAAGGTGCGGGAAAAGGTTAAACTGCTGGAAGACCATACCGATTTCCCGGCGTTGTTTAGACGTATCTTTATCACTCAGTTCGACTAATTCCCCTTTTTCGTTCTCACGGTAACCAACATAATGGCCACAGACTTTTATCCTGCCCTGGTTAATTTTTTCGAGGTGGTTGATGCTGCGCAGGAAAGTGGATTTTCCTGAACCGGAAGGACCAATAATGACAATCACTTCGCTTTCTCGTACCCGCATATCAATGCCTTTAAGAACATGCAGATCACCGTAGTATTTGTGGACATCAGTTGCCTCAACAATAAATTCATCCGGCTGGGGAAAATTAATTTTCGTATTTTGATTCATCACCAATACTCCAAATAAGATTATTTCAACTGCTTATTGCACTAGAGCTTTTTTTGGCAGGTGTTTTTTTTGAGGATCTCATTTCTTTATAACCGCGGCCGTAATAGGCTTCGATCCTGGTTTGGATGATATTCCAGGTGGATGTCAATGTGAGGTACCATAGGGTTGCCACAATAAAGAGCTCCAGAACCTTGAAGCTCTCCTGGATTAGTGTTTGGGTCGATCGAAGGAGTTCAGACAAGGAAATAACGGATACCAGGGAGGACATCTTGATCATGCCATTGATGCGATTGCCAAGCGCTGGAATAATAAAGCGCATCGATTGCGGAATGATGATTAACCGCATGCGGGTTGGGTAATCCATACCCAGTGCAACTGCGGCGCTGAGCTGCCCCTTGCTGACGGATAAAATGCCCCCGCGAAATATTTCGGCGAGATAGGCGCCTTCATTGATTCCCAAGCCAGCCAATGCAGATTGAAGTACGGTTAATTGGATACCCAGGCGGGGTAAACCCGCAAAAATTAAAATCAACTGAACCAACAAAGGGGTACCCCGCCAGGCCCAGGTGTAAAACTCGGCAATTTTATTAAGCACCTTATTTTTTGACATTAACATCAGGGCAAATATTAACCCGAGTACAATGCCGATTAATACGGATGCTACGGAAATAAAAAGGGTATAGACAACCCCTTTAAGAATAAGCGGATGAAAATAATAGCCAAGGAAAGCACCCCAATCCCACATAAGTTGACAATCCTTTCAAGCCTTAAATAAAAAAACCGTTAAATACCGAAAGGGTTTATAGCCGCCTTCGGGATCAACAGTTTTTTTTGATATGCCATAAATATTATTATTATTTTGAGGTTTATTGTACTTTTGTACAATTTATAAATTATACAAGATAAAGGTTCCGATTACAAGGTAAATTTTCGATTTTAATATTAAGAATATTTGGATATTCGCACTATGTCAGATTCTTATTTTTGCAGCAAAACACTAAATTATTGGATGCATTGAGCCCCATTCAGGTAATTGTTCTTACAAATTACCCGTTTGAGGCTCATCAGGTATTTGGTTAGAAATTTAACCAACCTCATGCTGCATGTTTGAGCATCTCCGTTACCACGATTATGCTCTGCAGGTAGTCATTGCGATCCACCCATTCGGTTTCTTTAGCGATATCCCCTGCCAGAGGGCCTACTCCAAACGCCTGGGCATTCCAATAAAGTAAGGGGTAGCGGATATCACTGGTGGTGTGTCCGTAGTAGTATTTGGGGGTTTTACCAGTTACTTCCTGGATTGCCCGGGTCGCCATTTGCATGAAATGACTATTTTCATCGGATTGGCCGGATTCGCCCATTAAGTCACCCCACTCGAGAGTAGCATGCCCCCGGGAGAGCCAGGCATCTGCCTGTACCAAATGATTAAACAAATTCTCGAAGTCGGATTTTACAGTTGCATACCTCGCATTGGGAGGAAACACAACGGTCCCGCATAATTCACAATGGGTTGGTATCTTGTATGTTTCTGGAGCAACACCAGTAAAGCGGGACTCAGCAATTGAAAAGGATTGGTTGCACAATTCCTCCAGGCGGGCGTGACGGTATTTCTTGCGCATATCATCTGCCCAATTAAGGAGTCCCTGGTAAAGAAATATCGTTTTCTGTACCGCACTAACCGCTGTTGTGGAAAAAATGGCCTGGAGCGGATCAGTTGAATCGGGTTCCTTCCCTTCAACCCGGATAATGAATTCAAGACAGCCATTACTGGACATCTTGAGTTCCCCCAACCCATCGCCGCTTTCAGCAGGATGTACGTATATGGCTGCATCGAGCGGACCGTAACGCTGCATGAGGCCGTATGTACCAAAAACCCCCATCTGCTTTCCAAGGATACTGGCAATCAATACATCCCCCTCGGGAGCCATTCCAAGGCGTTTATAGGTATCTACAGCACTGATCATGGACGTAAGACCGCACACGTCATCTGCAATACCCGGGCCATACAGACGTCCCTCGCGTTCCTGCATTTGTGGATGTTTCTTGGCCCACTCGAAAGTCTCTGGCCGCTTATCGGCATGAGCAAATAGGAGAACGCCATGACCGGGACCTTTCCCCTTTAATTTTCCAACGATATTTACAGCCTGCTGCAAAGAGTCGGGATTTTCACGCAGGGTTTTCTGGTTGGCAAGCTGGTCTTTTAATTCATTCTTATCAACCAGAAACTTTTCAACCTCCAAACCTATATTCTGTATTCGGGTACTTATCCAGCCTTGAAAATCATTCAGGGTTGAGAAAGAAGCCTTGAGCCCTTCCTCCAGCAGGTTTAGATGGGCTTGCTCATTGTTCATTACATCTTTGCGAATTTCATCAGCCGTGACAGAAAGATTGTTTAGATTTGACATTCGGTAATCTCCATGATTTTTGATTGTTGGGTATTCCCTTCTCCCGAGTATTGTAACCCACAACCCAAAATATTATTTACATTGAATTTGATACATCCAATCCATTAAGTTGAAATTCCTGGTGTCACAAATGTTCGTCTAATTGGTAATTCCGAAAAATATGGGTTACCAACCTTTTCGGATCGGTTTGGAAAGAGATTATCTTACGGGGATAAATGGATCCATAATAATAAACGTACCATTGGAATTTTGTATTAATAGTGGCAAATTTTTCGGAAATTCCTATTGACTAAGGTGAATGATTTTGTTATACTATCAATAGGCGGAATAAAATTCCAAAGAGTGGAATAAATCAATTCGTTTGATGAGGTTACCGTTGCCTGGTGATTTGTCCCCAAATCGCACCCTGAATCGATTTTGCACCATCATTAATTGTTTCTCCGAAGCAAATCCAGTTCTTTCCCTGACTGATATTGCCAATCAGATCGGTTTACCGATGAGTACAACCCACCGTTTTCTGAAATCGATGGAATCCCAGGGTTTGCTGCTTCATTCAAACGGCGGGAAGTATTACCAATTAGGTTATCAGCTGATCCGCTGGGGGAATATTGCCCTGGCTTCGTTAGACCTGCGCCGCACAGCACTACCGATTATGCAGCACCTGGCAAACAAAACCGGGGAGACAGCGGTTTTATCGGTACCGGATGGAAACAGCGCTATCTGGTTAGAGATGATTGAAAGCCGGCATAATGTGCGCCTGGCATCCAAGGTAGGACAGAGGTTGGATTTGCATGCCGGCGCTTCATCCAAAGTCTTATGGGCATTTCTCCCACACGATAAATTATTCAAGCTTCTGGATGAAATTGAGCTGATACCCAAAATGCCAAATACCATTACGAATAAAGAAACCATGCGCAGCGAACTACTGGAGATCCGGGAACGCGGATATGCCACCTCTTTTGAGGAAACGGATGAGGGCGCCATGGGTGTGGCAGCCCCGGTGTTTGACCATAAATCGGCGCTCATTGCAGGTATCGGGGTTGTGGCGCCAATCAGCAGGATATCAAAAGAAAAAGTATTCCTGGTTGTTCAACCGGTACTTGAGGCGGGTCAGGAACTATCCAGATGTCTGGGTGCTGATCCCGATTTTCTGAAACAATAATAAATTTATGTCTTTATTAATATAGGAGGATTCCTTATGGAGAAACAAAAGCACAAGATCATTGGGAAGGTCACACCCCGCAAAGACGGCATAGCCAAAGTAACCGGACAGGAAAAATATTCTATCGATATCCAGCTGCCGCGCATGCTGCATGGACGCACGGTTGCCAGCCCCTATGCTCATGCCCGGGTGGTCAGCGTGGATACCAGCGCAGCAGAAGCAATGGGAGCAGTGGTTATCACCTTTGCAGATATCCCCAAGGTACGATTCAACGAGAGAATTATCACGGTTCCCTGGGCGCTTCACAAAGACCGTTATGTTCTGGCGGATAAGGTTCGCAAGATGGGGGAGGCAGTTGCTGCGGTGGCAGCCGAGACGGAAGAACTGGCTGAGAAAGCTGCCCGGGCGGTTAAAGTTGTATACGAAGTGCTTCCGGTGGTAATCGATCCTGTTGATGCGATGAAGGCAGGGGCTCCCCAGCTTTATGATACGGTGATGTATGGTGAAACGGAAATAAAGATCGAGAATAATATTGCCTGCACCCGCAGCGTAGAAGAAGGGGATGTTGATAAAGCTTTCGCTGAAGCCGATGTCATCCTGGAAAGCAGTTACCATACCAATAAAATCTACCATGCCCAGATGGAACCCAAGTCTGTTGTTGTCCAGCCGGAGCCGGATGGGGGCATCACCGTCTGGCCAACATGCCAATCCATTCATAATACCCGAATCGTGCTCGGACAGATTTTTGACATTCCGCTCAGCAAAGTTAATGTGAAGAAAGTCGCCATTGGCGGCACTTTTGGTTCCAGCATCCAGATGAATACGGTCGTACCGATCTGTACTGCCCTGGCACTAAAGGCACGGCGACCGGTAAAATTGACCTTACCACGCGAAGAGGATATGCACGATCACACCAAGTACCCCATCCAATTGGATATAAAAATATCCGCCAAAAAAGATGGCACATTAACCGGGGTCAAGATGGATGTGATTGCTGACATCGGGGCGCATATCACCCAGGGCTATTCCTACCTTGGCGTTTGCATAGGCTGGCTGGTTTCCATGTATAAATTTCCCAATATCCGCTACCAGGGCAAAGCTGTTTATACCAATAAAGCTATCTCCTGTGCCATGCAGGGCTACGGGAACCCCCAGATCAATTTTGTAGCCGAGACATTGATTGATGAACTTGCTGAAAAATTAGGAATCGATCCGGTAGAACTGCGTTTGAAAAATTATGTCGGGCTGGGGGATACCTTTTGGGGACAGGGACCCCTGGTGAGATCGATTGTGCACAGCGACGGCGTCCCGGAAATGCTGCAAAGAGGCTCGGAAATGATTGGCTGGAAAGACCGGCCGAATTATAAAACACAAACAGGACGCTACCGCCGGGGAATAGGACTTGGACGCGGATTCCACACTTCCAGTGCTGGCGCTCCGCAGCCGGGGGATGTCATCGATTTTTCCGGCGCTTTTGTAAAAGTGAACCAGGATGGTTCGGTTGATGTGATCAGTGCCTTGATGGACCACGGCGGAGGCAGCCTGGATGCCATGGCGAAACTGGTTGCCGAAGAATTATGCGTACCATTGGATAAGGTCAACCTGGCGCCCGGAGAGACACTCTCTACAGTCTATGATGTTTGCACCCATGCCACCCGCGGCATCTATGCCGGGGGTGGAGCAGCAGTCAAGGTAGCCAGGCAGGTCCGAAAAGAGATACTGGAGACTGCATCCCATTATTTGAATGTCAGACCGGAAGGATTGGAACTTAAACTGGATGAAAAACAGGGACAGTGCGTCATTTTCTGTGCCGCCATCCCTGAAAAAGTAATGACCCTCAAGGAGTTGGCTACAAAATGCTGGGCAGAGAGTTGGAAAACGATTGCTGCTGTTGACAGCTACAGACCGGTGAACTGCCCTCCGGCATACCTGAGTGCCTTTGTTGAAATCGAAGTGGACACCTGGACGGGTATTGTTACCACGAAGAGGACAGTAATCGGTTCCGACTGCGGAACGGTGATCAATCCTGATATGGCTGTCGGCCAGATGGAGGGCGGGCTAAACCGGGGAATGGGCTATGCCATGTATGAAGATAATACCTGGGATGAACAAGGCCAGCTACAATCAAAGGGATACTGGGTGGATGCAAAAACTCCCAGCATTGTAGAGGCACCCAGAATATCTGAAATTCAGACATTCTTTACAGATACATACGAGCCAACTGGTCCTATGGGGGCTAAAGGTCTGGGTGAGGCTGCCATGAATCCGATCGCTTCAGCCTTTGCCAACGCAATTTACAATGCTACCGGTCTCCGTTTCAGGGAACTGCCAATTACTCCGGAGAAAATTCTGGCGGCACTTAAGGGAGAAATTGCAACCTCCGGGGCAGCTATTACGATGAAGGAGCAGTCGATATGAAAAGCCAACCCAATCAAATGACAAACAGCCATATCCTTGTCCAGGATTTTGACTTTTACGAACCGGTTTCTGTCGAAGAAGCGGTAAAACTGGTTGACAAATTTGGCGATCGAGCCAGGGTTCTGGCAGGCGGGACAGATCTTTTTGTAATGATGAAGGTGGAACGCATCAGCCCGGATGTGATTATCAGCCTCCATAAAATTCCCGAATTAGACCAAATTCAGATCAATAAAAATGGGGATGTCAGCATTGGGGCGTTGACAACGATCCTTGCCCTGCGCGATCACCCTTATATAAAGAAGCATTATGAAGCTCTTTCGAAAGCCTGCCACACTTTCAGCGCCTTGCAGGTTGAAACGATGGGCACAGTTGGCGGCAATATCTGTAATGGATCCCCAGCGGCGGACAGCGTACCAGCCCTGCTGGTCCTCGGAGCAGTTGCAGAATATTCAGGGACCAGAGGGTTCACGCAGTCTGCCGCTTGAGGAGTTCTTTCTCAGCCCTGGCTTAACCGCATTAAAGCGCGGCGAAATCCTGGTTTCCATCACACTGCCAAGGCTGGCTGAAAAAATGGTGAGCGATTATGTGAAAGTCGCCAGGATTGCTGCTGACCTGGCCAAGGCCAGCCTGGGTATATCACTGGTTCGAAATGGGAATACCATTGTGGAATGCAGGGTTGCGGTTGGTTCTGTGGCTCCGACTCCCCGGCGGTTGTATCAAGTGGAGGAAGTGCTGGAAGGACAAACTTATTCGCATGAATTGGTTATCGAAGCCGGCAAGCTGGCAGGAGAAGTGATATCCCCGATCAGTGATGCACGATCAAGCGGCTGGTACCGCCGCCAGGTTATTGACGTCATGCTGAGAGATTTACTCGAAAGGGCATGGCAAACTGCTGGAGAAGAAGTTGCATCAGAACCGGATGGATTTGTTTCAATCCCGGTCCAGAAACTTACCGCTGCTTTGGAAAGCCAAAACTATGAACAGGGCAAAAAACATCCAATAACCCTGCATGTCAATGGGAAATCCTATTGTGTCCAGGTGTATCCAAATGAACTGCTGATGAATGTCCTCAGAGATCACCTCTCGTTGACAGGTACCAAATATGGCTGCGGGATTGGGGAATGCGGGGCTTGCACTGTATTGATTGACGGTGTACCGAAATTCTCGTGCCTGACCCTGGCAATCGATGCAGTTGGCAAGGAAGTGACATCCATAGAAGGATTGCAAGGATTGAACGGTGAACTGGACCCAATCCAGCAGGCATTTATCGATCACGCAGCATTTCAATGCGGTTACTGCACACCCGGGATCATCATGGCTTTGAAAGGCTTGATCAAGGATAATCCCCACCCGAATGAAGAAGAAGTCCGGGATGCGCTTAAGGGCAACCGCTGCAGGTGCACCGGTTATATCTCCATTACACGGGCAGTACTGGCCCTTACCGGCGAGAATTCCCAATAAAGTTAATAAAATAATGAATAAAGAGGGCGTTCCTTGGATCGGACGCCCTCTTTTATTTCTAAATTTTCACCAACAGGTTATAGAGAATCCTGCACCTTGCCGCAGTCTATCTTGCGGATGAGCTGCTTTGTTTCAGGTATCAGGTTGGGCGCCATACTGAGTTCCCGGATACCCAGGCTCAGCAAGATTGGCAACGCTTGTGGGTCTGCCGCCATATCACCGCATAAGGCAACCGGTTTATTTGCTTTTTGGGCTGCAGAAACGGCAGTATAAATGAGCTGCAACACGGCAGGATGGAGAGGCTGGTAAAGATAGGCAACTTTGGGATTGGTTCGATCACTGGCCATCGTATACTGGATCAGATCGTTGGAGCCAATGCTGAAAAAATCGGCTTCCTGAATGAGTTGACTCGCTGAGAGTGCAGCTGCCGGTGTTTCGATCATGATTCCGACCGGCACATTTTGGTTATGGGGGATTAAATTTTTGCCTAAATATTGGAGACAATCGCGGAATATCCGTTTTGCTTCAAGAAGCTCATGCAGGGTCGTGATCATGGGAAACATGATTTTTATATTCTTTCCGAACCCTGCCCGCAGGATTGCTCTGATCTGGGTTTTCAATACCTGCGGATTTTCTCGTAAACAGTAGCGGAGAGAACGAAGGCCGAGGGATGGGTTCAATTCCTTTCCCGGGTTGAAATAGGGGGTTGGTTTATCCCCACCGATATCAAGGGTACGGAAAATTACGGGAATTTGCCCTGTCTTTTCCAAAATGGCGGTGTAGCCCAGGTACTGCTCCTCTTCTGAAGGAAAATCCTGCCGGTCCATATACATAAATTCTGTGCGCAGGACGCCGATTCCCTCCGCCCCATTCTGGACAGCCATTAATGCCGTTGCCAGGTCTGCGATATTGGCTTCAATTTGGATGGGATGGCCATCAAGGGTTATAGCCGGTTGGCAGGCATTCATGCGGGCAATCCGCTTTTCTTCTTCGTAATCCTCTAAGCGCGCTTGAAACTCAACCCTGGTTAGTTCGTCGGGATTAACCAGCAGGGTTCCCTGGCTGCCATCCATCACCAGGTAAGCATCCTGCTCAATTCCAGATATTTGCTCCCCGAGACCGATAATCGCTGGAATGTCCATGCTGCGGGCAAGGATAGAACCGTGGGCAGTGCTCCCACCACCCCTGACACAGATTCCCAGTATATTTTTACGATCCATTTCTGCCAGCTCGGACGGGATCAGGTCATCCAGGATGATTATGGCGGGCTTCTCCGGGAATTCAGCCAGGTCCGGCTTTCTGCCGCCGAGCAAGGAAAGGACGCGCCGGGCTATGTCCATAACATCCATTACCCGCTGCCGGGTTACCAGCTGGTCGCTTTCCTGAAGAGAGTTGATAAGGGAATGGATTACACGCATAAATGCGGCTTCGCAGTTAATCATTTCCTGTTCAATGATCTCTCTGACGGAATCCAAAAAACTCTCATCTTCCAAAAAGAGAATATGGGCGTTCAGGATATCGGAAACGTTTTCCGGCTGTGTTTTCTTTAGCTCTTTTTGAATCTCGATGATCTGGAGCCTGGCTTCTTTGACCGCCGTGGAAAACCGGGAAAATTCTTCGCCAGTATCTTTAATTGCACGGATTTCAACATCCAGGTTTTTTTCGCTCAAAATGTTCGCCTGGCCTGAAGCAAACCCGGGTGATATTCCGGTACCCGTGAGAATTGTTGTGCCCCGGGAATAGCCTGGAATTGCTTCCGAAAGTGCTGTAGCAGACCAGGCGGATAAAGCAGTCTTCTCGTGAGGTATCCGCCGGAGACAGGTCTTTCTCATGAAAACCATCCTCAACCATTTTGCTTAGAGCCTTTATGGTTTGTTCTGCATCCTGTCCGGTTGCCTGGATGGATATCCGGTCGCCAAGTCGCGTCCCCAGGGCAACCAGGCCGAAAACGCTGTTCCCGGGGGAGGATTTTCCACCGATTTTTTTAACAATGACCCTGGAGGCGAAGGTATTAACCATTTGAACAAATGATGCCGCCGGCCTGGCGTGCAGTCCATTCGGGTTGGTTATCGTTACCAATGTTTCCAGCTGCTGGTTTCCTTGCGCAGGTAATTCTTCCGGTATAGAAACAGGTGACTCCGATAACGTTTCATCTGTAAATTTTGGACTGATAAGAGCTGATACTGCGGCCCGGTTTACCGATTCGAGGCTCTCTCCACTGGCAGCAGCGACGACTGCAGCCAATGCACCCTCCACCAGTGGGGCAGGGCTGATGCGAACCTTACGCTGTTGGTCGGGTGTTAATGCTTCAACTGCGAGACGGGTAGTAAGTTCGGCGCTGCCCAGGTCAATCAACACCAGGACGCCATCCGGTTGAAATGCATTTTCGATGGCTGTCAGCACCTTTTCAAAACTGGTACCAAGCTCTCCATCTTCCATACCGCCAGCTGCAGATACTACCACTTTACCCCGGGACATTTGCAGCATGAGGTCTTTTAGACCTTCTGCCAGGTTGTGACTGTGAGATACGAGAACAATTCCGATCATTACTGGTTTGGCTTATCTCAAAACGAAATGGGTGATGATTTTTTTAGAATCCCGACTAGTCATGACACAATTTTGTGGATTAATCAATGGAATTAAACCATCCATTGACGTTTCCGGAAATTACACGGTTGGGATGAGACCTTATTCCTCGATCTGGACCGCTTTGCGGAGGGCATCCAGGAGGAAGAAGGCTGAGGTTGCTCCAGGATCCTGGTGGCCGATTGAGCGTTCCCCCATATAACTTGCCCTGCCTTTTCGGGCTATCATGGGGATGGTATTTTCCATCCCAATTTTTGCTGCTGCACTCATCTTTATCAATGCTTGAAGGAGCGAATTACCTTCAGTAACAGCATGCTGCAGCGCTTCCAGGGCAGGTTCAAAGGTGTCTACCAGTGTTTTATCCCCGGGGTTTGCCTTACCTATCCGCCGGATTCCGTTGAGGCCATTGACAAACAGGATGATAAGATCTTCCTCGTTTAACTCTTCCTTTCCCTGGGCGACTTTGGAGGCATCCAGAAAAAAGGTGCCGTACAGCGGTCCGGATGCCCCGCCAACTGAGCTGATCAATGCCATAGCGGTTGTCTTGAGGATGGTGCCGATGTCTTTCCCGGCGACAGTATGGAAGCTGGCTGACAACTTTCTTGAAACCGCGTTCCATATTGATGCCATGATCGGCGTCCCCGATTTCCGAATCCAACTCTGTAAGGAGGGTCTTGTTCTCCTGCATCTTTGCTGCAGACAGTTCCAGCCAGGCTATCACGTGAATTTTGGTAATCATTTTCGTTTTAAGATTTACAGGTTGGACCTATATTCCCCAGCGTAAACTGGGAGTATGGACGGGTGCATCCCACAGGCGGATCATTTCGTCATCCATTTTTACCAGGGTGATGGAACATCCGGCCATTTCCAGCGAGGTGATGTAACGTCCCATTAAATTACGCACAATTTTAAGGCCTTTTTTCTCGCAGACCTGGTGCAGCTTACGGTAAACGATGGCCAGTTCGATATCCGGCGTCCCTCCCATACTGTTTACAAAGGCCAGCACCTGGTCCCCCGGTTTGAAGGTTGGGCTGGTCAGCTCGATTTCGATACTCTCTTGTTTTTTCGCATCCCATTGGCTGATCAACCGGGTGTAAGCCGGGTCCTCGATGATGGATAAGGCGATAAGTTCGGTGATTTCATCAGCAGTTTTTAAGGGCAGGCGTTCCCGACCCGGTTCACCGTGGATACCGATGCCGATTTCAATCTCATTCTCGCCCAAGTTAAATGTTGGACGGCCTACCGCAGGAACAATGCAGGAAGTTAATGCCATACCCATACTGCGTCCGGAAAGATTAACTTTCCGACCTAATAAAAACAGCTGTTCAAGGTCATAACCCTGTTCAGCTGCAGCACCGCATATCTTTTCTGCTATGATTGTGGTTCCAACCCCGCGCCTTCCCTGAGTGTAAAGGCTGTCCCTTACTGCCACATCATCATCAATGATTACGGATTGTACGCGTATATCGCTGGAGCGTGACAGTTCCGCCGCCAGTTCAAAGTTCATTACATCTCCCGAGTAATTTTTAACAATAAATAGAACACCCTCACCGCTGTTTACGGTCTGGGCTGCTTCAAATATAGGGTCCGGGGTGGGGGATGTAAACACTTCCCCGGGACAGGCTGCATCGAGCATCCCCATGCCAACGAAACCGCCATGCAGGGGTTCGTGACCGCTTCCTCCACCTGATATCAGGGCAACTTTTTTTTGCACCGGAGCATCCGCCCGGTAAATAAAGTTGGGTTCATAATGAACCTTTATCAGGTTGGCGTGAGCCAATTCCAGTCCATGTAAACTCTCCAGGATGATATTTTCCGGGTCATTGATCAGTTTTTTCATAGGATATTCCTCCCGAAGGAAAGTGCCCGTTTATTAACGCCTGATTATCCGGACATCACCGACTACAAGGCCTGTTTCATATACAAATACAGGGTTAAGATCAATTTCACTGATCTCAGGGTATTGAAATGGCAGATAAGAAAACTTTACCAGCAATTCAGCCAATGCGCCAACATCCCTGGGGGGGGTGCCGCGTACGCCGTGCAGGATTTTCACTGATTTTAGACTGTCAATCATCTCATTCGCCGTGTGAAGGTCGATGGGTGCAATTCGCAGGGAAATGTCGCGCCAAACCTCAGTATAGATTCCCCCCAATCCAACGGCAACAACAGGACCAAACTGGTCATCAGTCGAAAGGCCAACCAGTACTTCCTGTCCGCCGGTAAGCATCGGATAAATCATCACACCGCGAACATCCTGTCTTTGCGCCTTGGAAACGATTGAGCGGTAGGCATGCAGGGCTTCTTCTTCATTTTTAAGATTGACTTCTACGCCGCCAAATTCAGATTTATGGATTATGTCGGGTGAGACGATTTTCATTACAACCGGGAAGCCAATCTCCTCACAGGCAGTCAATACTTCATCCTCATCCTGCGCAAAACGATAAGGCGGGATAGGGATCTTGTTCTCGGCCAGCCAAGCCATGGCTTCCGGTTCCAAGATGGGACTTTGCGGCAGCGATTTTTTTGGCATCTGATCGGCCCGATCCATTAAATCGGACAGACGCTCCCGTTTCTCCAACATCTTCTGTGAGCGGGTGTACTGAGCCATTTTTGCAAGGGCTGCCATGGCTTTCTCACCGCTGGGGAAGTTGGGGATACCGTTTTCCTTGAGAAACCGGACACTGTCATTGACTATCTGGTTAGGGATGAAATTGGCAACAAAAGGTTTTCCGCTTTCACGAGCAGCCTGCAAAACTCCCTGGGCATGCTGCATGGCATCCAGATATGGAGGGCAGATATTCATACCAATTGCTGCATCAAAATTATCCAGAACAGTCATAAACGTGCGGTAATACTGCTCCCCGGTACCTTCTACCGTAAGGTCAATCGGGTTACGAAGGGCACACTGGGGGGGCAAAAACGTTTTGAGGATTTCAATTGCTCCGGCATCGGGTTCAGCCACATTCAAGCCGATTTCCTCCCCATAATCCGCCGCCAGAACGCCGGGGCCGCCTGAATTGGTTACGATCACCACCCGGAATCCTTCGACAGGAGGGAGGTTGAGAAATCCGAAGCATAAATCCAGCATTTCCTCAACAGATTTTACCCGCACTGCACCCGATTGAGATATGGCTGCTTCATAGACTGCATCTTCCCCTGCCATGGAACCGGTATGGGAGGCAGTTGCCCGCCGTCCAACCCCGGTTCTGCCGGCTTTGATTACAACCACGGGCTTCACCTTGCTGCAGCTTTCCAGGGCTTCGATGAATGCGCGTCCATTTTTTACGCTTTCTACATAAATTGCCACAACTTTGGTTTCGGGATCGGTGCTGAGGTAACGCAGCAAATCTTCCTGGGATAAATCAGCACCATTACCATAACTTACGAATTTAGAGATCCCCAATCCCTGTTCCTCTGCCCAGGCAAGCACAACCCCACCTAATGCTCCGGATTGCGATACAAGTGCCACACCCCCGGCAGGGGGGTGGAGTTCCAGTGTCGGGAACAGGTGGGCACTGGTGTTGACAATTCCAGCGCAGTTGGGACCAACCATGCGGATGCCGTATTTCCTGGCAATACGTGCAATATCCTCTTCTCCTGCCTTGTTACCTGCTTCTGAAAAACCAGCAGTAATCACCACAGCGGCTTTAACCCCGGATTGGCCGCAGTCTTCCAGCACGCCAGCAACCGTGGCTGGCGGGGAAGCAATAATCGCCAGGTCAACCTTTTTGCCTATGCTGCTGATCGATTCGAAACCAGGGACAGAAAATGCCCCCATCGACTTGGGGTTTATGGCGTAAAGTTTTCCGGGAAAATTACCGTCAACAATTTGTTTTAAGAGGACAGACCCCAGTTTTCCAGGTGTCATAGAACCAACAACAGCTACGCTTTCAGGATAGAACAATTCATGAAGACTCATGCGGGAACCCCTGCGGAAGATATTTGTTGAATTTCCGGCTCTACCCGGATGCCGGCCTGCAGGGCCACTTTGTTGGCTTCAACGCCGCGCTTCCAGCGGGACTGCATGACTTCTTCCATTAATTCTGGAGTAAAAAATTGTTTTAATTGGGTTCGTTGGATAAGTGCTCCGAGAATGTATATATTTGAAGCAACAAGGTGATTCTCGTATTTTGGGAGCAGATCCGGATCAAGATAGATTAAACGAGAACCTGTCTTAATAACCTGTTCCTTGACCTCCTCAACTTTAGGGTAGGGTGCCTTACCAAGCATGACCGCGGTTGGCTGCCAGCATTCACCGAATAGTACAAAATCCCCATTCGCTTTAATATAACGCAGCGCTTTCAGAGACTCAGAAAGCTCCATAGCAACAACGATATCCGCGCCCCTCTCCGGGATGATAGGACCTACCAATTCCCTTCCCAGCCGCAGTTGAGCCTTGACGAAGCCGCCGCGTTGAGCCATCCCTTTACTGGGAAAGAAGTTGACCGGGATGGACTGCCGGTGGGCTGCTTCTGAGATTAATTCCCCGATCGTAAGAATTCCCTGACCACCCACACCTACCAAAAAGATATCAAGTTTCATGATTCATACTCCCGATCAATTAATTCCATTGCGTTGCGGTTGCATACTGCCACGCATAATCCACACCCGGTGCACAATGCTTCATCCACCAGTACGGTACCATTACCCAGGCTGAGGGCGGCACACCCTGTAACCATGATGCACAGCTTGCATTGATTACAGTTTTCATCAATTATTTTCACAATTTTTTCAACTTCTTTATGGCGAATAACCTGGATGGCACACTCGCCGCGTGCCAATACAACCTTAACCCCGGGCAGTTTTAATGCCTGCTGCAATATTTCGGATGACTCCCTGTAATTGAATGGATCCATCTCAAAATACTGGGTTACACCAAGGGCAGGGATAATCCTGGCGATGTCCACTTCGACATAGCCTTCTCCCTGGTATTTTTTAGAGGTTCCGGGATTCTCCTGCATACCGGTCATTGCTGTCCAGCGGTTGTCCATGATGATGAGGGTCATGTTTACGTTATGCTGGATGGCATTGATTAATCCCGGAATACCACCATGGAAGAAGGTTGAATCGCCGATGGTGGCGATTACCGGAGTTTTTACACCTGCATAAACGTAACCCTGTGCCAGGCTGACACTGGCACCCATAGATATTTCGTTCCAGATAATATCATAGGGTGGATTCATACCCAATATGGTGCAGCCGATATCGCCAGTTACCATAACCTCACTCTTTTTCAAGCGCAACTTGCGGAGGGCATCAATGATTGCCATATAGGTTCCACGGTGCGGGCATCCGGCACAGACGGTGATCGGCCGGTCAGCGGCATAAGCCTCGCCAGAGCTCATACCTCTAAGTAAGTTTTCGGGCAATTCCAATCCAAGTGCTGCGGAAGTGCCGCGGACTATTTGCTCTACCCCATATTCACCAATCCGGCTGAGGGTGTTATCCAGTTTACCGACGATTTTTCCATTAAATCCGGTTTTTTGGGCTTCGACATACACATTTTTCTCAAGGTGCGGTTCCAACTCCTCCAATACCAGGATTGTGCCGCAGTGTTCCAATAACTGGCGAACCTTCTTCTCCGGGAAAGGCAAAGTAGCGTAGATATTCAGAATCGAAATTTCTTCCCTTTTCAAAGCAGTATGCTGTTCCAGCATTTCGAAGGCTTCATCCATGTAAGCAGCCGTGATGCCAACCGTAATAATTCCCAGACCGCCTTTTTTCGAAGATAGATGGAGCTTATTGAAACCTATTTCTTCCAGGATCTGGCCGGCTTTTTCGAGATTATTAATTGTCTTCTGATGCTGCGTTTTTCCAATTACAGAGCCAGCCTTGGTATAGCGGTTAATATCCCTGATCAGCAGGGGTTCTGCCTGTGATACATTCCCAGGCGGATCAATTTCCACCTCTGCAAAAGAGTTCGCCAGGGCTGTGACCGAGCGGACAAAAACAGGGGTTTGGATTTGCTCCGAGAGATCGAAGGCAAATTTTGTCATATCGTAGGATTCCTGCACAGAGGAAGGTTCCAGAATAACCATATCAGCCATAAAGGCATAGGCACGGCTGTCCTGCTCGACCATACCAGCGCTTACTCCGGGATCATCGGCAACATAGATTACCATACCGCCATCCACACCCGAGTGGGCGATGGAGACCAGTGAATCCGCTGCGACATTGACACCTGACATTTTCATGGTTACCAGAACGCGGTGCCCACCCCACCCGAGACCAGCTGCAACATCTATGGCAACCTTCTCGTTTACACTCCATTCCACATGCGTATCCGGCAGATCCATGGATAATAAATAGGTGATCGTACCTGTGGATGGCGTTCCAGGATAGCCCGTTACGGCCTTTACCCCGGCGGCTACCGCTCCCAGTGCCACAGCTTCATTACCGGTAATTAATTTCTTCACATTTCACCTCCAGGTTTGGTGCGATAGATTTAAAGACAAATTGTAACTTTATTTTTATGATTCGATATTTAATGATTAATCCATGCGTAGTATTTCAATCACTAATCAATTCCTTAGACTATCCTCTTCATTCATATACGATATCTTCGAGGCCAATTTCCCTTGCGAAAAGCTGCAAGTGATCCAACGCTGCGGCAGCAGCCCCTTGGCGATTTCTTGCCTCGATCATTTGCACAATTTTCAGATGGGTGGCAACATCCCGTTCACGGGTAGGTGTTTCAGTAAAAACGAGGGCATTATACTCCGAGAAAAGGTTGAGGAGCGTATTTTCAATTTGCTCAAGTACCGGATTTCCGGCTGCCCTGGCAATCATCTGGTGAAATTTCAATCCTTTTTCCAGGGTTTCTATGGACGGGATGTTGCGTTCGATCTCCCTTAGAAAATCATAGAGTTTATTAATGTCATCTTCGCTGGCCCTCTGGGCAGCAATGGCTGCAATTTTAGGCTCAATCACACTGCGTGCCTCGTACAGATTACGGATAGGGTCGTTACCCACAAATTTTTCCAGGCTGGAAAAATCCGGAAATTGCTCTATTTGGGTTTTCTTCACGTAAAAACCCTGTCCTGCACGAGCCTCGATATATCCCATCATCACCAGACCAGAGAGGGCTTCCCGCAAACAGGGACGGCTTACTTTTAGCATATCGCCTAATTCCCTCTGCGAAGGCAACTTATCGCCAGCGTTTAAAGCACCATCCTGGATCAATGATAATATGCTTTCTGCTACTACTTCAGTAAGGGGCACCCGTTCGATGGCTTTTAAGACAATCTGATTATTTATGGGTTTATCCATTGATTACTACCCCCTTTGTGAATGGGATGATCCCTACCCAAAATGAAATTGGTTGCATATCACAGCCAGTCATGGATAACCTCACCACCTGGAAATGAATAACCGGAGCTGTAATGATAGGCACCTAAAATTTCCCGGGGAATAAGATCCATATGTTCTTCAATTTCAGAAGGAAAGAACTTCAAATCCCCGCCACCTTCCCATGCGGTTTCACCCATTTTCTGATTCTCAGCCCCCAGCCTGACCAATTCCAGAACGGATGGATCAGCGCCTGCAACAATGCTGGGGAAATGGCGGATATGGAAGACAGGAAGCCCGATTGGTTTAGGTAATTCAACAGAATTTATTTGCCGCGTTATTTTCAGAGATCCTTCAATTAACCTCTCCCCATGTGTAGCGATGAATCCTTTTACCTTAGACCCAACACCAAGAGGAAGCATCCTGGGATTTAATGGTTGGTATTCCGAAATGAAAATCTGGCCCAGTTTTTTGGGAAAGCCCATGAACCAGCCACGCGCCATGCTGAAATCATTATCCACCCAGATATGCAGGCAAATTTGTCCCGGGCTACCATTATAAGAACAGCTCGCCCAGATGGCAGCTTCGCGGTACTGGGTTCTTTCAGGGTTAATAAAGGCCATGTCCAGTTGGCTTTCTGCGAGAGACCACCACTTGCTGAAAGCAACATAGGCGAGGTCTGGATCGGGTCCGGGTTCAAGCGGGGCAGGCAGATATTCAGCAATTGCCCCCGGTTTTGCATGGTAGAGTATGGAGATGTACTCGGTTCCATAATGCCAGGGGATATCCCCGACCAGGCAGGCAATTCCTTTTGGAGTAAGAGGAAAATAACATCCTTTAAGATCATTAATTTTTGTCATGGTTTAGATACCAAACGAGAATACATATAAAAAAAATCGATAAATGTTTATTTCCAAATTTTTCACTTAATAAAAATATTGTTGTTCGCCAAATTGATAAAAAATAAACGATTAATGATTATCAAGATATCGGCTGATGGAATCCAATAATATGACAAAAGCAGCTGCTCCAGGATCTTTAACACCGATGGTACGGTCACCAAGCCAGCCTGAGCGCCCGGCTTTAGATTTCATTCCAATTGTGCTTTCTGCACCCAGCCTGGCAGCTTGCAGGGCAATTCGCATGCCATCCGGTAAATTTGCCCCGTTATCCGCAGCATCCTGAAGGGCTTTGCTGGCAGGGATCATTGCATCCAGGACCGTTTTATCCCCTGCTTCAGCCTTTCCGCGCTGCTGGATACCTTCTAAGGATGCCGCCAGCATACCGGCTGCCTCTGTCGTTCCAATTGTGGAAATTCCTTTAATGTACCTTGCTGAGCGAAGGAACATGGTGGACATCAGAGCACCGAAAGTGGAGGCAGCATTGTCCGCAAAAGCAATCCCACATTTAGACAGGATTCCATTTATATCAAGTCCTGCTACATTCTTTAGCTCCCGCTGAATGGCTCGAAATCCAAGCGTCATGGTTACCCCAAGATCTCCATCACCGATGGCAGCGTCCAATTCTGTAAGTTGATCTTTGGCGGTAAATATATCCTCCGCCATTTGTAGGATCAAATTGACCAGTTCCTCATTATTAACCTGCAGCATAACGTCCTCACATGGTTCTATTTTTGGATAAAAAATGGCGTATCAGCCGGTGCGTCAAGCAAGTGCTTCAACTCATCATCCAGACGCATTAAGGTTAAAGAAGCGCCCTGCATTTCCATGGAGGTTGCATAGCGTCCGATATATGGACGGTAAATATTAACCCCATATTCATTTAAGAGCAAATCCACCTTGCGGAAGAGAATATACAATTCCTCCGGGGGAGTGCCTCCCAGGCTGTTTACGAGTAGGGCAACCTCGTCACCTTTCTGGAATGGCAAATCATCGACAACATTTTTTACCAGAATTTCTGCGATCTCATCGGCGCTTTTCATCGGTCCGCGATGGATACCTGCCTCGCCATGAATGCCCATGCCAATTTCCATCTCGTTTTCCCCGATTTCGAAAGTTGGTTTGCCAACTGCCGGTACCGTGCAAGAGGTTAGAGCGACACCCATTGTGCGGATTACCTGCAATGCTTTTTGGGTGGTGGTTTTGACGTCATCCAGACTTGCTCCAGTATCGGCTTTGGCACCAGCAATTTTATAAGCAAAGAATAATCCTGCTACGCCGCGTCTTTTATGCCATTCAGCAGGCGGTGCGGAAGCCACATCATCGGACACCAGGAGAGTTTCAACCCTAATTCCTTCATCTTGTGCTAACTCAGCGGCGGTATCAAAGTTCATCATGTCCCCTTGATAACGCCCGTACAGATAGAGCACTCCCTTGCCGCCATCGATTGCCCTGGTGACGCGCAGCATCTGGCTTGTCGTGGGCGAGGAGAAAACATTACCAATCGATGCGCCATCGGCCATGCCTTTGCCAACATATCCCATAAAAACAGGTAGATGCCCGGAACCGCCACCGGTGGCGATTGCCACCTTGTTTTTCACAGGTGCATCTGCCCGAACGATGGACCTCAAATCGTTTTCTGCGGTTTTATACTGTCCGGGATGGGCTCTCAGGATTCCTTCCAGCATCTCATCCACCACCTGAAACGGATCGTTGATTAATTTTTTCATTGGCGCACACTCCTTCTGAAAATATATCCAGTTTAGTTAATAAGTTGTATGGTTTATTAATTTCGTAAATGAGCGGATAAAACGGTCATTTTGCTGTGCTGTTCCGATGGTAACCCGGATACAATTGGGTGCCCCCAGCGGACCGCATGGCCGGATGATAATTCCGTCCTGAAGCAACGCATCAAATACCGGTTTGGCCGGTCGTCCAATATCCACAAATACAAAGTTGGTTTGACCGGTATAACAATCCATACCCAATTCCATGAAGGCCTTTTCAAGCTGTTTCCGCCCCTGTTGAACAACCTCAATGGAACGTTGAATAAACTCATGATCGTCAAGCGATGCCAGCGCGCCTGCCTGGGCAAGCCGGTTAACAGGGAAAGGTTCACGGGCTTTTAACATGGTTTTAATTATGCTGGGATGTGCTACAGCATACCCGATCCTGACAGCCGCGAGCCCCATGATTTTTGAGAAGGTACGCAAAATAATGAGGTTCGGGTGAGTTTTCAGGTAGGGCAGTGTTTGTGGGTAGGCGGGATCATCGGCAAACTCAAAATATGCTTCATCCGAGACGATTAATACATCATCCGGAACAGCTTGGATCAGCCGGTCAAATTCGTGGTTGGTGATAATTGTCCCGGTAGGGTTATTTGGATTACACAGGAAAATCATTTTTGTTTTAGCAGTGATGGCATTTATGATCCCCTCAACATCCAATCGATAATCTGTTGTAAGCGGAATCGGTATACCGGTGCCATCCATCTTTCCGGTGATATTTTCATAAGCAGGGAAACTTACTTCTCCGTAGATGGCCTCATCACCAGGGTTGATGAAAGTCAGGCCAAGCATGGTAATTACCCCATCTGCACCGTTATCTACAAATAATTGGTCTGCATTGACCCCCAAACGACCTGCCAGTTTAATTACAAGGTCATGGCATAGACTTTCAGGATAGTAATTGGTGTTCTTATTAAGTTCTTCTGTCATTGCTGCCAATGCTTTGGGTGAGGTTCCCAGAGGATTCTCATTGGAAGCCATTTTTATGATATCGGTTATGCCGAACTCGCGTTGAACTTCCTCTATTGGTTTACCAGGGATGTACTCTTTCCTAACCAAAATACACGGACGGGCGATTTTTTGAATGTCAAACACTATTTTTCTCCGGATTGATCTGATTTTGGATAACTTAGTGATTATACAATACTCGGGTTACAGTCCTGGTGAGGGACACCGATATTCCGGTGTCCCTCTGGTATATCTAGATTTTATTGTTCAATATCAAAGGTCACACCGGTTGTGTCAATCGTTTCACCGGTGCTGTAAAAAGCAGCATCTTTGACACCGATGGATATCATGGCAGTGTCATTCCGGTCACCGAACTCATCGAATGTGATGTTGTCGCCTATGATAAGGTTGTTGAAGGTGGTTGCTTTGATTCTGGAGACAAGTGTTTCGCGGGTTCCACCCGAATTGATAATCCTGGCAATCATCTTAAGGGCATCATAGGTGTAGGAAGCGGTTTCTGAGGGTATTGAATCTTCCTGTTCCATAAACTTGGCTACAAAGCTTTGGGTTACCGGGCGTTCTGAGAAAGGATCGTAGGGAGCGCCGATAAAGATATGCGGCTCTGCGGTTGTGTCGACATAGTCAAGGAAGAGCTGATAGAGCAGTCCAGCATTACCGACGAAGAAGGGAATATCTTCAAAGAGACCCATCTGGGATGCCTGAGAAACGATCAAACCGCCCTCAGCCTGCTGGGTTCCAAGAAGGATGCCATCGGCACCCGCATTCACAGCAGCTTCCAATTGAACAGTGAAGTCCTTATCAACATTGGGTTTATAGGGGGCTTCATACACCACCTTGCCGCCCAATTCTTCCACTGTTGCCTTGGCTTCGTCACGGAATCCAACGCCATAATCATCATTAGCAAAGAAGATTGCCACATTCATGGAGCCCTTATTATTGACAAGCAAGGCGGCAATCTGGGGAGCCTGGATCTTATCCCGCAGGCAAACGCGGATGAGGTTTTTCCAACCCTGCTGGGTTACGGTGCTGTTGGATGATGTGGGTGTGATCACAGGCATTCCAGCGGCATCGTAGATCGGCATGGCAGCCAGTGTGGCTGAACTCCATAAGTGTCCGACAACTACCTGGATATCAGGGTCATCTACCAATCTCTGGGCGACCGTGGCAGCCTCCGCCGGGTCACCTTTATCGTCCATGGGGACCAGTTCAATGGGGTGCCCAAGAATCCCGCCGGCAGCCTCAATTTCATCCACGGCGATTTCGGCGCCGATCATGGCATACTGGCCCTGCTGGGCTCCGCCGCCGGTCATCGGGCCGGCAATGGCAATTTTGATAGGTTCGGCTTCGGGATCAAGGATAGCAAAAATAACACCGGTGGTGTCAATAGGCTCATTGGCACTCACAAAATTCCCTTGATCGACTGCGATGGTAATCATGGCTACATCATTGCGGTCGCCGTTTTCGTCGAATGTGATGTCATCCCCAATTACAAGATTGTTGAAAACCATGCCTTTGATTGTATCGATCAATGTGTCCTTGGTCGCTCCGGCCTCATAAGCTGCTTTGAGCATGTACAGGGCATCATAGGTGTAGGAGGCAGTTTCGGAAGGGATTGAATCTTCCTGTTCCATGAATTTACCCACCAAATTTTGGGTAACTTCCCGCTCTGAGAATGGATCATAAGGAGCCGCAATCCAGATATGATCTTCAGCTGTCTCATCAACCATGATCCAGGAAGAGCTGGTAAAGCATGCCAGCATTCCCAACAAAAACAGGAATGTCTTCAAAAATACCCATCTGGGAAGCCTGTGAGACAATTAAACCTGCTTCAGCTTGCTGTGCTGCCAGCAGGATGCCATCGGCACCCGCATTCACGGCCGCTTCGAGCTGAACGGTGAAATCCTTGTCAACATTCGGCTTATAGGGTGCTTCATAGACAACTTCCCCACCAAGCTGGCCAATGGTCATTTTTGCCTGCTCCAACAAGCCGCGGCCATAGTCATCATTGGCGTAGAAAATTGCCGCTTTCTTGACATCCTTATTGTTGACAAGCAGGGCTGCCATCTGGGGTGCCTGAATTTTGTCGCTCAAGCAGACTCGAATCAGGTTATCCCAACCCTGAGTCGTGACGGCTGTATTGGAAGCAGTCGGGGTAATCACCGGCATACCAGCCTCAATGTAAATAGGGTTGGCGGCCAGGGTGGCTGAACTCCACATATGTCCTACTACTACCTCAATACGCGGATCATCCACCAAACGCTGCGCGACGGTAGCTGCTTCAGCTGGATCACCTTTGTCATCCATGGGAACCAGTTCGATGGGGCGGCCGTTGATACCGCCCATGGCGTTGATTTCCTCACGGGCGATCTCTGCGCCAATCATGGCATACTGGCCCTGCTGGGCACCGCCGCCGGTCATCGGACCAGCCACGGCGATATACATCGGTTCACCGGTGGGTGCTGCGGCTTCGGCTGGCCAGTGGCTTCAGCTGCAGCAGCTTCAGTTGGGGCGGCCTCTTCAGCTGCCGGAGCTTCTTCAACAGCGGGAGGCTGTGCCGGCTGGCAGCCAACAAGGCTGGCCATAAGGAGCACAATTCCAATCATGAGCAATAACTTGTGTTTCATTTTTATTCTCACTCCTTTTTCTGGTTATTAATTATGGATAGGTAAGAACTTGATATGACATTCTGGATAAAGCAATTAAATTTATTTGCTAACTTCACCTCCTTACCAAAACAATCTTTAAAGGAATTATTTGTTAGAAAAAATGAAGCATGATTGTTCCGAATTTTTTTACCAGAATTCAAGTCAGCCTGTTGGTCTACAGGCTGCTTTTTCCTCCATCAATAGGGATCACTGCTCCGGTCAGGTAATTACTGCAGGATGCCAGATAAAGGACCAACTCTGCCACTTCCTCAGCATTCCCGCGGTGAAGCACCGTATCCCGGATAATTTCAAAGTGTTCATCCTGATGGGCTTCCCCGCGGGACGATAATATTCGCAGATCCTGCCCGTGCTCACTGGGGAAAATCACTGCGGGGCAGATGGCATTGCATTGGATATGGGGGGATAGAGCAATGGCCAGGCTTTGTATCATTTTTGCCAATCCGGTTTTTGCTATGGTATGGGGGATAAAATCCGGCCAGTTCTCGTAGTATGAGTTTCCAATCATGGCGATGATCCTGCCAGAGCCATTCTTTAGCATCAATTTTGCTGCGGCCTGGCTAAGGAAAAACGGCCCTTTAAGGTTCACTGCCAGCGAGCTTTCCCAGATTTCTTCGGTGACTTCCAGGAAAGGTGCTTCATTAAAATTGCTGGCATTATGAACAAGAATATCAAGCCGTGCCGAACTCTTTTTCGATATCAGCGATCATCCTTGCGCTCTGGTTTGCGTCTGTAATATCCGCTTCGATAACCAAACATTTTCGTCCCATCGCCCGAATTTCTTCACTGGTTCTGCGGGCATCTTCCCCGGTTTTCCAGTAATTCAAGACAATATCGGCACCATTCCTGGCGAGTGCAAGGTTAATGATGCGGCCCACCCGTTGCGCGCCACCTGTGACCAAAGCCACTTTACCCGTGAGATCATCTATCACATTTTTCTATCTTCCATTACGGCATGATTTCTCCACCGGTCACGAACAGGGTTTGTCCGGTGATGCAGGAAGCCTCTCGGGATGCAAAATAGAGGACAGCAGAGGCAACATCCTGTGCAGTAGCATCCCTGCCAAGGGGAGATTTATTGAGAGATTGGCGGTTCAATTGCTCCCATGCTTGCGGATTATCTGTGGAAGGACGTTCATCGAGAGATAATTACTTTTCCCAGGGGCAACAATATTGACGGTAATCCCATATGGTCCCTCTTCTATGGCGAGTGTCTTGCAGAAACCGTTCAATCCTGCCTTGATGGTTGTATAGGCGGAACAACCTCCAAAAAATCGTTTTGAAAGACCGCCTGAGATGTAAATGATGCGCCCGTACTTTTGTACCCTCATCACAGGAGTGATATGTTTACACAGGAAAAAAGTGAGCTTTGAGGGCATCCAGGTGCACCTGCCAATCATCCCAGGTCATCTCACCGATTTCTTTGGGATTGAATTGTCCATGAACAGCATTTACAAGGATGTGGATTGAATTAAACTCATCCCTGGCAGACTGGATGAGTTCAATGACTGACCAGATTCAAGGGATACATCCGCCTGCAAGGCTGCCGCATGACCGCCAGAAGCAATTAATTTCGGAGACAAGCTGATCTGCTATGGATTTATTTTGGCGGTACTGGATAATAATATTTGCGCCGGCTGCAGAAAGCTCCTTTGGCAATGACAGATCCAACACGCCCGGTCCCCCCGCAAACTAGTGCTGTATGATTGATTAAATTCATGGAGAATACCTAACCGCCAAAATAGGCTTTTCTTACCTGATCTTCTTTTACGAGGTCACTCGCCTTACCTTCCAGAACAACCTCACTGTTTGCAAGGACGTATCCCCGATCGGCAATGGCAAGGGCCATGTGGGCATTCTGTTCAACCAGCAGGATGGTTGTTCCCTGTCTGCGTATTTCAACAATGTAATCAAAGACATCCCGCACAATGTTGGGAGCCAGCCCAATTGAAGGTTCATCCAATAAAAGCATTTTAGGTCGGGACATTAAAGCCCGGGCAACCGTCAACATTTGCTGTTCCCCACCACTCAGCAGTCCGGCTTTTTGATTCCGGCGTTCATTTAAGCGCGGGAAGCGTTCGAGGAATCCCTCCATATCTTTTTTAATTTCCGCCTGATCACTTCTGGTATAAGCCCCCATTTCAAGGTTCATGTAGACAGATGAATCCGGAAAAACGGTATGATTGGCGGGAGCCATGGCCAGCCCAAGCTTGATCACTTTTTCGGCAGGCCAGCCCTGGATTTGCGTTTCCAAGGAATTCAATATTGCCATGAGTAGGATTAAGCATACCGGCCACGGCTTTCAACAGGGTTGATTTGCCGGAACCATTTCCGCCAATAATGGCTACAATTTCACCCTCATCCACATAGATAGAGGCGTCATTTAGCGCCCTTACGGCTCCGTAATGAACAACAAGATTATCGGTTCTCAGCATCATTGAGCTTCTTCTCCCAGATATGCTGTTATGACTCGTGGATCCTTAAGGACTTCTGCTGGAAGTCCTTCAGAGATTTTACTGCCCTGGTCCATAGCCATCATCCGGTCTGCGATAGAGGTCATAACACGCATATTATGTTCAATGACCAGGAAGGTTGTCCCGCGCGTATCACGGATTTGAATGATTAATTTCATCAATTCATCAGCAGCCTCGCGAGGTATGCCTGCAGTTGGCTCATCCAGAAGAAGCACATCTGCTTCACTCGCAAGGGCGCGTGCCAATTCCAGTCTTTTTTGCTGTCCATACGACATCCCGAAGGCCAGCCCTTCTTTGATATGTCCTAAGCCGACAAATTCCAGAAGAGTATCGGCTTTTTCACGACAAAGTTTCTCTTCCTGCCTGTATCTTTTTGTTTTAAATAGAGCATCCATTACACCTACCCGTTGGTGGACATGTTGACCGACAATAACATTATCACGAATTGTAAGGGCCCGAAATGTCCTCAAGTTTTGGAAAGTTCTGGATAATCCTTTGGCAACAATTTTATGGGTTTCCAGACCGGTAATATCCAAGCCTTTATAGAAAAAGGTGCCGGAGGTTGGTTTGTAGATTCCTGATAGCGAGTTGAACAGGGTTGATTTACCAGACCCATTCGGTCCGATGATCCCGAATATCTCACCGGGGGCAACGGAAAAACTGACTCCGTCTACTGCATGGACACCCCCAAAGTATTGATAAACATTTTTTGCTTCAATTATTGGTTCCATATTGACCATACCTGCGTACCTAATATCAGATTCTGGCTTTATGACGAGCTGTCATTTTTTTGCAGTCGAGAACGCGCTTGCGATCGCTGGCGTAATCGCTGAATTGCAGCCTGGAAACCTCCCTGACCGGCATAGGCTGCCGAACCCATGATCCCCTGGGGTCGGAACAGCATTAGCAGGACCATAGTTGCACCGCCAACGCCGACCCGGTACATCGCCAGTGGACGGAAAATTTCCGTCAGAATGATAAAGATAGCAGCACCCACTACAGCACCTGGCAGGCTGCCCAGTCCACCAAGAATAACCATGTTCATCAGGATCAGGGAAGTTTCAAATTGGAACATGTTAGGTCCCACAAACTGAATATAGTAAGCCAGCAAGGAACCGGCAACCCCTGCGGGAATCGTACCAAGTGTGAAAGCCAATACTTTGTAGTAGCGGACGTTGATTCCCTGTGCTTTGGCGCAAATTTCATCATCGCGGATGGCCTTGAAGGTTCTGCCTATTCTCGAATTCAGGATGTTGTGCAGCGAGATATAGGAGATCAGGGCGATAGCAAAATACAGGTAATACACCTCCAATGCATCATCAAACTCGAAACCGCCAATGGCGATGTTTGGAATGGCTGGGATACCCATGGGACCACGGGTGAGGTCAATCCAGCTCAGGGCAATGGTTAAGAATACCTCTGCAAATGCGATGGTGATGAGGCTTAAAAAGTCAGTGGTTACCCGTAAACAGGGAAACGCAATGATAAACCCGGTAATACCGGCTGACCAGCGCAGACACAAGAAAACATATCCAAAAGGTTGGTGGAAGGTGACTGCCAGGATGGCTGATGCATATGCCCCCATTCCATAAAATGCTGCATGGCCCATATTTAACATCCCGGTGTAACCGGTAATCACCATCAATCCGGTAGTAAGGAGGGAATAGATAAATATGAGGGTTGCTATTCTCATCGAAAGACCGGATCCCGCAAGGAATAGCGGTAGAACCAGGATAATACCAAGAGCCCCGATCCATATGAAACGTTTATTTTTTTCTGCCCAGAGTTGAAGGGGTGAAACACGATCATTTGCTTCTTGCATGGTTACACCTTCTCAATCCGTTTTTTACCGAATAAACCGTTTGGCTTAAATAGCAGAACAAATACAATGATCAGGTACCCGAATGCATCTCGATATGCGGAATTCAGGTATGCACCAGCCAGAGATTCACCAACCCCAAGAATTAATCCACCCAGGAAGGCACCATAAAAACTACCAACCCCGCCCAGCATGGCGGCTGCCCAGGCTTTGACAGTTGCGGTGATACCCATATCAATATTGATCACATTGTAATAAGACGAAAATAAAATACCACCCAAAACACCCATAAATCCGCCAAGGGCGTAGATCATGGGGATGATGGTATCAACCGGGATGCCCATGGCGCGTGAGAGGTTGATATCCTGCATCACCGCCTGGGTTGCCTTACCAAGTTTGGTATTCTTGATCAGGTATGAAAACAGCAGCATGCTGACAGTGGCGGTTACAAGTACCAAAATCTGCTGGGAGAAGAAACGGAATTCGCCGATACGAATTGGCTGGCGTGGTACAAGTGCAAAAAATGGCAGCACCTCTGCTCCCCAGATAACCTGGGAAACGGTTTTTATTATCTGGGCGACTCCCAAAGCAGTAATAATGGGGACAATGCGGTTGGCAAACCGAACAGGACGGTAGACTGTCCTTTCAATCATCATTCCCAGTACTGCCCCAACCAGGCAAGCCAGGATGATAACAGCCGGCATGGGTAAGCCGAATTGCCAGAGTGTCAGGGCAACAAAGGTGCCAAATACCAATAAATCGCCGTGGGCAAAGTTGATCAGGTACAGAATGCTGTAAACCATACTGTAGCCAACCGCAATAAGGGCATACATGCTGCCCACAGAGAAACCATTGATGAGCTGTTGTATGAGATATCGTATCTCGGGATCCACAGTATTTTCCTTTTCGGTTCCAGTGTAAAATCGAATAGCAGGGGGCACCGTGTTTACCTCGATGCCCCCTGTGATACTGGTTTTATTTCATACGCGCCAGTCTTAAACCCTCTTCAAAATACTTTTCATCGCGAATCGGAAACAGGTATCCCAACACCCCAAGGAATGTAATGATATATCCAGGCATTTAAAGCTGATCCGTAAGCCCACATTGCGTTCATCAATTGGATCAGTTCATCCCTGGTTTTCACTTCATCCAGACTGGAAAGCAAATCCTGGACCAATTCCCACATTTCCCGGTAACCGCAGTACCCACAAAATTCACCAGGCTGTTTAATCCAGTAGAACCATTTCTTTTAATTGGTCCAGAGAAAATGAGGCTTCATTTTGTGCAAACCAGATGACGTAATGGGAATAGGCAGCAATGTGGCGAAGATCGCCGCTGCTGAAAAACCAGTTCGTGAAACATGATGCGTCATTGCCTGCGCCTGTATCAATCAATCCAAAACGAATTACCCGGCTGATGTCATCCCCTGGTTGAAATTGGATCCTATCAGCGGCTGCGTTTATTTTGTTGGTTGTTTCTTTAACATTTGCCATGGGATTAGCCTCCAATTTTCAGGTATTCAACGGTGATAATTTCTTTGGTCTTTATGACAGATCTCCAGACCGCCATTCCTACTTCGCGCAACGTATCCAAATCTTCTTCGCGGGCCTGGGCAATGGTGGGATAACTCATCGTTTCGGTGAACTCACCAAATTTCACCAAGCAGGGTCGTAATCCCTGCCATGGGCATGAAAAGGTCCACCCGTCCATCGGGCTGGGTTCGAAATTCCTCGATGACTTCAGTTCGGGGTGTCCAGGTTGTAAAATTTTTCAAGCGGATATTCCAGGCTGAAAGTCCCCACCCGGCAACAAGCACATGGCCTTGAACCGCCCGCAGCGGAAGCTGGTCCACCCACCAGTCGAAAATCTTTTGGTTATGATTTAAATTATTAAAAACGACTTCTTTACGAAGTTCCGGCCACCGCATTAAGAATTGATCGCTCATTTTGATTTCTCCTTTTCTCCTGGTCACTTATTTTCGATCAGCCTTGCCATCTCGCGTACTTCCTCCGGGGTTCTATGTGGAAAAACATAATTGAGTTTCCAGGGGAAGTAGTGATGGATCCAGGCGTTCAAGTTTGAGGCGTACAGGAGGAGGGAATTTAATAAATCCAGGACATCCTCGCGGTTATCGATCTCATCCAACGCGGCAAGGGCAGGCTTCACAAAATCCCACATTTTGTGGAAACCAGCATAACCAACAAATTCTGCTGGTTGGGCAATCATCGTTTTTACCATCGTTTTAATTTGTTCGAGAGTGTATTTTTCATCCATTGCCAGGCGGACAATGTTATAGAGATACGCATGGATGTATCGAACATCGGTACAAGCGAAAAACCAATTGCCTAAAGCCTGGTTATCCGTACCTGCTTTTGTGTCAATAATCTGGTAGTGGACTACTTTAACCACCTCAAGGGGTGGATCCATCCGGATGCGGTCATTTTCTGCATCAATTTCGGTTTTTAATTGTTTCCAGGACATTGTCTCATCCCTCCACGTTTACAAATTCAACATGCACAATTTCTTTGGTGCTGCCCATGGCAATACTCCATAATTTCTTGCCGACATCAAAGAGGATGGGTTTATCCTCATCAACGACCTCAGCCCAGGTCATATAACTCATCGGTTCAGTAACTTCCCCAAATTTGCAGCTCAGGTTAGCCACCTTGCCAATGGTCATAAAAAAGGTGAAGCGTCCCTTTGGCATTTGAACAATGTCCTCAATGGGCAAATCTTCCTGCCGGTAGGGGAATTTTAATTTCATGGGGAGGTTAAGCATAAATAAAGAAAAACCTGCCACGACAGTCACGGTTTGCAGACAATTTGTTGGCAGGTTTTTCAGAAACCATTCAAAAAGTTCCTGATTATGCTCAATTGGGCGAACCCGAACCTGTTGATTAAGTTCAGGCCAGCGCATGATGAAAAGGGATTTGTTCATGATTTCGCTTGCTCCTTTATCAGAGATGATATGTAAGTTTGAAATATTTGGTGAAAAAGGTTTGATTTTGATAAATATAAAAGGGCAGGGGATTCAATGTCGAGCTAAACGAGTAGATGTATGCTTGTATGATATGTAGATATAGAACGATAATAAGGTTTCTGTAACCTTAAGGCAAGTGATATATGTCACATGTTTCCTGTCAATTTTCGGATTCCCCAATGATGGTCATTGGTATGCCAGAATACATGAATAATCAATTTCCGGGATAGTATTCCTGCCCATTTTCTTGACACTTGTTTTGAAAAGTGATATATTCTCTTTTGTCTATTGTCGACAATCGATGTAATGTTATTGGAACATCTCCAGATTCTTTTTGACCCCAAAGATATTTCGGGCTGCAAAAGTTCGTTACTAATAAGAGTGATATAATCTGATTTGTACGATTCAACTGCTTCAATCAGTTATCAGTTCATATACGGATTAACCATTTATAAACGATGACGCCAAAAAATCATGTTATAAACTGCTGCAACCCGGCCTGTTGTTTTTTTCAAAAGGGCCAAAATGTTATTAATAAATCCCAGAAATTTCTTTACCATATAATTATTTCTTGATGGAGGACTGAATCAGATGTCAGTTTCCCAAACAAAAAATACGAATCATCTCGAAACGGGAGAACAATCTATTGCTGCATGCTGCTCTGCTGCTGCCTGTTCAGGAAAGGGAAATGGATTTAAGCACAGATCACCCCAATTTCCCGCCTGACGAATCGATTTTGGATGGCGCCATAAAAGCATTGGAAGCAGGTGAGACCCATTATGTAGATGTACCAGGTGTGCCATCTCTGCGGGATTCCATTGTAACTTACCTGCAGGAATCGGGATTTTCGATCTATAACCAGGATACTGTCCAGGTTACTGCTGGCATGCAGGAATGCCGCTTTCTCTCCATTCAGAATATCGGGGACCAGCATCCGTCCATTGCAATACCAGCCGTTGTCCACCCCGGTGTTCACAAAGCGGTTGGAATCCGTCCCATGAAGGTTATCACTCTGCCTGTGGATTCAAGGCGGCTCCTCCCGACAATTGATGGAATACAACACGCCATTAATGAAGGCTGCAGGATGATTTTCCTGGAATCTCCTTCAAGATTAACTGGGGCTGTGTATTCATTTGAAGAAGTTCAGAAAATTGGCGAGATGATTAAGGCTAATTCTGTGGACTTGTTATGGGATCAAGGCCTCTCACCCTGGGTTAACGGAGGAGACTATCCTTCTATAGCATCCCTGCCAGGTATGCAGGATTTTGCAACCATCATGGGTGAATTGTGGCCGGGTACAGGCCTGGAACGCTTCTACCTGGGGTATATTGCCGGTCCGGAAAAATGGATGAAGATCTTCAAAACCCAAAAACAGGTGCTTTCAATTTGCACAAATGCCCAGATCCAGTTTGCAGCAATAGAAGCTTTTCCAATTTTTAAAGACAAGCATGGCGCCCGACTCGATTTGCTTGTAGAAAATCACCGAAAAGCGCTCACTGCTTTAAATAAGGTAAATTTCGATGTGCTTCAGGGGTCCACAGTGAACCTGATCGCTTTCCGGGCGGAAAAAGATGTCCTTACTAAGTTATCCGGGCTGGGATACAAGGTAGTGGATGGCGGGGATTTTGGAGCAGAAGATGTTCTTCGTATTTCCATTACACCACAGGGAACAGAGTTGAACGCTCTCAATCGTCTCTAGAGGATGTTTCATTAAAAACAAATCTTAACCGTTTATAAGCAAGAAATATTAATAGGAGAGAATGATGATGGGATTAAACCAATTGACAAAGAAAAGAGTTCTGGTAACTGACAGTGAGTTCTTTGGCTCAATACCCGAAGTTAATGCTCAATTTGATGATATAGAACTGGTGTGTCCTCCGGATGCATCCAGCCTGGCCGATACAGCACATGGAAGCATTCGACGGAATTATTACCAAGTTCGCAGTTGTAAATGAGGAGATGCTCAATTCCCTCAAGGGTGTGCGAGCCCTGGTAAAAATGGGCCGCAATTATTACAATGTTGATGCGGATGCGGTCAGAAAACACGGCATTCAGTTTGGTTCATCGCCCCGCAAAGGACCTAACTGCGTGGCTGAGATGGCATTGACCTTTATCCTGGCTTTGAGCAAGGATTTGCTTATCAACCATGAAGCCGTGGCGACTGGAGCATACCGCTACCGGGGCATCAAACCCCAACGCACCGAACAATGGAAGTTTGCCTTTCACTGGATGAAAAACGAGCGCGTGCATGAAATCCGGGGTAAGACGCTGGGTATCGTTGGGCTGGGAGAAGTTGGATGTGAGCTTGCCTTGCGAGCAAATGCCCTTGGTATGCATGTTCTTTATTCGGACATCAACCGGCTTTCTGCGGAAATGGAGCAACGCTACCAGGTTACCTACCAACCCCTCAATGAAATATTAAAGCAAAGTGATTATGTCAGTTTGCATGTGCCCCATACCCCTGACAATGAAAAGATGATCGGCAAGGATCAATTTGCTATGATGAAAAGCACTGCTTACCTGATCAACACCTGCCGGGGGGGTGTGGTAGATGAAGAAGCGATGATTAATGCGCTTTCAGAGAACATCATTGCCGGGGCTGGCCTGGATGTAATGGAATATGAACCTCTTCCAGTTGACAGTCCGCTTTGCGACCTGGACAACGTGATCATGATGCCGCATATTGGCGGAGGCACCGGAACAACCAAGGTGTTGGAACTCAGTGAGGCGGTTACAGAAATTTCGCGGATTCTTTCCGGTCAATCACCGAAAATAGATTTAAATCGATAACTAAACCATCTTTCATCTCTATGAGGAAACCCATGTTAGAAACTGTACAACCAAGACCAAGAACTCAGAATGTTTATGTTAAAAATGGCAAACCACTGGTTGCCAAGGTGCCTCACTATAACGGGGATTATCTGCGCGCATCGATAGAGAAATCACTTGAGCTGCTGGGCGGACTGGAAAAATCCATTCAAACCGGTGACAAGGTAATGCTCAAGCCCAACTTCAACTGCTCCTATGCAACCCCGCTCTCGACCAACCTGGATTTTTTGGCTACAGTCATCGAGGTTCTTCAGGATGCCGGTGCCACCGTGACCGTTGGTGAACTCTCCGGGCGGGCAGATTGGCCGACCGAAAAAGTCCTCCAGAACCTGGGTGTTATGCCGGTTTTACACCGCCACAACGTACAATTTATCGACTTCCAATACGACCAATGGGTCACCATGGAGGTTAATGGAAAAGAGTGGAAGTCCTTCCGTGTCCCTCGCAGTATTTATGAAGCCAACAAACGTATTTATTTACCAAACATGCGCACCCATTCTGCGGGACGCTATTCCGGGGCACTCAAGCTCAGTGTCGGCTATATTGACCTGGATGACCGTGATTATCTTCACGTAGATAAGACCACCGTGGAAGCCAGAATTGCCGAATTGAACCTGGCCTGGCAGCCTAACCTGGTGATTATGGATGCGCGCAGAAATACCCTGGGATGGCACGGACGCGGCAATTATGTCTATTCGAACCTGATCATGGCATCCGGGGACATGGTAGCCATCGATGCAGAGGGAGTCAAGATCCTCAAGTCTTATGGAGCAGAAAACCGGCTGACAGACGTGCCTGTGCAGGAAGTTGGACAGTTAAAAGCTGCTGCAGCCCATGGCATCGGTTCCCTGGATTATGAGATTGTTGAATCTGCTCCCCACCTTTCGACCGAACAGACAGGCAACGAGATTACCGATCCTGCCTTACTGGCAATTGCTGCAGATATGAATAAAGCCAAATAATTAAGCTCATATTAATGGTTGATTCTATGATCCTTTTATCGTTTGGAGAATCTAAATGAGAAATGTACCGGTTCACCGTTATACAAGGGATGTTTTAATAAAATTTTCCCGGGATTACCTCAATGCCCTGGGCGCCAACTGATGAAGAAGCGGCGATTGTTGCTGATGGGATTGTCAGTGCTGCCAGCCGTTGGCACCCTGGGAAAGGCCAGGGATTGGAAAAACTATTCCGCCTTACCCTGCAGACCGAGGGTGGTGGTGTCATTAATGGTGCACAGTTTGAGGTCCTTAAAGACACACCTGCAGTAGCTCATGTCGATGGGCATAAGGGTTATGGTTATGTGAATGCCGATAAAGCCATGAAGTTGGCGATTGAGAAAGCCCGGAAAGTAGGCATTGGTGCAGTGACAGTACGGCATTCAAACCATTACGGGCAGGCTGGTTATCATGCTGAGACAGCGACAAAAGCTGGCATGATCGGCGTGGTTATGACGAATGCAAGAGCAGAACTTGCTCCCTGGGGAGCAAAAACACCGGTTGCCGGCACCAACCCCTGGGGACTTGGGATCCCGCGTGATAAAGGTTTCCCGTTCCTGCTGGACCTGGCTCTTTCCATGTCCGGTGAGGGTATGGTTAAATGGGCTTATCGGGAAGGTGAATCCATCCCGGACAACTTTGTGCTCACAAAAGACGGCAAACGCAGCACCAATCCTGCTGATTACATCGAAGAAACACCGGGTGGGCTGGTATTTCACGGAACACAGATGCCAATTGGCGAATTCAAAGGATTTGGACTGGCTTTCTTTACAGAAGTAATGACCGGGGTTCTTTCAGGATCCCTATTTGGTACAGAGGTGTTTCAGGACATCAACAACCATGATGTGGGTCATTTCATCATGGCTATCAACCCGGATACATTCATGGAACATGGTGAATTTCAGCAGCGGCTGGAGAAATATGTGGATATGTTCTATGCAGCTGAAAAAATCGATCCGGATACAAGGTTATACTTGCCAGGCGAACTGGAATTCCTGACTGAACAGGAGTCTCTTAAAATAGGCATACCGATTGATGTCAATTCGGTAGAAAAATTACGCCAGCTTGCCATCGGAACGAGGCGTGACCTGCCCGCTTTAGCAGCTTATCAATGAAGTACAATTTTCCCGGGGCAGGGGGATCCGGGAGACTGCCAGGCTTGAAAAAACCATAAATTAGGTTAGCAGGTGAACATTGGAAAAACCGGTTGAGGATTTCTTAAAGATAGTTCTTGCAGTTTCCAGGTTGATCGGTGAACGGACGGGCATTGACCCGCTCCTGTCCAGGTCGATTTATGACTATGGAGTAGAGGATCCCGGTTGGGACTGGCTGGATATTGACAGGGAAATCATTCGTGTGGCAAATTCCCTTTCGTCCCTCCCGCCTTACAGATCTGCATTCATCGGAGATTTTTTAGAATCATTTCGTATCATGGTCCGTGAAGGGATGGGAGAATCCGTACCCTACCAGGAACGAGTACAGGCTTATTTACAGGTATCCGCTGAACCTGTGCTGCAATCAACTATTGATGCACTGCGTAGTGAACTGCAGCAAAAGTTAATTACCAGTGGGTATGCAGATGATCTATCAACAGCCTACAGGCAGTGGAGCCAGGATTGTAAAATCGCTCCTGAGGATCTCTACAGGGCAGGTCAGGAAATATTGGATCTGGCTCGCCAGCGGACGAATGAGCTGGTCCTGGCCGATCCGCAGGAACATCAAATTGAATTAAATTTCCCCAAAAATTACCCGTACAACGGCTACAGCGATTATTCACGCGGCTACCGGGGGAGGATATTTCTCAACGGGGATGTGCAGTATACCTTGCCTGGCTTGAAGCATCTCATCTGCCATGAAGCGCTTCCCGGTCACCAGCTTTTTTCCGCACTGCGGGAGGAATTCTACGGCAGCGGTCTAATGCCCGTTGAGGGTACGGTTTATCTTGCCAATACGCCCATCACTCCGATTGTTGAAGGTAATTGTGAAGTGGGACAGCATATGCTGGGCATGGATGATACAGCTGATGATGAAATTTATGATCTGTACAACCGCTATGCATCTGCAGTCAGCACCAATCTGGCGATTGCCTGCAATGCGGATGGAATGGACCAGGAGACCGCGGTTCACCAGCTAATAGAGCAAATATTCATATCCAATGAAGAAGCTGTCAGGACGGCATGCATTCTTTACCAATCCTCTCTGGCAAACATCTTTCCCGCATTACTGGTTTGGAAGGGAAATGATGCGCAGCAATTTTGCACGCATGAAGGATTATCTGCCGGAATACTACCGCATGGTCTATCAGGAAGCGCATACCGTGCGTACTTTAAGTGAACGAATTGATCAATTTCTTGAGCTAAAGAATATTAATCTGAATAAAAAAATAATATAAATTACTTGGAGGTAAGCATGTTAAGAAGATTTGCATTAGAGCAGGATGTTGCCCGCAGGATTAAAAGGGCACAGGAAATGATGAAGGAAAAAGGAATTGGTGCTCTCTTCATTCCGGCGCAAGGAGCTCCGGGTATGATGGGGATGGCGAAATACTTTACCAATATTCAGCTCTGGGCTGGAGCAGCCTGGGTTGTCCTGGGATCCGAACACCCGGAGCCGGCATTGATCCAATGGTCTTCATACGGTGCTGATTGGAACCGCCAGGATGCCACCACTTCCTGGGTGGAAAATCCTGATCCGGATGCAATGGGTCGTGCCATCGAGATCGCCCGTGATTTCACCCGTACAAATAAAAAAGTGGGTATTGAGCACCTCAATACAACCTGGAAAGTTGGCGACTGGACCCGTTTGCAGAAAGAACTGGCGGATGTCGAGTATGTTGATGTAACCAAAGAACTGGATGCAATCCGCTCCATAAAGACTGCCTTTGAGATTGAAGAAAACTATAACATGGGCAGGATCATGAAAGATGCTTTTGATGCCTTCAGCGATGTTGCCCGGCCGGGTGAACGTGTCTGGGATGCTGCATCCATCTCCGAAGAGGTACTGAAGGCAGAAGGTTGTTTCTGGGGCCGCTCCAAGTTTTCGTTTGATCTGCGTCCGCAGACCATCCCGACCCCCCTTGATAAAGTATTTACAGAAGACGATATCTTTGTCTTTGAACTGGTCTACACCAGCCCGCTCGGCTACTGGTCGGAAATGACCGCCCTTTACAGTTTCAAACCTCTTCCGAAGAAAATCCAGGCTGAGATTGAAGCCCAGGAAAAGGTAATTGAAGCCTGTGCCCAGGCAGCAACCCCCGGAACCCCGATCGGACATATTGCCGATTTAACCACGCAGGTATGGACTGACCTTGGCTTCAAAATAATTGGAAGACACACCCCCAACTGTCACAGCATCGGGCTGGATGAAAGCGATGGTCCTTCATCCTGGTTCACCCCCAAGGAAGAACTGAAAACCAATATGGTGCTTTCTTTCCACCCCAGTGCATTACTCGAAGGATACAAGGCTTTCTTATCTCAGATAATTTCCTGGTGACGCCATATGGGTGCTGTCCGGCTGTCCCCCAAGGATTGGATTTACAGACTGATTGAATGTTAATAACTGGCTGTCATTAAATGAAATAGGTAAGTAATTCGAGGAATGGATGGCTGATCAAATTAAAGAAACAAAAAAAGAAGAATCAAAATTCAGCACGGCCACCCTTTACAAATTAATGGCGCAGGCAAAGATGTATCCAGATCGGATTGAGCTCGGTCGCGGCGATCCCGATCTGGATACACCGCCGCACATCATTGAGGCTTTTCGTAAAACGATCATGGACGGATTTTCGGGTCCGCAGCCGGTGGAGGGTATCCTGCCATTACGGGAAGCCATTGCAGAAAGAGTGAAACGTGTTAATGGCATCGATGTTGATCCTGAAACAGAGGTCGTGGTCACAAATGGTGGTCAGGAAGCTCTTTTCATCATGGTTCAAACGGTGCTGTCTGGCAGGGGATGAGATTATCACTCCGGACCCCAACTATAACTCCTACCGCGATACGATCCGCTTTTCCAGAGCGGAAAGGGTTCCTATCAGAACGTATGTGGAAGACAATTTCCGGGCAGATCCGGACCGGGTTCGGGCAGCAATCACGGAGAAAACACGGGCATTATTGGTTGTGTCACCAAACAACCCGACTGGTGCAGTCATTTCCCCTGCAGATGTACGGGAACTGACGGCAATTGCTGAAGAAAATGACCTGTTAATATTGGCCGATGAGATCTATGACCGGTTTCTTTATGATGATGCCGTTCATCTGAGCCCTGCCTCCCTGCCGGGTATCAAGGACCGCACCATCACATTAAATGCGGTTTCCAAGATGTATTCCATGTGCGGATGGCGCCTGGGCTGGCTGGTTGGTCCAAAAGACCTGATGAAACAGGTATCGGCAGTTAAGGCTGCAGTTTCCGGTGGTACCCCCATTGTCAGCCAAATGGGTGCCCTGGCAGCGCTGACAGGACCGGATGATTCCATCATTGCCCAGCGTCAGATCTACATCCAGCGCCGCAAAGTAATCCTGGATGGATTAAATCGCATGGGATTGAACTATGGCGTCCCACAGGGAGGGCAGTTTGTTTTTGTTGATATCCGTAAGACAGGATTATCATCCCTTGAATTTGTCCAACTATGCACTGGAAAAGTGCCACGTGTTAACTTACCCGGGTGGTGCCTTTGGTGCAGATTTTGATCACTGTGTGCGCATCACCTTTCTACAGCCGGAAGAAAAATTGCGTGAAGCGTTTTCACGAATGGAGAAGGTAATTAAAGTGAATTAATTCCGATAATATCCTGACCGAATGGTTTAGAGTTGAAGTTTTCTTTTCAAAGAAATGGCAAGAAAGGAAACCCTTATTGACTACGTATATTATTAGAAGACTGATCATTGCCATTCCCATTGTTTTCCTGGTGATTACCCTGGTGTTTTTTGCATTCAAGTTCATTCCGGGAGATCCGGCCTTGATGTTTGCCGGCGAACAAGCAGCCCCCGAAACAATTGAGCGCATCCGCCATGAATGGGGCCTGGATCAGCCGATACTTGTCCAGTATGGCGTCTACCTTTCCAAGCTGGCAAGATTGGACCTGGGGATATCCTTTATCACCGGTCGTACCGTGTTCACTGAGATCTTTGAAAGGTACATCAATACCGTAAAACTGGCGCTGCCAGCCATCACATTTGCTGCCATTTTTGGGATAATCTTTGGGACCCTTTCAGCAATCAAACGGGAAGGTTTTGTGGATTACTTCTTCAGTGTGGTGGCGATTTTAGGAATCTCCATCCCGGTCTTCTGGCTGGCGCTGCTCTTGATGTATATCTTCAGTATTCGAATTAAGGCTTCTGCCTGTATCAGGTAATGCAACCTGGAAACATTACCTGATGCCGGTATTTTGTCTATCGGTTTATTCCCTTGCAGTGATCACGCGTATGTCCCGATCCAATTTACTGGAACAACTTGGGGAAGATTTTGTACGGACAGCCCGGGCAAAAGGAATGAACGAATTTACCGTTTTGTTCAGGCATGTCATGCAAAATGCGCTCATTCCGGTGGCAACGGTGATTGGTCTGCAGTTCGGGTACATGCTGGGAGGTGCGGTCATCACCGAAACCATTTTTGCCTGGCCTGGAATTGGAAGACTGCTGGTGATGGCGGTCCAGCAGCGGGATATTCCCGTGGTCCAGGGGGTTCTGCTGGTCATTGCCATCTCCTTTGTTGGTGTCAATTTATTGGTTGATGTCATGTACGGCGTATTAGATCCACGGATCCGGTACAGTTGATGAAAGGGATGGATCGATGACGCAGCAACATAAATGGTACGAACCAATCAGCATGTTTTATAAGAATAACCGCCTGGCATCCCTGGGAGGAATTATCGTAGTCATTTTCCTGCTTATGGGATTATTTGCCCCGCTTGCTTGCCCCGTATAATCCCTATAAAATCGACCTTAGAAATGCCCTGCTCCCCCCGGAGGTGAACATGTGCTGGGTACAGATCACCAGGGCAGGGACCTGTTGAGCCGGATTATTTATGGCGCACGCATATCTCTTGGGAATTTCATTCTACATCGGTCATTGATTGGATCGGTTATCGGTACCCTGTTTGGGATATCGGCAGGCTGGTTTGAACGCATGGAAATGCCGATCATGAGGTCAATGGATGTCCTGCTCAGCTTCCCAAGCATTGTCACCGCATTGACAATTGTTGCTATCCTGGGCACAGGGATCACCAACCTTATTTTTGCCATTGCCATCTACCAGATACCCCAGTTTGCGCGACTGGCCCACGGTCAATCCCTCACGGTGAAAGGAACAACCTATGTGACGGCAGCCCTATCCCTGGGTGTTCCTAATGACCGCATTCTTTACCGCCACATTTTTCCGAATATCTTTGCCTCTATCGTTGTTCAGATGAGTTTGTTGATTCCCGAGTGCGGTGATGATGACGGCAGGTTTAAGTTTCCTTGGCCTGGGAGTCACCCCGCCAACTGCTGAATGGGGCAGCATGCTGCAGGACAGCTTAAAATATTTTCATCGTGCCCCGCACCTCATGATCTACCCCGGACTGGCTTTAATGCTGGTTGTTTTTGGCTTCAATACCTTCGGGGATGGACTGCGAATTTCTCTGGATCCACGCATGAGGGGAAGATTCTAATTATTGATAATCAATGCAATGCAGGAAATTCATCTGCATAGAAAGGATGTGAACCGACAAAAATAAACCTGATAGATTGCTAAACCAAATCATATTCTAATTAAAAATTTGAGGAGGATTTTCAATGAAAGCAATAAAAACAGTAATTGCATTACTGGTTGTCAGCGTTATGCTGCTCTCAGCCTGTGCTCCTGCCGCCCCGGCCGAACCGGAAACGATTGTAGTCACCAAGGAAGTCGTGGTTGAGAAAGAAGTAGTGGTTACCCAAATTGTCGAAGTTGAAAAAGATCCCAACGCCCCGGTTTATGGTGGAACACTAATTGTTACAACCCCGGGTATTGTCCACCTGGATGTCAATAGCGTCAATCACATTCGGTCTCAACTTGGTTATCCAGCCGGTTTATGAAACCCTGTTTGACCGGGTTGGCAATGAAATCCATACCTTTGCTGGCTGAATCCAATGGGAAGTATCCGCTGATGGTTTGACCCACACCATTAAACTGCACTCCGGTGTAACCTTCCATGATGGGACGCCATTCAATGCCGAGGTTGCCAAGTGGAACCTGGACCGCAAAGTCAATGAAAAATTACCGCTGGCCGATGCCAATCCCCTTTGAGTCCATCACTGCCGTGGATGATACTACCCTGGAAATCAAACTAACCCGCCCATATCCGCCAATTTATGGCTATCTCTCCATTAAGACATTCTCCATGTACAGTCCCCAAGTTTGTAGAAGAAGTTGGAGCAGAAGGCCTCAAAAACTCGGCTGTGGGTACCGGTCCTTTTAAAGTCTCAGAATATGTCCCCAATGAGAAACTGATCCTGGTCGAAGAATGAGGACTACTGGCAGGAAGGGCTGCCTTACCTGGATGGGATTAATATCCTGATTGTTCCGGATATCAACACACGTGCCACCATGCTGGAAGCCGGTGAAGCACATATCTCCAATGACCTTTCCATTCAAGACACTGACCGCTTTACATTCAACGATGCTATAAAAGTCTGGACTGCTCCCAGCTCCCGCTACTAGCTATGTAAGCTTACCACTCTTCATCCGCCGCTTGACCGAAAAACTGGTACGCCAGGCCTTCAACTATGCTGTGGACAAAGAGGCAATGGTTAAGTCGATCTTCCTGAACTATGTAGAGACCGGCCAAGGCGCATATTGTCACCGAAGCTGTAAACGGCTTACAATCGAAATGAAGTCTATCCCTATGATCCGGAAAAAGCCAAAGCCCTCATGGATGAAGCCGGTTTCACGGACACCAACAATGACGGTTGGCGGGATTGGAAAGGACAACCGGTAGAACTGGTTTTCCGTACCCGTTCCGGTGTTCAACCAGGCGATATTGAAACCGTCGAAGCGGTTCAGGGCTACCTGGCAGATGTAGGTGTCAAGACAAAGATAGAAATTGTTGATACCGCCTCCTTCCTGGCAGAACTCAACAAACCGATTGAAGAAGCCCCTTACTATGACATGGTCAACCTTTCCTGGGGTACCTTTACCGGCGATGCAGACTATTCCATCCATTACTGCCATCGTCTGTGTATGCAATACCCGGCACCTATTACAACTACCCATCCTACTGCAATCCCGGAAGTAGATGAACTGTATGCCAAAGGCTGATAAAGCCCCCACCACTTGATGAACGCAACGTGATTTTCAAGATGTGCTGGATATTGTCTGGGACGACGCCATTTCCATTTACCTGTTCGAGGGTGTTTCCACCGTTGCATCTGGTGCCAACATCAAAGGACTCTATCCTGATCCAGCTCAGACGATCTTCCCATTCAAATACGCATGGATTGCTGAGTAAATCTTAATGTTTTTCAATGATGCTTGGAGGGTCTCCCTCCAGGCATCATCCTTTTTTATATTTCATCTCTTTTTTGCAATTATTTATTTTATTGGAAGGTTTTTAAGAAAACATGGCAATAAAGGATTGGAAAGTCCCAAGGTCGAAGGTCCACGTAAGTCAACCGGCGGCTCAGAGAAACAGATTGAAGCAGCTTTTGATCCAATCCTGTATGAAGACTGGTGGGAATCACAAAGAATCGTTGTTGAACTTGAAAAACGTTTCGGGGAAGAAATGGGATACCCGTATACGTCTGCGGTTCAGTCGGGAGCTGCCGGTCTGCGCCTGGCACTGCTGGCCTGCGGAATAAAGGCGGGGGATGAAGTCATCACTGTCGCCAACTCGGACATGGCAACCACCGCCTCGATATCGCAGTGCGGCGCCACACCGGTTTTATGCGATGTACAGCGGTCCGACCATGTCCTTGATCCGGATCTAATCGAACCGTTGATTAATGAAAGAACCCGGGCGATTTTACCGGTTGACCTCTACGGGCACCCGGCAGATGTAAGAAGAATCCGTAGAAATTGCTGACCGGTATGGTTTGTACATCATCGAAGATGCCGCTATAGCCACCGGGGCAATGGATTATGGAAAACCGGTTGGCACCTTTGCAGATCTGGCTGTCTTCAGCACCTGTTCCAGCAAACCATTTCCTTCCGCCGGCGGGGGCGGGTTGGTGGTAACTTCCCGGCATGATTTATGGGAGAAAATTGAAACCCTGAAAGGCTATGGACGCCGTCCAGAGGAAAACTTGAACGCGCCGGTGAAGTATGACCATGTCCTTGAAGGCTATAACCTGCGCATGCTTCCCTTCGATGCGGCACTTCTGCTGCTTAAGCTGCCCTACCTAAAACAATGGAGCCAAAAACGGCGCCAGATTGCCACCTGGTATGTCGATGGTTTAAAGGGATTGGACCGGAATTACCTTGCCAGTATTTCGGGCGGATTCAGAGCCGATTTACCGGACATTTACCATCTGTATTGAGAAGAGGGATGAACTCTATAATTTCCTGAGGGAAAAGGGGATAAATGCCGCCTTGAATTACGTCCCTCCGGTTCACCTTCAGACCGTATACCGTGATCGAAGATTACCAGGATCGGATCATTTACCGGTTTCTGAGTATTTGTCCGATCGTTTGCTTGGATTGCCTGTAGACCCGGACCATAGCGAAAACGAGATTGCGTATGTTTGTGAGCAAATCAAAACATTTTACAAATAATTGTCTATGCCATATCCAATGAAGAGGACCAAAGTGGAGAAACAATTCGTTGATCTGATTATTGAACATGGAACAGTGCTAACAATGGATTCTGATAATCGCATCATCAGCGATGGTGCAGTTGCCGTCCAGGGAAACCGCATTATTGCAATTGGCAGCAGTGCGGATATTGGAGAAAAATATACTGCCCAGCAGGTGCTGGATGCCACCCATAGGGTGATCATGCCTGGTCTTGTGGATACGTATGGGCATGCCGGACACGGTCTCGTCAAAGGCATTCACCACCCGGAGTTGGGTTGGCCTACCGGCCAGTTGTATTTCCATGCTACCACAGAGGAGTGGTGGTATGCGGAGGGTCTGCTTTCTGCAGTAGAACGTTTGCGTTTTGGCGTGACAACTGGCCTTAACAGTCGTAGGAGCCACACCTGCCCGGATGGACAGCACCATTTATTCTGAAAAACAGGCGCGTGCAACTGAACTGGTTGGTATCCGCACCGTCCTGGCCGTAGGTCCCCCTGATCCATATGTCAGCCATGTTCCTGAACCCTGGAGTGCAACGCACTGGCAAGGCGGCAAGCCGGTTACAAAGCCATTCACGTACCAGGATACATTGGATAACACTATAAGGGTGATTGAAGAATGGCATCACCAGGCTGATGAACGTATCCAGGTGGCTGTTCATTACCCGTATTTATTTGGCCGCCAGGCTGCTCATCCACGTATCCCATTCGTTTACAACCCGGAAGAACATGTCCCCCTCATGGTTGAGAAAGCAGATGAGATTAAAGACCTGGCTGAGCGTTATGACATCCTGCTACATTCCCATATATTTGTGGGTTCAGTTAGTTTTGGATTGAAATATTATGGAAAGCAGCGTGTTGATCGTCTTCTAAAGGGAAAAGTGGCCTTTGCCCATAGCAATGGCTTACATCCGGAAGAAATTGAAACCCTGGGCAGGCATCAAACAGGTATCTGTGTGGTGCCTTTCACCCACGAGAACCTGCTCTACGGACCCTGCCCGGTTATTGAACTGCTCCAGGCTGGTGCAAATGTAACCATTTCGACCGATGGAACAGCGCCGTATTGCTCGTATGATCTATTCAAAGATATTTCCCGGGCAATCTGGACCCAATGGGACCGCTTCAAAGATCAAACACTGCTGCCACCCGGAAAGGCGCTCAGGATGGTAACCATCGATGCTGCAAAAGCACTGGGAATGGACCACCTGGTTGGTTCTTTAGAGCCTGGAAAACGGGCCGATATCATTCTGGTGGATTTCGACCGTCCGCACCTGGTACCCGGTGAGCTGATTCCCCGCCAGCTGGCTTTTTATACAAACGGAAATGATGTGGAGACGGTAATTGTCAACGGCAGAATTCTGATGCTTAACCGTCAGGTCCAATCTGTTGATGAAAAAGAAATTGTGCAGATGGCTCGCGAGGAATCTCAAAAAGCGTTTGAACGGCAGGATATTTCCATGTATTTAAAGATGGATGATAATTTCTGGAGCGGGTGGAAATATTAATGACCGATAATAGAAACGAGCCTGCAGGACTTATCACAAAAATGCCGCCCCTGGAACCCCCATTCCGCCTTGGGCGGGAATATTACCAGGGGAATATGGGGCGACTCCAGCAAAAACTTGAACAGCAAAAAATTGATGGAATAATCCTCGGGGACGTTTGGAATATTATCTATTTTTCCGGTCTCTTCCATACCCAGACTGAACGACCATTCTGGCTTTATATCCCAGCAAAAGGCAAACCGGTTTTTTTCTGCCCGTCCCTGGACCGCGACCTTGTGGAAACCTGGTGGATTGATGAGTATGAGTGGTATTTTGATTATCCTCATCACGGCCCTTTCAACCAAATTGTGTATGAGTATGGTCCTCCGGTTGACCTGCACCAGTGGATGCTGGAGAGATTGGCTGCAAGGGGATATCGTTCGTCTGTGTTGGGTTTAGACTGGGATCCTACAATCAATGTGCTGCAGAAAATGCAGGCAACCCTGCCAATGACGGCGTTTAAGACCATGAGTGATGTGTGCCTTAAAATGCGCATGATTAAATCCCCCCAGGAAATAGAGTTGTTACAAAAAGCAGTTGCTCTTCAGGATCATTTGCTCGAATATGGACGGGCTTTAATTCTATATTACGGGGACGGTGTCACAGATTTTGATATCCAGCACGAAATTGAACGTTACGGAACGCATCTGTTGATGAATTGGATGGAATTGGATGGAAAACCGCACAACGGGGTCGGGATTGATTTCTGGATTACCTGCAGGGCGGGAGCATCCACTGCATATCCGCATCCAAACCAATTCTATTATCACAAAATCTCAAAAGGGGATTCCATTCAATTAGCGGGATTTGTTCACCTGGGCGGTTATGTTGGTGAGGGCTACCGTGCGATGCAAACCTACCCGATTTCTGATTTGCAGAAGAAAGTTTGGGAAGTCCATACGAAAATGACTGAACTGCAATGTGAGCTGTGTGTTGCAGGTACTCCCTGCAATGTAATTGCCAGCAGGGTATTAAAGGTTGCAAGGGATGCCGGTCTTGAGGAGTTTATTTATCATCGTCCGGCACATGGAATTGGGATGGAAGGCCACCAACAACCCTGTATCAGCCTGGGTGATGAGACCATCCTGGAAGAAGGTATGGTGATCAGCAATGAGCCAGGGCTGTACAGTCCCCGCCATGGCTGGGGTTATAACCATTCCAACACGATCCTGGTGACCGGGGAAAAAGGGATTCTCCTCAACAAGGTACCCATGACCAAAGAATGGTGCTGGATCAATATCCAGTAAACTGAATTGCTGAGTAGGAGGTCGGATGCTGAAGTCAAATCTGGATGACCTGGTAATGATGGGTGTCAGCAGTTTCGTCACCAGCCCAAAATTGGTAGGACCACCCTATCGAGCCGATCATGATGGCATGAGTACGATATCCATTGGTATGGCAGGGATTGTCTATAACGTCAAGGTTGGTGATCCGGCATATGGCTGGTTTGGAGACCATATTGAACCGGGTGTCAGCGTAGCCCATCCCGACCTGGACGTGGATTACGCCCTGCACTACCTGATGTGCGTGGGAAATGAGGCTGTGGTTACATCAGGATTGGCAACTGGATCAAGAGGAGTGGTTACCGGCGAGCATGCCAGGGTTATTGTCCACTTTGATGATGGAACCCTCGATTTGTTAACCATCGGTGACCGTATTTTGATAAAAACTTATGGGCGGGGGATGAAGCTTGTTGATTGTCCAGGTATTATGGTCAAGAAGGCTGGCCCAAACCTGATTGAAAAATGGGGATTGAAAGTGCTACCGGGGGGCCGTTTACAGGTGCCAGTGGTGGCCAGCATGCCGGCGGAATTATTGGGGAGCGGATCTGAATTGACCCCTGAGTTCGTTGACCATGACATGATGTCTGCTGACCAAGACGCCCTGCGGGAACATGGTGTGGACAATCTGCGATTGGGGGATTTGGTGGCGGTCATTGGGACAGATCACCGCTACGGCCGGGGAAATTTACCGGGCGGGGTGATGATCGGATTGATTATGCATGGAGATTGTATCGAGTCCGGACATGGTCCGGGCTGCCAGGAAATGCTGATTTGTATCAACGGGGAAATCGAACCCATTATCGATGCGGACGCCAATATTGGAAAAATTTTAGGCATCCGGTAGCGGACAGGAGAAGACAGAATATGATAAGCACAAATGTTGAGAAGCTCGTAAAAATCTCTGTCATTGGAGAAGTGGCAAATCCAAGTATGCCTCCCCTGCCAGCCAGCCCGTATATCATCAGTGCCGATGGCGAACCTTTGTTGATTCCGGCATATGGCGGGCTGGTTTACAACGTACAGATCGGCGACCGGGCGGTGGGTTGGGCTGCAGAACTCATCCAGGCAGGCGTATCGATTAAGAATAATGATGCGGGGGCGCACAACGCTTTGAGTGTATATGCCTGTATCGGGAATCCCGCCAGGATTGTAACCGGAATGGCATCTGGTGCTGAAGGTTTAGTAACCGGAAAAAGCGGCCGTTTTGCCGATCATGTGGTTTGTTATTTCAAACCGGCTGACCTGGAGAAACTGTGTCCCGGGGATAAAGTGCAAATAAAGGCATTTGGAGTCGGTTTACGCTTTACCGATTTCCCGTCAATTGATATCAAGAGCTGTGATCCAGATCTGCTGGGACGGATGAATATCATCATTCAGGAGGACAGACTGGTTGTACCTGTCACTGCAACGGTTCCCAACAAAATCGTCGGAGCAGGATCTGGGTTTCAAAGCGAAAATAAAGTGATCAACCTGCAGATGACGGACCCTGATATCTGCAAGGAAGCCAGATTGGACAATCTCCGATTTGGGGACCTGGTAGCTGTACAGGATTGGGACAGCCGCTATACCCATGGATATTTACGCGGTTCTGTTGCAATTGGGATTGTATCCCAGGGGGCCAGTGTTCGCAGCGGATTTGGTCCAGGCATCACGGTGATCATGACCGGCAGCGCCGGACAAATTCTACCAAAGGTTGTAGAGGAGGCAAATATTGCAAATTATCTTGGGATATTATAGGTAAATCGTTGCATCAAATGAATGCAATTGCAAATCAATCTATTCAATAAGAAAGGATTTAAATTATGAGTGAGCCTTTAACAATCGGTACAGTTACGATCAATCCGGGAGAAGTAAAAAGGGGAGAAATTCCCATACCTGGAGACATGTACGGCGACCGCAGAGCATTACCCATTATCGTTTACCGCGGAGTAGAAGATGGAGCCCGTTTATGGATCGCTGGGGCCTCGCACGGCGATGAACCGGAAGGTGCCTATTCGATGATGCTGCTTCAGAAAGAGGCGGCAATGAACCCCAAGAAAATGAAGGGCCTGGTGGTATTAGTTCCGGCAATCAACATTGAAGCGTTAGTAGGCGGTACCCGCGGAGATCCACGGGATAAATTCAGTTATGACATGAACCGCATTTACCCTGGAAAACCGGATGGATATCCTTCCGAGAGGGTCGCCTGGGCATATCACAAAGTCATGGTAGAACACTGTGACCTGCATCTCAATATTCACTCCGGCGGGGATCATTCCTACCTTGATACAGCCTATTTTGCTTCCGAGACTAAAGAGTCCCTGGAATTAGGCAGAGCGCTTGGTCCTGAATGGGACCTTTCCATGAAAAGCGGTATTGGCCCTGGCAGCCCTGCCAGTGTAATGGGTCAGTTAGGTAAGGGCGCTTTAACCGTCGAACTTGGCGGGTGGTGCAGAATGCTGACCACCGATTTCCAGGATATCGGACGGCGGATTAAAGATGCCTATCTGAATGTCATGCGCCATTATGGCATCATTTCCGGTGAGGCAAAATATCCGGAAAAGGTCCTGCGCGGCCATCAGATTGCATTGCTGGCGAATGCCACCGGTTTGTTCGTTGGTGAGGACATTGAACTGCGTAAGCCAATGAAGAAAGGCACCGTAGTGGGGCGGATCTACAACCTGCTTGGTGATGAAATGGAAGTTCTGCTGGCTCCGGAAGACGGCCAGGTTTTCGGATTGCGCTCCAAGCCGATGGTGATAGAAGGTGAATGGTGCTGCTTCTACGGTGTTATTGACGAAGTACGAGAAAATTAGGTAAAGAATATTTCTAAACAAAATTTGGAGAAGGTGGCTTACCACCTTCTCCAAAAATCTACCGGTATGGAATGGTTGAAAAAATGAAAACAGGTGCTGGTGAAAACAAGCAAATTAATGTAGCTGTCATTGGGGTAGGTCGAATTGGCCGTAAGCATGCTGAAGTATTTGCCAGTTTAGGTAGTGATGTAAAACTCCTGGGGGTAGCAGATATTGACAGGCATAAGGCCGACCAGGTTGCAGAGGCATTAAATACCCGCCCATTTAGCGATTATCAAGATCTCCTGGCACTGAAACCTGACCTGGCAGTAATATGCACTCCTCATTATTTGCATCGTGAACAAGGTGAAGCGGCTGTAAAAGCTGGCTGCCATGTGCTGATGGAGAAACCGCTGGCAGATACGATGGAAGGTGCCCGGGCTATCGTTGAGGTATGCAAGCAGGCAGGCTCCAAGCTGGCGGTAGGATTTGTACACCGCTACCGGCAGGAACTTCAGATGGCGTATAAGACCATCAACAGCGGTGATGTGGGAATCCCCGGGATGATTACGGATATATTTGGTAATCCTGGCGGCAGGCATATTCCGGATTGGGTTTGGCAAAAAAGATTTTCCGGTGGGGGGATTATCTCTTACAGTGGTATTCACAGCATTGACTGGCAGTGCTGGCTGATGAACAGTGATGTCGACGAGGTGTATGCACGTTCCTTATCAAGATATCAAGGATCGGATGTGGAAGATGCCTTTATCGGAACAATAATTTTCGCTAATGGAGGAATTGGCAGCCTGATTGGCAACCAACCGCCATACCAGGTTTCCCCAGTTACAAGGCTCACTGAAATCTATGGCAGTAAGGCCTGTCTACGCATGCGAATGAGGGAATATCTAATGTTCAATGATGAAGACCACTCATACCAGGTGAACATTTCCAGGGATGATCCGTTTATTCCCCAAGCACTGGACATGATTGGTGCAATCAGAGAAGACCGGCAGCCCTGGATTGGCGGTGAGGACGGATTGAGAGCCCAGGCCATCATGACGGCATTCTACCAATCCGCCGAGGTTGGCAGGCCTGTTCGGATAGCGAGTGTCCTCTAAAGTTAAACGATATTCTTCTTGACAAAGCCTAAGGAGAAATCTATAATTGTATATTGTAGACAATCTGCAATATCGGGGATTTTGACAAAATAACAACCATAATGGCGACAAAACATTTTTGTCTGGTTCCATTCGTTGGATTACCCGGGAGTTCCTCCATTTTAATATGTCTGGCACCGGCGGTTAGGGATTGTATGAAAAGGGAAAGGAAGGTCTTTGTATGAAAATACTTATTATTAACCCAAATACATCTGCTCTTGTGACCGAGAAAGTGGCAAAAAAAATACGCCAGATTGCCCGGCCTGATGTTCAAGCTGATGTTATCCAGATTGAGCATGGTCCAGAATCCCTGGAATCTTATTATGATGAATCCCTGGCGACACCTTATACCATCCAGGCAGTAAAAAAAGCCAACGAAGATGGTTATGACGCCATCATCCTGGCTGCTTTTTGTGATCCCGGCCTGGAAGCTTTAAAAGAGATATCCAGTGTCCCAGTTTATGGGATTGAAGAGACCTCCTTTTCTGTGGCCCTCCTACTTGGCCACAAATTCAGTATTCTTACAGAAAAACCCCATAAAACCTCCTCCAAGAAACAGCATGTCCGGAAATATGGTCTGGAAAGCCGGTTTGCCTCCGTACGAGCCCTGGGGATGGGTGTTGTGGAAATTGCTGAAAAACCCGAAAAGGTCAAGGAAATTGGGATGGCACTGGCACGTAAAATGATTGAAGAGGATGGAGCTGAAGTCATTATCATGGGATGTGCATCCATGGCAGGATATTCTGATGATTTGGAGAAAGAATTAGGTATTCCGGTGATTGACCCCATTGCAGCAACCTATAAGGTAGTAGAGGGGCTAACAGATATCCGGGTATCTCTGTCTAAAATTGGATTATATGCCAGGCCTGCACCACAGAAAATAAACTAGGTTGGGAAAAATATATCGAATTGAAATTTCTGAAATGAAAATTGGAGGAGGACTATGATTACTCGTTTACATCATCTTGGTTTGGTTGTTGATGATTTACATAAAGCCTGTGATACATACGACAAGCTCTTTGGGATGAAGGCTGTCGATTTCCGTAATGACCAGGGGAAAGGGTTTCAGCTGGATGCACGCCTGATGCTGCCGAATGGCTGCTGGCTGCATCTTGTTCAGAACTGGAATCCTGAATCGAGGGTAAATCAATTTTTGAAGAAGCACGGAGAATCCCTTGAGCATGTATGTCTTGAAACAAATGATATTGAAGGGGATGTTGAGCACTTGCGGAAGATTGGTGTCCCGCTTTACCAGGATACAATTTTTAAAGCAGCAGATGGATTTGAGGCTTTTGTATATCCAGATGATGGAATCGGCTTTACAGTGGAGCTGATCCAGCCGCATACCACCAGCTATTTTTGGGAACCTGAAAAAGTATCCAATCCCAATTTGTTGGGCTTGCAGCATATCGGGGTGGCTGTCAATAATGTTGCCAGGGCTGCAGAACGGTTTGAAATGCTTTTTGGTGTTAAAGCCAATGCTCTGCGCACTGACCAACATTATGGCACCCAGAAAGATATGATGATTGAACCCGGTAATGACCGCCTTTGGTTTCATCTGGTAGAAACGCAGGATCCTGAAAACCGGGTTTACCAGTTTATGCAAAAACACGGAGAAGGCCTGGAACATCTGTGCTTTGAGTTTGCCGATATCCGTGAAGCTGTTAAACGTGTTCAAGCGGCCGGTGTCCCTCTCTACCAAAACAAGATTTATCTTGACCGGGAGGATGGTTTTGAAGCATTTGTTTACCCAGAATATAACCATGGTGTTACCGTGGAATTAATAGAGCCATATGCAACCAGCCGGGGATATCGCGGTTAGCCTGGGCGGTTAAGGGCATAGGATCTTTCCACAATTTTTTTGTTAGGAATTACATATCTCCTCCTCTCCAACGCTTCTGCAAGCCGGTCTTCTGGCTGGCTTGCAGAAGTATGAGAGGAGTTTGGGTTATTAAACCGGGCAACAATTTGGGCAAGGGCGCATAGGGTTAAATGATTAGCCAGCCACAGGAAACCTATCATGATGCATCTCAATGGAGAGAATTCCTACTCTCCTTAAGCAGTATTTTTACCCTGGCTGTTGGTACAGGTGCATTCCTGTTATTGATCGTTTCCTTTCTAGAATCTGTTCATATGCCAGTTAACCGGATTGGCCTGGTGATGTCTTTCTTTTCGGGCATCCAGGCAGTTGCTGTATTTCTGATAGGCAAATATTACCGCGGAACCCATTTCAGGGTGATTGTCATATTGGCAATCGTCACCCAGAGCCTTGGAGTTTTTCTACTGGCAACATTGAATACCGGGCTGCTGCTTTGGATTGCCATGAGCCTGTTTGGAATAGGATTGGGGATCATCCTGGTTGTGCTTTACTCATCTGCCATCCAACGGCGCCCAAAAGACGTCCGCCCAGCATTATCAATTGGAATTTATACAGCGCTTGTGGCTGGTGGAAATGCGGTCGGAGCATACCTGGTAGGTAAGGTGATTGACCAGTATGGATATTCAGCTGCGTTTGTATTTTCGGGTGTCTTCATCATTGCCGCAGTGTTCCTGGTTGCTTTCATGGGGGATAAAGCTGTGGTGCCGCCGTTGGCAGAAGAGCCAATAAATGAAGATGAAGTCCTTACAGACGAGAAAAATCAGAAACTCCCGCTCTGGAAGTTTGGGATCGCAATGGCGCTGATCATGTCTGCCCTGATGAGTGTTTTTGATACGCTGCTTCCAATCTATGGAATGCGGGCTGGTATGGCTATGGCTACTGTAGGGGCCATAGCCGGGTTTAAAATGTTTATGGCTGCGGCCAGCCGGCCGTTGACTGGATTCATGCTTAATAAAATGGCGCCAAACAGGGTATCTAATATCAGTATCCTGGGGATGATTGTCTTCATAATCCTATTCCCGTTTTCCGGAATGGGTACGCTGGCCTTTATTGTTGCCGGACTTTTTGGTACATCTTTCGGGGGTGTCCGCGTGGCATCCCTGACATCAGCAATAGAAGGACATACGCAATCTCCGGCGATCACCCGCCGGGTCAGCCATTACCGTTTATCCATGACGTTTGGTCAAATTGGCGGCCCGTATTTAGCTGGACTGGCTGCAAGTATGATGATTGTATCCAATGCGTTTATCCTGCTGGGAGTAGTATTTTTTGTGCTGTTCCTGATCACATTACTGGTGTTTCAACAAATTAAGCCCCGTCATTTTTTTGTAAGAACAAGGAAACTGGATACAACAGAATTGCTGTGATCAATTTCGGTTTGTATATTTTTTAATATTTATTTATATGTTTTGGTTATTAGAGGGATAACAATGATAATCGGGGAAAATAATGCTCTAGATGAAGCAAGCCGGATGAGACCAATTGCAGCTGTTAACCTGCGCAATCATATAGAGGAAGAGATTCGCCGGGCGATCCTTCAAGGACGTTTCAAACCAGGTGAACGACTGGTGGAATCCACCATTGCCAGCGAAATTGGGGTAAGCCGGGCACCCGTGCGGGAGGTGCTCTCTGCCTTAGAGCGAGTTGGGCTGGTGATGAACATCCCCCGCCGGGGAAGTTTTGTTATAGATTTCACGCCCAAGGATATTGAAGAAATATATACCTTACGGCTGCTGTTGGAGGTCGAGGCGTTACGTCTTGCTGCAGAACACCTACGGGAGGTTGATCTACAGGATATGCAGGCAATAGTTGATGGTCTAGGAGAAGCAATGATCCGCCAGGATGATCCGGAAGCGATTATTCGTTTAGATTTATCATTCCATGAAAAAATTTGTTTAAAGGCAAATCACAGCCGGTTGTATAGCGCCTGGAATAGTATGCGCATGCAGACCATGTTATTAATCAGCATGACCAGTCGAACTCATTACGGGTTGCCCAACCAAACCGTTAAATGGCACCAGGATATACTGGATGCCATAAAGGATGGGAAAACCATCCTGGCAGAAAATGTTCTCAGCGATCATCTATCGGATGCGATGCAGCGGGCCGCGAAAAGTTTCACGGAAGTCCACATGCAGAATTCACCCACTTTGGTTGAATGACACTTATTTGAAGTTATTATTTACTGGTCCTCTAAACCAAACAGAAATCTCCCCCAATCAAGATTATCTTAGGGGGAGATTTTTTGGTTTCAGGTATGATTAATTAATCAGGTTATCTTTATATCTGCAATTGTGGTTTGCCGCCAAATTATCATGATTAGAAGGTAAAAGCGGTAATATATGGATGGTTCCAATTCTGGTACCACCCGATTATCTCTGCGCCATCCTCTTTAACCCAAACCATATCCTTAAGGCGGAAGATTTCGCCAGTTTCCAGACGCATCCCAATATCTATGGCGAACCACATATCCTGTGTGATGACTGTATTGTCACCGTCCACCAGGTAGGGTGCTTCACGCGGGGTGACACCAACGCTGTGTCCGATGGGAGTACCTTCCAACAATACCACATCCAGCCTTTTGGCTTCAGCGGCAACAGCATGAGCTGCCTGAGAACAGGTGATGCCAGGTTTTAGAGACTTCACCGCAAAATCACGGATCTGTACCAATTGCTGATATTTATCCTTGAGGGCAGGCGTATAGTCACCTTTAATCAAGATTTTAGCGACATTAGACCAGTACCCATCCAGTACAGCCCGCATTTCAATCCGAACAATATCGCCGGCATTGATGTTTTTATTGCGTCCTAAACCAAATCGGGGAGCTATCGGCCACATTTTTTTGGCATGTTCTCCGGAGGCCACCAGCGAAAGGCAGTGATAGCCGGTTGTGTCCATCTCCCTCTCCATGCAGTGCACACGGACATCCTCCGATTGGAATTTTTCGGTTTTCCCGCCCAGGGTGGAGAGATGATGGGATGATCCGGAAATCCCGTGCTCGGTTCTGGCGGCAATTGTTTTTAACAGTTCAACTTCTTCCGATGTTTTCACCATGCGCAGTGTTTTTATCCAGGAATCAGCTGGAGAAAACTTGCGCTGATCCACCCACTCATTGAGAATCCTGAATGCGGCGGAATCGATGCGTTCCATGTCTATTCCAATGGTTGACCCTGGACCGGTTTCCTGGTTGATCAAATTTACCAGGATGGTTATCACTGCCTGATGATTATCAGCAGACAGGGAGTAGGGTTGGAAATGCATGATGCTGCTGATTTCCCGGAGGGTGCTCTCCCATAAAACCGGGCAAATACAAATGGGTTGGGAACCTTTTTTCCAAAAGAGGTAGATGGGTTGGTTTTTCTGGCTGTAAAGGTTTTGCAGCGAGGTGCCGGAAAAATACAAGAGATTATCAACACCCGTGATGATCAATGCATCATAAGGGCTTGCATTAAGAGCTTTTTCAATTTTGTTGAATACGATTTTGTGATCCATCATTCTCTCCTTAGTGCGTTGACCGGAAACCACGGATGATATAGAGGTCATCCCAATTTTTATACCAGCTCAGCAGCCTTGACCCTTCATTTGTAATCTCATAGGCATCCTTGGACTGTATCAATTCTCCGGATGGTGTGAATGTTGCGATATCCAGACAAATGACCATCCCTTTTGCCAATATGGTTTCGTCGTCAGCGGTCAGGAAAGGGGCTTCGATTTCGCTGGCTCCCAATCCATGCCCGGCGCCATTTTCGGAGAGAAATTTGATATTGTTTTTGTCCGCGGTTTGCTTGACTTCATTAAAAATACTACTGCAGGATGTTCCGGGTTTTAACATGCTGACAGCCAGGTTTTTTAAAATCTGGTTGTCCTGCTTACCTTTTACCTGTGAGCGGGTAGGCTCACCGACGACAAGCATCCTGGCAGCGTTGAACCAGTAGCCATTTTGAGAATTGGTGTAATTTACCCGGAAAAGACCCTGACTGGTCACTTTCCCTTTGGGCGGGAGATAATAGAGGGAAGTCTTGTCCGCCTGCACCGATGAGAGGAATCCGATTCCCGTACCACCATGTTCGATGATATGCACCCGGATCCTTTCAATCAATTCTGCAACGGTATAACCCGGATTTGGGACAGCACCTTCCAGGTGATTGACAGCTCCGATCAATCCTTTATCGGCGGCAACCCCCGCTTCTTCTATCAGGGCGATTTCTTCGTCTGTTTTAATCATGCGCATTGCTGCCAACGCTTTATCTACCTCTACAAATTGAATTTGAGGGAGCAACCCCCGGGCTTTTTCAAGGAGTGCGGAATCGATTTGATATGCATCCACACCCAATTTTGCGGTGGTTAGTTGCTGCTCCCGGAGGATTTCATGCAAGGCATCCAGAAAAGCGGTGGGGGGAACTGATTTGTTTTCATCATAGGACCGGATGGGATCCACCCAATTTTGGTCCATTACTGCCTGATCCCACTCTCCGGGAACCAGAAAGAGACGGCTTCCACTCTGATTTTGTATGAATGCGGTGTGTCTTTCCGGATACTGGTTGGCAAATGGCAAAACCACCCCACTGGCGTAGGTCTGGTTATCGGGACCGAACAAGAGCAGACCATTCAGCCCTTTGTTTTTTATGAAGGTAATTAATTTATCCTGTATCTTCATTGAATTTCTTGATCTCCTTAATCAAAATATATTAATTATTCATGCATGTTTTTTTGTGCGACAACTATGCGGAAGCCATCACCACGCCAGATCCCATTCGGTTCCAGGCTACCATGATATACACATCCGGCATATTGATATTATGAGGATTTTAATTATATCCACGAAACTATTACTAAATGCTTGTGTATTGACTAATCTGTAGGTTACCTACCGTGTGTAAGTATAATACGGATTTCTTATCTTTGGATTCCAGGATAACAATCAATTCCTGACCAGCCATGAGGATCAGGTCAATAGGTGTGATCTTATGGAAGGGCTTTCTTGACAGTTCAAGCCGCATCTGGCTGGTTGAAATCAGGTTTGGTTTTGGTTATAAGCAGTTGTTTGCATATATATCCGGAGGATTTGTTGTTCACTGAAACCGTTGATGGTCCCTGAAATATTGAAACACAGAGGATTGAAAACCAATTTTGGATCAGACTATTTAATTCCGTTATGGTATGTAATTCTTATTGCATTGCCAGATGATCATCAGCTGATCGTTGGATCACATAAAAAGGCACGGTTTTCGGATTAACCCCTGTTCGCCAATGAAAAATATTTGCCAGGGTCCGGGTGGAAACCTTCGGCAAAGAATGCACCTGATTCCGGATCCTGTTGATAATGACCTTTGAATTCCCTCTTGACGATCATCTGCAGGGCTGCCGCCAGCCGGTCAATTTCTTCCACGGTGTTGTAACCCCCAAAACTTACCCGGATCATTCCCGGGAGGTTGGCTTTTATTCCAGATTTGATTTCGGCTTGATACTGATTGACCAGATCATGGGGGGACATCTAAAAGGGTTAATATATATGGGTGAGCGCAGAAGCAACCGTTGCGGACACCAATGCCTTGCTCCACGCTTAAAATGGCTGCTGCCAGGTAATGGCTTATGCCCTCGATATTAAAAGGGATAACTCCTACACGCTGTGAACTTTGTTCAGGGCAGCGGTTCCCAAAAATATGCACACCTTCAATTTTGTTGAGTTTATCCAAAGCATAAGCAGTTAGATAGGCTTCATGCCTGGTGAGGTTTTCCAGGCCGACCTGCTGCAAGGCGAGCATGCTGCTTGCCAATGCTACTGCACCAATCACATTCGGGCTACCAGCCTCTTCCTTCTCCGGCACACTGGTCCAGCGAACTTCGTCGTATGTGACCAAATCGACAGTGCCGCCGCCGACCATGTCCGGATCTCCAGACTCAAAGGTTTCCTTGTCGCCCAACAGAGCTCCCGTGCCAAACGGTGCATACATTTTATGCGCAGAAAGGACGACATAATCCAGGTGGCCCGGGTCGCTATGCGGGTACATATCGATGGCACGGTGGGGAGCAAGCTGGGCAGCATCCACTAAAATCTTTCCCCCCATGCCGGTGAACTTTTTCGGCAATAGCATGAATGGGATTGATAAATCCGGTGACATTGGATGCCCCGGTAATGGCTACAAGTGCGAGACGGTGGCTGAACTGCTCTAATAATAAATCCAAATGGTTTAAATCAAGTTCTCCTTCAGGGGTCAGGTCAGCATAGTGGACACTGGCCCTTTTCCTCCAGGGGAGATCATCTGAGTGGTGTTCCATTTTTGTGGTTATGACGATATCCCGGTCTTTAAACACAAACCGGTTGGCCAGTTTATTAATTGCTTCGGTGGTGTTTTTTAAAAATATAACGGTATCTTTTTTATGATCACCACCAAGGAAGGAAAGGACAATGGTACGAGCCTCTTCGTAGGCATGGGTGGAAATTATGCTTTTATAACCGCTACCCCGGTGCACGCTGGAATACCATCCTAAAAAATCCTGAATGGTTTGATTCACCGGGACCAGAGAGGGCGTGCTTGCTGCGTTATCAAAATTGATATAGGTAAGGTCTGTACCGGATAAAACCGGTACCTGTGTATTTATCCCCACAATATTGCTGCGGAAATTATCGATGGTTAGTTTCGATTGATTTTGTAGGACAGGGGTTGAATCAGGCATCGTCATCAAAAATCACTCCAAATAGGGCCAATATTATGATTTAAAGAAAGTACGAGAGGGATGAGGCAAGGATAATCTGAAAACAAATATATCAGTAATATATATTAGTATATCAAACCCGATTATAAAAATCAATACAGAATAATCATGATTTTCCCCATATTATTTTCGTTGATTGTACTGGTTTGTTTCAGTGTTATACTTTCTGCTTGAATTTCTGCTGCAGGTGCCTTGATGTTTGCAAAAGATCCATCGGATAACCAATTAACCAACAAGAAAATCCTCAAATCATGGTGGCCATTGGCTGCTTCCTGGTTGTTGATGTCTATTTCCATACCGGGGGTGAGCGCAGTGATTGCCCGTTTGCCTGATCCTGTGATCAACCTTGCAGCTTATGGAGGCATCTCTCACCCCATTTCCTTAATTATAGAATCACCCATCATCATGATGCTGTCTGCCTCCACAACCTTGAACCGGGATTGGAATACATATAAACGGCTGTACCGCTTTATGATGTTGATAGGCCTGGTATTAACCTGTATTCATTTTTTAGTGGCTTTTACACCACTCTATTATTTTGTGATCGAGAAGCTGATTGGTGCTCCGCAGGAAATCGTGGAAACCGGAAGACTGGGATTGATGTTAATGCTACCCTGGACCTGGTCTATTGCTTACAGGAAATTTCACCAGGGAATTTTAATCCGCTACGGGCATTCTGATGCGGTGGCATTTGGGACAGTCGTAAGGCTGCTGGCTATAATTGCCGGTATGACCGTGACCATAATCTTCACGGATTTGCCGGGTGTGGCAGTGGGCTCAATTGGGCATGTCTGCGGGGTTTTCTTTGAAGCACTTTATACCCATTTTAGGGCACATCCGGTAGTTCTTCACCAGGTAAAATTGCAACCTTCGGTTGAGAAACTTAAATGGGTGGATTTTGCAAAGTTCTATATCCCTCTAGCCATGACCCCTTTTCTGACTTATATTTGGCAGCCAATCGGAAGTGCGGGGCTGAGCCGGATGCCAAATGCAATTGACTCCCTGGCGACCTGGGCAGTACTTTCCGGACTGATCCTTATTTTAAACAGTACCGGTTTATCCTATAACGAGATTGTCATTGCCATTTTGGATCGAAGAGGTTCCTACCCGGTATTAAAGAGATTTACTGCCATGATGGCTGGAATCGGATTTGGCGCGGCTTTACTGATTGCATTTACTCCCCTGGCGGGTTTCTGGTTCAGGGAGATTGCGGCGATCTCTCCCGATTTAAGTCAAATTGCCATATATGGATTCTGGCTCCTTGTCCCGGTACCTGGATTAATGTATGCACTTAGTTTTTTCCAAGGGATCATTTTAAACAGCCGCAAAACCAGGCCAATCCCGGAGGCGGTATTTGTTTATTTACTCATATCCGTTGTATTCCTGATCCTTGGTGTCTGGTGGGGGAAAATTCCCGGTGTTTATGTAATTGCTTTCACGTTTACACTGGCAAACCTCGGACAGGCTAGCTGGATGGGCTTTAGAAGCCGTCCGGCTGCCAGGAACCTCAAGCAAAGGGATGAATCGGACCTGATTGCATCCTAAATGTCAATCCCGAAAGCAATTCTGACAAAATACCCCACAAAAAACGAAATTGCCGCAACACCCAGGCTGATACCGGCCATTTCAAAGAACCGTTTACGAAAAGGCAAATCTTTTGCCACGGAAATATAGTAATTAAAAATGGCAATAATCAGGATGGCGATACTGATGGTGGTGATCAAGGCGACCAGGTAATTTGAGATAAGAAGATACGGGAGGATGAGAAAGATTACGGTAAATATATAGGCGATGCCGGTATAAAGGGCTGACTTTCCGGGATTTTGATCCCCGCCCTCTGACTTCACAGAGAGGTACTCGGATGATGCCATTGAAAACGCAGCTGAAATTCCAGTTATCAACCCTGCCAGGGCAACCAGGTGTGTGTTCTGAAAAGCAAATGTGAATCCTGCCAACGCCCCGGTTAGTTCCACCAGGGCATCGTTTAAACCCAACACGACCGAGCCGGCATACTTGAGGCTTTCCTCGTCAAGCATACCCAATAATTCATCCTCATGAGTTTCTTCTTCAGCCAGGATGCTGTTCAACTCCGGGACTTGCTTTGCCAAATCGCCATAAACCTGCTGGGCTTTGCCCTCGCCTTTTTCCAGCAGTTTCATCCCAAATGTAAATCCCAGGATCCTGGAAATCCAGAAAAACAGGTTGATTTTTCGCCAGTCTGGATCAACTTCCTGTCCAGTGTATTTTTTAATCAGGTGGTAATGTTTTAATTCTTCGCTCGAAATCCTCCTGATTGTTTTTTGGTTACCCGGATCTTTTATAGCGCTTGCCAGACGGGCATATGTGTGATGGCTGGTTATCTCCTCTTTCTGGATGCTCAAGAGGTGCCGGATCATATCGCTGCCCAGGACTGGTTTTTCCATAGTGATTTCTCCTAAAAATCCAGGTTGAATTCTTGTTCTTAAACAAGCGCATTATAGTCTTTACGGAGGATATTTTGTTGTCCGGATTGTGGTCGACATAAAAATTTTGATAGAGACACTCCCGGGCGAACAGCTCGATTTTTCTTAGTCCCTATTGAGTGACAAATATTTGGAATCGATTAGCTTTCCTAATGCAACAGACGCCGGTTTAATTTGAAAGGTTTCTAACAGCTTGTTTTATGGGGACCTGTCAATTTGTGGCATAATATCCTGGAATCCCGCTTGAGACTGTTTTTCTATAAAGATTGGAGTTGCAATTTATGGCAGTTACACTCACAGAAATAGATCAAAAATTAATAAATGGAGACTATGGCGAAGCCTCCAGGATGGCGATGCGAATTGTACTGCGCATGGCAGAGGTGCTGGGGGTAAGCGAACTGATCGATATCCAATCAGCCCATATTGACGGGTGCGGCTTGATGACCGATTCTGCCCTTGAGTTCGCCGAAAAACTGGCCGGGCTGGGAGGACAGGTATTGGTTCCCACCACCACCAATATGATCCCACTCGATCTTCAGAATTGGCGTGAGCAGGGAGTTCCGGAGGAATTTGCCCTCAAAGCGATACGTTTATCCAATGCCTATCTCAAAATGGGGTGCACTGCAACCTGGACCTGTACACCCTACCAGGTATATCCTCCGCCCAGGTTTCGCCAGCAAATTGGCTGGGGAGAATCCAATGCCATCGTGTATGCCAACTCGGTATCTGGGAGCACGGACGGAACGTTATGCCGATTTTTTTGACATCTGTGCGGCTTTAACCGGCAGGGTACCCAGGTATGGCATGCATCTGGATGAAAACCGGCGCGGGCAGGTGCTCTTCCAACTGGTTGGATTTGACACTGACGCCTTTGTCAGGGATACTTTTTATCCAGCGCTTGGATTCTTAATTGGCAAAATTGCCCGCGACCGGGTGGTCGTAATCGACGGGTTGAACATAATCCATCCAGCGATCAGTTAAAAGCTCTCGGGGCGGCGGCAGCATCTTCCGGTGCAGTAGCCCTTTTTCATATTGTCGGAATCACTCCGGAGGCGCTCACCCTCCAGGATGCCATGCAGGATCATACCCCGGAAGAGATTGTGAAGGTGACACCAGCCGATATATCCCTTGCAAAAAAGGAACTTTCAACAATCAAGGCCGATGGACGGAAACTGGATGCGGTGATCCTGGGCTGCCCCCACTTTTCAATCGCTGAGTTTGGTAAATTAGCCCGTTTTCTGGAGGGTTTTCAGGGGAAGTGCCATGCGGATGTCCAATTTTATGTGATGACAAACCAGGTTTCTTATGCCCTCGCAGGCCGAAATGGGTTTCTGGAAATTCTCCTTGATTTTGGCGCCCGTCTGACAATTGATACTTGTGTTTTAAACACCCCGGTGATACATCCGAACACCAGGCTGGTGATGACCAATTCCGGCAAGGATGCCTACTATGCTCCGAGTGAACTGGGGGTGGATGTGGTATTTGCATCACTTGAGGATTGCGTCCGTTCGGCAGCAGCCGGGGTAGTGATGAAGGAGGAAGAAGGGTGACGCTTATTATTAAAGGAAGAGTACTTATACCGGGGATTGCAGAAGGGGAGGCAGTTGTTTCGCATGAGCCGCTCAGTTTCTGGGGCGGCATCAATCCCTATACCGGGGAGATAACCGACCGGAGACATGACCATTTCGGGATCAACATTTGCGGAAAAGTGTTTTTATTCCCGAAAGGGAGGGGATCCAGCACCGGAAGTGCCGTTTTGCTTGAATCCATTCGCAACGGGACCGCCCCGGCGGCTATTATCAATTTGAAAGAAGATCCAATTCTTGCGTTGGGTGCAATTGTCTCCGATGAGCTGTATTTGAAGACAATCCCTGTGCTGATTATTAGCGCAGAAGATTATTCCCAAATTGCTGAAGGAGATTGGTTAAAAATTGATTCAGATGGAGTGATACTTGTGGAGCCTTCTTCAGGATAACCCGGATAAAATTTCCTCAATGAAGTCCACCATCCGTTTATGGTGGGATCCCTGCCAATAAATTTTTCCACATTGTTCGCATTGAAAAAAATGTTCGAAATACAATCGGGTATGCGGCTGCAAATGGTCAAGAATTGCATCTTTTTGCACATTCCGCAGAAGCCCGTTGCAGGTAAGGCAGCGCCTAAAGGGATGGATTTCATTTATTAAATGAAATCGCTGAATAACTTCCATTAGTTGTTTTTTCGGGTTGGTTTCATTGACCAGGTGGCCATGGGTGACAATACTCCTCATTAATAAACCCCTGTCACGGGTGAGCAAAATACGATGTTCCCGGTGGGAGATTTCTGCCAGATCCTGGTCTTCCGCTTGATTGGTGTAGAGTGTATCAAAACCGAGCATTCGTAAATAGGAGGCTAATTTTCCAAGGTGTGTGTCCAGGATGAAGCGCGGCTCCCGCAACGGCTCCGGGCGCAGGCGGTTTACAGGTGAAATATCAAATGATTCAAAAACGGGATAGATACTGACCATGTCACTATCGATTAATTGGCGGGAAAAATCCACCGGCTCCCCATTTACAAGGATCAAGTCAACTTCCGTGTGTGGTATCCCCATGCTTTCAATGATGTGTTTAATGCTGGCGTGGGGATCAAATTCCTTTTCGAAAGTCTGTTTTACCCTGTTTTCAGGCAGATAGTCGTTCAGTTCAGCATAAAAACGAAATTTTGCACACGGGTTCAACGGTTTAAAATTCCATCCAGGTAACTATTGGTGTGTGGTCCTCAGACCGGTAGATTGCTTCGGCCAGGAGCGAATTGAATATAAAAATATAGATTTGGGTGAACCATATTATTAATTTTATCCTCTTTGGATGGTTTTTTCCTGAAAAGGATTGCGAATGTATATCGAGTATTTATTTCGCTTCCAATCCAATCACCAGGGAATGAATTTTATTGAATATGGGGAAATTAGCCGGGATTCACCATTTTGATGTGATATATTAATAAGAATAAATAGTCCCGAAACGTTCAAAGTCCAATTATCAGGTAAAAATTGATCACCGACTGGGATGGTGTAAATGCCTAAAGCGATAATATCTGTTTATGATAAAACCGGGCTGGTTGAGCTGGCATCAGGCCTGGTACAAATGGGCTGGGACCTGTTAGCATCTGGCGGTACTGCCCGATTATTATCCCAAAACAATCTTCCAGTTATTGAAGTATCGGCATACACATCCTCTCCTGAAGTCCTTAACGGACGGGTAAAAACATTGCATCCTGCCATCCATGCTGGAATTCTATCTCAGGATAGGGAAGAGGACCGGGCCGAGCTTTTGTCCCTGGGTTGGGATAAGATTGACCTGGTGGTGGTCAATTTGTACCCGTTTGAAAGGACAATTGCCAAACCAGAAGCCACTTATGCCGATGCAATCGAGAATATTGATATCGGCGGAGTCACCCTTATCCGTGCTGCAGCTAAAAATCACGAACGGGTAATATTGGTATGTGATCCGGGCGATTATCTCAATGTATTGGAATACATCAAACAGGACGGGGTTCCTGCAGAGGTACGTAAACAACTGGCGATCAAAGGATTTTTAGTAACCGCCCACTATGACCAGGCCATCCATGCTTATCTCAGCGGATCAGTGGGTGAGTCTCTACGGATTTACCCCATTCTACCCTTGCGCTATGGAGAAAACCCGCACCAGGAGGCTGCCTTGTTCGGGTATAGTGCCAATGATACACCCCTGGGTGGAAAAATCCTGCAGGGTAAAGAACTTTCCTATAACAACCTTTTAGACCTGGATGCTGCCTGGCGGGCGGTTACCAGCTTTACGGATACCAGCGTGGTGATTGTCAAACATCTATCCCCGTGTGGAATTGCCTCAGCCTCCCGGCTGGTGGACGCATACCAGTCAGCCCTGGCTTGCGATCCTGTATCTGCCTACGGCGGAATTGTAGCCTGCAACGTTCCCCTGGATAGTGAAACGGCTCTGGAAATCAGAAAGCTGTTTGTTGAGTGTGTTATTTGTCCCGGTTTTTCTGTTGCGGTAAGGGAAATACTGGCTGAGAAGAAGAACTGCCGGCTGCTGGAAATGCCTGATCTTGAGATTACTCCACAATATGAATACCGCTCGGTAAATCGTGGAATCCTGAAACAGACAATTGACCGGGGAGATCCTTCAGAGGTGAACTGGCATGTGGTTTCAAAAAGAAAGCCAGATGATGCAGAATGGCTATCGCTCCGCTTTGCATGGAAAGCCTGCCAGCATATCAAGTCAAATGCAATTGTCTTTGCGAAGGGGACAGCCACGGTTGGGATAGGCGGGGGTCAACCCAACCGGGTGGATTGTGTGCGCATAGCCTTACAGCGATCCGGAGGGAAGGCAATCGGTGCAGTAATGGCATCGGATGCATTTTTCCCTTTTCCTGATTCTATAGAAATTGCAAAAGAGGCAGGTATCTCTGCCGTAATTCATCCCGGTGGATCAATCCGCGATACGGATGCAGTAGAAGCCGCCGACAAAGCAGGCATGGCCATGGTAACAACCGGTGTCCGCCACTTCAGGCATTAAAGCATATCCTTCATGGAGATATTTGAGATGAACGAATTTTTACTGAATGATTTTGACGCACTGACCTTTGACGATGTGTTGATTGTTCCCGGTTACAGCGAGGTTCTTCCCTCCCAGGTGGATGTGAAAGCCCACCTGGCAGCGGATATCTGGTTAAATACACCGCTGATCTCAGCGGCAATGGACACGGTTACCGAATCTCGCATGGCCATCGGAATGGCCCGCGAAGGGGGAATTGGAATTGTTCATCGCAATATGTCTCCGGAAGCACAAATGAAAGAGATTGAGACCGTTAAACGCTCGGAATCGGGAATGATTGCCGACCCGATTACCCTCCCGCCGACAGCGATCCTGCAGGAGGCAGAGGATATCATGTCACGCTTTCATATCAGCGGAGTTCCAATCGTGGATCCTGCCACCGAAAAACTGGTAGGGATACTCACCAACCGGGATATCCGCTTTGCATCCGAGGAGGACTTTCTCAAACCGGTGACCGAGTTTATGACCCCCCAACCCCTGGTCACAGCCCAGCTGGGGACAACACTGGAACGTGCCAAATCGATACTCCAAAAACACCGCATTGAAAAACTACCCCTGGTTGATGATCAAGGGCGCCTGGTGGGATTGATTACTGTCAAAGATATTCAGAAGAAAATTAAATACCCCAATGCAGCCCTGGATGCCAGTGGACGGCTGCTGGTGGGAGCAGCGGTTGGGGTTGGGGCAGATGTTGAGATCCGCCTGGAAATGATGCTAAGCAAAGGCCTGGATGTGATTGTTGTGGACACTGCCCATGGGGATTCGGCCGGGGTATTAAAGACAATCCAGCGTATCAAGCAAATCAAGCAAGACCTGCCGGTGATTGCGGGGAACGTTGTCACTGCGGCAGGAACGGAGCGATTAATCGAAGCCGGGGCAGATGCAATCAAGGTGGGGGTGGGTGCGGGATCTATCTGCACCACCCGGGTCATCTCGGGAGCAGGAATGCCGCAAATGCGGGCAATTTATGAATGTTCCCAAGCTGCCCGCCGGCGGAACATACCGGTGATTGCAGACGGCGGTATGAAATACAGCGGCGACATCACTAAAGCAATTGTGGCAGGTGCGGATACGGTCATGCTGGGCAGCATGCTGGCAGGATTGGAAGAATCCCCCGGTGAAACCATTCTCTATGAAGGAAGGCAGTACAAAATGTACCGCGGCATGGGCAGCATCGGGGCAATGCAGGGCTTTGGCAAAGACAGGTATGGGAGCGGCCAGGAAGGGAATGGGAAGCTGGTCCCCGAAGGCGTGGAGGGGTTGGTATCCTACCGGGGTACCCTATCCGAGTATATTTACCAGCTGGTGGGCGGAGTGCGTTCTGGAATGGGTTATGCCGGAGCTGCCACACTGGAGGATCTTCGCATAAAAACAAGACTGGTGCGCATCACAACTTCCGGGTTGATCGAGAGCCACCCGCATGATATCACCATAACCCGCGAGGCACCCAATTACCAGCGAAACAAATAATTGAATGCTTGAATTGAAATCGGAATAATACTGAGGATAAATATGGAACCAATAGTCGATATAAAAACTCTGACTCAAGGACAATTTGCCAAAATTCTGGATCATGCCATCCTTATACCAGAAACAACCTCAAAGGATATTACGGAGTATGTGCCAGCGGGCGGCAAAATACAACATTTCCTGCGTATTTGTGCAGCCCTCCTTCCTGCCCATTGCAGTGGAGATCCTTTCCGGGACAGGCGTAAATGCCGGTTCTGTGGTTGGCTTTCCACAGGGAGCGAACCGATCAATTGTCAAAGCATACGAAGCAGAGGATATTGTAAATATGGGAGGGCAGGAGATTGACATGGTGCTCAATATTGGCAGGCTGCTTGAGGGTGACCGCTCCTGTGTCCTGAAAGATATCCGTGCTGTACGCCATGCCATGGGTCCCGATCTGACTTTAAAAGTTATCCTAGAAACCCATTATTTGAACAGGGAACAAATTATTCTGGCATGCCAGATTGCAGAGGAGGCAGGAGCGAATTATGTAAAAACCTCCACCGGTTTTGCGCCAACGGGACATACCGTGGAGAACCTACGGCTGATGCGCAGCACGGTCAGTCCGCAAGTTGGTGTCAAGGCAGCACACGGCGTGCGAAGTCTGAAGACAGCCATCAATGCGATACATGCCGGGGCAAACCGACTGGGAGCCACAAAAACATTTGAGATACTGGATGATTTTAAATCCCTAGATAAGGACCAGATAGAGCTGCTTTTAGATTAGAACGACAGCCTATTTGTCATGCCGGGTTTCGGTGTAACGTATCCCCTTATATCAATATGTCTTTTAAAAGTCCCTTATTGACATGATTTGGAACGCAGGACAGATGCATTCAATCTTCCTGAATCCCTGATTCGTGATTCGTTTATCCTGTATTAATCATTATTATGCAAGAAAATATGATTTCCGGATTCAAAATTAAGAAACCGTATCAGGAGTGAATTATTGCTTATTTTGGTTATATACCAGCAAGTATAAAGATCGCACGCCTAATTCTTCAGTTTTTGCATAAATTTATGGCGGAACTTGGCCACCTTGGGAGCAACCACCGCCCGGCAGTACCCCTGGCCAGGATTGTTGACAAAGTAATTTTGGTGGTAATCCTCAGCTGGATAAAAATCTGTAGCAGGCTCAAGTTCGGTTACAACTGGTTTTTCCCAAAGACCTTCCTCTTGCAGTTCCTTCATTACCTGCAGAGCAGTTTGTTTTTGCTCTTCGGAATGGTAGAAAATTATTGACCGGTACTGTGTGCCAATATCTGCCCCCTGACGGTTCAAGGTTGTCGGGTCATGGATGGTGAAAAACACTTCCAGAATTTCCCGGAATGTGACCAGTCCAGGATCGAATGTGATCTGGACAACCTCAGCATGGCCAGTGGTGCCGGTGCAAACCTGCTGGTAGCTGGGGTTGTCTTTATCGCCGCCGGCATAACCGGAGACAACATCCAACACCCCTTGAAACTGGTCATAAACTGCCTCCAGGCACCAAAAGCACCCGCCACCCAAGGTGGTAATTTCTTTATTGTTATTGATTTCCTGATTCATGTTTATAATCCTGCTTTCTACTCCCTGAAAAATTCCCGGGAGCTGATTTTTTAATAAGCTACACATCCCACATATTTTAGTATAAACCTATACTTCTTCCGGACCAATTGACTGTAGATGGTTTTTGGTAATATGCTTGACTATTAAGACAAGCATTCCTTCACGGATGATAGGTTTTGGCACAGGTGTCAACCAAGGAAATTTACGATCAATAATAATTTGAGCCAAAACCCTTACTTAAGTATTTTTCCCTGAAATTATAACAACCTGGCCGTTATCTGGAAGGATAGAAGAAAATGACCCCTGCAGAGGAAGCCAGATTGCACCAGAAGGGATTTCCGGAGCATCCTTAATTTCAGGGATAAAGGTGATGGCAGAATCCAAGAATTGACGGGTCAGGCTGAATAAGGATTTGCCTTTCATCACCGGGATAACCTCACCCGGCGGATTGTTGAAGGTTAAATGTACCTGGTGTGACAACCCGATCAACCCAGGAGTATCCAGGGAGAGGGCCTGTTCGAATGTTTGATTACCCCAGTGATTAAGGAACTCCCCGTCACCGAGGTTCCAAATGCCCTGGGCACCGTAGCAATAACCGGATGAACCTGCCAGCATGGTCACCCAATAAGCATACAACTGGTCCTTCATCCAAAATTGGCTTTTAATGCCCTCATACCAGGGTTCCAGGTTTATAAATCCCCTTCCTGCAGGATCATTCAAGCCGAAATGCTGGAGGGGAAGTTCCAGAAGGAGGTGTCGGGAGGATTGGCTGTGGCCGCTTTGAACTGTATTGGCAGCTAAAAGGTGGGGATTTTCAACAACCCCGAATCCAGTTTCAAGCGGCAGTGGATGAATTAAAACAGGTTTTTCAGTATTCCGTGAGACATAGTCCAGGACGATGCTCCATGCCCGCCGGCGGTTTTGAAGTCGGAGGGAATGCCTGCTGCGAATATTGCTAAGAAGACCATTGAGGAAATTTGATTGGTTTAAGTCTGTCAGTCCTGGCAGGTTGGGCGAAAAATTATCGAACAACTTTTCATCACGATTGTCCGGATTAAGGTTGCTTTCGCCTGTCAGGCAGTAAATTACCTTAAGATCGCCGGTTGTATCCAGGATCTGCGACCACCAATCCAGCATCCTGCCGATGCCCAGCCAGCCGATCTGGTTTCCCCAGGCTCCATAGATCACAACCGCCAATCCAAGTGCATTGAGATATTGAATCCGTTGCCGGGCAAACTGCAGGTAAGCTGCATTAAACGTCCCATCCAGATGCCAGGCTGGTCCAAATGGACTGGATGCGTTGGGATTTTCTGGTGTGGTTTCAGGAGGGATACCAAAAACAATTTGTACTGCGTTGAAGCCCTGTTTTACTCTTTGTTGTGCCAGCCGCTGCAAGGCTGAATCAGAAAGGCGGGAGGTGAGGCCGTACCACCAGGTATCCGCAAGAAACCCTTCCAGATGGTCACCCATCTATGCCGATTTGCTGCAAGGTGTACCGCCAGGCTTTGAGAGCCAGCGTGTCCGGGATTTCCACATCATCAAAAGTGATAATCTGGCCAGGTTCCACCGTACGGATGATTACCGCCTTACCCATTAATCCAACTGGAAGGTGATCCGGCATGGATTTGATGGGAATTGCTTCCCCCCTCACCAGAAAGCTTCCCAGGGCGCGTTCAATTCTGGTCCCAACCTTTAGATGTGTCTTTGCAATGACCGCCACACTGGCTGTGGGCGAAGTACTGTTATTGAGCAGCACATCACCGCCGTTAATGACGTGGCGGATTGTTTTCGGAATTTCCAGGTGGCAGAGATGATAATTTCGTAAAAGGGTGTAAAAAGGACCATCCCCTAATTTGAGGTATTTTAAGGCGGGGGCTTGACGGGGATCGTGCTCAGCCGTGATAAACACCCCTGCCGGAAGTTTCTTTTTAGCGTTTGGAGAAGAGAGCAAGTAATCACTAATTGGCTGCCCCAATTCCTTTGCCTTTTCAGCCAGATGTTTGGACCCCTCATCAATGTCTTCTATTGAAAGGCCATACATTCCCTGTTTTGCAATAGCTGCTCCGAGACCATTAGCCACAAGGACCTGCTCCAGCTGCAATTTTGTCCCGTCTGTAAAACCGGTGACCTGATCCAGGTTGATCCCCTGAACTTTTGACCAATGCTGCATCTCCTCCAGGGTGGGATTATGGTTTAGAAAGCCTTTCAGGTTACCATAGACGAGCGGCTTGAATCCCATTGAAAGCGCATCACGGTGCAGTGCCGCAAGAGCACCCGGCTGGTCGCCTTCAGCCTCGGTGAGATAACCCTTGCTGGACAGATAAGTACCAGAGGTCACCTGTAACTCGGCGTCCATGGTAACCACCGGAAGGGAGGCCTCCAATGCATTAGAAATGACATCGGTGCCATATATTGGATCACCGGCGCATTCTACTACGAGCTGGCTCTTATCAATCAGCTCGTTGATGGAGTTTGTATATAGCTCTGGGAAGGAAAAATCATCTGGATTTCTGCGTGTGAGTACGCTCGAGACTGTCATATCCGGGAGGTGCTCAACAGCCATCATTAATCCACGGGCAATGAAGCCTGTACCGACAATACCAATATTTGTAATTTTTTTAGAATCCATCAGGTTTTTCCAATTTCAAGGTTTCATATCAGTTGTATATTGGATGAAAGAAACATCATTTTAATGAATTTGCTTCCGGAATGATTTACGGGTACTATGCGAAAAATTTCCTGGACCCTGCCAGGACACAGTAAATTATTATAACTTGTTTTTTCTATTCCTTTTAATCCTATGTTTATTGGGGCAAATACCCGGTTGTCCTTTTTATGGTGATGAAGGAAGGTATCTCTCAGGCTAATGGGCCTTCCAACCGATGACAAAAACACCCTGGCTTTTTTCATTTTAGCCAGGGTGTCAGTTCCGGGAAAGCAGTGTGGTCGTTTAGTTTCTTTTTTTATTGGCTCGTTTAATCCACTTTCCGGTTTCAACACCAAAGAATACAATGGTACTGAACGCCAGGGATATGGCCAGTTCTTGCGGGGTTAATGCAACGGTATCAAAGATTTCCTGAAAAAACGGGATATAGACAACTGCCATTTGAAGGATGAAGGTTAACAGGATCGATGCCAGCATGGCCTTATTAGAAAAAAGACCGATCTTAAAGAGAGAATCATAATCGGAGCGGGTTGCCAGCGCATTACCCATCTGGGCGAGGGTCAGGGTTGTGAAAACCATTGTACGCCAGGACTCCTGGCCGTTTTGCCAGAAGGTAAATCCTGACAGGAGCGAAATAAACCCCATCAAGAATCCAATCCACAAGATATCCCACACCAGTCCCCGGCCAAGGATGTTCTCGTTGGGGTTGTGTGGGGGACGTTTCATGGTATTCGATTCGGCTGGCTCAACAGACAACGCAAGGCCCGGCACACCGTCTGTGACCAGGTTTATCCATAATATTTGCAACGGAACGAGTGGGATGGGCATACCGATGAGCGGGGCAGCAAGCATGGTTACGATTTCACCAAAATTTGAAGTCATCGTATATTTAATAAATTTGCGGATATTGTCATAGATACGTCGACCCTCTTCCACGGCTGCGACAATGGTGGCAAAATTATCATTCAATAACACCATGTCGGATGCCTCTTTGGATACGTCCGTACCGGTTATTCCCATGGCAACCCCGATATCGGCTTTCTTCAAGGCAGGAGCGTCATTGACACCATCACCAGTCATAGCCACAATATGGCCCAGGTTTTGCAGGGCGGTGATGATTTTCATTTTATGTTCCGGGGATACGCGGGCGTAAACTGAAATATCCTCAACAGTTTTTTCCAGATCTTCTGTACTGATTTCTGCCAGATCACGTCCGGTCATAATCAACTCGTTGCGTGCTATCCCCAGTTTTTTGGCGATATTCATTGCGGTCAGGGGGTGATCGCCAGTAATCATCACGGGATGAATACCTGCTGTACGGGCGGTTGTAACTGCATCCCTGGCTTCCGGACGGGCCGGATCGATCATGCCAAACATACCAACAAAAACGAGGTCAGATTCTAATGGATCGTTCTCTATATTGATATCTTTATTATTCCTTGAACGAAATGCAAGCCCGAGAACGCGCATACCATCTTTTGCCATCATATCGTTGGACATGCGAATTCGTTTCAGCCAGTCCTCGTTCATTTCCTGGATGACTCCGTTTATCCAAACCCTGCTGGAGATTTCCAGCAAACCATCCACGGCTCCTTTTGTAATCGCCAGGTATTTGAGATCCCAGACATGCTGGGAGAGCTTTTCCCAGGTTGGTTGTAACAATTGGGGTAGATTATCAGTGATCTGATGCAAGGTGGTCATTCGTTTGCGGTCGGAGTCAAATGGAAGCTCAGCGACACGCGGAAAAGAGCCTTCCAATGCATTTTTGATTAAACCGACTTTAGCTGCCGCAATGACCAGCGCACCTTCGGTTGGGTCTCCAACTGTGGTATAGGATTCCGGATCATCCTCAGATGCTTCCAGGAAAGCATCATTACAAAGTGCGCCACAGGACAGCAGGATGGCAGCCGCATCATTCCCCAAAATAATTGGGTGGGCTGCATCACTGGAGGTGATCGATGGGCTGAAATCCTTGAGGTTTTCCATAAAATCAAGCCGGTTTTCTGCCACATCGAGAATTGTGACCGTCATTTTATTTTCGGTAAGTGTTCCTGTTTTATCCGAGCAAATCACTGTTACTGACCCGAGTGTCTCCACAGCCGGGAGCTTGCGGATAAGTGCCTGGCGCTTGAGCATTCTTTGAGCTCCCAGCGCAAGGGCGATGGTAACCACGGCCGGCAGGCCTTCTGGTACCACAGCGACAGCCATGCTGATGGATGTGCGCAGCAAAATTCCAAGGTCCTCACCGGAAAGCAGCCCTTCAATAAATACCAGGACAACAATTCCCAATGCAATTAGTGCAAGCAATTTACCGAACTGGTCAAGCTTTTTTTGCAGCGGTGTCATCTCGTCTTCCACCGACTGGATCATCTCAGCGATTTTTCCAAGCTCAGTGCGCATACCGGTCTCGGTGATAACTGCCGAACCGCGGCCGAAAGGTATGACCGTTCCCATAAAAAGCATATTTTGTTGATCCCCCACCGGCAGTCCCTCTTTAGGAATAGCGCCAGTGACCTTTTCCACCGGTTCTGATTCACCAGTAAGAATGGATTCCAGGGCTCTTAAATTGATTGATTCGATAACGCGGGCATCGGCAGGGACTGTATTCCCCGCTTCCAGCAGAATGATATCGCCCGGCACAAGCTCCTGGGCGCGAATTTCGCGAACACGACCATCTCTTTTTACCCGGACTTTTGGAACGGCCATTTTCTTCAAGGCAGCTATTGACTTCTCAGCGCGGTACTCCTGGGTAAACCCAAGGGCGGCATTCAGGACAACAATGATCATGATAACAATTACATCTGTTTTCTCCCCAAGAATGCCAGAAATGACGGCCGCCACTATTAAAATCAAAACCATCAAGCCGGTGAATTGCTCCCAGAGGATTTTCCAGGGACTCTTGATTCCCCGGTCGACTAATTCATTTGGGCCATATTTTTTTAGTAGTTTAGCGGCTTCCTCTGAACCTAATCCACTGGCACCATCACTGCCGAGGGTATTAATTACTTCTTGTATTTCATATTGATACCAGGTTTTCATCTTGCTCCTATTCTCAGACATTTATGCCGGTAATCAAGCAAGACCAACACACTTATTGTGTTGGTCTTGCATCACCTATAAGGCAGGTTTACCGGGGATTCGGTGTCCCGTCATGACGATAAACCATTCCAGATCAACTGGCTGCTACTCCCCAACTGATAAGGGTAACACTCTATAAAATATGAATATTACCGTATTTCAGATTATAACATTCAATCCAATCCATTGATTAATCTCCAATTTATAGAGAGGAAGCTTGTTTCTCAGGTAAATGACCAGTTTTTTGCATCATCCAAAAATGAAAATATAAGAATGTTATAAGCCAATTCTTTGCGAGCAGGACCCCGATCGAATCCTGGATGTGTTGGAGCAACTCGATAATAGGTTTATTTCATTTATTGATTCTTTTTTTCAATGTATTGACAAGGAGGATCATCCCGCCTATAATCCGACCATACTTATTATTAGTATAAAAAAAGTCTGATAGTAAGTAATCCCTAACCGAGCAGGAATTTTCCCGTCATTGTACCCAAGCGATTTATCTGTAGGTTCTGACCCGAAAAAGATCCGTAACTACAACCGGATGCTAATTTTGGATTTGATCCGCAGTGAAGGGATTATCTCCAAAGCTGGGATTGTAAGAAAGACAGGAATCAGTTTTTCCACAGTCAGTAGAGTAATTGAAGAATTAATTTCAGAAAATCTAATTAAATCCTCCCATGATAAATTGGACCGGGGAAGCGGGCGACCCGGAGAATTGTTTGAATTTGATGGCAAATCTCATTATGTCATTGGTGCCGACCTGGGATATCCGAATTTACGCGGTTATATTGCAGACCTTGCAGGGGAAATTCATAAAGAGATCACCATTCCGGTGGATACTGGTAATGGAGTTGAAAATTATCAGCGATTGCTGCAATTGCTCACACAACTGCAGCAGGAAGATGGAATCAAGACCCCATCTATCTACGGGGTTGGTCTTGGGATTACAGGTATTGTCGACCATGCCTCCGGCGTTGTTGTTCAATCATCCATATTAGGATGGGAAAATTTTCCCTTAGCAAAACGCTTACATCAGGAAATAGGTCTGCCAATTTTTATTGACAATGACATCAATCTCATAACATTCGGGGAATATGGATTCGGGATTGGAAAAGGATCGGCAAATATGGCCTGCATCACCCTGGGCACCAGGGTTCTATGCGGTCTTATCCTGCGTGGAGAAATTTTCAGGGGTTCAAATCTAAACAGTGGTCATTTGGATCAATTTATTCCTTTTGTAGACCAGCTAAAAAATAATTCCACTGGCAGCCTTACACCACTCGATTCCTATGTTTCCTCCCCCAGTGTTTTGAAGAAAGCACGTGAGGAGTTAGCAAAATCAGATACTGTGCAAGCCGAGTCCCTAAACGAGGCAAGTTCTGTCTATCGTGCATATGCTGAGGGAAAACCATGGGCAATTGCCACTTTTAACCCTGTTATCCAAATCCTGGCAGCGGCTATTGCGAATATTTATTCATTGTTGGATCTAGAAATTGTGGTTATTTCAGGAAGAATGGCGGATGAATCAAAACTGATCATCCCATCAATATCGTCCTGTCTTAATGGAAAAATACCCTCCATTCCTCATATTGTTGGTTCTAATCTGGGATCTCAGGCTACTGTGCTGGGTGCAATTATGCTTGTGTATCGAGGTTTGCTGCGCGATTGGTAATGCAAATCATTCTAAGGAGATATATATGACCGAAAAGAATAACCCTGGAATTGATATGAATATTGTATTTATCTATTTCAATGATCTCGCTAAAGCGATGAACTTCTACGAAGATACGTTAGGCTTCACCCTTGCCATAGACCAGGGTTGGACCAAGATATACCAGAGTTCCCCAAGCGGTTATGTTGGCCTGGTTGACAGCAAACGCGGATATCACAAAGCCAGTGAAGTCAAACCAATTATTCTTTGTTTTCGTGTCCCGGATGTGGATGCATGGTATACACATCTCCAGTCAAAAAGAGTGCCCATGCTAAAAGATATTAAGACCAGTGAGGAATTACGCATTCGGGCTTTTTTAATTGAAGATCCGGAAGGGCATACCCTTGAATTTCAATCGGTAATCTAGGTGCAGCAATCCTGCTGTATCTATAACAATTCAAATCAATCAAAATAATTAGGAGGATTGAATGAAAAAGCAGTTAAATCTTATCGTTGGTCTGATCGTGTTGTTCAGCATGCTTTTAGGCGCCTGCGCCCCCGCTGCTGCACCCACCCAGGCCCCAGCTGAAGCAGCCGCACCGACCGAGGCCGCAGCTGAAGCAGCTGCACCTACCGAGGCCCCAGCGGAAGCAGCCGCACCTACTGAAGCCGCAGCTGAAGCTCCTGCCGCCCCGGCAAATTCCACCGTTGACAAGCCTTTGATTATTTCGGGTCCGTCAGATATTCCATCCCTGGACCCCCACACGTTCAACGGTATGTTCCAACGCTCGATTGGGTACTGGATTTTTGATGTTCTGGTGATGAACAGCCAGGATGGCAAGGGTTCCAACCCAGAACTGGCCACGGAATGGACCCGCGTGGATCCCAACACCTGGGAATTTAAGCTTGCCGAAAATGCCACCTTCCATAACGGAGAGGTATTTAACGCCGATGCAGTCGTTTATTCATTTGAACGGATGCAGAGTGAAGAGTTCAAGAAATACAACGCCCTCTTCTACGAAACTCCCTTCCAGGAAATCAAAAAGATCGATGATTACACAGTGCAGATCATCACCTCGGAACCCTTCAATGACCTGCTCTGGTACCTGAGCCGCACATTCATCGTCCCGCCGGGATACTACTCCTCCACCCCATCAGAAGAAGTAGCCATCAATCCGGTTGGATCCGGCCCGTTTAAATTTGTGGAATGGGTCAAGGACGACCACATCACCGTTGTATCTAATGAAGAGTACTTCCAGGGTGCACCGATTGTTAAAAATGCAATGGTCAGGGTTATCCCGGAAGCTTCCCAACGCGTCAATGAACTGGTTACCGGCAATGTTGACCTGATCACCAATCTGCCCGCCGATCTGGCCAAACAGACTGATTCGGAAAATTCCCGCCTGGTCCCCTACACTACCCTGCGCAAAATGCACCTGAACCTGCAGTTGAACAATGAATACCTGGGCAATCCAAAGGTTAGGGAAGCTCTCCAGGTGGCAGTTGACCGACAGACCATCATCGATACCCTGCTGGGCGGCAACTCCTACATCCTGAAATCAACAGTCAACGAACCGAACAATGATGCGTCCTTGCCTGCTTTGACCTTCGACCAGGAAAAAGCAAAAGCACTTCTGGCAGAAGCCGGCTATCCGGATGGATTTGAGGTCGTTCTTCAGACAACTGCTGGAGCGTTTGGTTCCGACAAAGAAATTGCACAGCTGCTTGCCCAGGACCTCGAGAATATCGGGATAAAGGTCCAGTTGGAAGTGATTGAAGAGAACAAGTTATGGGAACTGCTTGAAACCCATGATCATCCCGGCATGCTGTACCTTGGCCTGGGAACATACAACCTGCCCATCAAGGAGCTGAATACCTTCTACTCCACCGATATTGACAATGCGGGAAATTATAACAGCCCCGAATTTGATGCGGCCGTCGATGCCATGAAAATTGAGACGGATGAAGCCAAGCGCCTGGAGTATTCCTACACTGCACAGCAGATCCTGTGGAAAGATATGCCCTGGGTTTACCTGTGGCGTCTACCCGGCTTCCAGGGTCAGAGCAATCGACTGAATTTACTGCCCTACGCCGATGGCTACATTGATATCTGGCAGGCTGAACTTACCGAGTAATACCTAGCAACATAGGAAATTGTTTGCTGGGACAGCATTGATGCTGTCCCAGCAAACTCTATCAATCTTGAAATTATTTTCAATTTATTCAATAGCAATTATTTGTTATGACTAATTATATTATTCGCAGGCTTTTTCAATCCATCCTGGTCTTGTTCGGTGCAGTCGCTCTTACCTTTGTTGTTACCCGGGCGACAGGTGATCCCGCACGATTGATGATGAGCGATGGTGCCACGGCAGAAATGCTGGCTGATTTTCGCAAGGAATACGGGCTTGATAAACCCCTGCATATCCAATTTATTAACTACATGATCCAGATTTCTCAAGGTGATCTGGGTACTTCCATCCGGCACAGGCAGCCTGTAACCGACTTAATTGTGGATAAACTACCCAATACACTAAAACTCACATTTGCCGGAATGTTCATTGCCCTTATCGTTTCTTTTCCGCTAGGCATTTTTGTTGCCTTGAACCGAAATACAGTTTGGGACATGATAGGCACCACAGTTGCCCTATTAGGACAGGCGATGCCTTCCTTCTGGTCAGGGTTAATGCTGGTCCTAATTTTCAGTGTAACCTTGCAGCTACTGCCTATTTCAGGCGCCGATACAATCAGTCATCTTGTTCTTCCAGCGGTTACCCTGGGATTCTTCCTTACCGGACGTCTTACCCGCCTGATTCGCTCCGGGATGCTTGAAGTATTAGGTAAAGATTACATCCGCACTGCCCGGGCAAAGGGACTTTATGAAAGAAATGTTGTCTGGAAACATGCCCTGCGCAATGCTGCCATTCCGGTAGTGACTTATATTGGCCTGCTCTTTGCTGATTTACTGGGCGGTGCGATGGTAATCGAAATGGTGTTCGCCTGGCCTGGAGTTGGCAGACTGGTTATCAATGGCGTGCTGCAGAGGGATTTTCCGCTTGTACAGGGTGTTGTGCTGTTCTCAGCCGTTATTTTTGTCACAGTCAACCTCATTGTTGATGTTATCTACACTCTTCTAGATCCAAGGATCACGTATCAATGACGAATCTGGAACTTGAGGCAAACCTTTCCCCGCAAAAAATGCCGCTGCGACATTTTTTTGAGAATTTAATCCGCTCAACATCCGGTGTGGTTGGATTTATAATCATTGTTCTTTTGGTCTTTACGGCAGTATTTGCCAATATGCTTGCTCCAAAGCCATACGATTTAAAAGCACCGAGGGACAGGTTATTACCCATGTCTTTTATGGAAGGCGGCAGTCCGGAATACCTGTTGGGAACTGACTCACTCGGCAGAGATATTTACAGCCGGTTGATTTTTGGTAGCCGGATTTCGCTTTTTGTCGGTCTGGCATCCGTTGCACTGGGTGCAGGGATCGGAGTGACCCTGGGATTATTCGCCGGATTTTTTGGTGGCAGGGTGGATTCCATCATCTCCTGGTTGATGAATATTCAATTGTCCTTCCCATACATCCTGCTGGCCTTATTCCTGCTGGCCGCTTTCAAAGGCGGTCTGGGAACCTTAATCTTTGTGCTGGCGATTGGCGGCTGGGTTCGCTATGCACGAATCATCCGCGGACAGGTTTTCTCTGTTAAGGAGGAAGTGTATATTACAGCGGCAAAAGCAAGCGGACTCAGTTTGCGGCGCATCCTGGTTAAGTACATTCTTCCCAATGCCTTTGCCCCGATTATCGTTGTGGCATCCTTCACCATGGCTGATACCATTCTGGCAGAAGCCAGCCTATCTTTCCTCGGATTGGGTATAGATCCCTCGATCCCATCCTGGGGACAAATGCTGGCTGATGGACGAGATTATATCCAGACAGAGTGGTGGATTTCTTTTTTGCCCGGTATGGCCATCTCCATCACGGTTATGGGGATTAACTTGTTTGGTGACTGGCTGCGTGACTTCCTTGATCCGCGACTAAGGATGTAAATATTAAGTTGAGATATGACCATGAATAATACGGGCACTGATCCTATCCTGCAAATAAATGACCTTGAAACCCGGTTCTACACACCTGAGGGGGTGGTTCATGCGGTCAACGGCGTTTCAGTGAGTTTGCAGGAAGGGGAAACCATTGGGGTGGTTGGTGAAAGCGGATGCGGGAAAAGTGTTACCATGCTCTCTGTCCTGCGGCTTATCCCGAACCCGCCCGGCAAGGTGGAAGCCGGGCAGGCATGGTTCGAAAAAAAGGATCTGCTTAAAATCTCTGACAATGAAATTCGTGATATCCGCGGGGCGAAAATTGCGATGATCTTCCAGGACCCCATTTCCTGCCTGAATCCCGTATATACCATAGAAGATCAAATTTCTGAAACGCTAATTCGCCATAAGCACTTATCCAAAAATGACGCAAAGGACCGTTCTGTGGAACTGCTGGAAACGGTTGGGATACCAGAAGCATCCAAGCGAATGAAAGACTACCCGCACCAATTTTCCGGCGGAATGCGCCAACGGGTAATGATTGCCATGGCATTGTCCTGCAAGCCAAGGATACTGATAGCGGATGAGCCAACAACAGCCCTGGATGTTACCATCCAGGCTCAGATTGTTGATCTGGTGCGTAACCTACAAGATACCATTGGTATGTCCATTATCTGGATCACGCACGACCTGGGTATCGTGGCAGGTTTGGCACAGCGGGTAATGGTGATGTACGGTGGTTTTATTATTGAGGATGTCAATGTGGATATCCTGTACAGCAATCCACAGCACCCTTATACGATCGGGCTGCTTTCCAGCCTGCCGCGATTGGATAAAGCCAGCCGGGCTAAAAAATTGAACGTGATCGCCGGGGCACCGCCGCTTCTGTTTAAGAAACCAGTTGGCTGTCCGTTCCGGCCGCGCTGCCAATATGCTTTAGAGGTATGCAGCCAAAATCCCCCCCTGGTTGAAATCGGTGATGGGCATCTGGTTGCTTGCTGGGTTGATCCGGAAACTCGGAGGCTGCGTTAATCGATGGGACCGGAAAAGAATTTATTAAATATTGAAAACCTGGTGAAGTATTTCCCGATTTATCGCGGCATTTTACAGCGCCAGGTGGGAGCCGTCCGTGCAGTGGATGGAATATCCTTTGACATCAATAAGGGAGAAACCTTTGGCCTGGTTGGCGAATCTGGCTGCGGCAAATCGACCACAGGCCGCACGATTTTGAGGCTGTATGAACCGACTTCGGGACAGATCACGTTTGATGGGATTGAAATTCATAAGCTCACTTCAAAAGCTATGAACAAGGTGCGCCCACGCATGCAGATGATCTTTCAGGACCCATACGCCAGCTTGAATCCGCGTATGACAGTTAAAGAAATAGTTGCTGAGGCTGCAGTTGAACACGGAATTATTACCTGGGGGGAAGCCGAGGGGTATGTAGAAGAGATGTTGAAGACTGTGCAGCTTAATCCCGCTTTTGTCCGCCGCTACCCGCATGAGTTTTCGGGCGGTCAGCGCCAGCGCATTGGTATAGCGCGCTCCCTGGCCTTAAAACCGGATTTTATTATCTGCGATGAGCCGATTTCTGCATTGGATGTATCGGTACAGGCACAGATTGTCAATTTATTGGAAGAACTCCAGGAAAAAATTGGCATTACTTACCTGTTTATTGCCCACGACCTGGCCATGGTGCGGCATATCAGCAACCGGGTGGGGGTGATGTACCTGGGGGTGATGGTCGAGATGGCGGAATGTGACGAACTATATGAAAATCCGCTGCATCCATATACCCAAGCGCTGCTCTCCGCCGTACCCGTCCCCGATGCTGCCATTGAAAAAAACCGCCACCGGATCATTCTCCAGGGAGATATACCCAGCCCGGTTAACCCGCCCTCGGGATGCCGATTCCGCACACGCTGTCCCCTGGCAGTGGATATTTGCGCCAAAGACAGGCCGGAATGGCGTGAAATTACCCCCGGACACCGGGCAGCCTGCCATCTCATCCAATAAATTTTCACCAGGAGTGAACATTATGACTGACATCAAGAAGGTTGTGGTTGGCCAGCCTGTTGCCTATCTCAATGACCCGCATGTTTGGGTTGATTCGCGTGCCATTGTCTCGATACGTTTTGCAATTTATGAATCACTGGTGAAGTATGATCGCAATGCCAGGAATATACCCGGCCTGGCTTCCAGCTGGCATCTTTCAGAAGACGCCCGCACATGGACATTCCACATCCGGCCTGGAGTGAACTTCCATGATGGTTCAATCCTTACAGCAAATGATGTTGCTGCCTCCTTGCGGCGTGCTGTCAGCCCGGATATGCCCGGTGAATACGGTACATCTGCGCTATTGTCCCTTTATCTTGTGGATGCTGAGATCACAGCCCTGGATGACCTGACCTTGCAGATTGTAACCCCTGCCCCCCTGGCTGACCTGCTTGACCTGCTGCTTTATGCCGTTATTGTTCCTGCCCGATATATGGCTCAGGTCACCAAACTCGTTCCCGGGACAGGCCCGTACCGATTAAAGAAGAGAAAGAAAACGAAGTTGTCCTGGAGCGGTTCCAACAGTATTGGAACGGACCATCCCCGGTTAAGGAATTGGTCTTCCGCGCGATCACGACTCCCCAGGAAAGGACCCAGGCATTTCTGAATGGTGAAGTGGACCTGATCACTTACATGCCAATTGAGTATGCTCAAGAATTTGCCGGGATTCCGGCAGCTTCTCCCATCGAACGAGACACGGCTTTTTGCGTCATCATCATGTTCAATTCACAAAAGGGAGCCTGCAGTGACCCAAGAATCCGGCAGGCACTCAATTTTGCAGCAGATGTAGATGAGATTGTTCGGGAAGTAGCGCACGATAAAGCCTACCGCATGAACGGACCGCTCAGCCCGTTTCATTCTGTTGCAGATGCTGACCTGCAACCATACCCGCATGACCCCGTTAGGGCTGTCCGTTTGTTGAAGGAAGCCGGTTATCCGGACGGCATTACCTTGACCATGCACCGGCCCACATCATCACCCACTGAATCGGCTGAACTGGCAGCCATCCTGATTAAACAGTGGAAAAAGGCTGGTATCAGAATCGATGAGAAGGTCTTTGAAGACCGCCAGGAATACGCCCTGATGGTGCGTGGGAAAAATATAGGCGATATGGGCGTTTTTGATTCCAGCCCCTTGAGCAGCTACCGCGTGCTGCGGGAGAAGCTGCACTCAGGCTTTGCAGGTCCCTGGTGGCAGGGTTACTCCAACCCGGAGGTTAACCGATTAATGGAGAAAGCCTGGGCAACAGCGGATGAGGACGAACGTACAGGCATTTACAGGCAGGCTTACCGCATCATCTCCCAGGATGCCCCCTGGCTGTTCCTGTACTGCCCCAAGGATTTGTGGGTAGTGCGGTCTTCCCTCAAAGAGGCGTTACCGGATTGGGCTCCCGGACTCTCCGGGCTGGTGCTATTCGGGCAGTAGTGGTAAGCCAGATAATTAATTAATAAAAATAACCGGTAGAAATTGTTTCTACCGGTTTATATAAACAATTACTCGCAGGCTTCATTATCGGTGCATGAGCTTATTTTTTGCATGGCTGCTTCGTTTAGAACCTGCTGTTCTTCGCTGACCTGTTCGGGTAACTCCTGCCCTCCTGTTGCGGTTGTCAGCGCAGCCCAATCTACCAGCAAGCGGTCATTAGAAGCACCGCTGCTATACATGCCGATTCCCACCTTCCCGGTTGAGAAGGATGAATCAGAACCAACCCAGACAAGAGTGCCATTCATATATAAATTCAACTTGCTGCCGTTCCCAACCACCCTCACAGTGTTCCAGGCGTCAAGCGGATTGATGGCAGGGCTGTTGGTCCAGTTCTGAAGGGTGACCAATTTACCAGATTGGTATTTCCAGACAGAATAATTGCCGTTCCTGGTGTACTGGAAAAGCAAACCGTTGTTCCAGCGATTAAGGTCCCACAGGGGTTCCGGGGTACCGCGCACAAACAGGGTATTTGCGCAGGAGTTGCAGCCCTCCCGCTTCATTTTGACCTGGTAATCAAAATCGGAGTAACTCTCACCGTAGCTGATTGAGGCTCGAGATGAAGCCGGACCTTGGGAAACGTAGTACTGGCTGTTCTCAATCTTCCATGTACCCGTATGGTTGGTCCAGCCGGCAGCATTGGCATTAAACGAGGAATCAAACCCCAGCGAAGAAATTTCCACCGTGAAGTTCAGTTCTGAACTCCGTTCCCCGGAGCCGAAGCTGTTGAAACCCAGCACCCACCACTGGTAGCTGCCATTGGACAGTTTGTTCTGAGGGGTGATGGAGCAGGTGCCGGTACCAGCGCTGCAGCCCGCCTGGGCGGCGGTATACCAGGTGTCGAGCACAGTTCCGCCGGTTCCTTCCACCCACAGGTAATACCAGGCGGCTCCTGCGGCAGCATTCCAGGAGTAGGTTGGGGTGGCGGTGTTGATTTTGGCACTGGGTGAGATTATGGCAGGCGAAGGCGGCGGACTCCCTGTGATTTTTGTAAATTCCATCCCATCGCTCCACTCGCCATCACCGTAGCTGTTCGAAGCCTGGACCAACCAGGTAAAGCTTGTGTTCCAGAGTGCGAAGGATGGTTGAATGGAGCAGGTGCCAGTACCGCTGCTGCAGCCGGCCTCGGCAGGTGTGTAATACATGTCGAATACTTTGCCGGCTGGTCCTTCTATCCAGAGATAGTATTTGGAGGCATTGCTGAGGGCATTCCAGGTGTAGGTGGGGGTGCTGGAGGTTATATTACCGGCAGGTGAAACAAGTACCGCCTTGGAGGGCAGGGTAGCGACCTGGTGCAGCCAGCCGGTTACCCCATCACTGGATTGGACATACCATTTGGAGACGTTGTGGGTGCGGGTGCCTGTTGCCGTGTAATTTTGCTCGATGATGGTGATGGTGCCATTTCCGTTTGAATCTACATTTGAGGAAGAAACAAGCGAGGTGTGACCATAGATGGATGGGCCGTTGTAACTCAGCACATCACCGGCGATGGGCGCTTTGTTTACGGTGCCGTTGGCCACTTTTTCCAGGCTGCTGTTTTTTGGGCAATTATTGACCACATCCTTTCCGTTTGCCGAGAAAGGAGAAATGCCATAAGCCAGGTACAGGAATCTTTTGGTTATTTCCGGACACTGCCACTCCAGCTGTGATGCTCCCGCCCCAAAGTTTACCCAAACTTCGGTATTACGCGGCCCGCAGGCTTTTACGCCCCGGAAGGAACTTCCCAGGGGATAAGATCCGGGATGGTTGTTTACATTGCAGTCACCGCTCCACCACAAGGGGGAGGGTAAGTCAGTCAGTTTGGCAGCATCCGCGCCGACCTCAAATTCTCCCCCCGTTGCGGCGCCGCTATCAAATAAATCCAGGGCGATGGACGGATTGGATAAGGTTGTGCTTGAGATGCGGATTTGGGTCACTTTTTCTATAACCCCGGCAATCTCCTCATCGCTTGAGAAATCGCCGATTTCGTTGTACTGGATGGTCCAAATGCGCTCCCCTTTCTCCAGGATCCAAACCACATTCAAGGACTCCTGCGATCCATCCAGGCCGGAAGCGGGCGTGATAGCGGCAAACGGCTTGACCTCCTCATCGAATATAACCATGGGAGGGATATCAATTATCTTCTCGTCCCCGGAAAACATCATTTCCATTGTTTTCAATTTGTATACATATGAGGCGCCAGGTTCAGATAAGGGCAGGTTGCTGGCGGCAGGTACCAGCCCGTAAGCTACCGGGTAAATGAGCAGCTGCTGGTAAGGTTCCATGGCAATCAGGCTGCCGGACTGCACGATTTCATCCTCGCCGGCGATAAGCATCATATCCGGAGTGAAGGGCACACAGACGGAGAGATCCACACCGTCCAATGATATTTCCTGGGGCTCACCAACCTGGCATGGATTCGCTTCTGCAAAGGAAACGCTTGTGGGGGCAAAAGCAATTGCCAGGGTGATTATGAATATGAATCCTGTTATTGCCCGGGCGGATATGGAAGATTTTTTTACTTTCATGATTTTTTCCTGAGGTTCATTGATGTTTTTTCCGGCTGGCACAGATATTTACTATATGCAATAACGGCATCGAAACAGCCATCCATGTGCAGATGGCGGTACCACCAGTCTCTTTATGTGCAATATCCATGCCAGCGGTTCCGGTATATGTGGGAGCGGGGGAAATTTTTAGCGGGCGCTGACGGAATATGGTTTACCGGAAAGGGATCAGGAGGGGGCCATCAAGGCGGTAAGGGTTGTCTCCGCTTCGTCATATTTGGGCGGGCAGAGCATCTAATAAAGCCGAGTGTGCTACCCTCTCCATGAGGACGCCCCCTGGCGTTCCTGTGCTTCCCTGGGGATTTGGGGTAGTGCGGTCGACGCTCAAGTCGTCGCTTCCGGATTGGACTCCCGGACTCTCCGGGCTGGTGCTGTTCGGGCAGTAGAAATGGGTATTTTACGAGGGTGGTGTAAGATATTTTGTAGATAAAATTGAATTATATTTACGCCATCACATTTTTTAATCGTTGAACCGACCTTGTGGGTTGAATCACAATTATAATATTTTGGACAGCCATTATATATTTCCTGTTAATACCTGGGTGATGCACCTGAATTACAGGAAATCATCGATTTATATCTGACAAATGGAGCACTCAAGAGATATAATGTGAGATTGTAGGAAAAATAAGATCTCTTGAGTGAAAACATGGAAATTATTCCAACCTCGATTCCTGAAGTTATTATCCTTAGACCAGTAATTTACTCCGACCAACGCGGATTCTTCATAGAGACATTCCATCAAAAGAAATACCGCAAGGCTGGAATCAAATATGACTTTGTCCAGGATAACCACTCCGGTTCTGTAAATGGTACCTTGAGGGGTCTCCACTACCAGGTCAAGCATTCCCAGGGTAAATTGGTGCGGGTTGTGGCCGGCGAAATATTTGATGTTGCTGTTGATTTACGCAGGAATTCACCTACCTTCGGTCAGTGGGTGGGGTTCACCCTGTCGTCTGAGAACAAGCATCAGTTGTGGATTCCTCCTGGTTTTGCCCACGGATTTTACACCCTTTCAGGATGGGCGGAAGTTTTATACAAGGCAACTGATTTTTATTCACCTGACCATGAGCGAACCATCCGGTGGAACGATCCAACATTAGAAATTGATTGGCCGGTTATTTCTTACGAGAATTTGCTTATTTCTGATAAGGATCTCAAGGGTTCATTCTTCCTGGATGCGGAGGTGTACGAATAATGTTTCACAAACTATTGATCACCGGCGGTGCTGGATTTATTGGTTCTAATTTTATCCACTATGTACTTAAAAACCACCCTGAAACAACAGTTATCAACCTTGATTTACTGACCTATGCAGGCAGCCTGGAAAATTTATTTGATCTTCCGGCTGATTCAAAATATGAATTTATCCAAGGGGATATCTGTGACCAAAACCTGGTGGAAGAGCTCCTGCACAAATATGAAATCAATGGTGTTGTCCATTTTGCTGCAGAATCCCATGTTGACCGCTCCATTACAGGACCCGCCGAATTTATAAAAACAAATATCCAGGGTACATTTTCAATGCTGGAGGCAGCCCGAAAAGTATGGCTGATTGATGGGCATGAAGCTGATATTCCGGTGCGTTTCCACCATATCTCGACTGATGAGGTATATGGCTCGCTGCTGCCCGATGCTCCTGCTTTTAACGAAAACACTCCGTATGCGCCAAATTCACCCTATGCGGCCTCAAAGGCAAGCAGCGATCACCTGGTAAGAGCTTATAACCACACTTACGGTCTACCGGTAACCCTGACAAACTGCTCCAATAATTATGGACCTTACCAGTTTCCCGAAAAATTGATCCCATTAATGATTCTGAATGGTCTGCAGGGCAAAGCCTTGCCAATTTATGGGGATGGAAAACAAATCCGGGACTGGTTATTTGTGAGCGATCACTGCGAAGCGATCTGGCAGGTATTTCAGTTCGGCAAAACCGGAGAGTCATACAATATCGGCGGGGATAACCAGCCCACCAACCTGGAAATTGTTGGAGCAATGTGCCAACTGTTGGATGAACTCATTCCCCAATCGCCTTACCTGCCTCATAAAAACCTGATGCAGTTTGTCAAAGACAGGCCAGGGCATGACCGGCGGTACGCCATGAATGTGGATAAAATAAACAGAGAACTTGGATGGTCTCCAAGACACAATTTGCAGGCTGGGCTGAAAAAGACGATTACCTGGTACCTTGAAAATACGGATTGGATTGCTTCGATCCAAAAGCAAAAAGGTTACCAGGCCTGGCTTGACCAAAACTATATCAGGAGAAAATAATCCATGAAAGGAATTATCCTTGCAGGTGGAAAAGGATCCCGTCTTTATCCATTGACTTTGTCTGTCAGCAAGCAGCTGCTTCCGGTTTATGACAAACCGATGATCTATTACCCTCTTTCCATGCTGATGTTGGGCAATATTCGTGATATTCTCATCATCAGTTCTCCGGAAGATCTCCCTTCCTTCAAACGGCTTTTAGGTTCAGGGGAGCATTGGGGACTTTCCTTTAAGTATGCTGCACAGGCAGTCCCACGCGGGTTGGCAGATGCGTTTATAGTGGGTGAAGAATTTATTGCGGGTGAACCGGTTTGTTTGATCCTCGGTGACAATATCTTCTTTGGACAGGGTCTATCTGAATTGATGACTGACGCTGCCCAGTTGACTGATGGTGCGCTGGTATTTGCCTATCCCGTACGGGATCCGGAACGTTATGGGGTGATTGAAATGGACTCCGAGGGGAAAGCCATAAGTATAGAGGAAAAACCTAAAAATCCGCGTTCACGGAATGCCGTACCCGGTTTATATTTTTATGACCAACATGTAGTTGAACTTGCTAAATCCCTGCAGCCATCATCGAGGGGGGAGATTGAAATCACGGACCTAAATAAAATCTACATGGGTATGAAAAAGCTGCGAGTCAAATTAATGGGAAGAGGCACTGCCTGGCTGGATGCTGGTACACACGAATCATTAATTCAGGCCGGTAACTTTATCCAGGCGGTTGAAGAAAGGCAAGGGATCATGATTGCCTGCCCGGAAGAAATTGCATTTATAAAAGGGTTTATTGATAAAGATGGACTAACCAGGGCGGTTGAGCAATACAATCAGAATGGTTATGGGGATTATTTGAGACAGCTTTTGGCGAGCCATTCGTGATGAGAATTCTCCTCCTTGGGAAAAACGGCCAGCTCGGCTGGGAACTGGAGCGATCATTACAGCCAATAGGCAATGTGATCGCCCTGGATTACCCGCAAATTGACCTTGCCGATGGCAAGAGCATAAAGAATGTGGTTGCAGAATATTCACCACAAATCATTTTCAATGCAACTGCATATACGGCAGTGGATCATGCAGAATCCCAGGCTGACCTCGCTGAAGCCATTAATGGAAGGGGACCTGGTATTCTCGCAGAAGAGGCACGCAGGATTGGGGCACTGCTGATCCATTATTCCACTGACTATGTATTTGATGGATTCAAAGGGATTCCTTACAAGGAAAGTGATCTGCCCAATCCCATTAATGTTTATGGATTAACCAAGCTTCATGGGGAAGAGGCAGTTCAGCAGGCAGGGGGGCTTTACCTGATATTCCGGACAAGCTGGGTATACAGCCTGCGACGGGATAATTTTGTTACAAAAGTCATGAACTGGGTTACCAAGCAAAATGAATTAAAGATAGTAGATGATCAGATCAGCAGCCCAACCTGGGCGCGCATGCTGGCAGAATCCAGTGCCCAAATAATTGCCCAGGGAAGGGGGACACCGCTGGCGTTCCTGGAAGATAAAGTGGGACTTTACCATCTATGCGGAGACGGGTATTGTTCACGGTACAGGTGGGTGGAGGAAATTATGCGCCAAACCGGGAAAATTGAAAAAATAAAGCTTATACCTGCCAAATCGGATGACTTTCCCAACCCAGCCAAGCGACCACAATTTTCTGTGTTGGATTGCAGCCTGATACAAGAAACCTTCCAATTTAGAATACCAGATTGGCAGTCATCTCTGGGATTGGCATTATCCTGATTCGAAACAGGATTATTCTGTTGCTATGACCCGCCGGGTTCGAGTTAATTTATTTAAATCCAAGATTCTTAATCCAACTCCCTAATTTTTCCAAAGCCCAGCCGATACTGAATAAAAAGAACCGGATTGGCCCCCTGGTTTTTATTTGTTCTACTGCCCTCTCTTTTCTGGTAGGTAGATAGGATTCATAGATTTCCGGGGGATTTTTGCCGTTCCAGAAGTACTGGTTGTAAACCGACGGCTCTACCCAGTTATCCGCCAGATGTTTGATAACGGATGGAGCAATAGAACCCGAGGGGATTTCCGGTTTTTCCGCAAGCCTTAATTTTTCAAAAAAATGCGCATAGATGTCTTGTTGAGCATCAATTTGTACATCCCCCTGGTATTTAATCCCATCAAAATATGCATTCAGGGCAACTTCGTAATCCGAATCATGAATGGCCCTGGATGGCCAATAAGATAAGTAGAGTTGTGAATATTCAAGGTGTTTGTGCGCTTGCACAAAACATTTTCGATATATATCCCTGTAATATTGCTCAAAGTCGTGGATACCCACTAGAAGGCTGACACTGACATTGGGGTACCCGTTCCGTTTCATTGCGGCGAGAGTATCTGTCTCGGGCCGTAGGATATTTGGATCTTCTGGGAGGTTTTCCAGTGCGATTTTTAATAGCGAAGTGCGATACAGGTGGTTTCCGGCTTCCCTGGCTCCGCCCAGGAATTTATCCAGAACCCTACCCTGAATTTCGCATACGTTTGATTTCTGTTTTTCAGCAAGTGCAAGCATTTTTTGGATGGATCCCGGTAGGAGCAGGACGTCAGCGTCAATACAGAATGTCCAAGGCTGGTTACAGGCGATGCCGGCTTCATAGGCAGCCCGTAAAGCGAGGGTAAAGGGGGTTTTTTTGATTAATATAATATTTTCTGCGGGGATTCCCTGGGATAGGATGATTTCCCTGCAAAGGGTTTCTGTCCGTTCACCTACTGAGCGGATGAGAACGCTTACTTGATCAGGAGGGTTTTTCACAGGAATATTCACCCTATATATTTGCAACAGTATGCCTCAATGCTGCTATCCTTATCGATCACAATCGAAATAATTTTTCCTGCAATCCGTTTTGTTGATATTTTGGTTTGAATTCCGGGCAATAAACCGACCCTTATGCAAAATTTCTCCAAACGCAACTATTCCGGCAATATGACAAAAGTTGAATCACTGTGTTGACGTATGCTAAGATTGAGAAATCTACCGGTAATGAGGCGTAATCTCAATAGTTTTTCCTGCATTTCTTCCAAAGTGATACCTGGATACTTTTGTTTTGCGTAAGCATCATATTGAATTTCAATATCAGCTAATTTTGGCTCATACGCCCTGGATGAAAAACTCTTCAGGAATTTATTAAAAATACCGGACGGAGTCCTGGATTTTATAGTCCGGCTGTGCTTCTGAGCCGTTTTGGGAATCGGTTCTTTATACGTATCTGGTCCAATATTAAAATTATCAAGTGTGTCCAAAATTCTTTCCGAGGCGAAATTTCCGTCCATTCCTGTTATATACTGGTGTGAAATCTCCAACATGTTATTTCTATCTTCAAGGGAATTGGAATTTGGATCCTTAATGTTATTGTCTATGGTAGAGAATAGTTGATCAATGGTTGTCGTTTTTATACTCAATGCATTGGGTAAGAAATAATCGTATTCATCCGATTGAACCGGCATATAACTGATCACCGGCTTCTCCAGTAAAAAACCTTGAATACCTGTCATGCAACTGTTATGGATCATCAAATCGGCGGCCATGAGCCAGGCGTTCACATCGCCTTCATGAATAACAATCAGGTTGTTGTGATTTTGGGCAATACCGTTCCAGGTGTTATGGTTCTCCGATGGGTGGGGACGCAGGATAATTGTATGATTGGGATATCGGATGCTGATTTTCGTAATCATTTCTTTAAATGCATCTACAATTTTGGCTTGATATTTTATAAATTTGGTTTCCTGGGCTTCTTCCTGTGAAGTTTTGATAAATCCGGTTCTTCGATGATTTTTCAGTACCCATTCGGTTCCTAAAAAATGATTGGAGTCGGCAAAATTTGTATTGACTAATATGAAATTACCGTATCGACGCTTAAGACCTTCTGCTTCCGGTTTGTAGTAATTGCGCAATTCCGGACGCAGGAGATCAAACCGGGGGTTTCCGGTGAGGATTAATTTGTCCTCAATTCCCTTAACGTGCTCCAAAACATCCCGGTGTTGGATTCCCCCCCATAAATAGTAGTATTTAATCTTCTTTAAGTTTTCAACATTCAGCCTGCGCCTGTAATAATCCAGACTGTTGAGGTAAACAAGCCCCTCTTCATCCAAAACACAGACTGGTTTGCCAGTGGCTAAGTACTGGTTAATTCTGATATTGCTAGAATATCCATCTTTTTCAATTACAATGCCTTGAATTTCTGAAGATACCTCAGCCATGGAATCTTTATGACCAATGATTACTCCCCAGCCGCGCTCGGCGGCCAGGGCAGCAAGCAGTAGCTTTCCATCCAATTCCCGCACCTTGGTTTCGATGGGCAGGATCAGCCATCTGTATTTTCTATTGGGTACTTGCAGGGTCGACATCACATTATTTGGAATTATTTACCATCGAAAATATTTTAGGGTTTGTAGCTCCAGGAAGGAACTATATAAATCCAGATGTAATTTAATGACTAAGTTGGTTTAATAATACCAGTGCTTGGTTGAATTGGATATTGTTGTTTATTGAGGCACCAATTATTATAAATCCTGCAAGTATCAATCCAAACACACGAAACCTTGTCAAAGTAACACTCGCTGCAATGACGAGAAGAAGAGGTAAAAAATGGATCGAGTAAAGGAATGTTTCCCTGCCAAATAAAATGTGTAGACCTAATTGCCCAAGAGTAGTCAGACCTACCAGCCGGATTATTGGTGAGTCTCTCATTGTAGAAAAACCAGCCCATACCCCGAAGATTAATAGTATAAACCACGCTGCGGTTGTCACGAGACCCAACCCGCTTCCAGATCCAGGATTCGATTGCTGTACGGACATGACTATCTGAGATGATGGAATTTGAACTAATTTAATTGCTGGCATAACTATTGTATGGGATATGAATGCAAAAATGACCTGCGTGACCTGATTAGATTCTGGTAGGGATACAAACTTCTCCACCCTATAGGTATTCCCGATGAAGAATTTTGTGGTTGGAAATATCAGCTTCTGAAAACCCCATAAGAAAGTTACTACCAGGAATCCGCTACCAATAATAAGCAATGCACGCCACCATTTTGTATTAAGGATGGTTGCAAAAATCCCAACCATCCAATTGGTCACGGTTATACTCAGAGCAAGTACATTTATGAGAGTGTAAATGACCGGCGATGGTTTGGTTCTTTCCGCCAAAGCAGCGAGACATAACACTACAATAATCAACAGGGAGCCGATTGAGAAGGACTCTGGTACCGAAACCCAAAATATTGATGCGGCACTGACCATACCAAGCAGTGGTGAAGATTGTGGCATCAACAAATCTGATACCCATAATCCAAAGCAAAACGAAAAACATGATTGTCCAGAGTGCAGAAAGCCCGGACCACATGAATTGAGCTGCTTCAATGGTCGTTATTCCAGCTAAACTTCTTAAAATAAATGCAGGGGGAAATATGGCCAGAGAGAAAGCGGGTGAACATCTGTATAGAAATGTCGTTCCGCAAACTGATCATCCATCATTTGAAACATCCTATGAATATCACCATCAAACCAAATATCACCAGTGTTAAATACAACCGGATTGATGGAGGTAGCACGCACATATGTTGTCCATGCGGCTACAGCAGCCAGAACAATGATGATAACCACCTCGGAGCGTGAAAGCTGGTTTATCCTGGTTATAAAACGTGTTTGTGAGAAACGGGTGATAAGTAAATTTGCTAATTTATCTACAGTATTGGATTTGGTTATAAAAATAATACAAAATAAGACGAATAGAAATGAAAATATCGTGATAATTATACGGCTGGCTATAACAACTGTTTTGCTCCAGGGTGGTATATCGAAACTTCGCCTAAGGCTAAACTCGATTTCAGTCTCACTGTATAAATCAACGAAATCATGCTCATCATTCCAGACAACTTCTGCAACACCTCCGGTTGGCTGAGCTTGAAACACCAGGGTTGCAGTTTTTCCGGTGCGCCCATTCCAGGCCAATGTGGATATTTGTTTTCCTGATGATACGAATTTATCATTTATGACCTCCCAATCCCCTTCGGACCTGATTTCGGAATTAATCACCTCCCCGAGTTCAGTATCAAACCAGATTAACTCCACTTTGTTGTGATTGGGATTTAAATAATTCTTCTCGTTAATAGTTATTTCGAGTGTCTGAACCGGGTATAACAGATGATTTCTGGGTGTTTCTATGAATATGGCTAGTTCCAGGATGAATATAAGTGCAATTCCTGCTAATAATAATAGTAATCTTGAATTGAACCATACTTCTTTTCTGATTAAAGGAAAACCAATGTGTAGGAGTAAATATGAAAGTAAGGCAGCTAATAATCCTGCCATTATTATTACAAAAACTGATAACCTGCTTATATCATTCTTCTGGAAATGATATACAAATATAAGATGGGATGTATTTAGTCCCAAAAAAATTGCCGCAATAACCGTTATTATTGAGATCCATAATCTCTTTCGAGATTTCATTTATATTCCCATTATTTTTATTGTATAGTCTGCATTTGGTTGGGTAAAACCGAAGTATTAAATTTTAGTTGAGGGGAATATCCATTGAACTTCTTTGGATGAAATTTCAGCATTCAGAACGAACTCTTTGAGTCCATCGCCATTTATCCGTTAGTAATCGTAAATATAAATTATCAATTAATTCCCCCTTTTTTTAATAAGAGGTAGATTGTCTTACGTATCCTGAGGAATAATTGATTTCGCAGACTATTTTCCGGGGCTATCTTTGTTCTAAATTTTCGGAGCAGGATTCCTGCTTTCCAGGTTGGAGACTTGAATATTTCTTCAATCTGAGATTGTTTATCTACGAGCAACATTTGAGAATATAACGGTATATAATCATGAACCTGGTCCAAAATTCTTATCATGCTATGCCAATGTTCATTGTTTTGCTGCATCCCCCTACGGAATACCCAATGCTTATAAAATCCCCAATCAAGGTTTTCCTCTTTAATGAATTTCAGATATTGTTCACTAAATTTAACCCGATCATTTATTTCCATACGGACCGGAAAATTTGTATTATCCAGAATGGGATCATGGACAGCGATTCGGTCCCTGAAATAATCCCTTAAATAGGGTGTTGAATCGCTGTATACCATTAATGGGAGTAAAAAATTGGATGGAATCAGTGATATAAAATTTCCAGTTAAATGAAATGCTTTAATATAAAATTCAAGAGCCTGTTCTGATTGAAAACCTTTGACAAATATTCTATCATCATCTAAATAGCCAACAATTTTTTTGCCAGTTGTTGTCTCCAATTCGGGCGGGATTAGACCGAATTTCTCTAGTAATTCAGATAATTTTTCCATTATTTCAAAACATATTTCAATCCCAGTTCTGGTGAGTTGATAGATTGCGGTTATTTGTTGATGTTTTTCAAAGGAAAACCAATTATTGCGCAACTCTGTTACATCATTATTGAATGTTAACCATTTCGGGATCTCAATTCCCAGTCCTTGTACTGCATTCACCGAATATTTTATTGTATTCATGCTTACCAGAGCCCGGCGCATACTAATTTTCCTGGTAAAAATTTGATTGAAGTTCTTTTTCATCGGACGAAAAGTATATTGTTCTACCTGCTGCAAAAGCGATGTTGCCCATCCAGAATCATCCGCTGAATCAGGTGTTTTCAATAATGGGCCTGATAAATGGATAAAATTTTTGTATGTGTATAACTTATTTATATTTTGCCAAAGCGACGGATTGAGAATCATAAGAGGGTTGTGGATAAGCAGATATTGGGTAAGGGGTGGTAATGATGAACGCAAATACCCGAAATGATTCAATTTATGTTTTTGTTTTTCATCATTCAATATAATAAGAAAATCCAGGTCGGATATGCCAGGCTTGCTTATCTCTCCAGTTTGATATACGGAAGTGTTTTTGCATGATTGATTTATAATATTTATTACATCCGCTGACGCCTTTGAATAATGGGAAATTTCCAATTCCGTTGGCCAATCCCAGTATTCTATTTCAGTAGATTCTGGAAGTAAATTTTTCCAATACATGGATCACCATAGATATAGTTGAGTGGATATTATATTATGATATCAAATACTATGGTCTTAGTCGAACGTTTTAACAACAAGAATATTCGCCACACTTTGTTATAGCGTACCAATCCCCCCAAAATAATATATAGAAAAATTATTCATAACCCAATGTACTAAATGTTATAATATGGGGCTAATCACTAAACCTATAGGTTTAAATTAATAAGGAAAATTGAAGTTTTATGAAGAGTTATTTACGATTTTTATCAAATACGATAGATGTGGTACGGGAATTATTATTTTATCTAATCAAACGCAAACTCTGGTGGTTAATTCCTATGATGGTAATTCTATTGGTTTTTGCTATTTTTACCATTATTGCGACGAGTTCTGGACTTGGCCCATTAATATACACTCTTTTCTAACCAAACAAGTGAAAAAAGGAACTGTTATTTAGATTCCCCTATTGTTTAGGAAAATTGAGAGTAAATTCTTTTATGATGAAAAATAAAAATTTATTAATGGATAAAATATTATGAAAATATTTGTAAAAATCTGGGAGGTTTGGAAGCGGATCGGAAAACCAATCGGAGATTTTATTGGCAGAGCATTTCTGACAATTTTCTTTTTCACAATTTTTCTGCCCTTTGCACTACTGGTGCGTTTATTCAAAGACCCACTCCTTATACGTTCTAAGAAGATAAATACATTCTGGATAGTCCGAAATTCTTCAAACCCCTCGTTAGAAGATAGTTTAAGACAATATTAATTTAAAGGTTTATTCATGTATATATTAGGGATTTCTTGTTATTATCACGATTCTGCTGCTGCACTTCTAAAGGATGGGATGATTGTCGCAGCAGCTGATGAGGAACGATTTACTCGTAAAAAGCATGACAATGGGTATCCGACATATTCAATTAATTTTTGCCTGAAACAGGCTGGAATTACTCATAAGGATTTGGACTATGTGGTCTTTTACGAAAAACCGCTCATGAAGTTTGAGCGAATCCTGATGACATCACTGGATCAATTTCCTTACACGCTTCCCGTTTTTCGGGAATCAATGATTGCCTGGTTTAATCAAAAATTATGGATAAAAGGGCAATTAATTTCTAATCTTGATATACCTGATGATAAGCTGTTGTTTGTTGAGCATCATCTATCACACGCTGCGAGTGCTTTTTTTTGTTCCCCATTTGAAAAAGCTGCGATTATTACAATTGATGGTGTTGGGGAATGGACAACCACAACCATCGGAAAAGGGACAGCATTCTGGGACAGTCCTACTTTGAAAAATGGGGCAAATATATCGTTTGAGGGCGATACAAATAAGATTGAATTAATTAAAGAAATCAACTTCCCCCATTCATTAGGATTGCTTTATTCGGCATTTACTGCATTTCTTGGTTTTGCAGTCAATGATGGTGAATACAAAGTGATGGGAATGGCACCGTATGGCCATCCTAATCGGGTAGAGGATGTTTATAAGGTTATTGAAGTAAATGGTGATGGTAGCTTTAAACTGGGAATGGATTATTTTTCATTTCATCGATCGATATCACATTCTTTCAGCAATAAATTTGAAGGAATTTTTGGTAAACCAAGAGAATATGAGTCGGATTTTTATACTGAAACAACCCATCCGCGAAAAGATCATCCGTTATGGGATGAAAATGTAGCTAAAAACAACCAACGTCATGCTGACATTGCTGCCAGCATACAATTGGTAACCGAAGATATAATCCTGAAGATGGCACGCCATGCTTATGAATGTACTCGGCTTAAAGAAACTATGTATTGCGGGAGGAGTGGCGTTAAATTCCGTTGCTAATGGACGTCTCTTAAAAGAATCGCCTTTTGAAGAAATCTTTATTCAACCCTCGCCTGGTGATTCGGGTGGAGCATTAGGCGCGGCATTATATGCTTATCATGTGCTTCTTGGTAAACCGCGGAAATTCGTTATGGAACATGCTTACTGGGGAAAAAGCTATTCAAATAATGAAATTACATCTGCAATTACATCGACAGGCCGGAATTTTGATTATATTGATGACCCGGAAAAATTAGCATCCATGATTACTGATGATATTTTGGCTGGCAAAGTAATCTCTCTTTTTCAAGGTCGTTTTGAATGGGGACCCAGGGCTTTGGGGAACCGATCAATTCTTGCTGACCCACGATTTGCCGAAATGAAGAATATTGTCAATGCCCGCATTAAATTCCGCGAACCATTCGACCATTTGCCCCAGCAATTCTGGAAGAAAAAACGAGCAATTTCTATTCAGGTGTTGATGATGCCAAAAGGCATTACCCTTTGCGTTACATGCTTATGGTATTGAATGCCAAGGAGGAGAAAAGAGATTTGATACAGGCTGTGACACATGAGGGAGGGACCGGTAGGGTCCAAACTGTCAGGAGAGAATGGAATCCGTTGTATTACCGTGTCATTGAACTTTTTGATCAAGCAACAGGTGTACCGTTGGTGCTTAATACAAGCTTTAACCTTAGAGGTGAACCTATTGTAAATACTCCTGCAAATGCATTAAATACATTTGGGAAAAGTGAAATCGACACATTATACATGGATGGTTATGTAGTTAGAAAATAACCAAGAGCCTGGGGTTGGACAGGATTCCCAAAGTATTAAATGGTTTTGGAACTATTCGTAATAACCTAGAATTATTGACAGATTTTCCTTGATTAATTGCTTAATATTTTTCATCCGTGAGTTATTACAGCGGTCATTTAAATTGAGATTATATATGAAACCACAAGAATCCAACAATTTTTCAGAAAATCACGCATCTGATAATCCTGTAAATGAACCAGGTACAAATTGTGGAGAAGAAAAAAATTTAAGGGAAAATAATCGCTTATCCACTGATGAATTGATTGGAAAATCATCCATGAAAGAGCGTCCAATAGCAATTGAAAAAGGAAGCCTCATTAAAAATCTTTTCATTGGCTTGTTTTCAATTCTCTTTACATTGATTTTACTTGAAGGATCTTTGCAATTATTTTCTTCAATCGGCATGTTTGATAATTTTTTTAAAAACCTGGGAGATCCTTTCCCACCATTCAACACTAAAACGGGGAATGGGTTGTACTATGGACACCCATATTCCAGTTATGCAATGAAACCAGGTTATGTAAGTTATGATGATAATGGAAATATAGATGTATCAATAAACTCGCTTGGTTTTCGCGGCCCTGAAATAACGCGAGAAAAACCAGAGGGAATGTTTCGGATTGTTGCATTAGGAGCTTCGACGACCTACGGGATCTATGTCAGTGACGAGTACACATATCCGTATCAACTTGAGAAAAAGCTGGATGAGAAATTCGGTTCTGATAAGATTGAGGTCATAAACGCGGTCTGGTTAGTTCGACTACAGCAGAAAGTATGCATAGGATGTTTACTGAAATTCTTCCCCTTGATCCAGATATGATTATTTTTTATGAGGCATACAACGACCTAGTCCCAAGGATGTTCAATAATTTTAGCGAAGATTATTACCATTTCCGTAAGATCCCCTACGACACAAATGAATTAAGCAAATTGGTATTATACAGACTAATTACAAAAGTTGTGGCACCATACCAGTTTTCCCAAAACAGAAATTTATTACCCCATATTTGGAAGTACGAAAACCTTCCAGACGATGATCAAACAAAAATAAATAACTTCCGTGCCGCAGGTTCATCAACATATAAACGGAACCTCGAACAGATCATTTTGCTTGCCAGTGCCAATAAAATACCAATGGTATTATCCACATTTGCTTTCGATGATGATTTAGCGGACTGGAACGATGACATGCCAGAGATTTTATGGGGAGAAGGTATTGCGGAAAATAACCTTTCAATCCGGGAACTGGCGGATCAATATGGTTTGCCACTTATTGAGTTTGCGGAATATGCTGAAAATGACCAAGAAATGTTTGATGATTCAATTCACATGAATGACTATGGGAACATTAATAAAAAGGTGAATTTTTTGCTGAAATCATCTCGCCATTAGTTGCTGAGGAAATCCGTTAGTAAATCACTATTAAAAAAATAATTTCCAGGTTTCATGCCCCGATATTTTTTATCCTTATCATGCATTTTCTGGAATAAATTCTGATTGCCATTTCAAGACAGGTTTTATGACACCCGGAATTTTGCCTAACCAGCCAAATTCGCGTCCTTCATTTTCAAGAACCGAAAAAATGATAGCGCTAGGCATTTTATAAACAATCCCTCGCATATTTCTAACAAAAAAGATATTTACCTTATAAGTCGAAGTGTTTAATAGGTTTCCCGGCACCTCGCATACACTCCTGATCACACCTTTCTTGCTTGAAAAATGATTCCATTCCGGGGATAAGTAGGATCCACTGGTAAAAGCGACAACATTATCTTCCAATACGAAATAGAGAATTATCGAAAGATTAATACCGGTGAGGTTCCAGTACTCAACACCAATTTGAATGGGTTTGGTATCTGTAATTTTCTTATCATCAACAGAATTCTCCGGGTTCAGCCAGACCCGTTTAATTCGTACCAAATCATTTCCGGGAGCTGTGGAGGGATCATTCCACTCCTGGAGGAGTAAATTGTTATCCTGGGATTGCAAATAATTCTCAACAACATCCTCGGTTTTTCCATACATCGAAACCGAACCGTTTTCCATAAGCATTGCATTATGACAGAGGCTCCTGATTGCTACCATATTGTGGCTTACAAATAGAATCGTCCGCCCGCCCTTCGTTATTTCATCCATCTTTCCAAGACTTTTTTTCTGGAATTCTGCATCTCCAACTGCCAGCACCTCATCTACAACCAGAATCTCTGGTTCAAGGTGGGCAGCCACGGCAAAAGCCAGGCGCACATACATCCCGCTGGAGTAATATTTCACCATCGTATCTAAAAATTTTTCAACTCCGGAAAACTCAACGATGGCATCAAACTTGCGGTTTATTTCCTCGGGGGTCATTCCCATCAGGGCGCCGTTAACGAAGATATTTTCCCTACCTGTCAATTCCGGGTGAAATCCCGTGCCGACCTCGAGCATAGATCCGACTCTACCGTAAAGCTCGATCCTGCCGGTAGTGGGTTGGGTGATCCGGCTTATTAACTTTAGTAAGGTACTTTTTCCTGCCCCGTTTTGCCCGATGACACCTAAAACCTCGCCCTGTTTGACCTCAAAGGAAACATCCCGCAATGCCCAAAGTGTCTCCTCCGTCGTTGGTTCCCGCAGCATACGGGATAAATAATCGAATGTAGAAAACAATCTGCCTGGTAGACTCCGTTTTTGGTCATCCTTTTTCAGAGCACCGATGCGGTAACGTTTTCCTAATCCTTCTACTTTTATTGCTGTCTCGTTCATCTCACTGGATATCCACAATATTCCTGCTGAACCGTTCAAAAACATAGGCTCCGCTGATTAATAAGGCGATCACCATTCCGATAGGGATCAGCATATACCACTGCGGTCCCTGGCCAGTCCCCAGAAAGATCCAGCGGAATCCTTCTACTACCCAGTACATTGGATTCAGCTGGTATGCCCACAACCATTCTTCAGGTATGATCTCGCTGGAATAGACAATTGGAGTCAGGAAATAAAGGGCCTGAATTACGTAACTGGAGAAGCGGCCCACATCCCGGAAGGGCACTGAGAGAGGAGCCACCCATAAACTTAGTGAAAGCGCTGAAACCAGGGCTAACACCAGGTAGAAGGGTAAAAGCAGAATACTCCAGGTAATGTGAATTTGATAGAAGACCATCAATCCCAGCAGAATCAAAAATGAAATAGCCCATTCCAAAAGGTTTGTTCCTATAGAAACTAAAGGGATCATGAGATGGGGTATGTAAACTTTGGAAATCCATGACATATATTCCAGGAGACTGCCACGTGCCCGCTCAAACGAATTGGCAAATAAAGACCAGGGCAAGGTTGCAGTATATAAGAATATTGGGTATGGCATCCCTTCCGAATCAAACTGAGCCATCCTGCCGAATACGAGGCTTAATATGACCATATTAATAAAGGGTCCAATAATGAACCAAAACGGGCCTACAGCAGTGGCGCGATAGCGCGATTTTGTATCTCGAAGGATAAGTGTGCGCAGAAGCGACCGGTACTGCCAGAGTTCCTTGAGCTGCAAACGGCCCCAACCTTGCTGTGCTTGAATTATGACGGATGGGGGTTTAAAGTCACCATCGGGCAAAATTTGATCTTTTGGTGTTGTAGATAAATTAATCAAAAAGTATTCTCTGCCTGGATAAATCTTTGTTGAGTGAAATTCAACGCAACTTCAAACGCCTGGATTATACCATCTATCATTATGGCAGCAGATTCGAGGGTTCAGGCATCCCAATTTGAAAAAATCTGTAAATAAATTGGAATTACAGAAATTTTCTCATTAAGAGCGGATGTTATAATACACGAGTTACCTTTAATTTGAACGTGGAATAAAAATAATGGTATTCACGAAAGAAGGATATTGGCCCTGATGCACTTTCTACTAACAACGGATTTTTCCCTTTCATTCCTAAAGAGAAACTATGGTTATTTAGAAATAATCTTTACCCGGGACTTCTTTTTTGCTTCACGAATCTGGAGTAATCCTGAATAAACCCCTTGTTGAAATTGGATGCTATGTTCTTGCTTCATGTATTTAACGAGGAAATACCGATGTTGATTATGGAAAATTCCGGGACAATCCTGGCATAAATTTATCCCGGTTGGTCAAGGCAAATTTCGAAGAACTCATAATAATCAGGTGATTCTCTGGAAAATTGCCGTAAATTCTATAAAATAATGGTACCGCTGCGATTTAAACCATTAAATACTTAAAATTCGGGAACCAGTAATGGACAATTCAAGCCTGGCGGACAATAAAGTGCATGAAACATTCAATATGTTCTGGCATGGGGATAATTTATCCCCCCTGGAGATGGCATGCATCAAGTCATTCCTTAGCCATGGCCACAAGGTGAGAGTGTTTACATACCACCAAGTAGAGCTGCCTGAAGGTGTAATCAAAGAAGATGCCAACAAGATCCTTCCGATTAACCAGCTATTTATATTTGATAATTCCCCTTCCGGATTTTCGAATATATTCCGGTACAAATTGCTGCTTGAGCAAGGCGGCTGGTGGGTTGATACGGACGTACTTTGTTTGAGCAATGAAATACCGGCTTGTGATTATTTCTGGGCAGAACAAGCACCTGGAGAAATCAACGGCGCCATATTGAAATTTCCGGTTGGAGATCCCAGACTAGAAAACCTTCTTGAACAAAGTATCAAGCGGTCCAAATATCTGCAGGTATGGGGCCAACTCGGACCAAAATTATTAACAGAAGTCCTTAACGGAGACAAACCACTCAATCATCTTGGGAATACCGACCAGGTATACCCTATCCAGAATACGGAGATCCACTATCTCTGGCTGCCCGAGTTTTATGATATGGTTCAGGGGAGGTGTTCCAATGCCATCTTCCTGCACTTGTGGCATGCCATGTTTGATCGAATGGGAATTGATCTCAAGTGTGCACCACCTGAGGGCAGTTATTTAAAGGCAATGTATGAGAGCTATGAGGTGGTAATGCCTGGTCAGGTTGGAGATGAAATTACAACCCGACGGGCAGTTATCCGGTATTTAATCAATACAGGTAACATAAAAATGATTGTTCCGGAACTAACAGGTACCTCTAAGACAGGTGATCGCAACTTGATTGGCCATAACAATTCAATTCAAGGTCTGGTGGCAGTCTTATCGGATCAACAACAAAGGATTGCTGAGGTTGAGAACGAGCTATCTACTATCAAACCTAACAGGATCCATAACCTAACGCTGAAATTACGAAGAACCAAAAGAAAAATGTTTCCCCCCGGGAGCCGGGGTGCTTATAATCTTGGAAAGATCTCCAAATTTTTCAAAGGTGGTTAGCATCAATTGTTTAATATGGTAGATATACTTTAATGACCCTGTGATTTATCACTCATCTTTATCCCCAGGGGAGATTTGGCGGGTATGGAATTTATGCTAAATAATCTATCTGTGAAACCTCATATCCCTACCAATTTCCAAGTGATTGCGATTATTTCAACCTTCAACGAGGAAGATGTGATTGTTCCGGTTATCGGTCACCTGGTCAATGAGGGGATAAGTGTGTACATCATTGACAACTGGTCGACTGACAACACCTATGAACTTGTCCAACAAATTAAGACAGGTATTGTTGGCATTGAACGTTGGCCTGCCGAAGGTCCTTCCGGCACCTATGACTGGGGAGATATTTTAAAAAGAAAAGAAGAACTCAGTAAAGTGCTGGATGCAGACTGGTTTATGCACAATGATGCAGATGAAATATGTGAGTTTCCCTGGAAAGGCATCAGCTTAAAGGACGGAGTTTATATCGTGGATCAATTGGGTTTTAATGCAATTGATTATGCCGTATTGGAATTCCATCCGGTAGATAATGATTTTAAACCGGGGTCGGATTTAATTAAATATTTTCAATATTTCTATTTCGATGATGCAATAACAGATTATTATCACACGAATACCTGGAAAAACCTGCATGTCCCGATAAATTTATCGGATACAGGCGGTCATACGATTAATTTCCCCGGGAGGAAGGTATTCCCATATCAATTTATCCTGCGGCATTATCCGATCCGCTCCCAGGCTCACGGTGAGAGAAAAATCCACCAGGAGAGGCAATCGCGCTATAACCCACTGGAAAGGGAAAAAGGCTGGCATGTTCAATATGACAGGTATAAGACTGGTACAAGCTTTATTAAGGATCCAGAAAAATTAAATAAATTTGAAGAAAATTTTTATAGCGAATTTATTTTCGATCAAATGGTTAATCATGTACGGCTTGCCCATCCTCCGAATAGACGGATAGATGATCTCAAGGCAAGGCTTCAACATTTCCAAAACCAATACAATGCAACAGCCGGTTTAATTAAAGGAAAAATCAAGAGATTATTAAAAAAATAATATCGGATTCCTTATATCAGCCAAATAATCTATTGGTTAAAGAGAAGTCCAGGAGAATTGGTTCTTTTATTTCTTGATAACAGATAAAGATTTTCGGGGGGTTTCCTCAATTGTAAAAAAAGTCCCGGATGGATTTGGAAATGAAACCAGGGGAATCGTAACCAATTTGATACTCGAAGTAAGGTAAAATTAAAATATGAAGCCCGAGATCAGGGTTACCAAAACTTACCTACCCCCTATTGCAGAATATTTTACCTATCTGGAACGCGTTTGGGAAACACACCAGGTAACCAATTTTGGTCCTTTAGCCAAAGAGTTGGAATTGAAGCTTCGTGAATTCCTGAATGTGAAGCACATTCATTTTGTTACCAACGGTACCATTGCGCTGCAAGTTGCCATAAAGGCGTTGAATTTATCAGGCGAAATCCTAACCACGCCTTTTTCCTATGTAGCGACCACTTCCTCTATTGTCTGGGAAGGCTGCCAGCCGGTTTTTGTGGACATAAATCCTAAAACATTAACAATGAATCCGGATTTGATTGAAGCGGCGATAACTCCAAGGACAACGGCTATCCTGGCGACGCATGTATATGGCTACCCATGTAAGGTGGAGCGTATTCAGCAAATAGCTGACAAGTACCGGCTTAAAGTTATTTACGATGCTGCCCATGCATTTGGGGTTAATTATAAGGGTACATCCCTTATGAATTATGGGGATATCGCCACACTTAGCTTTCACGCCACCAAGTTGTTCCATACCGGGGAGGGCGGAGCACTGGTAACCAATGATGATGGGCTTGCTCACCGTATCAAATATTTAATCAATTTTGGACACAAAGGGGAAGAAGACTTTCTGGGATTGGGGGTCAATGGTAAAAATTCGGAGCTTCACGCAGCCATGGGATTATGTGTATTGCCAAGAGTACCCGATTTAATCTCCATACGAAAAACGATCTGCGAGTTATACGATCAGTACCTGAATGGTTCTGCCATCATCCACCCGCCTTGCCCTGAACAAACGGATTACAATTATGCCTATTACCCGGTCCTGTTTAATAGCTCTGAAGACCTCATGAAGGCCAGAAATGCCCTGATCCAGCACAACATCTTCCCGCGCCGATATTTCTATCCATCGTTGAACAAACTGCCATATCTCCCACCGGTTATCATGCACACTGCCGAAGATGTCTCTGCCCGTGTGTTGTGCCTTCCCCTGTATGCAGAATTATCTCCGGAAGATGTTAAAGGGATCTGTGCCATTCTGCTGGAAAATATCTCCTGAGTTGAAAAAATGTACCCAACCAATTTGTCTGGTTATTCAAATCCGCTTTATGCAGCGTCATTAGCGGAATTCGGCGTCCCCCGCTTTTTGCCCGGTTGCCAGGGGTGGATTTTGGAGCGTGAGATACCTGGTACAGCCTACCATGATGCTATGGGCCTTTATCCTTTGTTTTTTTGTGATAACTGGGAAAGTCTTATTGGTGATTTAGAGGTTTTAAAAAACCAATTTGTAAGTCTTTCCCTGGTAATAGGGCCATTTTCAAGGTTTCCTCATGAAGAGTATGGACAGTATTTCGAGATTTTCCGCCCATACAAGGACCATTATATTCTGGATCTTTCTTTGCCTTTGAATGATACGGTATCGAAAGGGCACCGGCGCAGTGCACGCCGGGCTTTAAGGAACCTTGAGGTGGAGATGATGGTTTCACCCGATATTGATCTTAATGAGTGGGTTCAACTCTATGGGGATTTGATTAGCCGCCATCAAATCAAAGGCATTCGTGCATTTTCTAATAACAGCTTTGAAAAACAACTCTCCATCCCAAATACCATCTATTTTCGTGTAATCCATACAGGCAATGTTGTGGGAGGTAATATTTTCTTCCTGCAGGATGATGTTGCCTACGCACATCTTTCTGCTTTCAGTGATGAGGGATATAAATTGGGCGCTGCCTATGCAGTGAAATGGTTCGCCCTGCAGCATCTATCGCAATTTGTGCGTTGGGTGAATTTTGGCGGACCCACCGGTAACAATCAGGAACAACTGACAGGCCTGGATTACTTTAAAATGGGGTGGTCAAATCAAACCGGGAAATCCTATTTTTGCGGAAAAATTTTGGATATAGATAAATATACCGAAATGGTCAACAAAAGGAAAGGATTTGATACAACCTGGTTTCCTGCGTACCGCCAGGGGGATTTTTAGTTTGTTAAAGATATCGATATCCTTGCATTCCTGATTTTCCTGGGGAAAGGGGGATTCGTTATTTGTTAATTGTAAATTGCCATATCTCACCAAAGGATGAAATTCATTTACAGTATCTATTTTTGTTAAAGGATATTGATTTTATCCAGATGAATCCCTTAAAATCTTAATAAAAGGTTCAATATATAGCGTCTTAATGCTTATGGAGAAAAGATGACGATAAAGGAAATTTCCATAAATTTACTTGTGAGGTTAATGAGATCTTCGTTTTACAATCCAAACTGTGCGTATCAATTATTCATGATGCGGTATGACGATATATTTAATAATAAATTGATTACATTTCCCCAAAAATTATGGGCTCAAAAACGCGGTTTCCTCTCAGATAAAATTTCATATCTGGGATTAACAGATGACAACTACACAAATTATTTATCGGATTTTGATTATTATCAATTACACCCCATTAATGGCACGTACAGCCATTGGATTGATGATAAGTTGACCGTAAAATATTTGTTACAGCCTTTTGCAGAGTATCTACCCGAATATTATTACCATATTTACAACGGAGAGATCCTGCGATTACCAGACTGCCCCGGTGGTTTGGACCACAGTATTCAGGGTATTATTGATCTCCTGCAATCAAAATGCTATTTGGCAGCCAAACCTGTTTCTGGATCGCTGGGAATAGGATTTTACAAACTGGCGTATGATGGCCTGAATTATTTTATTAATGATAAACATTCATCTGAACCAGAGATTAGGGAATTAATCAATACCTGGATGAGAACTGATAGGTTGGAGTACTTAATAACCGAATATCTTCAGGCCCATCGGGATTTGAGGAAAATCTGGGGCGATTCTCCGGATACGATGCGGATTATGGTCATTCGGGAACGTAACCACCTTCCAAGGATTGTGGCTTCCTATATCGAATTCGGCAGAAAAAGTATGGGTGTTATAGAAGGGTATTACGGGATAAATTGCCTGGTGGATCAAGAAACAGGCGGTTTTTCCGGGGGAACCATAGACATCGACAGGGAAATCGAACAAGTGAAATATCATCCCGATACAAAGTATTTGCTTGAAGGAAATATTCCGCACTGGAAAACAGTCACAGAAAAAATTCTTGAGATAAGCAGATATATACCGCAGCTGAGATATATGGGGTATGATGTCATCATCACTGATGAAGGTTTCAAAATAATCGAGATCAATTCACTTCAAGGTATCATGATGATTCAATATTTTTATCCATTATTAAAAAACGAATCGAGTAAGGAATTTTTTAATACACTGATCCAAGAAAAGAAAGCGAGAAAAAAGTCATAGGTATCATCCCAAAAGTATGTTTATTAATCCTAATAATGAGTTCATTACTTTAACCCATTAGATTCCGGGAAATGACCTACAAGGGTTGGTTGATGTAAAAATATCTTTTATTATCATCGTATTCCACCAAAATTAATTATGAAAATGTCTTATAAAGTCGATTATTTATATTAAAATTACCAAAAATATTTACTTTCTATCTAAATATGATTTAAAAATGGAAAATGGTGCCCTCAAATAAAATCTTTCCCGAATACCCAACAATATTCTATTAATTTTCATTTATCAAATAAAATAGCTGGATTCACTGGTTAAATATATATTATGGGAGAATCATATTGCACAATAAACTTCTAATTCTCGGAACAGGGTGCTTAGCCACGGATATCGCTGACATGATCGAGGATATGCCTGAATTTGAATTGGCTGGATTCGTGGTGAATATGCCTCCATTTGAACGAGGCCAGAAATTACTTGGGAAACCGGTTTATTGGATTGATGAGCTGGAAGACATGAATGATTCCTGCCAAGCGGTTTGTTCGCTTGGGAGAATGAAAAAAACAAAATTGATCCAAGAGGTTAAAGAATTTGGGATACCTTTTGTTAATCTTATCCATCCATCAGTGCGTGTTTCGCAGACGGCAGTATTAGGGGAAGGGATTGTGGTAGGTATAGGATCCCAGATAGGGAAAGGTTCAATTATCGGTAACCACGTTTTTATTAATAGGGGCACACTCATCGGCAGTGATTGCAGGATAATGGACTACTCAGTAATCTCAACGGGGGCAAATATTGCGGGTGGGGCGAGTATTGGTTCACGCACTTATGTGGGAATAGGCGCAATTATCCTCCAACATACCACTATAGGCGAGTTATGTGTGATTGGTGCAGGTTCGATGGTTACCCGAAATTTGCCTGATAGGGTAAAGGTAATTGGTAATCCTGCAGAAATCATTGAAAAGGGCATTGACGGTTTCTAACTCCAGGATAGAAATCTATAAAAAGGAAATAACTATTTAATGAATTCACTAACAATACATGAGGCTATCCGTAATATTGCTGAACACACCCCTGATACTGCTGCTATCATTGGATTGCAGAATTCCCCGATAACTTACAAGCTACTCTATGAGCACATAGTGAGTTCGGTTGCAGCACTAAATAAATATGGGATTGGCCGCCAGGATTGTGCTGCCCTTGTCCTTCCCAACGGACCCATGTTGGCAGCGGCATTTTTATCAACCTCTTGTGCTTGCGCATGTGCGCCTTTGAACCCGGGTTACACTGAAGCTGAATTTGATTTCTATCTCTCAGACCTCAATGCCAGGGCGCTGTTGATACAGAAGGGAAGCAGCTCCCCGGCAATTTTGGCAGCAACCAGGCTAAATATCCAGGTGCTGGAGTTGTCCCAGCTAAAAAACCAGCCTGAAGGAATATACACAATTGAGGGCGGTGGTCATTATCCAGCAGCAAGTGAAGGAGGGCTGGCAAAGAAGAGTGATGACGCCCTGATCTTGCACACATCGGGAACCACCTCACGGCCAAAGATTGTTCCTCTCACCCAAAAGAATCTATGCAGCTCAGCACACCATATCATGACCACACTCAATCTCACCCCAGCTGACAGGTGTATGAATATAATGCCACTTTTTCACATCCATGGCCTGATGGCTGCAGTTCTTGCTACAACGATGGCTGGAGCGAGCGTTGCATGTACACCTGGATTTCTAGCAACCGAGTTTTATAAGTGGCTGGAACTATTTCGTCCAACCTGGTACACAGCTGTGCCAACCATGCACCAATCCATTCTTAGCCGGTCGGATCAAAACAAGGAGACTATAAACAGGAATCCGCTTCGTTTCTTACGATCCTCATCATCTTCCCTGGCTCCAGCCACGATGAAGGGACTGGAGCAAACTTTCCATGCGCCGGTGATAGAGTCTTATGGCATGACTGAGGCTTCCCATCAAATGGCCAGTAATCCTCTCCCGCCCCGAGAGCGCAAACCTGGATCGGTAGGGCTGCCAGCAGGACCAAAAATTGCTATTATGTCTGAAGATGATAGTATGCTTTTGCCACCAGGTAAACTTGGTGAGATTGTTATTCAAGGGTCAAATGTAACATTGGGTTATCGAAATAATCCCCTGGCAAATCAAAAGTCATATATTGATGGCTGGTTTCGCACCGGGGACCAGGGCTATTTCGATAAAGATGGATACCTGTTTATCACCGGTCGCCTTAAAGAAATCATCAACAGGGGTGGAGAGAAAATTTCTCCAAGGGAAGTAGATGAAGTATTACTAGACCATCCTGCAGTTATACAGGCAGTCACATTTGGAATCCCTGATATAAATTTGGGAGAGGATATTGCGGTAGCTGTGGTCCTGAATGATCCAAAAGTTACTGATAGTGATTTGCGCAGGCATATTGCAGCGAGATTGGCCCCCTTTAAAGTACCGGCACAAATAATCAGGCTTGATGAAATACCAAAGGGCTCTACCGGAAAAATACAAAGAATTGGGCTGGCAGAGAAACTTGGATTATTTTTAGATACAGGGATCCCATCTCAATCTCAGTCTGTAATTATCCCCCCCCGAACCAACACCGAAAAAATTATTTGCGAGGTTTGGATGCAAGTCCTAGATAAGGCAGAGGTGGGTGTTAACCAACGTTTTCGGGACTTGGGCGGCGACTCGATGCTTGCCACATTGATTCACATTAAGTTAGAGGCAATTTTTAACCGGTCGATACTATTGATTGATTTGTTTGGTGCGCCAACGGTTGCGGATCAGGCTGTGGTTTTAGATGGAACAATCGGAAATTAATGTAAATGTACACATTTAGGAGATAGGTGGTCAGCTGAATTCCTGGAGACTAAATTTTCATGGATTTGAAGGATTAAAACGTGGCCATTGGTGGCTTTTTCGAACTTGAATTAAGGGATGGACCAGAATATCATCGAGAAGCTGTACGTTTAAATACGGCAACGAACGCCTTTGAGGTTGTTCTTCGAGAGAAAAATGCAACCAGAGTATATCTGCCATATTATATCTGTGATACATTATTACGACCTTTGACGCAACTTGCTATAGATTACAAGTTTTATTCTGTGAATGAATGTCTCGAACCAAAGTTTGATTATTCAACAATAGAGGAGAATGAAGCATTTCTTGCGGTTAATTACTTTGGCCTGAAAGATGCCCTAATCCAGGATCTGGGGAAAATAGTCCCAAACTTAATCGTTGACAATGCCCAATCATTTTTTTCCTTCCCATTAATTGGTGTTGACTCTTTTTATTCGGCAAGGAAATTCTTTGGTGTGCCGGATGGGGCTTATCTTTACACCAATCCAACCATTGAAATGAACCAAGAGACAGACAAATCGATTGACCGTATGGCTCACTTACTCTTACGAATTGAAGATGATCCAGAAAGCGGATATTCCTATTATCGTGCCAATGAAAGTCGATTAAGGCAAACACCGATAAGGAAAATGTCTTTGCTTACAAGCCGCTTGTTGAAAAATATAAATTATCAAGAATCAGCTAAAAAGAGGATTAGGAATTATCAGTTTCTTCATGATAACCTTGGGATATATAACCGACTTTCCGTGAATTGGGATGGTGTTCAAGTCCCTATGGTATATCCCTTTTATTCACAAGCACGTGGTCTGAGAGAAAGACTTATTGAGAACAAGATATTTGTAGCCCAATACTGGAAAAATGTAATTTCCATCACGGAAGAAAATTCATTTGAGTCTCATTTGGCCAGAGAACTGGTTCCCTTACCGATCGATCAGCGTTATTCAACCCATGATATGGAGAGAATTGTCTTTTATGTATTAAAAATATTACAGTCAAGGTAAGGATACTATTATGGTAAAAATTCAGGGTCTAATCGAAATCAGATGTTTGATTCACCCAATACATACATATTTTATATCCTTGTCTGACCTTCAATAAAGAAAGAGATTATGATCTTTGAGAGATTAGTCCCGTTATCTGATCGAACAGAATGGGATCGAGCCTTAATTGGTATCCCCCATTCGTTTGCGCATACATGGGAAAGTAGCCATGCAATGCATTTAACACATGGTTTAGATACCTATTTATATACATACAATGATGGCAATATTCGGATTGTTTGCCCAATTTGCGAGCGCTATTACAGGGGATACAAGGATGTTGTGACACCTTTTGGTTTTCCCGGATTTGTGGGCACGGGACCTTGCCCTGAATTTCAAAGCCACTGGAAAAGGTTTTCTGTTCAACAGCAATATGTATGTGGTTATTTTGGAATCAATCCAATTTTAAGCGATCCAAGTTATTTTAACCCAAATGATGTTTATGAATATAACAAAATATTTGTTTTTGATCTTACGTTATCTGTAGAAGAGTTATATGCTAATTTATTGAAAGGCAGAAAAAACCAATTAAATCGTTGGGATGAAGAACGTCTAAAAATCACCCTGGATAAACAGCTACTAACGGATTTCTTCTTAGATAATTACCATGATTTCATAAAATCTCGGAATGCTTCTTCCATTTATTCATTTAGTTTGGAGACATTGTCAGCAATCGTAAGTGGAGAGAATTCATTTTTGTTCGGTATCAAAGAAAATGGAAGAATAATTGCAGTTGAAGTATTAGTTTACACAAAATATTTTGGAGATTCTCTGTTTAATATCAGCGTGGATGAAGGACGGCGTTATGGTACCATCCTGACCTGGTATGCGTTAAATTATTTTAAATCAATAAGAGTGCCTTACTATAATTTAGGGGGCGGGCGTCATGATAATGATTCCGTCGCATTTTATAAAAAAAGATTTGGGACAAGGGAATTTCCATTAAAAGGATTAAAGCAAGTTTACGATAAGAATGTATATGCAGACTTGTGCAAACAAGTGTCTGCTGATCCCGATGACAAGACGGGATTTTTTCCACCATTCCATAAAGAAGAGATAAATTGATGGGAATAAATATCCGAAAATGGTTGGGTGTTCTTGTGGTATCAGAATATTGCATAAAATTAATTTGTTTTTAGAGCAGGCCTACTGATGTCCAATATCCCAAAGATCTCTGTCGTTCTTACCTCTTATAATCATGCAAAGTACCTTCGTAAATCAATCCAGAGTGTGTTGGATCAGACCTATAAGGATTATGAATTAATTATCCTGGATGATGGGTCCACAGATAATTCCTGGGAGATAATAGAAAGCTTTAACGATCCACGCATCCGTGTATATCGGAATGAAGTTAATCGAAAAGGGATTAGTATGATTGATGTTATCAGGAATATTGCGCAGTGTGAATTTGTTGGTATTCATCACTCCGATGACATGTGGGAAAAACAAAGACTTGAAAAGCAAATGTCTGTTCTTGAGGAAAATCCGCAGGTCGGTGCTGTTTTTTCATTAGTTACGATAATTGACGAAGAAGACCGGCCGTTTTTGGATAAAAACCACAAGTATTATCAAGTTTTTGATCAACCAAACCGAACACGATATGAATGGCTGAACTACTTTTTTTATCATGGAAATGGATTGTGCCATCCCAGCCTCTTAATTCGAAAAAAATGTTATTCGCATCGTCATACTCCAATGGCGGGATTAGCCCAATTGCCTGACCTGAATTTTTGGATAAGACTCTGTTTGACATATGAAATATTTATCCTTCAAGAGAGATTAGTCCGTTTCAGAGTCAGGGCAGACGAAAAAAATGTTAGCGGAAACCGTCCAGACGCGCGCATCAGGGATCATTTTGAAAAATTGCAATTGTTAAATAATTACCGGCATATTTCCAATACGGACGAATTTGTAAGAATTTTTCCAGCTGCATCCAAATACGTCAATGAGTCTAATGCAGATATTTTGTATGCGCTTGGAAGATTGTCTGTCGATACGGGGCCGAGCATGGTACACAAACTTTTTGGGTTAAATTTGCTGTTTGAGGCAATCAATAATCCGGAACGGGCAACAAAAATCCGTGAGCATAATAACTTTAATACTAAAGATTTTATTAAACTTACAGGTGAATACGACATTTTTTCTACGGAAGTCAGCTACAATATCAAATATGATTTAATAAATGGCAAAGCCTGGAAGATGGTGGAAAACACACGCCGTTTACGGGATTTGTTAGCCCCCCCTGGAAGCCGGCGATCCCGGCAGTTGATTAAGAATTAATAGTGGCATATTAGAGATACTATTATTCATCAAGCAGTATAGAAAAAATCGCCAGATGTTTGAAAGTATCAATGCTTCGCAGCAATTTGATCCGGAATACTATTTACAAAGCAACCCTGATTTAGCAAGTCTGAAAATTGACCCGCTTGTACATTATTGTAAAACCGGTTGGAAGGAAGGACGGAACCCGAACCAAAATTTTGATACAAATACCTATATCTCAAAACATCCCGAAGTCATTACTTTGGATATCTGCCCCCTGTATCATTGGATACAACATGGGATGAGTAAGGGAGAATTAACAATTCCGATAAAAGATCCTCTTGATGGTATTGAGAACTGATCTGAATGTATTCATTTCTCGGTAAAATCAGGGGGTTATTCTGGATCTTCTTCCCGCCAGATACGGCGCTGGAACTTTTTTTTCGTTCGCTTTATCATAAGATCAATGCAACCAGGATTTACACACGTTTTGTTATCCGCAAATCCGAAGGATCATACCCCGAGTTTCTCAAGTTACAGGATGAATGGCTTCAAAACCAGGAGGTTGTGCCAGGGGAGAACCCGCAGGTCACCTTTTTTCTGCCGATAATGCCTGGACAAACAGAAACATCGTCAAGGACCATTCAGTCCATATGTGCCCAGCGGACTGATCAATGGCGCCTGGTAATGCTTACTGAATCTGATAATACAGCCGACTGCAAAAAACTAATCCCTAAAGATAATCAAGAGCGTGTTGTGGTGATCCATACATCCACAATCAGCCTGGAATCTTTTACAGCATACTGCTTGACTGAGTATTTCGTGTGCTGTGTTGCGGGCGATCAATTTTCAAGGTTTTTTCTGGAGTGTTTTCTCAAGGCTTACCAGGTTTCACCGGGATCAGCCGTATATTACCCGGATTCCGATACAAAGAATGAAGGCGACAAACGTCCTTTACCCCATTTCAAACCCGGGAAGTATTCACCGGAGATGCACCTTTCTACCAATTATCTCTCGCGCTCAATCCTATCTTTGAATAGCGCTCAAGAGTTTTTGCTGGAAATTAACCCGAATACTGATTTTTTGGTTCAGGAATGGGAGTTGCAGTTGAGAATCTGCCAGGAAAATCAGTCCATTATCCATATACCCCGGGCTCTTGTCCATCTATACCGGGAAGCCGAATGGTCACAGTCTGATGTGAAGGAATTGTTCGAACGGCACTTATCCAGAAATGGATTGGAAACAGGGCGATTTTCAGTTAAGCACGGATCCCCTCACATCCAGTGGAAAACCCCGCAGCCAATGGTTTCTATTATTATTCCAACAAAAAATCAGTTGCAGAAATTACAGAAATTACTGAAATCCATTTTCGCTCTTACTGAATATCCCAATTTCGAAATTATTCTAGTAGACAACGGCAGTACAGACCCGGCAGTAATCCCTTTTTATGAGGAACAGGTGTTAGCCCACCCCGTCAGGTGGATTGAATATAATGAACCGTTTAATTATTCAAAAGCCAATAATCTAGGTGCTGCACAAGCCAATGGGGAGCTGTTTTTATTCATAAACAATGACATGGAAGTCCAATATCCGGACTGGTTGTCCGAACTATCGCAATGGGTGTTAATCCCCGATATTGGTGTGGTGGGCACCAAATTAATCCGACCTGACAGATGCCTTCAACATGCAGGCCTTGTCATGGGATTGCAGGGATATGTTGGACATCTCTATCTCAACACACCTGAACACTATCATGGTTTGCTGGGGAGCGTGGACTGGTACCGCAATGTCAGCGCAGTAACTGGAGCCTGCCAGATGTTTCGCAGGGATGTATTTGAGATGGCGGGAGGATACGACGAAGGATACCAACTCGTATTCAGCGACGTGGAAATTTGCTTAAGGTTGCTTAAAAAGGGTTACCGCATTTTATATAACCCCCACGCAGCATTAATACATTATGAAGGCGCATCGCGGGGATATAAAACACCTACAAAAGATATCCTGAGGGGATATGATCAGATGGAAGAATGGATTATGAACGATGATCCATATTTCTCTCCAAACCTGACCTACACCCCGATACCCGCCTGCTATTTTGATCCGGATCACCTGGATCATCGGATTGCACATATTAAAACACGTTTGGCAGCGATGACCAAAAGCAGATAACCATTAAATGGATCATTCTGATTCATCCTCGTCTGATTTATCCATAAACAGCAGCCATAAAATTACACCAATTACGATCAATCCGAGTATACCGCTGACTACGGCAACCAGAATCAGCACCCATGGCTGGCTGAAGAAACGCTGGGCAAAACCTTGCTGAGGTGTTTCAGTCGCTGATGGATTGACTGGCGTGTAAATTTGGATTCCTCCCACAGGAGTAAGCGATGGAGTAGGGGTATGAGTCTGGACGATGGCTGTAAAGTAAGCTGGTGTTGTAGGAATGATGGTGTAGGTTGAGGTTGGAAACTCAGGTATCGGGGTCCAGGTTGCTGGAGGGTAATATTGTGATGAGGAGGTCGGTGAACTTGTCAGGGTATTACCAGGAGTAATCCTTGGGTCAGGGGTAGAGGTCCTGGTAGGTTTTTTGGTTGGGGTACGGGTGTGGGTAACTGTGCTGGTTGGTGTGCGTGTTCTTGTCGGTTTAGGTGTCCTGGTTAGTGTGGCAGTGCCGGTTGAAGTAGCTGTCCGAGTACGAGTTAATGTTTGAGTAGCAGTGCGGGTAGGTGTAATTGTCGCCGTTAAGGATGCTGTTGGAGTGTAGGTAACGGTTGCAGTATTGGTTGGAGTCAGAGTTGAGGTTTCTGTCTCAGTGGCGGTGGCAGTATAGGTGGAAGTCCCGGTCTCAGTGATGGTCGGAGTCTCGGAAGGTGTTGCGGTGATCTCCTCAGTGGCGGTGGTAGTGGCAGTATTTGTTTCCGTGGGAGGTAGATTGTAGTCATCACTCTGGGCTTCCCAGGCACCCATTTCGCAAAAATCGGAGGGGTCTAAATCCCCTGGGCGGGGTCTGCCACGCTGGTCGCTTTGGACATCTGTCCCGCATTGATTGGTTCCAATTGGAATGAGGTGCGCACCGGGACTGGAAATATCCAGGGCATGAGTTAGGGTATCACCACCGTTATCTGCCAGGGGTGCCAGGAGCGGATCTGCTCCTCGTAAATCCCCCCCTTCATCAAAAACCGATGAACAACTGTTGGTATCCTGAACGAGATTATATCCTAATGAATCCAAGCCATTTTCCTCGAAGCAATCAGGCGCTTCATCTGCCGAATTACCTGCCAGGATGCTGCTGCCAATTTCCACATCTGCATTTTTTACATAGATACCCCCGGCAGTGCCGTTTGATTTGTTGTTTGCAATTGTGGCGTTCAGGATGGTCAGGGTGGCTTCTTGAGCGTATATTCCGGCGGCGTCGTTTTCGGCTAAATTATTACTTACGGTACTATTAGCAAGCAAAATCTCGCTGCCTTGGATGATTACTCCACCACCAAATTGCGACTGGTTATATGCAATTGTTGATCCAAGGATTGCACTATTATCGTCTATTTCGCTGATGGCGATGCCGCCCCCATCATTCTGGCTTTTATTATCCAGGATAGAACTATTCCTGATCTCGAAGTTTTCCAGGTTTTTTAGGACAAGACCTCCGCCAGTACCTCCTGCCGTATTCTGTGTAATCCTGGAGTTTTCGAGGATGAGTTCGCCCTCCTGGTCTTCGCTGCAATCTGCGCCGCATGCCAGGATACCACCTCCCTGACCCTGTGGATCCAGAGCTGAATTTTGACTGATTGTTGTGTTCTTGATAGATGTTTTGGTGTATCCCTCAATCAAAATTCCTCCACCAGAATTTTCCGGAAATTGTGTACCTGTGGGTGCCTGACCGAACTGGATGGTGATATCCTGTAATCTGACCCGGATAGGTTCTTCTGCATTTGACCCCTGGATATGGAAAACCCGGTCGATGCCATCGGTAGGGTCGGTTCCCGCCTGGATAATGGGGCGCCCACTGCCAGTAGCGCGGATGTTCATCGATTGAAAAATGTCCAGGTCACCAGAGACTGCCCCATCCTCGTTAGCGCCAGGAATTCCCAGAGTGTAGATGCCACCCGGCAATTGTATTTCCACCTCACGATGGGAAGAATTAGCTTCCATGATAGCTGCCCGCAGGGTACACATTCCTTCTGAATCGACACATAGGCCATCACCAGGAGTTATATCAATGGAATCGGTATTACTGTTAACATTCAGAACCCTATCCGTTCTTTGGACAACTGGTGCCGCTGAAACCCATCCTTGAATTGATAAAGATAACACCAGGATGAGCAAGATCACCATGAAAAAACGATTGGTGAAATTTATTAAACTAAGTTTAGATATATTGGAAATATTCGATCTTGGCGTTTTCAATGAAATTGCCTCCCTCAGTAGGAAAAATTCAACAATTTCGGAGTGATCAATCCTGGCCGCAAGGGCCACATTATGGTGGTGTTTGAATAAAGAAATTATGCTTTTACCTGCTGCAACAGGATGACACCACTTAAAATGATTATATCAGTCCATGAGAAAACTGTTCCGTTGACTTAATGGTTGCCCATTATTACGGATTTTTATTAAATTAACAACATCCACTGATTAAAAAAATATGGAAAATTCAAAATCGGGCAATCCCAAAAAATTGTGATTTAATGTTCCCAAAATAGTTACAAAATGCAATCCCGGTTACGATATAATACATATTGATAACGCAACTGTATACTTTATATAATATACACTGGCTTTTTTATTTGCCTGTTATTTGGGAGTGGATTATTGCTCATGGATACGATTAAAGTTGATTTTATTGGGCATTCAAGGATCCTGACCCGGCAGAAAGAAATTCAACTTAATATTGAACCTGGCACATCCTACAGAGAAATAATAAAAATAATTGCACAGATGTATCCTGCCCTGGTTGGGCAGGTGATTTCACCGGATGGATTGGAACTTTTTGGATCCAATATGTTCAATCGTAATGGAGAACATATGGTCCAGGAAGATGAAATGGATAACTTACCCGAAGATGGTGATAATCTGATCTTAATGTCTGTTCTGGCTGGTGGATAATCCAGGATTGAAAATCAATATGATCCAATATTTGCTCGATAGAATGGATACTTAATCCAACACGAAACACTTATTAAAGGAGGTTTGTACGTTATGCACGGCTATAGCGGTAAAATCCTTCACATTGACCTGAAAAGCAGGAAGTATTGGCCGGAAACAAAACCAGAAACCTGGTATAAAACCTATATCGGCGGCGTTTCCATGGCAACCCGGCTATGCTGGGAAAACATTGAAGTAGGCTGTGATGCGCTTTCGCCCGGAAATCCAATTTGTATTGCAAATGGCATTTTTGCAGGGACACCTGTTCCGGTTGGGGGAAAATTTGGTATGGCTTCCAAATCACCTTTAACTGGATTCATCGGGGACAGCCTATCGGGCAGCTGGTTTGCAATTGCATTAAAACGTGCCTGTTGGGACGGAATCGTTATCCATGAAAGCAGCAATGATTGGGTAAATGTATTTGTAGATGATCAGCGGGTTGAATTCAGAAACGCAGACCACTTATTAGGCAAAACAAATTTTGATACGGAAGAAGCCATCCGGGATGAATTGGGAGATGACCAGGTACGCTCTGCAACAATCGGCCTGGGTGGAGAAAATCAGGTTCTGTTTGCATGTGTAACCAATGATGGCCGCCAGGCCGGGAGAACCGGGCATGGGGCGGTTTGGGGCTCAAAAAAGCTCAAAGCCCTATCGGTTAGGGGAACAAACGGGGTTTCTGTTGCTGATCCAAAAACACTCATGCAGATGTCATACGATATCATACAATCAGCTCAAGGTCCGGACACCTCCAAATACCGCATTCTTGGAACATCCACTAACGTTTTGAATATGAATAAATTGGGATTGCTGCCCACACGCAATTACCAGCAAGGTGTTTTTGAGAATGCCGAAGCCATTAGCGGTGAAACCCTCCATGAGACATATAAAGTAAAGACTATTGCCTGTGCGCAATGCCCTATTGCCTGTGAACAAATGTCGCTCGTCCAGGATGGTCCATTTGCCGGGTCGATGACCGGAATTGAGTATGAAAGCTTACAGGCAGTCGGCTCGAACCTTGGTATTGGTGATTTAAAAGGGGTCATTAAGTTAGTAGATGTAGCAGACGAGCATGGATTGGATGCGATGAGCATGGGGGTTACCATAGCCTGGACTATGGAAACATTTGAACGCGGGATTTTCAAGAAGGAAGATTTTGCATGCAAAAAATATCCAGACGGGTTTGAACCATACTTTGGCAGAGAAGAGGAAGCGGTAACTCTTGCCGAAATGATGGTTAACCGGGAAGGAATTGGTGATTTACTTGCTCTAGGGGTCCGCAGGGCATCGAAAAAAATTGATGAGCAGCGCGGAACAGATACAACTAAATGGGCAATGCATATCAAAGGATTGGAAAGTCCCGGATATGACGCAAGAGCCTTGAAAACATTTGCTTTAGGACTGGCAGCGGGTACACGCGGCGGCTGCCATAATCGTTCGGCTGCTTATGATCCGGATATAAAAGGTTCTGATCCTGACTTGAATATAAAAGTTGACCGTTTTACAGTTGATGAAAACCGGGGAAAAGTCGCCAGCAGTACAGAAGTATACGCAGCAGTTTATGATACACTGCCGCTGTGCAAATTCATCCGCAGAAGTTTTACAGGAAATGCCGACCGGGTGGGAGCCTGGCCTGCAATTGCAAAATTAATCAACGCCACTACCGGGTGGGACTTTGCCTATGATGATGTTGAGAAAATCGGCATCCATGCTCATACCATAAAAAAGGCTTTTAATATCCGGGAGGGTTGGACGGAGAAGGATGACCAACTCCCGTACCGCTGGAAAAATGAGGGTTTCAAAGAGGGCGCTTCCGCCAACACTTTCGTGACAGAAGAAGAATTAAAGTACCTCAAAAAAATATACTACATGGCCAAAGGCTGGACATTATGAGGGTAAGCTTCCGAAACAGCTGCTGGCTGATCTTGGTATGGAAGATATTGCGGCAGAGATTGGTGTGTAAAGGACGAGGATAACAAATGGCGACAACAACATCCAAATATAAATATATTGCATGTGATCCGGAAAAATGTATTGGCTGCCAGGTTTGTGAATATGTTTGCTCCTATACAAAAACCGGGGAATTTAACACATATCGATCCCGTATTCGGGTAGTAAGAGCGCACGAGATTCTTATCACAGCCGTGGCCTGCCGCACCTGCGAAAATGCTCCATGTGTGATTGCCTGCACACGGTCCGCCTTGAGGCAGGATGACCTCAGCGGCAAGATTCGCGTTGAAGACAATAAATGTGATGGCTGTGCATGGTGTATCGAAGCCTGTGATTTCGGTGCAATTTCAATCAACCCTCTCACCCGTCTGGCAGAAATATGTGATCATTGTGAGGATATTGAAGAAGGCCCGCAATGTGTGAAGTATTGCCCGAAGGATGCATTGGAATTGGTCACATCTGACCAAAGGGCACAGAAAGCCCGCCGAAAGCTGGTTATCGAAGAGGTTGTTGGTTCACGTTCATAGTTTACTGGCTGAAAGATTGTAGGAGGAAACCTGTGCAAGCGAATCTAAAGAATGAAAATGAAGAACTCCGCATCGGCGTATACATTTGCCATTGCGGTTCCAATATTGCGGGTGTAATTGATCCAAAGACAGTGGCAGAGTATGCTACCGGTTTGCCGGGAGTAGTCCGGGCAACTGATACCCTCTACGCCTGTGCAGACAGCGGGCAGCGCCTGATAAAAGAGGAAATCAAAAAGCATAATTTGAACCGGGTGGTTGTTTCGGCCTGCTCGGTCAGGATGCATGAGCCCACTTTTCGTGCTGCTGTTGAGGAGGCAGGGCTCAATCCATTCTTGATGGAAATGGCAAATATTCGTGAACAATGCACCTGGGCACATGGTCATGATCCTGTGGGTGCTTTGAGAAAAGCCAAAGATCTCACCGCTGCCGCAGTTGCAAAAGCAAGCTTTCTCCAGCCTTTGGAAATGATCAAGGTGCCGGTTACAAATAAAGCAATGGTGATTGGCGGCGGAGTGGCGGGAATAAGCTGCGCCCTGGATCTGGCTGACCAGGGAATAAAAACCATCCTTGTGGAAAAGGAACCTACCATTGGCGGGGTGATGGCTCAACTTAATAAGACCTTTCCAACAATGGACTGCAGTATTTGAATTCTTGCCCCCAAGATGGTTGACGCGGCGCGTCACCCCAATATTGATATACGGACTTTCACAGAAGTTGAGCGTGTAGATGGATTTGTTGGTAATTTCAATATCCTTCTGCGCGAAAAATCTAAATATGTTATCGCGGATCGCTGTAACGGATGCGGCGAATGTGCCAGCGCCTGCCCGATTGAGGTTCCCAATTATTTTGAGATGAATCTCGCACCCCGCAAAGCGGCTTATGTCCCTATGAGCCAGTCGGTTCCACTTATATACAATATTGACATGGATGCCTGCATTCACTGTTACAAATGTGTGGATGCCTGTGGAAATCTCAATGCAATTGATTTTTCCATGGAGGATAAACTGGTTTGGGAAGAGATTGGAGCGGTTGTTGTTGCGACCGGTTTTAGTCATTTTGATCCCAGTGTAATGGAAGAATATGGCTACGGGCGGTTTCCGAATGTAATAACCAGTATGGAGATGGAGCGGCTGAATAATTCTGCTGGACCTACTCACGGGAACCTTATTCGTCCCAGCGATTCCACCAATCCAAAACAAATTGCCTTTATCAATTGTGTTGGTTCGCGTGATAAAAGATATAACCCCGGATGCAGCAACTTTTGCTGCATGTACTCGATAAAAAACGCGGTCCTGTTGAAACAGATGTATCCGGACGCAGATATTACGGTTTACTATATGGATATCCGTACGCCCTTCCAAAGGGTATGAGGAGTTTTATGATCGAGCGCGGAAGATGGGGATCAAATTCATCCAGGGAAGACCTGGTTTGATTACCGAAGACCCCGTGACACACAACCTTTTCGTCTCGTCAGAGGATATTGCCCTGGGGAGTGTCATCGAGCGGGAATATGACATGGTGATGCTTAACCAGGCTGCTGTACCCCAACCTGATGTGGATACGATGAGCTCGGTATTAAATGTTGCTCAGAGCCCTGGCGGATGGTATATGGAGTACCACCCCAAGCTGCGTCCCATGGACAGCCCAACTGACGGCATATTTTTTGCCGGGGCATGCCAGGGTGTAAAAGATATACCCGCAAGTGTCGCCCAGGGATCGGCGGCAGCTTCCCGCGCAGGACGTATTCTCCATTCTGATGAATGGGAGATTGAACCTACCGTTGCCTATGTTTGGGCTGAACGCTGCGTCAGCGCTGATGGGAAAAAATGTGGTTTATGTTTCCGCTCCTGTCCATATGGTGCCATCGAATTGGAGACCGGGAAACCTGCGCACGTCATCACTGCGAAATGTCATGGTTGTGGAGGTTGTGTGGCGGAATGCCCCCATAATGCCATTACCCAGCTGCACTATACAGATGCCCAGATCCTCGCCCAACTGCATGCACTCCTTGCAGAAAAACCGGAAGAAAAAATCCTGGCATTCCGCTGCCACTGGTGCTCCTATGGTGGTGCAGACCTGGCAGGTACCAGCCATTTCGAATATTCATCGAACGAACGGGGTTTGCGGGTGATGTGTTCGGCCCGCATGGACCCAGATTTCATTTTCGAGGCATTCCGGCTGGGTGCAGGCGGTGTGCTATATTCCGGCTGCCACCCGCAAGACTGCCATTACATTACCGGTCAGCTGGTCGGTGCCTCCCGTGCAGAAAGGTTGGAACATCTCTTTGGAAAATTAGGGATGACTGCCGGTCGATTCCGTGTAGAGTGGATCAGTGCGGCAGAAGGCGATAAATATGCCCGTACCCTTAATGAAATGCAAGCGCTGTTGAATAGCCTCTCCAAGGAAGATCTAAAAGATGAAATTATCCGGTTGAGCCCCATCATGGAACAGCGCGCCCACAAGATGAGATCCCTCCCGGAGATTGTCGAGGCAATGGAATTTTCCAGCAAGTTCGAATTGGCGATGATAGGCAAGGTGGGTGAGCATGAACCCGCATAGCGAATTGGTAAACCGATTTTCGGATAAAGTGAGGGCGATGCCTGGAGGCGAAAACCTGGATGCATGTTATGCATGCGGCACTTGTGTCAGCAAATGCATGATTCAGCAAAAAGTAGAAGCTGAATATAATCCACGCCGGCTGCTAAAAATGGTCATGCTGGATAGGCAAACCGAGGCTTTCCGGGATCCAACCACCTGGATGTGTTCCCAATGTGATCTCTGCTATCCGGCTTGCCCGCAGCAAATTCATATCTCCAAGCTCATTGTAGCAGTAAAGCAGCTTGCAGTAGAGGCGGGGTATTCATCCCCGTTGGAAGTTGTCAATGTGGATGAAGGATTGTGTTCGGGATGCGGAATCTGCGTAATGGCCTGTCCTTATGGAGCCCCATCCCTTTTTGAAAAAGGATTCAATGGCAGTTCGGACCGGTTTTCGACAGTGGATGGAACCCGTTGTATGGGCTGTGGCATTTGTGTTTCAGCATGCCCTAGCGGTGCAATAGCCCGTAACGGTGTCAGTAATCAGGAAATCACCTCACAAATAAAATCCATACCCACAAATACAACACCATCACTGGCAATCTTTATTTGTGATTGGTGCCTCAGAGCGGAAAGCGATTTATCCATCCTGGAGAGTTACCCTGATCCGGTGAAAGTGATTCATATCCCATGCTCAGGCCGCATCGACCCGCAAATGGCATTAATGGCTCTCGGGCGGGGCTATGACGGGGTCATGGTTTGTGGCTGTAAACCTGGTGAGTGCCATTATATGCACGGTACGACAATTGGTTCCTGCAAAATGGCAACCCTCAACCGCATGTTTGGCCAGATGGATGTCGCTGGAGAACCGGTACGGTTTGTTCAAATCGGAACCCAGGATCGGGGACGCATCCGGGTTGAGATTGATGCAATGCTGAATTCAATGCTCCTGCGGAAGGAGAGTTAGATGAATAAAAACAAAGTAGCGTTCTATTGGGCTGGCAGTTGTGGCGGGTGTGAAATTACCATTACCGAATTGGGTATGAACCTCATCGATTTTGCTGATCAGGTTGAGATCCTGTTCTGGCCAGCAATTTTAGATTTTAAATATTCCGATGTAAAAGCCATGCAGGACCAGGAGATTGACATCTGTTTTTTTAATGGTGCAATCTGCAACCAGGAAAATGAACAACTTGCCCTTCTTTTACGGCAGAAATCCAAAAAGTTAGTAGCATTTGGAGCATGCGCCAACCACGGAGGAATCCCCGGTCTGGTGAATCTCTGTGATGCTGAAGCGATCATCCAGAGGGTGTATTACACAACGCCTTCGTTGGATGAGACACGGGGTACCCGTCCCCAACAAATAACCCACATTCCTGAGGGTGAGATAGAAATTCCCGCACTTTGCACGCGGGTTAGAACACTTGCCCAGGTTACTGCTGTGGATTATTTCATGCCCGGATGTCCGCCGGTTGCTGACCAGGTTTGGAAAGTGCTGCAGTTGGTCCTGGCAGGCGATTTGCCCGAAATGTCTTCTGTAATCGGAGTCGATGAAAAAACGACATGTGATGTCTGTCCCCGGAAAAAGGGGGACAATGAGGTCCGCATCAAGGAATTTAAGCGTCCGCATGAAGTCCTGATGGACCCAGATATTTGTTTTTTGGCCCAGGGTGTGATCTGCTGTGGGCCAGTGACACGCGCTGGCTGCGGGCTGCCCTGTTTGAATGCCAATATGCCCTGCCGTGGATGTTACGGTGCACCGGAAGGGGTGGTCGATCAAGGGGCTAAACTCCTGAGCGCAGTTGCAGCTCTCATCGATACGGAAAATCCTGATCAAATCAATCAAACCCTGGACTCGATTGTTGATCCTGTTGGAACTTTTTACCGCTTCAGCCTTGCCGATTCAATTCTGAATGAATTGAAATATTCCAGGGTCAAATCTTAATGGTTTAAAAATCTGAATGGAAACCCCATGAAAGACATCCAATATAAAAAGATATCCATAGATCCGATTACGCGACTTGAAGGTCATGGCAGAATTGATTTGTTTCTTAATGATACCGGCGGTCTTGAAAATGCCTATATGGTCATCCCGGAGCTGCGAGGTTTTGAAAAATTTTGTGAAAACCGGCCAGTAGAGGAAATGCCGCGCATTACCCAGCGCATCTGCGGGGTCTGCCCGATCGCACATCATATTGCGGCTGCGAAGGCAGGAGATGCAGTTTATCATGTGGAACCTCCCCCGACTGCCAGGAAACTTCGCGAATTAATGTACTCTGCTTTTTTTATTGCCGACCATGCTACCCATTTTTATGTTTTGGGCGGGCCGGATTTTATTGTTGGACCTGATGCATCCAGGGCGGACCGTAACATCATTGGCGTTGTGAAGAAAGTAGGAAGGGAAATCGGTTCCCAGGTGATGCAGCTGCTAAAGGACAACCACACCATCACTGCTATCATCGGGGGGAGATATATCCATTCTGTTGGCGCCGTGATTGGGGGGGTGAGCAAACCTATCACCAGCCAGGAACAGCAGACCATCCGGGACATCACCCTGAAATCACTTGAGACTGCCAAATTTACCCTGAACCTGTTTGAGGACATCGTATTAAAGAACAAGGTCTATATGGATATGATCTTGAGTGATACTTTTTCCCAAAAAACATACTATATGGGAATGGTGGATGAGAACAATAAGGTCAATTTCTACGATGGGAAGGTAAGGGTTGTTGATCCATCCGGGAAAGAATTTGTAAAGTATTCCCCCGAGGAATACCTGGATGTTATTGCAGAGCATATTGAGCCCTGGTCCTACCTGAAATTTCCGTACTTAAAAAAGGTTGGCTGGAAGGGATTGGTAGATGGAGTTGATAGTGGTGTATACCAGGCTGGCCCTCTTGGCAGGATCAATGCCTCAGATGGTATGGCGACTCCGCTTGCACAAATTGAATATGAACGGTTTTTTGACACTCTTGGCGGGAAACCTGTATATTCAACCCTGGCGACTCACTGGGCGCGCTTGATTGAACTACTTTATGCTTGTGAACGGGCTTTAGAATTAATCGATGATCCGGAAATTCTTGGAAGTGTAATCCGCACACTCCCTACACAAACACCAACTGAAGGAGTAGGAATTGTTGAGGCTCCCCGCGGGACTTTGACCCACCATTATGTAACGGATGAAAATGGCTTAATGGAACATGTGAACTTGATTGTGGGGACCACCAACAATTATGCGGCAATGGATATGTCAATCAAGAAAGCGGCCAGGGATTTAATCCAACCCAATCAGCCTTTAACTGAAGGCATTCTAAACCGGATTGAGATGGCTTTCCGCAGCTATGATCCCTGCATGGGCTGTGCAACCCACGCAATCGGTGAAAGCCCCATGCTGGTGCGGGTTTATGATTATCAAAAAATTCTTGTTCAGGAAATTCGGCGGGATTAGGAGTGCAGCATGAGCCATAGAGGAGAAACTCGAAAAACGATAACGGATCATTCCATCATCCTGGAAAGAGCCATGGTTACCCGCCATTATGTGATGACCTGGGATCTGGAACGCTGTGTTGGCTGTCAAATCGGACCGCTGGTTTGTCCGAAAGAGTCTGTAATCCACCAGGAAAGCCTGTTGGTTGATGGGAAAATTCAAAAAAACCCCTCCATTGACATCGATGCGGATACCTGTGTCCTGTGTGGAATTTGTTTAATTACCTGCCCAACCAATGCAATTTCAATGACGATTAATGGGAAGCCAGAAATTCCGGTCTCAACATACGGGGCTTTTCCGGAACTGATCAAATCGACTGAGTTCAATGCAGATGCATTTGATTGGTCACGCAGAGACTTTGTAATCAACAATTGTCCAACAAATGTCATTGCTTTTGATGAAATTACAAAGACCATGGTCGTTGATCAATCCGGATGTATTCACTGCCGGCAGTGTGAAGTAGCCACAGATGGAGCCTTCCAGGTGACCCAACCATGGGCGGGAAGCATTACCCTGCAAAAGGAAAAATGTGAACCTGGATGCCGGGCATGTGCAGAGATTTGCCCGACGCGAGCGCTTCATCTGGATGATTCTGGACAATTGGTACTGGCGGATTATTTCTGCATTAAATGCGGTGCCTGTATGCAGGTTTGCCCGGTAAAACCGGAACATGAACTGGTGGAGATTAAGGTTGAATCCCACGGGATCAGTAAAATAATTTCACAGAAAAAAATTACGAATGTTCCTGATCTACCAATTTATGTAGAGCGATGGAGGGTGGGGCATTATCCAGTTAGCAGCGGGGTGTGGATTGAGGCATTAAGAAAGTTGGCAGATGATAAGGCGGGGACTGTTGAAATTGATCGGAAGCGTGCATTAAAAAGGAGAGACTTGCTGAAAGCCCTGGTGGGCAGCCGCCAATTTTTTTCTCAAAATGATTCAGAAGAATGAGGATCCCTGTAAATAAATTTCTTGCAAAACAATCCCGGATTAATTCGGCTATTTAAATTTGTGAAGTAACTGTGTTGGAATTCGAATATCCCGTGCAGGTGAAATTTTTAACCTGGCCAGGAAAGAATTTCAGAATCTACCGATTTGCTGTAAGTGTTTTGTATTCTTGGGCAGGATGCGTATAGATATAGCTTGTCCGTGATTCTTTCCAATGGGTTAATTGGAATCGATTTTTTTGCCCAATATTTTTCCGGGTAATCTGGAGTAGGCTATAATTAACAAATGAAATCCCGGAAAATTGCCCTGGTGCATGACTGGTTTACTGTCTATTCTGGTTCTGAGAGAGTGTGTGAGCAGATCCTGCAGTTATACCCGGAAGCTGACGTCTTCAGTCTGGTGGATTTTCTTCCTGAGGATCACCGCCAATTTCTCGGCGGAAAAAAACCCAACACTTCTTTTATCCAAAATTTACCATTTGCCAGGAAAAAATACAGGCAATATATTGGCCTCATGCCAATTGCGGTGGAGCAGTTAGATCTTTCTGATTATGATCTGGTTCTCTCCAGCTCCCATGCAGTAGCAAAAGGAGTAATAACCGGACCAGACCAACTGCATATCAGCTATATCCATTCACCCCTGAGGTATGCATGGGATATGCAGCAGCAATACTTACGGGAAGCCCACCTTGAGCACGGATTAAAAAGCAGTTTTGCACGCCTTCTATTACACTACCTGCGCTTATGGGATTTGCGGACTGCCAATGGAGTCGACGAATTTCTGGCAAATTCCCAATTTATTGCCCGGCGGATCCATAAGGTATACCGGCGGGAAGCCAGAGTGGTATATCCCCCGGTTGACGTGGATTACTTCTCCCTTTCCAACCAACGGGAAAATGAATATCTGGCAGTATCACGCTTTGTTCAATACAAAAGAATGGATTTGATTATTGATGCATTCACCGCCATGCCGGAAAAAAGATTGTATGTAATAGGAGATGGCCCCGATTTTAAGCGTCTGCAATCACGCGCCGGGCCAAACATCTCCCTCATGGGATACCAATCCTCTGAGATTGTTAAGGATAGGATGCAGAAGGCGCGGGCACTTATCTTTGCAGCCAAAGAAGATTTTGGGATTGTACCGGTGGAAGCACAGGCGTGCGGTACTCCAATAATCGCCTATGGGCAGGGCGGCGTACTGGAGACCGTCCGCAACCTGGATCAATCCAATCCGACCGGCCTATTTTTCACGGAGCAGTCCATCGAGGCTGTCCAGAATGCAATTTATCGTTTTGAGAAAGCATTTCAGGCGTTTTCTCCACAAGCCTGTCGGGAAAATGCTTTACGTTTTTCGATTGATCGGTTCCGGGGTGATTATTCTACTCAAGTGGAAATTGCCTGGGAGAAGTTTAACAAAATCCTTGGGCATAGAGAAAATTGACCATTCTTCCCCGGATATTATCAAGGGAATGACCATTGTCTAATATTAGCGAAACATCTACCATAGAAGCGACTCGAAGGCTAAACAACCGCTATTTGATGGATCTGCTCTTGATTTTATCTGACAGTATCAGTCTTTTTATTTCCGGATTCATCGCTCTTCACCTTTGGACGTTTGTGCGTTCTGATCTGAATCCATCACTGTACCAAAGCTTAATTCCCCTCATCCTTTTATTTATTATCGTATTTTCATTGGGAGGGCTGTATCCTGCCGTGGGTATAAATCCTTATGATGAACTGCGTCGTTTGACGATCTCCACGACTGCAGTCTTCCTTGCCCTTGGTACGATGTCATTTTGGATACGCAATGTAGAAATGTATTCCCGGGCTTCATTTGCCTTAACCTGGGCAATTGCGATTATTGCCATACCAGCGGCTCGCCATATTGTTCGCAGCCTGGCTGCCAGGCGCGGCCTCTGGGGGGAACCAATTGTCCTGATAGGTTTTGGCGAAAAAGGGGCTCGTATCTTCAACATGCTGAATAAGAATCCAAAACTGGGATACATGCCAGATCTCATCATCCATGCAAAGCCCCTTGAGGTTGAACGTCCTGAAAATGTGAGATTATTCTCCGATGATGATATCCCTGCAATCCAGGCTGCTGTATCAAATTTATCCACTGCAATCGTTGTTACATCGGATATCCCTGAGGATTTCCTTAAAGCGATTACAAGAGATCATATTTTTCATATTCCACACATGATTATGATCAATCCTGATCAACAGCTGTCGAATATCTGGTTTACCCCCAAAGATATTGGGGGTTTAATCGGTTTAGAAATTCATCAAAATTTACTAATACGCAGGCAGCAAATTTTTAAACGGGTAATGGATCTTGGAATAATCCTAATTTCCAGTCCAATTATGATCCCGGTTTTCCTCTTAATTGCCCTTATGATTGCAATTGATTCACGGGGACCAATATTTTACCGCCAGACAAGGATAGGCCACCAGGGGAAGGATATTCGAATCTGGAAATTCCGCACCATGGTTCCCAAAGCCGAGGAAATATTAACCAAATACCTGGCAGACAATCCGGATCATCTAAAGGAATGGGAAGAGACAATGAAGATTAAGGATGACCCGCGTATCACCAGAATTGGAAAATTCCTCAGGCGCTTTAGCCTGGATGAACTGCCCCAACTATTGAATGTTCTGGAAGCGGAAATGAGCCTGGTTGGACCACGTCCTATTGTTTCGAAAGAAATTCAACAATATGCAGATGATTTTAAGATCTATATCCAGGTGAAACCCGGTTTGACCGGATTATGGCAGGTGTCCGGGCGTAATGATCTTTCATACCAGCAGCGGGTACGCCTGGACCGTTATTATGTGCAAAACTGGTCGATCTGGTTGGATTTATTTATTATTGTAAAAACTTTCTTTACTGTATTTTCCGGAAAAGGGGCTTACTGATCCGGGATATGATTTCTCACAGCAAAAAAAGTATGGATAAAAAAAGGATTCTAACGGTTTTTTTAACCCTGGCAGGTTTGGAATGTTTGATAGGTGTTTTTTTGTTATTAGCAGCACCTGCCAATGAACCCCACCAGATTATTTATACCTTCTCCCTTCCGCAAATCCTATTCAGCCTGATATGGTTATTATTTGCTTTTGTATGTTTTTATTTTGCCTGGTCAAATACCAGCCGGGTAGACGCCATTTTTACACAATTCTTTGCCTGGATTGTGGACAAGAAGATTACCAGCCTTATCATGCTGGTTGCCGCCCAGATGCTGCTGATTTCTGTGATCGCCTTTACCTTCATCTCACCAATTATCTGGGGAGGTTTTACCGGCTATCTTATCCGCCTGCAGCCATTTGTGGGTTGGGTTATCCTGGTTGTACTGCAGTTTATTATTGCCATGCTGCTGGTAAAGAATGAAGAGGCTGATAGAAAAATTGAATTATCTGTTCCGCCTCAGAAGCTGTTATTTTTATTTGTGCTTGGCGTTTTCTGCTTGATGTGGATTGTGATTAGTTTGACTGGCTATGGGGCTGGAATACATGATGATCCTGTTCGCACTCCAACCATATTTATTTCTTACCGGGAACTATTTGTTGCCCTTTTGATTACCGCGCAGGTTTGGATAGTAAACCAATTTGGCAAACTATTTCTCTCACAAAACCAGCAGATAAATCTTTTCCGGACAAGTACTTTATTGATTGCGATGATTATCTGGATTGCGGCAGTGCTTGTATGGTCGAATGAACCGATGCGCAGCAGCTACTATCGAATCGGTCCATTCCCCCCTAATGCCGATTACGTTCCGGCATCTGATCCAACCCGCTTTGATTTGCCCGGACAACTGGCAGTGATAGGACAGGGATTGAATAATGGCGATTACATCGACAATCCGTTTTATGTTTTCGCAGTAATGTTATTCCGGTTGTTTGGCGGGCAACATTATGATCGTATGATTTTCTACCAAATCCTGGTATTGGCATTAATCCCGGTTATTTATTTTCTAATCGGGAAAATCTATCACAGCCAATACCTGGGCATCCTTATCGCGATTCTAACGATTATTCGCGAGAAGAATATCATTTTTTACTCGGCTGATACGTGGATGTCGCCGGTCAAAGCCTTGCTCACCGAACCATTTATCACGTTACTTCTGGCAGGATTTTGCCTTTTCATGATTAAATGGCTAAAGGATCCCTGCGCCCATCCACGTAACCTGGTGCTGGCGGGCGGTCTCTTTGGATTAAGCACACTTGTACGTACCAATCCCTGGTTTTTGCTGCCGGCATCGCTGGCGGCAATTTTCCTACACATGCGGTTTGCAATCAAACCATCCATCTATCATTCGGTAATATTCGGTGCTGCTGCCCTGGCAAGTATCCTGCCATGGATGGTGAGAAGCCAGATGACCATAGATACCCCATTCTATTTCCTTTTTAAAATGCAGCACTCGGTTGTCGAGGAGCGGTATGGGAAAATGTCTCCAGAAGAATCCGAACCAACATATAATAGACAATAGTCCTATTCAGATTCAGACGACGCAGGAACCCCCTTATGAAGTGACACAACCCGGCGATAAAGAAGGAATATTAACTGAAACCCAGCCGTCGGAGTTTGAAGAAGATGGGGTGGACCAACCTGGAAAATCTATCCTATATCTGCTTGGAGAGCATTTTGTATTTAATTTTGTAAATACTGTCCAAATTTTACCAACAATGCTTCCAAGTATCACCTCCGGCACTCCGGTGATTTTCCCTGCCACGGTGTTTCTAGAGAGCCGCCAGGTTGCTCCATGGAGAATGGTTCGGGGGAATATCTCTTTCTTAATTGTATTGGCGTTCCTGGCAGCCGGCATCAGCTATAACGTCCGGCCTGATTTTTTGGCAGGAATATTCCCGCTCTTTTTCTTTCTTGCATACAGCGCTGGCACTGCTGTTGCTCTGACATCTGCATCCCGATATACCCAGCCTATCGAATGGGTCATATTATTATATTTCTGTACGGGGCTGGTGGTCTTCATTCAATTCATATCCAAACCATTCAACGATGTCCTCAACGGTTTCGAGCCACAATTCGAAAAGGAACCAACGATTCATGTAAAACCCTCAAGGGATATCCATTTTCCGGTAAAGTCATTTGCACCGATGCTTCTCCTCTTCCTGGTCATCGGGTCCATGATTCCTTTTACGGACACTATCTTTCCGCAAAAATATCAAATCCAGTCCAAGCAGGAAATTTTAGAACGAATTGATGTGGAGAGGTTGTCCAATAATGCCGGAATGACACCTGCAGCGTATTTAAACTATGTTAATCTCCCCACCACGTCAGTTATCGAAGGACGGCTCATTTATGCGCAATATTACAGGGCGGGAGAGGGCGAGGATATCTCGCGAATGCGGTCGGTGGTTTATGATTACCCGCGCATCACCTTTGAACTTATCGGTCCGTACAAACCCAGCATGAATATACTGCTTCCCTATGAAGAACCCTGGCCGGATGTGTACCTGAACGGGAAAACGGCTATTGTGGTAGGATGCTCCGCCGGGGGTGGTATCGATGCTGTATCCGTGATTCTACCGGAGGAGGATCTGTATTTGACCAGAACCGCTGGCGTTGAACAAGATTGTCAATAGATAGCATGATTTTTCGCAAATAACTGTTCAAGGCGGGAATCTGGATAACTGACTATCCCTGTTCTCCTAAAACCAATTGACCATTCACTAAAACCCATTTATAAAACCCGATCTACTGATTGATTGTTGATCATCATCCAAATACCCCTTGGCTTGAGAATGGATGAATTGCCATTATAGAATATAAATCCTTGGGACGAGACGGTAGAAAGGATGGATGTCCCAGTCAACCGCGCCTGCTTGGAAGGTTCTTCCAGCTTATAATCCTGGCGATATGGACATAACAAGAAATATTGAGCCGATTTCCAAATAACAGGTGGGGATGAATGATGGATGATGCGTATAGTTATTAATTCAGGTTTGCAAATCCCGAACACCACACAAGGGTTCCACATCAGTTCCTAATCCTTACCAGGTTACACATAAATAAATTAAGCACGGGTTAACGGGATACTGGTTTATCTGGCTCTGTTACGGACAAGAAACCAGCCCCGGTGTTCCCGTATTTCTATTATTTATCCAATTCTTGCAAGCGGATGCTGTATGTGAGATACGCCCTTGAGAAAACTTTCTGATGGATGGATGTGGATAAGAGGTTCTCCTCCAACAGTGACTGGGTCTGCTTCAACCGGTAATCCAGGTCCTCCAGCAGCTTCCGATTAACACCTATTAAATCACCCATCAATCCAACAATGACCATCACTGCCCCGAGAATGAAAAGGACGATTGAGAACAGCAAGGATTGGATATGACCGGCGCCGTCTCCAATGAAGAAAAAGTAAAGAAAGCGCAATCCGATAATAAAGGTACACAGAAACAAGAAAAATCCGGGCGCTACAAAAAAGCGGAGCGGTTCATAGGTCATGAATGAACGGACAATTGTGGCAAAAGAGCGCTGCAAATAGGCTGGAATGCTTGAAATGAGGCGTGATGATCGCAGGTCCTGGTTAGTACGGATAGGCACTGAGATGGTGGGCAGGTTCATCCTCCCGGCCTGGATGACAGTTTCAATGGTATAGGTATAGCGATTAAATACATGCAGGTGAGTTGCTGCATTGCGGGTTATGGCCCGAAAACCGCTGGGAGCATCTTCAACATTGGTCTGACTCAATTTTCTAACAATCCAGCTGCCAAATTTTTGAAGTTTCTTCTTAATGGGGGAGAAATGGACAATCTCATCGATGGGGCGGGTGCCAATCACATATTCGGCCTCACCCCGGAGGATGGGGTCGATTAACTTCTGGATATCTGCCGCAACATACTGGTTGTCTGCATCCGTATTAACGATGATATCTGCGCCAAAAAAGATACAGGCACTTATTCCAGAGATGAAAGCCTGGGCCAAACCGAGATTTTTATAATGAGAAACGACGTGATGTGCCCCTTGGGCAATGGCAACCTCAACAGTACGGTCGCTGCTTCCATCGTTTATTACCAGCCACTCCACCTCGTCCACCCCATTTAGCTGCCTGGGGAGCTCCGCAAAGGTAATGGGCAGGGATTCCTCTTCATTGAAACATGGGATTTGAATGATCACCTTCATGAACATTCATCTCGCTTTCTTTGGTGGATAATGATCGTTGGTCGTTCTGTCTTTCATTTTATCAAAAACCAGCGGAATTGTTATCAATTCGCATTGATCTCATCCACTTCCAACAATATCCTGGTTATAAACCAAGCCTGTTTCAAAATGATCCATCCAATAGATTGGAATTACCTGGTAAAAATTCCAACTGGTAGATCCAGTATTTTTTTGCAGCCAGTCAGCCATGAAAGTGATGTGGGTAAAAATTGAGCCAATTTTCGAAGCGGGCAATAAACGCATTAAATGCAAAAATAGAACAATTAATACCCTGTGATAGGTGTAATCCGACCTATATGACGAAAATTGTGACAATTTTAATCTTGCATTAATCTTGATTTTTTTGTATGATTGATAATAGCGTAATTGTGAATAATTTCTCAAACTGGGAATGATATTTTTTAATAACATTGGAATACATATTGAAGGAGGAATCTATGAGGAAATCACCAGTTGTTTATTTATGGGTCATGGGAATTCTGCTCTTAATCGGGGCAACCCTGGCTGCCTGCAGCGGAACTGCGGTTCCCCCCGAAGCGGCGGAAGCCGCAGTGCAAGCCGTGGCAACCCAGGTCTGCCCTCCAGCGGAACCATGTCCCGCAGCAGCAGAACCGGTGGTGGAGATACCATACCTTGAAAAATGGGAAGGCTGCCGGCCACTCCGATGAAACAGCAGAAGCATTCAACCATTGGAATGAAGACGACCCACCGGTTGTCGAAGCCTTGCGCCGAATGCCACAGTTCCAGTGGTTTCCAGGATTATGTTGGAGCCGATGGCAGCGCAGCGGGTGTAGTCGATATTCCCCCGGCTGTAGGTGAAGTGATCACCTGTGTTGCCTGCCACAACGAAGCCACCGAGGATGATGGATTCGGTCGCATTCCCCCAACATGCAGGCAAATGAAGCCGGTGAAATGGTTCCGGTGACCATAACAGGCTTGGGTGATGATGCGGTCTGTATGCACCTGCCATCAGGGCAGAGGCTTCCACCTATCCACGTAAATGCTGCCATCGAAAAAGTGGCTGTTGCCGATGAAGATACCGTATCTGCCGGACCTCGGTTTCGTCAATATCCACTATTATGCTGCGGCAGCAACCCGCTACGGGACGATGGTAAAAGGTGGCTATGAATATGACAGGCAATACCTATGATGCCTTTTTCGGCCATGCTGCTGACATTACCCAATGCAATGACTGCCACGACTCCCATTCGCTGGAATTGAAGCTAACCGAATGTGCCACCTGCCATACCGGTGTTGCCACAGTGGACGATGTTAAGAATATTCGCATGGTTTCCTCCCAGCGTGATTATGACGGTGACGGGGATATTGATGAACCGATCAACGAGAAATTGCCACGATGCAGGAAAATGTTATTGAAAGTCATCCAGGCGTACGCCACCGAAGTATGCCGGTGCTGGCATCGGATATGATGTTGCGGCTTATCCATACTGGTTCACGGATACCAATGCAGACGGGAAGATAACAGAAGATGAAGCCGTCTATCGACAATGCCTACAAAACCTGGACACCCCGCCTCCTGAAAGCCGGATACAACTACCAGGTCTCCGTCAAAGATCCGGGTGGATATGCCCACAATGGCAAATATCATCCTCGAACTGCTGTACGATTCGATCTCTGACCTCAATACCAAAATTGCAGCCCCGATTGACCTGGCGGCAGCCTACCGCACCGATCCCGGACACTTTGACGGGTCATCGATGGCTTTCCGTGACTGGGATGCTGAAGGTGAAGTCCCTGCCGGATGTGCCAAATGCCACAGCGCTACCGGTCTACCTCAATATATCAAATATGCAACAAACATTGGCGCACCAATTTCTGACGGACTGCAGTGTGAAACCTGCCATACCGACCTGACCACCTTCACACTCTATGAGCAGGAAACGGTAAAATTCCCGAATGGCGCCAGCCTGGGATTTGAAGGAAAACCCGAATCCAACCTGTGCCTGAACTGCCACCAGGGACGCCAATCAACTGCATCGGTCAATAAAGCAGTTGGCAGCGCCGATCCGGATACCGTAAATGAGGATTTCAGCTTCATTAATGTGCATTACTTTGCAGCCGGAGCAACCCTGTTCGGGTCTGAAGCAGAGGGTATGTTCCAGTATGCGGGCAAAGAATATGCCGGACCTTTTGCGCATGTGCCTGAATACAACGCCTGCGCAGACTGCCATGATGCCCACCAGTTGGGTATTGATACGGCATCCTGCAAAACCTGCCACGGAGTGGATGATCCTGCTACGATTCGCATGAAGTCAGTTGGTGACTACGACGGCGATGGCGATGTTGAGGAAGGGCTGGCAGAAGAAGTCGCTGGTGTACAGGAAGTGCTCTACAAGGCAGTCCTGGCATATGCGGCTGAAGTTGCAGGAAAACCGATCCTGTACTCTTCGACGGCTTATCCATACTTCTTCTATGATGCCAATGGCAACGGCGCTGTTGATCCTGAAGAAGCCACAAGGGAAAACCAGTACAAATCCTGGACACCCCGCCTGTTGGAAGCTGCCTACAACTTGCAGTACAGCTATAAGGACCCCGGCGCTGCAACGCACAATGGCGTGTATGTCCTCCAGGCTCTGTATGACTCCATCGAATCTCTAAACCAGAAGGTACCCGTGGAGGAGTTCTCCAAACTGGTTCGCCCGTAATTTGTAAGTTGTCTTGAGTTTAGAGCTGCCCTGAACAGGGCAGCTCTTTTTTTATGCTTTTCGTAAGCAGTGCAGGATGATGTGGTTGAGGATCATATGAATATCTTCAATATGCTCCATATTTGTCGATGGGACTGTAAAACAAATATCGCAGAACTCTTTCATTTTTCCGCCGTCAAATCCTGTCCAGCCGATGGTTGTCATATTCATCTGGCGGGCGGTCTCCAATCCTCTGATAACGTTGGGAGAATTTCCACTGGCGCTGATACCAATTGCAACATCCCCGGCATCCCCCAGGCTGAGGAGCTGCTCAGAGAATACAACCTCATAGGCGGAGTCATTCGCCCAGGCAGAGAAGATCGGCATATTGGAAGCCAGGCTGATCAGCCGCAACGATGGTCTGCCGTGGAGGCGGGAATTCTTTAAGACTCCTTTACCATATGCCACACCCAATACATCCGCAGTCCCGGAGCTGCTGCCGTTTCCAAATGAGAAAACATGTTTCTTGTTGTCCCTGGCCTTTCTTAATGCCTGGATTACTGCGGTAATGGAATCTGGTGGTATGCGGTCAAGGGTTATTTTCAAATCATGAATATAATTTTGAATTGTTTCCAAATCCGTGGTCATGGATACCTTCCTTGTTTATAATTTTCCCAGATTTTTTTCCCTGCATGGATATTTTACCCTCACCACTGCCCCATAATCTCTGATAAAAATGGTTATCCCGCTTAGGAATACCCAGATTGGATTTCTCCCCTGACGTTGACCGCGAAAATTATCACAAAAAATGGTGCAGTTGAAGTAAATTAGTGATACCGCTATAATTAAAATGCAGAGGATAATCTATTACAATCTGCAGGAGGAAAGATATCAGAATGGCAGACAATAAGGGTATGTTCTATCTCGGAAAGCTATATGACCAGGCAACCCGTAAAGGGTTGGATGAGATCCTCTATTATGATCCTACCGATCTGACCACCCACGCTGTTATCACCGGCATGACTGGTTCAGGTAAAACTGGTCTGGGTATTGGCCTGCTTGAAGAAGCTGCACTGCAGGGTTACCCGGCGATTATTGTTGATCCCAAAGGGGATTTGACCAACCTGGCGCTCCATTTCCCAAACTTATCCCAGCAGGATTTCGAACCCTGGATGGATGCTGAAAATGCCCGCCGGGAAGGGAAGAGCGTAATAGAAAAAGCCGCAGAAACTGCCGCCATGTGGAAAAAGGGATTGGCAGATTGGGGTTTGGGTCCTGAACAAATCACCGCCCTATCCGCTGCTGTGGATTATGCGATCTATACACCCGGATCCACTGCCGGGATTCCAATAAATATTATGGCTTCATTTGAAGTTCCAGACATGCCCTGGAAGGAAAACAGCGAAGCTCTGCGTGATTTTATTTCAAGCACAATCTCGGGTTTACTGAACCTGGTCGGCCTGGCAGATATTGACCCGCTGCGGTCGCGCGAGCATATTTTGCTCTCCAACCTGATGGAACATTCCTGGAGCCAGGGAAAATCCTTAACCCTTACGGATTTGATCATGCAGGTTCAGAATCCTCCAATGGAAAGGCTGGGAGCTTTTCCATTGGATAGTTTTTTCCCAGTTAAGGACCGTACTGAGCTGGCAATACTGCTCAATAATTTTCTAGCGTCTCCCTCCTTCCAGACGTGGATGGAAGGACAGTCACTGGATGTCGGCCAACTTTTATACACACCGGAAGGTAAACCGCGCCACAGCGTATTTTACCTTGCCCACCTGGATGACAGCACGCGCATGTTTTTTGTGACCCTGTTATTTGCTTCCATAGAAACCTGGATGCGATCGCAAAGAGGAACCAGCGGCTTAAGGGCACTGGTTTATTTTGATGAAGTACTTGGCTACCTGCCACCGGTCCAGAATCCACCCTCAAGGGGTGTTCTGCTGCGGCTGCTCAAGCAGGCGCGCGCCTTTGGAATTGGGCTTGTCCTGGCTACCCAGAACCCGGTAGACCTGGATTACAAGGCTCTCTCGAATATGGGCACCTGGATGATTGGCCGGCTGCAAACTGAGCGGGATAAGATGCGTCTTCTGGATGGCCTGCAGAACACAGGCGGTACCCTGGATATTGGTGAAGTTGACCGGATAATTTCAGGGTTGGGAAAACGAGTCTTTCTGCTGCACAATGTACACGAGTCCAAACCGGCGATTTTCCAAACAAGATGGGCGATGAATTACCTGGCCGGTCCCCTCACCCCAAACCAGATTCCCGCTTTGAACAAGCTGGTCAATGCAGGCACAGCTAGTGAGCCGGCAATACCAATATCCAAGGATTTACCCGTTGATAGGAAACCCGGCTTGGAACAACCTGCACCGGTGGGGAAATCCTCCGGGGTGGTCTCCAGTAAATACTATAAAACGAAACCAGCGGTTCCAGCAGGGGTTGCTGAATATTTCTTATCCAATGAAATTGGAATTGCAAAAGCAATTTCTAATCATCAAATGGATATCGAAGGGTCCCCGGAAGCGGAAGGGATAATATACCAGCCAGCTCTCCTTTCGCAGGCCCAAATACGATACATTTCCAACCGTTATGGAGTGGATTATGTGAAACGGGTAACTGCGCTGGTGGATGACTTTGCAGGAGGCATGGTGGACTGGCCGACATACTCATGGAAGAATATTCTGCCGGAAAAAATCGACCGCCAGCCAATGCCAAACCAGGGATATGCTGTGCTGCCTGGCTGGTTATCGAACGATCGCCAGCTGAAATCCATGCAAAACGATTTTATTGATTGGATCTACCGTACCGGTACTATTCAAATCAAGGCAATTGAGGATTTGAAAATATATAATAAACTCAATGAATCCGAGGAGGACTTTCAAAACCGTTACAGAAAAGCCTTGGATGATGCCATAATGGCTGAACAGAAACCCATTATTAAGAAATATGAAGATAAGATCAAGGCGATTCAACGCAAGGTTGACCGCCAGGTGATGGAGGTGGATGAAGCCCAAGATGAGCTTGGAAAACGAAAGTTGGAAGAATTGGGTGCCGGTGGGGAGTTATTATTCAGCTTGCTATCCAGGCGCAAGAAGAGCATCTCTTCTTCTATGACCAAGCGCCGGCTTACTTCCCAGGCAAAAGGCAACCTGGAACAGGAAAAGCAAGAAAAGGAAATGCTTGAAAAGGATTTGGCTGACCTGGATAAGGAATACAAGGATAGTCTGCAAGAGCTAAAAGATAAATGGGCAGATGCAGCCGATCGAATCACGGAAATCCCGCTCAGCCCACTTAAAAAGGATATTTTCCTTGAGTTAAATGGAATCTTATGGCTGCCATACTATCTTGTCAAAACTCCGTCGGGGGAACTGCGAGAAATCGCGGCTTTCGAGAAGTAACCGGTTAAAAACGACATTCTAAAGTACTGGATTAAATAGTTGGCGCAGCCCGGAATGACCATAATGGAGGGCTGCGCTTTTTATGATAGTAGATACTTTAACTGGAATTTGGATTAGAGCAGAACCAAAAAAAACTGTCAGCCCATATCCTGCCTGCCTGCCAGGGCACGCAGCAGGGTGTTTTGATCAGCGTACTCCAGATCGCCACCCATTGGGAGGCCGCGTGCCAGCCGTGTGATTCGAACGCCTGTGGAATGGAACTGCTTCTGTAAATAAATGGCAGTTGCATCACCCTCCATGCTTGGATTGGTGGCGATAATAATTTCCCGTACAGCCTCATTGTGAATGCGTTCGATGAGCGGACGGATTTTTAGGTCTTCCGGGCCGATTCCTTCGATCGGGGAAAGAACTCCCATTAATACATGATAGCGTCCCTGGAAAATTCCTGTCCGTTCGATGGCAAGGACATCAAGCGGGTCCTCAACCACACATATGATGCTCTCGTCCCGGCGGGAATCCTGGCAAATGTCACAAAATTCCTGTTCAACCAGGGTGATATGGAAACAGCGTTTACAGGCACCGGTCGCTTTTTTTATGTCCTGCAAGGCAGCTGCCAATTGCTGAGAAATTTCATCCGGGCTGCGCAGCAAGAAGAAAGCAAGCCTTGAGGCAGTTTTAGGACCGATACCAGGCAGGCGTTCCAGTGCCGATATGAGGTTATTAACCGGCAGCGGTAAGACAGCCATCTATTAGATCCCCAAGCCGGGCAAACCGGATGCCAGCGGGCCCATGCGCTCGGCGGCAAGTGTGCGGGATTGTTCCAGACTGGCATTGATTGCGGATAAAATCAAATCTTGCAGCATTTCAACATCAGGATCGTTGAGCAGTTCTGGATCGATGATAACATTCTTGCATACCTGGTCGCCGGTCATGGTAATTTTAACGGTTCCACCCCCAACGCTGGAGGTCACAGTTTCCTCTGCCAATTGTGCTTGAGCGGCAGCCATTTGTTCCTGCATTTGTTTAATCTGCTGCATCATTCCCCCAGGGCTGCTGCCCCTGGGCCGATTAAAGCCTTTTGCCATCTCATTCTCCTTGATTTAGAAATATTTTAACCATTATTCCTGCTTCACAATTTTACCCCCAAGGGTAAGAGCGGTCCCGACGATTCCATCCTCTTCCAGGTCGAGTTCGGGTGGAAGCCCTGCCATATCCTGGTTTATCAGGATGCATGCCAATTTGAGATCTGCCTGCATAATATGCAACATTGCCTGTTGGATTAATTCCTTATTACGATCGGTATTCATATTAGATCGTAGCACTTCTGTGGCAAATCCCAAAAAAAGGGTATTATCTTTTACTGCAACGAGCTTGCAGGAGTTTAATAATGCTTCCGCATGTTTACTGCGCTCCTTAACGAAAGCACGAATTTCCTTCCAGTGGTCTCTTATGTGCTTAAGTTCAACCTCCTCGCCCGGGGGGGAGAAATCACCATGCAGATTTGCGCCGGCAGGATTAATAGCGGATTGAGGCTGGGGGGGTGGCTTTTCTATCTGGGCTGGGTGCATGACGGGGATATCGATACTCTCCGGCCGGTTTTCTCTTATACCTGCCGGTTTATTAACCATCGGAACTTCTATTGGTTTCTGATTTTCTATACGCCCGGATACCATTGGGGGTTTGAGGGCTTCTGCCAAGGCAAGTTCCAAAAGCAATGCAGGATGCCACCCTGTTTTGGGTTCAGTGGCAGCGGTGTTGAAGGATTTGATGGTTTTTATCAGATGATCCTGAGAAAAGCTCCTGGCTTGTTTGCTGGAAACCTGGTGAAGCTCCTGGTTGAGATCACTGAATTGGGTGCTGTTCATCTGAAGCAGCAGCAGAGTTCGCAGATAATCAACAACCTGGCGTGCGATTTGCCTGGGATCACTTCCCGCATCCAGGGAAAGATGGATGGATGATATGCCTTTTTTTGCATCTCCAGAAAGGATTGCATCGACCAAATCAATTACCACCTGGGTAGTGGCAGTGCCCAGCACATTCTGAGTGATAGACAATGTCAAAGTGCCTCCCAGTGAGGAGAGCTGGTCCAGCAAGGAGATTGCATCTCTTAAACTGCCGGTTGACTGCCTGGCAATCAAGTTAAGGGCTTTATCTTCCACCTGTATGCCCTCTTTTTGAGCCATAACTGCAAGATGATCAGAGATTTGCTTGTTGGATATTCTACGGAATTCATGTCTCTGGCAGCGAGACAAGACGGTAGGCGGGATTTTATGGACCTCAGTTGTAGCCAGTATAAAAATGGCATGAATGGGCGGCTCCTCCAATGTTTTCAGAAGGGCGTTAAAGGCAGCAGTTGAGAGCATATGGACTTCATCGATAATGTAAACTTTATACTTACCCTGATTAGGGGAAAAATTAATTTTATCCCGGAGGGCGCGCACATCCTCAACACTGGTATTCGATGCGGCATCAATCTCAATCAGGTCCAAAAAGCGGCTTTCATTTACGGCCTTACAGAACTCACATTGATTACAGGGGTGATTACCCGGGTCTGGGTCAAGGCAATTTACAGCTTTAGCCAATAACCGGGCCGTGGTTGTTTTTCCCGTTCCGCGTGGACCGGCAAAAAGGTATGCATGACCAATGCGATTTGCCCGTATTGCATTTCTCAAAGTTTGAACAACATGTTCCTGGCCGATAATTTCTTCCCACTGTGCCGGCCTCCAGGTGCGATAGAGGGCTCTGGTCATAATCGTATCCTTTCCAAATCCGGGCAGTCATTCATAAGGGATTTTTGGAAGCCCGATATCTCTTTTTCCACGGAGAGGGGGAGATATTGCAAACTAGTTAGTGGAACCTTGAGGTTATATAACATTATCAGCCTATTGATTTTCTCTACTTTTTCACTAAAGTGTTGAAGAACCTTCCGATTTATTTCAGGGTCATTTCCAACCAGGTAGAATAGCTTTAAATATGACCGGGCAGAAGTAAGTATGGACTGGATTTCTTGCTGCAGGTCGATCCATGGCAAATTGAAGCCATTATTCTTGAGAATGTGATGGGTGAGACGCGTTTCTATGGGAGTATCATCATCTATAATTCCCTGGAGCGGTTTTCCTTGACCTTGAAGATTGATGAACTGGCCATCTGCAATGGCCTGTTGAATGCGCTCCTCGGCAATGACCTCAATGATGTTCATCATTCCACCCTTAAGGAATTTGATATGTGGCGCGGATGGAATTTTGCCTATCTACCAGTGTAACCATCTCCTTGCTGCTCCAAACCGGTTCCTGCAATCCCCAGAATAGTTCAATTACGGTGTTCATTCCCGGCCTGGTAAAAACCTGGACAGCACCATTCTGATTCAGCAGCAGTTCCGGGAAAACAAACGTATTGCCATCCTGGTCAAACAATCTCCAATCTGTGAGCCAGGTTTCCCCTTCATCAGCCTGCTTAATCAGGACTGCCTCATTGGTTGGGTCTCCCGCAGCAATCACGCTGAGAATCGAAATTTCTGCCTGTCCTGAACCCTCAGAATGGTCTGATGGGTCCTGAGAAATGGAATCCGAAGGATTGGTACCTTCCTGCAAGCCAACAGGCAACGGGATGCCGCTCAGGAAAGCCGGCCGCTGGTAATTATCCCACCACCATAACACTGCCAATGTAGTGAGTGCCGAAATAAAGATATTTAAAAGAATAAACGGGAATACCCTTTTCCATTTGTACATAATTTTTTCCGATTGTTTGAATGATAGCATAATTTAGGGATAAAATAAAAACACTCCCTGACCCGGCTAACGCTTATGACCTATCTTGTTGATGGACACAATCTAATTGGAAAAATACCCTGGCTTGACCTGGCTGCAATGGATGATGAAATCGAATTGATCCAGGTGCTTCAGGTTTTTGCACGGAAGCGACGGAAACGGATAGAAGTATATTTTGATCAGGCTCCACCAGGATTTTCCGGAAAAAGAAACTATGGAAATGTAACCGCATTTTTTGTGGCCCGGGGACATTCAGCCGATGACGCCATCCTGGGCCGTCTGAAATCGCTTGGAAAATCCGCGGCGAACTATTCTGTCATCAGTTCTGACAATATGGTTCAAAAAAATGCCAGAGAAAACAGGGCAAAAATTATCTCATCGGAGGTTTTTGCCGGAGAACTCAAGACTGCCATTCAGGCCAGGGATGGGGAAGGCCAGGTAAATGATCCTGCCATTGATGAAAGGGATGTTAATTATTGGCTGGATCTTTTCGAAGGTAGTTCCCAAAATGAGTGAAGATGGAAATCTGACTGGTAATGAACCACAAAAATTCTTAAGGTTTTCTAATGCTAATAAGATAAATAAGGTGTATATTATCTCTATGACATCCAACTATTACTGGTATAAAAAATAGGTGTCATCCACTGGTTGAGCAGATTACTTGTTCTAACAGAATTGGTAAATAATTACAAATCAGTGGTGTTTCCTCCCTGTTGATTACCAGGCATGTCCCCCCCATGCCTGGTAATCTGCTTAATAAAATCAAATCATTCAGGGAATTACACCCAATTGCTGGCCGACGCCCTGGAATATCTGCAAGGCTTTATCCAGGTCGTCTGATGAATGGGCGGCAGAGATCATGACACGGATGCGTGCCTTTCCTTTTGGAACCGTCGGATAACCGAGCGCAGTAGCAAATAATCCTCTCTCAAATAGGCGTTTACTAAAATCCTGTGCCAGAGGTGCTTCTCCAAGCATGATCGGTGTAATGGGAGTGACGCTCACTCCGGTATTAAACCCAAGTCTCTTCATCTCTGATTTGAAATAGGTGGCATTTTGCCAGAGCCTGTCAACCAGCTCTGTTGATCTTTCCAGGACATCGACGGCGGCGATGCAAGCTGCGGTATCAGCTGGAGTTGGTGCAGATGAGAACAGGAATGGTCTGCCGCGTTGTTTTAGCCAATCAACGACCGCTGCATTTCCGGCAACATATCCACCCATTACACCAAAAGCTTTGGACAGGGTGCCAACTTCTATATCAACCTTGCCCTCCAGATGGAAATGATTGGCAATGCCGCGGCCACCATCCCCGAGCACACCTTCCCCATGGGCATCATCGACCATTAACATTAAGTTATGCATTGCAGTGATTTCATAGATTTTATCCAGCGGAGCCACATCGCCATCCATGCTGAAAACCCCGTCTGTGATTACGAGCGCACGCCGGTAAGTTCCTTCATTTTCTTTAATTACCTGGTTAAGACTGGCAGGATCAGCATGCCCATAACGCACAATCCTTGCACCGGACAACCGGGAACCATCAATGATACTGGCGTGGTTGAGTTCATCTGAAAAAATCACATCTTCTTTACCGGCCAGGGCGGCGATAGCAGCCAGATTGGCCATAAAACCGGATTGAAAAGTGATTGCAGCTTCCACATTCTTGAAAACGGCCAGGCGCCGTTCCAGTTCGAGATGGATTTCCATTGTGCCGGCAATTGTACGCACCGCACCGGGTCCAACTCCAAAGCGGTCTACACTTGCTTTTGCAGCTTCCCTCAATAGAGGGTGGTTGGCAAGCCCAAGGTAATTATTTGAACAGAAATTTAACATTTTCTGACCATCGACTATCAGCCAGCTTCCCTGCGGGCTCCCCAGGGTTCGAATCCGGTTATACATGCCTGCCTGTTTTAACTGATCAATTTCCTGTGCAATCCAATCCGTGTGACCCGTCATGACTTTCCTCTTTTTATTGTGATTATGAAATTGTTTGTGATTTTTTAGAGCCTTACACCCCAATTATACTTAAGGAACAAACTCTGCCAGGTACCCATTTTCGGCCAGGACATCCCTGATAATATCCACACCTCTGGAGTTCACCTGGATGGTGGTGGCATTTAACACATCACCCAGGTAGCGGTTTGCCCTGGATTTTCGTAACATTTCAATCATCTCCGGTTCGCTTACTTTGAGCAGTATCGTCTTTTTTATTTGGGACTCCGCACCGAACTTATCCCATCTTTCTACAGATTTGACCAGTGAGGGTGGAAGATGATTTTGCGAACCCCGTTTGAGGATTGTCAGGATGTGTGAAACAAGAAGACCCTGATTTTGGGCTTTTTTTAATGATTCCGGTGTGATGCGGTAACGGAAAGACTGTCCGCTTTTTTCTTCCCACTCCCCAAACCGGGCAATCTGATAGCGGATTGAGCGTGGCACCAGCGGCGGGACAAGGATTGTACCATTGGAGGATACCTGGATAGATTGGTTCTCCTGGGAGATGTCTTCGGGTGGAATTGCTTGCCATAATTTCAAGGACCAGTGCGAATGCCGGAAAGCCAGGGTGCGTGTGCTTTCCTTTGCAGATGCAAGATCGAGTAAGCCCAGCCAGTGCAATGGACCACAAAGGATGAACCTTATCAGTTCTCCTTCAACTTCATCCCATGATGCAAATCCACGGAGGTATTCCTTATCCTCCTTCCGGCGGATAAACCAGGAATCATAATCCCCGGCCGGCCTTTGAAAATCCGGTTTAGCTTCTTTGATCGCCTGAATGAAGGACTGCAGATTCCACCATTGACCATGGGGGATGTGGGTCACTAATTCAATAATTTCATTGCGTGTCTTGAGGGGGTCATTTGTCCACTCACCTTCAAAGAGAAGTTTCGGCAGCAGGCGGAGTTCATTGAAGCGGGTGCTGTTCATCCATTTAAAGACCAGATCTGCCAGAGCTTTTGGGCGCGGCAATTCGATAAACTTGCGGGTATTTTCAGTATTTGGCAAATTATCAATATCAATCAGGTTGATAGATCTTAAGAGACTGCCAAGAGGGATTAAAGGTGTTTGAAGATCCAGCCTGTCCAGGGGAATTCCTGTACGGAGGGCTGCCAGTAATGTACAGCTATCATCCAGAATATGGTCGCCTGCCGCCTGCTGGTAAGCAGTCTCTGCTGTTGTTGCAGACCTGCCGATGGTGATGAAGTCTTTTTCGAATTTATCCTGCAATAACAACAAGAATTCATCGGGGATAAAAACAAATTCCTGGGGGACATTCTCGCTTTTCAAGAATGCCCTGCCAATAATTGCCCTGTACCACAGGCTTTCTACAGGTGAAACAGGGTTGAGATCGGGTCGCTCCCGATCTCGTTTGCTGGCTCCCATCGTGCGTATCTCACCAAACCGGCGGACAAACATCGACCATGGTATCTTTCCCCCATTTCTGGAAATCTCCCCCAGGATTTGCAGTTCCTCCGCGGATAACGATTCCACAATTTCCTGGAAAACACCCAAATCGGTCATTTTTATTACCAGGATTTTGGAAGCCGTATAGACATCGGGGGCATTTAACTCAATTCCCCAGGCATTTGCAACCATTCGCAGGAAGCTCAGGTCCTGACCCTGAATCGTATGAGCTAGATCGGGCATTGCTGAAAGGGGTACTCCTGATAATTTTGAATGCAGTAAGTCTCATTATACCGATTTTGGATCCACACTTCAAAAAAGTTCTAAATTGACTTACCTATCCCTTAAGCGTATAATTTCGACCTATTATTAATCTCTCTTGAGTCAGAACAAACATTTCGTTAATCAATAGAAATCTCATTTGAGGATACTATAGACTGGAGACACCCGCACTGTACATGAGAATTGAAATGACTCAATGGATGAAACATTACCAAATATGACAGGTATCCCGAACCCTTCAAACCAGGACCTGATAAGGATGATCTCTGACAGCCTCCAGGAGCTGTTGCCAGGCGAATTTACTGGAATGATTCGTTCTCCTGGCGGATATAATGAAATTCAACATCCTGGTCAAGAAAAACCGCAGGGTACTCGTGTCCCCTTAGACAGCCTGGTAAATATTCAACAATTTCTAGAGGACAGTTTTGGAGAGAAAAGTGCCCAGGGGATTCTGATAAGAGTCGGCAGGGCCTCTTTCATTTCGTATCTAAAAGACCGGGGAGAGATGTTAGGTTGGTTTGGTTTGAGTTTTAAAATGCTTTCCACGCGTAAGCGATTGATGAATGGGCTGGAAACATTATCTCAGAACCTGTACCATTATGGTGATAACCCAATCAGCCTATCCAGTGAGGAAGAGTCATGGATCTGGCATGATCAGGATTGCCCCTGGTGTTTGGAGAGAAAATCACATGGTCCCTCTTGTTCATTTACAACCGGGTTTCTTCAAGAGTTCACCTATTGGGCTGGCGCTGGGAAAACGTACCTGGTCAGGGAAGTGGAATGTATCGCAGGGGGCGGTCGAGCCTGTGCCTATCGTGTTCATAAAAAGCCATTGGACTGACTGCTTCACACATATCAGGGAGTCAGCATGGAATTATGATCCTTTGCTCAGGCCCTGGTATTCCGGCGAGGGGAGTAAATTTTCTGACAGATTGGATTGGGTTGTATTTTGGGAGGATTCGGACTCACTCAAGGCAGGGATAAATTTGACATGAGTGAATGAATACACTATACTTTAATTGATCAAACAAATAAATTCGGGGAGCTTTTATGGCTGAGAGGAGGGCTTTTTTTTTACCCTCGACCCGCCAAACCTGATCCGGATAATGCCGGCGGAGGGATTAAATTAATAGATAATCACCCTCCGAAGGCGAGGGTGTTTTTTTATGCTAAAACATCGAGCAGTGATTTTTGTCAATGGCGATATCCCAGATCTGAAATTGGTACCTACCATCCTATCCAGTGAAGATTATTATGTGGCCGCAGATGGTGGATTAAACCATTTAAACAGGTTATCCATTAATCCCCACCTGGTGGTTGGTGACCAGGACTCTGTATCGGTGACTGAAAGGCAATATTTAACTCAGTCTGGTGTGGAAATTGAACTTGCTCAGATAGAAAAGGATGAAAGCGATCTGGAACTGGCAATCCAATCCGTCGTGAAGCGTGGATATTCCAGGATACTCATCGTGGGGGCACTTGGAAAGCGACTGGATCATACCCTGGCGAATATTTTTCTCCTGGCTTTGCCACTGCTTCAAAATTGTGAAGTAAGGCTTGATGATGGACGTGTAGCGGTTTTCCTGATCCAAAAGGAAACACTAATATTGGGCAAAAAAGGTGATCTTGTTTCTCTTATACCCATAAATGGACCTGTCAGTGGCGTTGAAACAGAGGGATTGTACTATCCTCTAAACGAGGAAACCCTGCGCCCATTTTATACACGCGGAATAAGCAACCACCTTTTAGCTGACAGGGCAATGGTCAAGGTGAGATCGGGTTATTTACTTTGTATTCATACCCGCACATTAGAATGATAGACGGAGTAACCGATGAGACAGTTAAAATTTTTGATTCGATTAAGTGTTTTGTTGTTACTATTAGCCTCAGGATGCCGGCCAACCGGTCAAGTTGGTGATGAAACAAGCAGTTTAGCCCAGGGGCAGACCGAATTATTCATTATGACGCATGATTCCTTTTCGGCAAGCGAGGATTTGATTTCTAAATTTGAACAGGCAAACAATGTGAAACTGACATTTATAAAAGGCGGGGATGCGGGAGCTGTTATTAACAGGGCAATACTTACAAAAGGAAACCCGATGGCTGATGTCCTCTACGGAGTTGACAATAATTTTTTATCGCGTGCTTTAGAGGAAGACCTCTTTGAGACATATAAGTCTTCGGAACTGCAAAACATCCCGGAGAAATACATCCTGGACCCCACCAATAAAGCTCTCCCTGTAGATTTTGGGGATGTATGTATCAATTATGATAAACAATTCTTTGAAGCCAATCATCTTCCCATCCCCGGGAATCTGGAAGACCTGCTCAAACCGGAATATGGCGGTCTGCTGGTTGTAGAAAATCCTGCCACATCATCTCCCGGATTGGCATTCTTGATGACTACAATTGCTCATTTTGGTGAAGATGGGTATCTGGATTACTGGGAAAAACTGGCTGAGAATGGGGTGGTTGTGGTTAACGACTGGGAGACTGCTTACTATACCAACTTTAGTGGATCCAGCGGGCAGGGGGACCAACCCATGGTGGTTTCTTATGGATCAAGCCCGCCAGCCGAAGTTATCTTTGCTGAAGAGCCGCTGGAGGATTCTATTACGGCTTCCCTGGTTGGTGATGATATGTGCTACCGGCAGGTAGAATTCGCCGGAATTCTAAAAGGGACTGAGCAGCTGGGGATGGCTCAGAAATTTATTGACTTCATGTTAAGTGTCCCCTTCCAGGAGGATATGCCGCTGCAAATGTTTGTTTTTCCTGTGAATGGGAAAGCAAACCTTCCGGATGAGTTTGTGAAATATGCCCAGATTCCAGAAAGCCCTGCCCAGATCGATCCTGCATTAATTGCTGAGAATCGTTCGAAATGGATAGATGCCTGGACTGAAGCAGTATTAAGGTAAGCATCAGAAGGTTACTGGCATTGAATAGCAACGCAAAATCAGCCAATGGGAAGAAGAGCATCATTCTTTGGTCTCTCCCGCTGCTTTTTTTATTGATATTTTATTTCTTTCCTCTCGGAGCAATTCTCAGGCTTGCTGGATCAACCATAGCTGAAGACGGGATGAATCCCGCTTTCTGGTTTAAGATATGGCGTTCCTTGCGTTTTACAATATGGCAGGCAAGCCTTTCCACCCTGTTAACGCTGCTTGTAGGTATCCCTGCTGCATACCTTTTCGCCAGATTTACATTTCCGGGTAAGAGTATCCTGAGGGTATTAAGCACGTTACCATTCATTTTACCGACGGTTGTGGTTGCTGCCAGCTTCACTGCACTGTTAGGTCCCCGCGGCTGGGTTAATGTTCTGTTGATGCAGGCCCTGAACCTCGACAGCCCACCAATCCATATGCTGAATTCGCTTCCGGCGATAATGCTCGCTCATGTTTTTTATAATACATCCGTGATCATCCGTATCGTTGGCAGCGCCTGGTCACAAATGAACCCCCGGTTTACCCAGGCAGCACGTGTGCTGGGAGCGTCGCCGTTATCCACCTTGAGAGAGATCACTTTTCCTCTCCTGAAACCAGCGCTGTTTTCTGCTATCCTGCTGGTTTTTTTGTTCAACTTCATGAGTTTTGGTGTGATTCTACTTTTGGGCGGACCCCGTTTTGCAACAATTGAGGTGGAGATCTACATTCAAGCCATGTATATGCTGAATTTGCCACTTTCCGGATTGCTCTCAGTTGTGCAGTTGACATGCACATTCATCATCATGGTTTTCTCTACACGTTTATCAGGAGGCAGGGATGTACCGATTTCTCCACGACTGAAGGGTGAAGCTCAAAGCAAACCGGAAAAATTGGGTCAAAAAGTATTTGTCTTCGTTATGGTTATCATCCTGCTGGTTTTACTGGTTTCCCCCCTGGCAGCCCTGTCAATGCGTTCGGTAATGCGTTTTGATGCAGATCGTGGTCAAAGAGGGGAGTTCACGCAAGGTTTTACCAGCGCTTATTACCAGGAGATTTTTATTAATCGTCGTGGATCATTCTCTTATATTTCTCCAGTCGAAGCAGCCCGTAATTCACTGCTATTTGCCGGGCTCACGGTTGTAATTTCCCTATCTTTAGGTTTTCTAGCAACCTACGCTCTGGCAAGTAAAAGCAGAATTAATTCGTACATTGAGCCAGTTATCATGCTTCCACTCGGTACTTCTGCGGTTACCCTGGGACTTGGTTTTATTGTGGTTTTTAACCGGCCTCCTTTGGACGCATCCTCATTTCCTATGCTGATACCATTTGCGCACAGCCTGGTTGCTTTTCCTTTTGTATTACGAACACTGCGCCCGGCATTATCGTCCATGCCGCCTGTACTGCGCCAGGCGGCTGCGCTGCTGGGTGCAAATCCGAGGAAAGTCTGGTCAGAGATCGACCTCCCTATCTTAGCCAGGGCGGGTCTCGTAGGGGCGATTTTCTCATTTACCATATCGCTGGGTGAATTTGGTGCCACATCCTTCCTTTCACGTCCTGATTTACCGACATTGCCGATAGCCATTTATCGGCATCTCTCCCAACCCGGGGCGCTGAACTACGGGCAGGCAATGGCAATGTCAACGCTTCTTTTGTTTGTTACTGCCGCCGGGATACTGGTAATGGAAAAACTGCGGCTACCTGGATTACAGGAGTACTGATCTCGCTGGCTTCGGACCTGGAAAGGATTAATAAGGTCCGACCGACTGGAAGGTTATGAATCATGCTGGAAATCGTTGATCTACACAAACAATATGAGGGAAAGCCGCTGCTCAAGGGAGTATCCTTTAAGGTGGAACAGGGTGAAACTGTCTGCCTTTTGGGATCCTCCGGCAGTGGAAAAAGTACAATTTTGCAGATCATCTCTGGTTTACAGGAACCTGAAAATGGACAGGTATTGTGGAACGGTAAAGATATAAGGACGGTACCGGTACATAAACGGAATTTTGGTTTGATGTTCCAGGATTATGCCCTTTTTCCTCACCGCAATGTCCAGGAAAACATTGCTTTTGGGCTGCGTATGCAGGGGATTTCTCATGCGGAAATTCAGGAGAGGATCCGAGAGGTCTTGAATGAGGTGAATCTTGCCGGTTTTGAGAATAGGAGGGTGACCGACCTCTCTGGAGGGGAACAACAACGGGTTGCCCTGGCGCGAGCCCTGGTACCCCGTCCGGAATTATTAATGCTGGATGAACCTATGGGGGCGCTTGACCGTACTATGAAAGATCAATTAATCGAACAACTTCGCCGGATTTTACACATAACTGGAATCCCGGTTATTTATGTTACCCATGACCAGGAAGAAGCTTTCGGAATTGGAGACCGGCTAATTCTGTTACACGACGGCGTTATTGAACAGCAGGGTCCGCCCTTCCAGGTTTATAACCGTCCTGCTAACCAGTGGGCAGCACGATTTTTAGGGTTAACCAATTTTCTTCGCGGTAAACTGATCTCCCTTCAACCAATCCGAATTGAGACCCCTCAAGGGATACTTGAAAGCAGCACCCCGCTTTGTGGAAATTCCGGCATTGGCGAGGAGATCACTATACTGCTCCGGCCATTTGGGCCGGTTGTGACCACAAACACCGGTAAAAATAATGTCATTACTGGAATTGTGCAGGATGTTCTATTTCGATCGCATGGTTTTCAAGTGGAGGTTCGGTTAAAGGGGGACATCAGCCATCACTTTATACTGGATGGAGAACTCAAGGCTGGAGATGTGGTTGGGCTTTATATCCCTCCGGAGGCTGTAATTTGCCTGGAAAATTAAGTGATGCCATGGAGATGGGTACCAAAATTACCGTGATAAAACTGAATCCCCAGAATCAGGAGACCTGGCGCTACCAGGGGAGTGTACTTGTCAACCGGGGTAATCAAATTATCATCGAAGCATATTTTGACCGCGATGACCGGGTATTTCATGGCATGTTGCTGGGAAAAGGCGACCGATTTGTGGAACTTTACATTCGGGATGAGTGGTTCAATATTTTTGAAATTCATGACCGGTTGGATGACCATTTGAAAGCATGGTACTGCAATGTAACCCTACCGGCAGAATTTGACCGGGATACTATTCGTTATACCGATCTGGCTTTAGATTTACTTGTTTTCCCGGATGGAAGACAATTGGTGCTGGATGAGAATGAGTTTGATGAATTAACCATCGAACAGCATATCAGGCAAGCAGCCAGGTTAAGTTTAAGGAAATTGCAGCAATTATTCTCAAAACCAGGGAAATTTCAATTGGATCAATTCATGCCATAAATGAATCTCAAATCCATTTGAGACTCTTGAAAAAAATTCCCATGGATTGAATTCTCACCACAGTCCAGCGATACCTGTTTGGCGATATATAATAATACACCGGCATGTTGATCTTTCCCTGGACACCCTAAGTAATGGAGCCAATTGGATTGCAACCGGCAGTACTTCTTGCGATAATCTGGTAGAGAAATTATTTCCCTGCCGGAACCTAATAGGGGACCTGATTAAGAATATCTTCCAGCCGGATTATGCTCGCCATCTGGCTGAATCCAAATATCACAATTCCCACACAGCAGCAGCATAAAAGGATGAGAACTAAAACAGCAATAATAATGTAGGTAGTTGTCTTACTCTTCTGAGGGGGCGGCATTACCGGCCCTTCAAAAACCTCTGGTGCAGCGGTCATTACCGGTTCGGGATTAGCTGGGAAATCGTTCAAATCGCTCATTCGTACCCTCCTAAAATTTTATGGTGCAGCTGTGAAGTTCCAATTGACCTCGTTGAGAAAGGGGAAGCAGATGGCTGCCCCTGAAAATACTCCAGTTATTACCAATAATGCCAGGCAAATTCCCATCACTGCCAGGAAGATATTTAAATAACCCAAGACAAGCCCAGCAGTAGCCATACCGTCACCGGTAATGGATGATGGATCTTTATGGATTTCGTTTTTGGCGATATGGCCGCAAATTACAGCAGCGATGCCGCCCAATCCACAAACCCCCAACCAGGCCAATATTCCGGAAATAAGGCTGATAATCGCCCAGACGCTTGTCTTCACGCCCTGTACCTGGGTTACATCCTGTTGTTGAAGAGACATTGAACCCTCGTCCTAGGTTTGTATTATTCTTGTGTTCTATATTGTCTTTGATAATTATTCAGCATCCGGAGAATCAGCCATGTTGTAATTATGATGAAAATACAGGCGATGATAATCGGGATCACAATGGAAATAATGGAAACAACCGTTGCAGTAAAATCCTCCAGCATGCTGACGGGTAAATTTGCGGCTCCGCCGGTAGTTGCCGTAACGGCTGGACGGACGGCTAGCGCCTTGGTGGCATGTACGCCGCCAGAAATGAGTACTCCAAGTCCCATGGCCAGAATCGGGTGGACATCTGTAATTACCTGGGCGCTGGCTGCAAATGCGATGGCGCCCGCAGCAGGTCGTACAAATGTCTGGATGAGGTCATTTACGTGGTTTATTGCCGGGGTAGAATCTGCGAAGAACTCGATAAGTGCCAGAATGAACAGGATGCCGATAATCCACCAACTGGTGAGTGCATCCCAGGGTGATTGCAAAGTTATAAGATTGGTGAATTTTGCCAGCAAGGCAACAATGATCAAAGGGATATATGCATTCAACCCTGTACTGGCCGATAGCCCAAAAGCCGAAAAAATACTAAGAACCTCCATTTTTAAAACCTCCTATTATCCATTACGAGAAAAAAGTGAATCCTTCCCATGTACCAGTTAATGAATACCGGAGAAAATCCATCACTGAGATTTGGGATAATGCCAAAATAAATCCAGCCAGAAGTATTAACCATAATTCCTTAAAAGAACGATACTGGTTCTCCTTCTTCATTAATATTACCACCAGAATACTATAAACAATCATTAGTAACAATATAACATTAGCAGCGCTGAGCAAAGCCAGGGGATAGAGAATGATGGGAAGATCCGACAATATCCCCAGCACGACGATCGAGGCAAGAACACAAAGTACAGAGAATACCGCAAAGGAAGGAATTGACGGTTGGTTTACCCAATTGTTCCACATGGTCTGATTGAATATTGGAACAGTCACAGCAGCAATTGCGATCCCCAATCCAGTGCCGGTAACGAGCCTCAGGATGTTATTGGAGGGATATAAGATTGGATCTAATACAAATAAATTCAGATATGAATTAATCCCATCAATAGCGAATGCAATAAAAAATATTGCCAGAACCAGGGAGATTTTGAGAGGAGGCATTTTACCATACCTGCCGCGAGTGAAGAGATACCCCATCCCCAGCAAGGCTCCCAACTGCATGCCCGAACAGCGGGCACATAACGGCATTTGTCGACCAAATAACCAAAAAGAACGTTCGGGTATGCGGTGACAGATGGCATAGCCAATCGCATCGGCTTTGCCGAGCAGACCGGGTGGAGTCAAATACCACCAGCCTGCCACTACAAGCAAGGCAATAACCGGAAGGATTACCATGATTGGTTTAAGCTTTCTATGCTCCTGCTCCAACATCTCCATTGTTTGAATCATTATATTTTTATTGCACCCCTCCTGCAAGCATATCATTTTGCTGTTAAAATAAAGATATGAGGTGTGTTACTATGATTAATATACGTAAATGGATGTTATCAGGTTTTATATCTCTACTGGTCTTATCAGGCGGGATTTCTGCATGTAATCGCCAGGAACCAATTGAACAGGCAACCCCCATACCTGTTATCACCATAGAGCCAATCTTTAAAGCGGAGGCTTCGCCGGTTCCGACCCAGACACCAACTCCAGAAGAGCCAACGGAACTTGCGGATTATCCCGTTGAAGGATTTGGACCTGGTGATTTCCCCGACCAGATTAACCCACTCACCGGACGCACTGTTAAAGACCCCGGACTTTTAGACCGGCGTCCGATAGTTGTAAAAATACAAAATGCACCCCGTGACAGCCGCCCGGCCTGGGGATTATCCATGGCGGATCATGTCATTGAATATTACCTCGAATATGGTTATACCCGATTTGCTGCAGTCTTCTATGGAACAAACCCGGAGATGATTGGACCTATCCGATCTGCGCGACATGCTGACCTGCACCTTGTCAATATGTATGACGCCATGCTTATCTTTGGTGGAGCGTACCGGGAATTGCTGGATATTCTGATCGATTCTGATTTTAAAGATCGCATCTTTCAAGAGGGACCTAACACATCTCCGGCCATGTTTCGTTATGAGCCCGAGGGCAATAATTTTCTTATGGTGAACCCGGAAGAACTGCCTGCAATTTATGAGAGGTATGAGGCAGATAATTCGCGCCAGAACCTGGACGGGATGTTGTTCCAAATTCAAATCCCGCCTGGCGGGGAAGATGTATCGAGGATATTTGGGCGCTTTTCAGGCGTCAGTTATCATTACTGGGATTATGTTCCGGAAAGTGGCAAATACCTGCGATTTGAAGAAACCCAGGATGATATGAATAACGTTCAAGAGGCATATGCACCGGCTTATGACCGCCTTACTGGAGAAGAAATCTACGCCGATAATTTAGTTTATGTGTTTGTAGAATATGAACAGATCCTGGAAGATGCCCAGGTATTTGATATCCACCTGGAAGGAGAAGGGGATGCCCTGGTTGCCCGCGATGGAAAACTATACCCGGTGAAGTGGTCCCGTGAAGGACGGGAAAAAATCCTGCAATTCACCGATGAAAACGGAGATCCTTTTCCGTTCTCACCGGGAAAAACCTGGTTAGAACTGATGGGAAAAAGCAGCACGGTTGCTGAGGAAGGTCAGGAAAGACGGATTACTTTTTCAATGCCTTGATGTTCCTGAGACCGGTCCTTTTTATTATTTCATCTTCTTATTTTTGGGTTGGAATATAACGTAGATTGTATATAGTATTAGTCCAAATCGGGTTGGAAATTCTTGACTTTTCTATCCAATATGTGAAATAATTTATTTAGTTTAATGTCGCTATCTTTACACGAGGAGGTGATGTCTATGGATAGTAGTTACTTACGTACCGCTGCGACATCCCTCCTTGTAGTTTCCTGAGGATGTCGCAGCGAACACCCGAAGCCGCCTGAAAAGGCGGCTTCACCCATTAAGGCGATATTAATCGATTCGGGGCTAAAAAAAGATAATATCTAAATGGTATCAATAAAAATAGAATGGAAAAACCCATGCGAACAACGATCTGGTGGATGAGGCGGGATTTAAGACTAGCGGATAACCCGGCATTGGCGGCTTCCCTGGAGGAAACAGATAATCTGCTGCCATTGTTTATCCTTGACCCTGTATTAGTTCAGAAACAGGCCCCAAAGCGGCAGTCATTCTTGTGGGAAGGGCTTGACAGGCTGGATAATGACCTGCGCAAACGGGGGTCCCGCCTTGTGGTTCGCAGCGGAGATCCACTTGAGGAGCTTGAGAAATTGTTTCAGGAAATTGAGGTGCATAGGATTTGCGCCGAGGAGGATTACAGCCCCTATGCCAGGTCAAGGGACTCTCGAATTGCCAGCCTCCTTCCTTTGGAAATTGTGCAGGGCTTGACAGTCCATCATCCGGAATCCCTGAAGAAAGCAGATGGGGGCGTATACCGCGTGTTTACCCCGTTTTCAAGGCTTTGGAGAGAACTGCCGCTGCCGGGGAAGTCTGGAACCGTGGTACCAGAATTATTTCCTCCTGTCCCACGGGTAGAATCTCTGCCGATCCCGCAGTATCAGGCCTCTCCTTACTTTGCAGCTGGCGAGCAGGAAGCCCAAAAACGCCTGAAGGACTTCCTGTCCGAAGGGATATTCCGATATGACCAGGACCGCAACCGGATGGATTTGGAAGGGACCTCACAGCTATCACCATACTTCCGTTTTGGTATGCTGCCGGCCAGGCAGGCGGTGAATGAAGTCCTTCAGTTAATCCACTCAGCCAGAGATGCCAACTCATTGAAAGGCTGCCAGACCTGGTTGAACGAGCTAATCTGGCGCGAATTCTACACCAGCATCCTTTACCATTTTCCAAATGTACAAAAAGAGGCTTTCCAGGAGAAGATGAGGGGAATTACCTGGCGCCAATCCGAACAGGACCTGCAAAGATGGAAGGATGGCCTGACCGGATACCCGGTCGTGGATGCTGCCATGCGCCAGCTTAGCCAATCCGGCTGGATGCACAACCGGGCGCGCATGATAACGGCTTCCTTCCTGGTAAAGGACCTGCTCATAAACTGGCAGGAAGGTGAAAGGTGGTTCATGGAAAACCTGGTGGACGGGGATCCGGCATCCAATAACGGCGGCTGGCAGTGGACTGCCGGGGTTGGAACCGATGCTGCCCCATATTTCCGCATTTTCAACCCGGTTTCGCAGGGCAAGAAATTCGATCCATCAGGGGATTATGTAAGGAGTTACATACCCGAGTTGAGAAGGGTTCCCGTGCAGTTTATCCATGAGCCCTGGCTGATGCCGCTGGAAGTGCAGGTGGCTGCCGGTGTGATAATCGGACGGGATTACCCGGAACCGGTTGTTGACCATGCCGGGGCGCGCGAGCAGGACACTTGCAGCTTATAAGGCTAACTCCTAATAAGCCATAGAATTTTAAATATATTGTTGATGAGGTGGAAGTTGATTCGCAACCAGTGGTATGTACTCATGGAATCCAAACAGGTCCGGGACAAGCCGGTCGGCGTTACGCGAATGGGCGAAAAGCTGGTCTTCTGGCGTGACGTCACGGGTAAAGTGAGCTGCCTGCATGATAAATGCCCCCACCGGGGCATCGAATTGAGCAAGGGCAGGGTGGTGGATGGAACGCTGGAATGCCCATTTCACGGCTTCCGTTACGATCCTTCCGGGCAGGCTGTCCTTATCCCTGCCAATGGCCACAGTGCACCTGTTCCGAAAGCTTTCCGGGCCAACAGCTACCCAACCCACGAAGCCGAGGGCTTCATCTGGGCCTGGTGGGGAGATAACACGCCGGAAGAACTGTCTGCGCCACGCTTTTTTGATGACATCGGCGATGGCTTCACCTATAAAAGCGTTTATGATCCCTGGAAGGCGCACTACTCACGCGTCATCGAGAACCAGCTGGATGTGGTGCACCTGCCTTTTATCCACCAGAGTACAATTGGCCGCGGCAACCGCACGGTAGTGGATGGCCCGGCCATCGAGTGGGTCGGCGAGGATGCCTTTAATGTTTATGTCTACAACCGCCTGGACGACGGCACACCCCCGCGCAAGTCTGGCGAACTGCCCATCCCGCACCCAAACGGATTCCGGCTGGAGTTTATCTTCCCGAACCTGTGGCAGAACCGCATATCGGAAGATGTGCGCATCGTGGCTGCTTTTGTGCCGGTGGATGAGGAAAACACACTCCTCTACCTGCGCTTCTGCCAGCGCTTTATGAATGTGCCGCTGCTGCGTGACCTGGTGGCGTGGGCATCCATACCTTTCAATGTGATGGTGGCGCACCAGGACCGCCGTGTGGTGGAAACCCATCAGCCGCAGCCTTCCGGTTTGCGCATAGGCGAGAAGATGATCCCTGGCGACCGCCCGATTGTCGAGTACCGCCGCAGGAGGGAGGAACTGATGGCACTGGCAGGGCACGAGGTAGCGCAGAAATGAGGCGCATTTAATTCGGCAGATTACCGGTTAGCTGGTTTAATCTGCTGAGAAGGTTACAGATTTGGAGCTGGTCTTCCTCAGAGAGGAGTTGGAAAGATGGTAAAAAAAATTCTGGTGGCTTACGCGACAACGCATGGCTCGACGAAGGAAGTGGCCGAGGCAGTGGCAGAAGCGTTGCGGGAAATGGCGTTTGAAATTGAGCTTAAACCTGCCGGCGAGGTGAAATCCCTGCATGGATACAGTGCTGTGGTGATTGGCGCTCCCCTATATATGTTCCATCTCCACAAGGATGCTCGCCGGTTCCTTTCGCGCTTTAAAAAAGATCTTAAAGGGGATTTGCCCGTTTATATATTTGCTGGCGGCCCTGTCGGACCAGAGATAGAAAAAGACAGGCAGGAAGTACAACGGAACCTTGAGAGTGAAATAGCGAAATTTCCCTGGTTGAAACCTGCCGGGATAAAATTGATTGGCGGCAAGTTCGATCCTTCCGGGCTGCATTTCCCTTACAATTTAATACCTGCGATGAAAAAGATGCCGCCCAACGACCTGCGGGATTGGGAAGATATCCGCAGGTGGGTCGGCGAAATTGCCAGTGATATCAGCGCAAAGTAGTATCTGAAAACCTGGCTGCCTCCTGCCTCCCAAAACTGGGGACTGCGCATTTTTGATCATCCCTGTTTTTACTGATTTTGAAAATTCGCTTGACGCTCCTAGTTTTATACGATATAATTTCAGTCCAATTGATGCGGGGTAGAGCAGTGGCAGCTCGTCGGGCTCATAACCCGGAGGTCCTCAGTTCGAATCTGAGCCCCGCTACTATTTTCAAGACGACCAGAAATGGTCGTTTTTGGTTTAAACATGCGCTAATTCCTTGAACTATATAATTGAGAAGAGAGATTATTTGTTAACTACTAAACGGTTCTCTTCTTGAGATAGATCAAGCGTATCATTTCATCGATTTCATCGCAATATACCAATATCGGTAGGTTATTAACCTGAAAACCTATCCAAATAGATAGGTTTTGGGGATCCGGATGTGCTTATTGTGGAAAAAACTAGATTAATTACCTTGCCCCGAGCTGGGTCACGAAAAAGATCATTCTACCCAGTCACCTAATGAAGAAAATGGATGCATCTTCTCATGATAAATACCTGTTCAAATATTTT
>CAWJEG010000006.1:0-34585 GCA_963841845.1 uncultured Chloroflexia bacterium | reverse complement strand
TGGCGTACCATGGAGGATTCAATCGATAACTGGGGCAGCAATGTAGAAATTCTTCGTGAATTTGCCCTCCGCCGTCCAGGTTTTGTCCGCCAGCAATTTATCGAGCGCTTTGGTCTGCCCGGTTTGGCAAAATTGACGGTTCAAACCAACCCCAATCAAGGGTATATCCGGATTGATCGTATCGACATCACCGCAGATACACCAGGGGTCAATCAACCAAACTCCTGGAGCGGGATTTACTTCATGGGGAATCCTATTCAGGTCAGCGCCATACCCTTGACTGGTTACCGCTTTTCCCGATGGGAAGGTATAGACCAAACAGACTCTGCATTCACAACCGAATTAACCGGGGACATGACTTTGAAAGCCATTTTTATAGAAATCGCCATAACGAAAGTCGCCCAATCGGATGGAACAATTTCTCCAAGCTAATAATCAATCCGCCATAAAAAAATTTTCTATACGCATTACATTCTTAGTCATCCGTTTCTTGCTCAATATTCCCCGGAAATGAGGAGGGGTCGAGTATAATTAACCCGGTAAATTGATACGCGAGGTCTATATCCCATATGGAAATTGGCAACATTCAAGCAGTCGATATCGATGATCAAATGCGCAGCGCATACCTTGATTACGCCATGAGCGTCATCGTTGCACGCGCCCTTCCCGATGCCCGGGATGGTTTTAAACCGGTTCACCGCCGCATTCTCTACGCCATGAACGAAATGGGCATCCGTTCCAACACTTCTTATAAAAAATCCGCCCGTATTGTCGGGGAAGTGTTGGGAAAATACCACCCGCATGGCGATATGGCTGTCTATGATGCCATGGCCAGGATGGCTCAGGATTTTTCTATGCGCTACATGATGGTGGATGGGCAGGGAAATTTTGGTTCGGTAGATGGCGATGCTCCCGCAGCGATGCGTTATACGGAAGCCCGTCTGGCATCCATTGCAGAGGAAATGCTTGCAGATATCGATAAAAATACGAGTTGATTTTGCGATAATTTTGACGGCTCACTGCAAGAACCAATCGTCCTTCCCGCCCGGCTGCCTAATATGCTGCTCAATGGCTCATCCGGCATTGCCGTCGGCATGGCTACCAACATACCCCCGCATAACCTGCGTGAGCTGATCAGGGCGATCAATCATGTCATCGATAACTACGAGAACATTGATGAAATCTCAATCGAAGACTTAATGAAATTTATTCCCGGTCCAGATTTTCCAACCGGTGGTATTATCGTTGGCCGGGAAGGAATCCTGCAGGCTTACAGCACCGGCCGCGGCAGGCTTGTGATGCGCGGACTGGCACATATAGAGGAAATAAAGAGCGGCCGGAATGCTATTTATATTACGGAGCTTCCATACCAGGTTAATAAAGCCAATTTAATTGAACGGATAGCGGAACTGGCACGCGCTGGACGGCTGCCGGATATCAGCGATCTCCGGGATGAATCCGACCGCAGGGGAATCAGTATTTACATCGAACTGAAACGCAGTGCCCAACCCCAGCGAGTGCTCAACCAGCTTTATAAATATACCGCCCTGCAGTCAACCTTTGGGGTCCAAACCCTGGCTCTATTGAATAATGAACCACGCCTTTTCCCGTTAAAAAAAGCTCTGCAGACCTTTATTGACCACCGCCAAATTGTCATAACCCGCCGCTCCGAGTTTGAACTGGATAAAGCGCGCCGTCGTGCCCATATCCTGGATGGATTATTAATTGCCCTGTCAAATTTAGATGAAGTAATCCAGACTATCCGCAGATCACCCGATGCCGAAACAGCCAAGGTTCGCCTCATTGAGCGGTTTAACCTGTCCGAAATCCAGGCACAGGCCATCCTTGACATGCAGCTTCGCAGGCTTGCGGCACTGGAACGCCAGAAAATTGAAGACGAACATAAACTAGTGCTGGAGCAAATCGCCTTTCTCGAGGATCTGCTTGCCAATCCCAGGAAAATTCTCGATGTGATTAAAGAAGATCTCCAGGAGCTTTATGAAAAATTTGGTGATGAACGCCGCACCCGAATCATGGCAGATGCCACAGAAAACTTTGAAGAAGATGATCTTGTCTCCGATGAACCGACCCTGATTACGATCACGGAGCGCGGATATATCAAAAGGGTGGCACCCGGAATTTACCGCACCAGGAACCGTGGACGGCGCGGGGTTTCCGGGCAGAACGTCAAAGATGAAGATGAGATCATCATGATGCTGCTGGCACAAACGCTGAACAGCGTCCTATTTTTCACCAACCAGGGGAAAGTATATTCGGAAAAAGTGTACCAGATTCCGGATGCAAACCGCACAGACCGCGGCATTCCTGTCGTGAACCTCTTACCGATGGATGCCGATGAAAGGGTTACTGCCTGGGTTGTCGTCCCGAATTTTGACAATGTAAAATACCTCACCATGGCTACAGTAAAAGGGCGGGTAAAGCGGGTTGAGATTTCCGAGTTCGCCTCGGTGCGTAATGCTGGCTTAATTGCAATTAATTTAGAAAAAGGGGACCAGCTCGGCTGGGTCAGCATGACCTCAGGCGATGACGATGTCATCCTGGTAACAGTCAAAGGATATGCTGTCCGCTTTCCTGAAAGGCAAATCCGTACGATGGGACGGAATACGATGGGTGTCTCCGGGATTAAATTGCGCTCAGGAGACCAGGTAACCTCTATGGAAGTTGTAGAGCCAGGCGGCAGCCTGTTAATCGTGACTGAAAATGGTTTTGGTAAACGTACACCTCTCGAGGATTATCCCGTCAAAAGCAGGGCAACCAGCGGTGTGCTGACAACAGATAAAAAAGGGCTTGGCAAGGTTGGTAACATCGCTACTGCCCGTGTTGTTCAAGATCAGGATGAAATCACATTAATTTCGAAAAATGGACTTGTATTAAGGTTAAAGGTAGATGATATCAATATCACCGGGCGCGCCACCGCGGTACCCACATCATTGATCTGATTAAAGGTGACAGCCTGGCAGCCCTGGCTCGCATTCCAACCTCAAGCATTGCTTCGATCTATAACAATTCTATTCCGGCAGATACCGAACCTGTAGTATAAGCACGATTAAATTTGCCTGTCTAATCCCGTAATCAGACGTCCATTGCTTTTTGGAATTCTGGCTCAGGTCAGCACGGAACAGGCATACGCCCTCCAAATTCTCCTATCTTGGAGAATGCGTTGGACTGATGATTCAATTCATTAATATTCTTAATTGTTCTTATTCGATCCGCAGCGTTTGAACATCACCGGTTGACACCAGGATTTCATCTCCATCAGCCTGGCGGAGGCGAAGATTTCCGGTTGGATCTACTCCGAGAATCCGTCCCACCAGAACATGACTTCCCGGGCCTTGGATGGATACCATTTCTCCTGCGAACGCCAGCTTCTCCTGCCATTTCTGAAAAAAACCGGCAGATGCAATATGCTCCCGCCAGTAAGCCATTCTTTGTAAAACCACCCGAAGGATTTCAAAACGGTCAACTGGTTGGCGGATAATTTCCTCAACACAGGTCGCAGGGAAAATTAATTCCCCTTGAGGCGGGACCGATCCCTGGAAAATATTAATTCCAACTCCCACGACAATTGCCTGAATTGCATTTCCAAGCCAGGATGCCTCAACGAGAATTCCACACACTTTTTTACCCATCAATAGGACATCATTCGGCCATTTTATTAGGGGATTAAGCGGGTAAAGTGTTTCCAGAGCATCGGCAACAGCCAAAGCAGCCAGGGGTGAATATAGCTGAAGGAAAGATTTTTCAGACTCGCCGGGAATGAAAATCTGGCTGAACGCCAGTGCAACTCCTGGCCGCGTTACCCAGGTCCTCTGCATTCTGCCGCGGCCTGAAGTTTGCTCATCGGCAATTACCAGGGCAGAATCGGGGGCTCCTTCATTTGCCCAATGCAGCGCCTCATCATTTGTGGATCCAATTGTATTAAAATACCGGCAGGCTGCAAGATTTAATTCATCAAGCCGTAAGCTCAACGGAGTATTTTCCATAAAAAGGATTTTATCCTAGTTTGATGGATTCATTGCAGCAGGATGGATTCTTTCATCCATAAGAAAAACTCCTGACTTCCAGGATATTGTCTTTTCAAACACAACTTTCTATCTTATAATTTTATTGCAATCATTTGCAACAACAACCAATCTCAATAAGGCTTCTGGAGGTTTCATGCTTCTCCTTCCCCTTGGAATGCATATTCCGGATGGTTTTTTATCCATTCCTGTATCACTTTTATTTTGGCTGACTGCCCTGCTGATAATTGGCAGGGCACTTCAGCATGTCAATCATGAACTGGGTGAGAGGCAGGTGCCATTGATGGGTGTTTTGGCGGCTGCGATTTTTGCCGGCCAGATGTTAAATTTTACAGTTGCAGGCGGAACATCCGGCCACCTCCTGGGAGCTGCGCTTGCCACCATACTTCTCGGACCGTGGGCCGCAGTTGTAGTCATGACCAGTGTAGTCGCTACCCAGGCCTTGTTATTCCAGGATGGCGGGCTGGTCGTGCTTGGGGCTAATCTGTTCAATATGGCAATTATCGGGGTTTTTGTTGCCCATACAGTTATACATGCTTGTCCAAAAAATCTCTCAGGGGAACAAATGGGGAATCTATGCAGGTGGATTTGCTGCTGCCTGGTCATCGATTTTCATTGCTTCCCTTGCATGTGGACTTCAGCTTGCCCTTTCGGGAACTTCCCCGGCAGGATTGGCGATACCTGCCATGGGTGGTATCCATGCACTTATCGGTATCGGGGAAGGTTTGATAACCATCGGTGCCCTTACTTTCATTTATGCATCCCGAAGGGATTTGATTGTGAAACCCTCCCTTGAGGCGTCAGATAGTAAGGCGATCTGGATTGGTGGGATTCTTGTCTCCCTCTTCTGGTTGTGCTTTCTCCCCTCGGCATCCACCCATCCGGATGGATTGGAATGGGTTGCGCGAGGAGTTGGGCTTTTCTTGAGAACCGCGCAAAAGAACCTGTTTTCCACCTGATCCCAGGTTATGCAGTTCCCGGAATATCGAGCGAAATCCTTGCGTCAATTATTGCCGGGATCATCGGCGCCGCAATTGTATTAATCGTCTCGATTGGAGTTGCATCAAGGCGCCGCCGCAAAGTTAACCAGGGATAGGAGAAGTTAGAATCTTTTTACGATACACCACCAGGACAGCTTTGAATCCAGCCGATATGCTTGATACTCGAATCAAACTCGTGCTGGTATTTTTCTTTATGATAACAACTGCACTAACCGCCACCAGGCGCCTGGCCTGTTTATATTCTCCTGCAATCCCTGGTCCTGGCAGCAGCGATTCCTTGCCAACATACCAATTACCAATTTATTTAAACGATCCCTTGTTGCCCTGCCCTTTGCCCTGGCAGCCTTACCCTTGTCTTTACCATTCCGGGACCCAAGCTTGGGATATTTGACCTTGGATTTCTCCAAATTTCCGCCAGCCAGGCCGGATTAACCCGTTTTATTACCATTTTTCTAAAATCCTGGATTTCAATCCAGTCCGCATTCCTATTAACCTCGACCAGTGCCATTCAGGATATCCTTATGGCAATGCGGGCATTTCATCTGCCACGTATTTTTGTTGAGATAGTGGGATTAATGTGGCGCTACCTTTTCGTATTTCGAGATGAAAGCCAAAAAATGACTGCAAGCGCGCTCAGCCCGCAGTGGTGAACCCCCGGATAAAAAATTAAAATCAGGTGGCACATTCTGGTGGCGTGGACGAGTTACTGGTGGAATGGCGGGCAGTTTGTTTTTACGTTCACTTGAACGCAGTAACAGGATATATCACGCCATGCTGGCTCGGGGGTTTAATGGAGAATTGCCTCCCCGGCCAAATCCTCCCATCCCTACATCAAATTGGATTATTTTCGGATCCGGTTTGCTGGTTATATCATCCCTGCTGGTTTTTGGGCTGCTATTTTGGTAATGACTCAACGATCACCAGGCGAAATCATTCGTATTGAGCATTTAACCTTCGTCTATCCCGATGGACGCAAGGCAATTGAAAATATCGATCTTCAAATCTCCCGGGGTGAAAAAGTGGCCCTGGTCGGGCCAAATGGTGCCGGAAAATCCACCTTGCTCCTTCATATTAACGGCATCTTCAGGGGGAAAGGCATGATTCAAATTGCAGGGATTGAAATTAGCGATCGGACGATCAAACAGATTCGCAGCAGAGTTGGTATGATCTTTCAAAATCCTGACGACCAGCTTTTTTCACCAACGGTATTCGACGATATTGCTTACGGTCCAATATACCAGGGATTTCCCGAATCTTCCATACGAGTGAAAGTAGTTCAAGCTCTGGAGCAGGTAAATATGCCTGGATTTGAGGATCGGGTTTCATATCACCTGAGCCTGGGGGAAAAGAAAAGGATTGCCATAGCGTCTGTCCTCTCCATGCAGCCAGATATCCTGGTTTTGGATGAACCTACCGCCGGACTGGATCCTGCCGGGAGACGGCGCATTATCCAACTCCTAAAAGACCTGCCTCAAACAATGCTGGTCGCATCGCATGATCTGGCCCTTGTCGAATCACTTTGCAGCAGGACAATATTAATCAATCACGGAAAACTGATCGCCGATGCTAACACTTCCGATATTTTAGGAAATACCGCCCTCCTATTCGAAAATGGAATGTAAATCAATTATTGATTTTCCCCACTTGATTTCGAATGTTCTTTTTGTGGTATGATTTTCCCCATTGGAGTATAATATGGAGAGCGAAAAAATTACAATTATCGAGGGCCCACCACCAACTTTTGAGGTGGAACTTAATGATTGGGTGTTGGGTTTAAGTGAGAGCCCGAAATATTTTAATATGGCTACTACTCGTCTGAGGACATTTAATGGTCCTGCCCTGGTTGAAAGATGCTACCGGGCCTGGAACAAGAATGACAACATATTTCTACATTACCGCGACAAATTGGGACTGGAAGATAAAGTTCCAATCCTTGCAGCGCGCACCCTGGATACGGATGATGGTAATGTACTGATATTGTGGGTACGCCTGAATCCGGAAGAATTCGAATTAAACGACGAACTCAATGATGATGAGGAAGGTTTCGACAATTAAGTTTGCCAGCACGGAAGTTGCTTAATTCGAAAATTTCCGGTCCATATGATCATCATTTCTATCATTGGACGCTGTCACCTGCGGTCCTGCTATTTGATAGATCTTGGACGCCGGTGGAAATTAAGAAATCCCATCAGGATATAATCAAGCTATGAAAAAGAATAAAATATTACTGGTAATCCCCCTTTTTGCAATAGGGGTTGTTGCAGTTTTGTTTCTAACAATCTTCAGGGATCGCATTTTCTGGCATGTTGACCAGCTTGTGGTGAAATTATCCTATTCTCTAAAACCACCCGAAGAAGAAGTGTTTATTCCCAGCACCCCTATAGCCAGGCCGACGCACACCCAAACACCGCTCCCAACCTTAACCCCTACCCCGGAAATAATCCTCGAAACGGCACCTGTAATTTCCACTGAAATACCTACTCCGCTCCCGCCCGCAGCCAACCTGGATGGGGTCAAATACATCGGCCAGCACGGGTTATTTAATTATTGTGCACCGGCTAACCTGGCAATGGCATTATCCTATTGGGGATGGCAAGGGGACCGGTTGGATATTGGCAGCGTCCTGAAACCTTTCGAGAAAGACAAAAATGTAATGCCTTATGAAATGGCTGATTACATTCAGAACCAGACCGATCTTGGTGCAATGGTTCGTTACGGGGGTGATTTAGAGCTTTTAAAAGTGTTAATCGCCAATGGATTTCCAGTCTTGATTGAAAAAGGCGCCTGGATGGTGGATTTAACCAATAAAGTCAGCTGGATGGGTCATTTCGGTGTGATTGATGGCTATGATGATGGCCAGCAAAAATTTTTCACCAAAGACTCATTCTATGGACCCCCTGATCATCCGGAAATTTACCCGGTAGATTATGCCAGGCTGGAAAGTGAATGGCGTGGATTTAATTTTCAGTACATTGTTGTTTATCCTTACTATGAAGAAGCCCGCTTATTAGAAATCCTTGGTGATTATGGAGATTCTAACCTCAGCAATCAGATTGCACTCAATCGGGCGGATGAGGAAATTGTCAGCCTGTCTGGTGTGGACAATGTATTTGCTTGGTTCAATAAAGGCACAAGCCTGGTGCAGCTGCAGGATTATTATGGGGCAGCCAGCGCATATGATCAATTCTTCCTGCTCAACGCTGCCTTGCCCGAAAGTGAACGACCCTGGCGGATGGTCTGGTATCAAACCGGACCATACTATGCGTATTACTTTGCCGGCCGCTACCAGGATGTCATCGATCTGGCAACAAAAACCCTGGACGTTCCCCAACCGTACCTGGAAGAGAGCTGGTACTGGCGTGCCCGTGCATTTATTGCCCTTGGTGAACGCGAAAAAGCAATCGATGATTTGAATAAATCCCTCGAATACCATCCCAATTTTGCACCCAGTGTTGCCCTTCTCCAGGAACTGGGAGTGGTCCAATAAGATGGTAAAAATTCTCCATTTTGCCGATGCCCATATCGATATTGCCAACCAGGGCAAGCGCGATCCTCAATCCGGGTTGCCGGTTCGGGTACTGGATTTCCTGAAATCTCTGGATAAGATTGTCGATACAGCCGTAGAGGAAAAAGTCGACCTGGTCATATTTGCCGGAGATGCCTATAAGGACCGCAGCCCTGCCCCAACCTTCCAACGGGAATGGGGCAAACGCATGATCCGATTATCACTGGCCGGTATCCCCACCATTCTACTGGTAGGCAACCACGATCTATCTCCAGCTCTAGGCAGGGCGAATGCTTTGCAGGAATTTGATACGCTGCAGGTACCGCATATCTGGACCATCAGCCAGCCAGCATTACTCAAACCTGCCGATCTGGAAAACCTTCCAGTACAGGTGATGGCAATTCCCTGGGTGTCCCGCTCAGGATTAATCAACAGTCTCGGACTATCTTCCTCGCAGACAGAATTGGCCTACCAGGAAATTGAATCCAGGCTGGAAACGTTGGTCAATAACTGGTTAGACCAGATTAATCCGGAGCTGCCGGTAGTACTGACAGCCCACACCTCAATCGAAGGCGCAAAATATGGCTCAGAGAGAAGCGTCATGCTGGGCGCAGATGTTACCCTGCCTGGCAGGCTTGTCCGCAACCCCAGGATTGATTATGTAGCCCTGGGGCATATTCATAAGGCACAAAACTTAAATGAAAATGCTCATCCGCCGGTCATTTACCCGGGTTCTATCGAACGGGTGGATTTTGGAGAAGCCAGGGATGATAAATTTTTCGTGATTGCAGAGGTAAATCGTGGCTCTACCAATGTAACCTGGCATAAGTTAGAAGGCAGAGACTTCATCGACCGGTATGTCAAGATCACTTCCCCAGATAATGTTTTAAAGCAGGTGATGGAAGCATTGCCAGACCAGTCCCGGATGGAGGATTCGATTGTCCGGTTAACGATTGAATATCCGCACGATTGGGAATCCCTGCTCAACGAGCCCGAAATCAGGGTTTACCTCAACTCGGCCTTCGAGTTCCACTTCATCCGCAGACCACAAATCGAGTCCAGGCTGCGTCTGCCATCCGACCAGACAATCAGTTCACTAACCCATGAAGATTTACTGGAAATTTATTGGAAATCGATTAATACGCCCACAGAGGAGCTGAGGGAACTCCAAATCCTGGCGAAGGATTTCATCCAACAAATGTCGGAACCAGATCGGATTGAATTTTAGGATTCCGGAGACCATTATACTAACCAAACAAGTATCCTATTAGTTAATATGCCCATCATCCTTGCCCAAGTATTTGTAATCATTTTATTGATCCTGGCAAACGGGGTCTTTGCTATGGCAGAGATAGCGGTGGTTTCCGCCCGTAAACACCAGCTGCAAAATAAGGCTGATGAAGGAAATCCAAACGCAAAAACAGCCCTGGAAATGGCAAAAAATCCCACCCGTTTCCTGTCCACTGTACAGATTGGGATAACCCTGGTGGGAATCCTTTCCGGTGCCTTTGGAGGCGCCGTATTATCCGGGTATCTGGCAGCTGAACTCGCAAAAATTCCCCTATTATCCCCTTATAGCGACGAACTGGCGTTGGTTTTGGTAGTCATAGCCATAACATATTTATCCCTGGTTTTTGGCGAATTAATCCCCAAACGCCTTGGATTGAATAACCCGGAATCCATCGCAATTGTAATGGCCAGACCCATGCACACCCTGGCGCGTATCACCGCCCCAATCATCAACCTGCTCAGTGTTTCAACCGAAGTCGTCCTGCGCATCATGGGTGTGAAACAGACCAAGGATCCGGGAGCCACAGAAGAAGATATCCGTATCCTGCTGGCCCAGGGTACCAAACACGGCTTGTTTTATACAACCGAAAGGGAACTCGTAGAAGCAGTTTTTCGCTTTGGGGATCGGGTAGTTGAAGAGGTTATGACCCCCCACACTGAAATTGAGTGGATCAACTCGGAAGACAGCCTGGAGGAAATCACATCGCAGATACTTAATTCAAGCCATGAACAGCTTCCGGTTGCCCAGGGCAGCCTGGATAACCTTCAGGGTATCTTAATAACCAATGAATTTCTGGTACAGCTTCTCTCAGGCCAACCGGTTCAATTAACAAAAATGATTAAACCTCCTTTAATCGTCCCGCAAAATTTGCCCGCAATACGCGCCCTGGAAGCAATAAAAAAGGAGGATACCGGGATCCTGATTGTTATCGACGAACATAGCGGCATCCTCGGAATGGTGACCCTCATCGATATCCTCGACGCCATCGTCGGGGTTGTACCGCATGATGGCGCACAATCCCAGGAACATATCACCCGGCGGGATGATGGTTCTTACCTTGTGGATGGTTTATATCCAATCGATCAACTGAAGGATTTCTTCTCTATTGATTTCTTTCCTGATGAAGAGGAAATCGGCTATCTAACACTGGGCGGTTTAATGATGAGCCAGTTCGGAGAAATCCCATCACCCGGAAAGAGCTTTGAATGGCAGAACTACCGCTTCGAAGTGGTAGATATGGACGGAATGCGCGTGGACAAGGTATTAATTTCACTGGAAAGCCACCCACAAAACATCATAAATTCGAATTCCGTAATTGAATAATTTATATGATCCCGATAAAACTAACCATCTCTGGATTCCTTTCCTACTTACAGCCAGTTGAACTTGATTTTTCTGAATTTGATGTAGCCTGCATTTCAGGATCGAATGGTGCCGGTAAATCTTCCTTGTTGGATGCAATTACCTGGGTTCTTTTTGGCAGGGCACGCCACCGGGATGATAGCCTCCTGATCAACAGCCATGCCGCAACCGCAGAGGTGACCCTGGAGTTTGAATATGAGGGAAACCGCTACCGCATCTCCCGCAGCAAATCCCGCGAAAAACCATTGAGGCTGGAATTTCAAATCTTTGATCAGAATTGGAAAACGATTACGGAAAGTACCCTGCGGGAAACAGAAGCCAGCATCAATAAGACCCTGCGCATGGACTACGATACTTTCATCAATGCCTCCTTTTTCCTGCAAGGAAAAGCAGACCTGTTCGCACAGCAAAAACCGGGGGACCGTAAAAAGATTTTAAGCAACATTCTTGGCTTGGAAATTTGGGAAAACTACCGGGAATTCGCCGTTGAAAAAAGGCGAATGAAAGAGCTTGAACTCAGCAGCTATTAACCGCACCCTCGACGATATTGATACCGAACTCAGCGAAGAAGGTGAAAGGGTTCAAAGGCTCGCACAACTTGAAGAATCCCTCTCCCAGGCAAATGCCTTGCGAAAAAGCAAGGAAAAGCTGGTTGAAAACATTCGCAAAAGACATCAGATGGTATCAGAACAGCAGCGTATGACAAAAATGCTGGGAGATCGGGTCAAACAAAGCCAGGAAAGCCTCCAGAGAACACAGGAACGGCTCAAATCGAGGGAAACAGAACGCCTGGATTATGAACAAAAAATCGCATCAGCCCCCCAAATAGAAGATGCCTATCTCAAATGGCTTTCCTCACGGAACGAACTTGAAAAATGGGAGAAACTGGCCGAGAGCTCCAGGAAGTATCAGCCTCTTCAATCAGCGTTGAAAATCACCATAGAAAAAGAACAATCCCGCCTGGATCAGGAACTACAAAACCTCCGGGATCGTGAAAAACTGGTTTCGGAATTGGAAAAAAATCTACCCGAAATCCAGGCAAAAATGGATGGCCTGGATATCGATATTTCGGCAGCAAAAAATGAAATCGCCCGTAAAAGTTTGCTTGAAGAGCAGATTCGCAGCCATCAAGATGATCGTGCCAAACTAATTGCCGAAAACACACGCCTGAAATCGGAAATGGGCGAGGTCAAGGAGCGCATCGATCATTTGCAGGCGGTGGACAGCGCAGAGTGCCCTTTATGCGGTCAGGAGCTTAATGCAGACGACCGCCAATCCTTACTGGAGTCTCTGCAAAGAGATGGTAAGGAAAAAGGTGACCAATTCCGCAAGAATCTGGATGCTGTCAACCAGGCTGATGAAAATATCAAAGAAGCGGGAACTAGCATAAAAGCCATTGACCAGTTGGATGTTATCACGCAGCAAAAACAGCGTCTGCTGGATCAATTAAATGATCAGAAAAAGAATCTGGATTTTCAAATCCATCATTGGAAAACAACGGACCAGGTTCGGCTAAAGGAAATTAAGGATCTTCTGGAGAAAGAAAATTTCGCCCTTGAGGCGCGCCGTCAATTGGCAGAAATTGAAGATTCGTTGATCAAGCTCGGTTACGATTCATCCGCACATGACAACGCCCGCAGAGCAGAGCAGCAAGCCCATATCAGCCAGGAAAAGTATAACGAGTTGGAAAATGCGCGAGCCGCACTGGCGCCGCTGATGAGGGAGATCGAAAGCCTGCGTGAGCAGGTTCTTGCCGAAGCGCAATCCTATGATCAGGCGCTGCGAGAGTACCGCTTCGCAATTGAAAAGTTGGATATCGATCAAAAGGATTTGCCGGATATTCAGCTGGAAGAGCACGAGCTTCTGGACCTTCAGGAAAAAGAAAATCGCCTTAGAACGGACCTCGGGGGAGCCGTCCAGCGCGTAAAAGTATTGGAAAACCAACGCAAGCGCAAGGCTATCCATGCAGATCGAGCGTGATATGGTGTTCCGGACTATCGGTCAAATCAAGTCGTTGGAGCGCGCCTTCGGAAAAGATGGGGTTCCCGCCTTACTGATAGAGCAGGCTTTACCCGAAATTGAAATCCAGGCAAACGAAATCCTTTCCAGGCTGTCCTCCGGGAGGATGGGATTACGCTTCGCCACCCAGAAGGATTACAAGGACCACAAACGCGATGACAAAAAAGAAACCCTGGATATCCTGATCAGCGATGCTGCCGGTATCAGGGAGTACGATTTATTCTCCGGCGGGGAATCATTCCGGGTAAATTTTGCCATCCGCCTGGCACTGTCCCGGGTTCTGGCAAAACGTGCCGGAGCGCGTCTGCAAACCCTGGTGATTGATGAAGGTTTTGGCAGCCAGGATGCAGAAGGTCTTCAGCGCCTGATTGAATCGATCAATATTGTGCGCACTGACTTTGCCAAGGTCCTGGTAATTTCTCATCTTGAAGAAATGAAAGACTCATTCCCGGCCCGCATTGAGGTTGAAAAGACGATTCACGGATCAACCCTAAGGGTAATGTCATGACAATGATTCCAATTCGGCTGGGTATCCAGCAGCGGGTCCTTCCTGCTTACCGGGTACCTTTTGTTGATTTACTGGCGGGAGAGTGTGAAAAAGGGCTTGGTGTTTTCGCCGGCAGCGCCAGGCTGGATGAAAATATTGTGACGGGAGATCCGCCTCAAATTGCATCATTGTACCCGGCAAAAAATTTCCATTTTCTCAGGGGATCCCTGTATACTTGCTGGCAGAAAAATTTTATCGGGTGGCTTGAATTCTGGCAGCCGGATGTTTTAATTATTGAAGCCAACCCGCGCTACCCCCAGACACCCCGCGCAATTCAATGGATGAAGGCCAGAAACCGTCCCGTAATTGGCTGGGGATTGGGCGCTCCTCCGTCACACGGATACTTCTCTAAATGGATGGGTAAAAAACGCCGGGATTTGGTTGGCAAATTGGATGCCATGATCACCTACTCGCAGCAGGGTTCAGCCGAATATCAACAATTGGGGGTTCCTGTCCAAAAAATCTTTATTGCCCGCAATGCAGCCACCCGCAAACCTGCCCAAAATCCTCCGCATAGACCGCCGCGCTTCAACCAGGATAGGGCTGCCATCCTATTTGTGGGGCGTTTGCAGGAACGTAAACGGGTGGATTTGCTGCTCCGGGCCTGTGCAAATTTACCGGAACCAATAAAACCGGATTTATGGATTGTGGGGGATGGACCGGACCGCAGCAGGCTGGAGGGTCTGGGTGAGCAGGTTTATCCCCAGGCTGTTTTTACCGGAAATCTTCAAGGAGAGCCGCTTGATCAACTGCTCAACCAGGCCGATTTGTTTGTTTTACCCGGCACCGGAGGCCTGGCTGTTCAACAGGCCATGGCTCATGCCCTGCCTGTTATCGTTGGGGAGGCAGATGGAACCCAGAGTGACCTGGTACGGCCAGAGAATGGTTGGGTGGTTAACCCTGGTGAACTCGATTCATTGCAGACAACCATCGAAGCTGCCTTGCTCGATCCTCCCAAATTGAGACGCATGGGTCTGAAATCCTTTGAGATTGTCCTCCACGAGGTGAACCTCGAGGAGATGGTGCGCTCATTTTCGGAAGCCATCCTTTCGACATTGAGGATTGATCGATGAGAATTCTGCTGGTAGCAGATGGGCGCTCGCCGATAACCCGCCAGTGGTTAAAAGGACTCCTCAAGCTGCAGCACCAGGTAATCCTCGTCTCCACTTTCCCATGTGTCCCTGTGGAGGGGGTTATCGCACAGCACATCATCCCGGTCGCTTTTGCCGGTTTAAGCGGCAGCCAGGTTGAACAAGCCGGGGGCAGGCATAAATCCAGCGGCTTGAAAAAAGCAGTGGCTGGATCAAGATCGATATTTCTTGAAATTCCGCTATTGGCTTGGCCCATTACGCTCCCTTTTTATAGACAACATTTCACAGAAATTATCCAGGGAATCCAGCCTGACCTTGTCCATGCCCTACGGATACCCTTTGAAGGAATGCTGGCATCCTATACACCGCCTGCAATACCGCTCGCCGTTTCCATCTGGGGAAATGATCTGACCCTGCATGCAACGGGTTCAAAATGGATGCAAAATTGGACCGAACGGACACTGCGCAGGGCTGACGGACTGGCAGCGGATGCCAATCAGAGACCTGCGGCTGGCAAAACAATGGGGATTCGACAGCAGCCGTCCAACCCTGGTCGTGCCGGGAAACGGAGGAATTGACTTAGCAGAAATTCATCGCCCCGGGAATGAGCTCCCGAACCAGGTTGATCTTGACATTCCGGGTGACAGCCCGCTTGTCATCAATCCGCGCGGTTTTCGTCCGGGGAGTGTCCGCAATGACGTATTTTTTCAGGCTGTTTCCCTTGTGCTGGAGAGAAATCCCGGAGTCCATTTCATATGCCCGGCCATGCAGCAGCAGGAAGAAGCTCTGAACTGGGTAAACCGCTACCATTTGGAGAAAAATGTCCATTTGCTTCCCTATTTACCGCAGCCCCAGCTATGGAACTTATTCAAAAAATCATTGGTCAGCGTATCCATCAGTGTCCATGACGGAACACCAAATTCGTTGTTGGAGGCGATGGCCTGCGGATGTTTCCCCATTGTCGGGGATATTGAATCCCTGCGGGAATGGATCGTTCCCGGGAAAAACGGATTCCTGGTCGAACCTGGAAACCCTCAGGCGCTTGCAGAAGCACTCTTAATCGCTTTGAGCCAACCCGAACTGCGCCAGGAAGCCGCCAATCTAAATCAACAAATCATCCGCCAGCGTGCAGAAGTAAACCTGGTGCGTGCCCAGATTTCTGTATTCTATCAGCGCCTGCTGAAATGAATATTCTCTGAAATCCAGTCGTTCCAGGGATTGTATTCACCCCTACGTCATTCAAAATACATTTCCATCATTTATTCCAGCAAATTTTCGAATTAATAAAAAATTAATAATAACCAAATTGTCATATGGTAAGATAAATAGATACAAATGGAGGAAAAAAATGCCTGGCAAAGAAATTGAGCCTTCCAATGGTTTTCTGAATGAACTTGTTATCAAGCTGAAATTAATTGTTAAATTAATGGGAGACCGGCGGGTCAGCCCATTTGTGAAATTGATCCCGATTGCCACGGTTTTATACCTGGTCTCCCCGGTTGATTTCCTGCCGCTTAATCCCCTGGATGATGCCGGAATTGTAGGTTTGGGTTTTTATCTCTTTCTCGAGTTATGTCCACACAATGTAGTCGAGGAGCTTAAGGACGATATGCACGCGTCGTCATACCCGGTGAATGGAAGGAAGTAATCGATCAAGAGCCGGAGGAAAAAAAGGAATCCTAGCTATTTATTAATGAGCTGCAAAATTGGAACCATTACTGGTAGGTGTTTTGATATGTATCGATATAGAATGCAATATAAGAACCTTTTGAGGTTTATTCCCAGCTCTCCTCATTGTTGTCTGCCTGACCGTGTTGTATCAGTGCCTGCACACCCGGCCTATCCCCGCTTTCACCAACCCAAACATCCCCCCCTGTAGAATCATCCATTCACCAGGGTCAAACCGTAATTCCCACCAATCACCGCCATCGCCGGACAATGCCGGCGCACAAACCCGGGAGCTCACCCTGGTTCCCGCAGATACCCCCGAATCCGCCGCAGCCAGTGTGAACGTTACCAGCATCCCGGATATGGAGCAGTATGAATGGAAGCAGTTTGCTTCCGGTTTTAACAAACCTGTTTTTCTAACCGGTGCCGGCGATGGATCCGGCCGGGTCTATATTGTCGAGCAGGGCGGGCTCATCTGGCAGATGGATAGGGACGCCGCAGGGAAGACCGTTTTCCTGGATATCCGGCAAAAAGTATCCACAAGCGGCAGTGAGCAGGGCTTGCTGGGGTTGGCCTTCCACCCGGATTATCCTCAAAATCCAAATCTTTTTGTTAATTACACCGATATCAACGGGGATACCATCCATCTCGCGTTTTTCCGTCCTGCAGGATACGCAAAGCGCAGATCCATCCAGTGAAAAGGTCATCCTCCAGGTAGCCCAGCCTTATGCCAACCATAACGGCGGAGCACCTGGCTTTCGGTCCGGATGGATTTCTTTACATCGGCCTGGGGGATGGCGGCAGCGCCGGAGATCCCCAGCAAAATGCCCAGAACCTGGACAGCTACCTGGGCAAGCTCCTGCGTATTGATATTGACCGGGGTGATCCCTATGCCATTCCGCAGGGGAATCCCTTTCTCAGCAGGGATGGTCTCGATGAAATCTGGTTATACGGTTTACGGAATCCCTGGCGCTTCTCGTTCGACAGGCTGACCGGTGACCTGTATATGGGTGACGTGGGACAAAACAAGTGGGAAGAAATCGACTACCTTCCCGGCTGGTGATCCCGGCGGCGGAAATTTTGGCTGGAATTTAATGGAGGGTACCCATCCTTACTCCGGGGAAATTCCACAAAATATGGAGCTGGTCGCGCCGCTGTTTGAATATGACCACAGTTCAGGCTGTTCCGTCACCGGCGGTTACGTCTACCGCGGCCTGCAGCTTCCTGAGTGGCAGGGGATCTACATTTTCGGGGATTATTGCAGCGGAAATCTCTGGGGCTCGCTCCTGCAGGAAAATGGCAGCTTTGATACAAAGCTTATTGGGGAAAACGCCGTTTAATATCAGCAGTTTTGGTGAGGATGAGGCCGGTGAAATTTACCTTCTGGATCATAAAGGTTCCATTTACCGGCTGGAAAAGAAATAAGTGCTCCCGATTCCTTGAAAATTACGGTATCATAAGGGCATGAATTTCAGCAATTTTCAACAGATGAATAACATCGCCGGGTCAACATGGATTTTACAAAAGAAATAAAATTGCATGATATTGCATCGAGGAGATCGTTTATGGCTACAAAAAAATGGCAGGTGGTAAAAATTCGCCACTGTGAACACGTGGGCTGCGATGTGGCTCTTGAAGCGGAAACAATCCTTCCATCATCGGATTTTTTGGCGGACCAGGCTCCCCGTTTAGGGGCACACCGCTGCGCCCACATGCTGAGCTGTAATTCCATGGATGAGGCTGCCTGCATCTGGGCAGGCTCAAACCCTGGGTATGACCCGTTCAAAGAGGATAGCTAATTTTCGGTTTTCTTCTGGAAATCGAACCATAAATGCTGCTTGCCGTCTTGTTTTTGGACGGCTTTTTTAACGAAATGGACCTGCAATCCCAAACGCCGTTTAAAGAAATTATCATCCCTGACAATCAGGTAAATCCATTAATAGCGTGTCTGGAGGGAGATATAATCACCTTCCCATGCAACATGTTCTACTCTTTTATTCCAACCTAGCAATTTCAATAGTGAACTCTTAAAAATCCTGGCGGGCCCGCTGGTAATGAACTTGATCCTGCCCCTCTTTTTCCCCTCGGCCAGCAGTCCCCTGGCTTCCAGGACACGCTTCACCTGGCGGGCCACCGCCATGGACGGGTCGATGACCTGCACATTTTCGCCCGCTATCTCCTGGATCAGCGGCAGCACGAACGGGTAATGGGTACAGCCCAGGACAATCGAATCCACCCCCTGCGCAATCATTGGCTGGAGCGCCTGCTCAAGGATTGCCCTGGTTTCGGGTGTATCCAGCTCACCGTTCTCAATCTGGGAAACAAGCCCCGGGCAGGTATCCTTGAGCACCGTCACCCCTGCGGAAAAGCGTTCCATTACCGATGCAAATAATTCACCCTGGAAGGTTGCCGGGGTTGCCAGGACACCCACCACCCCGGATTGGGTTTTCTCAGCCGCCGGTTTAACAGCCGGCTCCATCCCCACAAAGGCAGTATCTGGAAATTTCTCCCGCAAATAATGCAAGGCTGCTGCTGAAGCGGTATTGCATGCCACGACAATCACCCCGGCGCCCTGTCCAATCAGGAATCTGCTGATATTTTCGGAAAATTTTCGAACCTCATCCATGGATCTCGAACCATAAGGGACATGCGCCTGGTCCGCAAAATAGACCAGGGGTTGGTTCGGTATTAATGCATGCATTGCCCGCAGGATGGTAAGCCCGCCAACCCCGGAGTCAAATACTCCAACAAGCTTCGATTCCATAGGTCTATCCCCGATCACGCCTGGGTGAGGTTTTGTCTTGCTGCCTGGATAAATGCATCAAACAGTTGGATGGTTTGGGGAGCCTCTGGAAGACTTTCCGGATGCCACTGCACCCCGATTCCAAAAGGATGGTCTTCAAGCTCCACCCCTTCCACCAGCTGGTCAGGTGCAACTGCGTTGGCAGTCAACCCTTTCCCGATAAATTTTATCCCCTGGTGGTGAAGGCTGTTTACCCAGAAAGGGCTCGTCCCGAGAATTTGCTGCAGCCTGCTGTTTTGAACAAGATCAATTCGGTGAGCTAAAAATTCCCGTTCCGTCATCGAATCATAGCGATGTTTGATCGAATTGGAATAAAAACTATCCAGGTCGATAAACAAAGATCCTCCCAGGGCAACATTGAGCACCTGGATCCCCCGGCAAATTGCCAGGAAAGGAATTCTTGCTTTAGCTGCGAAGCGAACCAGCTGGATTTCCTGCTTGTCCCGCTCGGCATCAATCCCAAACAGGCTGGGGTGTTTCGGTGAACGGTACCTTTGAGGGTCAATATCTCCGCCGCCTGAAAGCAGCAAGCCATCCAGGCGCTGCATCAATAGATCCAGGTCCCGGCTTGAGATTCCCAGGGGGATTAGAATCGGAATACCGCCCGCCCGTGAAACGGATTCGATATAGGAATCCCGCACCCAGTGATTGGTGATGTTATTCTCTATGATCGATTTTTGGATGGTTATGCCAATGATAGGTGCGTTCATATTGTTCTATTTAGATAAAAGGGTACAACCCGGCGCCGGTTGTACCCTGGAGGTATTCCAAGTAATGGATCGATTAAGAAAATTGTTGCTTGAGGCGGGCTTTCTTGCCTGTTCTCTCGCGAAGGAAATAAAGCCTTGACCTGCGCACTTTGCTGTGCCGCTCAACAACGACCTTATCAATCTTGGGTGAATGGGTCAGGAAGGTTCTCTCAACGCCAATTCCGCCGCTGGCAATCCGGCGAACGGTGAATGTAGCATTGTTGCCCCTGTCACGTGTATAAAGTACAGTCCCTTTGAATTCCTGGATGCGCTCTCTGGTTCCTTCGGTAATTTTCACATGCACGCTAACAACATCACCGGACCGTAAGTCGGGAATATTCGGATTGGGTGGGGCTTCAACGGCCGATAGCAAATTATTCATTATATACTCTTCCTTTTCAAAAACATGGCAATGTACAATCGATGACTGCGAAGCATGATTATACCATCAAGAATTTTTTCCGGCAAGTTGATTTGCGTGGAATATTTTATAAGGCTTCGTCAAATTCCATCCACTGAATATCCCAATTTTTGAATGGCTTGAAGCAGCTGAGGCTCACCAATAATCTGGTCATCGTATTCTATTTGCAGGGTTTGTTTATGATAACTTGCCACGGCACTTTGAACACCCGCTAAATCTTCCAGTGTTTCCAGCCGCATAACACAGGCACTGCAGTGCATATCGGGAATCCGGTAAGTACGGTGATTAATCATGATATGTTTTTCCTATATGGAATTATTCCTGGGGATCGATGGTGTTTCTACAGAAATTTTATTACTCCGGAGTACATCCCCATCGAACAGGTATAGTTCAGGACAGTACCGGATTCCTGTGGAGGAAGTTCAACGATTTTTTCGCCGCTCGCATCCAGGAGAACCTGGATGTCTAAAGAAGGGATGGTAAAAGCCCTGGCACACGAGTAGGTGTCATTTGTAACCAGCCTCAACCGGATTGGCTGGCCTGCCGGGGCGACGCTTTCATAAGGGAAGTAGCCTGCAGTTTTTACCTGGATAACCACATCACCCTCTTTTATTGGCGAAGTGCCTACACCATATTGTTCAGGTTCATCGGGATTGGAAATTGCCAGGCTGCTGTCACCCTTATTCATATTGCTTGCACGGCTTATTGTGTACGGAAAACCAATCAGGTTCAGACCCGAATCCAGGGAGATAAATGCAAAGATGAATAATACCAGGGCTACAAAGCGTAAGAAATATTTTTCCATCAAACGTACCAAGGCGGGTGGCAAGGTATGTGAGGGCGAAAAACACGGGACTGGCTCCAAGCGTGAACGCAAACATAATCATTGCTCCCTGAAGGGGATCGCCGGTAGCAATGGCAAGGGCTAGCATGGCCTGGGTAATTCCGCAGGGAATGAGGATGGTGAGCGCTCCCAGGAATACCGGAGAAAACCACGCATCCTGGTTTTTTGATTTTTGCCTTATCCACCTGCGCAGCGAGGCAGGTGGTTCAATATTGAAATAGCGGAAGATGGGGTGAACATTTAACAGTCGTAAAGCATTACCGATCATAAAAATGGCAATGAATATCTGAAGATAGCCGCGCATGACCGGGGTAAGTGAAAATACACTGCCAAGCGCTCCTAATGCAGCTCCGTAAAGAGTATAGGCAACGATCTTGGAAAATAAAAACAGGTTAATGGAGAGAGCAATACGCAGATTATTATTCTTGCTGCCTTTTCTTTTTTGTGCCGGTTTGCTTAAGTCCGATTCCAACTGGCTGGCCAACGAAGCGGTAACCAGCCCGCCCTGGACTGCCATGCAGCTCAGCCCGCCAGCAGTTAAACCTGTTAGAAATACTACCCATAATGATGTATCCATAATTACCTTTAAAATTGATCTACCATTAAACATGCTGTCTGTTTATTTTACACCATTTAGGATATTTTTTCTCCATTTCAGGAGAATATTTTTCGGCGTTGGAATGCCTTGCGCAGCGCCTGGTCCATTTCATCCTTCGATTGCGGGAGGGTCAGGCATCCGTCGGCACCACCCTCCCAGATTCGATCCATGGATTCTGGTGAAACCTCTGGCAATAAAACCAGAACCGGTAAAAAATGCCATATTTTACGCTGGCGGATATATTCCAGGTTTTTCAGGACCTGCTGGGTGTTTACCGGTGAATACAGGATCAGGGCATCCGGGCATTCTCCGGAGAGTAATTTCCTCTGAAATACCTGGTAATCTGCGCAAAAATGGTATTGATAACCCAGATCGGCTAAAATCCGGCTGAATTCCTGCCGCAGATCATTGTCACCACCCACAAACCAGATTACGGACAGTTTCATTCCTCCAGGTGGTTAAGAATTTGTTCGGCGAGTTCCAGGTTAATTCCCGGGAGTTCGGCGATTTCTTGTGGTTGTGCATTCAGGATACCCTCCACAGAGCCGAAGTGCACAATCAGCGCTTTCCGCCGGGCTGGACCAATCCCGGGAATATTATCCAGCCGGCTGGCCAGGCCAAGGCGTGTCCGCTTCGTGCGGTGAGCCGTGATCGCAAAACGGTGCGCTTCATCGCGGATCCTTTGCAGCAGGTACAATCCCTGCGAGTGTCTTGGCAGCAGGATTGGGGTTTCCCTGCCCGGCATGAAAATTTCCTCCTGCTGTTTTGCAAGCCCGGCTAGCACGATTTTGTCCTCCAAGCCGTATTTCTGCAGCACCGCCACTGCCCGGCTTAACTGCCCTTTACCCCCATCCACAATTAACAGGTCGGGAAGAAGTGAGAATGCCAGATCAGTTTTTTTCCCGACAGTGTGCAGCTCTTCCTGGGAGCTTTTCCAGCGATTAAAGCGCCGGTTGAGCACTTCTTCCATGCTGGCGAAATCATCCGGGCCTACGACATTTTTAATATTAAAACGCCGGTAGAAGGTTTTTCTTGGTGTCCCCTGTTCAAAAACCACCATACTGCCAACCGCCGCAGTACCTTGCGTATTGGAGATATCATAGCACTCCATTCGACCCGGGGGCTCCGCAAGGTTTAATGCCAATTGAATATCTGCCAGGGATTCACTCTGCCTGTTCTTATCCGCCTCCCACTGGGATCGGAGAGAACGAAGTGTGTCCACGGCGTTTTCAGTGGCCATCTGGATTAATTCTTGCTGCGTACCGGAGCGTGGTACTACCAGGTCGGTTTTTGTACACCCCTGCCGGGTTCGGAGCCAGGATTTGATAATAGCCGCTTCTTCAATTTCCTGAGGCAGAAGTACCCTGCACGGGATCTGAGCTGATTCAGAGTAAAACTGCTTAATAAATTGGGCAATAATCTCGCCATCCTGCTCGTCCTCTGTTCCCTCCAGGATGAAATATTCCCTGCCAATCAACTTGCCGGAGCGAATGAAGAATATCTGAACGCAGGCTTCCCCATCAGCGCGGGCCATCGCCAGGACATCCGAATCCATTTCTTCAGAAGAAACCACCTTTTGTTTCTCAACCACTTTTTCAATTGCCTGCATCTGATCACGCAAGGATGCTGCCCGCTCGAAACGCAGGTCTTCGGCGGCCTGCTCCATTTCCTTCTGCATCCTGGTTACAATTGGATCTGTTTTTCCCTCCAAAAAATTACATAAATCGTCTATTAAATGCCGGTATTCTTGCTGGCTTATCGCCCCGATGCAGGGACCGCTGCAGAGCTGGATATCGTAATACAAACAGGGACGCGGATCTTTTCCGGTAATCACCCGGTCACAGGTCAGGTAGGGGAAGATCCTCCTCAGCACATCCAGGGTCTGGTGGACAGCCCATGTGCTGGTGTAAGGCCCAAAATAACGCGACCCATCATTTTCCATGCGGCGGGTTACGGTAACTTTCGGAAAGGGCAGTGCAGTATGAACTTTAATGTATGGATAACGCTTATCATCTTTTAAGCGGATATTGTAATGCGGGCGGTGTTTCTTGATCAGATTCATCTCCAGGATCAGGGCTTCCAGCTCTGATCCCAGCACAATCCATTCAATATCCGCAATTTTTTGGACAAGCTGGCGCGTTTTGATATCCAGCCCGGTATTTGAGTGAAAATAGGTGCGAACCCGATTTTTCAGATGGATAGCTTTGCCGACATAGATCACCTGACCTGATTCATTCTTCATCAGGTAACAGCCGGGTTTTTCGGGAAGCGTGTCCAGGATTGCTTTCAGGTGTTCAGGTACTGCCATAACAATTATCTTTCTATTGTAAACTCATCGCACAGCCATCAGCCCGCGGGTCACTTCCCGCCCAGAGTACGCCTGTATCCGGATTTCGGCGAATAATTTGCCCGCGCCCGAATAAACTCCGGTTCGTGCCAGAAACCGGCCGGATGATGTGTCCAAGATCACTCAACCCGGCCATAACATCCACCGGAATGCCTTCTTCCAGGGCTACCCAGCCGCTCAAGTCTTCCCCATCCACGCAAAAACGCGGCCTGTCCAACGCAGATTGAGGATCCAGGTTGTCATCAGCCATTGCAACAAGCACCTGCATGTGACCTTGTGGCTGCATGAAGCCTCCCATAACCCCGAAGGATGCATAAAGGTCATTCTCCGGCCCGTTTGTTGCCATGGCGGGTATGATGGTATGGTACGGACGCTTTCCGGGGGCAATCACATTGGGATGGTTGGGATCAAGCGAAAAATTGCAGCCGCGGTTTTGCAGTGCAAATCCAAAACCATCAGGCGCAATTCCAGAACCAAAATCCTTGTAGAGACTGTTGATAAATGAACAGGCATTACCCTCCCGGTCCACCACCGATAAATAGACCGTATCGCTTTTTGATGCGGGAATCCCGGTCTGGAAGGAAAGGTTGGCACTATCCGGGGAAATCAGCTTGCGCCTATGTTCCGCGTAGGATTTGCTTAGGAGTTGATCAAGCGGAATGTGATAATAATTGGCATCCGTCACATGGGTACGCACATCTGCAAAAGCCAGTTTCATCGCCTCGATGAGGATATGGAGCCTCTGGACCGAATCAGCCGGCACATCCGCCAGGTTGAAACCTTCCACCAGGTTCAAAGCCAGCAGTGCCGCCAGCCCCTGCCCATTAGGCGGGCACTCCCATACCCGCAGGTTCCGGTAATCGATCGATATGGGTATTTCCCAGCTGCTCTGATGGGAGGCGAGGTCATCCAAATCCATACACCCACCCATTCTATTTCAAGGTTGAGATGACCGCTTCTGCCATATCCCCCTGATAAAAACCGGCTTTGCCTTTTTCTGCAATTACCTTCATCGTGTGTGCCAACCCCGGATTGCGAAATACATCTCCCGGAAATGGGGCGTGCCCATCAATCGTAAATTGTCCTCCCAGGTGAGCATTTTTCGGCAGGTTTTCAACGGATAGGTTCCAGTAATATGAGGTAAGCGGTGATACGGGGAAACCACCCTCTGCAAGTTGGATAGCCGGCTCCAGGATAGATGCCAGCGGCAGACTGCCAAATTTATCCACAAGGTCGCACCAGGCTGCGCAGGCACCAGGGACTGTAACGCTGTAAGGATGGTTATCGGGAATGTGATCGGTAAATCCTTCCCGGTGCAGCTTTTCGAGGTTCAACTGCATCGGGGCTCTCCCAGAGCCATTCAGCGCGTAAACATTTTTCGTGGCCGCATGGTAATAAAGAGCAAACGCATCTCCCCCTAATCCAGTGGAATATGGTTCGCATACCCCCAGGGCAGCTGCCGCAGCAATTGCCGCATCAGCAGCATTGCCTCCGCTTTCTAGAATCTTTAACCCCGCGCCTACCGCCAGCGGTTGGGATGCAGCGACCATGCCCCCCATTCCATACACAGGTGAACGTCGTGAAGAAAAATTTATCATAAATCCACTCAGATGATTGTTATTCCTTCCCCGGGGACAGCCTCGCCAATATGCCAGACAGGCTGGTCAAGGTGTCGATGCTGAATCCAGGAAATGGTTTACTTGTTCTGGAGGAACCGCCAGAAGCAGGCCGCCGCTGGTCTGGGGATCAAAAAGCAGCATCTGGCTGATTTCATCTATGTTTTGTGAAAAATGCACGTGGTCACCGTAGAACAGTCGATTATCCGCCGCCCCGCCCGGGAAGGTCCACTGCCTGGCATAAACCAATGCGGGTGCCAGGAAAGGTATGTTGTCAAATATCAGCTGAAAAGCCAACCCGCTTGCCTGAGCCATCTCAAATCCATGCCCTAAAAGGGAAAAACCGGTGATATCGGTGGCTGCCTTTATGTTGTGCATCAGCGCCAGTTCTGAGGCGGTCTTATTCAAGCGCGCCATCCAAGAAACCGCCTCCATGACATGCTCAGGAGCTGCGATGGATTGTTTGAGTGCGGTCGTTATGACACCAAAACCCAGGGGTTTTGTCAGGAACAACTGATCCCCAACTTTCACCGCAGATTTCACCATCATCTTTTCGATTTCAACAAATCCTACAACCACCAGGCCAAATTTTGGCTCCTTATCCTGGACCGTGTGTCCCCCGGCGATTACAACACCGGCTTCCTTTGCTTTTTCCGCACCGCCCCGGATGATCTCGGAGGAAATCGGGGCCGGTAAATCCGGAGGCAGGGCAGCCACATTCAACCCAAGTACTGGTTTACCTCCCATGGCATATACATCCGACAGGCTGTTTGCGGCAGATATGGCGCCGTAATCATACGGGTCATCCACCACAGGTGTAAAAAAGTCGGTGGTGATTACCAGGGCACGCGTTTCATCCAGCCTCCAGACAGCCGCATCATCCGCTACATGCAAGCCCACCAGCAAATCTGGATAGTCCTGGTGATTAAAGACTTCATTTATTGGGCGCAGCACCTGCGCCAGCGCTTCTGCGCTTAGCTTGGATGCTCAACCCGCACAGCTGGATAAGGTGGTAAGCCTGATCTTTTTGCCGGATGTTGCCCATATTTCATCTGCCATAACGTCCCTTTATCCTGCTTAATTCCAGATTATTTCACCCTCATTACGGATTCGGAACCGGGGTTGGGGTTAACTCTGGATTGGTGTCCGGCGAAATGACATCCGGAAGAGGAAATAGAAATGGGGCATTATTGGGTAAAAGCATTGCCTGGATGTTCGGGGATAACTTGGTGATATATTGATAGGTCAGTAAATCCGGATTGCCGCGGATGGCACCTGAAATTAATTCCAAAGATTTAGCTTCCGCATTTGCCTGGATGAGGCGTGCCTCGGCGTCTCCCTGGGCTGCAATAACCACTGCATCTGCCTTCCCAGCCGCCACTTTGCGCGCCTGTTCCGCTTCCTGTTCCCTTTGCTGCACCACAAAAACCGCCTGCTGGACAAGCTGCTCTGCAATTTGTTTTTGTTCTATTGAAGCGGCGTATTCCGGTGAAAAGGTAATGTTACGTAAAACAAAATCAGAAAGAACCACACCGTTATCTTCAAGGCGCTGAGTCATCTCCTGTTCAATATTATTCACCATTTCTATACGTTTGGTGCTGTAGACTTCCTCCACCCCAAATTTGGATACTGCATCCCGGATAATCCCCCGTGAAAGCGGCCTGATCAGGTCGCTGGCATAGCGGTCCTGCCAGATGATATGGGTTTGCACAACTTTGTCCGGGTCCAGTGAATAGATCACGGATGCATCTACAAAAACCTCCTGGCCATCCGATGTCCGTGCAGTAATCGAATCATCACCCACAATTTGCCCTTCATCTCTTGTGGCAGACATGGTATAGGTTTGTTTTGAAATGGGATAACGGATAACCGATTCAACGAATGGGACGATCCAGGTTAAACCTGGCTGCAATGCTTCCTGGCGGTATCCATCCGGTTGTAAGGCGGAGATCACCACCCCGCGTTCCTCGGGATTTACAAAGACCAAACCGGCACCGATAATGGTAAGAAGGATTGCTACTCCGACAACAATGAGCAGGATCTTTCCCGCACCTTTGGTGGGTTGATTCCTTCCAGAGCGGACGACCAATACCACCAGCAAAGCAAATACAGCTAACCATGCTAAAAAAGCGAGACCTTGAAATATACTGACGATGTTCATTCTAACTCCTTTGTTTATCCATACCAATATGATCGAATTATAGCATTATCCCCAATAGATTCCGGCAGTCAGTTATAGGGTGGTTGAAAAAAATAGAGAAAGGTTTCTCCAGCCCGCAATTATCTCTTGAAGTAGCAGGGGGATTCGAGGTAAGCATGTAATACTATCCAGGACCAGCAGTTTTACCATTGTCTCCATACAGAGCGCAAAAACAGACTCCTGTAGTCCAACCTGTCCATTGTTTCGTCCGCATATCACCGGGGTTATACCCGCAGGATTGGCGACTCATCAGTACCGGGTTTTATGTATTTAATTTTGCTCCGTTTTAACCAATCCTATGCTCTATTTAGACACCATTTTCAAAATTCAATCTGGAACGAGGGAATTCGTAATAACCGTTTTTTTCTGTTTATAGTGAACAAAATACGTAAATCTCTGCAGACCAATACATGCTGTTCAGTGTACTTAAATTGAGCTCCACTTTTGAAAGGTATAGTATAAGCACACCAAAGGATATTAAGTGAATAAATGATATATAATTTTTATGGGAACATCAAATATTTTTCTCGGTAAATGGGATAATGAAACCCTATATTGCACGTGCAGGTAATTGGGATAAGTTGATTGATATCCTGAATTATTAACTGGCAGGATTAATAGGCTGGAACCAACTCAATCAACAACCGGGAGACCTTCTGCAACTGGATCACCGCTATGGACCAGGGGAGATGGGCATGAGTCATGATATTTTTGTCAGCTATTCCTCTAAGGATAAAGCCGTTGCCGATGCCATTGTATCTGCCTTGGAAAACAGTGGCCTGCGCTGCTGGGTAGCCCCGCGGGATGTCAAGCCCGGTGCCGATTGGGGGGATTCGATCACCGAGGCAATCAGCGGCTGCAAAACCGTGATCCTGATTTTCTCAGGCAATTCCAACCAGTCCAAGCATGTGAAGGATGAGCTTTACTATGCCATTGCTGAGGAGAAAATCATCCTGCCCTTCCGTATCGAAAACCTGGACCCAACAGGGGCAATGCGCCTGCACCTTGCTTCCCGCCACTGGCTGGATGCCTTCCAGCCGTCCTGGAAAGCGCATATCAACCGGCTGATTGAAAGCGTTGCCGACAGCATCGGCCGCACACCGCTACCCCCTGCTCGGTTGGATGAGACCTACCGGGTTGAACGCCGCCACGGTGCTACCGATAGGCGGCGCACACCGCTACCCCCTGCTCGGTTGGATGAGACCCCCAACCCAGATATGGGTACGCCGAAGAAGAAGGGTGGCAAAAAGGCGCCCTGGTTGTGGGTCGGGCTGGTAGTTTTTGCAACAACCATTCTGAGCGTGGGGGTCTTTCTGTGGTTCGGCAATCGCAACGCTGATGAAGATGCGCAGCCCACTACTTTGTCTGCTTTGATAACGAAGAATACCGCCACATCAACTGCCAGAGCACTACCAACCAGGACATCAACCCCGCAATTGAAAACCCATATTGTCACCAGCCCTGGGGAATACGGGGCGGGAACATTGGCTGAGGCATTGTGGGATGCAAGGGCTGGCGATTCCATCAAGTTTGATCCGGAGATATTTCCACCTGACAGCCCAACCACAATATTCGTTACCACTGAACTGCCCAGAATTTCACAAGGCAGCATTAATCTTGACGCCAGCGACGCAGGAGTGATCCTGGATGGAAGTAAATTACAGGGAGGCTTTGGCCTGATAATCAATTCTGATCATAATTACATCAGGGGGTTGCAGATCGTTAATTTCCCTGGGATAGCAGTCTATATTGAGGGTGGTTCATTCAATACATTGGGCGGCGACCGGAACATCGGCACAGGGCCGGTCGGCCAGGGAAACTTAATCAGTAATTCTTTCATAGGCATTAATATATTGTCTCAAAGTGGCGGTAATGTGATAACAGGAAACCTCATCGGCACTGACCTGAGCGGTATTGAACCGAACGGGAATTGGAAGGCCGGCATTTGGCTTGAGAACAATCAGGTTTATCAGCCTATTCGCAATACGATTGGGCCCGGCAATGTTATCGCCTTCAATGGGGAAGCAAGTATTGCTGAAGGAGATTCAACCACCGGCGGGATTGAGTTAGACACGGATCTGCCAGCCACCACCATAACAGCAAACGCCATTCACGATAACGTCGGTCCCGGTATTTTCTACAATATAACCGACCCTGCCCCGGATGCTTATCCGGAGCCGCCCGCTATCCTGTTTTTTGACCTTGACGCTGGTACAGTAAGCGGTCAGTCTTGTAAAGACTGCGTCGTGGAGATTTTCAGTACTGAGACACAGGATGGAAAAATATATGAGGGCACCGTCACCGCAGACCAATACGGCAATTTTACTTTTCACAAAGGTCAGGCGCTTTCCGGCCCATACCTGACCGCCACTGCCCGTTCTACCGGGCACAACACCAGCGAGTTTTCACTTGCGTCACCAGCGCGCTCTGATATCCAGATCGCACTTGAAACGATCCAGAAGACGGCGCCAGTATACCAGAGCAGCTTCGATACCTGGAATTTAATCAATGATCCTATGGAGAAAGCCAGCATAGAGGATGGGAAGTTAATAATCACCAGTAAAAATGAGAATGTAGGCGCAGCCATACACAACTATCCTTCAGATAGGTTCGCAGTTGAATTCGAATTCCGCATTTTGGAGTCTGGAGCAGATGACCGCTGCTATTTTGGAGTTGAAAATGACCATGACAATGAAGGATCCAAACGATCACTCGGTGCTGGTTTCGGTTCAAATGGCCAGGTGATCTTGGAACATTATATCTATCCTGAATCATACCCGCTTATGGCTGAGAGTCGCTACGAGAATCTCAATCCCAACACCGCAACATTTATCTATCTGGCGGGCAAAATTGCGGCCTTCGTCAATGGGCAGCTGGTATATACCACCCTCGATCCTGACGGAAGTGCCGTATATACCCATCATACATTTTCGGCGGAGAAAACAATTGTGTGCGAATTTGACAACTATAAGCTTTGGGACTTAACCAGGGGTGGATTTCAACCCATGACCATAACTGGATGACCATTTCTTTGGTGGTTTTTCCGTTTTATAAGAACCATTACAAAAAAACCAGGAGACCTGGAGTGACAAATCCGATAAAACCAACCAATGATGATCCTTGTCCCAAAACCAACACCTCGAAGAGCAACTTATATCGACTATCTCGGAGTTTATCAGATGCCAGGCTACCTATTTTGTTCTTTCTGGGTGTCGTCTCGTTAACATTGGGAACGATTGGATTTCACAGGTATTTCGTCCAATCTCTTGAACACAAATCTCTCGCAACAGCCCTTTACAACGCTGTTTGGCTGTTTACCTTTGAACCGGGCAACCTCATTGAGCCAATCCCCTGGGAACTTGAAATTGCCAGGTGGCTTTCACCGGTAATTGCCATGTCTGCAATCCTGCTTGGTTTTGCTGCCATCTTCAGGGATCAAGTCAGGTTGTTGAGTTTGGGCTTATGGCGAAACCATGTCATCATTTGCGGCCTGGGTCAGAAGGGTTTGAACATTGCCAGGAATTTTCGGGAAAACGGGTACAGGGTTGTGATCATTGAGAAGGACGGAAATAATCCGAATATCGCTTCCTGCCGGGAATTTGGCGCTGTTATATTAATCGGCGATGCCCGCGATGAATACTTGTTACACAAAGCAGGAATAAATAAAGCACGATATATGATCGGTGTATGCGGTGAAGACGGGGTCAATTCGGATATAGCGGTGATAGCCAGGAAACTGGCTGCCAACCGCTCAAGAGGGATATTAAACTGCACCATTCATATACAGGATCCAAACCTGTGATCCTGTAAAGGGCGCAGGAGTTCAATGCCAGCGAAATCGGTTCTTTCCGGTTAGATATATTCAACATCTATGATCAGGGTGCAAAACAGCTTTTCCGGGAATTTCCGTTTACAGAGGAACCATCCAGGGGTGGTGCTGTTCCACACTTACTCATCGTAGGATTTGGGGATTTTTCAGAACAGTTGATCCTCAACGCCGCCCGCAGGTGGTCGTCATATTACGATGGCACTGCACAAAAAATCCATATTTCGATTATTGATCCTCAAACAGATGTATATATCAAGAGATTATGCCAGGCATACTCGATTGGTTGACCGGTTGTGTGAATGGAAGAGCCTGGAGTTTGATACGAACTCTGTCGAATTCTTGAAAGCGGAATTCCTGTATAACAAGGAAAAACAATTGAATGTATCCATGGTCTATGTCATGGTCGAAGATGAAAGTATCGGATTGAGTTCGGCATTGACGCTCCTGGACCGTGTGGGATCTTTTCCTGTCAAAATCCTGGTTCGGATGAATGAAGAAAAGGGCTTGGCGAACCTTATCCGGGAATCAAATAAAAATGCAGATTGTTAAACAGTTGTGTCTGTATGGTTTGATGGAGCGAACCTGCAGGCTGGACCTGATCTACAACTCGAGCCACGAATCGATCTCCCGGGCGATCCATGAGGAGTATGTCTGGAAGGAAGAGCAAAAAGGTAATCTGCCAGGATCAAGCCCAATTTTGGTAGCTTGGGATTGCCTGCCGGAGGATTATAAGGAAATGAACCGAACGCAAGCGGATGACATTGGGGCGAAGTTGAAAGCCATCCATTGTGATATCGTCCCATGGAGTGATTATGGCGGTGAAAACTTTATCTTCACTCCGGATGAAATCGAGTTAATAGCCAGAATGGAGCATGATCGCTGGTGCGAGCAAAAAGAGAAAGCAGGGATGGGTGTACGGCCTGGTAAGAGATGACGGAAGAAAATCCACCCTTCAATGGTACCATATGTGGATCCCCCGTCTATCAGAAGCGGAAAAAGACAAAGACCGTGATACAGTGAAGCAAATTCCATTTTCCTGGCGCTGAGGTTGCAGGATGTATCGCATTTAGTCGTGAAAAATGGTGAAGTTATACCTGATAAATAAACGAGTACCCCCTGTTTTTTAACATTCATACGAATGACCATGATTTATTGATTTGGCTGTCTATCGCCATTTACTGCCTTTTTTTGTAGTTAGCCCTTAATATAAGTCATCTCAAGTGGTTTTCCTTAAGTCCGCAAAATCGTTTTTCGAAGTCAACTGCTGACCTCTGGCAGTTTTCCCTTTCTCAATGAAAATCATTAATACCAGGCATTTTTTCCAAGTGAGCAATTTAGATCCATGAAGAAAGGGATGCTTAACTTGTAACGCAGAATCTGGATAATTACATCTCCAATAAGATGGTCACAGGTCCATCGTTTTCAATTTTTACCAGCATATGGGCCCCAAACTCACCGGTTTGCGTTGGATACCATGTTCCCTCATACATTGGACGAACAACTGAACCAGCGGACTTGCAATTTCAGGCAATGCCGCTTCAATAAAGGATGGCCGGTTCCCCTTCTGGGTATTTGCATAGAGTGTAAACTGGGACACTACAATAACCTCACCATGGATATCTGCCAGGGAGAGATTCATCTTGCCCAGGTCATCACTAAAGATTCCGCAGCATGGCGATTTTGCGTGCCATTAATCGCGAAATGTTTTGATCATCCTGCGGACCGATTCCAAGCAGGATGACAAAACCCCGTCCGATGGCCGAGATGGAGTTTCCTGCCACAACCACTTCCCCCTTTTGCACCCGCTGGATAACTGCCCGCATAAATTCAGTTCCTTTGTCCGGCTAATCATGATGGCTCGTTCTATCGTTGTTCCCCGCCAACTTCAAAGTCATTAATCATTCATGGCAATCCAATTGCCTGGCGGACTTCGCGCATGGTCTCTTCAGCAATGACTTCTGCCGCGGCGTCCCCCATCGTTAAGGACATCGTCGATGTACTGGGTGATTTTGCCAGGTTTGCCCGCCGCTCCCGGAATGGTTCAAACGCATGGTTCAGGTTTTTCGCAAGCAGGCGTTTACAATCCACACAGCTTTACCGGCCCGGCGGCACTCTGTATTGACCATTTCCACTTCTTCCGGACTGGAAAAAACCTTGTGGAATGATACACATTTACACATCCGGATTTCCGGGATCGGAGTGGCCGGATGCGCGCTGGATCGGTGACCATCATCATGACACGTTGGGTAGTATCTTCAGCGCTTGACGCTAATTCAATATGGTTGTCAAGACTCTTCGACATCTTCTGGACACCGTCAATCCCGATCACTTTGGGCACTTCGGTGATCTTCATCTGCGGCTCAATCAGCACATTGGTCTTGTAACGGTAATTAAAGGAGCGCACCGTTTCACGCGCAAATTCAAGATGGGGCGCCTGGTCCACTCCTGACCGGCACGATGCCTGCCTTGTACAGCACGATGTCTGCAGTCATCAGCACCGGGTAGCCAACCAGCCCGTAATTAACATTTTGGGGCTGTTGGCGGATTCACTCTTTAAATGTTGGCAAATCCGTCAATTTCCCCAGCGGGGTCACCATCGACAGGTAAGTGTGCAGTTCCATCACCTGTGGAACATGGGATTGGATAAATAT
>CAWJEG010000005.1:0-440863 GCA_963841845.1 uncultured Chloroflexia bacterium | reverse complement strand
GGGATGGTATTCGAGGGATTTATTCAAATCATCGATTGCTTTTTCCGCGTTCACCAAGGGCAATAAATGCACGGGCACGCCAGTACCAGCTCTCTTCCAGGTACGGTTGGGGAACGTCCAGGGTTTTTGTTGCCAGATCGATGACATCCTGGTAGCGGCCGGCAAAGTAATACGCATAGTACGGTCCGGTTCGATACCAGACCATCCGCCAGGGTCGTTCACTTTCGGGCAAGGCAGCGTTGAGCAGGAAGAATTGATCATATGCGCTGGCTGCCCCATAAAATCCTGCAGCTGCACCAGGCTTGTGCCTTTATTGAACCAAGCAAATACATTGTCCACACCAGACAGGCTGACAATTTCCTCATCCGCCCGATTGAGTGCAATCTGATTGCTGAGGTTAGAATCTCCATAATCACCAAGGATTTCTAATAAGCGGGCTTCTTCATAGTAAGGATAAACAGCATGTACTGAAAAATTAATCCTGCGCCATTCACTTTCCAGCCTGGCATAATCTACCGGGTAAATTTCCGGATGATCAGGGGGGTCCATAGAATGAGTCTTTGGTGAAAAATTTTTGCTGGCCATCATCATAGCCATCAATCACACCGAAATGACCCATCCAGCTGATTTTATTTGTTAAATCCACCATCCAGGCGCCTTTTTCAATCAAGACTGGAAATCCATTGGCGATTAACACTTTTAAAAGCTCTAAATCACCCCCGTAACGAACCATTGCACCAAGATCGGTCTGGTTCTGAATGTAATCAGCCATTTCATAAGGCATTACATTTTTGTCTTTCTCGAAAGGTTTCAGGACGCTGCGCATATCCAACCTGGCCCCTTGCCATCCCCAATAGGATAATGCCATTGCCAGGTTAGCCGGTGCACAATAACTAAATAACCCCTGGAGCCTGCCGACTGTACTTGACCCCATCCAGGTTGGCTGCGGGCGGGAGCGGGAGTAGGTATTTCAGTGGAAATTACAGGTGCCGTTTCGAGGATTATTTCCGGGGTAGGGGTTAAGGTTGGGAACGGTGTTTGGTGTGTGTCGGCTGGCTATAGGGGTGCTGGGAATAAACACTTCTTCCTCGGGTGGTTTTAGAGAATAGGATAATTTCACCACAAGCTGGTCAACATGCCAGAAAATGCGATCCCTGAAGATTGTTAGAGACAAAACCGCAACAACCCCTATTGCAAAAAGGGGGATTACCAGTAATATTTTATTCTTTTTCATAGCTTGATTATATCCTGATGGGATTTTTTCCTCAATTCCACCGGCGTCCAATATATATCAAATAGCAGGACCGCAGGTGACAGCGTCCAATGATAGAAATGATGATCATATGGACCGGAAATTTTCGAATTAAGCAACTTCCGTGCTGGCAAACTTAATCGTCGAAACCTTCCTCATCATCATTGAGTTCGTCGTTTAATTCGAATTCTTCCGGATTCAGGCGTACCCACAATATCAGTACATTACCATCATCCGTATCCAGGGTGCGCGGTGCAAGGATTGGAACTTTATCTTCCAGTCCCAATTTGTCGCGGTAATGTAGAAATATGTTGTCATTCTTGTTCCAGGCCCGGTAGCATCTTTCAACCAGGGCAGGACCATTAAATGTCCTCAGACGAGTAGTAGCCATATTAAAATATTTCGGGCTCTCACTTAACCCAACACCCAATCATTAAGTTCCACCTCAAAAGTTGGTGGTGGGCCCTCGATAATTGTAATTTTTTCGCTCTCCATTTATACTCCAATGGGGAAAATCATACCACAAAAAGAACATTCGAAATCAAGTGGGGAAAATCAATAACTGATTTACATTCCATTTTCGAATAGGAGGGCGGTATTTCCTAAAATATCGGAAGTGTTAGCATCGGCGATCAGTTTTCCGTGATTGATTAATATTGTCCTGCTGCAAAGTGATTCGACAAGGGCCAGATCATGCGATGCGACCAGCATTGTTTGAGGCAGGTCTTTTAGGAGTTGGATAATGCGCCGTCTACCGGCAGGATCCAGTCCGGCGGTAGGTTCATCCAAAACCAGGATATCTGGCTGCATGGAGAGGACAGACGCTATGGCAATCCGTTTCTTTTCCCCCAGGCTCAGGTGATATGAAACCCGATCCTCAAATCCAGGCATATTTACCTGCTCCAGAGCTTGAACTACTTTCACTCGTATGGAAGATTCGGGAAATCCCTGGTATATTGGACCGTAAGCAATATCGTCGAATACCGTTGGTGAAAAAAGCTGGTCGTCAGGATTTTGAAAGATCATACCAACTCTGCTGCGAATCTGCTTGATCGTCCGATCGCTAATTTCAATCCCTGCAATTTGAATCATGCCTTTCCCCCTGAAGATGCCGTTAATATGAAGGAGCAAGGTGGATTTTCCGGCACCATTCGGCCCGACCAGGGCCACTTTTTCACCCCGGGAGATTTGAGAATTGATATTTTCAATTGCCTTGCGTCCATCGGGATAGACGAAGGTTAAATGCTCAATACGAATGATTTCGCCTGGTGATCGTTGAGTCATTACCAAAATAGCAGCCCAAAAACCAGCAGGGATGATATAACCAGCAAACCGGATCCGAAAATAATCCAATTTGATGTAGGGATGGGAGGATTTGGCCGGGGAGGCAATTCTCCATTAAACCCCCGAGCCAGCATGGCGTGATATATCCTATTACTGCGTTCAAGTGAACGTAAAAACAAACTGCCCGCCATTCCACCAGTAACTCGTCCACGCCACCAGAATGTGCCACCTGATTTTAATTTTTTATCCGGGGGATTCACAACTTCGTGAGGTGCGCGCCAGCAGCATTTTTTGGCTTTCAACTCAAAATAAGAAGAGGTAGAAAAAATAAATCCAATTATTCTAAAAAATAGGCTAATATAAAGCCCACAGCATCATGAAGATACCGGGAAATGGGCTGGTTTTTAAAAATATGATTGCAACCTGTATTGAAATCTGACCTGTAGACTCCTATACTGCAATCCACGTAACAATACTACCTGTTTCTATATATCGTTCTTGTTCCGTTTCTGGTTCCAGGTTTGAGGATACTTTGATTGTATTTAATTTTCCTGATTTGGTGTATTAATATCATGTTTTCATACGTGTTTTTAGACATCCTTATTGCGAATACTTGCAATAAGCATGATTATGATTTATAATTTTGTCAATTCGACATCTTGACTTCACACGGAGATTCCCATGCTATTCTCACCACGCTGCAATGCACATTCCTGATGGTTTTTTATCTGTCCCAGTTGCCCTGGTCTGTTGGGTCGTATCGATTGCTGTAATTATTGTGGCTCTACGCCAAACCAGCCGTACCCTGGGTGAGCGCCAGGTGCCGCTGATGGGCGTGTTAGCAGCGGCTATCTTTGCCGGGCAAATGCTGAACTTCTCGGTTACAGGCGGCACATCCGGCCACCTGTTGGGCGCAGCCCTGGCATCCATCCTGCTCGGACCGTGGCCGGCGGTGCTGGTAATGACGACCGTCGTCTCCGTGCAAGCGATTCTTTTCCAGGATGGCGGCATTATTGGCTCTGGGGGCAAATATCTTCAATATGGCCGTCATTGGCGTTTTTGTTTCCTATGCAGTATACACGCTTTTACAGCGTGCACTGGGCGGAAAACGGTGGGGGTTATACGTCAGCGGTTTCGCTGCTGCCTGGTTATCGATTGTTATCGCTTCACTGGCCTGCGCACTAGAATTGGCCCTATCCGGCACTTCACCGGCCAATATTGCCGTTCCGGCGATGGGTGCGATCCATGCCTTGATTGGCCTTGGGGAGGGGCTGATCACGGTCGGCGCGTTGGGGCTGATAGAAGCCACACGTCCCGATTTACTCAATAGTGAGAAAAAGAGCACAGGAAGCGAAAAAGTGATGATCTTTGGCGGGATCGCCATTGCCGTAGCCCTGGCAGTTTTATCACCCCTGGCATCCAGCCACCCGGATGGTCTGGAATGGGTTGCTGAGCAGCATGGATTCATCGATGCTGCAAGGGATGCGGTTTATAATATCATTCCGGATTACACGATGCCTGGTATCTCCAACACTGCCCTGGCAACGATTGTGGCTGCGATCCTGGGTGTGATGATTGTTTTTTTCGTGGCTTACGGCATTGCCCGCGGCTGAAACGGCGCCATCCGGCAAGAAACAACGGAAAGGTAGCTTGTTGCACGAGCTATACATTCATAAACAAAGCATAGTTCATCAGACAAAGGCGACAGTGAAGGTCATCTTCACCCTCGCCTTTGTCTTTTTCCTGAGTCTCACACCCTCTGGCGCCTGGCCGGCATACATCCTGTTTTTCACTTTCAGCCTGTCGGCTGTGCTTCTTTCACGCTTGGGAATTGGTTTTGTGCTCAAGCGTGCCTTGGTAGCCCTCCCATTTGTGCTGGCAGCGCTCCCTTTGATCTTTTTCGGCCCACTGCCACATCCATCTGTTATCCTCTACCAGGGTTTTCAGCTCACTTACAGCCCGGAAGGCGTCGACCGTTTTGCCAGCATTGTATTTAAATCCTGGATCTCGATCCAGGCAGCCATTGTCTTGGCTGCTTCAACGCGTGTTCCAGATTTATTAATCGCCCTGAGGCAGTTAAAAGTTCCCCGGCTGTTTGTATCGATTGTTGGTTTAATGTGGCGCTATTTATTTGTCATTGGCGACGAAGCAACGCACATGCTGCGAGCTCGCAGCAGCCGCAGTGCCGTCTTTCCTGATTCTCACCACGCTGGCGGCTCGCTGTTATGGCGCGCTCGGGTAACGGGAGGGATGGCAGGCAGCTTGCTCTTGCGGTCAATAGAGCGGAGCGATCGAGTTTATACGGCCATGCTTTCTCGAGGCTACAATGGTGAGCCGCCCATGATTGATGCTATCCCCCTTTCGAGTAATGATCGCTGGACACTGCTTCTGGGTTTTATGTTGCTTATTTCTATATGGATGCTTGGCCTTTTAACAGGAGGTTAGAGTTTGGATTCGATAATCGAAATTTGTGATCTCTCTTTTTCATATCCGGATGGAAAAGTTGCGCTGCGAGAGATTAGTTTGATTGTCATGCCGGGTGAAAAAATCGCTCTTGTCGGCGCGAATGGAGCCGGGAAATCAACCCTTCTTCTACACCTCAACGGTATATTTGAAGGAAGCGGAAAGATCATTATTAATGGGATGGTGTTACAGAAAGAAAATCTCGGACAAATACGTGCCTTGGTAGGTATTGTTTTTCAGAATCCCGATGACCAGCTCTTTTCGCCAACTGTTCTCGATGATATTGCTTACGGACCAATTTACCAGGGTTTGGACAAACAGGATGTTCAACAAAGAGTCGATCAGGCTTTGAATGCGGTTCACATGGATGAATATGCCGAGCGAAATCCTTACCACTTGAGTGGAGGCGAGAAAAAGCGGATAGCAATTGCTACAGTACTTGCAATGCAGCCACAAATATTGATCCTGGACGAGCCGACTGCCGGGTTAGACCCCCGAGCTCGCCGTGAGTTGATTCAACTACTGCAGGAACTTCCACAAACAATGCTGATTGCTACTCATGATCTCGAACTAGCTGCGTCGCTCACACCTAGGACAATTATTATGAATTGTGGAAAAATCGTCGCAGATGATAAAAGCGCCAGGATCCTTCACAATGAGGCTTTGCTTTTTGTAAATGGTTTGAAATAGAGAGGAAGCGTTAGTAAGATATATCTGAGACTTCATGCTTAATTCTTGCCTTGAAGCATAGGTTGTACGAAAAATAATTACTCCCATGGGGAAAGATATTCAATCGAAATATTTCACGTTTAGTAAGGTAATATTGAAATATATATGGCACCGGTAGACTGAAAGTAAATATTTACGTTTTATCTATATATCTGATGATAAAGAATCCGCAAAATAGGGATAAAATCCGTTTTATGGAAAATACTCCGTTGAGTTCGCGACTTGATGAATTGAATCTTGCAGCCTGCCAGTATTTTAATACAATTGGATCCACAAATGATGAGGCGCTGCATTGGGCAAATGAAGGAGCCCCCGATTCTGCCCTGGTAATTGCCGATGAGCAAACTTCAGGCCGCGGCAGGATGCAGAGGACCTGGGTAACGCGTCCAGGAGTTGCACTGGCGTTCAGCCAGATTTTCATTCCCGGCGAGTCTGAAAAATCTTTCCTTCAGCTATATTCACCCCTGGCTGCGTTGGCTGTTGCCGATGCTCTGGAAACACTTTACCCGCTTAATCCCCTAATAAAATGGCCGAATGACGTCCTGTTGTTGGGGAAAAAAGTGTGTGGAATTCTCGTTGAGGCATCCTGGCTTGGAAATGCAATTCAGGCAATTGTCGTGGGAGTTGGAATCAATATTTTCCAGGGATCGGTCCCGCCTCAAGGGGAATTATTTTTCCCTGCGACCTGTGTAGAGGAAATTATCCGCCAACCAGTTGACCGTTTTGAAATCCTTCGGGTGGTTTTACAAAGAATGGCTTACTGGCGGGAGCATATTGGATCGGCCGGTTTTTTTCAGAAATGGCAGGAGAAGCTGGCGTTCGCAGGAGAAATGGTATCCATCCAAGGCCCGGGAAGTCATGTTCTGGTGGGACGGATTCTCGGAGTAGATCCAACCGGAAATCTTCGCCTCCGCCAGGCTGATGGAGATGAAATCCTGGTGTCAACCGGTGATGTTCAAACGCTGCGGATCGAATAAGAACAATTAAGAATATTAATGAATTGAATCATCAGTCCAACGCATTCTCCAAGATAGGAGAATTTGGAGGGCGTATGCCTGTTCCGTGATGACCTGAGCCAGAATTCCAAAAAGCAATGGACGTCTGATTACGGGATTAGCCAGGCAAATTTAATCGTGCTTATACTACAGGTTCGGTATCTGCCGGAATAGAATTGTTATAGATCGAAGCAATGCTAGAGGTTGGAATGCGAGCCAGGGCTGCCAGGCTGTCACCTTTAATCAGATCAATGATGTGGGTACCGCGGGTGGCGCGCCCGGTGATATTGATATCATCTACCTTTAACCTTAATACAAGTCCATTTTTCGAAATTAATGTGATTTCATCCTGATCTTGAACAACACGGGCAGTAGCGATGTTACCAACCTTGCCAAGCCCTTTTTTATCTGTTGTCAGCACACCGCTGGTTGCCCTGCTCTTGACGGGATAATCCTCGAGAGGTGTACGTTTACCAAAACCATTTTCTGTCACGATTAACAGGCTGCCGCCTGGCTCAACAACTTCCATAGAGGTTACCTGGTCTCCTGAGCGCAGTTTAATCCCGGAGACACCCATTGTATTCCGTCCCATCGTACGGATTTGCCTTTCAGGAAAGCGGACAGCGTATCCTTTGACTGTTACCAGGATGACATCGTCATCGCCTGAGGTCATGCTGACCCAGCCGAGCTGGTCCCCTTTTTCTAAATTAATTGCAATTAAGCCAGCATTACGCACCGAGGCGAACTCGGAAATCTCAACTCGCTTTACCCGCCCTTTTACTGTAGCCATGGTGAGGTATTTTACATTGTCAAAATTCGGGACGACAACCCAGGCAGTAACCCTTTCATCGGCATCCATCGGTAAGAGGTTCACGACGGGAATGCCGCGGTCTGTGCGGTTTGCATCCGGAATCTGGTACACTTTTTCCGAATATACTTTCCCCTGGTTGGTGAAAAATAGGACGCTGTTCAGCGTTTGTGCCAGCAGCATCATGATGATCTCATCTTCATCTTTGACGTTCTGCCCGGAAACCCCGCGCCGTCCACGGTTCCTGGTGCGGTAAATTCCGGGTGCCACCCTTTTGATATATCCGCGCTCCGTGATCGTAATCAGGGTCGGTTCATCGGAGACAAGATCATCTTCTTCAAAGTTTTCTGTGGCATCTGCCATGATTCGGGTGCGGCGTTCATCACCAAATTTTTCATAAAGCTCCTGGAGATCTTCCTTAATCACATCGAGAATTTTCCTGGGATTGGCTAGCAGATCCTCAAGAAAGGCGATTTGCTCCAGCACAAGTCTATGTTCGTCTTCAATTTTCTGGCGTTCCAGTGCCGCAAGCCTGCGAAGCTGCATGTCAAGGATGGCCTGTGCCTGGATTTCGGACAGGTTAAACCGCTCAATGAGGCGAACCTTGGCTGTTTCGGCATCAGGTGATCTGCGGATAGTCTGGATTACTTCATCTAAATTTGACAGGGCAATTAATAATCCATCCAGGATATGGGCACGACGGCGCGCTTTATCCAGTTCAAACTCGGAGCGGCGGGTTATGACAATTTGGCGGTGGTCAATAAAGGTCTGCAGAGCTTTTTTTAACGGAAAAAGGCGAGGTTCATTATTCAACAAAGCCAGGGTTTGGACCCCAAAGGTTGACTGCAGAGCGGTATATTTATAAAGCTGGTTGAGCACTCGCTGGGGTTGGGCACTGCGTTTGAGTTCGATGTAAATACTGATTCCCCTGCGGTCGGATTCATCCCGGAGATCGCTGATATCCGGCAGCCGTCCAGCGCGTGCCAGTTCCGCTATCCGTTCAATTAAATTGGCTTTATTAACCTGGTATGGAAGCTCCGTAATATAAATAGCATTCCGGCCGCTCTTTATTTCCTCTATATGCGCCAGTCCGCGCATCACAAGCCTGCCACGACCGGTACTGTAAGCCTGCAGGATTCCTTCCCGACCGACGATAATACCACCGGTTGGAAAATCTGGACCGGGGATAAATTTCATTAAATCTTCGATTGAGATTTCATCAATGTTCTCGTAGTTATCGATGACATGATTGATCGCCCTGATCAGCTCACGCAGGTTATGCGGGGGTATGTTGGTAGCCATGCCGACGGCAATGCCGGATGAACCATTGAGCAGCATATTAGGCAGCCGGGCGGGGAGGACGATTGGTTCTTGCAGCGAGCCGTCAAAATTATCAGCAAAATCAACTGTATTTTTATCGATATCTGCAAGCATTTCTTCTGCAATGGATGCCAGGCGGGCTTCTGTATAACGCATTGCTGCGGGAGCATCGCCATCTACAGAGCCAAAATTTCCCTGCCCATCCACCATCATGTAACGCATAGAAAAATCCTGAGCGAGCCTGGCCATGGCATCATAGACAGCCATATCGCCATGCGGGTGGAATTTTCCCAACACCTCCCCGACAATACGGGCGGATTTTTTATAAGGCGTGTTGGAACGAATGCCCATTTCGTTCATGGCGTAGAGAATGCGGCGGTGAACCGGTTTAAAACCATCCCGGGCATCGGGAAGGGCGCGTGCAACGATGACGCTCATGGCGTAATCAAGATATGCGCTGCGCATTTGATCATCGATATCGACTGCTTGAATGTTGCCAATTTCCATATGAACTATAGACCTCGCTATAAATTTACCCGGGCTTAATTATACTCGACCCCTCCCCATTTCCGGGGAATATGAGCAAGTAACGGATGACTCAGAATGTTGCGTATAGATTATTTTTTTATTGCGGATTTAACACCAGGTTGGGGAAATTGAACGATCCGATTGGTTAACCTTCGTTATGGTGATTTTATAAATATGGCTTTCAAAGCCTGGTCCCCGGTTAATTCAGCGGTGAATGATGCATCTGCTTGGTTTATGCCTTCCCATTTGGAAAAGTGGTAACCAGGCAAGGGTATGGCGCTGACCTGAATGGGATTTCCCATGAAATAAATCCCACTCCAGGAGTCAGGATCGTCTACTCCCGGAGTATCCGGTAAAATATCCATACCATTGATCCGGATATACCCTTGAGTGGAGTCGGTTTCTACAGTCAACTCAGCCAAACCAGCCAGACCGAAGCGCTCGATGATGTGCTGGCGCACATAACCCGGGCGTTGGCGGGCAAATTCACGAAGAATTTCTACATTGCTGCCCCAGTTATCGATTGAATCCTCCATGGTACGCCAGCGGTGAATTTCCTCCTCCATTTGGGGTTGAAGCAGTTCCTGGAACTGGTCGATGGCTGATACTACCCTCCGCTCCCTAAAAGCTGTGTTTAACAGGTCAGCCGTTCGGTTAATAAATTTGGTACGGAACTGCTCATTTTCAAGGAGGGCAGAAAGCAGCAAACCATTATCGCCAAGGCTGGCTGCCCTATCCAGTGTGTTTTGCTGATAGCCGCTGTATTCTGGGAGATAGCTGAACCCAAAGTCTGTATCAAATAATATCCACCGCCAGCGCCCATCCAGAACATTATCTGTACCAGGATTTGTTGAATCCGTTTTGTATCTCCAGTAGGCGGTGTTATTGTAAGGCCAGTCAAAATTGGCGGAGTAAATTTCAGATGCCTGGTAATCAATAAAATTATCCACATCCATCCATGTTTGAAGACTGTCGTAATTGCCGGGGAGCGACATATCATTCTGCCCGACAAAATCCAACATATCCAGGAAATGCTGGTCATCCCCGGGACTGCCCCACAGGATAGCAGGTTCGCCATTCTGGATACGAAGGTCATTTTCCAGGATTACCAGCTTGTCCGGCTGAGCCTGGTATCTGGACGAAAGGTAATTTTCGTCAAGGTATTGCCGAAAGTAATAGATTCCCCAATATTCGCCATTTAAGAACACAACCGCCGGACGGAATGCCAGGGTATCGAGCGGTGTATGGCTAACCAGGTTTTGCATGAGAACGTCCCGTACAAGGGTCTGATCCCAGTCATTACCCCCATTCCGCAATAGAAAATTCTCAAACTGATCGATGGTTTGGTTGTCCACTTTATTTGTCAGGCCTGGAAATAATTCGTAGGAGAAAGAATCCCGAGCATCAAACTCCCGGCTGGCATAGAGGCGCAATGATTTTTTTGGAAAGCCTCTGGTTGCCCCGCCATGGATGCGGATGACGCCATTCTGGGTAAGGCCGGCCAGCCCGTCCTCCTCGAAAATCTCAATATGGATTGGACGCTCCCATTCCATGCCGCGCTGGTGATAATTGGCATCCTGCTGCCAAAGGACGTTTTTTAGTTCTGGCTTGTAGGATGTATCGTAAATCTCGCCCATTACATAAATGCCGTCTTCATAATCAAACAGGTAGTCAGCTTCTGTTACCAGGGATACTACCGGCATGCCGTAGCGATTAAATATATTTTCATCTATAAAATACGTGCTCGTTTCCACAGGGCTGGATAAATCCAGCTGATTGTGGAATGTTTTAGTGCGCACAACAGTGGCTTTGAAGATCTCGCCATCAGGTTTTTGCCAGTATGGTGAAACATCCTCAATTTCGGAGATCTGGTTGGTATCCCCGAAGCGGCTTTCGATGGGAATTGGATCCGTATAACGGGGCGAATCACGGGTTGGGTCAGACCCATCCAGGGTGTAATGTATGCTGGCGGATGGGTCGTCTGAGGATAGTTCTAGAAGGAAGGGTGATGGGTAAAAACCTGCCGGGTGGGAAAAGACCGGTGAAGGGAGGGTGGAGAAATACGGCAGGACAAATGGAACACGGGAGGAGATATTATCCCAGAAGGGGCGGATAGGGGCATAACTGTCATTGATGGTGAAATCGAGGGGATTATCCCGCAGATCAAGCGAGGACAACAAACCTGATTGAGGTTCATCCTGAAAAGCGCCATCAGCCATGAGCCGGCCAAGCACGGAAGTATCGGAAATGGAAGTATTGCGCAGGTTGAGCTGGATAAGGCCGGGAAAGTTGCCGAGGACAGCGATCTGATCTCCAACCGGAACATTCTCAAGGATGAGGGTTTGCAGACTGGTTAGATCAGTCAGGGGAGTGATGGAGGTGATTTCGGGATTGGAATGGAGGTTGAGGTAAACGAGGGAAGTTAAAGAGGAGAGTGAGGAAAGATCAGAGATACCTGTATTCCGCAGGTTGAGGTGCTGGAGGCCAGGGAACAGATCGAGGGAAGTAACCTGCCCCTGCAGCGGCACTTCTGCAAGAATGAGGGTTTGCAGGCTGGACAGACCTGCCAGAGGAGTGATGGAAATAATGCCGGGATTGGAATGCAGGTTGAGATAAAGCAGGTCGACAAGGTCAGCGAGAGACGAAATATCAGAGATGCCGGTATTACGCAGGTTAAGATGCTTGAGCCGGGAAAAACGGTTGATAATCGGAACCTGATGCGAAACCGGAACATTTGCCAGGATAAGGGTTTCCAGATTGCCGAGGTCAGCCAGAGGAGCAATGGAGGTAATGCCGGGATTGGAATGGAGGTTGAGGTAAACCAGTGAGGTGAGAGTGGAAAGTGGGGCTAGATTATTAATATTATTTCCACGCAGGTTCAAAGTATGCAAGTACCTGAGATCAGTGAGCGGGGAGAGATCGGTAATCTGATTATCTCTCAAATTGAGATCGGAGAGGTTGTGCAAATACTGGAGGCCTTCCAGGTTGGAAATGTGACTGGAGGATGCATCTAATTCGGCAATGGTGAGAAGCTGGTGTTTAAAGATGGGTTTATCCGGGTTGTGGAGTGTCTCCCGGATAATCGCTTCCAGGTTAGGATCCCCGAATTGGACAGGCTGAAGGATGGAATAGTTAAGTAGCAGTAATAAAAGGAGAATGAATGTGCTTGAAATCAGCAGGCGGGGGTAGCGAATGGTCCAACCCCTTGTGGTAACTTTTGATATGAATAAGCCGCAGAAAAAAAGAAGGTACGAGAGGCTGACGAAATTAGCCATAAAAGCAGCCACTACAAAAAATTGACGGGTGGAGTCTGCCTTACGCCAATTCAAAGGCGGATCAAGGATTTCGGTATGAGAACCATCCTCCGGGGCGTAAAGGTCCAGGGTGCGTACTCCCCCATCCCAGAGAATTTGAACAATACCCTGTTCCGGACCGGTACGGAATTTAAGCAGCATTCCTGCTTGCATAAAACCTTGATAATGAGCGGAGCCGGGTTCACCTCCCTGCCAGAGCAAGGAATCACCGGCTTGAGACAGCCAATCTCCCTGGAAATCCAACTCTGCCAAACTGATATTCTGCCTGGATTTTCCAGGGAGGTTGCTACGCTGGATGGAGAGGATTTGAACCCAATTTCCCGCTGAGAGAGGACTGCTTTGATCCAGGACAGTAATATCCAGGGAGTGTTCTTCGGGAAAGGGAGGGGGCTGTAGAAGGATCAGGAGCGCTGCAAGTGCCAGGAACATTGCGGCCAACGCAGTTCTGATCATTGTGCGGCGGGTGATATCCTTGATGATCCCGGGCAGGACCCTGGTAACCAGGAAAATGGAAAATATCCCGATGATAAGCAGGGATGAACCCAGAAGAACGAGTTTGTCCTGGCGTGATGCACCAATAAAGCCGGTAAAGTGAGCAGCAATGGAGTAAGCTGCGCTGACAGAAAAGAGGGCAGTTAAACCCCACTTGAACCATTTATTCTTGGATATGCTCATTTCTGAAAATATTCTACAATCCTGGTGGTCTGCTGATTCAAGGGGGTGGAACTCAAACCAAGCTCACTCCACCCTGCCAAAAATATCTTACGGGATTATACCATCCAGCCAGAATGCTAATAAATTGTTGAAATTGGAGCGGTAATACAACTGGAAATAATATGTTCGAACCTTTAATGCGGTCTAAGGCAAGGTAGTGAAAATGGGGCGCAGGGTCAAATCTTCTTTCAGATTCAAAACAATGCGGGCTTGATCCTGCTCAGTCCCTTCCCAGCCATCGAATTGATAACCCGGCTCGGGGATTGCAGTGATTTGGACAGGGACATCCATAAAATAGACTCCGCTCCAATCCCCTGGATCATTCACCCCGGGAGTATCTGCAGTGATCGGGATGGAATTAATCTGGACATACCCTTTTTCCGGATCAGATTTCAGGGTAAGGGTGGCAGTCCCTGGCAGACCAAAGCGCTCGATTATTTGCTGGCGGACAATATCCGGGCGGATTCGGGCGAATGCCCGCAGGTTCTCCACATTGCCCTCCCAGACCTCAATCGAGTCATCCATCGTGCGCCAGCGGCGGATTTGTTCGTCCATTTGGGGCTGTAATTCAACCTGCATCTGGTTAATACTATCCAGGACACGCTGCTCCTCAAAGGATGTGTTTAAGTGGTCTGCCAGGCTATTGATAAACTGGAACTTGAATGCTTGGTTTCCCAGCAAGGCGGAAAAGATATATCCGATACTTGTAACCGGATCTTCAGCCAACTCCAGCGTATTGTGGTCATACAACCCATTTTTATCCAGCAATCCAAAACCAGCATCTGTATCGAACAGCATCCAGCGCCAGCGTCCGTCCTGTCCGGGTAAAGCCTCCGGATCGTAGGCTTCGGTTTTGTACCGCCAGTAGCGGATATTATTGAGCGGCCAATCCGTATTTGCAAAATAAATCTCAGAGGCGAGATAGTCGATGAAATTGTCTGTATCCATCAAGGTCTGGATGTACTCGTAATTCCGCGGGTCTTTCATATCGTTTTCACCGATAAATTTTAGCATCGACCGATAATGATCCTTGTCTTCCAGATTACCCCTGAATAGATCATGGTAATATCGCAGGATAACCACCTTGTCTGGATCTAACTGGTACTTGGAAGCCAGGTAATATTCATCCAGGCGCTGGCGCAGGTTATAGATGCCCCAATATTCCCCGTTGAGGAATACCACAACCGGCCGAAATGCCATGATATCCAGGCTTGTATGACTTACAAGGCTTTGCATGAGAGCATCGCGAAATAGGGTGGAAGTCCAGTCATTTCCAGAATTGAGTAATAATAAATTATCAAATTGAAGAATGGGCTGATTTTCGATCCGGTTTTGCAACCCGGGGAATAACTCATAATTGATTGACTCCTCAGAGCCATACTCCGAACGGGCATAGAAACGGAGTGATTTTTGTGGATACCCCCTGGTTTGCCCGCCATGGATGCGTACGGCTCCTCCCTGGGAAAAGCCCGTTTTTCCACCCGGTTCGAAGAACTCGATGTTAACCGGTCGCTCCCATTCCATACCCCGCTGATGATAATTTGCCTGTTGGTGCAAAGGATTTTTTAATTCAGGATCATAAAAACGATCGAAAAATTCTCCCATAACGTAAATACCATCTTTATAATCGAAGAAATACCCGGCATTGGTGGATAAGGAGATCACTGGAAGACCGTACCGGTCATATATGTCCTCATCAACAAAATAGGTGTTGGTAATCGTTGGGCTGCTTTCATTTCGCTGATTATGAAATACCCTGGCACGCACCACATTTGCTTTGAAGACCTCATCCACGGGGCCTTCCCTGTAAGGATTATTCTCAAAATCGGAGAGTTGGTCGGGTGAAGCCAACTGGCTGGCAATATCTGCCAGCGGGCTGGGTTCACCCCGAAGACTGTCAATCGGGATGGGGGTGGTATAGATGGGTGACTCCCGGGTTGGCTCGGAACCATCCAGGGTGTAATGGATGCTGGTATTGGGTTCATTGGCTGATAGTTCAAGCAGGAACCCATCCGTGTAAAAACCCGCCTGGCGGGAAAATTTGGGCGGCTCAAGGATGGCGTAATAAGGTAAAACATAGGGCACCCGGCTGCTTATATTTTCCCAGTAAGGACGCAGAGAAGCGTAGCTGTCGAATGTATTAATATCCAGCGGATTTCCGCGTATATCAACCTCGGCTCTGTCCCCTGCCTGAGGATTATCCTGCAAAGCCCCATTTTCCATCAACCTGCCAATGATACCGGTATCGGATATGCCGGTATTGCGTAGATTTATGTGCTGCAGTTTGGTCAGATTGCTAAGAATATCAATTTCGTCGTTTACGGATACATTTCGTAAAATGAGTGTTTTTAAATGGATCAGGTGTGCCAATGGTGAGATCGTCCTGATTCCGGAATTTGAATGCAGGTTGAGGTATTCCAAATTTGCGAGTTGGGATAGGGGTTCAATGTTGACAATATTGTTCCCGCGCAGGTTTAAGGATTTCAATTTATTCAGCTGATTTAAAGGCGTGAGATCCACGATATGGTTGTCACGTAAATTGAGATCAACCAGGTTGCTTAAATGCTGGATGCCATCCAGGTTGGAGATGTCCCTGTTTGAGGCATCAAGAATGGCGATGGTTTGAAGTTGATGCTGAAAGATGACCTCGTCTGGTTTACCCAGCGCTGCTCTGACTGCATCTCCGAGACCCTGGTCTTCAAAATGAACCGGCTGTTCTATATGAATTGAGAGCACTAAAAGGAGTATCAATACCGCAAAACTGGCTGAAAATAAGCCTGGATTGCGGATGACCACCAGCCGATTAAGGAATGAGAAAATTACGATGAGGGTTATCAGGAGAAGAGATGTGAGTGCAAAAAACTCAGCAATAATTGCACTAACAACAAGCAATTTACGAACAGAATCGGCTTCAGCAAGATTCCGTGCAGGGAAAAGATGCTCTGTGACCGATTGTGTTTGATCAGACCGCAGGTCAATAATTTGTTCCTTCCCGTCCCAATTCAGTTGAACAATGCCTTGACCCGGTCCGGTTTGAAGGACAACTTCAATTCCTGCCTGCATAAAGTCATTAAAGAGAATTGATCCGGGGTTGTCATCATCCAGTAAAAGGCTGTTATCCGCCAGCTGCTGCCATTCACCGGCAAGTTCCAGTTCCGATGGATCTATTTGAATGCGTTCTCCATCTGGCTGGTAGACACGATTTATCGATAATATTCGAACTGGTTTCCTGGTTGGGATGGAATTGTCGCTTGCCCGGGTGGAGATCTTAAGGGTATGGTCTTCAGGAAAGGGTGGAGGCTGTGAGAATAATGAAAGGATTGAAGCTGCCATTATCATACTTAGAATGACAAATCTTAGCAGATATTTAAAATGAATAAACCTGATCAAACTGGTCAGGAGCGGGCTTAGAAGGACAAAAAGCAGGGTGGCAAAAGCTATCAGAGATGTTGCGAACAGGAATATTTTTTCTGTGCGTGCGGCTCCAATAAAGCCAGTAAAACGGGCGGAATATGCATATGCCCAGCATACCGCAAGGAATGCGGTGATGAGCCAACGCAGCCATTTGTTTTCTGGGACGCCCATATAGATCAAGATTCCGTAACCAGCAATATGGGATGATTCAGGACAAGGTATACCATTATGAATAAACAAGCGAATGCAAAAACAGCCTGAATCATCTCCCTTGGGATTATACCATCCGGCAATTGCCGGAAATTGAATGGTTCGCCAGGGGTTAAGGTCCAGCTATAGGTTGCCTGATGAGAAATTAGCTACGGTATGGGAGCGAAATTTGCCAGGAGGGAATGGTCACCGGTAAGATCCAGGGAGATTGATGTTTGGTCCTGATCCCGGTCCATACCCTGCCAGCCAGTAAACTGGAAACCGGGGAGGGGGACGGCCGAAACCTGGACCGGTACTCCCTTGAAATAAATCCCGCTCCAATCAGAGGGATCAATTACCCCGGGAGTTCCATGTTTGATGGCAATAGAATTGACTTGAATATACCCCTTATCGGGGTCAGCCTGCAAGTTAAGGGTGGCGGTACCAGGCAGGCCGAATTGTTCAATAATATGCTGGCGGACGACATCAGGGCGATTGAGAGCGAATTGGCGCAAGCCATCCACATTTTGTTCCCATACATCAATCGAATCATCCATGGTGCGCCAACGCTGGATATGTTCCTCCATCTCTGGCTGCAGGACGGATTGCATTTCATTAATTCTTTCAATCACCCGCTCCGATTTAAACGAAGAATTGAGATGATCGGCAAAAGTATTGATAAACTGATTGCGGAATTTCTCGTTTTCTAACAAGGATCGGAATAAAAATCCGAAATTCGGTTTTTCTATGGCCGTGTTCAGGGTATTGTTGTTATAGCCGCCATATTTTGGCCATCCAAATCCTAAATCGGTATCGATCAGTATCCATCTCCACCGGCCATCCTGTCCGGGGGGAGCATCAGGCGTGTATTGATCCGTTTCATATCTCCACCACATGACATTGCTGTGGGGCCAATCTGCATTTGCGCTATAAATTTCTGCAATTTGATAAGTGATGAAATTATCTGTATCCATCATTGTACTAATCGTTTCAAAATTATTTTGATCTCTGATATCCACCGTGGCTAAAAATTCAAGCATATCATCGTAATGTTTTTCATCTTCAGGCTGCCCTCTGAAAATACCTTGACCATCATAATACTTATTAATGCGTGCCTTCATGATGGTGATTTGATCCGGATCAATCCCATACATTGCAGTGAAGTAATGTTCGTCTATACGTTGGCGCAGGTTGTGGATTCCCCAATATTCTCCATTTATGAAGACAAGAACGGGACGGTAAGCCTGGGTGTCAATTGTTGTATGGCTGACCAGGCTGTGCATGAGAGCATCTGCGAACATGGTACGATGCCAATCATTGCCTGAATTGCGCAGGATAAAGTTTTTATAATCCACAACAGGTTGTTCGGTTACCCGGTCTTCTACACCTGGAAACAACTCATAATGAAAGTTGGTCTCAGACTGGTCGGAATTTTTCGCATATATTCGGACTGATTTTTGGGGATATCCATTGGATCCTTCACCTTGTATTCGGATAGCCCCAACTGCGGATAGACCGGGATCCCCGCCAGATTCAAAAAACTCAACATGTACAGGTCTTTCCCACAACATTCCTTTTTCATCGTAATTTTTATATATGCCCTGTCTGGTATCAAATAAATGGATGGAGTCGGTGGTCAGAGAAACCACTGGAATGGTATATTTTTCTTTTATTTCTTGATCAACAAAATATGTATGGGTAACTGTTTCGCTGATTTCAACCTGCAGATTATCAAAGGTTTTTGCACGGACAACAGTCCCTTTGAAGACTTCACCTGCTGGTATTCCTAAAGTAGATTTGCTATTTATCAGGGTTGATAACTGGTTTGGTTCTCCCTGCCTGCTTTTGATAAGAATGGGTGCCACCATATTTTGGGGAAAACCTGGTTGGTTCAGATCCATCGAGGGTGTAACGGATCGTGGTAAACGGTTCCGGGCTGGAAAGTTCGAGCTGGAAAGGGGAGGAGTAGAATCCTGCCTGGTGGGAGAAGATAGGAGCTGCAAGCGTTTGGTTTTCAGGCAGGTGAAACGGAGCCCGGGAATTGATATTTTCCCAGTATGGGCGGATTGGCTCAAAGGATTCCCCGGTATTTTCAAAAATTGGATTATCCAGGATATTTATGGTTGCTGATACCCCGGTTACAGGATCGTCCTGCAGAGTGCCGGTGGCCATCAATTGGCCGATTGTGGTGGTATCAGCCAACCCGGTATTGCGTAAATTGAGGCGGTTTAGATGGGGAAAATTCTTAAGGACATTAACCTGATCCCTGACGGGGACATCCCGCAGGATAAGGGTCTCCCGCCTGGTCAAATTCTCCAGTGGGATTATGCTGGTAATGCTTGAGTTGGAATGAAGATTGAGATAAACCAGATTGGTGAGTTTGGATAACGGTGATAATTCTGTTAGGGCGTTCCCGCGCAAATTTAATATCGTCAATTTTGTAAGATTTCTCAAAAGGGTAATATCCTCAATCCTGTTATCCTGCAGGTTGAGTTCGGAAAGGTTACGCAGGTATTGAATTCCTTCCAGGTTGGAGATGGTTTTACCAGGGGCATCCAACTTTGCAATTGTTAAAAGCTGGTGACGGAATATGGGCGCTTCAGGCTTGTCCAACATTTCCCGGATGACAGTCTCCAGGTTGGGATCCTCAAAATTTACTGGTTGAAGGATAGAGAAAGTAAGAAATAACAAAAAAAGCAGGATTGCAGTACTGGAGATCAATAAGCCGGGATGACGGATGCTTCGAACAGCTTTGGTACGGGCTGTAAAGCAACAGTATTAATAGCAATATCAGGACAGTCAGGATTATGAATTCCGCCAGGAATGCAAAGAGGACCATTATTTTACGATTGGTATCTGCCAGACGTAAATTAAATCCCGGTTCTAAATTTACGAGCCTGGTTCCTTCAACCGGGGTGTAAAGGTCAACGATTTGATCTTTTCCATCCCAGTTCAATTTGAATGATCTCCTGTTCCGGTCCTGTGCGAAAAACGAGGCCAATGCCTCCTTGCATGAAAGACTGATAACGAGCAGAACCCGGCTCACCACCCTGCCACTGGAGAATATTGCCGGTATGAACCTGCCAATCTCCCTGCAGATCCAGTTCCTGAGGATCGATGTTAATCGATGATTTATCCGGGAATTTAATACGCTGCAAGGAGAGGATCTGAATCCAGTAACCGGTTGAGAGGGGGTTGCCTTGATTCAGGGGGGTGATTTCAAGGGTATGGTTTTCCGGAAACGGGGGAGGGGTAGACATTCGGAGCAAAATTGCAGCGGAGAGCAGAGCGCTCGCAAGGATTATCCCGAAAAAGGTTTTATAGCCGAGACGATCCACCCATCGTGGAAATATCTTAAAAACCAACAGATAGGATAGTATTCCCGAAACGATCAGAGCAGGCATAAGCAGGGTAAGCTTTTCCTGGCGTGAAGCGCCAATCAAGCCATTGTAGCGGGAAGAAAAGCCGTACGCCCCGCATGCGGCTAGGAAACCGGCGATCACCCACTTAAACCATTTAATATCAGGAGTGTTCATTATTTTGTGATTTCCACAACCCCCGGCAAGGTGTTATTCGGGGTGGGTAAATTTATAACAATCCGATGAAAGGAAAATGGAACCTGAAATCCCGACGAAAAAATTTCGCACCTGATTATACCATTTTGCTGGAAATCAAAATTTACAGGAGATTCGGCGAACAACAATGATTGATTTCCAGCCGTTTTGTTAAATTAATTTTAAGGGAGGGGCGCGAAATTTGCCTGGAGGGTCAGATCACCGGTCAAATCCAGGGTGATGGCACCCTGGTCCCCATCCCGCTCCAAACCCTGCCAGCCAGTGAATTGGTAACCCGGATTTGGAATTGCAGTGATTTGTATGGGGATACCCTTGAAGTAGACCCCGCTCCAATCTTCGGGATCAACCACCCCGGGAGTTCCGGTTTTGATGGCAATGGAGTTGACTTGAATATACCCCTTTTTGGGGTCAGCCTGCAGGTTAAGAGTAGCGGTTCCCGGCAGGCTGAACTGTTCAATGATGTGCTGACGGAGATAAACCGGTCGATTGCGGGCGAATTCGCGTAGGACATTCACATTTTGCTCCCAGCCTTCGTAAGTACCTCCCATAATACCCCATCGTTGGATTTGCTCCTCCATTTCTGGGCGGATGGCATTGTACAATTGGTTGATAATATCCAGGACACGCTCTTCCTTGAATGATGAATTTAACTGGTCCGCAATGTTGTTGATAAACTTGACCTTGAAATCTTCGTTTGCTAATAAGGCGGATAATATTAATACTTGATTATCAGTCGATGAGGCAATTTCCAGGGTTCGGTGAGCATAGCTTCCATGTTTAATATTTAATCCAAAACCCAGGTCTGTATCAAACAACATCCACCGCCAGCGTCCATCCTGCCCGGGAAGGGCTTCGGGATCATATTGACCGGTTTTCAGCCTCCAGAATTTAACATTATTATGAGGCCAGTCCGCATTGGCAAAATATATCTCAGAGGAAGTGTAATCGATGAAATTTTCTACATCAACCATTGTCTGGATATACTGATAATTTTTTTGATCGTTAAGGTCATTTTCATCGATGAATTTCAGCATAGCCAAGTAGTCATCCATCTCATCCGGGCTGCCTTTGAGGGTGAGACCATCATATTCCAATATCCCCACTTCAGCGGCATCCACCAGGTAGGCAGATGTCAGGTAATTTTCATCCGGCCGCTGGCGCAGATCATGAATACCCCAGTACTCACCATTGATAAAAACGATGACCGGTCTGTAAGCAATGGTGTCCAGGGTGGTATGGCTTACCAGGGTGTGCATCAAGGCATCTCTCAGCAAAGCCTGATTCCAATCATTTCCTGAATTACGCAAAATGAAATTTTCAAATTGCTGGATGGGGAGATTGTCTATCCGGTTGTTTGTGCCGGGAAAAAGCTCATATTCAAAAATCCCTTCAGGATCATATTCACGACGGGCATTGATGCGCAACGATTTTCGAGGAAGCACCCGGGTCGCATGTCCGCTAATGTGTACAGTTCCATTTTGGGAAAACACCTGTTCTCCGTTTGGCTCAAAGATTTCAATATGAAGCGGGCGGTCCCAGTTCACTCCTTCCTGATAATAATTAGCCTGGACGTTCGCCAAATTTCTGATGGTGGGGCTAAAGAACCTATCATATATCAATCCCTTAACATAAATACCCTCCTCATAACCAAAGAGGTAATCCCTGTCTGTCACAATAGAAAATACAGGCAGGGTATAACGATTGTGGATATATTTATCTACAAAATACGTCTGGGTTAAGGTTGCACTTCTGGCAAGGGGTTGGTCATTAAATACCTTCGCCCTAACCACGGTCGCCTTGAAGACTTCGCCATCCGGCTTTTCCCAATACGGGGAGATATTTTGAATATCAGACAAAATATTTGGCTCCCCTGCCCGGCTCCCTATAGGAATTGGTGATATATAAAGGGGAGAATCCAGGGAAGGTTCGGAGCCATCCAATGTGTAATGGATGGAAGTGCCAGGTTCGGCTGCAGTAAGCTCAAGGAGAAAGCCGTTGGAATAAAATCCAGCCGGGTGGGAGAAAGCTGGCGGCTGGAGGGTTTTATGTTCGGGTAGTGTATAAGGCACCCGCAAGCCGATATTCTCCCAAAAAGGCCGCAGCGGGGCATAGCTATCCGAGGATGTATAATCCAGCGGGTTGTCATATAAATTTATGTATGCCTGTAACTTTTGACCCGGGTCATCCTTGAAAGCACCATCAGCTAAAAGCTGCCCGATTACGGTAGTATCCGTTATGCCGGTATTGCGCAGATTCAGCTTGGTGAGATGAGGGAAATGTCTCAGAATGCTGACCTGATCTCCCACCGGTACATTTTGCAAGATAAGGGTGTGCAAATACGATAAGGTGGCGATTGGGGCAAGCGATTTGATACCTGGATTTGAATGCAGATTTAGATACCTTAGGTCGCTGAGGCTTGCGAGCGGTGACAGGTCATTGATCCCGGTGTTGCGCAAATTCAAGTGTACGAGTTTGGTGAGTCCTCCGAATAGATGGACTTGATCCTTCACCGGTACATCTCCCAGTATGAGTGTCTGCAAATTGGATCAATCCAGCCAGCGGATCAATACTCTGGATGCGGTAGTTTGAATACAGGTTGAGATATTCCAGGTTAGTCAGGTCAGCCAGGGGAGATAAATCGGTGATCCCGCTGCTGCGTAAGTTTAGGTGTTTCAGAAGGGGCAACCCCTCGAGGATAGAAATTTCCTCCTCTACAGCAACCTCCCCCAGGATAAGGGTTTCCAAATTGGTCAATCCCGCAAAGCGGGGCGATGGAGGCAATTCCTGGTGTCGGAATAAAGATTAAGGTAGACCAGGCTGGTATTCTCTGCCAGAGGTGTTGAGATCTGTGACAGGATTTTTTCGCAGGTTTAGTTTTTTCAAGTGCTTTAAATGGCTGATCGGGCTAAGGTCCCTAATTTGATTTCTAATTAGAAGCTTGAGTTCGGCGATGTTGCCAAGGTTCTGGATGCCTTCCAGGCTGGAAATATATTGAATAAGTTCCATCGAGGAATGCGATTGTCAGGAGCTGGTGTTTGTAAATGGGGCGATCCGGATTATTCAGGGTTATTCGAATGAGATTTTCAAGATTCTTGTCTTCAAATTGGACCGGTTTCATATAGGCGAAGGTGGCAATAAACAGGATTATAAAGACCACAGAACTGCCTGCAAGCATACCGGGATTCCGGATGATTACCCTGTCACGTAGTAACAGGTATAGCGAGAGGCTGATTATTGTGATGAGGATAGTAATGCAATGAATTCTGCAATCCAGGCAGTCACCACAAGAATTTTCCGGAGCACATCCGCTTTGGCAAGGTTGAATGCAGGTTTCAAAGACTCCGTGTAGGTAGGAGTGGGAAGGGCAGATTTGCCAAATCCAATAGCTTTTCGTTTCCATCCCAAAGGATTTTTACCGTGCCCTGATCCAGGTCCGGTGTGAAAACAAGTTCCATTCCTGCCTGCATGAAAGACTCGTAATGAATCCTGCCAGGGTCTCCACCGGACCATATTAAGGAGTTGTCGGATAGAGTCTGCCAATCACCGGAGACATCCATCTCGGATGGATCGATATTGGTCCCACTGCCACCCGGCTCATTGTTCCGGATCACTGAAATCAAGTTGGATTTGGGGTGGCTGGGCCGTTGTTTCATCAAGGTTTACTTCGCTGGATTCCAGGGCGGATATTTCAAGAGAATGATGTTCCGGAAATGGGGGCGGTTGGGAAAAGAGCATGAGACTACTGCCACGAATAACGAACTGCCCAGGGAAAATCCTTGATGACAGTCCTGAAAGAAACCTTCCCACTGGACTTTAATAAAAGGAACGTAGAAAACTAACCGGTGGATAGGATGGAGAAACCAGCAGGGATGAACCGAGCAGGAAAATTTTCTCTGAACGGGAGGCGCCAATAAATCCGGTAAAACGGGTGCAATATGCCAAGGATGAAGCTACGGTTAAGAGACCGGCACCCAGCCAAATATAATCTTTTATCATTAAATAATTTTGCCATGAAGACGGTTATATTCCATGAATTAACAAACAAAACTCCAAAAGAATTTGGGTCCCGCCTTTATCAATTACCGGGACAACCCCTAAATATTATTTGATAACCTGGATGGATTATACCAAAAAGCATATCAGTGTAGACGCAGGGCAATCTATTTTTTCGAATCTACACCATCAAGGTTACTGAATCGTTTAATCCGGTTTGCCTAACCGGATTTGATTCGATATCAAGCCGGTTATGAAAGGATAGAAATTCCTATGGCAGTGGTGTGAATATTGCCCTGAGGGTGATGTCATCCTTAAGGTCAAGGAAATTTCCGACTGGCTATTATCCTTGCCTTCCCAGCCGGAGAACTGATAACCCGGTTTTGGAATGGCTGCAACCATGATCGGGACCCCTTTAAAATATACCCCACTCCAGTTTTCCGGGTCTACCACTGCCGGAGTATCCGGCGTAATTGCAATGGAATTGACCTTCAAATAACCCATATCCGGATCTGTCTGGAGTGTGAGGATCGCTGTGCCAGGCAGGCGAAAGCGTTCAATGATATGTTGTCTCACCACACCTGGCCGGTTTCAGGGCAAATTCACGCATCACCTCTACATTTCCTTCCCAAATATCCGTTGTGTCGCCCATTGTACGCCAACGGCGGATATGTTCTGCCATCTCGGGTTCGTAAACAGCCTGCATCTGGTTTATTCTTTCAATGACATGCTGCTCTTGAAAGGAAGTGTTCAGGTGATCGGCAAAGCGGTTAATAAATTGAACCTTGAATGTCTCATTTTCCAATAAAGGTGAAAACAGGAATCCTTTTTCCGCAAATTCTGCTGCTTCATCAAGGGTGCGGTCGTTAGAAACCATCCTCGTGTGGATATAATCCAAAGCCTAAATCCAGATCAAACAGCATCCACCGCCAGCGTCCATCGTGCCCGGGTGGTGAGCCGGGTTCGTATCCATCGGTTTTTAATCTCCAGTAGCGGACATTATTGTGGGGCCAATCCGTGTTGGCGTAAAAAATCTCAGAAATAAGATAATCGGTAAAATTCTCAACGTCTATAAAGGTTTGGATCGTCTCATAATTCTCATCATCCTCCAGGTGATTTTCCTTGATGAATTCCAACATTGCAGTGTAATGGTCCTCATCCCCCGGATTTCCATGAAAGATCTGCTGGTCGGATTCCAGTATAACCACCTGTCCGGGGTCAACCTGGTATGTTGATGCCAGGTAATATTCGTCAAGGCGCTGGCGCAGATCATGGATTCCCCAGTATTCTCCATTTAAGAAAACAATTACCGGACGGTAAGCCTGGGTATCAAGGGAGGTATGGCTAACCAGGCTCTGCATTAAGGCATCCCTCAGGAAGGCATGGTCCCAGTCATTTCCTGAATTCCGCAAGATGAAATTATCGAATTGCTGGATAGATTGACCGTCAATCCGATTCGTTAAACCTGGAAAAAGTTCATATTCAAAAATATCTTTGGGATCATATTCGGAAGTGGCATAAATCCGCAATGATTTTTCCGGAAGAACCCTGGTTGCATGTCCATGAAGCCTGATTGCGCCATTCTGGGATAGCCCAAGCAGGTCCCCAGGCTCAAAGATTTCAATATGTACCGGACGTTCCCATTGCTTGCCTTTCTGGTAATAATTTGCATCATAGTTCGCCAGGTTTTTTATGGCAGGATCATAATTTTTATCATAGATGGCACCTTTTACATAGATTCCATCCTGATAATCAAAGAAATAACCCGCATTTGTAGTCAGGGATACAACCGGCAGGGAGTAATGGGATAATATTTCCTCGCCGACAAAATAGGTTCCTGTAATGGAAATGCTGCCGGTATTATCGCGGTCATGAATTACCTTTGCCCTCACCACAGTTGCTTTGAAAACCTCGCCTTGCGGTTTTTTCCAATACCCGGAGATTTCCTTAATATTGGATAGTTGATTGGGTTCGTTCAGCCTGCTTTCAATGAGAATAGGGGCGATATATACAGGTGAATTGCGGGTTGGCTCCGAACCATCCAGGGTGTAATAGATGGTCGTGGAGGGTTCTCTAGGAGGAAAGTTCAAGAAGAAAGCTGCCAGGATAAAATCCTGCCGGTTGAGAGAATTCAGGCGGTTGGAGGGTTGCGTAATATGGCAGGATGAATGGAGCACGGATGCTGATATTTTCCCAATAATCCCGCAGCGGGAAATAACTATCATTTTCAATATGATCCAATGGGTTGTCTTGAATATCGATTGAACCAAGGAGATCGTTCTTTGGATTATCCTTAAAAGCTCCATTGGCTGCCAGCTGGCCAATTACACTCGTTTCGGTAATTCCGGTGTTGCGTAAATTGAGCTTAATGAGATTTGGGAAATTCAATAGAACGTCGATCTGTTCTCCGACTGGAACATCCTGCAGGATGAGTGTTTTGAGCTTATCCAGTTTTACCAGGGGAACAATTGAATCGATATCGGGATTAGCGTGCAAATTCAGGTAGTTCAGACCGATAAGTTCGGAGAGCGGGGATAAATCGGTTATTCCAGTATTGCGCAGGTTGAGATGCTGTAAACCGGGGAACTGCTCCAATAAATCAGCCTCATCCCCCATGGGAACATCTCCCAGGATTAATGTTTGCAGGTGAATTTTCCCGGATAACGGGGCTATGGTCTGAATTTGGTGGTTGTATTGAAGGTTGAGATATTCCAACCCGGTCAGGTTTGCAAGGGGGGAAAGATCGGATATCCCGGTATTGGAAAGGTTAAGATGCTTGAGCCGGGTAAACTGCTCAAGAAAAGAAAAATCATGCTTCACCTGTACATCCCCCAGGATCAGGGTTTCCAAATTTTGTAAATCTAGCCAGGGGGGCAAGGCTGGTAATCCAGTCGTTGGAATGCAGGTTGAGGTAAGTCAAACGGCTTAAGGATGCCAGTGGTGAGATATCGGTAATCTCGTTGCTGCGCAGGTTCAACTTTTTCAAATAAATTAATTGGCTTATCGGACTTATATCCTTGATTTGATTGTCCCGCAGGTTCAATTCAGAGAGATTACGCAAATATTGGATACCTTCCAGATTCGAAATAAATTCATTGGATGCATCCAGTTCTGCAATGGATAAGAGCTGGTGTTTGAAAATGGGCTGGTCCGGATTATGTAGTGTTTTTCGGATCACAGCTTCAAGATTACTGTCTTCAAAAAACACAGGTTGAATATAAATGAGCGTGGATATAAAAAGTAGAAGGAGGACCTCTGCACTGGCAGCCAGTACCCCGGGGTTGCGAATGACAACCCTGTGTTTTAAGGACGTGTATGCCAGCAATATGATGACGGCCAGGAGAAATGTGAGGATGATGAATCTTGCCATAAAGGCAGAGACCAGCAGGATTTTGCGTGTATTATCAGCCAGGCCCAGATTAAATGCAGGAACTAATTTCTGAGTGAAATCCCCGGTTTTAAGCAGATCAAGATCAAGAACATGCTCGCTGCCATCCCAAATAATTTTCACTTCCCCCTGATCGCTGCCTGTTTTGAAACCGATCTCAACCCCAGCCTGCATGAATGCCTGGAATTGGATGCTGCCCGGCTCACCGCCCTGCCATAAATACTGGTAGTCGGGGAGCAGCTGCCAATTCCCCGACAACTGCAACTCTGCCGGGTCGATCCGAATTCGCCTGCCGCCGGGGTAGTTGACCCGGTCTATTGACAGGATTTGTACCATTTCTGGTTCGTCCTGGAGATCATCCTGGATGATGATCTCCAGGGTGTGTTGTTCCGGAAAGGGGGGGGCTTGCGGGTAAAGGAGGAGGATGGAGGCAGCGCCCAAAGCGCATCCCCCGACAACCTTGAGGATGAAATGCGTTGAAACCTGGCCGGATAATCTTGGGAAAAGAATTCGGAAGACTAAGGCAATAAAAAAACCACAAATCAAAAAGGCAATGCTGAGCAGCAGGATTTTATTGTTGCGTGATTCCCCGATGAAGCCGGTGAAATGCGTCACATAACCATAGGCCCAGGCAAGTGAGCAAATAATGCCTAAACCAACAGCCAACCATAAATTCCTGTTTGTCTTCACTTTTTCAATGATTCGGGGTGGCAAAAAATTGGTTCTTACATGCTCCAGGAAGGGGTTACTATTTCTCGAAGAGCGACGGTGATCCCCTGGACAAACTTGCTGTTAGCCATGATCCGCAGCCCATGGTTGATTACAACGGAGCGCAGCCATTCCGGCTGTCTTTTATTACATTTGATTTCTAAAACGACAAAATTTTTATGATGCGAACGGAAATTGGGGGCATCTGGAAAAAGTGTCTTTGACCAGGCGCTTTGTACATAATGATCGAATGTGACCCGGATATCATCCGTATTGCGAGCCTCAAAGCCTTCCCGGTGGTACTCAACGATGATCTTGGGATTCAGGTAATGGAAATGAACATGCCTTTCAAACTCAATCAGGACTGGATCATGATAGACTGACCAACGCCGCGTTCTAAGGAATTCCTGATATTCTTCAAATTTCACCCAAACGCCATACTTTTCCATCGACATATTTTTACGGGCTTTAAGTTCAACGCGCACATTCGGTTTTTCATCTGCTTCGCTGGTATATGTACGGATGCGCAGTTTGACCCGGTCACAATCCCCCTCAACTTTTTCATGGTAGGCGAACAAATCATCAGTATCAAAGTATAAACTGCGCACCAAATATTTTTTCTCCGGTGCCTTGAGAGTATAGCCATCCATCCTCATATAAGGCCACAAGGAATTGCGCACCTGGTAGTACTGGTCGTAAGGCAGGCGGTACTTGTATTCAAAGCGCCAGCTGCCTTCAAGGGGAGTCTGAGGAGATAACAAGGTGTTTTCCAGTAAGTGATCTATAAGGGGAGTGCCAGCTGCGGGGCAAGCACTGAAACGCGCTGCACACCAGGCAATGCTTGCAGCTCTGCTACCAATTTATCCGCAGGATTTTCGGGTACGGTTACGAATCGAAGTTCATAAACGATTTCCCAGGTATCACCGGTCACTTCATAAGAGCGCTTGCGGGCATTTGTGGTATAGCGTTTGATGATTTCCAATGAATTGGCATCCTGGTCTGGTACGGTTCCAGAAAATACAAGGACGAAATCGGAATTTTTGGAGGTTCCATACCTGATGTAATAGAGGATTGCCACAAGGATCATGAGGAAAAGGGAGGAGAGAATGGCTACACCCCAGTTGTAGGTACCGCTGCCCAGCCCTACTGCAATTACCCAGAAGATGAATACCATATCGCGGCTGTCCTTGATCGGAGTTCTAAAACGGACAATAGAGAGAGAGCCAATTAACCCAAGGGAGAGGACTAAATCGCCGCGGATATAAAGCATTACAGTAGCGACAATGGGACCCAATAGGACCAGGGTAGCCATAAATGTGTGTTCATAATTCAGGCCGCGGTGGGTGTATTTATACAACTGCGATATGATAGCTCCAAGAATTGACGCCAGAGAGACTGAAAACAAGACATCAACCATGTCTGGCCAGGATAGCATGAAGTTGTTGAATAATTCTGTCACAATATCACCTGCCCCTCAAAAGGATAGAATATAAAAAAATGAATCATGGAAGGATCTGAACTTAAAAGCCTAATAGAATTATACCATTTTGTCGCAGGAGTTCGGTTCTATAGATTTTTAGCAGCTGCAGTCTATCCAAGTTAGCAGCAACATCATCCATCATCCCACATATGCCGGTAATACAGAAATCAGTAAATCGGTCAACCGGAAATGCAAAAGAAAATGAAATCGTGTAACAAACCGGCCATCTTGTCTTTCCACCAGATGGTATACTCAACCGGGTGAGCGCCAGAAATGGATATTACCCCTCAGGATTTGATCCAATTTCATTTCATATATGAAAGATGCCATTACCAATGGGCGCATTTTCCCCCACTTACGGAACCAATCAACCCGATCTTGCAATGACGAGGATGCGTTAGTCTTATGAAAGGTGACTCCTTCAGATCATCCTGCAGTTTGACTAAGCAAATTTTATTTGCAATTCTAGCAATCCTTGCTGTGTGCCTGGCTGGTTGTGACGGCGTAATGGCTGCCCCCTCGCAGCCGCTTCTTGATCCAACTCCGGTCATTGAAAATGAGGTTACCCAGACCGCTGAATACAAAGCAGTATCCAAAACAGTAATAGGGACACCAATACCAACGCAAACGAAAACCACCCTGCCTGCGACCGTTGCAGCTGCTACACCGACCTGGACCCTGGAACGGTTCTCCAGCGCTCTCGAGATCAAGGATTTAAAGGTTTCCCTTCTTGATGAAATTTTATTGGATGACGAGCCTGATCAAGCCTGCAGCCTTTCTTCAGATAATCTCTACACTTGCGCAATTCCTGAAGGCGGATATCACGCCATCCGAATCTCATTTATGCTTGACCCCCATGGGAATTTGACCTTGCAGGATATTGAGAGGGCGGTTGGCCATGCTGTAATTGTCATTTACCCTTATAAAACCGTCAGCCGCTACAATGTTGAACCGCCTGTGGGAAAGGCAGATATCATTGATGATAACGGTGGGGCGTATCATGCCGACTTCAAATTAGACAGCCCCTACGCCGCATTTTCTTTCTATCTCCTTGTTGATGGAACTAGCATTGCGGGTTCCAACCTTTTTCTCAATTAACTGGCTGGATATTTCGTGGCGGCGGTGACCAGTGTGGGTGAAAAATAAAATGAAGTGGAAAAATTTGCTCTCCAGGTGATCAGACATGGATGGATTGATAAGAAAGCCGGTTGAGCATATCTCGGAAAGTTGATATAATCCATTTTGCTGCAAACGGTCTGCGTCGTCCCGGTTTTGCGCGATATTTTAAATACCTGACCAAACCTTATTATGGAAACCCAGCGCAATAGAATACGTTTTGAAGAGCTCTTGAATTATAAATCCAGTGGAACGATGCTGGAAATCGGCTGCGGTAACGGCGGATTTGTAGAACTGGCACGCACCCATTTTGTGGTGGAGTGCATCGATATTTCGCCCGACGTGATTGATACAGTCAACAATATTCCCCATGTGAAATTTCACCTGGCTGATATTGAAACGATCAGCCTGCCGCAGAATCGTTACGACGTGGTTGTGTTGTTTAATATCCTGGAGCACCTGCAGAATCCCCCTGATGTCATTGGCATGATCCATAGCAGCCTGGTAAAAGGCGGAATTGTGATCGGTTCAGTACCGAATAACTTCGGCGTGATTGGATCCCTTACAACCAGGGTAACCAATTACGTGGATAAAACCCATTGTTCCACTTTCCCGATTGAAACCTGGCAGGATCACTTTGCCAACCACGAATTTCAAGAAGTAAATTTATTTGGTGAGGTGACGCTTACCAAGGACCGCAGCTTTTACCTGTCGGACGGATTCTGGAAGCATGTATCGCACAACATGGTGTTTGTTTACCAGAAGTAGAAGAATTTTTAACAAGAATCTTGATTTGGGGGAAATCAATTTGCGGGCAGAAATTCGATAAAAATCCCTATGGTTGAATGCTTACCTTCTTTTTGCTAGTGAATAAGCAGACAAAGGCTTAAGGTCCCAGGCCAAGGCTGAAAGCCAACCTGTTTTTTGGAGGAAACCCTGCTTAATCCTTAAAAAAACGTTGAGCTTATGGTGGCTCGGGAGTATCTGTCGGGCGGGGAACCGGTGTCAAAGAATTTTACACTTTTCATTACCGCCTCTAAATAGGTATTTACTTCATCCCACTTGTCTATTGGTGCAATGGCAGAGATCGAGAAAATTTGCATTGGATTTATGGTGACACCAACCAAGCGGCTCTTGACTGCCACCCCATCCACTATCCCCTCGAGCTCGTAGCTGACGCCGGTCTTCCCATCCACCTTGATTTTGGATTCACTCATGGAGGTTAATCCTTCCATATCGGCTAAGGCAGTGGTCCAGAAATCATCGGGAACCTCTTCTTCCGTTGCTGCTCCGATGACGTCGACAAGAGGGCCCGACTCTCCTGCACCAGGTGCTGACATAGTCTGAATGCAGTACCAGTCCGTTTTTTCATATTCAGGAATCGGCTTGAATGAAAACCCGCAGTATTCCAGGATGATTTCTTCACCCAGTTCCGGCCCAAATAAATTGGGCATTTCAATGAGGGGCTCGCCGGTGGCTGATGACTGTGCCTCGATAGGTGCTGTGGGGTTTTCCTGCGGTCCAGGGGAGGACTCCTCCATGGGCAGAATTTCGCTTAAAGCAGGCAGGTCATTTTTTGGAAACAGGAAATACGCCGCCCCACAACCCAGGGCAACCAGGACACAAAGGCAGGAAATATACAAGGAGTCCAATGACAATAATCAGCCAGGTATTTGACTTCTTTTGGGAAGCATCGGGAGTACTATCAGCAGGATAGGTTTCCATATCAGTCCTTTTATTCATTTATGATTAAAAAAACCCTGACAACTTTAATAAATTATGTCACAATAAGAGACTAATAGCAAATGGTTGGAAAACAATTGTTTTTGATAGGTTTGTAGACTGGAGAAAGTTGAATTATTCTCAAATTGTTGATCCAACCGGATCTTTAGACCGGGTTTGGCGATAAAATTTGAGGTGTCGTTCCCAGGCAAATGATCATGTTACTTCAGGATGTAATCCTATCCATAAGAATAAACGCCGGAGATTTTTCATTAAATAACGGATCATCAAACATAAGATCGATCAAATTAAAAGCAGATTGGGCTAAAAAAAACCAAAAAACACAGAATTTTTTTGGACAGGTTGCGAATAAAAGACTGTGTTTTATGATAATCTGATTAAAGGATACCAATGGACGCATTTATAAATCCTCCTGAAAAAATACCGTTTTATATCAGAATTGGGATTTGGATTTCAAAGAAGGTTACCGGCAAAGACATGCTGCCTGCCAGGATCCTGGCATGGTATCCAAAGGCTGCGATTGGATCGGGGGTTTTGGAATCTCTGGTTGCTCATCGTGATAGCAAATTGGATGAGCGTATTCTCAAGATTGTACGTATCCAGGCATCATTTGCAGCAGCTTGTGATTTTTGTATTGACATGAACAGCTACCAATTTGAAGAGAAAAATATCACGATGGATGAATTGATGGCACTTCAGGGACGTAAGCAAATCGATGAAGTGAAAACGTTCTCTCAACGCGAATCTCTGGCGATCCAATACGCAAAGCTGATATCACAAACACCGCTTCAATTCCCCCGTATTTTTGTCGAGGAATTGAAGCAGCATTTTAACGAACGGGAAATCGTGATTTTAGCCAGCACGGCAGCCCAGGTCAATTACTGGGCCAGGCTTATTCAAGCGCTGGGAATTCCACCGGCCGGATTTACTGACCAGTGCAAATTTGATTAGTAACAAGTTACTTTGTATCTATTAATATCCGGAAGCTACCGAAGCACTGGCGGCAAAGAATTCACTCAGCCATGGTTGAAGTGTGATCAAAAGACAACCATTCCTGGGGGAGGGAATTGTAAGCTTGTCCATGGTTTCCATGTATGCTATAATTTTTCATTGTCAGGGCGCGTGGCTCAGTTGGTTAGAGCGTACGGTTCACATCCGTAAGGTCGTGGGTTCGAGTCCCTCCGCGCCCACAAGGAGACATAATTGTCTCTTTATAAGCGGACGAAAAATTCCCGCATGATGGGGCTGCCAGAAATGGCAGTCTCTTTATTTACGCAGAGGGTTCGAGCGCTGCGCTGTCCGCGCCCACAAGGAGACATAATTGTCTCTTTATAAGCGGACGAAAAATTCCCGCATGATGAGACTGTCCGCCCCGCAAATAGCGCGGGACTAGCTGCGCGTCGAAAGGGCAGCCTCTTTAGTTAAGTGGGTTCGAGCGTTGCGCAGTCCGCGCCCACAAGGAGACATAATTGTCTCTTTAAAAGCGGACGAAAAATTCCCGCATGATGAGACTGTCCGCCCCGCAAAAAGCGCGGGACTAGCTCCGCGTCGAAAGGGCAGCCTCTTTATTTATGGACACGGGTTCGAGCGCTGCGCAGTACGCCGATACCCACGAAGATTGGGCTACTGCAAGAGTAGCCCCTACGGAAAAATCATTGCGGGTTCGAGCGCTGTGCAGTCTGCGCCCACTCGGAAAATCCGACTTCAACCATCCATCAGCGTAAGATAAAATTCCTACTTGAAGATAGCTAGGTTGTTTTACTCATAAATGGGCAATATTATTTTTGCGTTATACTTGGAACAGGAATCTTGCCTGGATCAAGATTCCTCTACAAGATTACTGGTTTCGGTATCAGAACAATTTCATCGAAGCACCATGGGTCGCAGGGGGTCTAGTGAAATCGGTGGTAATTAAAAAGGAAAAAATGACTGCGAGTAATATTCAAAAGAAATATCCCCTGTATTTATTGCTTTTTTTGATCGCTCTGTTTGCAGGGGTGATAACCTACCGGGCCTGGCTATGCGACGATGCTTACATCACATTCCGCGTAATTGATAATGCCGTCAATGGTTATAAATTTACCTGGAACATCGCAGAAAAAGTACAGGTGTACACCCATCCCCTATGGATGCTCCTGCAGACTGCCATCTATTATTTCTTCCGCAGCAACTACCTGGTAGGTATGTTTCTTTCCATCATCGTTTCCCTGGCTGCCGTGGTAATCCTGGTCTTCAAAGTATCCAAAACAATCCTGGGCGGTATCATTGCCGTCCTGGTATTGACACTATCCAATGCCTACGTGGATTATTCCACCTCAGGGTTGGAGAACCCGCTCACCCACCTGCTCCTGGTCATCTTTTTTTGGATTTACTTTTGCATGGAGAGCGGGAATAAAAAGCTATTCATGCTCTCCCTGGTTAGTTCATTTGGGCTCATGAACAGGATGGACGCTGCCCTGTTATTTTTACCCCCCATGGTTTATGAGTTCATTAAACTGGAGAAAAAACATTGGCTCATGGGGTTGGTATGGATGGCTGCAGGCCAGCTCCCGTTCCTGGCCTGGGAAGCATTCGCCACCGTTTATTATGGATTCCCGTTACCGAATACTGCCTATTCAAAAATTACCGGGGTTTTTCCGTTTGAGAATGTTCTCAGGCAGGGATTATGGTACTTCGAGCAGACCTTTTATTATGACCTGATCACCCTGGTGATTATGCTGGCGGCAATCCTGGGAGTTTTATGGAAGAAAATAACTTCCCTGTACCCCCTGGTAATTTCAATCTTTCTTTATTTAGTCTACATCATCTACCTGGCGGGAGATTCCTACCTGGGCAGGTTCTTCACTGCGCCTTTATTAATCGCTGCTGTAATTCTATCCCGGATGGATTATGCTGAGATAAAACAACGCTACATCCTGGCAGGGATTGCCGGGATTGTATTGCTGGGTTTATCGGCCCCGATGCCGGTTTTCTTATTGGAACCGCCATTGAGATCACAGGAGGTTTTTAATACCACCGGTCATTCGCGACTTAAACTACTCGCCATATACAAGACTTTTACGGAATGGCTACATCAACACAGAGATGGATTTGAGTCAAGAATGGGCGGCTGCGGCGATTGCCGCCAGGGAAGCAGACCCAAACCAGGTGTATAAATTTGCGTCGATTGGTTTTTTTGGATATTTTGCCGGTCCACAGATGCACATTATTGATCCTGTCGGCCTACCGGATGCAATGATTGCCAGGCTGCCCCCTTACAACCGGGGCATGAACTGGTGGCCCGGACATTTGTACCGGGTTGTCCCGGACGGGTATACAGAAACCATTGAAAGCGGGTATGCCAGTAATGAGATCGAGGATAAAAACCTGGCTGAGTTTTTTGAGCACATGAAGGTGATCATCCGCGGAGGTACTTTTTCCAGGGAGAGAATCTCGGAAATCTGGAGGATGAATTCCGGTGCCTATGACCACCTCATCGACTTTGAAGCCTACCGCTACCCAAATGCCATCAAGCTGACCTGCGATGAAGCCGGTTGCAATCAGGATGGACAGCCGGTGAAGGTAAAAACGGGAGGCATTCAACTGGTTTTTGACCAGCCCGTTTATCCGAAGGAAATCTCTATTGACCTTGTTGGGGAAGGCCGCTTTGACGTCGAACTCAGCCGGGGTGGCAAAGCCCTTCTGCTGCAGTCTTATCCGTTGTCTACCCAGGATGAGGGAAAGTTGATCGTGGGGGATCTTCCCGCAACGGTTAAGAATAAGGGCATTGACAAAATATTTATCTACCTGGCAGTAAAAAACCCATCCTTTTATTTTAATAAAGCATCCATCCAGTAATTCGCATAACGCTTAAACGGCCAGGTTTGCTGGTATTTCCCCAAATCGTATTGCAAATCCTGTATATGAAACGACGGGTAGAATTATGTCCCCTTTATATTTCTAATCCCATACTCGATCATAAGAATCAATGCCGGGTCCAGCCCATCATCGGAAACTGCCAATCCGGTTAATGTTGAAATCAGGAAAAGCCACTGCATGCTTACCCTACTGGATAAACATTTCCTGCTGTGGCAAAGCAAAGTGAACGAAGAATTAAATCCAGTGAGTGGATTTCTCTCCAAGCGAATAAATTGAGCAAAAGAACTCGATGCTCTAATAGGATAATAAATTTCGGGTATGCCTGCTAATGTATTCAGTCAAGGGGTTCAGATCATACTGGTTATGCCATTAAAAGTATCACCAGGGTGTAAACTAGTATCATGTCCCGGAAGATACTGCTTGTTGATGATGATATTTTGATGCGGCGCAGCCTGGCATTCCACCTGGAACAGGCTGGCTACCAGGTCTTCACGGCTGCCAATGCAGAGGATGCCCTGGCGCTGGTCCGGCAGCCGAATGGTCTCCCCGACCTGGTACTTCTCGATATCGGCTTGCCAGGCATGGATGGGCTGGATGCCCTGCGGGAACTGAAAACCGGTCATGATCTCCCCGTTATTTTTCTTACCGCACGCAGGCGTGAACTGGATGAAGTGGTTGGGCTTGAACTTGGTGCTGACGATTACATTACCAAGCCTTTTGATGCCGATGTTCTCCTGGCACATATCAAGGCTGTACTGCGCAGGGTGGAAGGCAAAACCCAGCCTGATAAATCCTCCAGCCCTCTGGTAGTCGGTGATCTGGAAATCGACCCCCAATCCCATTCAGCATCCTGTGACGGGAAAACCCTCAATTTATCCCCCCGGGAATTTGATCTGCTGCTGGTCCTGGCATCCTCTCCCCAAAAAGTGATTGCCACGAACGAATTGCTGGCAACAGTGTGGGGAGCAGAATTCACCGGTCAACCGCAGGTTGTCTATGTGCATATCCGCTGGCTGCGGCAGAAACTTGAGACTGATCCAGATCATCCGCAACGTATCCTTACGGTGAGGGGTGTAGGTTACAAACTGGTTCCGAAATTTACCGGGTAGAGGGATAATGTTCCGCTCCTTACGCAACCGCCTGATTCTCAGCCATATCATCCCGGTGCTGCTTATCATCCCGCTGATGGGGGCAGCCATGGTTTATGTCCTGGAAACCCGCATATTACTCCCCATGGTTTACCAGTATTTAATAAAAGATGCCACCTTGATGTCTGAAATCACCCGAAATCAGCCGTTGATCTGGCAAAACAGTCAAATAGCCCAGTCACTGGTCAATGGGGTCAGTCCATATTTGAGCGGTCGGGTTTCCTTTGTGACCCTGGATGGGCGGCTGCTGGCATCCAGTGACTCATCCGGCAGCGAATTAGGCACCCAAATTTTGGACCTGCCGGATATCTCCGGTGTTTCACAGGGTGAATTTGTCCAGTTAAAGCGCGGGGCGCTGGCTGAAGTATTTGCCCCGGTATATGACCTTAATGGACAGCAGATTGGCATCATCCGTTTGACGACAAAGGTATTGACTGTCTCGGAGGAGATTTACCGCCTGCGCTACCTGATGGGAGGGATTCTTCTGCTCGGCGTGCTGGCAGGTGTCGGGCTTGGTTCGTACTTTGCCTTATTCATCAATCGCCCCATCCAGCAGGTGACCAATTCCATCCGGGCATTGGCGGGAGGCGATTGGAAAATCCATGTTGAAGAAAAGGGTCCGGATGAACTACGCAGCTTAGCGAATGAGGTAAATACCCTGGTGGACCGTTTGAACAGCCTGGAACAATCGCGGCGGCAGCTGCTTGCCAACCTTGTTCATGAATTGGGCCGGCCGTTAGGGGCTATCCGTTCCGCCATTCAAGCATTAATGAAAGGTGCCGATCAGGATCAAAAGTTGGCTGCTGATCTGATGGCTGGATTGGATAGTGAAACCATCCGTCTGCAGAGGCTGCTTAATGACCTGGCGGGGCTGTATGGCCAGTTCTTAGGTCAACAACCCCTGAATCGCGTACCTGTCTCGCTTAATGGGTGGTTTGGGGAAATTTTACCTCCCTGGGCTGCGGCTGCCCGGCAAAAGGGAGCCTTATGGCAGGAAGAAATCCAGGCAGATTTACCTGAATTTTTGATGGACCCTGATCGTATGTCTCAGGCCGTTGGCAATCTGCTAAGCAATGCTGTCAAATTTACCACCGCCGGCAAACCGGTGGGCATTGCCGTGAAAATCTATGACGATATATTGGTTATCGAGGTAACTGATTCCGGACCGGGCATACCATTGCAAGAGCAGGAGAAAATATTCCAGCCATTCTACCGCGGACCTCAGGGACGACGCATTGTCCAGGGAATGGGGCTGGGATTGAGTATCGCCCGTGATATTGTCACTGCTCATGGCGGGGAAATTGAATTGACCAGCGAGCCTGGGTTGGGCTCCTGTTTTACCATAAAAATCCCTGTCTAAGATCCATAGAATAAAACCAGAAGCATATTTCTTAAGCAAACCATAAGGTTGGCTTATTCTCCTATTAAAGTACAAATCATATCATTGTCATAAGATTGAATTGGTATCAATCCAGGTAAATTCCTGGATTAATAAACTATTGAGGAGAAAATCATGAAAAAACAAATTGTTGGTATATCCCTGTTCTTATTACTGGCGCTGACTGCCCTTACGGCCTGCGCTCCCAGCGGATTGTCGATTTCTGACCTGGCTGATAGCATTCAACAGGCTGTCCCGACTGCTGAACAGGCTGTCGAAAAGCTTGTTGATCAGGTTTCTGAACAGCCTGCTGAACCGAATGCTGCAGTCCCCCAGGTAAGCAGTGCTTCGATGGATCTCATTGCGGCCTACCAGGGAGCGCTGCAGGACGTTTACTCCAATGTAAATCCGTCGGTGGTCAACATCCGGGTTACATCCAAAGTGGACCTGAGCGATCTTGGCATGTCCGAGATACCGGGTTTCCCGTTTTTTAATATGCCCCCCGGGAATGAAAATGATGGAAATGGAGAGAATGGAAACGAAGAAGGTCTGGAACAGTACCAGAGCGGGCTTGGGTCTGGTTTTGTCTGGGATCAGAGTGGAAATATCGTGACCAATAACCATGTTGTTAATGGTGCTGAGAAGATCGAGGTGACCTTTAGTGACGGCAGCATCGTCCCGGCGACCCTGGTGGGAACCGATCCGGATAGTGACCTGGCTGTGGTTAAAGTAGATGTCCCGGCCAATCAACTCAGCCCGGTTCAGATGGCCGGGGATGCCCCGGTCAATGTAGGCCAATTGGCAATAGCTATCGGAAACCCGTACGGATTGGAAGGCTCCATGACGGCCGGGATTATCAGTGCCGTGGGACGTTCTCTTCCGGCTGATTTTTCATCAAGCCGCTCCTATACCATCCCGGAAGTGATTCAAACGGACGCACCCATCAATCCGGGAAATTCTGGCGGTGTACTGGTTGATGCGCAGGGGCAGGTCATCGGTGTGACATCGGCGATTGAATCAACCTCAGGCGCCAATGCCGGCATCGGGTTTGCCATCCCGGCTTCTATTGTGAACAACGTCATTCCTGTCCTGATCAAGGACGGGGAATATATCCACCCCTGGCTGGGAATCAGCGGAACCTCCCTGATCCCTGACCTTGCCAAAGCAATGGATCTGGATGCCAGGCCAGCGCGGGGCACTGGTTAACGAAGTGTTCCCACAAAGCCCTGCAGAAAATGCAAACTTACAAGGCAGTACCCAGGAAGTTACCATTGATGGACAGACAACCAATGTCGGGGGCGATGTAATCACCGCTATAGACGACCAGCCAGTAAAAGATATGGAAGACTTGATTTCCTACCTGGCTACCAGCACAAAAGTGGGTCAAAAGGCTACATTAACCATCCTCCGTGACGGCAAAGAGGAGATCATCAGTGTAACCCTGGCGGCTCGCCCATCATCTGATGAGGAAAATGGTCCCGCTGCAGAGCCTGTATCACGTGGTGTAACCCTTGGGATTATCGGGATGACTGTAGATGAATCCATTGCACAGGAGATGAACCTGTCCAATGATCAGCAGGGAGTGCTGGTGGTGGAAGTGAATCCTGACACCCTGGCAGATACAGCAGGATTACGCGGTGGTACAGAATCTGTGAGCCTTAATGGTGAGCAGGTGAAAATAGGCGGGGACATCATCACAGCTGTGAATGGCGAACCGGTTGCGACAATTCAGGAATTGAAGGATGCCCTTGGACAATTGACCACTGACAAAGAGTTATCCCTCACTATTTTGAGGGACGGTACAGAACTTGAAATAACCATTAATCCCGGATAATGATTTTCTAAAACAAAAATCATCCATCCAATTATTGTTTGGGCAGCCGGAAGGCTGCCCAAAACGTTTAATAAAGGTGATGTGCGATTGCTGGATTCAATTTTATAATGCCATATATTGATGGACAAGTCTATAATTAAAAAAAGGTATCAACTATCTTATGATTTCCCTGGATTTACAGACTGCAGTAAATATCATTATAAGAACGGTGGTTGTCTATCTCGTTATCATCGTTGGTCTGCGCCTCTCTGGAAAACGTGAAATTGGACAAATGACGGTGTTCGACCTGGTGCTCTTACTCTTGATTGCCAATGCCGTACAAAACGCCATGGTTGGTCCGGATACCAGCCTTTTAGGTGGAATTTTGGCGGCGGTTGTACTGCTGGTGATGAACGTAAGTTTGGCTCGTCTTCGCATGCATTCACCGCGACTGCGCCGTTTCGTAGAAGGAACCCCAACCTTGCTGGTACTGCGTGGTGAAATTATTACAAAAAATTTGCTCCATGAAGGGATAGACGAGGAATCGCTGCATGCAGCAATGCGTGAACATGGCGTGGCCGAAATTGGAGAGGTTGAAATGGCAGTCCTTGAAATCGATGGATCTATAAGCGTGATTCAGACGGGTAGTGGAACTGTTCACCACAAAATCATTCACAAACCCGGTGGCACACATTTATTGTAATAAGTATTTCCAGGCAGAAACATCTACAGATAAGGTGCAGCAATCGTTTCGAGGGGGTGATTCGTGAACACCCCCTCCAGAGTGGGTGTTTTGATGATTATTACGAGGCAAATGCCTGCTCGCAGTCAATTTTTCCCTCAATGAATGCCCGTTCCAGAAGATCAATGTGTCCCGCCCTCTTGAAATAAAGAGCGGCATAATTGCGCTGGATTTGTACCCCTTCAAACAAATAATAGCGCAGTCGTTCTTTTCCTTGATGGTTGCGAACAAATCCCAGGGCAAAATCTACTAATTTGACTGCTGATATGGATGGTTCCGTTTCCAGAACTTGCATCAAGAAATCTACATCCTCTAAATTCCCGGACTGTCCTCTTTGAAGGAAATAGTAATAATTGTTATGTGTGGTGATTACGGTCATTTCAGCTTGCCTTATTCCCTAATTCTGCTCTTAACGATTGTATCCATTCCAGTTCGGTACGGTAAAAACCAATCCAGTTCTTTTGGATATGTTCCCAGAAAAATGACTGGCGGGATGTTAATATTTGATTCGCCATCGTTAAATCTTCCTGGCGTTGAGCCATAACCAACCGGGTCGATATTTCTTCCTCATAACCGGCAAGCATTTCATCTACTTCCGGTTCTGAAAGCAGATTTGCCCAGGCCAGCTGGATGAGGAAGGGGTGTTTTCTTTCAGGGGGCTGGGGTTTTAACCGGAGCCACCCGACAAGTTTTTCTTTTCCACTCCCGGTAACGGCATAAATTTTCCTGGGTGGCTTGTTCTCCTGGAAAATGATCTCCTGACTCAGAAATCCATCCTTATGTAGACTGATTAATTCGTTATAAATCTGGTTGTTGTTTCCTGACCAGTAAAATGTATTGGACCTTGAGATGATTTTCTTGAGGTCGTAACCGCTCATCGGCTCTTGCACAAGCAATCCAAGAATCGCATATTCAATTGACATAATTATTTATCCCTTATTATAGGTTAATAATAACATATGTTATTATATTCAAAATATTCGACCTGTCAATACCCCAAATTTCCGAAAATATTCTAAGAGGAACGAATTTTCCAGCAATCCATTACCATAAAAATTCAATAAATATTATGATTACTCTGAATACATATGCCAAAGAAAGGTCGGAGGAATCCAGGTATGATTTTTCCAAATACAAGCTACGGATATGCTGAAGAACTTGACCGGCTGGATGAGCTGGCCCATTTTCGTTCCCGTTTTACGATCACTGACGATGACTTGATCTATCTGGATGGGAATTCCCTGGGAAGGCTGCCAATCGAAAGTGCCAAAAAAATGCAAAAGGTTGTTCAATACGAATGGGGGGAACGGCTCATTCGAGCCTGGAACGACGGCTGGATTGATTATTCCATGCAGCTTGGGGCAAAGATAGCCAGGCTGATTGGGGCACAGCCGGATGAAGTGCTGGTGACTGACTCAACCTCCATCAATCTGTTTAAGCTGGCTGTAGCTGCCCTGCAGCATAATACGGATAGGAAAAAGATTGTCAGTGATGTATTCAACTTCCCCACTGATTTATACATTCTCCAGGGCGTAATCGACCTGCTCGGAAAGAAACACACCCTGGACCTGGTTAAATCCCAGGATGGAATTTCCATACCAATTGATGCGGTGGCAAACGCAATCGATAAACAAACGGGATTGGTTTGCTTGACTCACGTGGCGTTTAAGAGTGCCTATATGTACGATATGGAGCACGTTACAAAACTTGCCCACCAGGCTGGGGCGTTCATGTTGTGGGATTTAAGCCATTCAGCCGGAGCCGTCCCGCTTGAATTGAACGCCTGTGGAGTCGACCTGGCAGTTGGCTGTACCTATAAATACCTCAATGGCGGTCCCGGAGCCCCGGCCTACCTTTACATCCGCCGCGACCTGCAGGAAAAACTCCATACGCCATTGTGGGGTTGGTTTGCTGCCAGGGATATGTTTGCATTTGACCTTGAATTTACTCCAGCGGAAGGCATCGCAGGATTTCGAGCCGGTACACCGCCCATCCTGGCTATGAAAGCCATCGAGCCGGGTGTTGACCTGATGCTGGAAGCCGGGATCAACCGAATCCGGGAAAAAAGCATACTGCAAGGCGAGTATTTAATTTACCTGGCAGAAAATTGGCTATACCCGCTGGGCTTCAAGCTGGGTTCGCCGGCAGATGCCGGGCAGCGCGGCTCGCATGTTTCCCTGCAGCACCCGGAAGGTTACCGCATCAACCGGGCATTGATTGATGCTCCAGATGGGGGAATTAAGGTAATTCCTGATTTCCGCGCACCCAACAACATCCGCCTGGGAATTGCTCCACTTTACACACGTTTTGTGGATATAAACCGGGCTATGTCCCGCATCAAGGATATCCTGGATAAAGAGATTTACCGGTGCTATTCCAGTGACCATTCTAAAGTTACATGATTGATGGTGTATTGCCGCTAAGTTGGAGTTAAATTTACTAATAATGGATTTATGTGCGAAGGTTGTTAAATCCAACCAACAGCTCTTTATCCTCATCCCATAATTTTAAGCCGGCGCAGCCCAGGCTTTCCCGAAGACTGATCCCTTGAGACCATTTCTGGATGACTGGACTGGCATGATAAGCTGCAGAGAGCTTATAGTTGGGGATGCGCGGGCTGAGATGATGGATCTGGTGAAACCCGATGCTGCCGCTGATATATTGCAGTATCTTTGGAAGTTTGTAATAAGAGGCGCCCAACAAGGCTGAGGAAACATAATTCCAGTCCTTTTTCCGCGCCCAATAAACACCGGCAAACTGGTGTTGGACATAAAACAGCCAGATCCCGGCTGACCCGGCGATTAACATTACCGGGAGTTGTATCATGAGGTAGGCTTTGAATCCGATAACCAGGCTGATGACTGTACCCAGGGCCACGATGGTAAGATTCGTCCAGAGAACGTTGAGGTTCTCTTTTTTTCCAAATGCAGGGAGAGGCAATCGCTGTAAAAGGATAAATGAAAAGAATGGTCCCAGCACCAGCAGGGTAAATGGATGGCGGAAAAAGCGGTACCATGCTTGCTTAATGGGGGTGCTGTTCCGAAATTCGCTGACGGTCATAGTATCCACATCCCCTATACCGCGTTTATCCAGGTTGCCGCTGGAGGCGTGATGAATAGAATGACTGTGCCACCACTGCAGGCTGGGGGTAAATACCAGCACACCCAGGAAGAATCCGGCAATTTTATTGGCTTGTAAAGAAGAAAAAAATGAATTATGCCCGCAGTCATGAAAGAATATGAAGACACGAACCAGGAAACCGGCTGCAATTACCGAAAGTGCCAGGGTGAGCAGGTATGAGACCTGCAGGCTTAAAGCCATCAGAATCCATAAAAGGATATACAGGAACAGGCTTGACGACATCTGCAGCATACTATAGCGGTCATCCGATTTTTGATAAGGAGCCAGCATTGTGTTGAGCTCCTTCATTGTTGGAAGAGCCTGATTAATCGTTTGATCGCCCATTATACAGGGAACCTGCATCCTTTTTTCTAATTATATCCACCCGAAAAGCGTATGAATATATACCCCCTGGCCTAATTACACCCCGCGAGAATATGCCTTACCTGGACAATTTATTGTGACCCTGAGAAGGATGAACCGGTATGAAAAACAATGAGATATGGATGTGGAAAATGGATACTTATTGAGGCCAGCCCGACCCATCATAGTAGTGTGTCCCGCGGTGCCCCTTAAAAGGAATTGGCCGGGTTAATGATTCTCCCGGTGTGGACACAATAACCAGAGTGCGCGGTTTGCCCGAGTCGGGGTTGACTGCCCCGCCGGTGATGCGGATAATTTTGCAGCGTCCGACCAACCGGTCGTTAAAGATGGTATAGACGTAATCCCCGGTTTTCAGCCGGCTGGGTTCCCCGGCCATGTGGAATTCATATTCACCTGCTGTCCCTCCATAAAGCATTACCAGTGCCAGCTGCCCTTCCTCTTTTGGAATTGTTTTAGAAATTCCTTTACTCATGTTTCCTCCAGAAGCTTGATTTGATCCAGGATTAATTCCTCCGCGATAATCTCGACAGCCCAACGGGCAGCTTTTGCCGTTACAAGGGTACAGCCAAAATCTCCATGAGCGCCGGCATCTTCAAAAGGCTGGCGCTGGTTGGGATCCATAAGATTGAAAGACCGTCCATATTTGTGGCGGTGAATATCCTGGCAGGTAATGGAGCCATATTCATTTAGAAAGTTCAGGCGTTGTCTTTGAGCCATATAGAAGGTGCGGTATTTGTTTTCCCGGTCACCGTCAAAGTAGTCACGCCGGCGTGGATACAGCATCCCAAAAACAAGGACAGATCCAAGATAGGCAGAGCAGGTGGCATCACCGGCATTACCTACCCCACCGGAGAGGGCTGTAGCAGAATCAAAAACCTGCTCATCAAACCTATTGATTGTTTCCAACAGGGAAGCAACCACACACTGTCCACAACCCCGGTATTTTTTTTCATATTCGAAGGCAAGCCAATAGGCTTTCCTGGCATTCTCCTGCCAGTGAAGTTCAAGGGGGTAGCGATGGTAAGCAAGAACAATCTGGTCAAGGAGGTCCCGGTCATCATCGGACAGCTGGCAGACAGCTTTTACAGTTCTGCGAATGCCCAGGTCTTGAATCATTTTCTGAATATCGATTGCTTCTGCATCCTGGGCTGGATTGAAATGAAATCCAGCAGCAATTCCATTAACGAGATGCCGGTTGGATAAGCCGTGCTGCCTGGCAAGCAGAGCCGGTCCAACCAGCCGGTCTCGGCGTGACAACTTGCGGAGCGGTTCACCACCCATGCGGATAACCGGCCCACCCAGGACCGGGCTGTTGGTTTGTTCCCAGACTTGAGCATTCCAGATGTCCATATCTTCCCGGGAAAAACCGGCTTCTTTCTGTAGAATCTGGCTGGTTTCCTGTAATGCGGCCTGGCCTTCCTTGCGGATATTTTCAATTTCGAGACAATCCCGGAGGAATTGACATTGATGTTGATAACCGTGATAAGCCAGCAGCGTATGCAGCATATTGTAGGTGTAGAGCTTGCGCATCTCCTCAATTGCATATCGGTTACCAGCCGGAAGAAATTCAGGTCGGGAATGTTCCCTTTGAATGCCCGGGAATTTACCGGAAGTTCGGCAAATCCATTTGTCCAGACCAGCAGCGGGTCATCAACCGGGCTTTCTGAAGCGAAACGAATGATTACCGTGTCGATAATTCCCAGAAGCGGGTTTCACAGCATCGAATACCGGGGCGGTTAAGGCTTTTTCAAGTTCAGCAGAGAATACCGATGCAGCATCGCAAAGATTTGTGCATACAAGGATATTCAGCGGTGTATTTTTATTGGATTTGGAACCGTTTTTCAAGGTGAGTGGATAACTGCCTGGCAGCTTGCGGAAAAGATTTCGGGTAAACTGCAACCGCCATGATGTCTGCGGCAATGACAGCCTGTTCAATTTGGGCGGATTGGCTGGTATGCAATGCAAGATAGGATTGAATGGTGATATCCTGCCTGGTACTGGCATCGGGAGCCCGCACAATGGTATATCGGCCGGCTTTACAAAGTTGATAAACCAGGGACGCCGATTCGTCAATAAAAACCAGACCATATCCGGCAGATTGAAAGAGGTCTGCAATAAAGCCACGCCCAATTCGCCCGGCACCCCAGATAACGATCGTTTTTTGAATTTGACCATTCATGGTATTAATCTTATTAGAAATTTGTGCGGAATGCAAAATAGATGGGGACATGCGGGATTTCTAAGAAGCATCAAAAAAAACGGCAATCATCTCAAGACCTTGTCTGATTTATTTTTGAGAAATGCAATGGACTAATCCCGCACCAAGCATAACTGCATTTACAAATGGGGATCTCTCCTCTATACTTATGGAATGAAGGCAAAGCACTTTTCATCAGGGAGAATGAAGTGATGAAAATTCTAACAGAACAACAAGAAACCATGCTCAACGCAGAGCGGGTGACCCTCAGCCAGTTGATGGATGCTCTGGACCGCTTTGGGATGACTGCGGAAGATAAGGACACACTAAAAAAATCAATTCTCCAGGCCGATGATTTCTTGCTGCTGGTTGTGGTGGGTGAATTTAATTCAGGGAAAAGTGTCCTGATTAATGCGTTGCTGGGAGAGAGACTGCTGGAAGACGGGGTGACCCCTACCACATCCCAGATCAATGTGGTGCGCTACGGTGAATCGATGCGCCGGACGGGTTTGGAAGATAATATTCTCCTCGTTTATGCGCCTGTTGACCTGTTGAAAGATGTCAGCATTGTGGACACTCCGGGAACAAATGCAATCATCCGGGAACATGAAATTCTGACCAACCAGTTTGTGCCGCGCTCTGATATGGTTTTATTTGTCACCTCAGCAGACCGCCCATTCACCGAGAGTGAACGCGCCTTTCTCGAAAAGGTGCGCGATTGGGGTAAAAAGGTGGTCGTGGTAATTAACAAGGTGGATATCCTCCAGGCAGATACAGATCTGGAAAAAATTGAATCCTTCATCCGCCTAAATGTTAATTCACTTTTAGGGATCACACCGGAAATCTTCCCGGTGAGCGCCCGGAAGGCGCTGAAGGCAAAAACCGGTGAACCGGCATTGTGGAAGGAAAGCCGCTTTCAAGAACTGGAAGACTATATCCGTTCCAACCTGGATGACGAAAGCAAACTGACCCTCAAATTATTAAATCCTCTGGGTGTTGGTCTGCACCTGGCGGACCGGTATCTAAGAGTTGCCGAGGGTCGTATCAATTTACTGGGTGAAGACCTATCGGTTTTAGACAGCCTTGAACGACAGCTCAAGGTATATGAAACCGACATGATGGAGGATTTTAAGTTCCGCATGGCGGATATTGAGAATGTACTCCTGCAAATGGAAAAACGCGGCCAGGAATTTTTCGAGGAAAAAATGCAGCTCCTGCACCTGCTTGAGTTGATCGATAAAGACCACATCCAGCGTGTTTTTGAGAAACGGGTTGTTGCAGATGTTCCCAAGCAGATTGAGAATAAAGTCAATGAATTAATCGACTGGATGGTGGAAAACAACTTTCAGCAGTGGTATGCCATGCGCCAGAGTCTGGAGGAACGACGCATTAAACATAAAGACTATTTGGTAGGGGATACCAGCATTGGCAATTTTGATTACAACCGGGAAAAGCTCATTGATGCTGTAGGGAATGAGTCAAGCCGGGTGGTGGATTCCTATGATAAAGAAAAGGAAGCCCGCAAAATTGCTGAAAGTGCCCAGACAGCAGTAGCGGCAACTGCAGTGCTGGAAGTTGGGGCGATTGGATTGGGGGCGCTGATCGCTACCCTGGCCACAACAGTTGCTGCAGATGTGACCGGTGTGCTGTTGGCAAGTATGTTGGCGGTGCTTGGTTTGCTGGTGATTCCAGCGCGCAAACGCCAGGCAAACAAGGAAATGAGCAAAAAAATTTCAGAAATGCGCCTGCAGCTGGTCCAGTCCCTGGATGGTGAATTCCAGAAGGAAATCCAGCGCAGCCTGGAGCATATCCAGAAAGCAATTACCCCTTATTCCCGGTTTGTCCGTACAGAGCATCAGAAATTAATCGAAGCGAATTCTGAAATAGGGATGATCCAAACCCGCCTTAAGGATTTGAAAATACAGGTGGAAGCGGGATAAACAAAATCTCTATATACCTGGTGAGAGACTGCATTGATTAAGACTCCGCCTAAACAGACAATTTGCAGGGCTGTCCAAAATCCAACATCAAACGGTTCATAAAGTAATTTTTACTCCAATAGTTGTCACCGCAATCCAGAGCATTATATACTCATCCCCAGTTTTACCTAAATATCATTGAGGTTAACATTCCGGGGAATAATACCGGGTTCATCGTGTTTGAGGGGTCTAATCATCTAAATCTTATGACGTTTGTCCCCAGGAAAATTATTCTCAATGGATGTAAAATCTAGCAGCGGCGCCACAGGCGCCAGTAAAATGCTTTTTGTCCACTTTACATAATTATGGAAATTCAGGCATTATTTATTGTTGCAATTGCATTAGGCATGGACTGTTTTTCAGTTTCGCTGGGGGTGGGGGGATCCCAGGCTGAGAAGAACAGCAGATCGATGTTTCGGCTTTCATTCCATTTTGGTTTGTTCCAGGGCTTGATGGCACTGCTTGGATGGGTGATGGGAACGACTGTTGTCCGCCAAATCTCCCAGTTTGATCACTGGATTGCCTTCGGGCTTATTGGTTTGGGTAGGAATCCGCATGGTTATCAATGGTATTAAGCCGGACTCACATAAACCGGCTGCTGATCCAACTCGCGGCAGGTTCATGGTCCTATTAAGCGTGGCCACAAGTATTGATGCTCTGGCAGTAGGCCTGAGCCTGGGATTATTAGAGGTGAATATCCTGTATGCCAGCCTGTTGATTGGACTGGTTTCGTTTGCCATGTCTATCGGGGGGGTGATCCTTGGTCATACCCTCAGCGAGAAATTTGGCAGCCGGATGGAAATTATCGGCGGTTTCATCCTGATATTTATAGGTTCCAGGATATTGATCAGCCATTTGTTTCCTGGTTCTCTTTTTTAGATTTTTGGAGTAATTTTCCCAGTCGTGAAACCAGACTCTGGTATATCGGGCAGCGGTCTGCTACAGCAGTGAAGGAAATGGCTAACCCAACCAAGATTACAAGGTTGTATTCACTGAACCCGCCAAGCAGCATAATTGCTAATCCTGTCACCATACGGAAAAGCCGGGCTCTATCCGTTAGGCTTGATTTTAATTTTTGCTGTGCCTGGGCTGCAGAGAAGACCTGCGAGATCTGCTCCGGGTTTAATGCACCAGTGATTCGGAAAAGTTCATCGCCATTCGAAAACCCGAGCATGGCTGGGATGCCCATAATACCCATGGAACGCAGGATATCCGGATTTTCATCGGCGTTGATCTTCCAGAGGTCCACCTGGCCTTCAAACTCCTGGCTAACTTTTTCAAGTTTGGGAGCCATCGATTTACAGGGGCCGCACCAGGGTGCCCAGAATTCTACAATGGTTGGTAATTTTTTCTGATTAATTTCTAGTTTGAAGGCAGTGTAATCCATGGGCTGACATTTCTCCAATTAAATCTGATCACTATTTTGGACCTGATCCCTGTTTAAGGATGAAATATGCCAATTGAACATGGCATCTTGTTATCAGAAATCCGGTAAATGATAACCGATAAATAAGAATTGGAACCATTTGATAACCCATTGGACCTTGTAATCATTTTATTGGATTGCTTCCGGATAGGCTTGAATTTTGATTACCTTCAAATTTGTGAGGATGCGTAGTGAAATTTGATATAATGACATAGAGCAACGAATAAAAGGGGAAGAATCCCAATTCACGTTTCATTTGAACAGATCTCCTTTCAAGGTTAAGGATAAATCAAGCCGAGGAAATAATGAACGTATTATGTGTTACATTACATCCCGCCATTGATAAGGCAGTCAGGGTAAAGCGCCTGGTTCCGGATGAGATTGCCCGGGCAACTGTTGCCATGATTTATGGGGGTGGCAAGGGAAATAATGTTGCCAGGGCTTTGACCCATCTCAAGGTTCCGGCTATTGCAACCGGTTACCAGGGTGGCTACAGCGGGAAGTTCATCACCGAAGAACTGCGAAAGGAAGGCATACGCACCGAGTTTGTGGAATGCAAAGCGGATACCCGCACCTCCATTCTGATCCAGGAGGATGATACCGGATATACCTACGCCGTTTATGAGCCAGGCCAGAAGGTGGAGGATGTTGAAATTGAAGCTTTAATGGATAAGTTCACCAGCCTGCTCCCGGAAACTTCGTTGGTCTTGCTTTGCGGTTCCGGCCAGACAGATACCCTTGCCAGGGTGTACGGGAGGATGATCACTGCAGCCAAACAACAGGGAGTACACAGCCTGATAGACAGCTCCGGTCCAGCCCTGGATTATGGAATTGATGCCCTGCCGTACATGGTTAAAGTTAACCAGCACGAGTTAGGATATTATTTAGGGCGTACCCTGGATACGCTGGAAAAACAAGTCGCGGCAATTATCGAGCTGCAGAAAAAAGGGATATCGTATGTTGCTCTCAGCCGCGGTCCGGAGGGGATGATTGGTACGGATGGAAATGAAGTATGGAGCGGGAATGTTAGCGTCGATAGAGTGCTAAACACGGTAGGATGCGGTGATTCCCTGCTGGCCGGGGTTGCAAAAGCGCTGCTGGAAAATGCAGCTCTTCCAGATCTGATCCGCTGGGGAATTGCCTGTGGTACTGCCAATACACAGGTGCGCGGGGCAGGTTTCCTTGAACTGGATACCGTGCATAGCCTGGTAGAAAAAGCAAAAATTGTCCAAGTAACACGATAATTATTCGATACCGAGGAGGATTAAACGATGTACAACGAAATTCAAGCAATGCGTATGAAAATATGCAAGATGGGTAAAATGATGTTTGACCGCCATCTGACAGACCTGGCAGGCGGCAACATCGGTGTGCGGATGGGTGACCTGTTATTGATGACCCCGCGCTATGCCGGTACCAAATTTCATTGGGAATTGAACCCGGAACAGATCCTCATCTTAGACCTTGCCGGTAATAAATTGGATGGTGTTGGAGATATCTCCCGTGAATCAAAAGCTCATATTGATCTATTGAATAAGTTTTATCCACATATCACTGCTTCAGTCCATGCCCATGCCCGCAACGTGCTGGTATTCTGTGCTGCAGAGAAGGATATGCCAGGTATTGACTATGCAAGCTATAAATTTGGAGTGATCAAACAGAGCGGTGATTCTCCTTCCGGTACCCAGCTGCTATCCGATTACATTGTGGCCGAGATGGACAAGAAGATTGATATGATCAAGTCCAAGGGTACTGCTGCCTGCATGATTCCGCGGCATGGTATGATGGCTGTTGGAAAAGACCTGGACATTGCCATGGATTCTGTGGAACGTATCGATACCAATGCCTATATACTGCTGAATGCTGCGGCAGTTGGAGGAATCGTTGTACCCAGTCAAATTCTTGAGAATCCGGATTACGACAAATAATTATTACCAATTAAAGAGATTCAAAAACCGCCAGGATACTGGCGGTTTTTGTTTATTCTTTATTTTTTAGTGGATTTCTTTTTGTTGTCAATCGGTTTGTTTTCGTTGGATTTTTTACCAAATTTAAATGGCCAATCCTGTTTTCTGCGGTCAAAACGAAGCTTGTTTTCATTGTAGAGCTGTAAGGATGACCGGGGAGGGAACTGTTTTCGGTTCCTGGCCACGATTACCGAATAGGCAACGAAGCAGCCTATTGCTAAAATTGCACCAAGATTGGAAGCAACTGAATCTGCAGGTGAAAATCGGTAATAAAACATCCCCAGGGCGGAAAACAGGATGATGTAGGATAATGTTGTATTTACCCGGTGATTCTTGGGGAATCCCACCGGGCCTACGCTCATGATATTAAATGCTCCCAGCGCTCCGATCACCAGCAAAAATACCGGCGCAATCGTCAGGCAGATACTGATGATCTGTACAACCATATCCAACCACCTTTCCTTAAATGCAAACGAAGCAAATTGGTATAATCTCGTGCCAGATTATATCATCGATAATACGGGTATTCTCCGGGAGTGATTCTCCAGCAGCTGTCTTTATGAGAATTATCTTCCAAAAAATTTGCAAGGTGCACCCATCCCTATCAGTGATAAGATTGAACTATCAAATCCAGGGAAGAATCCCGGTCATGTAAGGAGTGAGAAAGAATAATGACGAAAATATCATTTGGTTGGATATGCAACACGGTCGCCCGGCAGGGAACTGAAATAAAAGACCTGAGCCGTGAAAATGACCGGACGATTGAGCATATTGCAGGCATCTTTCCCAATTTATGGTTTGATGACCATTTTCACAAGGATAATGCACCTACACTGGAAAGCTGGACATACCTTACGTTACATTGCGGCAAAATTTCCCCAATTCACCGTCGGTCCGCTGGTAATGGCGCAGTCATTCCGCAACCCTGCGCTGATTGCAAAAATGACTTCAACCCTGCAGTACCTTACCGGCGGAAGGCTCATCCTTGGAATAGGGGCTGGCTGGAAGGAGGATGAACACCTGGCTTACGGGTATCCCTTCCCTCCGGGCAAGGTACGATTGGAGCAGCTGGAAGATGCGGTTAATATCATCCGCACAATGTGGACGCAGTCACCTGCCAGTTATGAGGGGAAGCACCTCTCCATCCACCAGGCTGAAAACCAGCCGCTGCCCAATCCCGTGCCGCACCTGCTAATTGGTGGGGTGGGGGAAAAGGTCACATTGAAGCTGGTGGCTAAGTATGCCGACTGGATGAATTTTACATTCACCGATCCGGATACATACGCCCATAAAATGGATGTGCTGCAGGCGCACTGCCAGGATGTGGGCAGGGATTTTACATCCATTAGAAAATCAGTCTGGGCTTACGTATTTATTACTCCTGATGGACAGGCTCCTCCTGCGGACAAGGAAGGGCGTTTTCTGGTTTATGGCACTCCCCAGCAAGTGACACAAACACTCAAACGATATACGGATGTGGGTGTAACCCACTTCATGCTGCGCTTCATGGATTTTCCAAAATTCGACGGAATCGACCTCTTTATCGAAAAGGTCATGCCGGAATTTTCATGAACAGAAATTGGATCAAAAAAGCTCCGGTCGTCAGGCTGGAGCTTTTTTGATAATCGAACAAGGTCAGGTTCAGGCATTATTGGGATGGTAGTATTCCAGGTACATTTTTCTTAATTTATTAATTTCCGCCTGGGGTACGGTATTCACTTTGGCGCCCATCGAACGCGCCATGATCACCAGACGGGCGGAAGTTTCCACTGCCAGGGTAGTGTCAAATGCCTTTTCAAGGTCTGGGCCAACGGCCAGAAGACCATGGTGGGCAAGAATGATACAGACATCATTCCCCATCTCATCCAAGGCTCCTTCGGCGAGTGCATCTGTACCCGGGGTTTGGTAAGCGGCAATACGAACCGGTCCGCCGATACCCGTGGAGGCTTCGGTTAATATGGGAGGGATGGGCTCATGGATGACGCCAAATACAGTTGCATAAGGGGCGTGGGTATGGATGACAGCACCCACATCCGGACGTTGGCGGTAAAAGATGGTGTGCATGGGGGTTTCGCTGGTGGATTTCCATTTACCTTCCACGTGCTTCCCGAATTTATCCACCACGCAGATATCCTCTGGCCTCATCACATCATAATTTATCGCTGAAGGTTTAATGGCAATAAGCCCGGTTTCAGGATCGAGAGCGCTGATATTTCCCTGCGAACCATGCCCGAGCTGGTATTTGGGCAGCGCTGTGCAGTAGTAATAGACTTTTTCCCGTAACTCTTTTAATAACATTTCTTCCTCCACGAAAAAAATATTGGTTATAGTTGATAAACAGTAAATCCAATTAATAGCCTTGGGTCAATACATTGCCAGGAAAGCCTTGAATGGCTTTCAAAAGTTGGTTAATGGATTTTTATCGTAACTCACTTATGCTCAAAATTGTTATATCAACCGTTGTAACGAACCAGTAACAACCTGGCTAGTATACACCTATATTTATGAACTGCGAGGAAGTTTTTGGTATAATATACCTGTAACGAATTCCCTTGAATGCGCGATAATTACAAAAGCCAAAATAGTTGAGGCAAAGTAATCCTTTCATTGAAATAACTTTTTGGAGATTGCCTGCCTGATGAATACTCGGGTAGCAGGTTATTAAATTCTGATCATCGTAAAAACAAATCCCATTAAAAGCCACGCGGAGGTAATATGGCAGCCCTGGAAGATCATATCATTGGATTAAGTGAGGGAATCGACCTGGATTCTTATGTAATAGCGACCTACCTGATGCAGGGTCCGGCAGAGGAGGATATGCTTTCACGTGCAGCGGCAATTGCTGTTGAGCAAACCGTTGGCCGCGGGGTGTTCAAGATGAAAGGCATGGACTATTTGATGGAAACCCGCGGGGGCAGGCTTCTCTCACTCATACCCATACCTGACCATGAAAGCCGCACCAGCAAGGAAGAAGGCGAGTGGCAGGTTCACATGGCCCGGGTTGCTTTCCCTGTGGAGAATACCGGGTTTCAGATTCCCATGATGCTGACAACCATCCTGAGTGATGTATCCATGAGCGGTATGTTGAAACTGGTTGACCTGGATTTGCCAAAGCGGTTCCTTGACGCCTTCCAGGGACCCAAGATTGGCCTTAAAGGTGTACGTGATTTCTTTGGAACAGAGCGCCCGCTGATCTGCAGCATATTGAAACCGTGTGTCGGGGTTGATGCCAAAACTGCCGCGAATATTTTTTACCAGCATGCAATAGGCGGAGCGGATGTAATCAAGGATGACGAGTTGATGGCATACGGCGGGGATTATAAGATGGTGGACCGTGTGCGGTTATGCATGGAAATGGAGAAACGTGTATTTGAAGAAACCGGCGAACACAAGATGTACCTGGTCAGCATTACCAACCGTCCGGACCGCATGCTGGAGGATGCCCGGCGGGCAATTGAAGCAGGTGCGAATGGCCTGATGCTGACTCCTCTGACTACTGGAATTTCCGCATTACAAATGCTTTCAGAGGCTCCCGATATTAATGTACCGGTATTTGCCCACCCTGGAATGCTGGGATCGATGAGCTGGTCACCCGACTTTGGTATCAGTGAGCATATCCTGATCGGAAAATTGGTCCGTATTGCCGGGGCTGATATCAACGCCATCCCGGTCCCCTACGGCCGCTTCACCCACCTGCGCGAAAAATTCATCAAACTGTTTAAAATCAGCAAAGCGCCGATGGGACACATAAAACCAATGTTCACCCAGACCGGCGGCGGGATTAATCCGATCAATTCCATGGAAGTCATGAAAGATATAGGCAATGATGTCATGCTGGTTGCGGGCGGTTCCATCCAGGAACACCCCATGGGTCTTTCTTCCGGCTTAAAAGCAATGCGCCAATCCATTCAGGCTTATATGGATAAAGTGCCTCTGGAGGATGCCTCGAAACAGAACAAAGAGTTAGGCTTTGCCTGGCAGATGTACGGGCCGAAGAAAGGATAGCAGCGACCATGCAGGGAAAGATGTTAGCATCTGTTTTCAGTGAAAGTGAGAAAAAGCAGGTCCTTGTTGAGCGGGATATTCCAGAACTCACTGCAAAGGACGGCATGCTGGTAAAAGTGAAAGCGTGCGGGATTTGCGGTACGGACATGCGCATATTAAGGGTCGGGCATAAACGTTTAAAACCCGGTGCGCATGTTGTACTCGGACATGAACTTTCCGGTGAAGTTGTTGCGGTTAATCCTGGATTGAGCTGGCCAATTGCGGGGATGCGCGTGGCGGTAGCTCCTAATATGGGATGCGGTCACTGCGATATGTGTGTAAGGGGGTTCACACAGCTCTGCCCGGACAGCTACAGTTTTGGGGTGGATATTGACGGCGGTTTCCAGGAATATATGCTTGTACCCCTGGACACAATCGTCCAGGGTAACATCAGTGAGATTCCGGAAGGGATTACCTACGAGGAGGCTGCTCTAACGGAACCTTTCTCCTGCGTGGTGCAGGCAACACGCAGGGCGGAGCCCAAACCAACCGAGAGTGTGCTCATTGTTGGTCCAGGTGCCATTGGCATCATGTTTGTGAAATTGATGCGTGTCCTGGGAGTTGGGAAGATTATTGTCAGCGGACACAGTCCTGAGCGGTTGAAACTTGCTCAAGAGAGCGGAGCTGATTATACCTTCAGTTCTTATGAAAAGAACCTGGTGGAGGCTGTCAGGGAATATACCGGCGGAGTCGGTGTTGACGTTGCCATTATTGCAGCGGCCTCCGGTGAAGCGCAGGCCCAGGCTATCGAATCGCTGAACTATTTTGGCCGGATTAATTTCTTTGGAACGCTGCCCAAAGGCAGTGAGATCACTCCGATCAATTCCAACATCATCCACTATAAAGAAATCAATATTACCGGTACGACCGGTCAGACTATCCAGGATTTTCGCACAGCTATGGCATTAATTGGCAACCGGCAGGTGGATCTGTCTGGTCTGGTATCCCATACATTCCCATTAAGGGAAATTGATAAGGCATTTGAAATGGCCCAATCCAAAAAGGGATTAAAAGTACTGGTATGTCCGGATAAATAACCTGTATAATAATTTTTGAACAAATTATTTTTTTATCTGTTTCCAATATTTATTAACATTATTAAGATATAATTAATAAACTCTAAGGGGAGGGAAGGTATGAAAGAAAGTAAAACGGACCTCAAGGAAGAACTTAAGATCTTTTTAAATCCTGAGTTAATTATTGTTGGGCTGAAGGCAAAAGATAAAGAAGAAGTTGTCCGAAAGCTTGCTGATCTTTACCTGGAAAGAGGTTATGTCAAGGATACCTATGCGGACGCTGTCCTTACCCGGGAAAAGTCATTTCCAACCGGGCTGCCTACCCTGGATGTACATGTTGCCATCCCCCATACAGATATTGTCCACTGTATCAAACCTGGATTGGCAGTTGCCATCCTGGACGAACCAGTTGAATTTTTTGAGATGGCAACCCTGGATAAATATGTTTATCCGGAAATTATTTTCCTTTTATCTATAATTAAACCGGAAGATCAGGTTATCTGGTTGCAGAGGTTGGTTACCCGCTTCCAGACCGAAGGTTTTCTCAAAAAGCTGAGAAATGTACCTGATGCACAAGCCTGTTATGAACTCCTTCAGGAGGAGTTGGCAAAGGAGGATCTATAGACGAAAATTAATTCATTCACCCCCAGTTTTCGCAGAGTAGTCTTGTAACGAAAGGAGGTAGTATAACTTGCCACGTAGAAAAGTGATCTTCGTTGCCTGCGGTTCGGGTGTTGCTTCTTCAGAAACAGCCGCGTACAAGCTGCGCAACAAACTAAAAGAACGCAATTTACATAATCTTGCTGAAGTAAAGGTGGTAAATTTCCGCCAGCTCAAATCCATATCAAAGCAATGTGATATCCTGGTCCATATCGCCCCCAATGACCCAACCGATTATGGTGTCCCGAGAGTGAACGGGGTGCCATTCCTGACGGGCTTCGGTTTGGAACCAGTCATGGATGAGATTGAAAAGTTACTGAAAGCAGAATAGCATCCTTCATTAAACAGGTTGTTCCAAATATGGGCAGCCTGAAAATTTATTTATATTTTTTAGAGGAGAGTAAATCGTGGATATACAATCATTTATTACCATGTTTCTTGGCCTGGGAGCAGCCGTAGTTGTAGGCTTTATTATCTTCCTCCTGGGTCTAATCGTAGGTGCCGGTGTAGGACGCGCTGCCTCCGCTGCCATTACCCTCGGTGTGGCTTTCTCTGGTGTTGGTCTCGTCATTGGCTACATGGTTGGTGGGATTGCTCCTGCCGGCCAGGCGATGATTGAAAATACCGGAATATCACTGACCTCCCTGGACATTGGCTGGACGGCTGGGGCTGCTATCACCTGGGCCTGGCAGTATGCAGTGCTCATGTTCCCGGTACAGATTGCCATCAACATTGCCATGCTGGCGCTTGGCTGGACCAACTGTTTGAATGTTGATATGTGGAATGTTTGGGGCAAAATATTTATGGCCGCCCTTGTTTCTGATATGACCGGCAATGTTGTAGCTGCCTGGGCTTTAGCCGGTGTCTGGATTGTACTTGAGTTGAAATCTGCCGACTACACCCACAACCAGGTACAGTACTTAACCGGTATTCCGGGCGTTTCCTGCCCGCATCTGATCCTGTTTGACAACATTCTGCTGGCTCCGATTGCATGGCTGTTTGACCGCATCCCATTCTTTGAGAAGCTGCAAACCGATCCACAAGGCCTGCGTGACAAAATTGGTATCTTTGGCGAGAATCACGTCATCGGCTTCATCCTTGGTTTCGGTATTGCCGCCCTTGGCAGATTGCCACTTGCAGGTATGTTTGCCACCGCATTTATCGCCGCTACCGGCCTCACCCTGATGCCCAAAGTGGCTGCCCTCTTTATGGAAGCCCTGGCTCCCATCTCGGAAGCGGCTGGCGATTTCATGAAATCCCGCTTCTCAGGCAGCGGCCGCGAATTCCACATTGGTCTGGACTGGCCTATCCTGGCTGGTTTGCCCTCGCTGTGGACTGCAGCCATCCTGCTCATCCCTGTCCTGCTCCTGTTTGCCGTGATCCTGCCCGGTAACGAGGTGCTGCCCTTCGGCAGCATCCTGCTGATTGAATCCACCATCGGTACTGTAATCCTGGCCAAAAACGACCTGGTCAAGACCTGGATTTATGCAGTGATAATCAGCGTCACCCGCTTCTACACTGCTACCATTTTCGCAGAAGCCATCACCAAGCTTTCCCAGGTGACCGGCACGTTCACGCCCCCTGAAGGCTTCGCCACCTACACCTGGCTTGGCATGTCCTACATGAACTGGGTCATGCTTTCCCTGGCCGAGATGTTCTCAGGCAGAGCTATTGTCACCGGCGTTATCGTATTGGCTGTCATGGCTGGCTGTATTTACCTGTGGCGCAACATGATGATCGAACGCGAGAAAGAAGCTGCCATCGCTTTGGGCAAGTAATTTCTGCGAATCATACAAGCGGTCATTTCCTGACCGGCAGGTAAAAGAATTAGAATTGCCAGGGTTCTCTAAATGGGGACCCTGGTCTTATTTAGAGTGAAAATTGTCGCCAGTGTGTTTATAATTAAGATATGAGTACCAAGACTATATTTCGGAGGTTATTACCATGAAGGCAGCTTTCTTAAAGGGGAGAATGGATATCGAGGTAAGAGACATTCCCAGGCCGTTGTTACCTCCCGGGGGATTGGTCATCAAAGTAGACAGCACCGGCCTATGCGGCAGCGATATCAACCGCATCCGTTATACAACCTCAACTGAAAACAGGGTCATCGGGCATGAAATTGCCGGTACGGTGGTAGAAATTGATCCTGTGGTAACCCAATTTATGGTTGGAGACCGTGTGGTAGTCGGGCATGTGCATGTGCCCTGCATGCACTGCATTTACTGCCGTAAGGGTAACCCGGCAATGTGCAGGCATTTCAAAGAAACACGGGTCGAACCTGGTGGCTATGCTGAGTATGTTTCCGTCCTGCCTGATCACATTGCCCACAGCATCCTGAAAATTCCTGAATCTGTCACCTTTCCACAGGCCACCTTCATAGATCCGCTTGGCTGCGTGATGCGGGCAGTCACCCTCAGCCAGATTGGACCATTCGAACGCGCCGCTGTGGTTGGAACAGGCATCATGGGAATGCTTTTTGTGCAGCTGCTGCACCAGATGAATGTAGAATCCTATATCCTGGATATTTCTGAGCACCGCCTTGGGCTTGCCAAGGAATTTGGTGCTACCAACGTTTTAAATTCAGGAAATGTAAATGCCGTGGAAAGCATTCACCAGGCTACAGGCGGCCAGGGCGTGGATGTGGTTTTCCTGACGTTCCTGACCCAGCAAATCCTGGATGATGCCACGGGGTATCTCCGTGACGGGGGTACACTGGTGGTTTTTGCACCCCCGATAAAAGAACTGGAGTTAAAACTGAATTACTTTGATTTCTTCCGACGTGAAATGCGTATGGTTGGCAGCTACTCTTCGGTGTTGGAAGATATTGAAGTGGCGATGCGTTGGATTGAATCCGGGAAAATTAATGTCGATAGAATTATTACAGGATATTCAAACCTGGAGAATATGCTGGATACCGTGGCCAGGCTGGATGACAGGCAGTTAAAAATCATTATCAAACCCTGAGTATTAAAAGATGTATTCCATCATGTTAAATTTGATCCGCCAACCCGGGATTGGCGGATCATTGTAATTTTGGCTGATGGTTATGTTATCAATATCTTTTTGACAGCTTATAAATCGGTTCTATTTTTCCCCGATAACCCCCCACAGATCAAGGGCTGTCTTTAATTCGACGAATTCTCCAGCAGCATCCCGCAAATCCCTTCCGCCGGATACTGCTTCAACAGCCTGCAAAAGCGCCTTTGCCCCGGCAGTGGTTCCCATGGGATGGGCGTGGACACCGCCTCCGGCTGCCAGGATAATATCATTGCCCAGGTCATCCATGACTGCCTGGACCTGTCCGGGATTCATCGCACCCCCGACCTGGCTCCAGACCGGTGGGAATTTACCGAATGGTGAATGAAGTGCATGATGAATGGACAGGAACTTCTCCCTGGTGTTGGGTGCAGAACCATACGGGGTGGCGAAATCCGATATATCCACACCGCAAATTCGCGGTATTTTTCCGAGGGAAATGTGCGAACTCATTCCCAGATTCTCCGATTTGGAGACTGGACCGACAAAATCCGGGTGGGCCATGATGGGCAGCTGCACATCCATCGATTCAGCGATTTTCTGCAGGCTGGCATATCCGCAGGTCAATGGACTGAGCATGAGCAGGTTACCCCCGGCATCCCGAACTGCCCTGGCATTATCGAGCATCCTGTCCGGGGCGTCATTTATATTTGCGGCGTAATAAACCTTTTTACCGGTGTGCTCATAGGCACGTGCTGCTGCTGCCATACAGGCTTTGACACGGTCTGAAACCGATGAATAGGATGTGTTGGCCATCTTTTCGTCGTCTTTAATCAGATCCACGCCAGCGACAGCCATTTTATAAAAAATCTCCGCTGCCTCCTGTGGTTTCAAACCAACACAGGGTTTAATGATTCCCCCGCACAGCGGACGGTTATAAACCCCTAAATACTGGCGCATTTTTTCAATGCCAAATTGAGGTCCTGGAAAACTGCTCAAGAAGCTGGCGGGTAGTTCCAAATCAACCAGTTTGATGTGTTCCCATGAAGGATAGGACCCCGATGATTGTATTGAGCAGCATGGGGATCTGGGGACCAAAATTGATTACTGGAAAAGCCAGTTCTACCACGAAAGTACGCACCCCATCCGGCTTCCTAAACTCATAATCCGGGACTTCGAAAGCATGCACCACCTTTGCACCATGCCTGGCAACCAGCTCAGGGGTTTCTCCCGGCATCTGGATCCAGCTGCCAGTGGATCCTTCCAGAGCCATCAAGGCTGCATACTGGATGAAGTCAGGTGTGTCTTTTTGGACAAGGTATTTGGCAATTATATATTCCTCCCGGTTAATACTTTCGGGGATGCAGTAAATATTTTCACGATATTTTCCCATGGCTGATTTCCTTTCCAGGTATGCTGGATTGCTGTAGGTATTGCTTTCCAGTTTTTTTTGATTAAGCCATCCAATTGGCATATTGCTGTAATGGGAAATTATATTCCCATCCTCCTCCTTTTCCGCAGGTTTTTTCCCGAAGCACCAGAATTAGTGATAGTCTTGGTGATCGGGTTTGCAGCAAATAACTTCATACACCGGCGAAATCGATGGCAAGCCCTTCCTTGCAAACCGGCAGGTGTGCTTTTATGAGATTTTTTAACCACCAGCTTCTTATTCCTAACTTGGAGCAGGAAATCCACCAGGGAGGGTAACACCTGGTCTTGATTCCAGTTCTGGGTTGGGTCTGAAAAAAATGCCATCGACTGCACACTTCCCGGGTGATCGGATTTGAATAAAAAGGGAAAAGCAAATCATGTCCGGTATCTTCCCGATTCTTGCGAACACTGGTGCCGATTTGGATTAACTTTCACGGGGGATTATTTGTTGAGAGGAAAATGAACCATGTTAAAACTCCCGTTCAAACAAGTCCTACCGCTTGACTTACCAAGGATCGCTTTTTATAATGAAATCAGGCAGCGGGGATGATAGCTCCCCGGAATGCCAAGGAGTAAAAATGAGTGACCAAGTCGAGAAAAAATCCTGGTGGGATGATGCAGGACTTAAAGATGCCCATGACCATCTCAATGCAGCCCGCGAATCCGTTCAAAAAAGCATGGAATCCCTGGTTCCCCCTGAATTTGTTGAACACAAACGCAAAGCCCGCAAAGAATTTTTACTGGCGGTGCGCAGCCTGATCGATTCTGCCATTGAACGTATTGAGAAGCCAGCGAGGATGCCTGATCTAACGGATGATGATAATCCACAACAGGGAAACACCAGCCGCAATAAAAAGCAGGTAACTCAATGGTGTAAAGCCGGCCAGGAATAGCTGTACTGCGCCGAGGAAAAACATGGCCATGAACAACCCTGCAGTCAATTGCCGCACAGCCTGATTGAGGCGCTTCATTTGTTGGTTTAGTTCCGGATTTTTGACAACCAGGCTGCCCTGTTCAATGCGCTGGTATATCGCTTCGGTCCGTTTTGGAAGTGCCAGTAAAGTCCCTAAAGTCTGTGAAAATTCCTTATACCAGAATTCCCAACCCGAATCTGCTTCGATCAATTTCTGGGCGTAAGGAGCGATCCTTGGCCAAATATTAAACTCGGGGTTCAATCCAGTACAAATTCCGGAGAGAATCGCCAGGCTGCGGCCGAGCAGGATCATATTTTCCGGGATTTGAAACGGCATATCATAAATTAATTGGCGAAATTCCTTGATAAATTCGCGAACCTCATCCTGTTGAATTTTCATGATGTCAGGAACAGATTTTCCCCAGAAATGCTCCAGCAGTTGTTTTTCTGCCTGCTCCAGCAGTTCCAGGTCTGCAGATGGGAGCAGAACACCCAAAAGCTGGTAACTTTTCACCAGCCTGGCGGCATCCCTGGTACCCAATGCTACCAGCATTTCACGTAATCCCTGGTATATGTTATCGGGGACAGTCCCGGCCATACCGAAATCAACAAATACCAAACGCCATTCGGGCGAAGCTCCACCAGGGCCTGCCTTTGAGGATGTTTCCGGCAATACAAACAGGTTTCCAGGATGCGGATCGGCATGGAAAAACCGGTCTTCGAATACCTGTTTGAGATAGGTATCCAGTAAGACATTGGCAACCTGAGCCCGGTCAATGCCTGCATTCTCGATGGCATGATAATCGGTGATTTTTATGGCCAGGACATCCTCGAGCGTTAATACACACCTGGTTGTTTGCTGCCAGAAAATTTTAGGAACCAGAACTTCCCTGTGCCCTATAAAATTTTTCTGGAAGGCCTCAGCGTTCTTGCCTTCGTTGAGATAATCCATTTCCTGGTGGATTGTCTGGCTGAACTCCCTCAATAAAGCCTTGAGGTTGACGTGTTTGCGGATAGGGGGGTAGCGAACTAACCAGCCAATGACGACATCCAATGCTGCCAGATCGGTCTCAATTATGTCCTGGATACCCGGTCTTTGCACTTTAACCACCACCGGCAGGGCTACTTCCTGGTCGGGGTTAAGCTCATTCCCGGTGATTAAATTAGCTCTATGCACCTGCCCGATTGAAGCGGAAGCAAGTGGTTCGGTCTGGAAATCTAAGAACAACGACTCGAGCGGCTGGTTGAATTCGTTTTCGATTACCTGGCGGATATCCTCGTAGGATTCTGGTCTGACCTCATCCTGGAGCCCGGCTAATTCATCAGTGACCTGACTGGGAAGGACATCCAGGCGGGCTGAAAGAAACTGACCAACCTTGATCATCACCCCACCCATATCGATAGCCAGGTTCTTAAAATCGCGGGCAGCTTTGGATAGCCTTTGCGGGCGGGTATTGATGGAAAGTTGGCGCAGTCCGAGCCAGGGCAGGAGGATATCCCAAAACCCGATTTTGATCACAAGCAGTCCAAAAAATATCAGGATTCGCCAGTAGCGGGATACATGCATCTCATTTCGGATTATATCATCCGGAACAAATGAAGATTTCCACGAATGCTTCCAGGAATGAATGTCTAATTAATAAATACCAGGAGATTACAGAAAAATAAATCCTTGAACCGGTGGTTATTCAGGCTTATTATGAAAGACCAGATGTTTTTTTTGGTGATGGATTAAACGATGTGGTTTGAATTTAGAATTTTCTTAAAGGTCCCCATTCTAAATTCTCACCAGAAGTGTTCCCTTTTCCAATTGGTCGCCAATTTTAACAAAAACACCCTTAATTACGCCATCAATGGGAGCGCGCATCTGCATCTGCATTTTCATGGACTCCAAAACAATCAGCGCCTGGCCTGTTTCAACTTTCTCGCCCTCCTTTACCAGCACATCCACTACAAGACCGGGCATGGGTGCCGACATTTCTCCGGTCTGGACTGTTTCTACAGGAATGCGTGATTTTCTGGATGCTTCTTCCACCCGGGCTACAACCCTCTGCCCGCCAGCCAGCACTTCATAATTACTTCCATCTGTATTTTGCAGGTAAACTTCGCTGGCTAAATTACCCCTCCGCAGCAGGTGCAGTCCATTACCATTCAGCGGAATGAGATGGATATCAACAGGCTCACCATCGAGGGTGACCTGATCTTTGCTTATATTAACCTGGTACTGCTTATTCCCAATAGACACCTTATAGAGTGTCATTTCGATCTCCTTATTAAAGACTGCGCATTTGTTCGCGCCAGGCAGTCTCCCGCCAGCTGCTGGTCTCCATGTCTTCATGGGTAGGGCTGATATTCCGGTTTTTGTGGGCAAATAGGGCGGAGGCAATGGCGATTTCTTTTTCAGCAACCGATTGGTTTTCCTGAGGTTTTGGCTTAAAGCGGTCCAGGTATGTTGTATCGATTTTCCCGGCCAGGAATGGCGGACTGTCGATAATCTTTTGCAGAAAATCGAGATCGGTTGAAACACCGCCAATCTGGTATTCCCGCAAGGCCCGGCGCATGCGGTTTATGGCTACCAGGCGGTTCTCACCCCAGGTTATCACCTTGGATAGAAGTGAGTCATAATTTGCCTCAACAGGATAACCGAGGTAGAGGGCACTATCCACACGAATACCGGGTCCATTTGGTTCTTTAAGATGGGTGATTGTGCCTGTTGCCGGCATAAAATCCATACTGGCGTCCTCTGCCAAAATACGAGCTTCGATGGCAGCACCGAGGATTTCAACCTGGTCCTGCCGGTAATCCAGCCCGCCTTCCATCGCAAGACGCAGCTGCTCTTTCACCAAATCAAGACGGGTGACCATTTCTGTGACAGGGTGTTCCACCTGGATACGCGGGTTGACTTCTATAAAATGGAAATTATTGTCTTTGTCCAGTAAGAACTCAACTGTTCCCAGGCTGCGGTAGTTTAATGCCCGCCCCAGTTTTAAGGCTACCTCATAGATCTGGTTACGCAGCGATTCATTTAAACCCGGGGCAGGGGCTTCTTCGATCAGTTTCTGCCTTCTTCTTTGAATGGAGCATTCCCGTTCACCCAGGCAAATGACATGACCATGACCATCACCAATTATCTGGATCTCTATATGGCGGGCGCGTTGAACCATTGGTTCCAGGTAAACCGATCCATCACCAAAAGCGGCCTGTGCTTCTTTGCGAGCGGCATCGATCATTTCCTGCAATTCTGACGGATTACGTGCCAGGCGAATGCCTCGCCCGCCACCCCCCGCCGCTGCTTTTACAAGGAGGGGGTAGTCCAGTTCCTTTGCCATCTCCGGAGATAAATTCTCAGTTATTGGTGTGTCCGGACCTGGCAGGACTGGTACACCTACTTCGCGGGCAGTCCGCCGGGCTGATAATTTATCTCCCATCAATGTAATTGTCTCAGCGCGTGGTCCAATGAATGTCAAGCCGGCAGCTTCCACACGGTGGGAAAATTCAGCATTTTCCGAGAGAAACCCATAACCGGGATGTATGGCGTCAGCCCCTGAGCGCCGTGCAGCCTTAATGATTGTTTCGATATCAAGATAGCTTTGAATTGGTCCAATGGGTATGGCCTCATCTGCATAGCGAACATGCAAGGGCAATCTGGTCCGGATCAGTATAGACTGCCACGGTACGGATATCCATCTCCTGGCAGGCACGCATGATGCGGATGGCGATCTCGCCTCTATTTGCCACCAATACTTTCATGAATTAAATTCCAATCCGATGGGTTTGATTCCAGTCTGAAATATTTCAATACACATAGATGCACCTATAACGGGATATTCCCATGCTTGCGCGGCGGGGTTGTTGATCGTTTCTCTTGTAAATTATTTAAGGCTTGAATAATCTTAAAACGGCTTTCCTCAGGCAGGATAACGTCATCAATATAACCGCGCGAAGCGGCTATGAAGGGATTGGCAAATTCCTGGCGATACTGCCCGGTCAGCTCCTGCTGTTTTTGTTTGGGTTGGCTGGCAGAGGTGATCTCTTTACGAAAGACAATTTGCACCGCTCCTTCAGGTCCCATCACTGCGATTTCAGCATTGGGCCAGGCAAAGTTAACATCGCCCCCCAGGTGCTTGGAACTCATCACAATGTAAGCCCCGCCGTACGCCTTACGGAGGATCAGGGAAACTTTCGGAACTGTAGCTTCCGAATACGCATAAATCATTTTTGCCCCATGGCGAATGACCCCGCCATGTTCCTGGTCTGTGCCCGGAAGAAAACCGGGAGTATCAATAAGGGTGACAAGGGGGATATGAAATCCATCACAAGTACGAATAAACCGGGCACCCTTGTCTGATGCATTGATATCCAGAACCCCGGCAAGGAAGTCCGCCTGGTTGGCAATGATCCCGACCGGATGTCCATCCATACGCCCAAAACCAACAATCAGGTTGGGTGCATAATCTGCATGAACCTCTAAAAATTCATAATTATCAACCAGGCATTCAATGACGGAATGCACGTCATAAGGTTGTTGGGGATCTTCCGGTATGATCTTTTCCAGCTCCGGAGTCTGACGTTCAGGATTGTCCGATGATTGTGTTACTGGAGGGAGTGACAAATTATTGGAAGGGAGGTAGGAAAGCAGCCAGCGCACCTGTGAAAGCAGTGATTCTTCATCGGGGGCCGTGAAGTGAACCACACCCGTTTTATGGCTGTGAATGGAGGCACCCCCCAGCGTCTCAAAATCAACGTCTTCATGAGTTACCGCCTTGACGACTTCCGGACCGGTGATAAACATGTGGGCAGTTTGCTCAACCATGAAGACAAAATCTGTTATAGCCGGTGAATACACCGCTCCACCAGCGCAGGGACCGAGAATAACAGAGAGCTGAGGAATCACCCCTGATGCACGTACATTGCGGTGAAAAATTTCACCATAGCCTGCCAGGGCATCCACACCCTCCTGAATACGCGCTCCACCAGAATCATTCAGCCCGATAACTGGCGCTCCATTCTGGTACGCCATATCCATCAAACGGGCGATTTTTCGTCCGTGGGCTTCACCCACCGAACCGCCGAGGATGGTAAAGTCCTGTGCAAATAATATAGATGGGTCGCCCTTCAATTTTGCCCATGCCGGTGATGACCCCGTCACCCCAGGGATGATTTTTTTCCATCCCCAATCCAGTTGCACGATGGGTGACATAGCTTCCTATTTCTGTAAATGAGCCTGGATCCAACAGATAGTCAATCCGCTCACGGGCAGTGAGCTTGCCTTTTTCATGCTGCTTGTCAATTTTTTCCTGACCGCCGCCCATGAGGGCTTGTTTCCGGATCTCTTCCAGGTTTACTCTCGATTTTTGCATCTAGGATATTCCTCTATGTTTTTGGCAATTTTCAACCAAAATGTCTATCAAAATCTCTCCGATTCCTGGCAGTCCGATTCTTGGGCGGATTGGTTGTCAACTTATTGATCATTCAACTTTTGAAAACCGGAGGATTCGAATGCTAATTGATCTGTCACTTTTTGTAAAGCGTTCGAAACCGGCACGTTTCCGGTCATACATGAAATCTAAGTAGGATAACCCCGCCAGTAAGGTGGAGTTACTATTTCATAAGGGCAACTGCAGCTAATATAATAAAGCCGGATTGGGTTAACCAATCCGGCTTTATTAGAAGTTCGTATTTTATTTCACGCTAATAACAGGTAAGGATTTTCCAGGATCATCTTAATATGCTGTAAGAAGCGTGCTGCAGGAGCCCCGTCTACCAGTCGATGATCGAATACAAGGCTCAGAGTGCACATTTTGCGCGGCTTAATTTTTGCTTTATGCACGGCTGGTTTCTCCTGGATTCTACCCACACCCAGGATTGCAGTCTCCGGCATATTGATGATAGGGGTAAATGCGTCAATATCGTGCATTCCCAGGTTGGTGATGGTAAAAGTTCCGCCCGCCAAATCATCCGGCAACGAACGCCCGCTGCGAGCCCTGCCCACAAGTTCACGAAAAGCGCTGCCGAACTGGCGCAGTCCCATAAGGTTGGCGCTGCGGATAACCGGCACCAATAAGCCGCGGTCCGTATCCACCGCCATACCCATATTCACAGTAGAAAGGTGTTCTATTACACCCTCCGCCAGGTTTAGGCGTGCATTCATGTAGGGAAAAGCCTCCAGGGAACGGGCAACAATGATGGCCAGCAGATCATTGTAGCCTGGCGTAAAACCCCATTCCTCGGATACTGCGGAGTCAAGCTTTTTCCGTATCTTCACAATTTCGGTCATATCCACTTCTGTTGTAAGGGTTACCTGGGCGGCAGTGTGTAAACTGGCGGACATACGTTCAGCGATGATTGCGCGGACACCCTTGAGAGGAACACGGTTGGTAACTTCGGGAGTTATCCCAGGTTCTACAAGCATGCTGGTTTTTGGCTGCTGCAGCTGTTGTTGGACATCCTCCTTGGTGATTTTTCCGGATGGACCGCTGCCTGTAACAGAGTCTAAATCAATGCCTGCAGCCGCCGCCATACGGGATGCGAGGGGAGTAGCTTTTGGGGATTTCTCAAGGTATGCAACAACATCCCGGAGGGCAACCCTCTGGCCTCCCCAACCGGTAGGAGTAATTCTTCCCAGATCTGCATTCTTTTCCATGGCAGCTTTCCGTGCGCGTGGTGAAGCAAATACCCGTCCTACGGCATCTGGCGCAGTGGTTATTTGTAAAGATTCCATTGGATCTGATACCACGGATGGAAGCCCCTGGTCAGGTTGTTGCACCGCAGCCTGTTGTTCCCCTTTCCCTTTCATGTAATCTTCAAAGGACTCGTTTTGGGTTCCAATGACAGCCGCCACGGTCATCACCGGTAGGACATCGCCCTCTTTATAGGGTCCGAAGTGAATATATCCGTTGCTATAGGTTTCGACCGGAAAAATAGCCTTGTCTGTTTCGACTTCCAGTACCTCCTGCCCGGATTTAACCTTGACACCATCCTGAACGAGCCAGTGAATGAGGGTAACCTCATCTACGGTTTGTCCCAATTTCGGGATGAATAATTCTTCTGCCATTAACTCACCGCCTTTCGACAAGCATCTGCAATACTTTTAACATTTGGAATTGTGGCATCTTCCAAAACTTCTGCCCTGGGAACAGGAACGTTGGCAGCAGCAACACGTATCATTGGTGCATCCAACCAATCAAAAGCATGATCATTTACCTGTGCCATAACTTCATTGATGAAGCTTGTATTCTCATAAGCCTCTGTAACACCGACCAGGCGCCCGGTTTTCTTTACTGAATTGATGATGGTATTGAGATCGAGGGGATTTAAGGTGCGCAGATCAATTACTTCAACGTCAATTCCTTCCTTGGCGAGGAGTTCGGCAGCTTCCAGCGAACGGAAAACCATACGGGAATAGGTAACAATGGTTACATCTTTTCCTTCACGTTTGATATCAGCAACACCAAAGGGGATGATGTAATCCTCTTCGGGTACGGGACCACTTTCTTTGTAGAGCATTTTATGTTCAATGAACATAACCGGATTATCATCGCGGATGGCAGCTTTTAGCAGGCCTTTCAGGTCATATGGGGTGGCTGGCATGACTACATAAATGCCAGGGAAATGGGTCCATAAAGCCTCAAGTGACTGTGAGTGGTGGGCTGCAAATGACCTGCCCGCCCCGCCATTCGTACGGCATACCATGGGAACAGAGGTCTTTCCCCCAAACATGTAACGATTTTTGGCTCCCTGATTGGCGATCTGATCCATAGCGATGGGGGTAAAGTCAACATACATGATTTCACAGACTGGCCGGGTCCCGCTCATGGCAGCGCCTACTGCCATGCCGCCTATGGCGGATTCGGCAATAGGAGTATCAATAACGCGCTCACCGAACTCCTCCTGAAGTCCGCGAGTAGCGCCATAGGCCCCCCCATACAAACCGATATCTTCACCTAGAAGAAATACGCCGGGATTTTGGTTCATTTCTTCCCGGCAGGCTTCCTGGATGGCCTGGGCATAGGTCAACTGGCGTACATTTTTATCTGATTTTATTATTGCGCGGAGCTCAACATCTCTTTGATAGTCCCTTTCCGTCCATTTTTCAGGGGCGTAAACATCGGCGTAGAGCTGGTCCAGGGTGGGTTCCGGGGACGCATCGCTGAACTGCTGGGCGCCCTTTAATTTATTGTTAACCTCGGTTTCCATCTGATCCAATTCTTGCCCGGTAGCCCATTTGAGATCCAATAACTGGGATTTTAACAATTCAATGGAATCACGCTCTTTCCAGGCTGCTTCTTCTTCGCGGGTGCGGTAAGCGTGTGGATCAGAATGGGAATGTCCGGTGTAGCGGTAGGTTTTTGCTTCAATCAGGGTTGGACCTTCACCACGACGAGCACGCTCTACTGCCTGTTTTACGGCTGCATAAACTTCGAGGAAATTCATCCCATCCACAACCACGCCCGGGATACCGTATGCACAGGCTTTATCTGCAGCATTGGGGAGCCTGGATGCTTTTTTCCAGGGCAATGACATGGCATACTGATTATTCTCTATGATATAAACCACCGGCAGGTCCATCATACTGGCGCAAGTTAAAGACTCGTGGAAGTTTCCATGGGCGACGGCGCCATCGCCAAAGAAACATAAAACAACCTTGTCTGTTTTGTTGATTTTTTGGGCAAGGGCAGCGCCGGTAGCGACCGGGATATTGCCAGAAACGATGCCAGTAGCGCCCAGGTTGCCATGGACTACATCGGCTATATGCATCGAACCGCCTTTACCCTTGCAGTACCCGCCGGCTTTCCCAACAACCTCGGCCAGCATGCGGTTGTAATGTTCCTGTTTTTCTTCTGGTGTGTGAGCTGCTTTATCACCATGGGCATGGCAGTGGCCATGGCCGCGATGGGTGCTGGTGATCAAATCATTTTCGCGGATGGCAGAGATGGCGCCTACTGCGACAGCTTCCTGGCCGGCGTAAAGATGGGATGCACCTTTCAGGCTGCCTGTGCCAAGCAGCCGGCCGATATGATTTTCCAAAGCACGGATTTCCATCATCTGGCGCATACCAGTGAGGACCTGTTCGCGGGTTAATTCCTGTTCCTCTATCAGGGCTGTGATTTGTTCTATTGAATAACGATTCTTCTGTTCCATTCTACCTATCCTTTTTATAAGATGATTAAACTAAGAAAATTTGAACCCCTTTGTCGGTTACTTGTTTTAATAAATGGGCTGGGGCTGCCTGACCGGTGATAATAGTTCTAATCTCATTCAAACCGGCAAATGATGCAAGGCCTATTTTTCCCCATTTGGTGGCATCTAAAACTGCAATCACTTCCTGGCATTTTGTAAGGACGCCTTTTTTTACATCTGCCACGGCTGGGCTGAGGTCGGTCAGGCCGTGATCGATATCGATGCCATGGGCACCAAAAAATCCCTTCTGGATGGTGATATTTTGCAGGATATCCAAACCCGGCCATCCGTAGGTGGAGGCATCATCGCGTAATACCAGTCCGCCAATCAGCAGGATGGAAATTCCATTGGATGCCATCAATTCCTGGGTAACAGCCAGGCTGTTGGTTATAACCGTTAAATCGGAAAAATCAGTTAATTTTCGGGCAATTGCCAGGGTGGTCGTACTGCTGTCCAGAAAGATGGTTTCTCCATTTGAAATCCTAAGAGCGGCTGCTTCTCCAATGCGGGATTTTTCTTCAACCTCTTTTTCAATCCGCTTATTGAGGGCAATATCCGATAGTTCTGGCTGGTTGGGGATAGCACCGCCATGTGTTCGCAGGATCAGTTCCTGGTTTTCGAGGGCCTGCAGATCGGCACGAATGGTGACTTCTGAGACGCCATAGTGTTCGCTAAGCTCACTGACAGAAACACGGCCGTGATCCAGGATCCAGGTTAATATGTCTTTTCGGCGCTCTTCCAGAAAAATAGTCATGTTTTAGGGAATTTATGATTGGTTATGAATACTTACGATTACTTTCATTATAGAGATACTGAAAGCATTTGTCAATGGGTAGAAGTGATAAATTCCCCTTGTGATATGATTAATTGAGAAAATGTCGTTTTGATTTACATTTTAAATTCATGTATCCCTGAGATTTTCCGCTAAACGTGTGGTATTCTTGGCACTTTGCCCGGGGTAAACCAAATTGATTATGAGGTGGAGGATTACCCGAATACATTGGATGGCCTGGAGAAAACGCGTTGTATAGGAAGGGGGGGCCGCAACCTGACATTTTCAACAACTGCAGGATCATGGACCTCTATATGGAGGGGTTCAAAAAGGTGTGGAGCTACCTTCGAGAGATTGCTGATTACGCCAATAAATTGGAATACCGGGTTCCCTGGTTGAGTACGGCATCCGCATTAAGTGGAACCTGGGCGACCTTAACAATTAAGAAGGACTGATCCAATTATGGAGGGAATGGTTGATGAATATTATTGAAATCGGAAAAAAAGTTCTACTCTCAGAGGCCAGGATGCTGGAGCAGCTTGCCGGGCAACTGGACGGATCGCTGGAACAAGCTGTTCATTTGCTTGCAAATTGTAGAGGTCATGTGATTGTCTCCGGGGTAGGGACAACCGGGATTGTAGCAAGGCGGTTTGCTCATTTGCTGTGCAATGTGGGCTGCCCGGCCCTTTTCCTGCATGCCGGAGACGGCCTTCATGGAAGTTCCGGTGCTATAAAAGAGGATGATGTTGTTGTACTGCTTTCCAAGACAGGAGAAACCACGGAAACCTGTAAACTTGCTGAAATTGTATCCAAACGGGGTGCTGCAATCATTACGCTTACTGCCAGGCCGGAATCATCGATTGGTAAGTTGAGCAAGATTATCATCCATTTAGAGACCCCGCCCGAGGTAGATCCGTATGGTGGTTTGATGGCAGTGGGAAGCTCCCTGGCAATGGATGCGATGTGTGATACGATGGTTTTTGGAGTGCTGGAACTTAAAGGAACCTCCCTTGATCACTTTGTGAATGGACACCCGGGAGGAATCATTGCCAAAATGGCAGCAGAGGATTCATCGAAGTAAAAAAATCCTTCTAAAAATATTACAAAAATATAAAACAGATGACTATTGCCTACCTATCCTGACGTATAATGGGCAAGAATTTTATACTCAAAATTTGAAGGGTGGGGTTAAACAATAATTGAAGGAACAACAACTTTGCGTGGCGGGTAATGTCGTTTTATTTGACCTGGACGGCACAATCCTCAACAGCCTGGCTGTTGCCACCCGCAATCTAAAAGGTGCATTAGACAGTTTTGGAATAGAACCGCCATCTGGACTAGAGCTAAGCGGATTATTTACCAGGGGGGAAACAGAAATTCTCCATTCCATGGGCCTCGAGGGTGATTTCCTGGAGGAAGTCAGGAGTGAATGGGCTAACCAGACGAATCTGCATGCAGGTGAACTCACCTTATTTGACGGAATGCAGGATTTGATTTTAAAAATAAAAAAGCATGGCTGCCCGGTCGGAATTGTCACAGGCCGAACCCGGAAGCACTTTAAGGATCTTGCTATTGGAATCCAGGTTGCCGAAATGGTGGATGTGATTGTACTTGAAGGGGATATCCCTGAGGCAAAACCCGATCCGCGCCCAATATTATATGCCCTGGAGCAGCTGGGAGTATCGCCTGCCCGGGCATTCTACGTGGGCGATTCGCCCAATGATATGGAATGTGCCCATCGGGCTGGATGCCAGGCGATCCTGGTCACCTGGGGTGTGTCTCCTGATGATACCGGTTTTCCCTACAAACCTCACCATGTCGTCACTTCTCCGAAGGCACTTGACCAGCTCTTGCTTGGTGCTAATTTGTGAATCTTCTTTTTGGTGAGATGGTAAATATATGGACATGTGCGTACAAAATGCTGCAGGACTGTGCCAGGGACCAAAAGCTATATTGTTTGACCTGGACGGTACACTGATTGAAAGTTTTGGATCGGTTAGAGATACATTGATATCAGCCCTTATACACAGCGGCTACCAGCCGCCCGAAGGGGACGTCTATGGCGAGCTGTTTGGCAGAAGCGAACATGATGTTTTTGTGAAACTTGGATTTCCGGAAGAAAAGATACCCGGGCTCATGGACGAGTGGACGCGCTGTACGGAGGAGTACACCGGAGAAATCCCTTATTTTGAGGGTATCCCGGAGCTGCTTCAGGCATTGCGGCAGCGCGGCTGTGCCCTGGGCGTGATTACTGGGAGGAACAGAAAAACAACCAGGACAGTACCGCTTGCCCTTGAACTCGAAAAGACCATGGATGTATTTGTTAATCCTGATGATACTGTAAAAGGTAAACCAGACCCGGAACCGGTATTTTTTGCACTGGAAAAATTGAATTATTCCCCTGAACAAACTATTTATATTGGGGATTCAGCCAATGATATTGCAGCGGCATTTTCGGCTGGCTGCACTTCGATCCTGGTCACCTGGGGCGGGGTAAAGGATGCTTCCGGCTTTCCAGTCCAGCCTGATTATGTTGTTTCGACCGTTGGGGAGTTGAAAAAGCTGCTAGTTGGTTAGATAATCAACCGTCGTTCTGTGAAGAATGCCGGTTTTTATTGATGTAAAAAATAATATGGATAATGATATATATGGAACCGCTTATTAATTCTTACAAAGTCATCCTCTTCGACCTGGACGGCACCTTAATGGACAGCTCTGCCGCAGTATATGACACAATGCTTTTAGCTCTCCAGCGCTATGGATTTCAACCCCCCGAGGGTTTTGTGTATACCGAAATTTGGGGTAAAAAAGAGGTAGAAGTCCTCACAGCGGTTGGAGTACCGGAGCAATATATTGCCCGGGTTGGCAAGGAATGGACCAGGCTGGAAGGGGAACACGGGGAACAAATTACTTATTATGATGGAATACCTCAACTGCTGAGGACTCTGAAAGAGAGGGGATGTACAGTTGGAGTTGTAACCGGCAGATCCACTGACAAAACCAGGGCTGTGCCTGCTGCCCAGGCACTGAAAGATCAACTGGATGTGTATGTAACCCCGGACGATACCAGCAGGGGGAAACCTGACCCCGAACCGGTACGCTTTGCACTGGAAAAGTTGGGGGCAGCACCAGGCGAGGCAATTTTTATCGGGGATACGGTTGTTGATATAACAATGGCCTCCCTGGCTGGATTAATATCGGTTCTCGCTACCTGGGCGTGGAGCTAAGGATGCTTCCGGATTTCCACACCAACCCGATTATATAGTTTCCACCGTGGATGAACTTACCCAACTATTGGTAGGTTAGTAGCTGCCAATCCGCCAGACAATTATCAATATGAAGAGATGAAAATGCAGCCCCTCATCAACAGCAAAAAAATTATCCTCTTTGACCTGGATGGGACCATTCTGGACAATTACGATTGGACATATTCCTCTCTGAAAGCTACCCTTTCGGCGTTTGGGTATCCACTCCTGACACAAGGAATCTATGATTCCATTCAAGGGATGGGTGAACCGTACGGCTTGCGAAAACTTGGGGTGCCTCCGGACAAAATGGATGAGGTAGTCAGCTACCGCCGGAGAATCATGAGAGAGATGGCTGCAAAAGTGACCATTTTCGATGGTATCCTGGAGCTCATTACCTTACTCAAGGAGACCGGGTTCCGTCTCGGGATTGTCACCGGGAGCAGCCGGGAATGGGTGGAGATGGTTCCCGCAGCCAGGCAGGCGGTTTCTTACTTCGAGCTCCTGGTGACAATGGAGGATACCAGCCATCCTAAACCGCACCCGGCCCCGATTCTCTCCGCATTGGAGCGCCTTGGTGGCGATAGCAGCCAGGCCGTATATATCGGAGATACCCCGCGGGATATCGAATCCGCTTACCGGGCTGGTTGTGTATCGGTTCTTGCTGCCTGGAATGGGAGCAGGTATGAAAACGACCTCAAAATTACGCCCGATTATGTTGTGTCTACGATCAAGGAATTCGAACAGCTGCTGCTCGGATAATGAAAACGAATCCCCGGTGTAAATCATACCGGGAAAATAATGGGAAAGAAGATTGTAACTTATGACACCACTCATCGAAACCAGAAATGTAATCCTTTTTGATCTGGATGGCACCATCCTGGACAATATGGACCTGATGTATACCTCGTTGAAAGAAACCTTGACTGCGTTTGGTTATCCAGAATTTACCGAACAAATCCACGCCACGGTGATTGGCATGGGAGAAAAGCAGGCCATGGCTAAACTTGGGGTACGACAGGAAGAGATTGACGATATTATTCATTACCGGCGGGAAATTTACAAGAAACTTGCCAATCAAATTTGTTTCTTTGACGGAATCAATGAACTTATGACTTCCCTTGAGAGCGCCGGCTGCACCCTGGGAATTGTCACCGGCAGCAATAAGGCTACCGTAAATCTTACCCCGGCAGCTCGGGAGGCGGTTTCCATGGTTGAAGTTGTGGTAACGGCGGATGATACTACCAACCAAAAACCAGATCCAGCTCCAATCCGTTGTGCACTGAACCAATTGGGTACTGATGGCAGCCAGGCTGTCTATATTGGTGATGGACCCCATGATATTGAATCCGCCCACCGGGCAGGCTGCGTTTCCTTCCTGGCTGAGTGGAACCGCCAGGACGTGGATCTCCATTTTACCTATCAACCGGATTACCGGGTGAATACAGTGGGTGAATTCCGCCGCATCCTGCTTGGAGATAATTAATGCGGCGTTGAGGATCTTTTTCAAATAGGAATGATTGCTCAAAATCCGTAATGATTTCTTCAGGATTGGGCAGATTTGTTCCTGTACAGGTCGCGGTCGGCGCTGTCAAGCAGTATCTGAATCGAATCCCCGTCCTCAGGGTATGCAGTCAAGCCCAGGCTGGCGCTGAGATGAATATTAATTCCCGGATTAACCTGGAAGATGTTATCCTTCAACGCCTGACTTATGCGGGCTGCTATTTTTTCCGCCAGAGCGGCATCTGCCTCTGGCAGAATGACGGCAAATTCATCCCCTCCATACCTGGCTAAAAAATCCGTTTTGCGGACGATCTGCTTCAGGAATTCGGCGATCTGGCTTAGAAGCGAATCCCCGGCCGGATGGCCATAACGATCATTCACCCGTTTAAATTGATTTATATCGAGCAGCAGCACTGAAAATGGGTGCTTGTATCTACCTCCCCGCCGCAATTCCTCCTGCAGGTGGTAATCCAAACTGCGCCGGTTGGGGAGGCCAGTGAGGGAATCAGTCATTGCTTGCTCCTCGATAACCCTATGCAGCAAGGCGTTATGGAGCGAAACCGATGCCTGGTCTTTCAGCAAGTTCAAAATAAACTTCTCATCCCTGGATAAGGTACGATTTTCCTCAAAGGCAAGCACCATTACACCTTTTGCAGAATCCTGGATTTCGAAAGGATGGGCGATTACGGAGCCTGTCCAGCCTTGCGGGAAGTCCTTGAAAATTGGGAAACTGCCACTATCCTGGAAGAGCGCCATCTCTTCTGTATGGAGAAATTTGCGAACCCATTCATACTGGTTTGCATCGGGATATGTCTGGTGAAGGCTCCCATCAGCATGCATTTCTGAACAGCATGTAATTTTTTCATCCTCAATGAGGAATATTTGGGCATTCTTAATATCTGCGATTAATTCGAAACAACTTTTCAGGATGTTGTACAATACATTTTGTTGTTTAAGGCTAGAAGATACCTGCAGCGTCGCCTGTTTAATAGCCTCAAGGAATTGGGAACTGCTTTCCATCCCCGAACTGCCAGGTGGCAAATCCTGATCATGATTCCGATTTAAGTTTTCCATGATGAATTAAGGATACAACAGAATACTAAAATTATAAATTGACTCCAGGGCAAAAATCCGTAAATCTGGAGTCACTGAAGTATGCTCCGCCTGGGGATCAGGTTTTTTATGCGGTAGCGCTGAATTTCTCCTCTTCCCAGGAATCGATCCTGCTGGCCGTGTACGATCAGGATTGTTCCATCAGGATACTTTGTGCCGGGATTTCCTCTGATATCCAAACCTTTCAACCAGGAGATCTCCTCATCTGGCTGAAGCAGGTACCTCCGGTTGATGAAAAGGTCATAAAAACGGGAAACCCAATCGTGAGAGATAATGAAGCCATCCGGCGAATATTCCCCTATTTGAATTCCCAATGAGCGTATTGGGAATTGAAAGCCATGCTCAAAGTATTTTGAAGGGAACGCATAACAGGCTTTGTCCCGAAGCCAAATTTCCAGGCTGAATTTTTGCAGGCTTTCTTCCAGGTTATAACCGTAAAACTGCAAGCAAAAATCGGTTAATATTCTGAGTTGCTTTGATTTTATGGGAATATATCCATTCTCCTGCAGGTTGGACACCGGGCCGGTGGATCCAGCAAGAGGTGGAAAAGATTCTTCTTTGCTTAGCAGAGCGGCAAAGAATCCGGATGTCCCATAACGATGGGGCCAGAGCCTGGCTGCATTTGGAACAGAGGGGTGAAACAGCCTGGCTCCATCTCCAGGCAAAGCCGGTGATGGGATGGGCAGGAATTTTTCCAGGTTTACAACACTGAATAGATGCGGAAATTTCATTAGAACGGCATCCAAAACTGCTTCATCTTCTTCAGGCTGCAAGGTACAGGTGGCATACACTACCTGACCGCCTACCCTTGCAGTTTGCAATGCGCTGGTAAGCAGACGTACCTGGCGCTGGGACAAACTGCTGATTTCTTTGTCAGTAACCGGGCGAATGGGATGACTGGCAGTTGTGCGCAGTCCCTGCATACTGCAAGGTGCATCCAGCAAAACGTAATCAAAGACTTCCGGGAACCATAAACCGAACATCTCTCCAGGGTATTGAGTGATGGCGTGATTGAGAACCCCCCAGTTTTGCAGGATGAGCTTTAACGCAGTGATTCTCTCACGGCTGTTATCATTGGCTACTATAAATCCGAAATCTCCACTCCGGTCAGCCAGGTGGGTGGTTTTTCCCCCGGGCGAAGCAGCCATATCCAGGATAAGGGGAGAGGGATTTTCTGCGAAATCGAACAGTTCCGGGGGCAGCATGGATGCAGTATCCTGGATGTAATAGTACCCAAAGCGCTGTTCGACAGATTGGCTTACCGGCTTGTCAGATTTGGTCACTTGCCAACCACTTGTGCAATAGGGGACCGGTTTAATCTCCCAGTTGTATCTGGAAACCAGTTCATCGATGGTCACCGGATGACTTTTGATGCGGTTCAGGCGAATACCCGGATTGAGTGGTTTTTCCAATTCTTGCTGGAGCAGTTGGAGATCTCCATCAGAGAGCAGATGCCGGAATTTCGCACTATTTTCCTGGGTATGAGACGTTTTATTGGTTTGTTTCATTTTTATTATTTTAACTGGCTGGTTATTTGTATCATGGCAAATTATTTATGGATACGGAATACCAGCTCATTTGGAAATTGGTAATCAATCACCTGCCAGCTTTTTTTTGAGATCAGTTTTTCAAAATGATCCCTGTAATAGGAGGACATGCCTTTTATTTTGCCGCCTATACTGCGGGTTGGAAAGGAAACGATGAGGATATCTGCTGGTATCCTTTCTAATAAGGGCAGGGCTGACTTTTTATCAATTTGTTCAATAAGAGGCAATGTTTTCAAAAATAAAGCCAAATCGACCGGGGGAAAATTTTCTTCCTGGCTCAGATCGCATGCAAAAGAACTGCCTTTAACGTTTATTTGGTTCAAGAAATACTGGTTAAACGCAACCAGGTCGAGGAAAATATCACATCCGTTGTAAATAATATCCGGCGCCAGCGGCATCCAGGGGATACTGAGCGGATTTAACCCACAGCCCAGGTCAAGAACGGAATGGATGGTTCCAATCCCTTTGAAAACCTCTGCGTAAAAAGCCTCTAAATAAGGCATTCGTTCGCGGGTGGAAATGTGGACATCCATCATCCTTAAACAAAATTCCTTAAGGGCTGGAGGATGGTGTGTGATTGAAACTTGAAGAAGTTCTTCCTCCCATTTTAGGAAATCTATTGGCTGCGCGATAAAAGCACCGCTAATTTGATACAGTTTCGCTTTGGTATGCCTGGCTGCTTCCTTGACATTTTTTCTTTTTTCCAGTTCCTGGGAAGCGATCCTGGTGACAAGGGCGGGATGGATCTGATCATAACGTTTACCCCGGCTGACCAAATCCAGTGTTTGCGCCAGGGGGTCATTTTGGTTCAGAGGCATTGGCTGCGCAGCCTTTCCATCAATTGAGTCATAAAGCGCAGGTTGTGGATGGTCGCCAGCCTGAGATACAGGGCATCATCCATTTTGAAGAGGTGGTGAAGATAGGCCAGTGAGTAATTTTGACAGCATTGGCAATCGCACAGTGCGGATACAGCCTGGCTGCTCTTAATGTGGCGTTTATCATGAATATACAGGTAGGAGAACCATTGGCGGGAGCTGGTTGTTAGGGGATCGCTATTGGATTGACTGAATGTGTACAATCGCCCGTGGCGGGCATCCCGGGTGGGCATGGCGCTGTCAAATAGATCAAATCCCAGGGAATGACTGGTAACGATGTTCTCCGGGTGACCCACACCAAGGGCATGCAGAGGATAGTTTGGCGGGATGAGTTCTCGTAGAAGTGCGAACATCTCCACCACCAGGCTGCCCTGGGCGTCAATTGGCCAGCCTCCATAGCCATAACCATCAAATCCAATTTCAAGCAGTGCCTCGGCACATTCCTTTCGTAATTCGGGTATTTTTCCACCCTGGACAACGGCAAATATCAAGGGTTTCTGATCCTCCTCAAGCTTTTTTTGATCAATCAACTGGAGGTAGGACTGTTTGCATCGCTTTGCCCAGGCAATTGTTCGTTGGACTGAAATCCGCTGTTCGGCTGGGCTGTCTTCGGGTGATGTGCAGTCATCCAGGCAGATAACAATATCACTGCCGTAGCTGATCTGTAGTTGTATACTCTTTTCCGGGGTAAGCGAGAATTTACGTTTGGCTCCCTCGGGATAAATAGTGAGTCCCCTGTCATCCAGTTTGCCATTTTTGGGGTTCTGGCGGATGAGGGAGTATGCCTGAAATCCGCCTGAATCGGTCATGATCGGTTTATGCCAGGCACTCATGGAATGCAGCCCACCCAGCGATTGAATGGTGGACGAACCCGGTTTTTGCATCAGGTGAAAGGTATTCATAACCAGGGCGTCCACACCAGCAAGGAGCAGGTCCTGTGAATCAACCGCCCGGACAACTCCAAAGGTGGCATCTGGAAGGTAAGCTGGGAGGGGTATTTCTGAATGACGGGTTTGCAGGGTTCTTGAATATTGCTTGTCCATTAAATCATAATCCTCTTACCATTAAGCTGGGATGAGCACCCCGGCACCTTTTATCAGGCCTTGGCGAAGATTCATGAGAGCCAGATTTGCTTCCTCCAATTTAAAGGTCTGAATCTTGGTATTAACCCCGATCCTGGAAAGGAGTTCAAAAAATTCAACCCCATCCTGGCGGGTCAGGTTGGCTACCGAGCGGATTACCCGTTCCTCCCACAAATAATCATATGGGAATGCTGGAATACGGCTCATGTGTATACCGCCGGTAATTACCACGCCTCCCTTATCAACAGCCAGTAATGCTTGTGGAATTAAATCCCCTAACGGGGCGAAAATGATAGCAGCATCCAGTTTTTTGGGCGGCAGGGTATCGGAATCTCCTGCCCAGCAAGCGCCCAATTCTCTTGCAAATCGTTGTGTGGATGTATCACCAGGGCGGGTAAAGGCATAGACTTCTTTATGCTGTTGTACCGCAATCTGGCAAAGAATATGGGCAGCTGCCCCAAAGCCGTATAAGCCCAGGCGGAGAATATTTTCACCAGCCATGCGGTAAGAGCGGTAGCCGATCAATCCGGCACACAGTAAGGGAGCGGCATTCACGGCTGGGATGGATTGTGGTAAAGCAAAACAGAAGCGCTCATCCGCGGCAACATACTGCGCATAGCCTCCATTTAAGGTATAGCCGGTAAATCCGGGGTTATCACACAGGTTTTCGGCTCCTTTGCGGCAGTAGGCGCAGGTTCCGTCGGTATACCCCAGCCAGGGGACACCGACAACCTGATCCAGGGCGAAACGGTCAGCATGGATGCCTTTCTTCACCACCGATCCAACAATTTCATGTCCCATGATCAGCGGCAGGCTGGGATGGGTGAGTTCTCCATCGAGGATGTGCAGGTCGGTACGGCAAATCCCGCAGGCAAGGATTCTTAATAATACCTGTCCTTCAAGAGGCTGCGGAACAGGAACCTTTTTACAAAGCAAAGGTTTTCCGCTTTCCTCGAGAACCATGGCGGTCATTACCTGGGGGATGCCTGGGGTATCGGTCATTGGTACAAATCTATACTAAAGATAAAGTGTAAAATACTTCCATCAGTGATTGTATCATTTTTATGACAGCCTTATTTTTCCGGAGATTGATCCAATCCGGAAAGGCAGAAAGGATGAGCTCCATGCAGATGACGCATATTGCGTATGCAGGATTTGACGCAATCGAAATGGTCACCAGCAAAGTAAGGATGGTCGTTGTCACGGGGACAGGTCCGCGGATTGCATTCTTTGGTAAACCTGGCGGAGAAAACCTGCTTTCATGGTTTGCGGATGATATCGGGCGCGGGGATTGGAAGCTGCTTGGCGGCCATCGGGTTTGGATCAACCGCCCGGATGCGGATGAATCGGAGGACACCTATGCATCTGATAATTCCCCGTGTAATGTGGATTGGGCCGGAGACGAGCTGATCGTCACAGGGGGAGTCCATCCCTTATTAAAAATCAGCCGCGGGTTGCGAATAAAGCTTTTGGACGAAGGTACTTTCCAGGTAACCAACTTCCTGCGCAATGATGGCGGCTTGCTCTACTCAGGCGGAGTATGGGCGGTGACATGCACCCATCCATTGGAAGGGACAACTTATGCTATCCCTCTGGGAGACCGCAGACGGGCCTGGGACCTGATAAAAGTTATCATCCCGCGGCAGTGGGGCGGAAACGTCTGCAAAGTCGATGATCCCCAGTTTAAATGGACAGAGGATTTCCTGGTCATCCATCCTGAGGGTGTCCAATCCAAGAGAATGCTGTCGGCTCCCCTGGGCGCAATTATCATGACCTGCCCGCAGGAAGGGATTTCATTTATCAAGCAGTCCCGTTTTCATTCGTGGGGAAAGTATCCCCTGGGATGCAACCTGGCAATATATATTGGCAGTGGAAACTTCACCGTTGAGATGGAAAGTTATGGTGCAGAGCAGACCGTCCAACCCGGTGAGACCGTCCAGAATGATGAGACATGGAAACTGGTGGATGAGGTCTTTGACTGGCAGAACCTGGAAGCGGTTGGGTGCCACCTCGATGGTTTTGGGCAGCAGAATCCTTATTAAATGATTTTATTAAGGTAAATTTACTGATATCCTGTTATAATGTAATTACAACATAACAGGATTTTAGAGGTTTCGTGGATTATAAACCCGATAAGATTGATTTTCAAAGCCCTGTACCTTATTATGCCCAGCTCGTCCAACTCCTGAGAGAAAAAATAAACCAGGGAAGTTGGAAGGTTGGTGAGAAAATTCCCGGGGAACAGGATCTATGTAATCAATACCGGGTTAGCCGGACGGTGGTACGCCAGGCGCTGCGTGAACTGGAACTTCAGGGAACTATCCGGCGCCAAAAAGGGAAAGGAACCTTTGTTGCCGAACCAAAAATCAATGAGAGCCTCGTCCAAAAACTGACCGGTTTTTACCAGGACATGGTGGAACGCGGCTTTGAACCAATGACACTCGTTCTACGGCAGCGCATCATCCCGGCTGATGAGCGGATTGCCATCTACCTGCAGATTCAACCCGGGAAGGAAGTCGTGGATTTACTAAGATTAAGGTTTATCAATGACGAACCAATCCAGCTGGTAAATTCATTTATCCCCTACGAACTTTGCCCTGGGGTGGCAGGGGTTGATCTGTCACAAAGGTCGTTATACGAATATATCGAAAAAGACTGCCACCTGCAAATTTCACGTGGGCGCCGTTTCATTGAAGCCATCTCTGCAGATAAAGAGACAGCCCGTTGGCTGCGGGTTAAGAACGGGGCTGCATTGATACAACTTGACAGCGTCAGTTATCTGGATAACGGCCAGCCTGTTGAATATTATCGTGCTTTTCATCGGGGAGACCGCTCCCGGTTTGAAGTGGAGCTTGTACGCTCCTCCCCCGACCAGGATAAAGATCTGGCAAGCACTGACGCATACCCCGGAAGTTCTGATTTTTATAAAGACATCAAGGATTAGCCAGAGGATCTCTTATGAGGAAAATTGTCAAAATTTGTATGATAGGCGCTGGACGGGTTGGAAAACTGCATTCCCAATCGATCAACCAATCTATGGGTGAAGCTGAGGTCGTTGCGATTGTTGATCCGGTGGAGAGCATTCTCCATAACACGGCAAATGATTTTGGGATTGATCTGCGTTTTGCAACGCTTAAAGAAGCTATCGATAACTGCGATTTTGATGCCGTGGTGATCACAACTCCCACATTTACCCATAAAGATCTGGCCGTCCTGGCTGCTGATCATGGCAAGCATGTATTTCTAGAAAAACCCATGGCATTATCACTCGAAGATTGTGACATAATCATGGAGGCGATCAAGCGAAATGGGATTCATCTCCAGCTCGGCTTCATGCGCCGCTTTGACCCGGATTTTGTCCTGGCTGCTCACAAGATTGAATCCGGTGAAATCGGTACACCGATGATGGTTAAATCACTCACCCACGGGCCGGGTTTGCCCCCACCCTGGGCACGCGACTTAAGTACCTCCAATGGGATGCTGGCAGAGGTCAACAGCCACGACTGGGATACGATTCGCTGGTTGATGGGTTCCAATTACCAGCGGGTTTACACCGAGGTTGCCAATTTCAAAGGTGCCAGCCGCAACGTGGACACGCCGAACTTTTATGATAATGTGCTGGTAAATGTGAAATTTGAATCGGGGGGCCTGGGTATGATCTCAGGTATCTGCCCATGTGATTATGGATATGACGCCAGGGTGGAAATTGTTGGTGAAAAAGGGATTATACAGATTGGAACCCTGCAGGGAAAATCTGTTGTTGTTGGAGTTGACCGGGACAAAGGCCTGGTAGCCCCAATCTTCCGCACCTGGCCGGAGCGCTTTGCGTGGGCATACATCGAAGAAATGAAGGGCTTTGTCCATTCCATCCTGACAGGAGCTCCAATTCGCGTCTCAGGAGAAGATGGGCGCTGGGCAGTAGCAGGGGTCCTTGCTGGAACCCGTTCTTTCCTGGAGAACCGCCCGGTATTGTTGAGTGAAATTCTATAAACAAGGTTTTACACACTACTGCTATTCGTAATGACAGAAACCCAAAAGGAGAATAATGGAACTACCTTCCAGCTTTGACCTGAACCTCCCCGGCGGAATACCAAGCCGTTATGATAATCACCTTGTCCGCAAGCTTTCCAGTATGAATGGTCAATTTTTTGACCAGGAATCCTATGCGAAAATGATGGCAGAAGGTGATCCTGCCCTGTACGAGGTATATGAATTCAAAAGACCTGAAATAGAAGGGGAACTTCTTTATGGAATCTCGATTGTCCATCCCGGTAAAGTAGGGAAAGAATATTATATGACCAAGGGGCATTTCCATACCGTGATCGATACAGCCGAGGTTTACTACTGCCTTCAAGGCAGCGGCTGCATGGTAATGGAGACCCCGGAAGGGGAATGGGCTGTAGAGGCACTATCCCCGGGAAAGATTTTATATGTTCCGCCGCGCTGGGCTCACCGCTCGGTAAATTATGGAATCGGGAATGACCTGGTCACCTATTTTGTGTACCCGGCTAACGCCGGGCATGATTATAAAACGATTGAAATTCAGGGTTTCCGCAAACTGGTTATGGAAGAAAATGGAGTACCCGAAGTCAAAGATAATCCGCGTTGGCAAACTCCTGGAGGGCGCAAATGAAACCATTAAAAGAATGCAAAATCCTGGTAACGCCTACCTCATTTGGAAAGGGCGATCCGTCCATGATAACGGAGCTGCAGGAACTGGCAGGCGAAGTGGTGGTCAATACCACTGGCCGCCGCCTGCTTTCAGAAGAACTGGCGCAGATGCTGAAGGGTGTGGACGGCTTTATCGCCGGGAATGATATCATTGATAAGAACGCCCTGCGAAATGCAGATAACCTTAGAGTGATTGCCCGCTACGGGGTGGGCCTGGACAATATCGATCTGGAAGAGGCCAGGGCGCGCGGCATTGTGGTCACCAATACACCGGGAGCCAATACCGCCTCTGTGGCGGAGCAGACCATCACCCTGATCCTGGCGCTGATGCGCAAACTGCCCGAGGCAGTGGCAGCCACCAGATCCGGGGGCTGGCCGCGCCTGCACGGGCATACACTGGTGAACAAAACGGTTGGCATGCTGGGCTTTGGCGCCATCGGCAAGCAGGTTGCAAGGCGCCTGTCGAATTTTGACTGCCACCTGCTGGCATACGATCCATACCCTGATCATGAAACCGCCAGGAGTTTCGGAGTGACCCTGGTGAGCCGGGATGAAGTCCTGGCAGGTTCCGACATCATTACCCTGCACTTACCGCTGCTGCCTGAAACCAGGCAGATGATCAATGCGGAAACGCTGGCAAGAATGAAACAGGGCTCCTACCTGATCAATACATCACGCGGTGAGCTGGTTGATGAGGATGCCCTGTTACAGGCCGTCCAATCCGGCCACATTGCCGGTGCTGGACTGGATGTTTTCTGCAAGGAACCGCCGGATCCCGACAGCCCATTCCTGCATATGCCGCAGTTCGTTGTCACCCCCCACGGCTCATCGCACACTGATGGTGCCATGAATGCCATGGGCAGGATGTCCATGGATGAATGCCTGCGGGTGCTGCGCGGCGATGTGCCGAAATATCCTGTCAAATAGGGATATGACTTGAACAATTAGGTGGCAATCAAGGAATAATTTTATGAAGACCAGTGAAGCGTATGGATTCCAGGTGATTAAGAAGAATCAACCCACCTTTTATTTTATTGGAGTGACAACCGGCAAATCATCGATCATGAAGGTTTTTCCCCTGTGGATGCAGGAACTGGGCAGGCCGGAAATCAAGATCGAAGGAATTGACCATCCCATCCACGACGATCCGCAGGCCTACCGCAGGTCTGTTGCTCAAATTAAATTGGACCCCTTATCCCTGGGGGCGCTGGTTACCACCCATAAAATGGACCTGTACACTGCCAGCACGGATATGTTCGAATATTTTGACCCCTATGCCCTTACCCTGGGAGAAATATCCAGCATTTCCAAGCGGGAAGGCAAACTGGAGGGGCATGCCAAGGACCCAATTTCGGCTGGATTAAGCATGGATGCCATCACGGGTGCGGGATATTTTGGGCGCACAGGCGGCGAGGTGCTTTGTTTCGGGGCAGGCGGGTCCGCCCTGGCGACCCTACTGCACCTGATCAATAAGAAAGGTGCTGCAGACCGGCCGGAGCGTTTTGTGGTAATCAACCGTTCCCAGGGGCGCCTTGACCACATGCAGGAAATGGTTGCCGGGCAGGATACGGATATTCAAGTGGAATTTGTCCACAACCAGGACCCGTTAAAGAACGATGAATTCATGGCAAGAATGCCATCGCACAGTATAGTGATCAACGCCACCGGGATGGGCAAGGATACACCCGGGTCGCCCATTACCGATCAGGGAGTTTTCCCGCTCAATGGCATCGCCTGGGAGTTCAACTACCGCGGGGAGCTGGATTTTCTGCACCAGGCGTATACCCAGCGCGAGAGCAGGAAACTGGTGGTCGAAGACGGCTGGCTGTACTTTCTGCACGGCTGGACGCAGGTGGTTGCCCAGGTGCTGCACACCCCCATCCAAGGGGAGCTGTTTGAAAGACTGGCAAAAGCTGCAGGTACGGTGCGGAATTGAGAGTAGTATTCGTCATAAAGGAGAAATCTTAATATATTAACCTTTTTGATTGATTTTCCTTGACAGGAAGATTAAAAAGCGTAAAATTTACTCGAAATGCGAAATAATGCTTTATTCCAAAAAGAACATATGCCCCGGAAGTGCCCCTATCCAGCGGGCATTTGTTTATTAAACTGGAGAGCCTGAGAGGCTCTCTTTTTTTGCCTTTTTATATAACAATCCTGGTTATAAGTCGGATGAACTGTAATAGCGCACAATAATTTCCAGAAAAGGAGAGCAGGTATCATGATGGATGAGAGCAGGAAAAAGAAAAGCTTTTTTGAACTGATCGAGGAACGGATCCGGGAAACCGAATCCCTGCTGTGTGTCGGCCTGGACCCTCACCCGGAAGACCTGGCGCGCATGACTGCCCGGTCCGCCCGTGATTTCAGCTTGAACCTGATCGATGATACCAAGGACCTGGCTGTGGCTTATAAGCCGAATGCGGCTTTCTTTGAAGCGATGGGCTCCAAAGGATGGGATGCTTTGCTGGATGTGATTGAAGCCATCCCGACCAATATTGCAGTGATCCTGGATGCGAAGCGCGGCGACATTGATTCAACGGCACGTGCTTATGCCAACTCAACCTTCGAAGTACTCGGAGCGAATGCCATCACCCTCAATCCGTATCTTGGGTACACGACCATGCGTGCCTTCCTGGAAAATCCGGCACGCGGTGTATTTCTGTTATGCAAGACATCCAATCCCGGGGCGGGCGACCTGCAGGACCTGCCCCTGGCCGGCGAGGTGCGCCATTTTACCCTGTATGAGAAGGTAGCCATGCTGGCCCAGCGCTGGAATGCCAACAACAATCTCGGCCTGGTGGTAGGTGCTACAGATCCTGCAGCAATCCGCAATGTGCGCAAAGTAGCCCCGGATTTGTGGATCCTGGCGCCCGGTGTTGGATTCCAGGGCGGGGATCTTTCCGCCACGCTGCAGGCCGGTCTTTGGAGTGATGGAATGGGATTGATTATACCGGTCTCACGCGGCATCTCACGTGCTCCCGATATGCGCAAGGCAGCCATTGAGATCAATGATCAAATCAAGGAGCAGCGCAAGAAAATCATGAAGGAAGCCAAGGGACCGTCAGCACGGCGGGCGGGGATCCCTTCCAGGCTGGCGGATGGTTTGTTGAAAGCAGGTTGTGTAAAATTTGGCCAGTTCACCCTCAAATCGGGAATTGTTTCCCCCTTCTATGTGGACCTCCGCCAGTTGGTGACGTATCCGGATATCCTTGCCGAGGTTAGCTCTGCCTACTTACCCATTTTACGTAAATTAAAATTTGACCGGATTGCAGCCATTCCGTATGCGGCCTTACCCATTGCAACCACCATCAGCATACAAACTGGTTGGCCGATGATTTACCCACGAAAAGAGAGCAAAGGATATGGAACTGCTGCCGAAATTGAAGGTGAGTACAAGCCCGGGGAGCGGGTAGTGGTAATTGACGACCTGGCCACCACGGGTGGAAGTAAATTCGAAGTCATCAAGAAATTAACAGATGCTGGATTAATTGTTGAGGATGTGGTTATTTTAATCGACCGGCAGTCCGGCGCAGCTGCTTCCCTCAAGGAGTCCGGTTACAATCTGCATGCTGTTTTAAAATTCTCCGATATGCTCGATCAATGGGAACTAAATGGACGGGTAGATAAAGACCAGATAAATATCTCCCGGGCCTTTTTATCAAGCCAAAACTTGCGGCCTTGAAAGGGAAATTATCGCTATATACAGGGAAATGTCCTTGCCCATCCGATTCCGCGATGAGAGACGGGAAATACCTCATTAAGTGCGGAGAAATCCTCATCGAAGATTGAATGCACTGGTAAAACCTTAAATTGATGGGCAGCTTCGTGTAGCGAATATTCTCACCAAACTCGAGATTCCCAGCGAGGAGAAGATATGGCCGTTTACTTCATGAGATGCCGAAAAAAAACGTCATTTTTGTGATCTCCTGAGTATCTATTAGAACCATGACAATAATGGAAATTAAACTTAGATAACCAGGTATGATTATTTATATATATTGAGAAATTCAGGAAATACCACTTGACAAGCTACCGTTATCCGGGTGAACACGGAATATTCTTCCTTACCCTTGGGCTGGTTTTCTTTGTAATCCTTTTAACCGCCGGTTTATCCGTGTGTATCCTGCCCTTGCTGCTGATTTTTGTGATTTTCTATTCCTACCAATCCAACCTTGCGCACCATCAGATGCTGCTTCAGACGTCTTTACAGATTGACCCACAGAAATCACCGGGTGTGATCAAGTTAATCCGGGATTGTGCCCGCAAGATAAACCCCGGAAAGATGCAGGTGTATGTATACCCGAGCAATACCATGAATGCATACACCTTCGGCTTTTCAGACCCAAAAGGATTGGTCCTTTTCAGCCGCCTTTTCAAGGAAATGGATGAGAGGGAGCTGTCATTTGTGGTGGGGCATGAAATGGGACATGCTGCCCTTGGGCATGTGTGGGTCAATACACTGATTGGCGGGATGGCCGGTATTCCCCAATCGTTAAGTATTATGTTTATTTTCTCACTGGCTTTCCGCTGGTGGAACCGTGCCTGTGAATTTTCGGCTGACAGAGCCGGTCTGTTAGCCTGTGGAGACCTGAACAAAGCCATCAATGCCCTGGTAAAGCTGGTTTTCGAAGATGCAGATACACCGCAAGAGATCCGCCAGGCCCTCCAGATGCTTGAAACTCAGGATGACTCAATCAGTAATAACCTTGTTGAATTATTTTCATCCCACCCCATGATCATCCGCCGCATTCAAAACCTGAAAGATTACAGCAGAACAGCGCAATATCGCCGCCTGCAGTTGAGCAGGTCAACCGGGCCGTTGAGAAACCTGACTAATACACGGCTATTGAATACTCTGCTGCTTACTCAGATTCTTCTGTCTCAACAACCTCTGGGATGGGAGGCTGTTGGAAATAAATCAGCCAGTTGGCGCTTCCCGGTTGTTGAATAAGGCTGAGATCGGCGAAATCCTCTGCGGCTGGAATTTCATAGTAAGGGGAATTGCGGGGGATAATTTCCACCCAGGTTTGCCCGTGTTTAAGTGCGATGGGCTGGCCCAGTTCATCAACAAAGCGGATTGGGCGCAGGAAACCGGTGCTCGCCTCAAATTCTTCGTTGGCGGTTGTCCAGAAAATTTCTGTCATTTTTCCATCACGAAATAAGAGTGCCGGGTAGCGGTTTAAATACATCAATTCAATATCGAACAGGGTGGCATCAAAGAAGGTGTAATCAGCAAAAAGGATAATAATATTTTCAAATGCCAGGGGGTCACCGTTCAATCGATCGGTCATCTTTATAAATGTATTGCCGTCTTCCTGGTCCTGATAACGGTTGTAAGATCCAATTTGCGGATTGAATTTCCAGACGACCTGATCCAATTCATGGAAGGGAATCCAGATTGTCCTGGCGTCTTTGCCGCCAGCCTGGATGCCAGAATCGAATCTTAACCCCAGCAGGGCGCGCTTGGAATGGTTTTCCAGCATTTGTTCTGCATAATTTTGGAGTTGAGCCACCGGCAGTAGAGCCAGGTTGTAATTCTGTTTTTCTTCGTTGTAAAAAATAAAATATTCATCCAGGTATGGCAATACCCTGCTGGATGCTGAAGCAAAAACGAGAAATCCGTTGTACAACTGGCGCAACTTTTCATAAGGTAAGCGGCCGGAGCGTATTGGGCCAACGACTGCGTCCTCCAGTCCGTAATCCACATCACCCGAACTGCCCGGCGCCACCTTCGGGTAATCGCCATAAAATACAGCCAGGTACCTGCTCACCCCTTCTCCGATATAAATCTCGAAAACCAACGGGCTGAAGGACAAGCCAGCCTGCGGGCGGGTGGGCAGTGGTGCATTTGAAATTGAAACCAATGCGGGTGGGAGGGCAAGTAATTCAACATGATCCACCGGCAGCCCGCTGAGAGGATTAATCATCGCCGGGAAATCATCCGGTCCGACAGGCATGGCAGTTGGGGTACTGGATGAGGTTGGTGAGGCAGAAGGTAAACTGGTTGTGGTTTTTCCGGGAGGTATAGTAAGGGTAGGTGTCCTGGCAGACAAAATCGTTCCAGTTGTTAATGGTGTGGCGGATCCGGTGGCCTGGTAATCAACGGCTAATCTGAGTGGATTCCGAAGCCGAACATCCAGGCAGGACGGAGATTGCGCACAGCATGACAAATAGGATGAAGGTTTTCAAGATTGCCTGCAGGTACTAATCATGCTGAATTGAATGCTTAAATTTTGTCGTTCGCGGGCAAATAATTCGCGGATTCATGATACTAGACCAGCTGATTGCGAACTGGCGTTATTTAAGGCTTGTATTGCTGCCTGGTTAAGATTTATCTCAACCGCAGCGAGGTTATCCTCAAGTTGTTCCAGGCTACGCGGACCAATGATAGGACTTGTTATAATTGGGTTGGCAAGCAGCCAGGCCAGCGCCAGTTGGGAAACACTGCGGCCACCGAGTTCTTCTCCCATCCTATCCATCACTTCCAACAAATTCCAATTCTGATTATTGAAATATCTCTTAGCCCTGCCGGCTCTCAGGCTGTCGGGATTGGTTCCATCCTGGCGGTATTTTCCGGTCAGGAATCCGGCCGCCAGAGGGCTGTAAGGGATAACCCCCAATCCATATTTACAGCAAACATCCTGGGATTGTTCCTCAAACTCCTTCCGGTGGACAAGGTTGTAATGCGGTTGGAGGGTTTCAAAACGGTGGAACTGCTTAACGTCCGAAATCCACAAGGCTTCCATTAAACGCCAGGCCGGGTAATTGGAACAGCCGGCATAACGCACCTTGCCCTGGTGAATGAGATCATCCATGGTTGACAGGGTTACTTCTACAGGGGTATTTTCATCCACAAAATGAGTTTGATAGAGGTCGATATAATCCGTTTGCAGACGGCGCAAGGAATCCTCAACGGCTTCCATGATATGCTTGCGGGACAATCCCTCGCAATTGGGACCATCACCCATCTTGCCGCGTACCTTGGTGGCTAAAATAACCTTATCACGGGGGATGCTGCCCTCCTTCATCCAATTTCCAATGATCGTCTCGGATACTCCTCCCGGATTTCCTTCCACCCATCTAGAATATACATTGGCGGTGTCAATAAAATTGATGCCCTCTGCCAGACTGGCGGAGAGGATTTTTTTGGATACTGGTTCGTCTGCGGTCCATCCAAACTGCATGGTTCCCAAGCATAAACTCGATACTTTTAATCCGGTTTTCCCTAAATAACGATATTCCATCGAATTTCCTTTCCTGAGGAGTGTCATTATGGATCAACATCAATTGGTAGTCAACATTATGATGTTTTTCCGATCAGTCTAAAAATAGTCCCTCAGGTAATTTTACTATGTCCGTGATGTGATGGATTCCCAAATCAGAATTCCCGGGATTATTTTTAACGGTGATTATTATGCTGATATACCGAGTATGACTAAATACTGGATTAAGAGGTCATTCCTCAGAATCAGTCAAAACGCAAACTGGTATAAAATTTAAGGGTAGGTATTGATTAGTTCCTGAGGGACAGAATATTAATCCAGAAAGGATTATTAATGGCACAAGAAATCGATCCGAGAATATTAAAATTACGCCAGATGCGGGAAAAGGCTTTAGAAGCTGGCGGCCAAGATCGGATAGAAAAACATCATGCACGCGGAAAAAATACTGCCAGGGAAAGAATTCTCCTTCTGCTTGATAAAGGTTCATTCCAGGAATTGGATGCGTTTATAACCTCACAATCCGGAGATAATGGGGAAGGCGGAATTCTTGGGGATGGGGTTGTCTCTGGATGGGGCAAGATTAATGGAAGGATTGTGTATGTATATGCCCAGGATTTTACAGTCCATGGGGGTGCACTAGGTGAGATGCACGGTCAAAAAATCTGCCGGGTAATGGACCTGGCGGCCCACAACGGTGTACCGATTGTTGGGTTGATTGATTCCGGGGGTGCCCGCATACAGGAAGGGGTGCGCAGCCTGGGATGGTATGGTGAAATATTCCACCGGAATGTCCAACTTTCCGGGGTTATTCCGCAGATAAGCGTTATCCTGGGACCCTGTGCAGGAGGGGCTGCTTATTCTCCGGCAGTTACAGATTTAGTCCTGATGGTTTCCCGGCAGTCCTATATGTTTCTGACAGGCCCGGAGGTGATAAAATCGGTTACAAACGAGGTAGTTGATTTTGAAAGCCTGGGTGGTGCAGATATTCACCTTGGAGTAAGTGGATTGGCGCACCTTGTATCTCCCTCGGAGGGGGAATCCATCCTGCTCTGCCGCCGCCTTTTAGGTTACCTTCCCTCGAACAATGTTGAAAATCCTCCCTGGGTTGAACCCAAAGATTTTCCTGGCCGGATGGACGATATGCTGAATCAAATTGTGCCTCAGGATTCATCACTCCCATATAACATGCATGAGGTTGTTGAAAGAGTCGTCGATCACGGTTCATTTATAGAACTTCAGGAGTCTTTTGCAAAAAACGCCTTGATTGGGTTCGGCCGCATGGATGGCTGCCCGATTGGAGTTGTTGGCCAGGAACCAAGCTACCTGGCAGGGATCCTGGATATCGATGCGGCAGATAAGATTACCCGGTTTGTACGTTTTTGTGATTGTTTTAATATCCCGATCATCACTTTTGTCGATTCACCCGGTTTTTTACCCGGAGTTGACCAGGAGCATCGCGGCATTATCCGTCATGGCGCAAAGGTACTGTTCGCATTTTCTGAGGCTACTGTTCCAAAAGTTACCGTAATTACCCGTAAGGCATACGGTGGGGCTTATGTGGTGATGAGCAGCAAGCATATTGGTACGGATATCAATTTCGCCTGGCCAAGTGCCGAGATTGCCGTGATGGGGGCGGAAGGCGCGGCCAATATCGTCTACCGGAAACAAATTTCGATGGCGGAAGACCCCGAAGGGGAGCGGGCAGCGCCTGACTGAGGAATACCGCAAGGAATACCTCAATCCATATGCTGCTGCCAGCCTGGGAGCCATCAATGAGGTTATTGAACCAGGTGAAACCAGACCAAAAATAATTGCAGCTTTGCAAGCTTTGAGAGACAAACATATCCATACCTTGCCACGAAAACATGGCAACATGCCGGTTTAAAACAGGAAGAAAAAAATGAGCGAAGAGCTGATCAACTCACTGATTATCACCGGAATCGGTATGGGGCTGGTTTTTATTGCCATCATTTTATTATGGGGAATGATGGAAGCCATGGTGAGATTCTTCCCGGAAAAAGTGAACAAAGACATCACGAGTAGTACCCCGGCTTACCCAGGAATCTAAAGCGGAAATCATAGAGGAAGTTGAATCATTAATGCCTATCGCCGCAGCAGTAGCTGTTGCCCTTGCGATTGGACAGATGAAGAATTTGACGAAAGATCAAAGTATTCAATCGGTACAGGCATTAAGCCCCTGGCAATCGGTTATGCGGGCAAACCGATTAAAACAATAAAAGTCACCAAATATCAGAAAATACTAGGGATTAAGCGGTAATGAAAATAAGAGTTAATGTGAGCGGGAAAGATTTTGACGTAGAGATTGAAGACCTGTCATCCAGGCCGGTTATTGCCATCATCGATGGAAAACGTTTTGAGGTTTGGCCAGAAAGTGAACAGGATAGTGCAGGAGAAGAAGGGAAGAGCTATTCTGCCTGTATCCAGCACGCCTATCCTGCCGCAGGAAAAATCCGCACCACCCCGGTATTCCTCAACCGGGTCATCCGCCGATATAAAAGCGCCAATTCCCGGAGTGATTCTATCTATCAAAGTTAAAGAAGGCGACACGATTCAAGCCGGGGATGAATTATGTGTCCTGGAAGCCATGAAAATGAAAAATACACTGCACGCAGAAAATCCAGCCAGGATTAAGAGAATCTTGATTTCAGTAGGTGACAGTGTCAGCCATAATCAACTCTTAATGGATGTCGAACTTTTGGGGACAAGCAAATGACTGGATTTGAGAGATTATCTAGCATCCTATCATCCGGATTGGGTGTGGGCTGGCAGGATGTACTTATGTTGGCCGTAGGAGGAATTCTCATTGCTCTGGCGGTAATCAAACAGTACGAGCCGTTATTATTATTGCCAATTGGCTTCGGCTGCATCCTGGCCAACCTGGGCATGTCCTCAGAGAGTGGGATTTTTAAAGTGATCTATGATGCAGGCATCAGAACAGAACTGTTCCCGTTGTTGATTTTTATTGGTGTTGGGGCAATGATTGATTTCAGACCCCTGCTTTCTATGCCCAGCATGGTGCTGCTGGGTGCTGCAGGGCAATTTGGAATTTATGGCATATTAATCCTGGCTACTCTATTGGGTTTTCCATTAAATGAAGCTGCGTCCATTGGCATCATCGGGGCAATTGATGGACCAACTGCCATATTTGTTACGAACAAGCTGGCGCCGGAACTCATGGGTCCAGTGGCTGTGGCTGCATATTCCTATATGAGCCTGATTCCGGTTATCCAGCCGCCAATCATGCGCTTGATGACCACGCGCAAGGAAAGGCGTATCCGCATGGAATATGCCAGCAGACCGGTATCCAAGGGGATCATAATCGTTTTTCCCATTGCTGTTACAATCCTGATTAGCCTGTTAGCACCGGAGGGAGCTCCATTAATCGCCACATTAATGCTGGGGAATTTATTAAAAGAAAGCGGGGTGGTTGACCGTCTCAGCAAATCAGCGCAAAATGAAATCATCAACGTTGCCACACTTTTCCTCGGTTTAGCAATTGGCACTACAATGACCGCAGCCAGCTTCGTGAATTTGGATACAATTTTGATATTAGGTCTAGGACTGTTGGCATTTATCCTGGATACTTCTACCGGCCTCTTGTTTGGGAAACTGATGTCAAAGGTCACCGGAGGAAAAATCAACCCTTTAATTGGTGCTTGCGGAATCAGCGCATTCCCAATGGCAGGGCGGCTTTCTGCCCAGATGGCAATAAATGAAGACCAGACCAACTTTATCATCATGCAAGCCATGGGTTCGAATACCGCCGGTCAATTAGGCAGTGTTATAGCAGGAGGATTGCTTTTATCGCTGGTTTCGGGAGGCTTGTTTTAATGGGATGGTTATCCTCCCTTATCCATACAAACAGGGTCATTTCCGGATATAACCCTTTTCAATCAGATAGGTGATGATATTGGATGCGTTTTCTTCCGGATTGACAGATGTTGTGTCAAGCTCCATTTCCGGCTGCAGCGGAGATTCGTATGGATCGTCAATTCCTGTAAAACCGGTAATTTCCCCCCGGCGGGCTTTTGCGTACATACCCTTCACGTCACGTGCCTCACAGACCTCCAACGGTGTGTTGACGTAAACTTCGATGAAATGCCCATTATTAAACATGGACCTTACCTGGTTGCGGGTGGCCCGGTAGGGGCTGACGGCGGCACAGATTACGGCCCCGTTATGGCGGACAACCTCTGAGGCAACAAACCCGATCCTGAGAATATTGGTGTCGCGATCCTGCTTGGAGAATCCCAGGCCCTTTGATAAATGCGTTCTTACCACATCCCCGTCCAGAACAGTCAGTTGTTTCCCATGTTCCATTAAAAGGATGGATAGAACGTCGGCGATGGTAGATTTCCCTGCGGAAGGCAAGCCGGTAAACCAGACACAAAAACCGGTTTTATGGCGCGGGACAGAGATATCCTTAAGAATTGCGGCAACCTCCGGCCTGGTGAACCATTCCGGCAAGGTTTTTCCATTCGCCAGATACTCTTCACGCACCTCAGTGCCGGTAAGTTTTAGGATTTTCTTGCCATTCGAACAGGCAATTGTTTCATGGCGCTGTTCCTCTGGCAGGTAGACTACCTCATCAAAAGGCAGCGGAGTTATCCCGATTTCATCCTTAAGTGAAGAAACCAGTTCCTGTGCATCATAATGGGCCGTAAAATGGTTTTCCTGAGGAATCTAACCCGGGACCAGCGTGATCGCGGCCGAAAATCATGTGGTTGGCACCATAATTCCGGCGGATAATGGCGTGCCAGACGGCTTCGCGCGGACCAGCCATGCGCATTGCCAATGGCAGAAGGCTCAATATGGTGCGGGTGGGTTCATAGTAATTTTCCACCAATGCTTTATAGCAGCGTACACGCGTATAATGATCAACATCCCCCGGTTTTGTCATCCCAACCACAGGGTGAATCAAAACAGCGCCCCCAATTTTTTCCCCGGCTTCTTTGGTCAGGTATTCATGGGCGCGGTGCATTGGATTGCGGGTTTGAAAGGCAACAACATTGGTGAAACCAGTTTGCTCCAATTGGTGACGAACTTCATCCGGGGTTCGGCGTAATTCCCGAAAATCATAATGGCGGATATTTTTTATTGCCATTATTGGACCAGATATATATGTTTTTTCCCAGGCTTGCATCTCTGCAACAAGCGGATGGCGCACGTCAGTTGTCCCGGTTACCATTTTTGCTTCGTAATTGAGATCCGGTTGGAATATCTCCTCAATCCTGAGTACGGCTACCAGATCATTATAGGGGGTGCGTAGGGCGATTTCCTGGCCAATTCGGATGAAATCCAGGTCAGGTACGGGCAGTGTTATTGGAATTGGAAAAACCATCCCGTTTGCCAGTCTCATGTTTTTAAGAACATTGAGATAATCCACTTCCCCCATAAAACGATCCAGCGGTGAAAATGCACCCGTGATCAGCATTTCCAGGTCGCACATTGAACGATCAGAGAGCTGGACAGCTGGAAGGGTTCCGGCTTTTTCTATCAGGGCGGTTCGTTTATTATCATTGACAATCAGGTTTACAAGTTTGCCGTGGTATGGAGATATCAGGTGTGTTTCAGTGTGGGATCGAGTTGTCATGATATACCTTTCTGTACCTCTCTTAATCTCGGACAATGATACTAAAGGAAACCTATCCTGTGAAGTGGGGATTGTTCCTAAAACCTTAATAATTGGGAGATCGTGGCAGGAATAACCATCCTGGTAGCGCCTATTGGGCTTATAATTCACATGGTTCAGGACTCTTGCTGAGTGGTTATTATAATATCCTGGCAACCCGTCCAAAGTAATTTACCTGAAAGGTTTTTTCGACGGCTCATGGGGGGGTAATTTTCCGAATTTATGACATGACGACATACGGGAGGGATTTTTGTGCTCTTCAATTTTGGTGCTTTAGCACGGATATTAAATAAGCAATTATTCCATTCAAAAAATACACCTTACCGGCTGACCTCAAAAAGATCAAAGTTCCTGATTCTATTCATGTTCCTGTTCTATATCCCGATAGAAATATCTGCCTGGATTGGGTTCCTGCTTGATGATATCTTTTTCAGAGGATACCGCGGACAGACAGTCCGCCAGCCAATATTTATAATTGGCAATGCACGCAGCGGAACAACCTTTATCCACCGGCTGATAGCAAAAGATACCCAGAACTTCACTACCATGAAATTATGGGAAATTGTATTTGCCCCTTCCATTACGCAGCGGAAAATTATTCATTTGTTTTCTTCTTTTGACTGGATTTTTGGAGGACTTGTAAGAAAGCAAGTAAACCGCTGGGAACAAACACTTTTCGGGCAAATTGAAAATCACAAAATTGGACTACAGGAACCAGAAGAGGATGAGTATCTATTCATGCATGTTTGCTCTTCTGCTGTAATCTGGACTTTCTTTCCTATTGATGAAGAGGTGGAACCCTATTTTTATTATGATACTGCCGTCCCTGATAAGCGCCGGCAAAAAGATATGCTTTTTTACCATCAATGCCTTCAGCGGCATATTTATTTCCATGGTGGTAACAAACAATTTCTCTCAAAGAACCCGATATTTTCCGGTAAGATTCAATCATTGAAAGAGTGTTTTCCCGATGCAAAATTTATCTATATGGCACGCAGCCCGATGAGTGTTGTTCCCTCGCTGATCAGCTATATGGCAACAGGATTCCATCTATTCTGTCAATTGGAGGAAAAGTATCCTTACCGTGAAAAAATCTTAAAACTGATCGACTATTATTATCAATATCCTTCAGAAGTGTTTACTAATTATCAAAGGGAAGACTTCATGGTGGTTAATTATGATGATCTGGTTGGCGATCCTGCAGGTACGGTGCAGGATGTATATAATCGTCTTCAGATGAGGCTGAATTTGGATTACTTAAGTACACTGATTGCGGAAACTAATAAAGCGAGAAAATACAAAAGCAGCCATGATTACTCCCTGGAGGATATTGGACTCAGTTCTCAGGAAATCCAATCCATGTTTTCAGCGTCGTACCAGAATTATCAATTTGAATCATTCTTTGAAAACGAAAAAGAGAATGATGTTGTTCGTGTTTAAACTCTATGAAGACCGGAAAGATCTAAACCCCCGAATATCCAAAATTGGATTGTGAATGATCTGCAAATGTCCATCATGAAAACCCCTTTTGGCCCGCGGGGGATATTTCCGTCTGCACGATCAGGGATGAACTGCATGGGTAGAAACATCAAACCAGGCGGTTCCCAGTTAGTGGAGGTTGGGGGAAATGCAAGAAAATTTGCCCGGGGTAGGTATAAATAGGATATCGACTGGAAACAACACATTAAACCGGTTACAAGTTCAGAACCGCCTTATCCAGCGGTGGAGGACGAGCGAATCATACAAACCATCCATAAGCTAATTAATACGCAGTGAAGTATAATCACAAGAAAGTATGTTTTTCTTGAACCATCCCTTATGAAACTGAACGATCTTACTTTTCAAACCATTAATATTTATGATTCGATAGAAAAAACTGACCTGCCCGGGTTCATTGCAGCAGCTTCAAAACGGGCACAACGCATGCGGGCAGGAGATTTTTTCTTTGCGTTATTGACGTTTTATGGCGATGTTTCTCCTTCTGATATCAGGCAAAAAGAATGGCTCGCCCAACTCCCTGGCAAATACTTTAATAGCCGCGGATCTGTGACCCTGGCAATGCAGTCAGTTGCTGAACATTTGAATAAGCAGATCCTGGAATTCAACCGGCGTGCGGTCAGCGGACGCAGCCCGGTGCAGGGCGTGCTGAATATGGGGGTAATCCATCAAAACCTGCTATACCTTCTCCATTCAGGAGAAACAAGCACGATTATCCTGTCCGGTTCGGGTGCCGAAAAATTTTCTCCCTTACCAACAAACCCCCGGGATTTAGGGATCAGCACAAAAATTACTTATTCCCTCCATCAGGTCCCGATTAATAAAGGTGATTTTGTAATTTTATGTGCTCAGCCACCGCAAGGCTGGGAAATAGATCTCCTTGCTCAAATGAACCTCAAAACACATCACCAATTACGGAGGAGGTTGGTTTCTCCGGTTTCGAGCCAACTCACTGCGGCTGTGATTCAGATGGTCTCAGGTAAAGGGGAAGTCCAACCAATAAGATTTTCAACCAATGCTGCGGGATACAGCGAACCGGGTGTTGCGGTAAGTTCAATGCCAGGCGTGACCCCTCCGCAATCATCTCCCGGCAGTCCGGGCACCATCGATGATTTGAGAAAAAAAATAATTACACCTGCAATATTTACCACCTTTGGTCTGGCTGGACAATCCGGAAAGGAGGATCAGCAAGGCGATGATTTTCCATCCCCGGGAAATATCCAGTCCTCGTCCGGAGATAGTGGTCCTGGGTCAATAGCAAAACCCGGATTAACGAATGGTTTGGAGGAGAAATCTACTGCTCCCAGATCAAAGGATCGAAAACCGATCTCAATAAAAACCGGTGCCGAAATAATTATCCTATCTGAGAAGGCAAAAACCACTTTCGATACCCTCAGAAATGGCATCCATGGAAGGTACGATAAATTTGCATCCATATTCAACGGACAATCTGAGAAGGTTCAAACACCTGAATTTCCCCCTGAGCTGAAAAAAAAGATGGCCACAGCCTGGTTTTTTGGACGGGCAACTGCAGGGAAGGTTGAGGAAGGCACCAAGGATGTAGGCAAACGATTACTGCCAACCAGGGAGGATTTCAGTGGGAGTGTTTCCCCGTTCACCATGCTGATAATTGCTATTGCTGTGCCAATTATTATTGTCGTTATTGCCAGTACAGTGTATATCCAAAGAGGTCATGATGAATTATTTGCTCTGTATTCTCAACAGGCGCAGCAGTACGCCGAGCAGGCTTTAAATTCCAGTGATCCTGCTGTCCAACGCAATGCCTGGACACAGGCGCTCAATTATGTGGAAAAAGCTGAGAATTACCACCAAACTGAGGTTTTAGATGATATCCGCAGTCAGGCTCAATCTGTGCTGGATTCAATGGAGAGTGTAGCCCGCGTGTCTCTTAAATCCGCAACTGGCCAAAACTTTCCTGGCAATGTGAATATAACAAAAATTGCCGCCAATAGAACCGATCTTTACCTTCTGGACAGCAATAAAGGGAACGTTCTAAGACTCTTTTTAACCGGTCAAGGTTATGAACTGGATGATTCATTCATTTGCGATCCGGGACCTATGGGAGCAGTAATTATTGGACCGCTGGTAGATATGGCAATTTTGCCTGTGAATAACCTTCTTAAAGCCACTGTAATGGCAATCGATTCAGCAGGCCAATTATTGTATTGTATACCTGGAGAAAATCCAATTTCAACCACATTAACGCCTCCAGATGCAAATTGGGGACAGATTTCAGGGATGGATTATCAGAATGACACCTTGTATTTGATGGATCCCCCTTCCAATGCGGTCTGGTATATTTATGGACCAGACTTAAATTTCTCCGATCCACCCAGGCTGTATTTTGATGAATCGGTACCGAATATGGGCGACGCTATAGATTTTTCAATCAATGGCGACGATCTTTACCTTCTGCATAAAGATGGAAAGATGATTTTCTGTAATTACGATAGTGTTGCAACAGGTAATACCAGGTGCACCGATCCAGCAGAATACACTGATAATCGAGATGGGGAAGAGTCACAGCAATTGACATTTTCAGACACTATTTTTTCCCAAATTGAAGCGACACAAATGCCCGATTCATCCATTTATATCCTTGATGTCATGCAGCCTTCGATCTACCATTTTAGCCTGCGGTTGAATCTGCAGAAAATAATTATGCCGATGGCGGACCGGCAGACACAGCTGCCAGAAAATCCCGTAACTTCATTTACTGTGACACCAAACAGGCTGTTATTTTTGGCCTACGGAGATGAGGTTTTTTACGCCCCGCTACCCTGAATCGATATAAAAAGAGCCTTGGTGTGATTTTTTCACCACCAAGGCTCTTTTTCTTCTCATCCATTCTTATCTGTTGTAGAACCAGTTATAGCTGTAAATACCATCGGCACTTTCCAGCCGGATTGAAATTTTATCTTTCCCTTTGAGAGCTGCCGGGATCAGGAATGTCTCCTCAACTGTTCCACCCTGGTCTGAGTAGAAGGTACCCATTTGGATTCCACCTTGATCCTCATTGCCGTACTCAGCCATGGTTACAACGAAGTCTTTACTGGCAGGAAAATTATTGGTGCGAATGGTTACGTTTTGGTACTTAACCACCTCGACAATGTCAAATGTCTGGTTACCAGGGTAAGGATTTATTGGTTCATCGTTTATATCTGACGCAGTTGATTCCTGCTCCCCTGCGAATGTCTTATTGTAAAACCAGTTATAGCTGTAATATCCTGCATCGCTCACCATCCAAATGACGATCTGATCGCTTCCAATCAATTCATTCGGAATAGGGTAGGTCAGTTCAAGTTCGGATTGGTCCTTGATATAGGTTGTTGCCACTTCAATCCCGCCTGTGCCGCTTGTCTCTACGGATGACATCTTGATTACGAATGTCTGGTAAAGTGGAAAGTCATGGGTCTGGATGGTCACCGATTCATTTTCAACAACAGACACGATGTTGAAGACTGGAATGCTGCCATTTTCGTCTGCTGGTGCCCCATCCTGGGTGTCACTGGCTGCTGGTTGATTAATAAACCAGTTATAGGCATAGTAATCCTGCTCGCTTTCCAGCCGGATGGAAATTAATTCCTCCCCTTTCAATTCCACAGGAATTGAGTATGTTTCCGTAAACTCACCACCAGCCCCTGAGGATGTCTGGGTGACTATCTATTCCTCCTACTCCTTTTGTGGCAATATCCCCCATGGTTACGGTAAATGTCTGGTTGGGGGGAAAATTGTGGGTTTGAATTGTGACGGCCTCATCCACCTTGACATCAATTATATCCAGGCTGGGCAGGCTTCCATTCTCATCAGCCTGGTCAGCGGGTAATGTTGTGGCAGCCCCGCTGGATATATCTTCGTTTGTAAACCAGTTATAACTGTAATAGCCGTCAGTACTTTCCAGGCGAATCGCAATAGCCGGTTCACCTTTTAATTCGGCAGGTATGGAGAAGGTATCCTCGTAAGATCCTCCGCTTCCAGAATCAGAAGTCCCTGCGTCAATACCCCCAATCCCCTCTGTGCCAACTTTTCCCATCAATACCGTAAAGGTTTTATTAGCGGGAAAATTATACGTATAAATTGTCACAGATGTATCCTTGATAACATCGGTGACATCGAAGGCAGGAGTATCAGCTGCCTGGGTTGGTTGGAACGATAGTAAAAATACCATTAGAAAAAGCAGCATGGCAGAGATGTACACCGATGGTGAAATCCGGCTTCTTGCAGTGACACCTGGCAGGGAATCTTGATTTGTTCTCAATTTTATTTCCTCCTTTTTAACTGGTAAAGAAAAATAATTTCTCATTATTTCTGAATGGTCAATTCTTTGCTTGTTATTAGGATCCCTGGCATTTTGAATTCCATAAAGAAATCAGGAACCATTTTCCGGTGTGCTAAATATCAATCAATGCCTGGCATTAGCCAGAATACCCGGTCTTCATGAGAATCTCCATTGTTATTGACAATCAGGTGGAATTCCACATCCTTTCCTGCCAATGAATTAAGATCCACAACGATTTCCCGAACCATGCCATCGTATTTTTCATGCCAGGATCCCAGGTTATAGATTGCGCTGCTGTCTTTGAGGTTGTAATTCAGCTGAAAGGTCGCATCACAATCTTCGAAACCATAACTGCAGCCGATAATTGACCGGAACCTGTCGCCGCTGTTTATGCGGACAGCTGGATAATGCCCGGTAATCATGCCACTGCTGCCGTCACTTGGGATGGTGATCAGGGTTGGTTCATCATCCGTATACCCATTCTCAAAGGCGGGCTCGTCTGTCTGGATAACCGATCCGTTCTTGAAATCATCACCTGAACCGGGAACAGGAAGACTGCCTGTTGTACTTCGCCAATCGGCGTATTTATAGGATATTGCAAAATTTTGCAAGTCCTCATCGGAGACGTCTTCCCAATCCTCGACCTTGATCTTTACCCAGAAGGGACTGCTGGCATTTGCCCCAATCCCAAAATTTTGCCCATAATCGTTCCGCAGCATCCAGTTGCCTGTATAGGTACCCTCGTTTTCCGGTGCTGTAAGGTTTACGGAAACATCAATTGTGCCACCCGGATTGACATAATTTCCAATTTTCACGGCTGCAGGTCCATCCATCGAATTGCCGCTTACAAATACTACAGCGTAATTTGGATTCCAGGTGCAGGACCCGATATTTTTCAGACGCCAGGTTTTTGTAAAACTGGCATTCGGCCTCAATATTGAGTTATCAGGGTATGTAATATCGGCAATAAATTGGATCCAATTACATGGTACGGAAGTGGGTTGGGGTGGAGGCGGTACAGGCGTAGAGGTCGATGGGACACTGGTAGATGTGGGGCTGTTGGAAGGCTGTACGGTTGCGGTAAACACAATCGGTGTCAAGCCAGATTTTACCGCTTCAGTCAGTTCTGCAATTATCGTATTTATACCTGCCTGGGTTTGGGCAGCAGCCATGGTTTGAGCAGTCACTGTCTGATCTACAGTTGATTCGCTTCTTGAGGGTAGATTATTAAAACCCAGGACAACGATAGATAACGCCAGCATGGATACACCAAAAAGAACAAGTAAAACAACCATGGTTTTATTCATGACTTACTCACCTCCGGTTTAACTTCATGCTATAGACGCTGGGTTTGCCAGGAAAGTTCCTATATTGTAATTAATGATATATCATCGGAAATCCTATTAAATTATAGTTCCGATAAGCAATGCTGATTAATATGCAAGCCTGATGCCAGTTTCAAAAAAACAAGAAAAACCCGGTGCTTAAATTATTCGGATAAGATGCGCATGCTCAAAGGGATTTGTGATGTTCTCTGTTTGACAGGAAATCATTATAATAAAAATGTGGAACAAGAAAAATCAAAATGATAATAGGCATAAAACGGATTTTCTACCTGATCATATCCTTGCAAATGGCGGGTTTGTTCTTAACAACAGCAGTAAATCCTGTTGAAAGCCAATCGAACACAGAAATCCCTTTGGTAATCTTACTAAAATATGAGGGTCCGATCACACCTGTTCTCAATGAATATATTGAAAGAGGGATTGAAACCGCCAAGGATCGCAATGCGGCCGCCGTTATCCTGCAATTAAATACACCTGGCGGCAGTGTCGATCTGATGAATAAAGTAGTCAGCAGTATTCGCAACAGCCCGGTGCCGGTTATTGTCTATGTAGCACCGCGCAACGCAATGGCGGCAAGTGCAGGGACTGTGATTACCCTGGCTGGGCATATGTCTGCCATGGCTCCTGAAACAACGATAGGGGCAGCCAGCCCGGTTGGCTCACAGGGGGAAGATATCGGAAAGACGATGGAAAGTAAGACAAAAGAAATGCTGAAAGCCAATGTCCGGGCCCTGGCAGCGAACCGCAGTGTAGCTGCAATCCGCCTGGCCGAGGAGACAATTGATTCAGCAAAAGCAGTTACCGTTGATGAAGCCATAAGTGCAGGTTTGATTGACCTCAAGGCTGAGGACATCCCTGATTTAATTAATCAATTGGATGGGAAAATCGTTCGGGTGGGTGAAACCGATATAACATTGATAACCGCTTTAGCTGAAATTGATGAAGTCCCTTATAGCCTGACTGAGCAGATTTTTAAAACCCTGGTGGATCCGAATCTGGTCTTCTTATTCCTGGCGGTCGGTATACAGGCAATCCTTATAGAACTATCCAATCCGGGTGCCTGGATTCCCGGATTTATTGGAGTCTCCTCTTTATTACTGGCGGTCTACGGGTTGGGTATCCTACCTGTAAACTGGTTTGGTTTCCTTTTTATGATCCTGGCATTTGTGCTTTTTGTGCTGGAAATTAAAACGCCCGCCCTGGGTGGATTGACGATAGCCGGGGCAGTTTCTTTCATCACCGGTGCTTTAATCCTGTTTAATTCCGTGCGGGTTCCAGGTTTCCCAACCGTATCAGTCCCCCTGGTAGTGGGAACGGGGATTTTCATCGCTCTCAGTTTTTTAGGAATTGTCGCATTTGCCATTAAAGCACAACGTTCCCCAATCCGGATCGGAAGAGAATCGCTTCCAGGAAAGACTGGTGTTGTCACAGTTGATTTGGATCCATCCGGGCAGGTACAGGTTGCGGGAGAATTGTGGAGTGCGGAGCTTTCCGGAAAGGGAAGCTATCTCGGCAGGGGATCGCGGATTGAGGTTGTCCAGGTTCGAGGACTGCAATTAATCGTTCGAGGTGTGGAAAGACCGGAATAATAGCGGCTAACAATTCTCCGGATAGGAGGTTTGCTTACCGCCAGAATCCGCGATGGATTGGTTGAACGTTCTCCGCAGTTATAAATGCGTTTTGGTCAATATCCAGGATAATTTTTTCAACCTTGCCGAGGTTCTTTCGGTAAACACTTGTGCTGATAATTGAAACCGTGCCATCTTTGCCTCGTCCGGGAGTTTCAGTAACTGCAAACTCGTTTTTCCGTAATTCTTCAATAATGGCAGTGCCGCGGGTGGACGAAATAACGGTGATTTTTAGATGGCCAATTGCAAGACGCTCCTCAAAATACATACCCAGAACATTGCCCGTACCAAACCCTGCAGCATAGCCAAATACAATCAAGAAATTGTTTAAATCGGTGAGGACCGGGGCAAGTGCAAGGATATATACAATCGATTGCAGGAAGCCAAGAACCCAGGACAATGTTTTTTTGCCGCGCACATTTACAAGCATACGCACTGTATCGAGTGCCATGTTGATAATGCGCATGATGAAAACACCCAGTGCTATCATGATTACTTCGGGTGTAAAGATGAATTCCATGATTATCCTTCTGGCAGATTAAATGTCGGATTTTTCAGGTTGGCAGGCGCTTTCCAGAGCTGGTGCATACAACTGTGTCATGTACTCTTTTACCATTCTGCGCATGCTGAATTGAGGTGCAAGGGTGCGAATGGATTCCTTAATCCTGGAGATCCATTCTACTGGAATACCCTCATCGTTTCGATTGCTATAATACAGGGGGATGATTTCATTCTCCAGAAGGTTATATAAACTGGCGCTCTCCTCATTATCCGCCTGGTTGGAATCCTCAATGATGTTTCCTTTGCCAATAGCCCACCCGTTGTGGCCGTTGTAAGCTTCATGCCACCAACCATCCAGGATGGAGCAATTAATCGATCCGTTTAAAGCTGCCTTCATGCCTGATGTGCCGGAGGCTTCATTGGGGATGCGGGGAGTATTCAGCCATACATCCACACCCTGGACCAGATGACGGGCAACATTCATGTCGTAATCTTCAATAAATACCAATCTGCCAGCGATTTTTGAGTCTTTAGCGGTCCGGTATACATCCTGGATAAGCAATTTCCCCGGTTCGTCGGCAGGATGTGATTTTCCTGCAAATATTATCTGGACGGGTCTTTCCGGATTGTTGATAATATTCATTAACCGCTCATAATCGCGTAAGATGAGTGTACTGCGTTTATAGGTGGCAAAGCGCCGGGCAAAACCGATTGTCAGCGGTTGAGAATTCAGCATAACCCCGCCCGCAATGGTCTGGACTGCGTGGATTGAACCGGATAACCATTGTTTGCGGATCCGTTCAGTCGCAAAGCTGACTAATTTTCTTTTTAAATACCTGCGGACATTCCAGAGTTCCGCATCCGGTATCGAATCTATCTTTGCCCACATATCGAGATCATCCAGATTCTCCATCCAATCGCTGCCAAGGTATTTTTCGAAGAGGCTGAGGAGTTCACGGGATATCCAACTACCGGTATGGATACCATTGGTGATATGCGTAATGGGAACATCCTCAATTTTTTTGTCCGGCCAGAGAAATTGCCACATTGCCGGGAGACTTGCCCGTGAAGCTCAGACACTGCATTCCTCTGATCAGATAATTTTAATGCCAGCACAGGCATGGAGAATGTCTCTCCCCAGGGCTGTGCGTGTTTGGCAAGGGAAATGAATTCATCCCGGGTTAGTTTATTCGCTTCCCAGTAGGCGGAAAAATACTTATCAACCAACCAGGTCGGGAATTGATCATTACCTGCGGGAACGGGAGTATGGGTTGTAAAAATATCGGTAGCTTTAACAATCTTACTGGCTTCATCATAACTCAACCCCTGGCGCATAAATTCCTGTATTCTTTCCAGAATCAGGAAGGCTGAATGTCCTTCATTCATATGCCAAACATCAGGTGAGTATCCAAGCTTTCTCAATGCCCGCACCCCGCCGATGCCAAGCAGGATTTCCTGGGAGATCCTAATTTCCGGGTCATTACTATATAACTGGGCTGTCAGATTACGGTCCGTTTCAGAATTCTGGTCAACGTTTGTATCCAGCAGATAGAGTGGGATGCGTCCAACGCGTACTTCCCAGATGCGTGCACTCACAGTACGTCCTGCCAGTACAATGGAAATCATCAATGGATTGTTATTTTCATCGGTCAAAGAAATTAAGGGCATTTCAGAAAAATTCAGGTGCACATTGCGGGTTTCCTGCCAACCGTCTTCAGTAATCGCCTGTGAGAAGTAGCCCTTGTTATAGATAAATCCAATTCCAACCATTGGTATGCCCAGGTCACTGGCTTCCTTGAGATGGTCTCCCGATAAGACACCCAGGCCACCGGCATAAACCTGCAAGGATTCGTGCAGTCCAAATTCGAATGAAAAATAAGCAACAAGTTTATCCTTGATATGAGGATAAGTACGGTTGTACCAGGATCCATCGGTCTGCGGTAGTTCATCAAAGCATTTCATTACCCGGTCATAGATATCCAGATAATATGAATTTTGAATCACGGCATTAAGGTTTGGGCGGCTTACCTGGTGAAGAAAGGCGACGGGATTGTGGTATAGAGTATCCCATAAGGTTCTATCTATTAAGGGAAAGAGAATTTGTGCTTCCGAATTCCAAACCCACCACAAGTTATAAGCAAGCTGTCCCAACTTGTTTATCCGACGGGGAAGGTTGAAATTATTTGGAATTTCACGATTTATTTGGTTCATTTATAAGTACCTTTACCTTTTAATTTTTGCATATGTAGATCTGGAAATTAGTCTGACATTCCCAGGCTGGTAGTAAACAGGCAATCTTTAATTATATCATACGGTTTCTGGCGGATTGTTTTTTGGGTAACACGGCAGTATCAGCTAATCCTACCCTTAGGATTTGGGATTAATCGAAACAGCCATCTAGTGACGGATTTTCGTCCATTCCAGGATTTTTTCATTTGGCCAGGTATTTATTATTAATTCCGGGTTTACCCAGGCTCTCCGTGCAACGGATATTCCAAATCGGGTAATTGGCAAGGCATCAAATGAGTGTGCATCGCTGTTAATGCACATCAAAATGCCCATTTCTGCGGCTTTCCGGGCGTGAATTTCATCCAGGTCCAACCGGCTGGGATCCGAGTTTATTTCCAAAGCAACCCCATGATCCGCTGCTGCCTGCAGAATGATATCCCAATCAAGATCAGCTCCCTCCCGGTTTGGTAGAAGTCTTCCACTAGGATGTCCAATGATATCAACATGTGGGTTTCTTATTGCCATTAACAGCCGCTCAGTAATCGTTTCCCTTGGTTGGCGCAAGCTGGTGTGCAGGGAGGCAACTACCAGATCGAGATTCTGTAACACCTCATCCGGAAAATCAAGTTTCCCATCTGCAAGGATTTCCAACTCTACCCCCTGGAGAATTTGGAGTGATTTGCCAATACTCTGCTGAACCCGGTCAATTTCTATACGCTGCTCTGCAAGCCGTTCCTGGTTTAATCCACGTGCAATCCCCAGGCTTGCGGAGTGGTCGCAGATGCAGATTAAGCGCAGTCCTTTTTCTAAAGCAGCTAAAGCCATTTCTTCGATGCTTGATTTGCCATCACTCCAGGTGGAGTGCATGTGCAAGTCGGAGGTCAGGTCATTCGGATCTAAAAGGATTGGCAGACGGTTGTTTAGAGCTGCCTGGATTTCACCCCGGTCTTCCCTGAGCTCAGGAGGGATCCAGGCCATTCCCAGCGTCTGGTAGACATCGGCTTCATCCGGACAGAGAATCTCCTTCCCATTGGAGCCCTGGATGCCTCGTTCCGAAAGCGAGTACCCGATACGCTGGGCGTGTTCCCGGAGATGCACATTATGTTCTTTCGATCCAGTAGAATACTGCCAAAGACTGCCAAATCTTTCTGGAGGCTGGATCCAGAGCTGAATTCGGATTTTCGATTTGAGTTCAATACTGGACTTATTTTCTCCATGTCCGAGAATTCGATTAACCTCTTCATGGTTAATGAAAGACTGCATCACTTCCACCGGTTCATAGGAGGAAACCACGAAATCCAGATCACCAATTGTTGGTTTCCAGCGATTTAAGCTGCCGCCGGCCTCAGCCTTGTGTACACCCGGTAAAGATCGCAGCCAATCCAACCAGGTATGAGCAACCTGCCAGGCCTGCCCGAGAAGCATGCGATTGCTGCGGCGCTGGTACATCTTTAATTCCATCCAGGATACGTTTCTCCGATTTCTCCCCCATACCTGGCAGCCCGCGTAACCCGCCAGTACTGGCAGCCTGCTCAAGTTCGATCAGGTTCGTGATGCCTGCTTCCTTCCAGAAGAGGGCAGCTTTTTTGGGACCAACATCCGGTATCTGGAGCACCTCGATCAGAGAGGGCGGGACTTCCCTCTCAAGTTTCTCTAAAAAGTCTAATTTTCCGGTGGTAATAATCTCGTCGATTTTTTCCGAAATTGCTTTACCAACCCCCGGGATTTCGGATAATTTATTCTCTTTTTGCAGTTTATAGACATCTTCAGGCAAATTCCGGATATTCTCGGCTGCCCGACGGTAGGCCAATGTTTTATAAATAACATCCCCTTTGATTTCAAGCAAATTGGCTATCTTCTCAAAAATATCCGCAATTTCCTGATTCGTCAGTGGATTGCTCATTTTCATTCCGATCGGTTCACTTGTTATTCGCTGCAAGAGCGAAGGTCCAGCAGAAGGCGATACTCGTCGCCCATTTTTGAGGTGATTTGATGAACCGGAATTACGCAGGGACCCTCAAGCAATTCCTGATACTGGGGATCCAGGTCTCCAAAATAGGTGGAGTCCAGGTATGCGTAATCGAATCCGTATTTGTGAAGTTGAATCGGATCCGGTTTTTCATAAAGCCGTTCCCAGCTTTCCTTGGTTACATGCCAGGAAAGGGAGGAGTCGGTTGGCCTGCCAAATACAACCGGAGCACGCGAAGGGGTGGGATCGAAGATGACAGCCTCCTTTTCCAGCCTATCCCAGTATTGTTTTTCCATTTGGGCATCCAATTCTTCTATGAAATAGGTATAGACCGGTTTCTGTATGGCTGGCAGCTGAATACCAAGCAGGACAATTCCACCCAGCATGACGACCAGGCTGAGACCAACGGCGATGCCGCGGGTAATCTTCGAGCGGTGGGATGCCCAAATCCAAACCAACGGTGGTGCCCAAAACCAGCATTTACCAATCAGGGAATACAAGCCTGGTGGTATTGCGCACTCCGGATGAACCGGAAAACTGCACAAAAAACAAAACCAGGCTGATGGCAACAGATGCCATCATCACTGCTTCATACCAGCGCCCTATCCGGTATGCTTTAAGACCCCAGATGAGGGTTAGAGGCAGCACCAGGATGATCGGTCCGATTTCCAGGAACGCAGCCAGAAGATGCCAGGGGTTATCCATCTCTAGAATTCCCAGATGGGATGAGACAATTGTGGGAGGCCATACAGGGGTAAATGTCACGGATTGGTAGGACACAAACTCTTCCCCAAGAAATGTCTCCCTGGATATGCCTCTAATTAAATCCGTGATTGTCCCTCCTTGTACCAGGGCAATAAGCCATCCAGCTATAAAAACGAGAGACCAAATCTTGAGAGATTTTGGCAAATTAATCGTTTTATGCTGCAGCATATAAACAAGTAACAGGCTTCCCACACCTGCAATTTCCAGGACCAGGCCAACCTCGCCAAGCAGACCAGAGCAGGCGATCAATAAAACCAAAACAATCGCCCCAGGCCAGGATTTCCAACGATTAAATGTCAGCAGGATTACCAGGGTGATGGCGGAACTGATCATGCCATTAGCGGCATGACGCATCACGCCTGGTGTTATATTTCCGTTTGCAAATGCAAATGGATAAGGGATAGGTCCTGCTCCTTCAATTGCCCATGGTCCGAGCAGTGCCGTTGCCAGGTCAGGGCCGCTGGCGGCACCACTGCCAATCATGGTAATTTCCTGGGAGATGATAACCAGGATTCCAGCCGGTAAAAGCAGGAGCAGCCAGCGAGTACCCATGGCAAACATGTGCATCAAACTTCCATAAATTCCGCCTAAAAAACTGCGGGTCAACCTTTGAGTCCACACACCTGCCAGGATAATGGCCAGCCCGAAAGAAATCCCCCGGGAAATATCCAATGCAGTCCAGGGAAATACATCAGCCAGTCTCATCAGCTGAGCGGCAAAGAGCATCAAAAAATAATGATAACCATAGGTGATATCGGGGTCGAGAGCAAAGCGGGGTGGAATTTCTCCACTTGCCAGTAAAGAGAGGGTGGGAAGATGTGCATAATCGTCCAATATAGCCAACCCGCGTCCAATGCCGGTAAATAAATAAATAAGAAAAAGGAGCAGGAGCAGTTGACCGGGGTAAATTGGAATTTGGTATAACGAACGCATGCCACTTTTATTAAGCATTAATACCAAACCGCCGATAAAGACAGCCACAGCAGAAATCCAGAATGATTGCGGCACGGGAATAAACCAGGAAAACATATTTGCCAACAGTGTTTCAATGGCTAAACCAGTGGTTATTCCGGTAATCACCTGTTCATGACGGCGGAGGTTAAATGAGGCCTGCACAATCCAGATCCCCCCAAGAATCCAACAAGAACTCCACAGGAGAGAAGGAAGTACATCAATTATATTTTGAAGGGTTGGACTCATTTACCTGCTCCACAATGATATGCTTGATTACCGTAGATTTTAATGCCTGCGAAATTTATTCAGAGACTTCCGGTGGAATTTTGATCGGTTCGAGTAGCTGGACACCAATATCAACGTCCGTGAAAACAGGCTTGTAATAATCCAAAACCGGGATGGATACCCATTTCACCCAGGCGTCATTTTCCAAACCAAACTGGCTCTCATCTCCCTGGGTAATACCCCGGAGAGGTTCTGTGACAATTAATGCAAATCGCTTCTGTTTTAGATCTTCATAAAAAGGCACAAAAAACGCTTCATTACCTGAGATTGCTTCATCCATCAGCCATTTTTTTTCATAGTCAGGGACAAGCTTGATTTTCTCAACATAGCCAAAGGTTAATAGCTGGCGATGATCGATAAATAAAACCTCTCCTTGTTGGTCTGCCATCGACACTTTTTGGTTGATTTTCTCCAACGCATTTTCGATTTTTGCTTTATCGGGTAGCTTAATGGGCTGGGCAGAGTAGATTCCATTTATCGCCGGGTAAGCTACCGCCAGAAATATGAGGGAATGTACCAAAACAGAAGAATGATTTAACCCCCAAAGACCAGCCCCTTTTTCCCAGGCAAGCCCCATGACAAATAATACACAAATCAGGAACATATCAAAATTATGGAGATTACTGCCACCGCCAATCTTGACGCTGACAATAATACCCACTACCAGAAACGCTGACAATCCCAGGATGATTGAGATTTGCTGAATCCTGCTTATATCCCATATCCCGGATTTCCAGAAGAGGAAAAGAAGGATCAGGATAGGAGCGGTGGCAAGTATCAAAGCAGGTAACAAGCCCAGGTTAAAAGTGGGATTTGGAAGCAGCCGGTCCCACAGAAGCGGCTGCCTGCCAAAAAGATAAGCCAGCCCGCCTTCACTGAGGACATTGGCGGTGTCTCCGCTTGCTGAGGTTCTTGATTGTTCACGGATCAGAGGCACAATGAAACCGCCGATTATTCCAGCTGCGGTTAGTGCCAGGGATTGCAGCACAGGCTTGGATTTAAATGCAATTTGGTCGCGGGGGATTTTTCCAAAACTGATCACCCAGGCCCAGATTGCCGGCGCAAACATCCAGGTGTAACGTGTCAGTTCTGCATAGTAACCGGCTACTCCAACCAGCAGCAGGGTTATCACGAAAGGTAATCTCATTGAGACAGTTACCAGGATTGCAGCCAGGACCAGCGGTGAATAAATGGGGCCAAGTGTAAAAAAAAGGAAAGTCCATAATCCAATTAGAACCCAGGTGGCAGGATTTATATTCTTTTTCCTGAAAACTAAAATACCCAGGAGGAAATATGGCAGTGAATATAATATTGCATTCCATAGGCGGATTTGAAATATCGTTGGTGATGTAAATAAAAAGGGTAATCCCCACAGGCTTTGCCGTCCCAGGTCTATATAAGCCGGGATTGGCTCATCTGCCGGGAAATTGTACAGGCGGTGACCGAACAATACTGAATAATCCCAGAAGCGGTTCCCTTCCGACCAGGATAAACGGAACGGATAATCAGTAACCCCTTGAAATGTCCAGACTAAAGTAAAAATAGTTCCGAAAAGGATCAGGGACGCAAGGATGGTTTGAAATTCAGGCCAAAAATTGGTTTTTTCCCTGAGGAACAGAAAGGCAAGAAAAAATGAGGCGTATATAAAGAATGTTCGGATTGCAGTTCCTGAAAAAACCGCTCCCCATTTGGTCATCAAGAGGAAATAACTGAATCCCAAAAAAATGACACCGGCGATTCCCCATTTCATCCAGGATTTTATTTTCAATAATCCAATCCAGGCTGCAGCCTTTTCAGACTTCCAAATTACAAATAATGATAGGGTACTGATAACCAGGATGAATCCTGCAATAAGCGGAAGTGAATATGGAAACCGGTGACTGACCGCAAACACATCTGAGTAAATCTCCCTCAGATCCAGGAAACTCCAAAACACCAGGGCGAATATCCCGGTAGTTGCAAGGAATTTTAATTTTTTTGAGGGCGGGTTTGAATGCATTTTAATTCATCAATGTGAGGCTGGACTGGATGGGTTTTCAAAGGTTGGAATCTACTTATAAGCAGGCTGCATGGATCGATCGGGCAGCTTTTAGACCAGCAAATGATACAGAGATTGGCTATTTTGGAAAATTTGGCGGATTTATGGGCTGAAAACCCTTGGCTCATAAAACGAATAATACCATTAAAGGGCAGATTTTATGAGATTATTGTTGCCGTGCGAAGGAGTATGCGATTTTTGAGGCGGGATTATTAAAAATTTTTACGAATTGTTTTTAGAATGGCCAAAATTTCCTGGCGGTCGAAGATGACCAAAATTGCCCCGTATAATCCTGTAAAAAGAATGGATTTAATCATTGCTGTCAGGATGTCAACTTCCAGTGCAGGGAACAGCATCATTCCGAGATATCCACCGGCCAGTCCCAGGAATAAACCAAATGCTGGAAAAGCGAACAATTTCTTGAGAGAGAAATCCACATATTTCCTGGCCAGGTGGAGCATATAGAACGTCCCGATAATGACCATAAGATCAATTGCCATTGCAGCACCCTCGATTCCAAAGAGGTTACCTAACGAGAATAAACCGATCGCAAGGACAACCAGCTGGGACACCCGGACATTGACGATGATTTCCGGTTTACCGACGGCTATAAAAATTGATGAAAGCGTATTTTTTATGGGATCAAGCATGGTAAAAGGCAGCAGCAGCCGGAATGTTGCCAGCATCGGCATCCATTTAATCCCCAGAGCAATCCGGATAAACTCAGGAGCGACCAGGGCCATAATACCAACAATATAAAATCCTGCCCGAATGATGACAGAATTAGCCCTGGTGAAGGCGTGCGAGATCCCCTCCCGGTCATATTTTAGTTCCGCATAGGTTCCTACAGCGACTTCATCCATGGTAGTACCAAGGAATTCATTCGGAAATTTTGCAAATGAATAAGCCTTGGAATAAAAGCCAAGCGGTGTATCACCAAGGAAATTCATGATCCACAATTTATCAATTCGTTGTAATGCGTCGAACAACCAGGTGCCAACAACCTGCCTGGCTCCAAAATTGATGAAGTACTTAAATGCCTGGATCGACCAGATTAGTTTTGGCTTCCAAACCGGACGCAAGATAATGAAAAACAGGATATTCATTAGAGCTGTCAGGATGTTGTCCATCAACAGTGCATAAATATTAAAACCGTAAATAGCTACGATGGCTGAGGTGATGACAATCAATACAATGCGGACTATCCGTAAAACAGCCAGTCTTTGATGCTTGACCTCCCTGATGAGGATGAGTCTGTGGGTGACGGTAATTTGTGAAATGGTGGTTGTAAGGGTGATTATCACCAGTGCAATGCGATAATCCTGCTCTAAGGGGTCGGTAAAAAGATAAATCCCGGACAACATCAATACAGTCCAGACAATATTAAAAATCAACTGTAAGGTGAAATGTATTCCAGCAGTGTGCTGGATATCATCGGTTTCTTTTGTCCTGTGAAGAAATGCACCCCCCATCCCGAAGCTGCTCAGCGCCAGGACAATATTGATCACTGAGCTTGCTCCAAAATAGATGCCAAATGTCTCTACGGGAAGCAAACGAGCCAATATAATCTGCTTAACGAATATTAATAGAACCTCAATGGCGCTGCCAACCAGGTTCCATTTGACGGATCGAACGCTTCGTTTTCCCAGATTATCATTCAACAGCATATTCTGTCTTCCCGGGTCTTTCCTTTCAGGAGCTAATTATCGATATTGGCTGACGATCCAAATAATCACATCAGGTTTATTCTTTTGGGACTGGACAATCGGGACCCAGGATTTCAGTGTCAATATCTCTTGGTGTTAATAGCTGGATGCCTAGTTCCTGGTTGGTATATTCAATCTTGTAATAGCACAGGATGGGAATGGAGACCCATTTTACCCAAATATCATTTTCGTTGCCAAACTGATAGTCTTCGCCCTGGAATTTCACCCAGAGGGGTTCACTGACTATCAATGAAAATCGTTGATCCGCTATATCCCGGTAAAAATTTTCGAAATAGCTTTCATTTGAACGCAAGGCATTGTCCATTAAATGCTTTTTTTCATATTGCGGGATTAAATCAACATCCGTAATATATGCAAAAGTTAATAACTGCCTCTGGTCAATAAAAAGGACATTATCCGAATCCGCATAATCCACATATCCCTGAACATCCTCAAGAGTTTCGGTAATTATTTGATTGTCAGGGAACACCAACGGATTGGTGTTTAATAACAGTTGAAATAGGGGGTAATAAATCATAAAAACCAGGAGGAGTGCCACCCAAAGTGGTTGGGGAGTGGCTATCCATACCTTGCTGCTGTTATGCCAGGCATATGCAGCCACAATCAGCAAAGTAATCAGGAACATATCCATGTTATGCAGGTTATTGCCGCCGCCAATTTTAACGCTGACAATCAATCCAACAACCAGGGTACCAGCCAAGGCCAAAAAGATGGTAAGGTATTGCAGGATGCTGAGCTGCCATTTTTTGCTGAGCATAAGCGCTCCAACCAGAATCAACACAGGAAGGACCGCCAGCAGTAAGTTGATCAAAATTCCCAGCGGATAGGTTGGATTGGGAAGCAACCGATTCCAGATCAGCGGCTGGTTGCTGATCAAGGAACTTATCCCGTCCACGCTCACTAAACTGGCTTTAGAAGGTACAACTGCGGCAGCAGGATCGAATAATCCCATCACTTTTTCGAATAAATACCCTCCCAAAACCCCGGCAAATCCCCAAAGAACGGAGCGCACCAGCCGGTACCTTTCGGGAAGATTGATCCCTTGTTTAACCGGTTCCAGCATAGAAATGAGGACAGCCCAGATTGCCGGTGCGAACATCCAGGTAATCCGGCTTACCTGAGCCAGGTATCCACTGGCTGCGATGATGATAAATGCCAGCCAAAGCGGAAGAAAGCGGGCTCCCGCCACAAGGATGGCGCTTATGACCAGCGGGGCGTAGACAGGGCCCTGGTTGAGAAATAGCATGCTCCAGCAAGCCAGCAAGAAGGTTTGCCCCCATTTATGCGTTTCTTTTGCCCAAAAAACCAATGAACCCAGGAAAAAATAGGGCAGGCAAAACAGCAATCCACTCCAGAGGCGGACAAACTGGATATCTGCACTTTTGAAAAGAAAAGGTATGCCCCATAAAAATTGTCTTACTGGATTGATAAAAGCAAAAATGGCTTCATCTGAAGGATAGCGGTAACGGTCTTTTCCAAACATAATGGAATAATCCCAGAAACGGTTACCTTCTGACCAGGAAAGCTGGAAGGGATAATCGGCTGCACCATGCAATTCAACACCAATTACCGCAGCAGCCCCCATCAGGATTGAGCAGGTCAGGAAGGCTTGCCATCCATAAAACGTGTCCGGATCGTCAGTTATTATCCAGGTATTGAACCCGATGACGGTTAAGATCAGGAAAGTGCGCAATAAAGAAGGAGTTAGAGCCATACCGCCCCAGGTGGACTTGATTAATAACCAGATCGTGAAAATTGTGGTGCTGATTACGATTAAGTATCCCAGGCCTTTTTTTCGCGGGCGGAATCTTGCAAGAGGCTGAATTTTACCGGGAGAGAAAAATTGGAGAAAGACAATTGCAGTTACCCCAATGACCATCCCGAGGACTACAGGGAACGAACCCAGGTCGGAAAAACGTTTATCCCGGATAAGAATTCCGTATCGCTGATAAATGTCCCAGCATGCCCCCACCATTAGGATAACAAAACCAGACAGGAACAGCAACCCGATGAAGTCTTTTTGTTTAGCGGCAGGCATTGGTCATTGACCTGTTGATGGAGGATCTAATATTTTTAAGTAACTATCAAACATTTTCTGAATAGGGTATTTTTTCCTGACCGATTCCCTGGCTGCGCTGCTGAAAATTTCCCTTTGTTCTTCATTAACCAACATTTCAATAATGGCTTGAGCAAGCGCTTGCGGATTTTCGGGGGTCACCAGCACACCTGACATGCCGTGATCGATTACCTCAGGAATCCCGCCTACATTCGATGCAACCACGGTTATTCCAACGCTCATTGCTTCCAATAATGCCTGTCCCAACCCTTCGGAACGGCTTGGGAAGACAAAGAGATCCGCACCTGCAATTAACTCCCGCACATCGGTTCGGACACCCAGGAATACAACATTTTGGCGGATATCAAGGGTGTCAACCTTTTTTTCAAGGGCTGATCTCTGAGGCCCATCACCTGAAAAAATAAAAACCGTTTGGGAATATTTTTGAAGTACGATGGGTATGGCGTTGATAAGCACATCGTGACCTTTTTCATAACTCAATCTGCCTACCGATAGGACAACCAATTGTCCCGGCTGGATGTTTAATTCCGCCCTTTTTTCAGCCCTGACAGAAGGATCAAAATCCAATGGTTCAACTCCGTTAGGAATGACCAGGATTTTTTCTGGATTGACCCCTTCGCTGACAGCATCTTTACCAATTTGTTTCGATATGGCTACCAGTTTCGTCGCCATACCGGAATTAATCATCCAGGAATGAATTTTTTCCTGCCAGCGGGGAAATCCGTGTATTCTTCCACGGTGGGCAGCAATCCGAACAGGGATTCCCTGAACCCATGCAATCGGTATGCCCATAAGATTGCTGTGATGGGTGAAGGTCATCACGGCAGCGGCATTCTCCTGGCGCATGAGTTGATATAGCCTGAAGATACCCCTAATAAGCATAAAATACTTGCGGATGGATTGAGGTTTTTTTTCCCATGCCTTTAAGTTGATGATTGGAAAGGAGAATTGCTGCTTCCATTTTTCATGTAATCCATCTTCATCATGGAAAAAAACAAGCTTCACAGGATGTGCATTTTCATGAAGCCATTTGGAAAGAATTAAGAGAATGCTTTGAGATCCCCCTGTTGTCATTTGGGAACCAATCAGCAGAATTGATGACTTTTTCTCATTCAAGGTCATGAATTGTTCCGGAACAGGTTGATGATATCACCCAGACTTTTTAAATGCATGCGTAGAGTAGGAATTAATGTTGCCTGGCTGATGGTAAGGTATCATATCATACGTAGATAGCAATGGGAATAGTGACGGACCTGGTGCCGGTGCTGTACCGGATTTCGATTAAGACCTTACCATTTTTTGGTTGGATGACTGGCACTGTGCGCTGCCTGTGAGATCCGGGATTGGATTGGAAATGCGACGTCCCCTTTTCAGAATTTCCACAAAAAAGGAACCATAATTATGGTTATTTTTAACGGGATCTGACCAGTTTGAGTAATATGGCTTCCAATAATTCGAATTGTTCATCCCTGGAAAGTCCTTTCTGGGCTTCAAGAGGGACTGGTTTAATACACCCGTTGTCTTTTTTTTCTTTGAGCCATACCCGGAGCTGGGCAGCAATCTGGTGGGGATCATTCATGACCACACCTGCGCTGCGGCTGCGGATCATATCGGCGGCAGCACCATGCCCCATATCCACCGCCAGGATTGGTCTGCGGCAGCCAATGTACTCATACAGTTTTGCGGGGATCACGCCGAATTGATCTTCTTCATTCCGGTTAAGCATCAAGTTGATATCTGCGTCCACCTGCTGCTGTAAGGATTCCCGATAGGGTACCAGGCCGTGACAGGTTACAAGGTGTGCAACCTGGTGGTTATCAGCCAGAGATTGGATATGATCAAAGTAGCGCGAAAAGAAATGGACCCGGATGGGTTCTGCCTCTTTACCCAGCAGTTCCATGGCAGCAAATAATGGCGAAGGATCCCGGTATGGCAGGTAAACAGCCCCGGTGTAGTTAATAATCAGCCTATCCAGATCCATATTTCTGCCAGCTGTTGGCGGTGGAAAATCTGACCCGTCAAACCCATTCAGTACGGTTTCAACCGGTCTATCATATTTCCGGTGCATCCATTCCGACCAGGGTGGAGAGACTGTAATGATGCCTGAGCAATGTCTCAAAGTGTTTTTTTCCAGCAAATTCTCCAGTTTGCGCCGGACATCGGGAAACTCATAATAAGCATTATCTGCCCATAAATCACGGAATTCGGCCACCCAGGGTATCCGGCTGGAGGTGTGTAATCTGGCTGCAACCATTAAAGCGCTGAAAGGCGGTCCACTGGCGTAAATCAAGTCTGGGATCCATTCATTGATAATCATCTTGCCGGTCTTAATGGCATACGGATACCAGCCGATCAGGTCATCAGGAAAGTGGAAAAACATCCGGTAAATCTTGCTCCATTTCTTCAAATTGGAATCACCCCCCTTATAACCCTCCCGGGCGACCTTTTTCTTACCGCCAAAAAACAATTCAGGCAGAAAATTGACATTAAACCAGGGGGTGGAGGTGACTTTCGTGGGATCAATTTCCACATTTAAGCCGGTCATCAGGGGTAAGTCTTGTGCGGTTAAAACACGCACATCATGCCCGCGTGATACCAGGAACCTGGCCAACTTGCTGGCGCGGCGGGCGCCATTTGAATTGTAAGGCGGGAATTTTGGGGAAATAAGCAATAATTTCATGAAAAAATATTATACCATAGCGGTTTTTATGGATTATTTGGATGTATCTCTTCCAATTAGGGACGAATTTTCCGGGTTGGAACATGAAAATCGGGTAATGCAATCCTGATCTTTACCCAATTCCAGGGGTAAATGGGATGTGAACAAGTTTGAGGATTTTCCTGCCGGCTGGATTTCTGGCAATAGTGGCGACGATGATCTCATCAGAGCGAATAATCAAGTAATAATAAATACCTGCGGATATCACTGCAACGATAACAGTAGCCCAGGGATTATCAAACACCAGTTTGGTGAAAAGCAGTAATGCTCCGGCAGGCACAAAATAGGAAAATTTTTCCCCCAGAATCTTGAAAACACGGTTCCATTTGACCCCGGCAGAGTGGATTATATAAAAACTCTGGAATCCATAGGTCAGGATGCCGGATATGGTGAAAAAGACTATGGTAAGACGTGCATTCCCTAGCAACCCACCCAGGGTAAGGGCAATAAACCGGGTTATAAAAATAGCCATGTTGATTGCGAGATTGTATTCCTGTTTTTCAAGTACATTAAAGAGCTGGCTCATTGGTGCCGATATAAACCAGAAAAATGTCCAGATACTGAGAATCTGGCTGTAAACTCCTGCCTCGGCCCAACTCTCACCAAAAGCAATCACAAATATATCCTCTCCGGCGATGGCAATGACAAGCAGCGGAAACAGGCTGAAGGCTACCAAACGGTTAAAAACACTTTCAACTACAATATCCAGGGTTCCGTTTTCCTTGGCCCGCGCAGCTCGGGGGAAAAATGCCTGCCCAATTGTCCCACCTATTAATCCCATAGGCAGGCGTAGAACACGGTTACCAAGGGCATAGTATCCACTGATGGTTTTGGAAAAATAGGCGGGAAGCATGTAAGAAGGCAGCTGCCAGGATGAAACGTTCAGCAAGGTTGACCAGGTGGTGAACATGGGGAACTTACGGTAACGCTTGAGGTTTTGTATCATGACTCCCCAGTTAAGATTACCCAAAATCAATCGTTTGTCATCCCGCCAGATTTCCAACCCAAGGATCAAGGTGGAGATGAATACACCACCGAAATAACCAAGGATTAATCCTCCTGCAGTGCGCCACCCGGCCAGGGCGAAGCCCAGCTGGATAATAACGGCTAAGAGGGAGTTGATCACACGCCGGATAGCCAGCCTCCCAAATTTTCTGGTACGGGTATTCCAGTAATTGAACGCATAAAATGACCCGGTAGCCAGTATGGATAGCGGCAGCAGCCAGAGGTAGGGAAGAATCTCCGGCATTTTTAATACCCTGGTAAAAATTTGCTGGCTTGCCACAAAAATGGGAATACTCAGCAGCGATATGCATGAGGCAATAAGCAGACTCAAGCTAAAGAGATTGACAGCATTTTTATCTTCCTCGGGGAGGACGATGGCCTGCTCATAGCTCAGGCAGGCTATTACCCCCAGCAAATCGGTAGTAGAGATAAATACTGCCAGAACTCCAAAATCTGCCGGGCTGTAAAGCCGGGTTAATAATGGCGCGGCAAGTACCGTGATCAACTGTGCAAAGGACGTCCCGCTAACCAGTTTGATTACATCTCCGGCAAAGGAGCCCTTTTTGGGTGGATTCAAAGGAGGATCAGTTGCCGGTTGGTTGGAAATTTCATTCAATGGTAAGCGTACCTGGCCTTGGGTAGGAAAATTGGATAAACATTATTTTAAACATACGGCTATTAATTTTGCTTGCGGACAGCCTGGTTAAAAGCACCCTGATATTCAGCAATAATCCCGTTTATATCAAATTTCTCTGCCAGGTTCCGGCTTGCTTTGCGCATTTCAAGAAGTCTCTCCGGATTCTCTAATAAGGTCCTCAGGCTGTTTGCAAATCCTTTTTTATCCTGAGCATCAAGGAGAAATCCATTAATTCCCGGTTCAACCAGATCGATATTACCACCAACATTGCTTAGAACCAGAACCAACCCCATAGCAGCTGCCTGTACCCCAACAACCGGCAGTCCCTCTGATAAGGAAGGCATTAATAGAATATCGCTGGCTGAGAACTCGGCGATAACCTGCTGGGGGGTTATCCAACCGGGCATGCTGATGCGGTCCGCAAGACCATGGATTTGAATGGCGCTTTCAATCTCTGCCTTCAAGGGTCCATCTCCGGCTAAGGTGAGACGCCAATCAAGATCTTTTAATTCTGCGAGAATCTCAATAATCCTTACTGGATTTTTCTGCTGCATCAGACGTCCAGCAAATATGATGCGGGGAGGTGTATTTACCCGGATTACCCCGGGATTGATTTTCTGCAAATCGACCCCGTTGTAAATCACCTGGATCGGAATCCGGTAATGTTTTTGAGCACTTTCACGGGTAAATTCTGATACAGCGGTTACTACACTGGCTTTTTTCCAGATCATCGGTGTGAGCGGATAAACCCAGCGGAACCATCCCCCGGTTTTCTCCGGTACTGTTCCTGGAACATCACCTAAATGAGCGGTCAGTACATAAGGCACCCCGGTGATGGTTGATAGTGCCCATGCGGCCGCACCCGCAGGGACAGCAAAGTGAACATGAATGACATCAGGTTTCCACTGTTTAATCAGCCGCAAGCCATTCCAAAAGGCAGCCAGGACATATCCAAGCATAGCCTGCATACCTGCGCGATATGCCTGTTTCCTCCCGCACCGCAGCCGGCGAATGGTCAGATTCCCATTTTGTTCTTGGTATGGCAGATCGCCAAAATGCGCCGTGACGAGATAAACCTGGTGGTTTAATGATGCCAATCCTTCGCAAACATCCTGGGCTACCCGCCCACCGCCTCCACCCACCGGGGGGTATTCATGTATTAATACCAGGATTTTCATGCCTATCCCTGGTTATCGGTATTCTGGTGGTTGGGATGAATGACCTGCCGTACGGTATAGGTCGGTTTTCCCTGGGATTCATGATATGTGCGCACGAGCAGTTCTGCAATCAAACCCATCAGAATTGCCTGAAAACCCATCATGAATATCAGGGTGCTCATTTGAAATAAGGGGGATGCCAGGACAGATGTGCCGATGAAAATTCGCCGCATTGCCAGATAAAATAATACCAGTCCGCTGAGGAACATGAGGAACATGCCCGTGCCGCCGAAAAGATAGATCGGTTTATTGGCAAAACTGTATAAAAACTTAACCGTAAACAAGTCCAGGATAACTTTTAGGGTACGCTCAAGCCCGTATTTGGCTTTACCAAATTTCCTGGGATGGTGCCGTACAGGAACCTCGATTATCCTGGCGCCCACAGAACTGGCATATACCGGGATAAAGCGGTGCATTTCTCCGTACAGCCTGAAACCGGTGATGACCTCCCGCCGGTACCCTTTCAAAGTGCACCCGTAATCGTGAAGGGGGACCTGGGTAACCCAGGAAATGACCCAATTTGCAATTTTGGAAGGTATGGTACGGGTGAGGAATGTATCTTTGCGGTCTACCCTCCACCCGCTAACCACATCATAACCTTCTTTCATCTTTTCAAGCATCATCGGAATATCTGCCGGATCATTTTGTAAATCTGCATCCATCAAAAAGATGATCTCACCGTCCGTGTAATCAATTCCTGCTGCAATCGCGGCGGTTTGGCCAAAGTTGCGGCGGAGTAGGACCACCCTGATATGTTCTGGATCCTGATCAGCCAGTTCAGTGAGAATATTCGGACTCTGGTCCTGGCTTCCGTCGTCCACCAGGATGAGCTCCCATTCTTCCTGCAGATTTGCCAGCGCATCCTTTACTGCCTGATAAAGCAGGAGCAAATTTCCCTCTTCGTTGTATACGGGGATTACCACAGAAATTTTCACTGTACTCTCCGAAAAATTCGAATCTCAGTACCATATTTATACTCACATTTTAATATGGCTTCGGTCGCTTTGGATAATTCGTAAAATGGCCCGTTCTCCAATTGATCTTTTGTTTTCCCTTTGTAGTAACGCCCTTCCAGTAATACATAATCTGCTTCAAGCATCCATTGGTCCGAAAGGGGTTCATTCCAGTAACCGTTCCTTTCAAGCTGCTCAGGATCACCCCCAGTCCGGAAGGAATAGCCATCATTAAGCTGGGGGGGGAAGATGCGGACATCCGGTAAATAGAGCAGTGGTACCGGTGAAAGCCCGCCGTACCAGTATATAAGTGAACCTTGCGGAATCATCGTACGCAATAAGCTGCCAGCATCTTCATATGACTGGATGACATCCCCGCACTCCTGTACTTGATTGCCTCCACCAAGGATAGGTGTGGGGGTGAGGAATAATCCCGCCAACAGCAGGGTAACCATAGAGAGGTAGCCAATACCCGGGTAAGAGACCTTTTTTCGCCTGGAAAAATAGGATATTATTCCCACCAGCAGCACAATGGATAATCCCAGCATCAAACCGGCAGCCATCGGTATCCAGACCTTAAGCGTATCCATACTATAGCCAAATTTATTTGCAAGAAAACGCCAGACCTCTGTGGTACCGGGGAGAAAGCGCATATTTTGCATACGCGGAACTTGAATATTCATCAGGAAATTTGACACATCCTGGTGACCGCCGAAGGCAACCCCGGAAGCAATGATCAGGGTGAGCAGGATTGCCAGAGCCTGCCTGAAAAAACCGGCCTCTTTTCTGAGGGATGGGTACACAAGCACGATGACCAGAAGACCTGTGTGGGTGAAGAAGCTTAGATAAAGCGAGTAACAAAAAACACAGTACTCCTGATCGATTGATGCCCAGGCATGGGATAAAACCATTACTGCAAAAAGCACGCTCAGGATCACGGCCATTCTATAATGAGATGGTGATTTCCAATCCCCTTTTTTTGGCCAGAATATCCAGGCGATGAGTGTCCCGAAAAGGGGAATAAAGTGGTGGCGTGTTCCTTCCCAGAATACAAACAACTTGTTAAAAAGGGATACCTCTGGATTCCAGACACTGGTTCCTCCGAGATTCAAGCGGAAGGAATCCAGGTAGGGAGAAAGATTTTGCGGTATCCAGACGATCCACAATTGCAGAATGCCTGGCCAGAAGACAATGTGTATAAAAAGAAAAGCAGCCAGAAATACGATTGTATTAATTAGAGCATTTTTCCAGCCATGTTCCCAAAGGTAGTAGCACAGGATGATTACAATAAGAGGCAGCATATTTTGGCGGGATAAAATTATCAGTGTTGCCAGTAATATTCCAAGAATGGTTTGCCAGGTTTTTTGATTTTGCCCGAGGGAGAAGGCAAACACCCAGGCTAACAGGAATGCGATCAATCCTTCTGATAACATCTGGCTGTACATTTTGATGATAACCGGGTTGACCGCAAACCACATGACAACAAAGGCTGCCCACCAATACCCGCCAAGCTCTCCGCCCGGTAATCCATAATCCAACCAGCATAAGAACCCCGAGCAGGATGGCAAAATACCTGCCGCTGCGTAATCCTGGTTCGATCAACTGGCTTAACCCAGGAATATAAAAAGAGAACGGCATTTTATTTGTCCAGGGCCCATAATCCTGGAAGGGAAAATATTTTCCGGTTAAGAAAAGGAGTCCCTTGTAGAGGTAATTACCCTCATCGAGGGTGGAGGGGATGCGATGCGCATAGATATACGATTGGTAAGCATAGAGGATTATTCCAAGCAATGCCACGATTAAAGCCAGCATCCTGGACTCGGCAATTTGGTTTATTGCATTTCGAAATCGGGTCACTGAATCCTGTCTTTCATGCCGAACTTACCAGAATGGATTATAACATGCAGGCTTATTCTTGATCCTGGTGGTGGTTTATGGCTTTCTGGCGGTAAAAGTCCCACAGAAATCCGCCAATAATCACGATGGACGTTAATCCAATGATCCAGATTATGTTTTCCCAAAATGGGAGCCTTCTCCAAAGCAGAAAGTAGCGGCTGAAATACCAGTTGGTGAAGAATGCAAGGAAAATAATTTCAACGAAGATGATCCGAAACAGCCAGGGGCTTTTTAATTCGCGCACAAGGAAAAATGTCCAGGAGCCAAGCAAAGCCATCCACGGGATAAAGATCGACCGGTAGCGTGGATTATCCCACTGGTCCCCGCCGGCACGGATTGAGGAGATCAGAATCCAGATAGACACGATGACAGGTGAGCAATATGTAGATATTTTTGTTTTTTCCCGGCTCTAATTTGAACAGGATAAATAGGGGGGTGATTAAGAAGGGGATAAGCATAAACCAGCCCAGAGAACGGATTATCCCAATTGATTTCCAAACCGCAATGGCATCATCCGCAATGGCGGCTGGCAGCAATGGCTGAACGAGTCCATAGCCGACCATGAAGGGTATTCTAGCCTGACCACCAATTTCACCGATTGATTTTGCTACCCAACCCGAATTACGCTCTGTCAATAATAAATCCCACCTGGCCGTATCCTGGAACCAGGCGTTTCCAAAGATGATGGATGCGGAAAGAACCAATAAAATTGCCAACCATCCTGCAAGTACCCAGCGTTTATTCAATTTCGTCGAGAAATATTCAAGCCATAACCACATAAAAAGGGCTGAAGAAACTGCAGCCATCACCAGCAGGGAAATCACTCCCATCAGGCACAGGCTGATAGCCAGGGCAAGTACAGCCTGTTTCCTTTTTGAACTCCAGTTTACAGCCCCCCAAAATGCAATACAAAATAGTCCTATCAGGTATGGTTCCCGCATTTGGGAGCTAGAAAAAAGGATGCTGTCCGGGTAAAAAATTAAGACCCATGTTGCAAGACTGGCAATTTTTTCTGTCCAACGAAACTGGACTGCTTTCCAGAAAAATGGAATTCCCAATGAAAAGGCGAAGGCGCCCAGAATAATAATCAGGTGTGGACGATGGGCATCCGGGGATAGATAGCGGTAAATGATGGCACTTAATCCCATCAATCCGCCATACTGGTCCGTCCAGAACTCGTTTTGGAAGCTTAATAACAGGGACCTGCCCGATTCGGCAAAATGCCAGGCTTGTTGATCCCTGGTGTAGGCATCGAAAAAAAGGTAGCCCGCCTTCTGGACCTCCTCCTCATAGCCTGCTATCGGAAGGATCAAACCAGCTCCAAGGCCAACAAAAAGGCGGATTGAAAAAGCCAGAATAATCATCCAGGCCAGTTTATTTCCACCCCCTGCCCAATGCCATGTTTTGATCAAGATGTAACAGGAAAGACCGATTAATAGGGAGGTGGCTAGGCTTCCTATCCAGGGATTACCTGCTGAAAATAGCAGGCTGATTATTACGCCTGATATTAATCCTATGCTCAACGATAAGATTGCGGGACTAAGTTTCCCTCTTTGAAACATTCAATAACCTTTGCCAGGGATAATCAGATGGGCAAGGACGTGTCCTTCCAGTATGCAAACTAAACCTATGTTACCACAAAGAGGATTCTATGATTTCTATAGCCCGATCCGCTGAAACCCGGTCTATTTAGAATAAATTTCATCAGGTTTGAGAAATTTGGAGCGATTTAGCCCCATTCTCGTAATATTTTATTTTTTTAATTCCAATGTATGTGATCAATAAGACCGAAACGATAAAATAAAGGGATAACAAGGCTGCCTCAGCCAGATAACCATAACGGGGAACCAGTAAAAATGCCAGCAGAACTTTTACGATGCCGGTAAGCAATGTAATGGTAAAGGGTGTTTTGGGTAATCCAAGAGCAAGGAGAAGCGGGCGATTCCAAAAAAAGATGTTAGCAACGCCAAAACCAACCATTAAAATAAGCAAAGCAGGATATGCAGGCATAAATTCCTGGCCATAAATTAAGATGATCCAGGGTCCAAACAACAGCAAACCAAGAGTCACAACTGCTGTCCAGGATGCAGAGATTATGGTGATTTTCTTTAAGAGGTTTCTAAGAGTTCCCCAGAGCCTGGCTGATACACTGCGGGATATTTCCGGGAAGGTGGTGCTGATGAAAGGGGTTATTGGCATTAAGACAATATTGATAATTGCCAGGGCTACTTTGTAATATCCAACTTCAAGCGGGGATAAGAAGAATGCTACCCAAAGCACTTCGCTGTCGCGTACAAAGAGATTAATGGTGGCGCTTAAGTTTCCAGTAAGACCGAAAGTCTGTAGTTCACGCCGGGGGGGAAGGTAACTGTAAGACGCTCTTTGCCACCATCCATTTCCTAAAAGATGATTTACGGAGCGTATTGCCAGGATGAATGGGCCTATTCCCAGGACTAATTTTCCAGCCAGGTAGGCTAAAACCACCAGCGTCAGACCACCGCCGGTGAAATATGCAACAACGATGATAATGGCAGTCAGAACAGCCTGTACGATGGTAAAGGTTGCTTGCTGTTTATATTTGTTATCAATTTGCAGAATTCCCAGTGAGGTTTCACTGCCGAAATTACCAAGAATAAATAACCCATAAATAATAAATAAGCTGACACTTTCAGGGTTATCGGCAAGCTGGTTTGCAGCCCAGGGGGATAGAACTACCAGGAGCAGGTAAGCAAAAAGGGAGCTGGCAGCCTCCACAATGTAAGCAGTTTTAATGATTGTGGCTGCATGGTCGAGACGATTTTCAGCCAGATAATCCCCCAGATATTTGATGATGATTTCCCCCATGCGAAAAGAAAAAAGACGGTTGAGTGTGGTGGCAAAAACGGTTATTGTACCCAGCACACCAAAATCAAAAATCCCCAGCAGACGTGCTGCTAAAATGCTTTGCAGCATGCTTAGGCCCATCGTAATTGTATTGCTGCCAAACAGGTAGCCCGTATTGCGGACAACCCGCTGCAGGAGAGGATCCTCCTCCAGATGGTTTTTTATTTTTTGGACGATATTCATGGAGTGGCAATATACCTTGCCCAGGAGCGTTCTTTCAAATACCAGTCAACCAGCTTTTTTATGCCTTCTTCAAGGCTTACCTCGGGTTTCCAGCCTAAAATATTTCTTGCTTTGTCAATCGAGGCACGTGTTGTGTATACATCCGCCCTGTGCATCGGGCTATAAACAATATTCGCTTTTTTTCCCAGATACTCTTCCAGCAGTTGGATCACATCCATCAAGGGGTGCGGTTGGTCATTTCCCAGGTTGATTACCTGGTATTTTACATTTTTCAACCCTGCAATGGTCCCCCGGGCGATATCATCCACGAAGGTGAAGTCCCTGGATTGGTACCCATCACCATATACCTGGACAGGCAAATCTTCACAGATCCACTGGGTAAATCGGAACAAGGACATATCAGGTCTTCCCGCTGGACCATACACAGTGAAATACCGAAAAACAGTCACATCCAGCTGGTAAAGGTGGTGGTAGCTATGGCAGAGCGCCTCTGCGGCTTTTTTACTGGCTGCATAAGGAGACAACGGCCGGTTTGTATCGGTGTCTTCACGGTAGGGAACCGGATTATGACTGCCATAAAGGCTTGATGTGGAAGAAAGGATAAATTTTTGGATATCGTATCTATGGCAAAGTTCCAGTAAATTCAAGGTTCCATTGACATTTGTTTCCAAATAAGCCCATGGATTTTCCACACTCATCCGTACTCCTGCACGAGCTGCCAGATTGATGACTCCATCGATATGGCGTTGTGTGTCAAATACTCTCTCCATCTTTGCAAACTGACTGATATCTTCCTGAAGGAAGATGAAATTTGGATAGGAAACCAACCTGGCCAAACGCCAATCTTTAAGGCGTACATCATAGGAATCATTCATATTATCGATTCCGATGATGGTATGTCCTTGCTGAAGCAGGGTTTCGCTGACCTTCGAAGCAATAAATCCTGCCGCCCCGGTGACGATGTAACGGGACATTACAACCTCACCACTTTGGGATGATCCCGGCCGAGCACACCCAGGGCATTGCGGCTGTCAATGATGAGTGTACTTTTCTCAAGGATGCTGGCGTAGTCGTATACAGAATGGTTGGTCAAAATGACAACACAGTCCGCATTCTGCAAACCTTCATCCAGATTGGGTATTGATTGCAGTTCCCATTCCTCATGATGAACCTTTTTTATGTAGGGGTCATGATACGAGACTTCCGCACCTTTCTGGATAAGCAGTCCAATCACATCCAGGGCTGGGGATTCACGGATATCATCAATATCCGGTTTATATGCTGCTCCCAGGACGAGGATCTTGCTGCCCTTAATCGGTTTTGATCGGTTGTTTAAAGCATCTGAAATTTTCCCAATTACAAAGCGGGGCATATTGGAGTTAATTTCGGATGCCAGCTCAATGAACCTGTGCCGTATAATTGATGCTGCGTAGTTTCCAGGAAAGATAGAGAGGGTCTATGGGGATACAGTGTCCCCCCAAACCCGGACCGGGAGTAAACTTCATAAATCCAAAAGGTTTTGTCGCAGCTGCGTCAATGACCTCCCAGACATCCACCCCAAGCCGGTCACACATGATTGCCAGCTCATTCACCAGGCCGATATTGATCATGCGGTAGGTGTTTTCAAGCAATTTTGCCATCTCCGCCACTTCTGCAGATGAGACCGGGACTACTTTCTGAAGCGCCATGGAATACCATGCTGAAGCGACATCGAGGCAATTGGGGGTAACACCACCGAGTACCTTCGGGGTGTTGATTGTTGTCCAGTCTTTCCTCCCTGGATCCACCCTCTCAGGCGAGAAAGCAAGGAAGAAATCTTCACCTACATTCAGTTTGCTTTTCTCGGTTAGAGTTGGGAGGATGATTTCACGGGTAGTGCCAGGATACGTGGTGGATTCCAGTACAACCACCATGCCAGGATGGATATACTTTGCCAGTTCCTCTGTTGCCGAAACAATATATGACAGGTCTGGGTCGCCTGTTTTCCGCAATGGGGTAGGAACACAGATACTGACTGCATCAGCTTCCTTGAGGTAAGAAAAATCTGTAGTAGCTTGAAGTTTTTTTTGATCCACCAATTTTCTGATTTGTTCGTCAGGGACATCTAAAATATAACTTTCACCATTTTGAATAGCGCTAATTTTTTTCGGGTCAGGGTCTACACCGATGACATGAAAACCCGCTTCTGCAAACACGACAGCAAGGGGAAGACCTACATAACCCAAGCCTAGAATGGAGATTTTTGCGCTTTTATCTTTAAATCGATTTATCAAAGTAGTTTTATAAGCATTTTCCATGGAGGATCCTATCGGTGGATTATTGATTCTCTATTTAGCTGGCTTATCATATCATAAATGAAAAGCCTATCCTAGAACAGGCTAAGCTGGCTTGGATTACCTTGAGGGGGGACTAAATCATTCGTTTTGTTACCAACTTCTTTTTCAGCGATTTTCTGTTCTGTACTCAGGACGACTCTGGATACCAATGCCGGGAGTTTATCGAAATCTTTCTGAATCACTTCCAGCAGCTTGGGTTGGTGCAAGGCGGCCGCAGGGTGGTACATGGCAGTCACCCATCTTTGACCGATCTTAACGGAATTCCCATGCATCTCCCCGATTTTTGCATTTTTGAAAAATAAGCCCATCGAAATTCTGCCTAATGTAATGATCAATTTCGGGTCAATCAATTCAATCTGGCGGGATAGATATGCGCCAACGCATGCTTCGATTTCTTCATCCAGCGGATCCCGATTGCCTGGTGGCCGGCATTTAACCACATTGGTAATCACAACCTGGTTTCGATTCATTCCAATATTGGCAAGCAATGTATCCAGCAGCTTTCCGGCAGCTCCGACGAACGGACGTCCCTGCTCATTTTCGTGAAAACCGGGTGCTTCGCCAATGAACATAATATCCGTATCAAATGGACCCTCTCCGGGAACGGATAACTTTCTGGAGTGATGCAGCTGGCATTTGGTACAAATGGAAATATCATTGATGATCTCCCGGAGCTGTTGGTCACGATCCATTTTCTTCCTCCTTAGGTTGAAAGTCGTAGAGCATATTCGAAGTAACAGGCGCGGCAGCGTATTTTGTCAGCAGGGGCTGGTTTATTGTTCCCATCTCCATCAGCAGCGCATCCTCACCATTATCCTGGTAGTATTTTTGCCTGACACCTTCAATTTTAAATCCTAATTCCTGGTAGATTCTCTGGGCAGTAAGGTTCCCGCGGCGAACTTCGAGGAAAAATTGATGGGCACCCTCCTCGAATGCTTTAAGGATTGTGTACGCAAGAAGTTTTCTGCCAATCCCCAATCCCCTGAAGGAAGGATGAACTGCTACATTGGCGATATGACCCTCATCTAAAATCAACCAGATAACAATTAAACCTACAATCTGCTTAGATCCATCACTAAGGTAGGCTTCAGCCACCCATGGGCGGGAGGATTGATTTTCATTTATCTCGAATTGATAGGACCGTTTGCTCCATGGCAGGGCAAATGAAAGGTTTTCAATCTGGTAAACCGCTTCGATGTCATCCGGAGTCATTGGACGGATTAAAACACTCTGTTTTTCATTGGAATTCATCAAGAAGGTTTGACCCCCATCACGTGGAGATAGATCGGGGTGAGTGAATTTACATCGTCCACCTGGTTCTTTCTCAATTTTTGCCAGGCGATCTCTGCTAAATAGGAAGGCCGCCTGATTGATTGTGCAGGGGTGCCCAGGATAATATTTGCTTTCTTGCGCTCAAGAATCTGGCGTTCTGCTCCGTTCAACTCCCCATAAATCAGGGTAGGGGTATCAACGAGTTGGGATAATTCCTCGGCCTGGAGTACCTGGTATTTTCCTTGAGATTTCCATTTTCCTGCATGAAAATCAGCATCATACCAGCATGCTGCTAACCTTCCCCGTCCCGCTCTTAAAAGAGCAACAAGGGGAATTTTCTGCAGGGGTTGAGCAGCTGCCAGGATGTCCAAAGTTGGAATACCTACCACCGGGATATGCAGAAATAATGCCATTCCTTTTACTACACTCAATCCGATGCGTAAACCGGTGAATGATCCGGGCCCGATGGCAATGGCCAAACCTGTAAGATCCCTGGGATTTATTGGGCATTTTGTAAAAAGGCGGGAAATTGCCGGTGACAATTCCTTAGTGTGATGGTTTTGAGATAACCAGATATCCTCGACGATTACGGTAACACCATCATAAAGGGCTAATCCGATTTGTTGCGTGGATGTATCAACAGCTAAAAGCATATTTACCCTCTGAAAGCCGACAGCCGAAATTCCGCCATTATTTTATGGTACCTTTCCCCACGGGGTTGGAAAAGCATTCCCCTTTGTTCATCAGCCATCCACTGCATTTTGATGGTCAATCGTTCGTTTGGAATGGCATCCTCTATCTGTTCCGGCCATTCAATTATGATGATGCCTGCTTCAATCATTTGGTCAATATCCAGATCCTCAGCCTCAAAGGCATTTTGAAGCCGGAACGCATCCAGGTGATAGAGGGATTGTCCATCCGGCTTGTGATATTCATTAACAATAATGAAAGTCGGGCTTGTAACCCCGTCTGAAGATCCCCAACCCTGAGCAATTCCCTGTACAAGGGTTGTTTTTCCACTGCCAAGTTCTCCGGAAAGGCAGATTACATCACCGGTTTTAAGCAGCATTCCAATACGAATCCCTAACCTCCGGGTTTGTTCTGGACTCCGGCTGAAAAATTCCAGGGTATTTGAATCATAAATAGGCATGTTGAAATTATATGCCAGGGAGCAATCAGGAGCAAGTTCAGGGATTCTGTTGCAGTTTAATATCTTTTACCCGATGGACCAGTTCAGCAGCAATTTGTCTGGCTGCATTAGGCCGTGCCAGCCGCAGGCAGGATTCTTTTGCTTTCAGGGCCGATTGGGGATTATCGATCATTTGTCTCAATGTTGTTGTGAAGGATTCTTTATCCGGTGCCCAATACCCAACGCCTTCATTTACCACGTAATCGATATTCCCATCCTCCTGACCTGGCATGTAACTGTAAAGGATAATCGGCAGCTGACAAATCATCGCTTCCGAGATTGTGCCCGGCCCGGCTTTTGTAGCGAGAACATCCGAAGCACGCATTAGTTCATGCATATTGGTTACAAAACCGAGTATATGAGCCGGAATATTCCAATTAATTTTCTCAAGCCTGGATTTTAAGGAAGGATTTCTTCCGGTTACAATAATCAGAGAGACATCTGGACATGATTCATTAATTGCCCGGGCGAATTCATCAATCGGTCCCATGCCCTCCCCGCCGCCTACCAATAAAATATAGAAACCCTCCGGGGACCATCCCAGGTTTTTTCTAATTGTTTCCTTTTCTTCCGCCGGTAATCGGAATTTATCCGCTACCGGCAGTCCGATCACTTTCATGTTTTCTGCCGGAATACCCAGGTCCAAGCCGCGCTTATATGCCTGTTCGGTAGGCACGATAATCAGGTCAGCAGTTTTTTCATACCAGGTAGCATGTGTGGAGATCAGGTCAGTCACAACGGTGACGAAACCGATCGGATATTTCTTCAAGACCCTTGCTACTGGACTGGTCATCAACCCATGGACAGAAACGACGAGATCGCAAGGATTTTCCTGGATAAGTTTTCTAATTGACCGCCGAATGTAGGGGTAAACTACGGAATTAACAATCTTTGTACGGCGCCTGCCGTCACTCAACCGGTATCCAATTTTCCAGACCTGAGGCATCCGGGATAGTGGTGGATATATATCCGGGACGAGGTCCATGGGAGGGGGGGCATATTCTTTAAATAAATCGATCATCTGCAGATCAATTTCATCCGGGAATTCCAATTGGATAGCTTCAATAATGGCTTCGGTGGCACTGCGGTGACCACCACCTGTGTCCGAAAAGAGGAAAAGGATGCGGGGTTTTTCAGGACTAAGCATCTGGATCTGTTTTCTTATTAATTGATTTAATCCGGTTGGCCAGTTCACGCCGGGCAAGCAGGACTCTCCGTCCGCATTTAAGACATTCAATCCCAATATCTGCTCCCAGCCTGACCACTTTCCATTCATACCCTCCGCATGGATGGATTTTTCGAAGTGTTATCCGGTCCTCCAACTCCAAATCGGTCAGCATAAATGGATTATATCATCATGGTATAATCACCGTGAAATGGGGCATTGACGTCTACATGTTTAATTTAGACCCGGAAACGATCATCACCAGGATTCTTATCCTGATTATTGCCTTGTCTGTGCATGAATTCGCTCACGCTTTTGTGGCGGATCGGTTTGGTGATACAACTCCGCGTGATAACGGGCGGCTCACCCTGAATCCAGCTGCGCATCTGGACCTGATGGGTTCCCTGATGCTCATCCTGGTTGGTTTTGGATGGGCACGCCCTGTTCCGGTAAACCCCTATGCCTTAAGCAGAAGATCGCCTTCAGCCTTAATGTGGGTATCATTTGCCGGACCGCTTTCAAACCTGGCGTTGGCAATCATGGCTGCCATTCTTCTGAGAGTTTTACCATTTGCATTCTCTTTTTCATCCTCCGGTGTTTTACCGTCTCCAACCCAGTTCCTGGTGGCATTTATCCAAATCAATTTGCTATTGCTATTATTCAACCTGATTCCTCTGGCACCACTTGATGGGGAGAAAATTGCTCAGTACATTTTCCCACCCTCATGGGCTGATTTCCTGGATAGAATTCACCCTTACGGGCCAATGATCCTGATGGCCTTAATATTTGTGGGGCCGATGGTTGGAATTGATCTCTTTGGATGGGTACTGATTCCTGTCCTCAATACACTCAGCAGATTACTAATTGGAGGTCTCGGATGAGTATACAACTTACGATAATCGGATTGAGCCAGATAGGCTCATCAATTGGACTGGCTCTGGCAGATAAAACAGATCAGTTCAACCGGGTAGGCAATGATATTAGCAATAGTGTTGCCAAGCAAGCCCAAAAGCTGGGTGTAATAGATAAGGTTGAGGCAAATTTACCCAGGGCAGTTGAAAATGCTGACATTATTATCCTGGATCTTCCAGTGGATGAGCTAAAGAAAACCCTTGAAATCATTGCACCAGATTTAAAACCTGAGGTTGTAATTCTGGACACATCCCCGCTGCATGTACAGGTAATTGAGCTGGCAAAACAATTGCTGCCAAAGGATCGTTTCTTTTTGAAATTTACCCCCAGCCTCAATCCTGCATACCTTACCAAATATGAACAAAATCCTTATGAGGGGCAGAAGGACCTATTCCAAAATAGCCTGATTGCGATTTCCAGCACGGCAGGTACTCAGCGTGACGCAGTTAAGCTTGCTTCCGATTTTGCTGAAGTATTGGGTGCTACCCCTTATTTTGTGGATGCGTATGAGTGCGATGGCCTTTTAGCGATGAGCAGGCAGCTCCCGATCCTTTTAGCCGCTGCACTGGTCAATTCAACGGTTGACCAGGTTGGATGGAAAGAAGCGGGGAAGATGGCTGGTAAGGATTATGCCCGTGTTGCCGAGTTGTCTACCTCACTGGCTCAGTCAAAAGAACCGGGGATGTCAGCCATGGATAATAAGGATAATGTCCTGCGCATGATTGATAATTTGGTTTTATCACTGCGTGAAGCCCGCTCATACATCTCTGAAGAGGATAGCAAGAAACTGAATGAATACTTAAAAAGAGCTGAAAAGGGTTTTGAGGATTGGTATCGATTAAGAATGACTGGTAACTGGGAAAAAGAAAAATCTGCTCAAATTCCCGGAGCCTCTGAAACCCTTGGAAGCTTGATCGGATTTGGTCGAAAAGATAAGAAAGCCAGTTGATCTTGGGTTTTTTTTGCTATTTGCTGCAGTGTTCGGATGGGACATTTTACACGGGTTGGACAACCGATCCAACCAGGCGCCTGGCTGCACATAACGCCGGTAGAGGAGCCCGTTACACGAAACTCCGCAGACCAGTCCAGCTTGTTTACCTGGAAGAATTATCCAGCCGCTCGGCTGCAATGGCCAGGGAAGCAGCCATAAAAGCCATGCCGCGCACAAGAAAGATGAAATTGATAAACGGTGTACCAGAAATTCCTATAATTACTTGATTGAAAGTACTTAATCCAAATAAGATGAAAGCCCCACAGATTCCATCCTGTTGGGGCTTATCTTTTAATCAACGAATACTGGCAGGTGACCAAGACAGATAATATCCCGCCATTTTGCCCTTTCTCCCTCGGTAAAAATAGCTGCTTCGCCGACGAGAATTGCTCCTGCTTTCTCCATTAATAATCTCATCCCCTGCAGGGTGGAACCGGTGCTGATGACATCATCGATAATCATCACTCTTCGGTTTTGAACCAAAGCCCTATCTTTTTCATCCAGAAAAAGGGTTTGAGGTTCGCCGGTTGTTATCGAGAGGGTCTCCACCTTAAAGGCATCCCCCATGTAAGGTTTATACGACTTGCGCAGCACAATATACGGTTTGCCCATTTCTACGGAAATTGCATGGGCAAGCGGGATGCTCTTGGTCTCTGCTGTTACAAATACATCAAAATCCATTTCGGAAATTTTATTGGCCAGTTCCTTTGCAGCTGCCTGGACCAGTTCTGTGTCCCCAAGAATATTTAAAATGGCAATCCTCAAGCCGGGTTTTATCTCAAACAAGGATAGTTCGCGGTGCACACCTGCAATATCAATAGGGTAGGTCGGCCTTGATGCCATCATAGTTTATCTCCCAGGATTAATTTTGACAGTTCGAATATCAACAATAAGTCTATCATAATTTTATTGTTGCGAATTTGCCAGGCAATTTTTATCAATTTGTTATTTGTGGAATTAAAATCAACGAGCGCCGGGGACGCCGACCCCGGCGCTCTCTTAAGGAGGAGAAGAAGAGAAGTCGCCCTATGAATCTATATTATCAGAAACCGGCGGATAGTACTTGACGGGTACCCTACGATTAACCTACGCTTTTTACTTCTTTTTTCGTTTTATGGTTGATTCTCCGTACGAATGATGCCGGATGTCCCAGGTTTCATAAAAAAAGCGCGCAGTTGGTTTTTCTGTAACTACTGGTATCATTAGGTAACATGGAGGACATTCCCGGATATTTATGAACAATGAATTGTACCCTCAAGGCTATAAAGCCGGATATGCTGCCCTGGTAGGCCGCCCGAATGTTGGCAAATCAACCCTGGTTAACACTTTTATGGAGCAAATGATTGCCCCGGTAACTCCGAAGCCACAAACTACTCAACGAAAGCAGCTAGGTATCCTAACCCTTGAAGATGCCCAGATTATCCTGGTTGATACACCCGGGATGCACCATCCCACCCATGAGCTTGGCAGATTCATGATCGAGGCGATAAAATCCTCCCTGGAAGATGCAGATGTCATTGTATGGATCGTAGATGGAAGTGAAAAACCACACAGCGATGATCTGCTGCTGCTGGAATCCTTAAAAAAAATCCCGATAGAAATTCCAATAATCCTGGCAGTCAACAAGGTGGATAAGACATCCAGCCGTCAGCTGCTGGAAGAAAATATCAAAAGGTTTCAAGAAATGCTGCCGGATGCAGATGTATTCCATTTATCTGCAAAAACAGGATTCGGTTGTCAGGAATTATTGACAGGAATCATCCAAAAACTCCCGCCAGGACAACCTTTCTATGATTCCCAGCAGATTACTGACCAATTTGAGAGGGAAATTGCGGCTGAATTAATACGCTCAGCAGCTCTGGTTCATCTGCGGGATGAAGTTCCTTATTCAATCGGGATTCATATAGATGAATACAATGAGCGTGGAGATATTGGCGCCCATATTGTGGCAACCTTGTATGTAGAAAGGGAATCCCATAAAGGCATTGTCATCGGGAAGGGAGCTGCTACGCTGAAAGCCATTGGAACAACGGCCCGAAAGGAAATTGAGTTGATGAGCGGGAGGAAGGTATTCCTGGAATTAAAGGTAAAAGTAAATAAAAATTGGCGTAACAAGCAAGACGCCTTGAAAATGATGGGGTACCTTAAAGAAGATTAATTTGCCGGGGAGCATTGTTCCAGGTCAATTCTTTCCCGGGTGATTGAATGAATAGCTGTTTCCTATTCGATCTGCAGTTTCGTTCCGCACACCCGGCAAAACAAGTCTCCGTCCGCTGCCCTTTTCCCACATTTGTGGCAGTAGATGGCTGTCCCTGGCTGGATTTTTCCCTCGTCATCCAGGCTCCTTGTCTGGCGGTGCTTTTTACGGGTCTTCTGGATATCCCTTCCGGTATGCCAGTACCAAAAGCCGCCTCCCACAATCATCACAGCTCCCAGTACCCCTAAAACCCAGGGAATCACCTCGCCGAGGGAGGTTCGCCCCTGAGTTTGTTGTCCAATTGGCTCACTTGGAAACACTGGAACCTGGCTTGAACTCAGGGTATCGTCTGTTTTGTCATATTCAATTTGAATGCTGAAGGGTGTATTTTTATCCAGAGAACCAATAGAGGAAATATAATAAGTCAGCCCATCATTTCCGGGCACGCCTTCCCCCAGGTCAGGACTGATTTCCATTCTGGTTGTATTTATTGGTTCTTGAATCTGTATAACCGTTTCATCAACCATGTAATCCCCCGGCCAACGATATTCAAATTCACGGGTGAGATCGGTTTTTAGAAGACGCGGATCATAATATTCAAGCTGGATTTCCTGTGATGGAGTGGTAAAAGACACCCAGATCCAATCACCCTCAATTCGGGTTGTATAATCCAGATTGTAGAGCATACCATCCGCATCCTTTCCTGCAAGATTGAGCGGTTTATTGGCTTCAAGCGGGATACGGAGCTCCATTTTTGCAGGCAATGCATTTTCAGGTGATAGGACAATGCGGTAAATAACTAAAACATCAGGACGGTCATATTCCGGCCAGATGTCAATTTGAAGTCTGCCAATTTTTATTTCTTCCTGGGCGTAAACGATCCCGGGTATATAAAGTATAAGGATAGAAACAATGGCAAAAATTGCAGCCAGCCAGGTTTTCGCAGGGAATTGTGCAGGGGTATGCTTCATTGAATACCTCATCAAGATTATTTTCTGGTTGTAAAAATTATATTATCACATTCTGCATTTATAATGATTTTCGTCAACCAAACTTAAGATGATTGGCGAAAAATAATTAGACTCCTGTCAGTTACAATAAGGGTCCGTAGAAAAATATGATAAATCGTGCCCGAATTATCCATACAAAGAAAGCAATATGAATAATCCCGATCTAATACTCCTGCATGCTCCCAGTGTCTTTGATTTTCGGAATGAAGCGATCCTCTCCGGTCCGGTGAGTGATATGGTTCCGTCCACAACCGTATTTGAGATGTACCCAATTGGTTTTACATCGATGGCAGAATATTTGGACCGCCATGGGTATCATGCCCGTATCATAAACCTGGCGGTGCGCATGCTGTACAGCCGGGATTTTAATGTGGAGAGTTACCTGGCTGGTCTGGATTCAATAGCATTTGGAATTGACCTGCACTGGCTTCCTCATGCTCACGGCTCAATTGAGGTTGCCAGGATTATAAAACGTGTAAAGCCAAATGTTCCGGTGATATTCGGCGGATTCTCCTCAACCTATTTCCATGAAGAATTAATCCGATATTCTTGTGTTGATTTTATTTTGCGGGGTGATTCAACCGAACTGCCTTTGTTAATATTGATGAAATATCTCAAATCCGGGGGAAGCGCCCATCCCAAGGTGGGATCGCCGGACTATCGAAAAATTCAGCGCATTCCCAACCTGGTTTGGAAGGATGATGAAGGTAATCACTGCATTAACCCTCTCTCTCATGTGCCGGAAACTCTGGATGACCAGGAAATTGATTACACCCATATCATGCGTTCGGTGATCCGTTACCGTGATTTAATTGGTCATCTTCCTTTTCGTAATTGGTTGACATACCCGGCAACAGCAGCCATGACCCTGCACGGATGCAGTTACAACTGTGTAACCTGCGGGGGCTCCGCTTGCAGTTTCAGGCGTTTCTTTAATCGGCAAAATCCAGCTTTTCGCTCTCCCGAAAAATTAGCCGGGGATATCCAATCAATTGGCAAGTTTAGCAAAGCACCAGTGATGGTACTGGGTGACATACGCCTTGCAGGTGAGGCATATGCCAACCGGTTTTTGGATGCGCTTTCCGGTTATTCAAAACCAATTTTATTTGAATTTTATGACGCTCCTCCTCAATCGTTTTTCGAAAAGCTTGGAAAAGCGCTTCCTAATTACAATGTTGAAATTTCCATGGAATCGCATGATGAAAACATTCGCCGGGCTTTCGGAAGGCCATATTCAAATGAGCAATTGGAGAATTCCATACAATATGCTCTGGATAATGGCTGCCAGCGTTTTGACCTCTTTTTTATGACCGGAATAAAACAGCAAACAACCGAGTCAGTACTGGATTCAGTCGAATATTCAAGAGACCTGATCAAAAAGTTCTCATCCCCGAATGACCACCGCCTGGTACCGCTTATTTCTCCCATGGCACCATTTCTGGACCCTGGCAGCAGGGCTTTCGAGAACCCGCAAAAACACGGCTTTCGGATGTTCGCCAGAACGCTTGAAGAACATCGCCAGCTGCTGTTATCACCCAGTTGGAAATACGTATTGAACTATGAAACAAAATGGATGACCCGGGATCAGCTAGTTGCAGTTACCTATGAAGCTGGCAGGCGTTTGAATGAAATAAAAGGCCAGACAGGTGTTATCCCTGCCGATGTCGCTGAAGCCACAGATGCGCGCATACGCAAGGCGATTCAGTTAATCCCTGAGATTGATGAGATTGTCACAACCACGCCGGATCTTATAGAACAGAAAAGGAAACTGGCAGATCTCAAAAACTGGGTTGACCATGCCAATTTGAGTACTGTCTGCCACAAAGGTGAACTTGAAGTGCCTTTACGCGGCTGGGGGATTGATATAATTCAATCCGGTTCACTCATTATTAAGGACTGGATGAAACGAAAACGTGAGGTCACACCAATTCCAGAATTTGATGATTAATTCCAAAAACCGGTAAAATTCTTGCAGGATTCGTTCCATTAATATCAGTGCATCCTGAATTATCGCGGGAAAATAAATGAATATCCTTGTAACAAATGATGATGGCGTGAAAGCCCCGGGTTTAATGGCACTTGCAGAAGCAATGCTGCCTTTTGGCAATGTAGATATTCTTGCACCCGATCACAACTGGTCCATATCAGGACATGTCAAGACCCTCCATAGACCATTAAGGGTTCAATCGCTGGTTTTGGAAAATGGAATGAGCGCCCTTGCAACCGACGGAGCCCCATCCGATTGTGTTGCCCTGGCATTACTGGGTTTGTTAAAGAAGCCGGTCGACCTGGTTGTAGCCGGCATTAATCCTTCGGCGAATCTTGGCCACGACGTCACCTACTCCGGAACGGTGACTGCAGCCATGGAGGCGGTTATTTGGGGTGTACGCGGAGTGTCATTTTCTCTGGATGGTCCGGAACACATGCCTGATGGACTTAATTTCGAGGGGGCTTGTATTGCTGCAAAAAAAGTAGTTGCATTATTACTGGAAAATGAATTGCCCAAAGATGTATTTCTAAATGTAAATATTCCCAATATTGCACCTGAACATATTAAAGGATACAAAGTGACCCGGCAAGGTTTGCGAATTTACCATGACGTCCTGATTGAACGCAATGATCCACGCCAGCGGCCATACTATTGGATTGGTGGAGATGGACCATCCGGAGTGATAGAAGAGGGCACTGATATCGGTGAACTGGCTAATGGGTATGTCAGTATTACCCCACTGACCCTTGACCTCACATCTCATCAGGATATTTCTAAAATCGCTGATTGGTCCTGGTCTAAATAAAATAATGTTCCGGCTGATCACATCAGGTTGTTTCTGCTATACTTGTGAGAAATGATCCATTGAAATTCATAATTGTAAAATGAAAAGATAACAGGAATTCAAAGTAAATATGAAAGGAATTACAAATGAAATTTACTGTCGGTGATTGGATGATCGACCTGCTTGTTTATATCCATCCGGATAGCACTGTAAAAGATGCCCTTACGATAATGCGGCGACGTTATATCCATAGTCTGATAGTTGAAAAATCTGCAGATAATCCTGCTTTTGGCATCCTTACTTCAACCGATATTTGCGACAAAATAATTGCCAAAGATAGGAATCCGAGCATGGTAAAAGTCCGGGAAATCATGTCAACTCCTCTGGTAACAGTGAAAAAAGACATGTCGCTTAAAGAATGTGCAGAAAATATGCAAAAACTGCATATCCATCATATCCCGGTTGTGAATGACAACGGAGACCTGGTCGGGATGGTTTCTGCAACCGATTTTTTGGTGGCTGCTGAGGCAATGGGCAACCTGCCAGGCGAAAAAATTGTTTAATTTCTTGATAAGGGTTCATTTCTACCTGCGAATGCCATCTTCGAATTTGCAGGAAGTGCATTAACTTTGCAGCGTTATCTCATTTATTTTCTTCTTTCATTAATTATTCTGACGGCATTTCCTGAAGTGGTAAAAGCACAATCAGGAAGCGCCCAGGATTTAATCAATGAAGTGAATGCTTTGCGGACTGTAAATGGGTTATCTCCTTATACAGTTGATGGAAGCCTGATGGCTCAGGCTCAAGCCCATTCAGATTACCAGGCATCCATAGGTCAATTAACTCATACCAGGGCAGACGGGTCGTCACCCTGGTCTTATGGTATTCAAGAAAACATTGCCGGTGGTCAAGGTATGTCTATCCAGGATGCCGTCTACTCAATTTGGGCAGATTCAGTCCACATGAATACAATGGTTGGTTATGAATCCGGATCGGTAGGTGCAGGAGTAGCTGTTGTCGATGGATTTGTGTATTACACACTGAATGTGATCCAAACGGGGGGAGAAAATAGGGTTTCCAATGTCAGTGCGAATAAGCAACAATTACAAACAACGGTGCCCCAGGTTTCTGAAGAAATTATTGCAGTACAGACTGCTATTCCGGGGGAGGACGGCTCTATTGTGCACGTTGTACAGCCTGGGCAGGCACCCTGGAGTATTGCAATTGCATACGGGATAAAAATTATTGATATTGCCTCATTAAACAATCTAGATCCAGGTAATCCCATCGTGTATGTTGGGCAGGAACTGCTCATCCGCCCGCCTCTCCCGGCAACTATTACCCCGATGATATCGGACACACCTACGGTGACACCGACGATCATACAACCGTCGGCAACAAATACGGTGATCATGAGCCTTACCGCAACGGCCCTGCCATCCAGTACAGTGACTCCTGAATCGATTAAGTCCAAACAAGATAACAATGAATTTAACCTCAGGTACCTGGGTATTGGAATTGTTGTCCTCTGTATTGCAGGATTGGTTTTTGTGATATTCTCCTGGTTTACCAGGAGATAAATGTAGAACAGGATGGGAGCAACACCCCTGGAATGCCTTTGGCTAAAATATTTATTCGTTTATAATTCCTCCGCTATGAAGAAAAAGATCCTGAAACTGGTAATCATCGGTTTGCTCCTGATCACAGGTAAACCGGTGTATTCTGCAAATGCGCAGACCAACCCACCAACCCCGGATTCAGTGATTGAGGCGATTAATGAACTAAGATTGGAGGCAGGGCTAACACCCCTCACCTCTGATAACCGATTAATGAATTCGGCTCAGGGCCATTCGGATTACCAGGCCGCCATCAACCGCTTCACGTATTACAGTGAGGACAAATCCAATGTAACCGATCGTGCCATTGCTGCGGGGTATGGAGATGATGATTCAGTTATCTGCGGAGAATCAATTGCCTTTACTTCCATCTCAACAACAATCGATACGGTCCTCAACTCGGTCTGGAACAATGCAAAAGACAGGAATCTGGTTTTATTAAACCCGGACTATGAACATATTGGCGCCGGGATTTCCAGGAAGGATTCGTCACTGTTCTATACCGTGGATTTGTGCACGATAAAACAACCGGATTCTGTTGATTCATCGACAGGTACCATTTCATCCAATCAATCAACCGCCGAAGTGGATTCGGGTGTGGTGGAAGTTCTGGTGGCTACACCCCAGGCAGACGGAGCAATTTATCATCCTGTTGAAGCCGGGCAGGCCGTCTGGAGTATTGCAATTGCCTATGATACGACGATTGAAAATATCGTAAATTTGAACGGACTTTCTGCAACCAATCCCCAAATTTTTGCCGGTCAATCTATACTGGTTCGCATGGCAAATACTCCAACTGTTACACCAACCTATACAAAGACACCCGTTCCCGCCACCCGAACTGTTGTCCCTTCCAGTACAAGAAAGCCGGATTTGTCGACAGGAACACCATCCAAAACGCCAACTCCAACACCCGGTTTATTAGTCCCGGGTATATCAGAACTGGATTTTGAAAACAGCCGCCCGATTGGATATGTCATTATCGGGATCTCTGCCATTGGGATGATTTTGATTGGGCTCAGTGTCCTGCAGCATCGTGCGAAATAAATGTCATAATTAACAAAAACTGGTTGGCATGCTTGTGCCAACCAGTTTGAATTTATATCATGAAGTCTTCTCCATGCCAGATTCCATGGTCCGGGGGATGGAGATGCGGCTCTGGTTTCCAGCCATTTCCATTACCATTCCCATTTTGTTGGTTGTTAATTTGCTCTAAAACCGGTTGAATCACATCTTTTGTTGCTTGAAGTTTTTGTTCAAGGGCATCGATGCGCTCCATCAAGGAAGCCACCGACAAACCAATCGTATCCGGCAATTTATTGTGATCCAGGTCGGGTTTTATGTCTTGGGGAGTGCTCCTGGCTACAATCTGTCCCGGGACCCCCACAACGACAGAATTCGGAGGGATTGGCTTGACTACGACAGCGTTGGCTCCAATCCGGCTGCTTTCCCCAATCACAATAGCACCCAATATCTTTGCCCCGGCCCCTACCACCACATTATCTTCCAAGGTTGGATGGCGTTTACCTTTTTGCAAACTGACACCGCCCAGGGTTACGCCGTGATAAAGAGTGACGTTCCTGCCGATTTCTGTTGTCTCACCAATGACCACACCCATACCATGGTCAATAAAGAAACCAGGCCCAATGGATGCACCCGGGTGGATTTCGATGCCTGTCAGGCTGCGCACCAATTGCGAAAATAAACGTCCGGGCATTTTAAATTGGTTCGTCCACAACCAGTGGGAAATGCGATATCCCCATAAAGCATGTAGCCCGGGGTAACTCAGCATAATTTCAAAGGTTGATCTTGCGGCAGGGTCACGATCTTTAACTGCTCGAATATCTTCTTTGATTGATGAAATTAATTTATTCAAAGGTATCTGCCTCCACCCCACCTAATCCACGAGATCGGAATACAAAGCTGTACTGAGATACCTCTCACCAAACGATGGGACAATCACTACAATAAGTTTGCCGGCATATTCTGGTCTCTTTGCCACCTGTAATGCTGCCCAGATGGCTGCTCCGGATGAAATTCCAACCAGAAGCCCCTCCTCACGAGCAGCTGCCCGTGCTGTTTGAAATGCATCATCAGCTTTTACCGGAATCACCTCATCATATATACTTGTGTTTAAAACTCCAGGAATAAAACCAGCCCCAATACCTTGAAGTGGATGCGGACCTTTCTCCCTTCCGGAAAGAACCGCCGATGAATCCGGTTCAACAGCTATAGAGATAACTCCCGGCTTTCTGGCCTTGATTACTTCACTGATACCTGTGATTGTCCCGCCGGTTCCCACGCCAGCGACCAGGATATCCACTTTTCCATCTGTATCCCGCCATATCTCCTCAGCCGTTGTCTCCCGGTGAATCTTTGGATTGGCTGGATTATTAAACTGCTGGGGCATAAAATATCGTTTATCACTTGCGGCAAGTTCTTCGGCTTTTCTAATTGCCCCAGCCATCCCTTCGCTGCCTGGTGTCAGGATTAACTCGGCTCCGTATGCACGCAGCAAGATTCTCCTTTCTTTGCTCATGGTTTCGGGCATGGTCAGGATGCAGTGGTACCCACGGGCTGCGCACACCATTGCCAGGGCGATGCCGGTATTTCCGCTGGTTGGTTCAACGATGACCGAATCATCATTAATCAAACCCATACGTTCTGCCTCTGCGATCATTGATATACCGATACGGTCTTTAACACTGTGTGCGGGATTGAAGTATTCCAGCTTGGCAACGACTTCAGCTGAGCAACCCCGGGAAATTCTATTGAGGCGTACGAGTGGTGTATTTCCGATTAATTGGGTAACGTCATTGGCAATCTTCATTGTGAAATTTCTCCTAAAATCCTTCTGATTTAATAAAAAACTGGCAATAAAAAACGAACAAAACCGTTTCGCTCATTCAAATCAGGAGCGGGGATCTGTCCGTTGCTTATGCCAGTTGAAATTGCAAAAATTAATAATTTATCTGGTATTAATTCCAAGCGGCGGACTTAAAATCCCCGCCCTTGACATGTGCATTTTCTCATAGAATTACTCCAACCATAATTATTACATATTTATCATAAATATTATCCTTATTATAGCGATTCGAGTCAATATGTCAAGTGCCGCCGGCGAAAATATAATGTTTTATAATCATTTGGAGGGTTCCTACAATTTTTTATCTGGAGAGGTGGGAACAAAATCTTGACTGGAAACGTCTATAGTATATTGACGAGGAGGTATAACATGTATCGCAAAATTGTGGACATTTGGGTGGGCATCATGGTTATGGTTTTCATTTCGGCATGTTCATCCCCGGCCTCCATTCCGCCAGCAGCCGCTACCCGGCAGTTGAGTGTATCAGGGACCGGTACGGTTTCCCTTGTACCCGATATTGCTCACATCAATATTGGGGTGCAAAGCAAGTCTGAAGATTTAAACACTGCTTTAGCAGATAACAGTCGCAGTACAAAACAGGTTATCCAGGATCTGCAGCAGCTCGGAGTAATTGCAGAGGATATTCAAACGGTATCCTTCAATGTTTACCCGGAAATGGTAACATTGCCGGGAAGTGAATATGCCAGTCAATTTTATACTGTTGAGAATACCGTTGCGGTAATTGTCCGCGATCTCTCGACCATTGATCAACTTCTGGAGAGCGTTGTCCGCCAGGGATCGAACCGGATTTATGGGATAACTTATGATGTGGAAAATAAAGATCAGGCATTATCTGGAGCCAGGGAACTGGCTATACAAAATGCGCAAAAGCATGCAGAAGAATTAGCCCTATCCGCTGATATTCAACTTGGAAACCTGGTTTCTGTGAGGGTCGATCCTGGGGGACAAATCCAGCCATTTTATGAAGGCAAGGGATCCCAAATCCTCAACCAACCCGTACCGGTTTCTGAGGGTCAGATTGGAATTACGATGAATGCTTTCCTGATCTACGAAATCCAATAAAACAGGTATTTACGAAATAAAATGGGACTGGCTAAAAAGCCAGTCCCATTATGAATTAATATTTTATCGAACTTATCTCTGCTAATTTATCCAGGCGGTGTCTGGCAATAATCTTGCGGATGGTACCGGACCGTCCACGCATAACCAGGCTTTCGGTTTGGGCCCCACCGGGAAAATAATCAATCCCTTTGAGGAATTGGCCAGTTGTAATCCCCGTAGCGGCAAAAAACACATTTTCTGACGCCACCAGGTCATCCATTGTCAGAATTTTATCAAAATCGTAGCCCAACTCGAGCCCTTTTTTGTATTCTTCTACATTTCGAGCATATAACTTGCCTTGAATATTGCCACCCATACAACGCATTGCACATGCGGCAATAACCCCTTCCGGGCATCCACCGATACCCATGAGAACGTCGATACCCGATTCTGGCAGTCCCGTCATCACCGCACCGGCCACATCCCCGTCTGGAATAAGGGTTATACGGGCTCCTGTGGCTCTAATCTCTTCAATAAGGGGTTCATGCCGGAGCCGGTCTAAAACTACGACCAGTAAGTCATTTACATTTCCCCCTTTTGCTTTGGCAATGCGTTTGAGGTTGTTTTCAATCGTGTCGTTGATATCGATAACATCCCGCCCGACTTCACCAACTGCGATTTTATGCATGTAAGCTATTGGACCGGCATCGAACATGGTGCCGCGGGGAGAAACGGCAATGGTGGAAATGGAGTTTGCCAGGCCGCGCGCCAGCGGCGTGGTGCCATCAATTGGATCAACAGCAATATCTACAATGGGTGGATTACCGGTACCCACTTTTTGACCCCTTGCCAGCATTGGAGCTTCATCTTTTTCCCCTTCTCCAATGACAACCAGGCCATCCATTTCTATGCTGTTTAAGACCAACTGCATGGCGTTAACTGCAGCCTGGTCAGCCGCGATTTTATCCCCCAATCCCATTAAGCGTCCTGCAGACAAGGCTGCTACCTCGGTTACCCGCACCAGTTCCAGAGCAAGATTGCGCGTTGGTCTTGTTGGATCATCTGCTTCCATTTTCCTGTCCCTCCTTTTTGCGAATGATGGGTAAAGAATTAACCATACTGGGCAAAATAATAAATCAAATAATAGCCAATCGGTACTGCCCAAAGCCAGGAATCTATGCGGTCTAATATACCCCCATGACCAGGCAGTATATTACTGGAGTCCTTGATTCCAAACTGCCGCTTGAATAAACTCTCTGCCAAATCACCCAGAGGGGAAAAGACGCTGATGATTAATCCCAGGAAGATTCCGTGGATAGGGGTAATTGAAGATGAAAATAAACTCAAAAAAGATGCCAGCAAAGGCAACAATAGGGTTGTAAAGAATACTCCACCAAGGTAACCTTCCCAGCTTTTTTTAGGACTGACCCGTTTAGTAAATGGGTGTTTTCCAAACCGTTTTCCAACGAAATATGCTGCAGAATCTGCAATCCAAACAGCAGGCAGGGTTAGCATAATCCACCAGGCACCATCCGGCATGCTCCTCATGGAAAATAAATATGATCCTAGCCAACCGATATACAAAATGCCAGCCAATGAGACCCCAAAGTCGATTGCTGCATTTTCGTCACCCTTTTCGTAGCCAATGATATGCCTGGTAACAACGATAAAGATGCACAGGGTCAGGATGATATCCATGTGATCAAATCCAAACAAAGCCCGGGAAATCGCCAGGATAATGATCCCGGTGGTGATAATCAGGGGGGATGGCGCAAATTTGCCGTTTTTGAAGATGTTGTAATATTCGTATCCGGCTCCAGCCAGGATGGCGGTGAATACGATGTTATATACCCAGCCTCCAAGTAAAATTACAATGACACCCAGCGGCAATAGTACGGCGACCACTGCGACGCGCTTAGACAGCATTCGGTTTCTCCTGGATTATCTGATTGGAAGTCAGTCCAAAACGCCTCTCCCTTTGATTAAATGCCTGGAGAGCTTTGTACAGTTCGTTTTTATCAAAATCGGGCCATAGGGTCGGGGTGACATACCATTCTGAGTATGCAGCCTGCCATAAAAGAAAGTTGCTGATGCGCATTTCCCCGGATGTGCGAATTATAAGATCCGGATCGGGTGTACCTGCGGTAAACAGATATTGACTCACCAATTCAGGGGATAAATCCTCAGGATTGATTTTATCTTCGATAATTTTCCGAATTGCACACAGGATTTCATCCCGCGCGCCGTAATTAAATGCTACGTTTAAGATTAACCGGGAGTTGTCCCGGGTAAGGTCAACCGCCTGAAGTACTTTCTTTCTCAGCCTTTTATCCAATTTCTCAAGGTGACCGATGTGCCTGAGCTGAACCCCTTCTTTGTGAAGTTCGGATAATTCTTTATCGATTACATTCCCCAGTATATGCAGTAATCCTTCAACTTCTTCCCGGGGACGTCCCCAATTCTCAGTGGAGAAAGCATAAATTGTGAGGTATTGGATTCCGAATTCAACGCAGGAAGTTATAATGCGGCGTAAATTTTCTGTACCGGCACGGTGGCCTGCCAACCTGGGCAATCCCCTTGCTGCTGCCCAGCGTCCATTCCCATCCATTATTATGGCAATATGTTGAGGGATATTCAGGTTTGTTTCCAATTGAATTCGATCTTCCATTCTAAGAAGTTAGACTTCCATGATTTCTTTTTGTTTTCTTTCACCGATTTGATCAATGTCTTCGATCATCTTGTCGGTAAGTTTTTGGAGCTGCTCCTCGGCGCGTTCCAGGTCATCTTCTGATATTAATTTCTCTTTTTCATACTCCCGTAGATCTTTAAGGACATCCCTGCGAACATTGCGGGCAGCCACACGGGCATCTTCTACACGGTGATTGACAACCTTAGCCAGGTCTCTTCTTCTCTCTTCGGTTAGAACAGGGAGATTTAAGCGGATATTCTTGCCGTCATTGTTCGGGGTCAAGCCAAGGTCAGAAGCCAAAATGGCCTTTTCAATCACTTTAATCATTTTTGGATCAAAGGGTTTGATCATCAGTGCCCTGGGTTCCGGAACGGAGATAGAGGCGAGCTGGATGAGGGGGGTCATCGTCCCGTAATACTCGACATGAATTTTTTCAACCAGCGCTGGTGATGCACGTCCGGTCCGGATTGCAGAAAGGTCCTCCTCTAAAGCCCGATTGGCACCTTTCATCCTGGACTCGGCTTCGTTTAAGATCTCTTTTATCATGGTGTGCTCCTTTAGATCTAATGAGCTCGCTTCAATATTAAGAGGATTATGTTCTCTTTGTAAAATACCGGTAATTCGCTGATTCAAACCTATAGTGTTAAGCATACCTTAAAATATTGAAAAATGCTACTGAAGATCAATTTGACCATTGTTTTTTTAATGAATTTGGGTTGACTTTCTATAAAAATCCCCTATAATTAATAATAGAACAAAAATACTATTTCGTCGGAAAAATCAAATTAGCGGTAATTTTCTCATTGTCAAATGATCCCCATCGAACCACTATTGTTCAAGGTTGGCTTATTTATTGCATTAACACTGGAAGAAGATTACACAAATCCAATTTGACGTTCAATGTAAGAAATTTGGATGGGTTTCTTCTAATCTGGCAGTGTTACAGGATCAGAACAAAGGAAGAAATAACCATCGAGAAAAGTCAAATGTGAGGAAAACAATGAAAACTGGTATGCTCTGGTTTGATAATGATCCAAATATTGAGATCACAGCAAAAATGAAACGTGCAATAAACTATTACCACTTAAAATATGGTCATACTCCTGATTTGTGTTATGTTCACCCAAGCATGGTTGAAAAATATGCTTTAAAGAATAATGGTATTGAAATTAGAACAGATAAACAAATCCTGCCAAACCATTTCTGGTTGGGGGTAAATGAGATGGCAATTCCTGCAAATTAAAACCTGTCCTAAAGCTGATCCTCTCGCTGTTGGAGGTGATTGGTGAACAATTCATCGTGGGTTAAAATTTCTTTATCTGAAAGGTTTTCAGGATAGATTTCCAGGACACGATGTCCAAAGGTATTTATGACCCATGTACTCACGAAGATAGACTCAGTAATCGCACTTGAGTTGTAAACATGTGTATGACCATGGATGTGAAGGGCGGGTTTAAATACATTTAATAGCCAGCGAAAGGCTTTAATTCCTTGATGGGGTAGATCCTCCTCATCGTGGATTTTCCAGGGGGGAGCATGGGAAATAAAAATATCCAGGTAGCGATGGTACAACAATTTATTCAGAAAAAGGTTCGGTACCAGTCTCCAGATCATGCCCCACATTTCTGCCTGGGTGTATTGGTAGGGACCTTTATTATATAGCACGCAGCCCTCGATCCCGGCTAGCAATAACCCGGAATCATCCCTGATTGCCCGGTGATGTAAATTAATTCCCCCAGCAGCAAACGCAGGAGTTTGTATGTAACCATGCCGAGTACTGGGTGTGTGGTTTCCGTGAACGTAATACATTCTTTTATTCAAGAGGCTGTTGATATATTCCAGGTAAGAGAGGGGAAGATCTCCACAACTAATTACTAGATCGATGCCTTGATAATTTTGGGAGATTTCAGGGGAATATAACGATGGGACGATGATATCGCTGATTGTAAGAATTTTCATCCTCTGATGCCGGAAATTTATCCTTTCTTGATTTCCTCAAAGCCGCAGGCAATGGCCACTGCAACCGCATATTCAGATTCATGGCTGATACTGACAGACCAATTTTCCAATTTTAATTCATTCGCCAGCCGTGCAGCATCTCCCCCCAACTGCAGGGAAGGTTGCCCAAGGTTGTCATGCAGGATCTCAATATCCTGCCAGCGTACCGGTCCAATTCCGCATCCCAGGGTTTTTGCAACAGCCTCTTTTGCTGCAAATTTTCCAGCCAATATTTCTTCGTTATTCCCCGCTTCCTCCAATTCAATATCCGTGAACACCCGTTTAAGAAACCGGTCGCGGATAGGAGAGCTCAGTTCTTTGAGCCTTTGAATACGTACCAGGTCGATTCCCGTTTTAATTTTTATGTTCATTCAATCATGATTCCCGGGGTTTGGTCCGGCACTGATGATTGCGAGTTTTTCTGGATCGATGTAAACACTGGCAGCTGAAAGAATATCCTCAACACGGATATTTGAAATTATGCCAGGGTAATCCCGATAATAATTAAGACCTAAATCAAAACGTTCGATATTGAGTAACGCACCTGCCACTCCGGAATTTGATTCAAATGCCAGCGGTATTTTTCCGATGTAATCTGTTTGGCTGTCCTGTAATTCATCGCTGGTGACCGGTTCGTGGATAAACCTTTTCAGTTCTTCCAGGATCAAGGCAATTGCCTGGTCGACATTGGCGGGATTTACACCTGCTGATATTTCCCATGATCCGGTATCCATTAAAGCATTTAGGCTGGTGGAAGCGTGGTAAGCAAGACCGGCTTTCTCTCTAACCGCATCTCCAATGCGTCCCATCATTCCAAATTGTCCTAAAATATTGTTCCCCAGTGAAGCAGCGTGGAAATGCGGAGATTTGCGATCTGGCCCCAGGGTACCCATCACGATATCGACCTGGCTTTTACCTGGAACAAAGATGTGCTCCCGTACGGTTTTCTGTAATGGCTTTGGTGCGGGTGGATGAGGAAAATCCCCTCTAACCGGGTAGTTCCAGCCTGTAAAGGCACGACTTACGATCTCTTTTGCCTCAGCAGGCTCAACAGCCCCCACAATAGCAATGACCATTCCACGGGGATTAAAATAATCCTGGTGGAATGAGACAATATCCTGACGGGAAATCGCCTGGATGGTTTCTGTAAACCCATCCCCGGGATTCCCGTATGGGTGGTCTCCAAATATGATTTTATCAAAACGGATAGAAGCCCGGTCTTCCGTATCCTGATCCCGGATAGCAAGCCCGCTAAGCAGCTGCGACCGAAGTCTTTCTACTTGTTCTACCGGGAATACAGGATGGCGGATGCATTCAGACAATAAATTGACCAGCATGGGTAAATCCTCTGCCAGTGCTCTCCCGCTAAAGCTTGTGTGAAATCCTCCAGCTCCAAAACCAAGGCTTGCCCCGACTGTTTCAATCATTTCATAGATTTGCTGAAAAGAATATTGTTGCGTACCTTTCATTAATGATAAGGCAGTAAAATGGGCTAATCCCAGCTTTTCAACAGGATTATTCACACTCCCGCACTGGATCATGCCATTGATGACGATTGAGGGGCTGTCGAAATTCTTTCTGGTGAGCAGGATGATTCCGTTATCAAGTACTGTACGGGTGATATCATCCGGACCGGGTAGTGAAGACCAGTGGATCTGGCGGTTCAAGTTCATTGTTTGCCTCCTGCAGCATCCTCCGGGAGGTAACTCCCAATAACTCGGGAACCCGGTTTCAAGTAAGTTCTGGCAATTCGCAGTACATCCTCCGTGGTTACCTGTTGAATTTTTTCAAGATATTGGGTAAACCATTCATAATTTGCAAACATTTCCGCATATCCCAACCAGAATGCCTGGTTTGTTATATTTTCAGTGCCATAAGCAAACAAGGCTTTTGCCTGTTTTACTGCTATAGCAATATCCTGAGCGGAAACATGCTTATTTTGCAGGATATCAATATTTGAATCAAATACTTTAAGCACTTCATCAACTGATGAGCGTGGATGTACGGTTATTGTTATATCGTACAGGTAAGGATCAATGGTTGCCTGTATTCCACCATGAACCGAGACTGCCAGATCCTTTTCTATTAGTGCACGGTAAAGCCGGCTTGTTTTATTGGAAATTCCACCACCCCCAAACATATTCAAACTGGCTGGACCCGTCAACAAGCTGTCAAGAATCGTGAATGCAAAAAAATCCGCATGGCTTGCTTCCGGGGCATGGTAAGCAATTTCCAGAAAGGTGGTTTCGCCCGGTCCTAATATCTCCAACCGCTTTTCCATGTCAGGGCTTTCATCCCTGCGAATTGGAACATGAGGGGTGGTTTTCCCTGGAATTGAACCATATAGTTCAAAAATCTGTGAAAGCATTTCTTCACCGGTGAAATCCCCTGCAATTGCCAATACAGCGTTACCGGGAGTGTAATAAGACTTGTAATGGTTGTACAGGTCATCCCTTTTAATGTTTAATAAATCTTCCGTTGTTCCGATCACTTCGGTTTTGTACGGGTGGTTTTCGAAAGCATTAAACTGGACAGCTTCTCCGAGACGGAATAATGGTTCGTTTTCATTGCCTTCCCGCTCGGAAAGGATGACTGACCTTTCAGCCTCCACTTCCTGGATTTCATAGAGGCTGTTTTGCATCCGGTCCGCTTCCAGTTTCAGGGCTAAACTTACTCGGTCAGCTGGGAGGGTTTCAAAATATGCTGTCCAATCCATATACGTAAAGGCGTTCCAAATTCCGCCTTCCCTGGAGATAGCTTTGTCCAAAACACTGGCAGGAAAGGTTGGCGTACCTTTGAACTGCATATGCTCCACCCAATGGCTGATGCCGGTATAACCAGCGATCTCCTGGCGGGATCCTACCCGATACCATACCCAGTGACTGGTAAGAGGCGCAGTATGGATTTCTTTTAGCCTTACCTGCAATCCATTTGGTAATGTTGTTTGAATGATTGTCTTTTCTGCTCTCATTTCTCCTCAATATATTTGGATTTTGAGTAATTTCTCGGACAAGGATCCATCATATTCGTTTATCCCTATCAGGATTTGACTGAATTTACTGTGCTGGCGGTATGCTTTGAAATTCACCTGATTTCATCCTGGTTGTTGCGATCCGACTCCTAAAAGATAGCGAATTCAATAAATAAGATTGCTATCTGATAAAGATTGTGAATGTTACGCTAAATAAACAGGATTATTCCCAATCCTTTATTATCCTTATGATTATCTGGAATAGAAAATAAATTGTATCATGGAGGGAATGCGGTAATTGTGTAGGATTTTCCGCGGTTGCTGTGGAGGTCCCGCAAGTTATGATTAATCAGAGCGAATTCTGTTATAGGGGATTAGCAAAAGAAAGCCTACGGCGATTACGGCTTCTCCAAGCATCACGCCGCGTGCTTGCAAACTGCCAAAATAGGGAACCGCAGGCAGTAGATGGCTGCCAAACCCAAAAACATCCGCCATTCCTGTGAAAACTGCAACGACATATCCTGTGGATACCATTCTCACCCCGATATCGGCCGCAATGGATGGCGGTTCATTTTTCCATAATGCCATCAGACTGATATACCCCCCTATGCAGATAATTGCCAGACCAATCAGGAACATCGCGATCTGCACAAAACCAATCACCGGGCTGCGATCAAGACCGAATATTCCGGGTCGGGCACCAAGCAGGAATGTTAACAATCCGACTAAAGTAATACTTAAACCGGTACGGATACGCCTGGTAGAATAGGGTTTGCTGGTTGGTTGGCTGGGTTGGTCGGGAAGGAAGAAAGTTTCCTTCGGATTATCCGCGTTCGTCATTTTGTAGGAAGTATCCTCTTTAACAGACCTTTCCAGTTATTGGAAAAAATATTATCGATTTCAATATCAGTATAACCCATACCGGTTAAACCTGTAGCCACTTTTTGCAGGTCAGCGATTGTATCGATCTCGGCGGGAACTGATTGGAGGCCAAATCCGCCATCAAAATCCGTGCCGAATCCAACATGCAATGCATTACCGGATACCTGGCAAATGTGATCAATATGTTCAACGACATTAGCAAGGGAAACCGTGTTTCTAGGACTGGATTTTTCCCACCGGGATGTGAGGAAGGGATTATGGGGGATAATTCCAATAATGCCCTGCCGTTCTACCAGGCGCTGAATTTGCATGTGAGATAAATGCCGGTCATTATCTTCCGCTTTCAAAACTGCCCGTGAATTGGCATGGCTGGCCAGGAGAGGACCCTTGTAACCATCCAATACCTCGATGGATGCGGTTTCTGACATGTGGGATATATCTAAACCAAACCCTATTTCAGACATTACCTCAAATAATTCCCACCCCTCCCTGGTAACCGGCCCTGGTGCACGCGTACCGCCGCAAAAACGCGTTCTGGACCATGCCGGGCCAATGATACGGATTCCTGACTCCCACCACTCGTACAACTCACCCGGGTCCAGGATTCCTTCTGCCCCTTCGATCAGCAGGACAATTCCAACCGGATATGTATTTTCAAGATTATTATTTGCAGAGCTTTTCCAGCGTTCGAGACACTCATCCAATTCTGTTTGAGTGAAAATCATTTGATATTTATCCGGATGTTCATCAACCAGCCGGTTGTAAATGTCAAGCTGTTTCCGGTAGATTTTATTTGCTTCTAAAGGTGTACGATAAAGGGTTTTGTCCCAATTACCAACTTTATGGGAAGCCGGGCAGGCAAATATTGTGGCAAATAATACTGCAACCTGCCCTCTCTGATAATCTTGCCAACCTAATAAGCTGTCGCCGTTTATAGCGGGGATTATTGTGCCAACTTCAGCCTCCCGAATTTCTGCGGCAGAAAGGGTATAGTTGCGATCAAAATTCATGATGTTATACGCCAGGTCCTGGTGGGCATCAATCATCAAGTGCATTATTGGTCTCCATAGAAAAGAGCGCACCCGATCTGGTGCGCCCTTAAGTATTCCCAAAAAAATTATTCTACCTGTTCTGACGTGGTTGTTGTGCTTATATCCTTATCCTGGATGGTGGTGTCGTCAGATTCAATTTCATCAAACACCTCATCTTCAAGGAGATGCTGCCAGTCCATATCTGCATAAGCCATCGAATCAACCCGTTTCAAGCTTAATCCAATGCGATGTTTTTCAGGAGATATTTTTATTATCCGTAATGTTAGGATGTCCCCTTCCTTAAGAACCTCTTTGGGATGCTCGATATGTTTTTCGGAGATTTCCGAGATGTGGATCAATCCTTCAAGGTCGTCCTCTAATCTGGCAAATGCACCGAACTTGGTCAGGCGGGTAATGGTCCCCTCAACCAGTTGACCGACTTGAAACTGATCGATCCTTGTTTTCCAGGGATCTTCCTGGAGCTGGCGAATTGAGAGACCGATGCGCTTTTTCTCATCATCAATCGAGATCACTTTCACCTGTACTTCCTGGCCGATTGCAAGTACATCTTTTGGATGGTTGATTCTTTCCCAGGAAATTTCTGACAGATGCACAAGACCATCAGCGCCGCTGATATTTACAAAAGCGCCGAATTCAGCAAGGCTGGTAACTTTACCGGTCTTGATATCACCAGGCTTCAGGCCATCAATGACCCGATCTTTAATGGATTCACGGGTTTCTGTACTGGCTGCCCGTTCGGAAAGGATCAGCCGCCTGCGTTCCTGGTCAACTTCGATGACCCGGTATTCAATATCCTGGCCAACCATGTTACTCCAACGCTCTTCCGGGGTATCTCCGGTTACATTTGCGCGCCGTGAAAGGCTTATTTGCGAGGCAGGAATAAACCCGCGCAATGAATCCATTTGGACAATCAAACCGCCTTTGTTATAGCCAACAATGGTGCTCTTATAAGATTCTTTTGAGTTTAAATATTCGGTGGCTTTTGCCCAGCTTTCCTCTTCCAATCCCCGGGAGAATGAAAGAATCAGGTTGCCATTTTGATCTTCAGGAGTGACAACATAAACAGGTATCTCCTGACCTTCCTTCAATTTTTCCAAATCCTCCCTGGTGATATTCTCAAACTCCTTACCCGTGATCAATCCCTCGGATTTGGTTCCTATACTGACCAAAATTTCTGATGAGGTGATGCTGGCAATCACGCCCTTCCGAATCTCACCTTGTTTTGGAAATTCAAAGTCCATGCCTTCTTTTTCCAGCAAAGAAGCCATGTTTTCAAGGTTATTATTATTTTCGTTCGGTGTATTATCCTGCGTAAGCGGGGCGTTAAGCGCTTCTGTCATTCTTATTCTTCTCCGATATGTTAAAAAGTTATGAAGGATTATATATGTGAAACGGTTTATTGACAACCCTGATTAATTTTACTTTAATTTACACGGGATTATTAATCCTGTATTTCAAATAGTAAAATATCCATTTGTATTTAATGATAATTCATTTATTTTTTATAAATATAATTTTCACTCCAATTAATAAAAAATATTGGCCGGCTGTTTAGTGGCGTTTGCGGTGTTTATTTTTCTTTGACTTGCTCACCTGCAGATTAGGTGCCGTTGCACCTGATTCTGGAACAGTGGGTTGAGATTGTGCCCTGGATTGATCAACAGGTGCTCCAGTGGATCTGCGGGTGTGGAAGGTGAAAACCTGGCGTATGACTGCCATCCTGATTTCACCTAATAGACCCTGAAACATCTCGGTTGCCTTGCTCTTGTATTGAACGAGAGGGTCGCGCTGGCCATACGCTTCGAGACCTATGGATACCCGTAAGGCCTCCACCCTTGTCAGGTAATCTACCCATTGATCGGAAATTGTGCGAAGTAATAATTCGCGATAGGCTTCATTCTGGAGGTGGCTGCCGAGTATTTCTTTGATTTGGACCCGATCATTTTCTTCCAATTCCATCAGCGCTGTATTGGAAATCTCCTGAAAACGATCTAATCCCAGCCTGGTCTTCATTTTGTCCTGGACGCTTTGATCTAACTGAATTAATGTGACATTTGCCTGGAAAATTTGCTGCCAGGCTGCCAGGCCGCGTGCTTCCTGAAGCATCTCCAACGCTTTAGTTAAGTGTTCGATTACCCGGTCTATTACAACCGAAGGTGTTTCACTTTCGATAATATGGGCAGCCAGGTAAAAATAACTAATCCGCATGAAGCGTTGAGCTGTTTTTTGGTGGGTTTTTGAATCAAATGCATAACGGGTACCCTGAGCCATTACGATCATAAAATTGCTGAGCATCCGTTCGTCCATTTCATCAATGGATATTTTTTCAATTTCTGACTGCAGGTCACGTTTAACTTGCCCTTGTTCACCAAAAAAGCGTTCCCGGCGCTGTTCAAATACCTGTCCCACGGATTGGAGAATTTGATTCGCAATATCCTGCCAGGGCATCCCAACCAGGTCAGCTGTTTTGAGATTAAGGTTTTCTTCCAACCTCCGCTCAACTGCGCCAATTAACCGGTTAATACTGACAGTGAGCAGGGCATTTTCGATTTGAAGGCGGACCATATTTTTTGTGGCAGGATCCGAATCAGCCAGTTTCTCCAGCTGGCTTGACGATAGATTGATACGCACCCTGACAAGATTTGCAAGCTCTTCTAAAAGATCCGGGGTTCGTCTTGGTTGGTCTTCATCCTCGTCGGCCTCATTCAAATTCTCAATAAAAATATCCAGATTGTCGTAGCGTTCACGCAAATTTTCCTGCAGGGTATCTGATGTTTTATCCAGGATTGTCCTGGCACTGCGCGTAACATGGTCTTCTTCGGTGTTTACAGCCCGCTCCGCTGTCTCCATCAGTACAGTCATGAGCGATTCTTTATTTAGAGATTTTTTAGTAAGGTTGTCCCGGATATCTTCAACCAATACCTTTTGAGAAAATGCTGGATATGTTATTGAGTCAAAATAGAAGGCTGGTTGGATCTCCTCTAAGAAAGCCATCAACTTCCATGGACCTTCTTCATCTGCCAGGGATTCGGGAATTCGTTTTTTAAGCTCTACCTGCAGCATCTCCAGAATGTCTTCATTTAGATTTTCCTTGGAAAAAACCATATCCCTCTGGGAATAGATGCGTTTACGTTGGCTGTTCAGGACATCATCATATTCAAGCAGGTGTTTTCTAATATCAAAGTTAGATCCCTCAACCCGTTCCTGGGATTGTTCAACCAGGCGTCCAAGGATATTCATCTCCAACGGCTGGCTTTCATCAATCATGATACGTTTCCACAGGCCTTCAACCTGCGCACCACCAAATAACCGCATCAGGTCATCTTCCAGGGAAAGATAAAATCTGGATGAGCCTGGATCTCCCTGGCGTGCTGCTCTACCCCTGAGCTGATTATCAATCCGGCGGGCTTCGTGACGCTCTGAACCGATCACATGCAGACCGCCTAACTGGCGCACTTTATCCATTTCTCCTACTTTCTGGAGAAATGATTTAACAGATTCATCATAGATACCATAATCTGCTTCATCAATTTCGATAAGCTTCTCACGGCGCTGCTCATTGGTCATTTCATAGGGTTCGAAACCCGCCCGGTTCAGTACGCGATTGATATCTGCAATTAAATCTTCGGGGAGTTCTCCGCCCAGTTTGATATCCACGCCGCGCCCTGCCATATTGGTTGCTATGGTAACAGCTCCAAATCGACCGGCATTCGCAATAATTTGAGATTCTGTATCATGCTTGCGGGCATTGAGGACCTGGTGTGGTATCCCACCTTGAAGCACCTGAACTAACCTGCCAGTATGTTCCTCACCCAAATTGAGTATCTTCAACAGTTTTTGAACATTGACAGGTTCTTCCGGATTTAATGAGATACCAAGACCCCTGGCGAGCTGTCGCATGGCATTGTTATCGAGGTCTTTTATGGGTTTATTCAGCGGGGCAAGTTCGGGAATTTCCTTTTCGATGAATTCCAAATTGTATTTTTCCATCCATGCCTGGCGGATCAATGCTACCTGGACCTGGCGGCGGATAGTTTCTGCCGATAGGCGCTGGGACAAATTTTCAGAACTTTCCACCGATGTGGTTCCTACCAGCTGCGGTCTGCCAAGGATATGCAACCGGAAAATCTCCTGGGTAATTGACCTCAATTTTGCTTCATGACTTCGATAAACAACATCGGTAAAATCTTTCCGTTTCCAATAGATGGGATTCTTTTGGTTATCCCCGCGATCAGCATAGTAGGAATATTTATAATTATTTTCATCACGCCCATCTACCAGAAATAATTTTGAACCTGGTTTAGAGGCTTCATATTCCAGGTTTGTCGGGATTGGCAGGACATCGATACTGTAAATTTTATGAAACTCTTCTGCTTCTGTTAATGCTGTTCCTGTCATCCCGGCCAGTTTCTCGTACATGCGGAAATAATTCTGCAATGTGATCGTAGCATAGGTAATATTTTCAGGTTCGACCTTCACCCCTTCTTTCGCCTCGACAGCCTGGTGCAGCCCCTCCGACCAACGCCTGCCAGGCATCAGGCGGCCGGTAAATTCATCCACAATGATCACTTTACCGGATTGGACGATATAATCCTTGTTTCTTTTGAAAAGGAATTGGGCCCTTAATGCCTGTTCAAGGTGTCCGAGTAAACGGGCCTGTTCCGGGGTTATGTCTTCCGGTCGTTCCGGATCACGCAGCGGTTCCTGCAGCAATTCCTCTACATGGGATTCGCCAATTTCAGATAGGGTAACGTTGCGGTCACGCTCATTGATCTCAAAATCTTCAGGCTGGAGCTGGCGCACTATCTGCGACATCCTGTTGTACCATTCGGATTCATCTTGTGAGGGGCCGGAGATTATGAGCGGGGTGCGCGCCTCATCGATTAAGATATTATCGACTTCATCAACAATTGCGTAATAATGCTTTCTCTGGACGCGGTCTTTCAGGCGCATCGTGAGATTGTCCCGCAAATAATCAAAGCCAAATTCGCTGTTGGTCCCGTAAGTTATATCGGCCTGGTAGGCCTGGCTGCGATGTACGCTGCGAAGCTGGTGCTGGTCTTCCAGGCTGGATATTTTTTCAAAATCCACAAGAAATGCGCTGCGTGACTCTTCAGACCGCGCTGTCATCTGCAGTACACCGACCGACATACCCAATGCGTTGTAAATGGGTGCCATCCAGCGTGCATCGCGCCGGGCCAGGTAATCATTTACGGTAACAAGGTGTACCCCCAGACCCTTGAGGGCATTCAGGTACAGTGGCAGCGTAGCTACCAGGGTTTTCCCCTCACCGGTGCGCATTTCTGCGATTTTCCCTTTATGAAGGGTAATGCCTCCGACCATCTGGATGTCATAATGACGCAGGCCGATTGTACGCTTGCTTGCTTCTCTTACCGCAGCGAAGGCTTCCGCAAGGATATCATCCAGGGTTTCGCCATCAGCCAATCGATTACGGAATTCTCCGGTTTTCTCCCGCAGCTGTTCATCGTTGAGTTTTTCGAATTCTGCTTCATACCCATTAATTTCTTCAGATATTAAGGCATACTTTTCGATTTCTTTTTTATTTGGGTCTCCACCCAAAACACGGACAATATTCTGTAACATAGGGTCCCTTTCTGGTGAAAAATTATAGCATAATCCAAAAGATCAACTTCCTTTATGTCCTTTATTCCACATTAACCTAATTTAAGGATTTACCGGGACTAATAAAAAACCCCGCCCGAATTGGGCGGGGTGGCCAGGTTTATAAAGGTGAATCTAAATTTGAATGGCATGTCCTTCAGCGTCATGAGCAGCTTCCATCAATGTTTCGCTGAGTGTGGGATGGGCGTGCACATTGCGGGCGATTTCCGCGGTTGTGATTTCCATCATTTGTGCAAGAGTAAGTTCCGGGAGAAGTTCAGTGACTTCCGGTCCAATCATATGTGCGCCAAGAATTTCACCATAGTGCGCATCGGTGATAATTTTTACAAAACCGCCATAATCTCCCAGACCCAATGCTTTGCCGTTTGCCTGGAATGGGAATCGTCCGACCTTTATTTCCTTTCCCATTTCAACGGCCTGTTTTTCTGTAAGACCAAAGGAAGCCACCTGTGGCTGGCAGTATGTTGCCCGGGGGGTATTCGTGTAATTAAGGGGATGGAAGTCAACTCCCGCAATATTTTCGGCGCAGAGAATGCCTTGAGCAGAAGCGATGTGTGCCAGGAGAAATTTTCCGGTTACATCGCCGATGGCATAAATTCCCTCAACATTGGTGGCCATACCGTCATCAATTTCAACGAATCCCTTTTGAGAGATTTTCACACCGATTTGTTCCAATCCTATATCCTTGGTATTGGGTTTGAAACCTATTGCAACAAGAGCCTGCTCTGCTTCCAGCACTTTTTCTTCGCCTTCGCTGGAAACGACTACCGAGATTCCCTTATCTGTTGGCTTCAGGGAGAGGACTTTATGGTTTGTAAGGATATCAATCTTTTTTCTGGATAGGGCTTTCGCCAGTTCAGTGGAGATCTCCTCATCTTCTAACGGGACCACACGGGGAAGCATCTCAACAATGGTCACCTGTGTCCCATAGGAATTCCAAATGGTGGCAAATTCTACACCAATGGCACCGGCACCGATAATAACAACCGAGTCAGGTCTTTTTTCCTGTAAAATGGCTTCGTGGTAAGTTAGTATCTTTTCCCCGTCAATCACCACGCCGGGGATGGCTGCAGGCGTGGATCCAGTGGCAATCACAATATTTTTCGCTTTTATTTCACTTTCCTGGCCGCTGCTGTCCTTTATCCGCACTGTATCCCTGGTAAGGAGGTGTGCCTCGCCCATGTGGACATCGATGTTATTTTTTTTCATCAGGAAACCGACGCCTTTCACAAGGCGGTTGGACACCTGCCTGCTGCGCTTTACAGCCGCGCTGTAATCCAACATCAGGTTATCAAAGGAAAAACCAAATTCCTTCCCTTTCTCCCTCAAAGTGTGGGCCACCTCTGCATTTTTAAGTAAAGCCTTGGAAGGGATGCAGCCCACATTTAAACAGACGCCTCCCAAATATTGCTTGTCAACTATGGCTGTTTTTAATCCAAGTTGTGAGGCGCGGATTGCACAGACATATCCGCCAGGTCCTGCTCCGATAACAAGTACGTCATATTCTTTCATAGCTACCCTCGGCAATAGGTTATAGATCTAAAATGAATTTTATAATTGGTTGTCACTCGATTGAGTGTGGATGGATTCTTTTTCAATATCAAGGCTGAGTCCCGCCAACGTTGGTTGACATTTCCTTATATTTTATCAAAGTTTATCCGGCTGGCAGGTAATAATTTAGGAGTTTGCAATCAAGTTTGAATTAATTGGGTTATCTAACCCAACCTTGATGATGTAAGAGATTCATATTGGAGTGTATGTATGGGTTTCTGGCCGAATTTATTAAGAGAATGGATTTTTTCAGTTGAATGAGTTGGCTTGATTATAAATAAGAGCCGAAATTAAAAATAAGTATCAATTCTTATAGTATAAATTTGTCATGTCCAAATGGTTTTTATTAAAAATTGCAATCAACATTATTTCTGGGGAGGAGAATTATGGAAGTCTTTGAGGCAATCCAAACCCGGCAAAGTACGAGACGGTTTCAACCAAAGTCGATTGCGGTAGAATCCCTTAAACAACTTATCGAAGCAGCTGTGAGGGCTCCTACTGCCAGTAATGCCCAAAACTGGGTGTTTGGAATTGTGACCGACCCAGTGAAATTAAAATCCTTGAGGTCCCTGTCCCCGGGATTGATTGGTCACCTTGCTGCTATGATGCTGTACTGCATATAGACTATCACAATCCATCCTCCAGGATAATCTCACCCTATTAACTCGCGATGATAATGTCCATTACTTAACGATTCCTCGTTCATGGATTTGGTTAGATCTTCTAGTGTTAGCAAAACCGCCATTTCTGCTTTTTCGCGTTCTATGTCCCCCCGCAACAATGCTATAATCCCCTTCTACAAATAATTTGCATACAGTAATAATTTTAGATAATGACTTGCGGTCGGATAACAATGTAAATAACATCATCCATTCGGTTTCAGATTAGGGGACAAATGCTTATGAAACGTGTATCTCATTCATATGTTATACGAGCCAAAAATATCTTACTAAATTGACCCACTAACCATGACAATCCAGACAGTTGGGGTAGATCCAATGAGTTTTAACGGGTATATTATTTCAGACGGCACGTACAGATGATTTAGGATGGGAAAATAAATGAATACCGAAGAAAAATGGAAGAAATATCAGGTAGTCCTGCCGATGATCATCCTCGTCGTGTATCTTTGGGTAGTATTGCAGCGTGCCTGGTTAGGCGATGATGCCTACATTACTTTCCGCACGGTGGATAATGCCGTCAATGGTTATGGATTCACCTGGAACACCAATGAAAGAGTGCAGGCCTATACTCATCCCCTCTGGATGTTAACCCTCACTGGCTTTTATTATATCTTCCGCAATATCTACCTGGTTGGCATCTTCCTTTCCGTTTTTGTTTCCCTGGCTGCCATGGTTATCCTGGTCTTTAAAGTTTCCAAAACAGCCTTGGGTGGTATCATAGCCATCCTGGTATTGACACTCTCTAATGCCTACGTGGATTTTTCAACCTCCGGACTGGAGAATCCGCTAACGAATCTTCTTTTGGTTATCTTTTTTTGGATTTACTTTCGCATGGAAAGTGGCCTTAGAAAGCTGTTCTTCCTTTCACTTGTTAGTTCGCTCGGAATTTTGAACAGGATGGACACAGCACTAATGTTTATACCGCCACTGGTCTATGATTTCTTTAAACTGGAGAGAAAACAATGGTTCAAAGGGTTAATTTGGATGGCTGCAGGTCTGCTCCCGTTTCTAGCCTGGGAGGTATTTGCCACCATCTATTACGGATTCCCTTTTCCGAACACCGCCTATGCAAAAATTAATGGCGTTATCCCATTGGTCAACGTCCTCATTCAGGCTAAGTGGTACTTTATCCAGTCCCTCAAAAATGATCCGATCACTCTGGTGATTATCCTGCTGATCATCCTGGGTGTTTTATGGAAGAAAGAACGTTCCTTATATCCCCTGGTAATTTCGATTTTATTGTATTTTATTTACATCATTTCCCTGGGGGGAGATTTTATGGGTGGCAGGTTCTTTACTGCGCCATTATTAATCGCCGCTGTAATTCTCTCACAAGTGGATTATTCGGGGATAAAAACCGCCTATGTACTGGCAGGGATTGCCGGAATGGTTTTATTGGGTCTGTTGTCCCCGATGCCTGTTTTCTTGCTTGAACCTTCGGTAACGGGAAATGCAATTGGATTATCATACGATCACTGATGAGCGTCTTTATTACTCTGCAGACACACGGCTTTTTCGTAAACACCGCTTAAACACCAAGGTTACACATCGTTGGGGGTTAAAGGGGATTTCTGTCAGGAAAAATGACCCGGAACAGGTGATAGAGTACGCAGGCATTGGTTTTTTTGGATATTACGCCGGTCCCCAAGTGCACGTTGTTGATCATTATGGGCTGGGGGATGCACTGATTGCCAGGCTGCCCCCCTACAACCGTGGCAAGGATTGGCGCCCGGGGCATTATACACGGATTGTCCCGGACGGGTATGTGCAAACCCTTAAAAGCAAAAATGATCAAAACCTGATTAGTGATAAGAAACTGTCTGAGTATTATGACCACCTGAAAATTATTACCCAAGGCAGCACTTTTTCCATGGAGAGACTGTTAGAAATCTGGAAGATGAATACCGGCGCATATGACCATCTGATCGACTTTGACACCTATCGCTACCCGAAGTCAACCAAGGTTAACTGTGGCGTATCTGGCTGCAACAAGACTGGTCAGCCGATTAAGCTGGGATGAGCGCGGCATCCTGCTTGTTTTTGATCACCTGGTTTATCCGGAAGAAATTTCGATTGAAATGGTAGGGGAGGGAAATTTTGACATTGTATTAAGCAGGGATGGCAAAGACCCGCTTTGGCTGAGCTACTCATTAACACCACAGGATGAAGGCATGCTAAAAGTGGGAGACCTCCCCGATTCCATAAAGAAAAAGGGCATCGATAAAATATTTATCTTCCCGTATGATAAAAAACCCCCATATTACCTGGTGAAGTTGTCCACAAAGTGACCGGGTGATTGAGGATTACACAGGCATGATGATGTTTTTCCCGCCTTAAGACAACACAAATGCTGTCACTCCTTCAATACGCTTTATGTCAGGATGATTGCACTACATCTCCCGTGGTTGACCGAAATATTTTGGATGAAATTATTACCAATTATGCCCGGTCTCTGCGACTGCGTGAATAACAAATAGTCATCCATTGAAACCCGGGATGTACTAGTCGGTTTTATACCTGAAACCATCCTGAAGAGCGCCAGACCTCATTTCTACACGGGGATCTACCTTTGGGATGCATGGAAAAGGTTCATACCAGCACTCGTCATACCATTCGGCGCACCATAAGGAGTATCCCTGAATCTTACATGGGGCGGTGGACAGGGTAATGTAATCCGTGGGGAGAAGCAGCCGGCTCATAAGAGTCTCTTTTTGAAAGGATTGGCCGAGCACCATCAGCTGGAATGCAATCAATAGAGTGACCACTGCGGCCGGAAGTCTGGCGGACTGCTTCTCGAGAAATCCCCTGGTGATTACAAACAATGGGGACAAAGCGAGCAAAAAGGCGATCATCAGAAAACCATACCCATACCTGTATTTGGGCGCAGAGCTGAACCAGAAAAACACACCCGAAAAAGCGGTCAGGTACGCCAGCCATTGCCTTATGAGGTGTTCCCTGATTAATTCTCCTGTTTCATTTTTCCATAAACTTAAGAACAATGTTATTAAGGGGAAAATCACAATCACAAGAAGTACAGCCAGCTGGTTCGGTGTGTGACGGGCAATCCACAAAGGAAACCACTCACCAAATGTCATAGCGAGCGTGGTGGCGGTATCCTGGCCCGGGATTAATTCCCAGGCACGGATGGCATCGATGTCTTCCTGCACACGTTCTGCCGGGATTTTCCAATCCGAATTAAAAAGATCGATTTCCGCGTAGGGATAGAAAAGGTATCCGGAAAGGTAGACACTTCTAATCATCCATGGGGTAACAATAAATGCGCCCAGGGTGACGAGACCAGCAAACAATTTCCAATTCCGGGACTGTAACAGGCGGTACGTGGCATAAACGGCTACCAGCAGCAGCGGAAAAACCGAGAGTTTTATCGTTACGGCAAAAATCGCAATCAGTGACAGAAGGATAAGGTGAGAAATTGGAATTGGCGTGCCGTCTTCGGAAAGAGCCACACATTCCAGAAGGGTATACCAGAGCAGGATCGCAGAGGGTAAATCAGTACCAGGTGAGGATATCTGGGAAATGATTACATAAAACGAAATCGGTATCATGCATACTTTTAATATATTGCTGAGCCGATAATCCCGTTTCAGGATGCGGGGGATCGCCCCGAAAAGATATATCTGAAAAATTAAGAATATCAGGCTGCTTACCAGATGAAGCGACCGCAATCCAAGGAAGGAAAAACTAAAAATAGCATTGAGCGTCAGCCAGGCAGAATTAAAGGCGAAGCGGGTATGCAAGGAACCCAAGCCGGGAACAATTTTATAAATTTCCATCCAGCGGATTGCCTGGGCGTGGTACAGCCCGGTATCAGAATTCGCTACCGGTTGGGTCGCTTTTTCCAAAACAGTGATAGTTATCACTGTAATCAGGATAAATGCGAGGAATGGTATTTTTTCAGGAATTGCCGGGCGGGGCAACTCCTTTTTATAGATCATCCAACCCAGTATACAGACGGCACCCGCCAGAATGAGGGCATTGGCTGCCAGCCCAAGCTTCATAATCAGTGACAGGTAGTTTGCCAGGGAAGTAACAACACCAAGGCCGACCATCCACTGCATTGTAAAATCAACCTGTTTTTCCCACCTGTTGGAAGTAAACTGCTGGATCAGCCGGATGGTAAACCATCCATACAGCCAAATAATGATGGTTGTATAGAGCCAGAAAATGACCACGGTGGCCATGCTTAATTACCTGAAGTTTTCATGTGGTAAATGTTGAGGATGGGGGATCCATCCACAGTAATTTGGTAGGCCGGCTTAACTTTTTCCACGGCATATTCAGAAATTTCATCGTAAAAAAAGGGATTGTTCACGATCATAACATAAAAAGGCAGCTGCTGTTCGAGCATGTCACCAGCTTGAGCCTTGTCGATTAACTCGATGCCAGGGCGGAGCCATATTTTCCGGGGGATCCTGACCAGCCAATCCGCAATAGGGACATACAGATTGATTTTTCCGATCGTGTGGTCGTTGAGCCAATTTAAACCCTGGCGGTAGCTGACGGCCCAGTAATCGGTAGCTTCAGATATGCCAAATCGTTCTGCAGCACCGGGTAAGCCACCTACCAGGCTGTTGTAATAGATATATTGGTAAGGGTGGAAGCGCATTGTGATCCAGGTAACATTAGCGAAGATCATAAATGCAGCACAAAAGGCGAGCAGAAGCTTCTTTCCAGATTCACCTTTGGAAAAGATGTCGATTAATCTGGCTGCACCGTAACCGGCTATAAGTGCGGCTGCCGGGATGAACTCCAGGAAATGGCGGATACCCCCAAAGTTGATCATGCCGGGAAGAGAGATTCGGATAATGGGAACCATCAACCAGGCCAGCCATAGCCTGAAAACGGTTTGGTCTTTTTGCAGCAGTCGATGGATGATGATGATTATGCCGGCAAGCAGGAATAAAAGCATCACTTCCGGCATGGTAGTAATCACCTGCTGCAGAGGAGTCCAATTCCAGCCGGGATTACCGGTTCGTCCACCCTGGGTTGAGATGTAACGCACATGGTCAAGGACCCGCAGGGGTTCGCCGTACAGATAAGGCCAGGAAAAGAAATACACGGTGAGGGCAGTCAATCCCATGATGGCATAATGGTGAAAGAGCCGGAACAAGTGGTCCAGGTTGGATTTCCAGGTCTCACTCTTCAGATTCCAGGGCCAGATACCAAGTAAAAGAATGATGGGTGTAAAGGCAGCATTTGCTTTAATAGCTACTGCGCAACCGAAGAGGAAACCTGTCAGGAGAGCCTGGATTATTCTTGGGCGTTCATACCAGCTAAGGTAGGCCATGATAACAAAACCAATGAAAACAGTAACAGGGATATCCTTGGGGTTGAAATGCATATCGCCCCATAACCTGGGAAAGGTGGCAAGGAAAACGACAGCCAGGAAAGCGGATAACCTGCCGGTGCGTTTGGAGAAGAATGCGTAGAGGGTATAGAGAAATATTGAAGTGATCACAACTGAAAAAAGGTGGAAAGCGTCCACAGGATCCAACCACTCCAGTGTGTACCCAAAAAGATGCATACTGGCAGCGGATAAGATGGCTGCAAAAGATGGAAATTCGTAGGGATAAACACGGAATGGGGATTGAAAGAGCGCAAGGGGTAAATCTTTCAAACGGGAAAGATCGGCATTGAAATCCAGATATTTGTCCTGGAATGTGGTCAGGTAGAACAGGTATCGTTCTCCAAAAAAGAAATCTCCGAGGCCTTCATCCCAGGAGATGCCAAAATTTTGCAGCGTTACGATCCCACTTATCAAGAAGCAAAGTATGAATAAAATGACGATGCCAAGGTGATGCTGGTTTATCCAGAAATAAATTCGAGCAAGAATATTTTTTTTCCCGGTATCCACAATTTCACCTTGTATCCAAAAGTAAAGGATTATCCCCTTACGATTGCATCTGCCATTCTCGCAACGCGCACCATTTCAGGCACATCATGTACGCGGATGATATCAGCCCCTTTAGAAATCCCAATTGCTACAGTTGCAGCAGTGCCTTCAAGCCTGGCATCGGGTGGAAGGTTCAAGGTATAACCGATAAAGGATTTCCTTGAGGTGCCAAGTAGGATTGGAAAACCAAGGGATCTAATTTCATTAAGCCGGTTTATTATCTCCAGGTTTTGCTCAACCGTTTTTCCGAACCCAATCCCCGGATCCAGGATGATTTTTTGTATCTCAATACCGGCTTTCAATCCAAATGTAACACAATCCATGAGTTCGGTTTTTATATTGTCTATTAAATTGGTATATTCTACCCCGATATATCTGCCCCCTAAATTTTTTTGTAATTGGACATCAGCAGGCTTGCTGCGGTTATGCATCAGGATTATTGGCACCTTTAATTCCGCAGCAGTGGATGCCATGAGTGGATCCCCTTTTAACCCCCAGACATCATTGATCCAATTTGCTCCTGCGGCAATTGCCTCCCTTGCGACTCTGGATTTATAGGTATCAATTGAAAGGATGATATCCGGGTAATCCCTGCGTATAGCCTGGATTACCGGCAGAACGCGTTCCATTTCCACATCTTCATGGACGGTTTCAGCGCCCGGTCGGGTGCTTTCCCCGCCGATATCAAGGATATCCACCCCGGCCTGGATAAATGATCTGGCTTGTTCTCGGATCGCCGCTTCCGAGTATCCAATTTTGAGAAGTCCATCGCCTGAAAAGCTGTCTGCTGTGATGTTTAGAATGCCCATCACATAGGTTTTAGAGCCCCATTTCAGCGGGAAGGGATAATCCGGCATATCATTCAACCCCGGTTTGACCTTGATATTTTTTTACGCTGCTTTGGTCCAGCCTAGATAACATTTCAGAAACAGTAATTTTCAGGATGGGGTGAGAAAAATCCGCAGCGATTTCTGCCAGCGGAACAAGGATGAAGGCGCGTTCTGCCATTACAGGGTGAGGTATGGTAAGGTCGGGCAAGCAGACAACTTCATGGTCAAAAAATAGGATATCCAGGTCAATGATGCGCGGCCCGTACAGGATGATCTTTTCCCTGCCCAGTTTTCTTTCAATTTCTTTGTTGTGCATCAGCAGTTCATGTGGATTTAACCTGGTTGTTACCCGAATTACCTGATTTAGAAATTTCGGCTGGTCGAGATATCCCCATGGCTCAGTCTCATAGATGCTGGATTCACAATCGATATGAACAGCCGGTGCAAGAAGATGTTTTGCCTGGTTGAAATACGCCAACCGGTTGCCCAGGTTGGAGCCTAAGGAAAGGTAGCATTGATGGGGAATTTCTTCCAAGTTTAATCTCCTGAAAGTTCAGATCATTCATGGACAATCCGGCAGGTTTTTTATTGCCGGATGGGATTATTGAGTGCATACAACAAGTCAGCAAGTAAACCATATGCAGTGGTTTGTGGTCCGGGATTGGTTTCAATCACTCCTAAACCCGGAAGGACATCAGTCTCGAAATTAATGGCACTGCTGGTTCCCGATACGCCGTACAATGGAGTATCAGGGGATACTTTTTCTGGAGTCACACTGGCATGGAAAATTTCTCCTTGTTTTCCGGCATTGCATATCAGTTTCCACTTTTTTCCCTCATTCCTGGCGGACTTAATATCTTCCTGGCTTATGTTTCGGATACCCTGCCTTGTAACTTCACCGGGGAGAATGGGTAAATTTAACAACACCTGGCAAAGGATGGAAACCTTGATGGCGGCATCCAGACCATCGATATCTGCGGAGGGATCCGTTTCCACAATTCCGATGGAACGGGCAAATTGGGTGGCTTCCTCCAGGCTTTCCCCATTTTCCATGCGTTCAATCAGAAGATTTGTGCAGGAATTCAGGATGCCGGAAAATCCTTTCAATTTGATGCCTGGCAGGGCACTGCGGAACAAAGAAAATATGGGAGCACCATCCATCACGGTGGATTCAAATAAAAAATGAACCTTCTGATCAAGCGCCAGTTGAGTCAGTTGGGCATGCCCATAAGCAACCGGCCCTTTGTTAGCGGTGATTACGTGCATGCCTTTTTGAAGTGATTTGGTGATGGTATCAATTGCTGGCTGGCCGTTAATATGATTCACAGGTGTGTTCTCAAAAACAAAATCTGCCTGTATTCTTTCCAACAATTTATGGGTTGAATTTATCTCACCGGCGGTATTTAACGTTGATAAAGACTCATTATTCGCTGTGATTTGCAGAATCCGGTCGGTATTAATCCCGCGGGAATCTACAGCAAATCCATGACGGCCGGTGGCTATTCCAGTTACCAGAAATTTGTACCCATACTTTTCTTGAAGATACTGTTGTTTATCTAGAAGCAGCCTGAGAAAAGCCTGGCCAACATTACCGAATCCGATCAATACGAGTTTTTTTTCTTGCATGTTTGTATTTCCTATAAGCCGGGTTCTGGATACAGGGATTTAATCACACCGGCGGCCAGGGATATGGCCGGTACTCTTCACTGGGTGTTGGAAAATAACCTGTATTCAGGAGGTGAATTGCCCGGGATGTTAGTGCTTTAATCTCTCCGGGTGATAAATAAGCCAGCAGTTTTTCATTCAACATAGGAAGCAGTTTCTTTCCTTCGAGGAGACTCTGCAGTGTTAATAAATCCTCCTGGGGGATTGATTCTCCGCTGAAATCCCAGACAACAGTTCTCAGTTTATCCTCACAATGGAAACAGATGCCGTGGTCAATAAGCCAGATTTGGTTATCTTCTCCGTGAAAGATATGGCTGGCTTTTCGGTCAGCATTGTTTATTAATGCGTCGAACAGGACGACTTTTCTTAAACGCTGACGCTCGTCCTGCGAAAAATTAAAATAGTGATCCTCCGGGTTGTGATCAATATACTGCTGGACTGAACCCTCCCCAAGGCTGGCGACAGATCTTAAAACAGTGGGTGGAACCAGGTTCCATCCTAATGTTTCACTCACAACATATGCTGCCACTTCCCTTTTTGCCAGTGTCCCCGTTGGAAAATCCCATAATGGCCTTTCGCCGCGGGTAGGTTTATAAACAACAGGAATAATTGCAGATTGATATTCTAAATTTCCCAAAAAAGTGTAGTTTGAGCTATTAATAAACTGTCCCTGCAGTTTAATATTTCCAATCTGCAGGGCCTGGAGGATGGTTTGATTATCCAATTCAATCGTCATTTTTGGAATTAAGAAATTGGCCTATGGTTTATGCCCATTTTTCTTTGGGCAAAAATGTCCTTCAGGATCCATGGGTTCACGGCACTGGGGGCATAATGGTCTGCCCCTGGTTGATATTTCAAGACCCCACCTGGCCAAAGCATGGATCTGCGAACGGGTGCACCAGAATTGAATGACCCCTCCATTCTCTTCGTTTTGCTCATCTATTGCAGACTCCCTTGCAACCAGGATAACTACATCCCGGGATGAATCATACGCCAGGCCGAATTCGCTGACCCTGAAAAGTGGATCAACCGGGGGGTGTAAATGCATTTTTTCTTCTTCGTAATCGCCGCTGGTTCCGGGAAGTTCTTCAAAGCGCTGGTGAATCTCTTTAAGAAATTCCTCAACCCCAATAGCAAGGGTTTGGATCTGCACTTTTTCAACCAGTAAGGTGATTACCTGAAAGTCCTGCTGAGCCTGAATATAAAAAATTCGTTTGCCGGGTTTACCAATCGCATCAATTGTGATGTGTGAGACAGGATCCAGGTCAATCTTATTTTCTGCCATATCCAATTTTCTCCTTAAACCAAAAGTATACCAGAAAGAGACCTTCGTGAAATAACATCGAATCCCAGGAATAAGCGCTCTGCTTGCGGTTACTATACCGTTCGCATATAATGTTAGCCATGAATGTCACTGTCATAATCCCTGTTTTCAATGAAATTCATCCTGTCCAGGAGCTTGTAAGCAAAGTGTTAGCGACCGGGCTGGTCACCGAAATAATCATTGTGGATGATGGATCAACGGATGGCACGCAGCAGGTAATCCAGAAAATGAGTGGTGAAAATAGTATAAAGGTAATTCTGCATGATGGTAACAGGGGAAAGGGCACTGCTGTTCGTACTGGTATAGATGCTGCGAGTGGCGATGTGGTCATCATCCAGGATCCAGGCCGGGATTATCATCCCGGTGATTATGCGGCATTATTACAACCATTTGAAAAAGGCAAGCTGGATGTCGTTTTTGGTTCCCGCTACCAAAGCGGCTGGCATCTGCCAGCCCTGAATGGGAATTATTTTGCTATTAAATGGATCACATTTATTGCCAATATGCTCTATAACGATATCTTGAAAGATGTTGTGACAGGTTATAAAGTCTTTCGTCCCGAAGTATGTAATGGGATTACCTTTAATGCCATGGGTTTTGAGTTTGACCCGGAGTTCACCGCAAAAATACTAAAGAAGAAGATTCAAATTCTGGACATTCCAATCCCTCTTAATCCCCGCAGTTCCTCTCCGGAAAAAAAGATCCGCCTTTCGGATTCCTTAATGGCGGTATGGACGTTGGTGAAATACCGCTTTGTTAACTAGCCTATACAATCTCAGGGAATCAATTTAAATCATTGCGAGTGATTTTTGGATTAAATGAACTGCTGCCTGTTTTTCAACAGCCCCAAAATTATTGTTAGAGTTTTTAAAATACCGTTTTTTCAAATCCATTATCGATCAAATGAGGCGTTGGCATGCCAATAGATTACCAATCAATCCGCAGCCAGATTAAAACCATGGCTGAATGGGATCAAGATCAGAGAGAGCGTAAAAAGAAGCTCAAAAATGATGCTCTGGCAATCTTCAGGAACCATGTAAATAAATTAGAAGAGCTGAAAAACCTGGTGGAGAAGGCAAAATCCAGCAATGGCAATTTGCGTTGTGCTGTACCAGGTGATGAACCGTTGGATTTTTGCTTGATTTCCACCCATTTGCCTGAAGGTGTGGTTCTTCTTGCTGCGGATGGATCGCAAATCTTTCCTGATCGCAACGATCCATTTGATTTCGGATTGGTTAACGTTGGTGCCATCCGTTTTGAACCCGGAAAAAACCAGGGCCCGGTAGAAATTCGGGAGAGCCAGCTTCTATTTGGGGATGCACTATATGATTCGCAGGGGAATTCGGTTGGGGAAGAAGTGATCGCCCTAAAACGGGATTATCAAGAGCGAGAATTCCTGGCGAGGCTCGCAGACCAGGAGAATTTACCTGTAGTGGCCCTGACGGATGGCCCGCTGGAGCTTTTTAGGGAACCCCGAGCGTCTGATGTGTATCAGAATAATCTTAGGAAATATCTGGAAGTATTGCACCAGCTTGCCCGGAAAGAAATTGCATCAGCGGGCTATGTGGACAAACCGCGCTCCGATTTAGTCGTCCGCCTGCTGGAATTGACTCAGCTTGGAATGGAAAATATCCACCTTGCCGGCCGAAATCGGCCTTTTTTATCTCTGTCTGACGCTGAATTATTTGCTGAAATCCTGGAGCCTGGAACCCGGTCGGCTATTTTCAGGATCCAGTCACCATCAACAATTCATTTTAAGGAGGAACTGGCCATTCATTTCTTTTATTTGAATGTCGGCAGGATGAATCACCCCAACCTCGCCAGGGTAGAAATTCCTGCCTGGGTTAGTGGAAATCCGGTAATTCTGAATAGTCTACAGGCTTTACTTGTGAACCAATGCAGCATGATGGGCGGACAGCCGTATCCGTATGTGCTGCACCGCGCCCATGAGATTGCCCTGGTTAAACGTGGTGATAAGGAAGAGTTGATCCATTTAATTGCAGATGAATACCGCCGTATGGGTAATCCCGTGGGCGGGGGATCTTCCAAACAACTGAATAAAAACCTGGAGTCAACACGCAAGAGGGTAGGTTTATGAATCATATTGAGATTGGACGTTTGCTTCGTTCTGGAACAAGAGGCTGCGTAGTGGGCTGCCGCGTGTCTTGATATTTCAGCCCCTTCATTTGGGGGATTGGTGCTCATACCTCCGGCTGGGGATGGAGATGTTTCCATTTACGGGATTATTTATGATATTCACATCGATGATGACGGATTGGTTCGCCAGCTTGTGACTGCTGATTCAGTCAGTGATGAGGTGATCCTTGATAACCGGATAAACCGCAATGTTCCGCTAGAAATCAGCGTTCTATTTGCCGGTTACGAGCAGGATGGAAAAATCAGCCACATGCTTCCACCCAGACCACCATTAACGCTGGATAAAATTTTTCTGTGTTCGGATGAAGACCTCATCCGATTTACCCCGATATCCGCGTTTGGATATTTTCGCCATATACTACGCGCTGAGGAAATCCCGGTGGCGGATGTGTTTGCCGCCCACCTGAGGCAAGTTTCACAAGCCCATCATTCATTAGGAAATCCGGACTGGTTAAATTCTGCCAGCAAAGAAATTATCACACTGCTGCGGGATGATTATCCGCTCTTGATGGATGTTCTTGGAGCAATCACAGACACACGTTTGTTTGATAACGAATATTGATCCTATTAAAAGTATCTGGATGATAAGGTGAGTTATATGAGTGAATTAAGTGATCATTCCCCCGCTTCCATTGGGTATATTGTGGGTGGCGGCCTAAAGGAAAATTTGCAGGTTCGTTTGACCATTCCTCCCCAGCAGGTCCAGGAGGGAGGTTTTGTAGTCATCGAAAGTGGAGAATGGTTGTTTTACGGTCTGGTAACTGATCTGCAGCTGGGTTCTACTGATCCCCGCTTTGCCGATGAACAGAGTGAACAAAGATTCCCAAAAGGGATTGCTGAAATGCTGCATGGTCAGACATTGTATACGAACCTGGTTGTATTGCCGGCGCTAATGTTGAAGGCTGGATTCGAATCGGATATATCTCAGCCTGGCCGCGGAATTTTGCCAGTCAAATCTGTCCCTTCCCACCATGCGAATGTGAGGATGGCCCAGGCACAGGATGTGGCTGAAATATTTGGTAATCCGCAGGATAGTGGCAAATTCATTATTGGTTATACCCGTGAGCAGGGTCATGCGGTGTGTATTGACCTGGACAAGTTTGTCCAGCGTTCTTCGGGCATCTTTGGAGCAACCGGTACCGGAAAATCCTTCCTTACCCGGATTATCCTTTCCGGACTCATCCGATACAACAAGGCATCTGTCATGTTGTTTGATATGCACAATGAGTATGGATTTGATGATACTGAATCGGATAGCAACAAAGCCATACCTGGTTTGAGGACAAAATTTTTAAGTAAAGTTAGAGTGGTCGCACTTGGACGGGGATCAACCATTCGCGGGCAGAATCCGGACTTCCATCTTGAGTTGGGGGAGAAGGATATCCAGCCTGAAGACATCGAACTTCTCACCCGCGAATTGAACCTTAAAGAGACTACTCCAGGTACACTGGATGCGCTGGTAAAATCCTTTTCCAAAGAGACCTGGTTCACCCAATTTAAGAAATTAAAACACGGGGCTACTATTCAGGACGAGAACGGCAGGACCATTCCGGCACCTGATAGTGTAGCTGCCTGGGCATATGAAAATGGGATTCATCCAGCTGCTGCTGAAGGCTTGCACAGTAAATTAAACCGGGTTTTCAATCGTCCATATATTGCGGAAAATCCTGCTGCGGATACTCTCGAGGAAATTATCAAAACCCTGGATGCCGGAAGGCATGTAATCCTCTCCTTTGGTGAGTATGAGTCCGATTTGGATTACCTCCTGGTAACCAATTTACTCACCCGCCGAATCCGAAGCCGCTGGGAAGAGAGGACAAACCAGTACCGTTCTAAAAAACAACTTGAACCCAGGCCGCTGGTGATTGCAGTTGAAGAAGCCCATAAAATTCTAAACCGAGAAATGGCATCTCAAACCACATTTTCGATGATTGCTCGGGAAATGCGGAAATATTATGTTACATTACTTATTATCGACCAGCGTCCATCACAAATTTATGATGAGGTAATGTCTCAATTGGGAACACGTATCTCTGGCTGGCTTGGAGATGACTCTGATATCCAGTCTGTGCTCTCAGGGCTGGCAGAAAAAGACGCTTTGCGCGGCATGCTATCCCGGCTGCAGGCAAAAGAAGAAGTATTATTAATTGGCTGGGGGGTACCTATGCCAATTCCGGTTCGTTCCCGCCGGTATGATGATCAATTTTGGCAGGAGATGCTGGGGAATCAGGTAAATTCCCGTCACCGAAAAAGAAATCCTTTCAGATCTTGGGTATTAGGTTGGAATTCAAATCCAGGAACGGGGTTACCAAAAAAACGTGACTATCCAGCCAATCATCAAACCCATCACTGCTCCTACAATTACCTGGCGGGGAGTATGACCAATGACTTCTTTCAAGGTTTCTTGAGAAACGGGATGTCCGCTGAGAAGTTCATCAATCAGCATATTAATTTTTTGTGCGTGATAACCAGCCTGTCTCCGTACCCCGGCCGCATCGTACAGCACAACCGATGAAATGGCAAATGCAATTGCAAATGTGCCTGTATTAAATCCTTCATACATCCCGATAGACAATGTCGTTGCACAAACCAGCGCAGCATGGGAACTGGGCATCCCTCCTGGATTAAACAACAGATGCCAATCCCAGCTGCCGGTAACCAAAAACCAGATGGGGATTTTGATAAACTGGGCAAACCACAATGCAGCAAGGCCTGAAATCAGCATCGGATTTTCGAGAAGCTGACTAATCATACTTTTTGGACTCCTCGTCTTTAATCAATGGTCCTGGTTTCGATTGGATTGAACGAAGTTTGAGTTCTGCATTTTCTAATAATTTGGAGCAGTGATTGCTCAATGCCTGGCCGCGCTCAAAAAGCTGCATGGATTCTTCCAAAGAAATTTGATCATTCTCCAATCTACCCACAATTTCTTCGAGTTCCTTTAAGGCCTTTTCATAATTTAGATTTTCTATATCCAATCGATTTTTAGTCATGCGTTTTACCTTCTTGTATTAATTTCTGAATAATATCATCCTGCACCACAGCCCCAAAAGAACCATCCGATACCCTGACCTGGAATTTTTCTTTCACCGATACCTGTTTAACGCTGCTGATTATCTTCCCGGAAGGTGTACTCACAATTGCATACCCTCTCTTTAAAACCGAATAGGGATTTAATGACGATAAATTGGCAACCAGGCCTTCTAATTTGACCCGCAGCAATCCGGTATTATAGGTTATTGAACGGAGGAGGTATTCATTCATCTCATCCAATCTCTGGCGATCGTTTTCAATTCTTCGGTGTGGCGAGCCTCTTTCTAATCCATTTTGAATATTTCCCAATTGGCGGTCCAAATCCATCAGCTGGACCTGGAAAGTTCTCTGCAGCCGGTCTTTTAAACTTAAAAGGCTGGCTGCCAGCTCTGTTGAATCGGGAGTGGCTGCAATAGCCGCGCCGGTTGGAGTTGGGGCGCGCACATCCGCAGCAAAATCTGCCAGGGTAAAATCGGTTTCGTGGCCGATTCCAGTAATAATAGGAACCCGGGATTGAACAATTGCCCTGACAACGCCTTCATCATTAAAGGCAAATAAATCTTCTAGAGAACCGCCGCCGCGTGCCACGATGATTAAATCGGGTTCCTCTATCTGATTAAGGGTTTGGATGGCGGCAATTATTTGGCGGGCTGCTTCTTCCCCCTGAACCTGGCAGGGCGCAACCACCAATTCTGCCAGTGTGAATCTCCGGGAAAGGGTGTTGAGAATATCCTGCAGGGCTGCTCCGGTAGGTGAGGTGACAATTCCTATTTTTCGGGGGATTGGCGGGAGGGATCTTTTGCGACCCGGGTCAAACAATCCTTCAGCCTCCAGGCGTGCTTTTAGCCTCAGGAATTCCTGGTAAAGAAATCCTTCCCCTGCGGGTCGAATCGTATCGGCATATAACTGGTATTGGCCGCTGCGTTCATAAACTCCAATATACCCATGGACTTGCAGGGAGATGCCATCCTGCAGCGAAACCGTTAGTTGTGCTGCGTTTGGTTTCCAGATTACACACCGCAATGAGGCGATCGAATCTTTTAATGTAAAGTAAATATGCCCGGACCCGGGTTTGGACAGATTCGATACCTCTCCTATTACGGAGATATCGCTTAATATTTCATCTCCCTCAATTACATTGCTGATGTATCGGGTGATTTCTGCAACGGATAAAGAAGCCGCTGGATATAAAGAATATTGGACCATTTCGTTAACAACCAGTCATTCTTCTACAGATTTCAGTCCCCAACCCCGGGCATCCAAAAAGGGTATTTCCTCCAAGAACAATCAGAAAACGATTAATCATTTTATCAGGCGGTGATTTTCCGGTAGATTTCAATGCCATTTAACGCCATATGATTGAGGAAAATAACATGTAAAACATCTGCGTGGTGTGGAAAACCACCCAACTCCCGGGCAATTTTTACCGGCATATCGTAGGTATCCACACAGTTTTCTGGGATTATTACCCTCCGGTTGATTTGTTGTTCATTGGCACCGGCTTTCAAGTATGTGGCGAGCTGGTAAATGCAAAGATCCGTGCAATCGCCCACCAGGATATAGGTATCGATTTCAAGATGGGAATTCAACCAATCATTTACTCCGGGATTTATTCCCGAATTGATCGAATTCTTTTCAAACAGGATCATCTGACCAAAAAACGGGAGTTCCCGAATTTGATCCACAGTATCAGCCTCCGGGGTACCTCTAATACAGTGTGGTGGAAATTCACTGAATTCCTCAGCCTGTGGATCATGTGTATCTTGAGGGAGAAGATAAGACCGGATTCCAGTGTCCCAGCATATTTTTAGAAGGTCAACAATTGGATCAACAATCCTGCCTACCCTTTTACTGGAGAGAGGACCGAAAGAACAAAAACCGTTGGTAACATCGACAATAATAACGGCTGTTTTTTCAGGCTGGCTTACAATTTTGGATATTATTACTTCAGGAAGGGCTTCCTTCCACTCATCCAGATAATCGAAATATTCCCTGTGATTACTATTACTCAATCCGTTCTCCTAATAATATGTGTGATGAAAAAATTAGCATTTTGATGTCAACACTCGAATCAAGGCCGAATAGATCCGATCAAGACATCATCAATGATATTCTTTATTATAAATGATCGTTCCTTATTCTTTTGGGAAGTTTTATAATGACTAAAAAAAGTGTTATTAAAAATTACGCTCCCGGTCATCCAGAATAAATGGTTAATAAACAACTCTCCTCCCAATTAGCGGGTATCAAATTTTTCATCAACAGAAACTATCTGATCAAACGGGATATTTCATGGCATTAAATATCAGGCAAATGGAAATTAATGATATTTACGGCGCTGACGAAATTGCCCGGTTGGCATTTAATTCTCCTCAGAGCCGGGTGGAAGAATTAGCGAGATTCTTATCTTTCCAGCCTGGCGGCTGGCTTCTGGCCGATTTGGATGGGGAACTGGCCGGAATGGTGGGAGCGGTTGACTACGGACCTTTTGCGTCAATTGGTATGATGGTTGTCCGCCCGGATCTACAACGAAAAGGAATCGGCTCGGAATTAATGCGGGCAATTCTGCACTGGGTCGATCAACGCGGATGTCCCCGGGTGATTCTGGAAGCCACACCGGCAGGTGAAGCGCTTTATACCAGGCTGGGATTTTTCCCGGTGGATGTTACCTTAAGGTACCAATATTCCGGGGAAGAAAATGGTTCTGTTTTTGAAGAATTAGCGGGGGATCATAAAGCAAAATGGTCTTTATCATTGGCTGAATTTGACTCAGGAATTTTCGGAGCCGATCGGGGGAGAATCCTCCAGAGGTATTTCAGGGATTTCCCTGGAAGAAGTTTCCTAACTACCAGTCAAAAGGATGAATTAACCGGATATGTCGTTTGCAGGGATAATCATATTGGTCCCTGGCTGGCTCTGGATGACTATTCTGCCCGCCGGTTGCTGGCAGAAGCGTTACGATTGAAATTCACTGAAGCACCAGCCATACTCATTCCTGCCTGTAATGATATTGGCATAAAATATTTTGGAACAGAATGGTTTTATATTGACACGTTCGTGTACTCACATGGTCCTGGGAGGAACATTATCACCCACCAGGCGTAAATATGTTTTTGGTGAATCCAGCCTGGCACTTGGATAACCGGTTCAGCGCAGAAGGTTGATAAACATCATGATTAATCCAGCCAAACCGAGCAACATCAATCCAACTGCAATTAAACGGACCCATTTATTAAATAACCTCTTGACCGGTGTAGGGATAGATTCTGGCGGTCCAGGGAAAAAGCGGAAAGAATGAGTCCCGACCCTTATTACATCGTTAGGTTTTAAACTTTTGGGTTTCTGGATGGAATGCGAATTGAGATAAGTCCCATTGGAAGAGTTTAAGTCTTCAATAAACCATTTACCTTCTGAAGTATACAATCGAGCGTGTTGTTTTGAAACCGCTGGATCTTCGATCTGGATCTGGCATCCAGGACTCCTGCCAATGAGTGTATTATCACCCGAGGTATGGAAAGTTTCCCCGGAAAACCATCCCTCAATTCCGATCAGCGTGTAAGATGTTATGCTTAAATTTTGGTTTGTCATTTAATTTGCAAAACGGGGGGAATATTTTTTAGGGGAACAATTTCCTTTTATTTTTCTGTGGATAATTGAGTGGCTTCAGGCGCGTTTTCCTCGAGGATTGCTGGCAGGAATTTCCTGGCAACAAAACTGATAGCTGTCACAACAAAAATCCCCGGCCAGAAAATATCAAGCAGAAAGATAATCAGCAGTCCGATCAGCCATATGGCTGCAATAAAATTCCCTTTGTACAATCTGCTTTTCTCCTGTCCATATTCATAATCATAAATTCTATCACTTTCAGGAAAAATAGCTGGATTTGCCCACTTCCATTTCTAACTATAAAATTAGTTAAGGGTATTTTTGGTTTATTATTGGGACAGCCGTCTTGACTCAACCGATTCATTTGCTGGGCAAGTATCCAGGGGTTTGGATATATTTTTGGCAAGGAAATTGCAAACCCTGATAAGGATGAGATGTTGCGACGAAAGATATTATAGGATAGTGTCTTAATAGACACCAGATTTGGGAGTGAGCAGATGCCCGGACAAAATGTTACGAATTTTTCAACGGAAAATCTTGATGACCCCGGGAATTATATCAACCGGGAATTAAGCCTGCTTGAATTTCAGAACAGAGTCTTTGAAGAAGCCAGGGATCCGTCGAATCCTCTGCTTGAGAGGGTTAAATTCCTGTCAATTGTGGACTCAAACCTGGACGAGTTTTTCATGGTTCGAGCGGGGTCATTGATCATGCAAAATGATGCCGGAATTGCTGAATTATCCATTGATGGCATGAATCCGGCTGAGCAGCTGGCTGAAATACGCAAGGTGTCAACGAAGTTAATGGCAGATATCCGCACATACCTGGTTAACAATTTGATGCCGGAATTAAAAACATCCGGGATTCATATTCTCAATTACCAGGAACTTACCGAAAGCCAGTGCGAATCTGTAAACGCTTACTTTCATGACGTAATTTTCCCGGTATTGACCCCGCTGGCTTTTGATCCGGGGCATCCTTTCCCGCATATTTCCAACCTGAGCCTGAATCTTGCAGTACTGATTGAGGATGAGCTGAATCAAAAGCGCTTTGCCCGGGTAAAGGTTCCCATCAATTTGCCTTTCCTGATACCGCTGCGGCGATCCTCCGGGAGTACGCGTAAAGACGGGACCGTTCCCCATTTCCATTACTTTGTGTGGTTAAGTCAGGTGATCATTGCCAATCTCGGGGAACTTTTTCCGGGGATGAAAATTGTTGAAGCCCACCCATTCCATGTCACCAGGAACTCTGATATTGAGATCCAGGAGCTGGAGGCACTGGACCTTTTAGAGACGATGGAGGAAAGTGTCCGGAGAAGGCGTTTTGGCAAGGTAGTGAGATTACTGGTCGAAAAAGAAATGCCGGATTTGCTCAAAGATATTCTTGTTACCAATTTAAATATGGATCCAAAAGATGTTTATATACTGCCTCGTCCGTTGACATTAAGGGGATTAAATCAAATTACCAGCATCGACAGGTATGATCTACGGGACAAGCCATTTTTGCCGGTGACACCATCTAAATTGAAAGACTATAGCGAGACGGAGAAAGACTCAATCTTCTCAAGAATCCGGCACGGAGATCACTTGCTCCACCATCCTTATGTCTCATTCAACCCGGTAGTCAATTTTCTGAATATCGCTGCCCGGGACCCCAATGTGCTGGCAATTAAACAAACCCTTTACAGGGTTGGGAACAACTCCCCGGTGGTAAATGCTCTCCTGCTTGCATGCAGAGATTATGGCAAGCAGGTGGCTGTGCTGGTCGAACTGAAAGCCCGTTTTGATGAAGAGAGCAATATCGGTTGGGCAAAAATGCTGGAGCAGGAAGGTGTTCATGTAACCTATGGTTTGCTCGGATTGAAAACACACTCAAAAATCGCCCTGGTCGTGCGTAATGAGGAAGGTCATATCCGGCGCTACCTGCACCTGTCTACTGGAAATTACAACCATGTGACAGCCACACTATATGAGGATATCGGACTTTTTACCTGTGACGATGTCCTTGGAGCAGATGCCAGCAACCTGTTTAATTACCTGACGGGTTATTCCTCCAAAATGGATTACAAGAAGTTGTTGGTGGCTCCGATCAATCTGCGACAGCGCTTTGAGGATTTGATCAAGCAGGAAATCAAACATGCCAAGGATGGTAAACCCGCCCATCTTATTTTCAAGTGCAACTCCCTGATAGATAAGCCGATTATTTCTCTCCTGTACCAGGCATCCAATGCTGGAGTGAAAGTAGATTTGATCGTGCGGGGAATGTGCTCGGTTAGACCAGGAATCACAGGGTTAAGTGAGAATATCCGGGTTGTCAGCATCGTGGGGAGATTCCTGGAACACAGCCGCATCTATTATTTTCTCAATGGCGGGAAGGAGATTATGCTGTTGGGCAGCGCTGATTTGATGCCCCGGAATTTAAATAATAGGGTTGAAATTCTATTCCCGGTGGAAGATAAAAGATATATCCAGCATTTGAGTGATACAGTACTTAAAACCTACCTGGCAGATACGGTAAAATCCCGCATAATGGAAGGATCCGGTAATTATCACAGGATCAATGTGGAAAAGCAAAAAAAGCCATTAAATTCCCAGGACTGGTTTATTGATTATTATCATCGCAAGGAACTCTGATCCGGGTTGATTTTACCTGAATGGATTCTCGGTTATACCAGGAGAAGACCAGACCCGTTTTAATTATTCAGACACTGCCGGTTATTTGATTGGTATTATTTTATTAATAATTTATTTCAGAGATGAACTCTCTCATAATTATCTCAAAGAAAATTTCCACCAGTGTATCTAGGCTTCCTATCAGGATATTGAATTTCTAAGAACCACAATTGGAACATATTAGATCTTAAATGGCTGGATGTCTGGAGACTTGGGATTCACCCGATCTCCAGGAATCGCATCGATAATATTCTAATAAGTTGTTATGAAATATTTTGTAAATTTGTTTTTTTTGCGAAATTAGATGCTAAAAAAATTGAATAATTTGGGATCATAAATATGAGGTATTTTTAAGAATTACTTTAAAAGAAAGGATAATGAAATAATGAAAGAGCTTGAAAGGGTATATAAAGACCACCTGGAACGGGTACGCTCCTATATGGTTACGAAAAAAATTGATTATTTTTTCCTGCCATTAGGGACTGAGTTTTATTACCTCACTGGAGCCCCGGCACCCTTGCATCATGACATGAACCGGGTGTGGGGGGATTGGATTGATGGTATTTTTTTAGGCATTGAAGATGGGCCGATCTTAATTTATCATTCAACTTACAATGATCCATTACCAATCAAACCATTAATTGATATCCACGAAATATTTATTATGCCCGATGATGATGATGATCCTGACGCAACCATGCGCAGGGCAATCGGGTCGTTCCATACTGATGGAAAAATAATCGCCACCATCAAACGAACCTGGGGAAAAACTTTGCTTGCTTTACAGGGTGCTGCCCCAGGAGCCAGTTTTGTAAGCCTGAGTGAACCTGAGTGGGATGAAATCCAGGCAGTGAAAGATGAGTATGAATTAGGTATTATGCGGGAAGCGGCAAATATGACCGTGGATATTATGCAGGAAATTGCCCGCTTCATCAAGGTGGGCATGAAAATTATGGATGTGAAAGTGGAAATGCTGCATCAAATGATGGTGCGCGATGTGAGCCCTTCTTTCCCTCCAGGAATTGGGTGTGTAAACAAAGATAGCGATCCGGATGTGCGCTGGAATCCACAAGAGATCATAAAACCCCTCGGTGTAATTGCTTTTGATTTTGGCGTAACATACAAAGGGTACCAGACAGATTTTGGCCGATCCTTGTTTGTAAAAGACGCGTTGCCTGATCGAATCAAGGCCTGGTCTGTCCTGACCAGTATCATTCAAGAGTTAACCGGGATGATGGGGGATGGCAAAATCACACCAGCCCAAATTCAGGCACATGGTGTAAAACGTGCCAAGGAGAATAATTTCTATGAGGGTTATTACGGTTACTACCGCTGGAGTATCGGCCATGCGATTGGAACAAACGTGCATGAATGGCCCTGGCTTCGCAGCGGACATGGCAGTGCCCATCAACCAATAAAAGCCGGGATGGTATTTTGTCTGGAACCAAAAATATTTCACTGGGGTCAATTTTATGAGCGTATTGAGGATATGATCCTGGTTGGAAATGATCATGGTGAATTATTAACCGCCTATCCGTATGAACCGGTATTTGTAGGGTAAGGATTTTTTTAGCATCTAATTATTAGTTGACCGAAAATTAGAACTACTGGAAAGGAAAATTTGCCTTGAGTGTAATGCGGGTTCCATTTAAAATGCTGGCTTCCCCTTCTCCACCTTTTCGGTTATCCAGCGAAAATACTGTTCTCATGCTTATGGATTTCCAAAACTACACTACAATCCGCAGCGCTGGTTTTGGCAAAATAGCTGCTGACCGCGGTATCGATCGGGAATTTGACGAATATTTTTTGCAAGTTGATGCCGCAATAAAGAATGCACAACGCTTGCTGGAAGCGTGCCGTTATCAGAAAATACCGGTAATTCACACCCTCCTCGCATGTACGTTTATGGACTGCCGGGATCTCTCCAGGCAGTTCAGGGTTAATGAATTTGATATTCCATTCGGCGATCCTTTACGTGAGATTCGCCAGGAGGTTGCCCCTCTACCTGGAGAACAAATAATTCCAAGGGCAGCCTACAGCCCGTTTTCGCGTACAGCCATCCATTCAATTCTGAAGCAAATGGCAATTGAGAATATCCTCCTTGCTGGAATGATGGCGGATACCACAATTGCAATGACTGCCAGGGAAGCAGCTGACCGGGATTTTGGGGTTATTGTTGTCATGGATTCATCCGCCAGTCAGACGCATGATTGGCATGCCCAACTTCGTGATGGGATTGTTGGCGGATTGATCCGGCAGCGTTCTACCTCCCAGGTGATCGAAATGATACGGGGTGAGCGGACATGAAAATTATACGTACAGTGAATGGGGATATTCCACCAGCAGACCTGGGAATTACCCAGACCCATGAACATCTTACCTGCGATCAGACCCTGGGAAATATAGACAATTCATTTCCCGCGTTGTCTTCCCCGATGATTTTAAAGGATACCGGTACAATCACAAAAGAGTTGCAGGGGTATTACGCAGCTGGTGGCAGAGCGATGGTGGAGGCTACTGTTTATGGTTGGGGACGGGATGTGCAGGCTTTGAGAGAAATGTCCTCAAACAGCGGGGTGCACATCATTGCATCGTCTGGTTTTTACACCCAGGAATATATCCCGGAGTTTGCCAATGAATACAGTGTGGAGATGCTGGCGGAATTCCTGGTAAATGAACTGACCCTGGGGATGGAAAGTACATGTATCAAGGCGGGGCTGCTGAAATCGGGTTGTGGATATCCAATCATAGAAGGCCTTGAAAAAAAATGTGCCACTGCAGTGGCAAGAGCTGCCAGGATCACCGGGGCTGCTATCACCACGCACTCTCCAGCAGCAGGCCGATTTGAAACACCGGGTGGAAATCTTGGTTATCAATTTTTGAAAATATTTGAAGGAGAAGGTGTTGATCCTCAAAGAGTGATTATTGGTCATGCTGACCAGAATGCGGATATCCGCCAGCTGATTGATCTGGCCAGACAGGGCGCCATGATTGAGTTTGATGTAATTGGCAAAAATTTTCGCCTGCTGGATGAAACACGAATCGAACTGCTGAAGAAAATTGCCGCAGCGGGATATGATGGTCATTTGCTGCTATCAACTGACCGCTGCCGGATCTCGGAAAGCAAATATTACGGAGGGCCTGGTTATGATCATATGCTGCGATCATTCATCCCCAAGTTAAAGAATAATGGATTCGATGATGCTATAATCCACAGGTTGTTGGTGGATAATCCGGCACAAATCCTTTCAATTCCTATATAAATTCATTATTTGAACCTGAAATTAATAAAAGGAGTAAGTATGATTGACCATTACGAAGAAAGTTTTCATCACCGAACCATGGAACTTCCTGACGAATTGCTCAAGGGTGCCATTGACATCCATGTGCACGCGGGTCCGCACCTGATCTCCAGCCCAAGGCGGGTGGATCCATTCCAGGCTGCCGAGATGGCACGCGATGCCGGACTTCGTGCAATCGTCCTGATGGATGTAATTGATTCCAGTACCGGAACTGCCTGGATGGTCAGCAGAAAAGTATCCGGCATTGCAGTTTTCGGAGGCTTTATCCTGAGCAGTAATTATGGCGGCATGAATCCGCGTGCGGTAAAAACAGCCATGTATTATGGAGCGGGAGCAAAATTTGTCAGTTTTGGTGCACATTCCACCCGCCATATTGCCGGATCGGAAGGTAAATGGGTGGATGGAAACCCCGTTTTGTATAAAGATATTGATCCTGAGTTCATGGAAGAGGAATATTCACGGGCAGTCAGCATTCCCTTAGAGGGAGCACCCACCCCCGCATTGGACAGAATATTAAAAATCATTGCTGAGAATAAACAAGTCTATCTAAACACAGGGCACATATCTGGCGCTGAAGGTCTGCGCCTGGTTGAAATGGCCAGGGATTATGGCATCAAAAATATCCTGGTGGCGCATGTAAGCCGCAATAATATGACCATGGATGAACGAAAAAAAGCCGCAAAATTGGGTGCGTTTCTTGAAGCCACTTATGCAGATTTTGTGTACCCGGGGGGTATTCCACGATCTCATTATTACGTGGAGAAAAACCTGCTGAACTCATTGCCCGGTATACCCCATAAAATTCCGGGCGGATTTGCCAGTTTTCGAGACGAAATTCGGGAGGTTGGCTCGGAACATTATATTCTTTCATCGGATTATGGCATCCGCGCCGCCTGTCCGCCGGTTGAAGCCATGCGCGGTTTTGTGGCAAGCCTTCTGGACCTGGATGTGGATAATGACACCATCACCCAAATGATTTCCTTGAATCCTGCCAAATTACTGGGTATGCCGGATTAAGGATCGATTCGACGCTCAAGCAATCCTAAACGGAGGAATAACATCGATGCTGCAAAATGCGCTTTCTTTTTCGGAGGAAAATCAGGATTACTTCCTGCAGGATGTGAGTGAATTAATCCGCATTCCAAGTATCAGCCCAAATCCAGCTTACCAGCAGCAGATACAAATGGCTGCAGAATGGCTGGCGAATAAATTTACACAAATCGGGATGGATTCAGTTCAGATTATTCCCACCGAATCGAACCCCCTTGTTTATGCCGATTGGCTGCACGCTGGTCCCGGGAAACCCACCCTCCTGTTCTATGGCCATTATGATGTGATTCCGCCTGAACCATTGGAAGAATGGAAATCCGATCCATTTGAACCTCTGGTAAAGGATGGCAATATTTATGCCCGAGGTACGAATGATGACAAGTGCCAGTTGTACTCTTTTGTGGGTGCTTGCGAATCGTACCTGAAAACAAGCGGGATGCTTCCTGTAAATGTCAAGTTCCTTGTGGAAGGGGCGGAAGAACGCGGCAGTGAAGGTATGGAAGCCGTCTTATTGGAGAAGGAACGTTTGTTTGAATGTGATGCTGCTGTTGTCGTCGACGGAGCATTTATGAATGCAGAAACACCGACCATAGGTGCCGGTTCACGCGGATTGGTGTATGCGGAGGTATTTCTCACCGGACCTGCCCGGGACCTGCATTCAGGAAACTATGGCGGAATTGTTCATAATCCAGTTCAGGCAGCAGCCGAGATGGTAGCTCGGCTGCATGATGATAGCTGCCGGGTAACCATTCCCGGTTTTTATGACCGGGTGGTTAAATTCTGTGATGCAGAAATTCAAGCCACCCGTAAACTGGAAGCTCCCCGGGAGTTCTATGAGAATAGTCTTGGTGTGCCAGCTTTATGGGGTGAACCGGATTATAGCGTTCTTGAGAGACTGGGTATGCGCCCGACCCTGGAAATTCACGGCATTGGCGGTGGTTTTTCTGGTGAAGGGCATAAAACAGTTATCCCGGCTCAGGCGGTTATTAAGATCAGTATGCGCATTGTCCCTAACCAGGATCCCCTTGAAATTTATGGTCTTTTCAAGGATTACATTGCTCAAATTACACCGCCGACCGTGCAATCCAGGGTCAATTTAATCAGTTATTGTGATTCATCCAGCATCGACATAAATTCACCGTTCTTGTACTTGGCGGAGGTTTGTTATAAGCAAGGGTACGGATTTGATCCGGTTATAAAACGCGGCGGCGGTTCTCTGGCTGTCCTGGGGCTCTTTCAAAGGATACTTTCGGTACCAGTACTCTCGCTTGGCCTGGGCTTACCGGATGATGGTTTGCACAGCCCAAATGAAAAATTCAGCCTTGGACATTTTTTCAATGGCATCAGAGGCATGATATTTATGCTGGATGAGGCCAAAAAAATTCCGTATACAACAACAAAACAATAAACCTAAAAGATGGGAGACAATATGGAAAAAAACGCTGAGCATTTCTTTAAGGAACACCTGGCGAATATCAGGCGGCAAATGGAAAAGAATCATGCTGATATTATGTTCCTTGGTTTTGGAACAGAATTCACTTATATTACCGGGACTGTCGTAGCCAGCCACTATCCTGATTCAAGAGTATGGGGAGATTGGATAGATGGAATCGTATTCAGCCTTGAAAAAGACCCCATCCTTATCCACCGGGAAAGGTATGCTGAACCGGGGCTGTCCCCGCTCTATAACGTAACGGAAAAAATAATCATGCCGATGGATTTTCCCAATCCCAATGCTTACTTAAAGCAGGCTTTGGATTTATTTGATACCAAGAATAAGACCATTGCCATCTCCAAGAAAACCTGGGGGCAAACTGTCCTGGGATTATTGGAAGCAGCTCCGCAGGCTAAGATTGTGGCTTTTGCCGACCCAATCATTGACGAGGCGCGGGTTGTTAAGGATGAGTATGAAATTGGCTTGATGAGGGAAGCGGGAAGGACCACCAGTGACATATTCGAATCCCTGATTAAGAAACTGAAAGTAGGGATGAATGTCCATGATGTCAAGGCTGAACTGGCCTATGAAACCCTGAGGCGTGGCAGTTTCCCGTTTTCCTTCTCTCCAGGAATCGTGTGTGTCAATAAGGACAGCGATCCAAAAATACGCAACAATCCGGACAATATCCTGCTGCCACAGAGCAGCCTCTCTTTCGATTATGGAATCATTTATAACGGATACAAAACAGATTTTGGGCGAACATTGTTCATTGGTGAGCCGCAGGAAGAAGCCCGCCGGGCTTATAAGGTGATTACAGATATTGTCCAGGAAGTTACATCTTTGCTGGGTGATGAAAGGTTAACGCCATTTGATATGTTTGAGGTTGGCAATAATCGGGCAAAGGAAGCCGGTTTTTATGAAGGATATGGGTATTACCAGTGGAGTATCGGCCATTCAATCGGTACAGACCTCCATGAGTGGCCATGGCTGCGCAGTCCCCACGAAAGCGCCATGCGCTTGATTAAAGCGGGAATGATCTTTGCCGTGGAACCCAAAATTAATGGCTGGGGGAACTACTACCTGCGTTGTGAAGATAATATTCTTGTTGGAAAAGAAAAAGGGGAGGTGTTAACCCCGTTCACCTACGATCCGGTGATTATTGAGTAAACCCTCTGCTGTCCAATCCTGAACAGGGATCAAGCACGCAACTTGACCCGACCTCAGGTTTTATGTGGTCAAACATGTTAAAAATATTATAGTTTTACAGAAAAAAGACCTCCCGGATTTACTCCGGGAAGTCTTTTTCGTCTTGTTCTTAAGATTTATTTATCCTAAGAGAAATTCAGATATAGTAATTATTCTTTGATCCAGACATCGTAGAAGTATGGATGGGGGTAAATGTCGGCATGGAAGTCCATAACTTCCGGTTGGGCTGCCCATCTCATCACGGTTGCGGTCAAAGGAACTACCAGGGCATTTTCCATGATAATCTTCTGGATATTGGAGTAGATTTCCTGGCGCTTGGCGGGATCATTGGTTGCCATACCCTCGTATAACAATGCGTCCAGTTCCTCATTTTGGAATTGAGAATACTGGCGGGTGCCTTTGCCCTCACTGTGGAAGAATCCGATCAGGGGCAGACCCGGATCCGGGGCGCCGGTACCAATAAAGGATGCATTAACCGGGCTTCCTTCCTGGGCGATGCTGTATAAGAGGTTACCAGGGACAACTTCCACATTTACCTTAACCCCGACCTCTTTCATCATGGCCTGGAAGGCTTCGGCAGTTAATTCTGCCTGAGCATCAGCGAATGTGTAGTAAAGCATTTCAAGGACTTTACCGTCTTTAACCCGGTAACCGTCGGCGTTGACTTCAGTGTATCCAGCTTGTTCCAGAAGGGCGACGGCTTTGGCAGGATCATAGCTGTAAAGTTCAGCCGCCTCATCATAATAGGGGGTTCCCGGGGCTAAGACGTTTTTCGCATTCGGGAAGAATCCTTTGGTGACGGTTTTTTCAATTAATTCCGGATTTTTCGCATAGTTCAAGGCCTGTCTTACGAGGATATCATCGGTTGGCCAGGCTTTTGTGTTCAGGTTTGCCATGCGGGGCAGGCCATACCGGGGCAGGTCATAGACCGTGAATCCTGCATCTTTAAGCTCCTGAATCCGGGTGGGGGGAAGGTTGTCGATCATATTCGCTTCCCCGGTTTCCAGGGCACCGAGGCGGGTCTCGTCTTCGATGACAAAGTGGAAAATCAATTTATCCAGGTAGGCTGGTCCCTGGTGTTTCATGAATTCAGGAGCCCAGTTGTAATCGTCATATCTTTCCAGAACGACCTCGGAAGCGCTGACCTGGCTTACATATTTGAATGGGCCGGTACCAACTGGATTATCCTTAAATTTATCCGATCCAACCTTCTTGACCTGTTCCTGGGAAATCATGGAGATGTAGTCGGAGGTTAATGCAACATCAAACAATGCATAGGGTTCCGTGAAATGCACTTTCACCGTGTAATCGTCAACAATTTCGGTGTAGTCATAGGGGCCCATCTCGCTTCCGGCTTCCAGGGAATTGGTGGCAGGATCAACCATACGGTCAAAGTTGAATGCAACCACTTCAGCGTTGAAGGGAGATCCATCATGGAATGTGACGCCCTGGCGCAGTGTCAATGTCCATACTGTAAAATCTTCGTTGGGTTCCCAGGTCAATGCCAGTCCTGGATATAAGGTGTCGCCTTCCCAGAAGATTAGTTTGTCATACATCTGCTTGAAAATATAGGCAGCCTGGGTCAGGTTGGTTACGTGCGGGTCGAGTGTTTCATAGTCATTCAACCGTATAGTAACATTCAATGTACCACCAGACTTTGCTTCCTCAACTGCTTCCATAACGGTTGGGGCAGTAGCAGGTGCTTCTGTCGCTGCGGGTGCAGCGGTAACCGCAACAGCCGCAGGGCCTGTGGTTGCTTCAGCAGCTGCGGGTGCAGTGGTTGCTTCAGCGGCTGCAGGTTCTTCAACCGCAGGAGCTGCTGCCGGTGTGCAGGCACTTAACAACATGACCAGCACAACCAATAAAGAAACGATTTGATACATCTTCTTCATTTTTAATATTCTCCTTTTTTTGTTAAATTTGATTGATATGATACATGGATTATCTGGCTCTAATCCATGGGTCTAACGCATCACGTAAGGCATCCCCAACAACATTAAACGCAATCACAGCGGAAGAAATTGCCAAACCCGGATATGCGGACATCCAGGGCGATTGGCGCAAATTTTGCCTCCCCCGGCTGATCATTGCACCCCATTCCGGTGAAGGGGGTTGGGCACCTAATCCAAGGAAGCTAAGGGCGGAGGCGGCGAGAATGCCCCCCGCCACGTACAGGGTTAACATAACAATGATGGGTGCCACAATATTTGGCAGGACATAACGGGTGATTAATCGGAAATCATTTGCCCCGCTTACCCGCCCAGCCATGATGTATTCATTTTCTTTACTTGCCAAAACGGATCCATTTATTACACGAACAAAGGTGGGGACATGTGCAATTCCCACTGCAATCATCACTTGATCAATGCCTTTGCCCAGGATTGCGACCACGATCAGAGCTAATAATATCCCGGGAAAAGCAAGCATGATATCCATAAATCTGAGAATTGAAAATTGGATATTTCCGCCGTAATAACCGGAACTCAATCCAAGCGGCAAACCAAGTACCAACGCGATTGCTGCAGAGATGAACCCAACTTTGAGAGATATGCGGCCGCCATAGACGACCCGGCTGAATACGTCACGTCCAGCGTCATCGGTTCCGAATTTGTAAACGTCATTGGGAGGGACAAGCGAATCATCCATGTGCATTTCAGTTGGGTCAAAGGGGGCTATGAATGGGGCTAAAATCACAACAATGATAAGGAAGATTAGATAAACAGAGGCAAGTACAGCAAGTTTATTCTTTGTGATCTGCCGTAATGTCAACAAGAAATAAGATTCTCTCTTATTCTTCTTCTTCTTGCTTTTAATGGTTTTTTTTGTATCCGCTAATGTCATAAGCCACCATGAAAACTGGGGATTCTAAGTGTACAAATCAGTTTAATCGAATTCTCGGATCTAACCAGACATAGCCTGCTTCTACAAAGATATTTATAATGATATAGGTACCTGAAACCAGCAGGAGGATAGCCTGCACTACAGGCAGATCTTTCAGCAGAATGGAATTAACCAGCAGGTTCCCAATTCCCAATCTACCAAAAACGGTTTCAATGATGGTGGTTCCGGCAAGAATACTGCCGAGCTGGACTCCAACAACGGTTACAACAGGAATTAATGAATTACGTAAAGCGTGCCGGATAATGACTACCCTCTCTTGCATGCCTTTAGAACGCGCAGTGCGGATGTAATCATTCATCATGACTTCCAGCATACCAGACCGGACAAGGCGGGCGATGGCGGTTTGGGCTGCTAAACCCAGGGTAATGGCTGGAAGAACCAGGCCTTTTAATCCTGTGGCCGGACCGCTGGTTACCGGAAACCAGCGCAGTTGAATTGCAAAAACCCAAATTAAAAGTAGTGCCAGCCAAAAACTTGGAAGGGACACCCCTAAAAGGGAAATTGCCGATGAAACATTGTCATAGTAACTATTGTGGTTTAAGGCTGATGAAATTCCCAGAGTAACACCCATGGTGATAGCAAAAACCATACTGGCAACGGCAAGCTCGACTGTGTTGGGTATACGGATTTTTATTTCATAAAATACAGGGGACTTTGAGCGGACAGAGTTACCTAAATCACCCTTCATCAATTTTTGCATATATTTTAAATACTGGATGTGCAAAGGATCATTAAAGCCCATTTGTTCGCGTATTTTTTCAATATCATCCCCTGTCATCATGCTTTCAGGTCCAAGCATCAACATCACCGGATCTCCTGGAACCATCTGGACCATCAAAAAGACAATGATAGTAATAGCAAACATTAATGGGATTGATGTGATTAATCTTCTTAGTAAAAACTTTCCCATAAACCGTCCCTATACTGTTTGTATCTGACCTTATTTATCAAACCGATAAATGACCAATTAGAGAGAAATGGTTTCAACCAGGAGTTAAAATCGAGTCTAACTTTTCTTATGAAATTTCAACCAAGAGATTATTTATTATACTATATAAAATAAGTGAGATTCCTTTTTGTCAATATTAGATAACTATTTTTGGATTCTGCAAGGTGACATAAATTAATAAAAACGAAAAGCACTTGTTCTTCAACAATCTGATATTTGTCTTTTTTTCCATCAGATACCTTTAACTTAATTTCTGGTAATTTATCTAACTTTATTAAACCCCGAACTATTTAATCAGTTATGGGTTTTCAACTAATCTCACAATAATATTCTACATTTTTTTATCCAAGTATAGGCATAATCATCATTTATAAATTACAATCCAATATTGTAATTCAATTAAAACCAGGATAATATTGTCGGTCCAGTCTTATCGCATTAATAACACATTTAAATTCACTCAATCCAGATGAATAACCAGGCTGGAGAAATTTATGTGTTATGGCTGCTGTATGATCATATTTACAAACCAATTTTGTACATTCAGATGAAAATTCTCTTAGGTCATTCGCACTTGACAGATCAAAGCGAACCATGATTAGATTATGAAGATTTACCTTACAAGACGAACAGGTTGCATTAATCAAAAATGAGTCAAAAAACAATTCAAATTTGGAACGCTATCCTGGAAATGGTTCACCGGCGGCGTTTTCTCCTGGCGCCGGTCTTCATGGTTGGACTGGTTACCGGTCTGATCATGATTCTGCCAATCGGGGGTAGGTCTGCGAATGCACAAATGAGCAGTAGTTCCCCGGCAATCCTCTTGGCTACGGAGCCTGTAAGCACCAAGCCTGCCGGGGGAAAGAATCCTGTGGTGGTTGTGAGCACAAAGGTTCCCCCACAACCCATGGTAACACCGACACCACGAACCGAGATCGTGAAATATACGATTCAGCCTGGTGATTCCATTTTTGGCATTGCTGAAAAGTTCGGTTTAAAGCCGGAAACCGTTTTCTGGGGAAACCTTTACACCCTGGGTGATGATGTTCATAATATCCTGCCGGGTGTTGAGATAAATATCCTTCCGAAGGATGGTGTACTTCACCGCTGGACAGCCTGGGAAGGCCTTAATGGGGTCAGCAGTTTTTACGGTGTAACACCGATGGATATCATCAATTGGCCGGGAAACAATTTTGACCTTGCAGCCATTGGGGATTTCTCGCATCCGAATATTGCGGAAGGTACAGAATTTTTTGTGCCGGGTGGCAAACGGGAACCGGTGTCATGGATTCCGGCCGGTCTTACCCGAGAAAATGCAGCAGTTGCCAGCAGCCTGGGACCGGGACATTGTGGGGCAATATTGGGCGGGACAATTGGAAACGGCACATACATCTGGCCGGCTCCCAGCCGTAGGATTTCTGGTTATGATTTCACCCCTGAGTCCGGGCACTCAGGTATCGATATTGCCGGAATTGAAGGCGATAACCTTTTTGCGGTGGATGGCGGAGTTGTAGTTTATGCCGGCTGGCACAACCATGGATACGGCAATCTGGTGATTATTGATCATGGTACTGGATACCAGTCTGTTTATGCCCATTTGAATGAAATTTATACCCAGTGCGGATTGAGTGTTGATCAAGGAGCAGTGATTGGCTCACTTGGAAACACCGGAAATTCAAGCGGCCCGCACCTGCATTTTGAGTTAAGATATAACTCCACTGCCCAAAATCCATGGGGCTTACTACAGCAATAAACACAAATATTAAAAAATCAAATATACTGGAGCAGTAGGTCAAAATCGGCTTATGCCGTAGGTTGACCTTCAACCGCTCATTTAGTGGACAATTTATGCCCAATAAAATTTATTTTGGTGACAATCTTCCTATCCTGAAGTCCCTCGAAAGTGGATCAGTGGATTTGATCTACATTGATCCTCCCTTCAATACCGGGAAAATTCAGGCCAGGACCCAGATGGCGAATGTACAATCTGATAATGGAGACCGCATCGGGTTCGGGGGAAAACGCTACGAAACAAAAATTATTGGAACACAGGGTTATTCTGACCTGTATGATGATTATCTCGGGTTTCTTGAACCACGGCTCAGGGAAGCATATCGAGTATTAAAATCAGACGGAAGCCTTTACTTTCATATCGACTACCGTGAGGTCCATTACTGCAAAATACTCCTGGATAGCCTATTTGGGCGGGAGTGTTTTCTCAATGAAATTATCTGGGCATATGATTACGGCGCCCGGACCAAGAAAAAATGGCCTCCCAAGCATGACAATATCTTGTGGTATGCAAAAGATCCTTCTCACTATACTTACAACCATGACACCATGGAACGGATCCCATATTTGGCGCCTGGCCTGGTGGGGGTGGAAAAAGCCCGGCGCGGGAAAACCCCGACTGACACCTGGTGGCACACGATTGTTCCAACCAATGGGAAGGAGAAGACTGGCTATCCAACCCAAAAACCAATGGGTGTGATCAGGCGGATTATCCAGGCATCCTCCAGGCCTGGTGACCTGGTAATGGATTTCTTTGCAGGGAGCGGCACGGTCGGTGAGGTGTGCCTTGAACTTGAAAGATCGTTTATCCTGGTGGATAACAATCCCCAGGCAATAGAAACGATGCACAGCCGGTTTTCGGGAAATCAGGGTATTGAATGGATAAATTTTTAAACGATTGAACGAATGACCAATTGGATAATTTCGATAACCTATCAAATTGGCGGTGAAGGTGCAACAGTTCGAAACAACCAATTATACAAGTCAGGGGGACTCAGTTATTCCCTGATAATTCCAAATATCTAAACCGGTATATCATTAATGTGTAGTAAACTTTTTACCAGGATCCAGTCAATCATCATTCTGAATATTATCTTTTCTTTCCTGAAAACATGAAATTGTCCCAGGAGCTTTGAAACCTGCATTGAGAGCTTTATTTCGCCGCTTCATCTATTGGTTTGGCACCCCGCAAACATCCCCGGACATTACGCACGAAAACTTTGTTAATGTCCAGATTGATGCTATTGGGGTAGGCCTGGTAAGTTCCGCATCCCCATTTTTGCCAGTATTTCTGGCCCGCCTCGGTGCAACCAGTTTTCAAATCAGCATGCTTTCCTCTATGCCAGCTATTGCTGGTTTCCTTTTTTCCCTTCCGTTGGGAAGGTATCTCCAAAAACAAAAAGATGTTGTCCCCTGGTTCAGCAATTCCCGCCTGATTTACTATGCTGGATATGCGCTGACAGGATTGGTCGGATTCCTGGTTCCCAGGGAGTACCTGGTAGTCTCAATCCTGTTTATATGGGGGTTGATTACCATTCCACAGACTATCACAAACATATCTTTCTCTGTGGTGATGAATTCCGTTGCCGGGCCAAAGGGACGTTTTGAATTAATGTCCCGCCGGTGGTCGTTGTATGGCATTACCAATGCCGTTACGGTATTCATGATTGGTCAACTCCTGGCATTAATAATATTCCCCATTAATTTTCAAACTGTATTTATCCTGCTATCTTTCGGCAGCCTGATAAGCTATTATTTTTCGCTTCATATTTCCATCCCGGAACAAAGTACGGAATTGCCGGTTTCTTCGGATTCCGTCAGATCATTAATCCGAGATTATTACCAGTTAATTCGTTCTTATCCAAATTTCAGATCCTTTGTTTTTAAACGTTTTGTATTTAATTACGGTACGGCGATGACACTGCCGCTCTTGCCGCTATATTTTGTAAGGGTAATTGAAGCTACGGATGCTTCGATCGCTGCGATCAATACTGCTGCAACGGCTACCCTGGTTATTGGCTATTTTTACTGGATCCGGGTATCCAGGCGTAAAAGCTCGAATTTTATCCTCTTATGGAGTACCCTGGGCCTTTCGTTATACCCAATGATGGTTGCGTACCTTCACCAGGAATGGTTGATTGCACTCCTGGCGGGTGTATCCGGAATATTCCAGGCAGGTACAAGCTTAACCTTCTTTGATGAATTTATGAAGACCGTTCCGGAGGAGTATGTATCTACTTTTGTATCCGTCGGCCAGAGTGTGGAGCACCTGGCATTAATTATTGCTCCTATCTTTGCATCTTCATTGTCCCTTTGGATCGGGGTAGGACCGGCTTTATTTATCAGCGGATTGGTGCGTTTTTCGGGTTTTTTGCTATTCCTTGGTGGCAAACCAGCCAGTATGAGGATAGCTGGCCGGGATTAATTACTCGTGATTTAATTTCCGACAGATTTGGAGCAATCTTGACCAAAACGACAAACTATCCCATCCTGGAATTTGATGCTTCCCGCAAAGCGATCGTTGAACCCCATTCCCGGTTTAAATTGGAACCATCCATTACCGGATGTGTACTCTGTTTTTTCCAGGAAGTATTGATTGGATTATTGGAAAATCAACAGCTCCGGGTTATTGGTGAACTTCGATCGGAAATTGGATGTCACCCGGTTTATGTAATGGAAAAAAACGGGTGTTCAATCCTTGTTTTTCACCCCGGGGTAGGTGCGCCACTGGCTGCTGGTTTTCTGGAAGAATTAATCTATGTTGGTATACAAAAGTTCATTGTGTGCGGTGGCTGCGGGGTTTTAGATCCTGCGGTAGAAGCTGGTTCCCCGATTATCCTCACGGCAGCAGTGCGGGATGAGGGCACCTCTTATCACTATCTTCCACCTCAGCGGGAAGTAACCGCCCACGTTCGCCCCATACAGGCCCTTGAAGACACCTTAAATGCCAGGAACCTGCCATTTATTCTGGCAAAGACCTGGACTACGGATGCCCTGTACAGGGAAACCACCAGCCGCAGGCACCGGCGTTTTGCAGAAGGCTGCAGGGTTGTGGAAATGGAGGCTGCTGCGCTGATGGCTGTAGCCCAATTCCGCCAGGTAGAGCTTGGCCAGATTGTCTACGCCGGCGATCTGGTGATTCCAGATGGCTGGGATGAACGTGGCTGGAATTACCGGAGTACGGACCGTACACTGCTTTTTGAAATTGCTGTTGAGGCTTGTATCCGCCTTGTCCAGGGTGAATCTACGGTTTCATAATAAAAACCATCCGATGACTGGGATGGCCGGGCTACCTGGTGAATTAGATCAAGGCTGATTATTCACCATAAAGGTGCCGGTGAATTTTACTGAGGGTACGCGCCTGTTCGACGGCCCGGTAGGATGAACGCACCAAAGGACTGCTTTCTACCCACTTGAATCCGATATCAAGACCAAATTGTTTAATTTCCTTGAACTCATCGAGCGTGTAATATTTATGGATGGGAAGGTGGCTGCGGCTTGGCTGAAGATATTGTCCAATTGTAAGGATATCAACGTCCCAGCGTCGTAAATCGCGCATCACATCTTTGACCTCGTCCATGCTCTCGCCAAGCCCAACCATCATCCCGGATTTTGTAAGGGTATCCGGATCAATTTTCTTGGCGTTGGTCAGGGTCGCTTCAGACCATTCATAACGGTCCTGGGGTTGGACCTTTTTAAACAAGCGGGGAACTGTTTCCACATTATGATTGAGAATCTCCGGGCGGGCTTGCAGCACGATTTGAAGCGCTTCAATACTACCCTTGAAATCGGGGATGAGGACTTCAATGGAACACCCCGGGTGAATTTTGCGGATTTGCCTGATAACCATGGCAAAAATTGGGGCGCCGCCGTCTCGACGCTCATCACGGTTGACACTTGTTATGACGGCATGCTTTAATTGCATTGCTTTTACCGCCTGGGCTACTCGAACCGGTTCCTCCCAATCCAGAACCGCGGGGCGACCGCGTTTAATGTCACAAAAAGCACAGCTTCTGGTACAAATATCTCCCATGATCAAGAATGTAGCCGTACCGCTTCCCCAACACTCCCCCATATTGGGGCAGCCAGCTTCCTCGCAAACGGTGTGTAATGATTTCTGGCGCATCAATTGGTCCAGCCACTGGTAGGTTTCTCCGGAAGGCGCCTTAACCCGTATCCAGTCAGGCCTGCGCATAGGTGTGGTGTCGTTGGTTTGAGGATTTATTCGATTTCTGGTAACATTTGACGACATTTATTTCTCCTGGAAATGATTATAATGCGCTTCATCCTGCTTGTGTATAAGCGGGATGCTGATTGGAAAAGCCTGCTGCTGTAAATCCCCATTCGGTATGGTTATATGGAATTCAGTGTCATGGCGTCCACGACTGGCTAACAATACCATGATATACTGACTTGGAGAACGCAAAACAACCCCTTGAATAAGCAAGTAACTAATTTGTAATAATCCACTGCCTTCTATGTTATATCTGGTCTCAACTCCAATCGGAAATTTAGGGGACATAACCCTGAGAGCCCTGACGGTATTAAAAGAGGTGGACTTTGTCGTCAGCGAAGATACCCGCAAAACCGGCTATTTATTAAGCCATTTTGAGATAAAGAAACCACAAATCTCATTTCATGCATACAACGAACAAAAAGTGGTAGGACGTCTGATAAACCTGCTTCAAGATGGGAAGTCCATTGCGCTGGTGACGAATGCCGGCAGCCCGTCCATTTCTGATCCGGGGTACCTGCTGGTGCGGGCTTGCATCGCGGAAAATATTCCCATGACAATCGTACCCGGTCCTTCAGCATTAATCGCTGCAATGATCCTCTCCGGATTGCCAGCCCACAGTTTCACTTTTCGTGGATTTGCCCCCAGAAAACCGGGGCAGAGGGAAAATTTTCTCCGGGTTGATCAGGAATCGCCACACTCATTAATTTTCTATGAAAGTCCATTCCGCCTGGTGGCATTTCTACAAGCTGCTCTAAAAATATTTGGAGATCGCCAGGCTGCGGTTGCCAATGACCTTACAAAAATGTTTGAAGAGGTCCAGCGCGGAAGCATAAGCCACCTGGTGGAATTTTTTTCCCAGAATGAACCGCGCGGGGAATATACAATTGTAATTTCCGGGAATTCCACCAGGGACCAGAAAGATTAAGCAAAGAAAGGCTGCCTGTGCATCGCTTTTTCCTTTCACCTGAACTGATAGAGGGCAACCAGGTAATTTTTCCAGGGGATATCTCCCGCCAAATAGCCCGGGTCCTGCGCCTTGAGGTCAAAGACAAACTGATTGTCCTTGATAATCTTGGGAAGGAATATTTGGTTCAACTTGCTGATGTGCATCCAGACAGGTGCAGGGCAGACGTCCTTATCGTAAAGAGTCTTCAGGAACTTCCTGAAGTACTCGTTTATCTTTTTATCAGCATGACCCAGCGGGAAAAGTTAGAATGGATTTTACAGAAAGGGACTGAAATTGGTGTAAGCGAATTTTTTCCGGTGCTTACCAGCCGTTCCCTGGTTCAATCCACTGATCAATGGGGGAAGAAAACGGAGCGACTGGAGAGAATCATCCGGGAAGCGGCAGAGCAGTCTGGTTCAATACAATTGCCTGTGCTGCACGATCCGCTTGCCTTTTCGGAATCCCTTATCTGTGCCGTCAAATTGTCTGATATTTCTATAATTCCCTGGGAACGCGAAAAAAAACAGGGGATAAAAGATTATTTGCGGGAAAAGCACTTTCCTGGAAAACCTGGAAAGGTAGCGGTCTTCATTGGCCCGGAAGGCGGTTATTCCGAGGAAGAAATAGGTCAGGCAAAACTTGCCGGTATCCAGCCAGTAACCCTTGGAAAAAAAATACTGAGAATGGAAACAGCTGCTATACTTGCAGCAGGAATGGTCTTCTACGAGATAGGCGGGTGATTTTGGGAGATCATTTTAAGCATTTCAGAGGTTGATTTTTCGGTTAAGTTTCCTCTGTTTGATTCCCGATTTGGTCTTCCTGTGTATCACCAAAATCAAGCACTTCGCGAATTTGGGAACTGCTCTGTGCCGGGCTGATAATGCCTGCGGCTTCCATTGTATCAATCAGCCGGGCGGCACGCGTATAGCCTATCCTCATTTTTCGCTGTAAAAGGGTGATGGACGCCTTTTTTTCCTGCCTCACCAGAATAACCGCCTGATTAAACAATGGATCCCTATCCCTTGTTTCGCTTGTTTCAAATAATGGCTCCTGGGTGAATGGGACGTTGGTGGGCAGGGCATCGATCCCGGCTGACTGCGGGGTGGTAATTGCCTGACCGTGTTCCACTTTAGCCTGCCGCCAGTAATCCACTAGCCTCTGAATTTCAATCTCCGAGACATAGACACCCTGAAGACGGACCGGTGCAGCCGCATCAGGGGATTGGAAGAGCATATCGCCACGTCCCAGCAGTCGTTCTGCGCCGGGTTGATCCAGGATCACCCGGCTGTCCACTCCGGATGCAACTGCGAAAGCAATTCTGGCAGGGAAATTTGCTTTTATCAAACCGGTGACTACATCTACTGATGGACGTTGGGTCGCAATTATAAGATGAATCCCGGTTGCCCTGGCAAGTTGTGCAAGGCGGGTGATGCATCGTTCGGTTTCATCAGGAGAAACCATCATGAGATCGGCAAGTTCGTCAATAATGACAATCAAATTTGGCAGTTGATCCTGTGAGAATTTTGAGTTGTATTCAATAATATTTCGAACCCCGATTTTGGAAAACTTGTCATAGCGATGGTCCATTTCCAATAAAGCCCACTGCAGGACAGCAATAACACGCTCAACATCGACAACCACAGGTGCAAGGAGATGGGGAATTCCGTTATAACCGGTTAATTCAACCCGTTTTGGGTCTATCAGAATCAATCTCAAGGTGGACGGACTGTTTTGCAACAAAAAACCAGAAAGGATGGAGTTAATGCAAACAGATTTTCCGGAGCCGGTGGTTCCGGCAATCAATAAATGCGGCATATCCGCCAGGTCCACGGCAATTGACTTACCGGAAACATCCTTACCAAGGGCAAAACGCAGGGGAGATTGTTTGCTCTGAAAGGATTTGCTCTCCATCACTTCCCTTAACGAAACCTGGCTGACCTCATCATTGGGGACTTCAATGCCGACAAAACTTTTTCCAGGTACAGGAGCCTGAATCCGTATCCGCCGGGCAGCCAGGGCAAGGGCGAGATCATCCACCAACGATGTAATTTTACTAACCCTTACGCGTGTTCGACCTGTCCGGGTTTCGATGAAGTCTGGTTCGATTCCATACTGTGTTATGGTTGGCCCACGGTGTATTTCCACAACGTGAGCCGGTACACCAAATGAGGCAAGGGTATCTTCAATCACCTTGGCATTTTGCATATCCAGATTTGCCTGCCTGGCGATTGGGGCACCAGGATCCAAAATTTTTTCCATTACAGGCAGGATCCATGATGGGTCAGGTGCTGATATTCCGGTACCGGATGTAAATTCTTTGCTTCCATCAAGTTCCGGAAGCGGCATATCTGGTAATCCGGGTTTTGCTTTTTGAGCGGTTTGGTCAGCACCATCTTTTTTCTTTCTGGTCAGTAAAGAAAGGTTCCGGATAGGGTGGAAATCCTTGGGTAGTTCACCGGATGCTTCACCGTCTTCCCGCTCATAGTAGGGAGGAACAGGTTCCTTGCCGTTTGATAGAAGCGAGGTTGTTTTCGATTTTCCCCTTTGGAAAATACTCCCCACTGAACGGTAAAAATCCGGGATCGATATATCGAATGCAAAGATTATTCCGATTAACAGCCAGGCTATAAGGGCTATTATTGAACCGAATAATCCGGTTGCCTGAACCAGGACAAGTTTAAAAAAGGCGCCAACATAACCACCCCCCTGCCCAAGTTCTGCCTGATTGAAGTTTCCATCGATAACGATGTGAAAGATGGTCAGTAAATTAAAAAAAATCAATACAATTCCGAAAATTCTTTCAGCCGAAATAACAGGGGTAATGTCCAAATTACGGAATACAAGCCAGGCGCCTATAACCATCAGAGAGACTGGTAATAAGAAGGCGCCCAACCCAAAGCCCTGTTTTAAGGTTTGCACCCACCAGCCCGTAAGGTCACCCTGATCCTGTGAGATCAGGCTTAAAAGGGATAATAATCCAACCACCACCAGGAGAATGCCGCTGAAATCCATCCATCTTTCAGGAGAGATTTTGTTGAAGTTCACCTTGATGGGATTACTAATCCCCTTCGAGTTGGTGGTCCTGCTGGACTTTTGTTTGGTTGAACCAGCCGACCTGGCTCTGCTCTGTCTGGGACGGCTGGTGCGTCTTTTTGCTGCAGTGGTTTTTACTTTTGCCAACTTAATTCTTCCCTTAGGTATGTAGGCTTAATAACCAGAACAAAATTCCCACAATCTTATTCTAACATATGGAAATAACTCAGGATTCATTGTCACGATATTGCTCTATAATCTTTGCCGTTGTCTTAAAGGCGAGTGGTGGAAGCTCCTTTAAGGAAAAAAAGGCGGCATGATCTGCATCATCTCCTGCATTAAGGTCCCCGCCTAGAATTTCACCCCCGTATACGATTAATAAATCTGCACCCCGGGGATGTTCCCGGCCCGAAAAAATACCCAATAGTGATTTGATCCCAACAATTAAACCAGTTTCTTCCCGGCACTCCCGGATAGCAGCTTCTTGAGGGTCTTCATTTGCATTCATAAAACCAGCAGGAAGACTCCAGCATCCGCTGAATGGATTGTTTATGCGACGGGTTAATAAGATTTTCCCTTGTTCTTGAATAAAAACAGCCACAGCCACTTTTGGATCAGCAAAATAAATCCCCCCGCACTGCATACATCTGGTTTGCTCCTCCGATGAGGAGTTATAAATTTGGAGGGCTGTACCGCAAAAAGGACAATATCGAATCGTGCGTTGATTCACATCTTTCCTTTTCTACTGAGGTAAAATGCGGTTGATCCAAAAACAATTGTCAGACTGACCAACAGGATTTGAAGCGGAGAAAAGCTAATCTTCCCGGGTGTGTCTGCTGCTTCCGTGATAATTTTTGGTTGGGCAGGCGGAGGGGACAGGATTTTTCCGCGCTGCTCTGCGGGACGAATTCCGGTTATGAGGTCATTTTGTTCAACCGGGAGCGGCGGGACGGTCTGCTCGGGAACCTGTTTTTCAATGATGATGGGTTCGCCGGCTGGAAGGGATTCCGCAGCGGGGTCCTCACTTCCACCAATCTTTGCTGCATCATCCAATGTTTGCTGTTCATCTGTGACGGCAGGTGCACCGCCGCCGATCCCATACTCATTACCACTCCCTCCGCCTCCACCTCCACCAAATCCAACTCCGCCGGGACTACCCCAGGTAATGATTTGTGGCTGGGTGTCTGATTCTGTCCCACTCTGTCCAGATTCCTGCTCCAATGCCATCATGGCTGGCTCAGGTGCCTGAGGTGTCACACTGCCTGGTGGAGAAAGCTGAAAAAAAACAGTGATTGCCAGGAGTATCGCAGCAACTGCCGAGCTAAAACTGAAAGCTGGAACCAGCAATCGGAAAATGGATGTGTTTTCTTTCTTTTCCTTCGGGCTGAGCGTGAAGTTTCGAGGAGCTTTTTTTAAAGGTAGACTCTTGAATGCAAATTTAAGCTGGCGTAATTCCTGGTAAGCTGTCCGCAGATCTGATCGCTGATTAAGTCGCTGCTCGATTATTAATTTCTCCGTAGAGGGCAGCTGATCATCCAGGTACGCAGATAGCATTTCCCAGTCATCAGGCGTAACATTTACATTCATCATACTCCTTCCCCCTCAAGACGAAATTGGCTGGGTAAAAGTTCCTGGACTGCAAGCAGACAATCGCGCATTTTTTTACGGGAACGTGCCAGCCGGCTTTTGATAGTCCCTAAAGGTGAATTTAAAGCTTGTGAGGTTTCCTGATAATCCAATCCTTGAATATCAATCAGGATGATCATCGCTCTGAATTCTTCGGGAAGGGCATTCAGGCAATCCTGGATTGCTCTTTCAAGTTCGGTTGTTTCAGATGTTTCCTCCGGTGTGGGGCTATTATCAACCATCCACTTTGGCGAATCCATTTCCTCCCCGTCGGAATCGATTGGATCAAGCGGTGTGGTTGGTTGCCGTTTCCGGCGGCGCAATTCGTCATAACAGGAGTTGGTGACAATTCTTAAAATCCATGCTCGGAAAGAACCTCCGCGAAATTTATTAATATTATGGAAAGCAGAAATAAATGCGTTTTGCACCGCATCGTCTGCGCTGTGCTGGTCAGCCAGGATGCGGAAGGCTACATTGTATGCAATATCCTGATAAATCATGACCAGATAATTGAATGCATCCAAACTACCTTGCTGAGAAGATTGAATCAGTTTTATTTCATCCATTTAATTGATATCCGTTATTTTTTATAAAACACAAATATATTTCTATTTGAATCCATTAAGTCGTTAGTGAGCATAAAAAAAACCTGATGATCCTATCACCGATTTTTGAAATTCTTTGTTGTTTGACAGCCGTCAAGGATTCAAACCACTATATAGAACCCATAGGATATAACCCAAAAAAACAGCAAATAACAACCAAATCGAACACCCCCCCTGTGCTGAAAATTCTTCAACGGGTTTATATCCCATTTTGACACTTTGTGATTTTCGTTGCCACATGCTTAAAAATATCAAGATGGCGAAGCCAGATATTATCAAAGCTGGGATGATCAATTGCAAACGCAACGGTCTCTCTTCTCCCCGAGATGATCGGCATCATCTCAAACATTCAGGATAAATTAATGTCCTCCTCTGGCGAAAATGTCTTCAAATTACCCCAATCTTTTCCAAAACTTGTTTCAGTGGTAAGGGGTATACAAAGAGGATAAGCCTTTTCCATGACAGATTGCATAATTCGTACCGTTTGGTGAAGTTCCTGCAATGGGACCTCAAATAAAAGTTCATCATGGACTTGAAGGAGGAGATCGGCGTTTAATCCATGTTCAGCCAGGGCTGCTGGAACCCGGATCATGGCAATTTTCAGGATATCTGCTGCTGTGCCTTGTATGGGTGCATTAATTGCCTCCCTTTCCTCACGCTGACGAAACTGGTTCGGACTTTGCTTTTGTAAATTTGGGAAATATCGCCGCCTGCCAAGCAGGGTTTCGACATACCCTTGCTGGCCAGCTGTAATCCTCAGTTTGTCCAGGAAGCTTTTTACCTTGGGGAACTGTTGAAAATAAGCCTTAACAAAATCCTCGGATTCAGCCAGGGTTAAACCGGTGGTGCGGCTCAATCCAAAGGCACTCATCCCGTAGATCAGCCCAAAATTAATCGCTTTGGCGTGTCTGCGTTGATCCTTGGTGATTTTCTCAATTGGGATGTTAAATATGGCCGATGCGGTTGCAGCATGGATGTCCTGCCCTGTGCGGAATGCTTCCAGCATGGCGTCATCCCCGGACATGTGTGCCACAATCCTGAGTTCGATCTGAGAATAATCAATGGAGAGAAATACCTGTCCATCCCCTGAAACGAATCCCTGGCGAACTTTTTTGCCTAATTCTGTGCGGGTTGGAATGTTTTGCAGGTTTGGATCCGAGGATGCCAACCGGCCTGTTACCGATCCGGTCTGGTTAAATGAAGTATGAATACGTCCTGTCGAGGGGTTGATTTGTCTAGGCAGGCTTTCCAGATAGGTAGATTGAAGCTTGGCAAGTTCGCGATATTCCAGGAGAAAATTTACAACTTCATGCTGAAATTTGATATCCTCAAGGATGCTTGCAGAGGTTGAAAAATGACCGCTGGAAGTTCGATTCCGGCGATCCGGGGGTTCCAAATTTAAAGTTTCAAAGAGTGCCTTGGATAACTGTTGTGTGGAATTTATATTAAATTGGTATCCTACGACCTTATATACCTCTTTTTCAATTTCAAACATACGCTGTGAAATGGAATGAGACATCTCCCCAAAGAGGGGGGCATTTATGGCGATACCTTTTTGTTCCATATCGATTAGGATAGGGATTAAGGGCATCTCGATCTCATTGATCAGTTTTATTGCATTAACTTTTTCCAGTCCGGATTTAAGAATAGGCAATAATCTCAGGGTTACTTCTGCGTCTGCAGCAGCATATGGAGCTGCTGTTGTAACAGGAACCTGCGCCATGCTTATTTGTGTCTTACCTTTACCAATTAATTCTTCAATCTCAGTCATCTGAATGTTCAGGTAGCTGCTGGCCATATCTTTCAAGCCGAAGTGCCTGGAAGCGGGATCGATCAGCCATTGAGCAATCATCGTGTCAAATGAATAAGTTTGCATATCCAAACCGTGTTGCTTCAACACTAGGCCATCGTATTTCTGGTTATGTCCAATCCTGAACTTGTTTCGATCATTCAAAGAAGGCCTTAATGAATCCAGTACCAGGGATAGGTCGAGTTGCGGTTCCCCGGTTAAATGCCCGGTTGGGATATAGAACGCTTCATTTTCAGCAATGGAAATGGATATTCCTACCAGCCTGGCGACCATAGGATCGGTCGACGTTGTTTCAGTGTCAATCGAGATTACACTGGCGTTGTTTAGTTTCTCTACCAGTACCCTGAGGCTATCCTCATTATCAATAATTTCATACTTGGGTTGGTATCCAGATTGGGTGGTTGGTACACTGATCTCCGCTTTAAATAGGGCTGGTTGAGATTCCAGAATCAAGGATCGGGGTTTGTCTGCCAGTTTATTTATGCGGGGTATCAGCGAGCGAAATTCAAGTTCATTAAACAGAGCCAGTCCACCCTTTAAATCTATGTGGGCAGTATTCGCATCCTCCAGGTTGAGTGAAATTGGAACATCCAGGCGGATCGTTGCCAGGGTTTTACTGAGCTGTGCAATATCACGGCTGCCTTCAAGTTTATTGCGAATGCGGGCGGGAAGCTCTTCCAGGTGATTGTAAATATCTTCCAGATTGGAATAAGTCTCTAATAAACCAACTGCTGTTTTATGGCCAACCCCGGATATTCCTGGTATGTTATCTGAAGAATCTCCGGCCAACCCTTTATAGTCAATGATTTGCTCGGGTTTTACCCCAATATACTCTTTGACATCTTCATAATGATAGTCGCGCGATTCTGAAAGCTTGCTACCTGGTAAATTAATGATGATTCGCTCCCCCGCCAGTTGGAGTAAATCCCTGTCTCCAGTAAGGATTTTTACTCCAAAGCCATCTTTGACTGCCTGACTGGTTATACTGCCAAGGACATCATCCGCCTCAAACCCTTCGATTTCAAGACGCGGTATATTAAAGGCATCAACCATTTCGCGAATACGCTTCAATTGGGGTCGTAGATCTTCGGGCATTTTCTCCCGGGTTGCTTTGTAATCAGGGAAGAGGTCATCGCGGAATGTTTTCCCAGTGTCAAAAGCTATTGCCAGATATTGTGGATTATCTTTCTCCAGGAGGCTGAGAAGAACATTGGCGAATCCAAAAATACCAGCAGTGGGTTCTCCTTTTGTAGTTTTCAGGTTCCCGGTGGGTGTTGCCGATAGGGCGAAATAAGTGCGGTAAACGAGGGCATGACCATCGATGAGATAAAGTGTGGGCGGCATATTTGTCATTCCTGTAGAGTGCTCTAATAGTCGATTTGTCCTGGGGTGCAGGTTGTAATGATGATTAGTTAGTATACATTGGAAATTTCAAGCCAATAAAATTGAAAGGAAAGATAAAAATCCTAATACACCTTATTAAATTTCAGTCTCTGTTCCATTTGTTACCAGATAACCTTTTACCCAAAAATCCCCTGAATCGATATTTGGACCAATTTCTTCAAAGCTCTCAATAATTCTTTTGGTTGTTTTCTCCCTCAATATCCTGATGATTATTCCCGGCGGCATGGTGGAGGGTACACCTACTGTGATTTGTAAGTAGTCTGAACGAACAAGCAGGACCAGCAGGTTCCAACCAAGTTCCTGGCAGATATCAAGGATCTCCTCACCGATAATTTCCTCAACCTCACCAACCATCCGAAATTCCGGGTTGTTGGAGATCATCAGGAATGAGTATTCAACCATTTTCTCCGGACTTAATCGAACTGCAGAGAGGCTAACAGGCGGAATATCTGATTCGGATTGATATTTTAAATCGACGGGTTGTGTGTCCTCAGAAGAAGGAGGGTTCGTATCAATGGATTGATTATCTTCAGCGGTGTTGATGCCGGGAAATATATCTGTCCTGGCGGCATCTTCCACGCCGGTTTCAGTTTCCACTCTCGTATCAAATTCAGAGGTCTTTAAAGCCTTTTGATCCACCTCCCATGGGTAAACGATCACTGGTTCATGGGCATCCTTACTGGCAGCGGAGATTGGATCCACCTCTGGAATCCATCTCTGCGGAATGGCTTCAACAGATTGGATATCCGGCAGGGCCGATGCTTTCGATTGGGATTGAGACTCACCCCCCAGGGTACCCAATCCGGGGACGGGGGAATCATACAGAGTTGATTGCTCGGCCTGGTTCAACATCACCCCCGGTAAAACCTCAGGGTTTTGATGATAATCAAGTGCAGGACCCATCATTCTGGATAGTAAAATTTGTTGAGTGCTCGTGGTTATCCCGGTTTGCTTCTTGTGCTCATCAATGGAATCACCTGCAATATTCGGGTAGCTTTGTTCAAGCAGAACTTGGGCTGCGTATTTTTTAGCCATAGCGGATGCCTGGCTGAATTTAATCGCCGGGTCAAAAAAAATCCCGATGATACCTTGACCAGCTGAAAGAGGAATTGTATAGAGGATATGCTCAACCTCACCAATCCTGAAATTCTTAATTAAAGGATTCTTGCTTATCCAAATACGGTGATTAGTTATTGTCTCTCTCAGTGCAAAAATGGTCTGCTCAGCAGCATCCCAGGTTAGTCCCAGGATTCGATCCGTTGAAATTAATACAGCTTCCCTGATCAGAGGGGTGAAGATGGAGGTTTTTAGTCTTTCCCGGATAATAGCCGCATCATCAAACCAGAACGCTGCAGAAGGGGTCATTTCATCGGTTGATAAAATACCCTGGTTATCTTCGATGGCTGACTCAGACCCGATGCCGGGATTGGGTTCCGGATTAAAAATTTCCTGAATGGCTAGCAAAAGAGTGGGGAAATCAAAAGGCCGGCTGATAGCCTTGATGGATGTTTCTGGGACGCCTGACAACTCGATGGATTGATCCAGCGAGTGGATTATGATAAAGACCATCCCCGGATTTTTTTCAAGCAACATGCTGCACAGGGATTCCATGGAGGGATCATTAATATCGGCATCCAGGATTGCGAGGTTTATATCTTTTGCGGTCAAAGCAGCATCACTTGAATTGACCAATTTGGCGCGGAATTTATTCATCTCCAGATCAGACTTCAGGAGATCCCCAAAACTCTTGTTTGGAGTAACGATCAAGAGTTTCTTCTTCATATTATGAGTATAACCTGACCAATTCCTGGGAGCAAGCGGCAACCTTCGCAAGGGTAGTTAGTTATGGGATAATATTGGGATACCATATTTAATAAAGGGAAAACTATTGGATTTCAATAAAATTTGTGTTCTCGGATTGGGTTACATAGGATTACCGACTGCCAGCACTTTCTCCATGAATGGTGTAAAGGTAATAGGGGTTGATGTAAACCCCAAGGTTGTCAACGGTTTGCTTAAGGGACAGCTGCATATCCAAGAACCGGGTTTAAGAACCCTGGTACAGTCTGCTTTACAGTCTGGTGATTTGGTTGTAAGTCACAAGCCAGAATCAGCTGATGCTTTTATTATTGCCGTTCCAACACCATTTCGTGAAGGTAAACGCGCCGATCTTAGTTACGTGATCGCAGCTACCGAGTCCATCGTTCCCTTTTTACGACCGGGGAACCTGGTTGTTCTTGAATCTACTTCTCCACCGGGGACGACCCAGAAAATTGTTGCACCAATTCTGGAAAGCACAGGTTTAATAGTTGGCAAAGATATCTATTTGGCTTACTCTCCTGAAAGAGTATTGCCAGGGCAAATTTTGCGTGAACTTATTGAAAATGCCCGTGTTATCGGTGGAGTCGATGAGAAATCAGCACAAAAAGGAAAAGATCTTTACCAGGATTTTTGTAAAAGGGAATATCATCCTGACGAATGCGGCGACAGCCGAAATGATTAAATTAATGGAAAATACTTACCGGGATGTAAATATTGCAGTTGCAAATGAATTTGCACGCCTGGCAGACCGGTTAGATGTGAATGTTTGGGAGGCGATCGATATTGCAAATTTGCATCCCCGGGTAAATATCCTGAAACCGGGAATTGGGGTGGGAGGGCATTGTATTAGTGTTGACCCCTGGTTCCTGGTTGAAGCCGCTCCAGATCTGGCAAAATTGATTCATGCAGCAAGGTTGGTTAATGATTCCCAGCCGGAGTATGTTATTCAATTAATCCAACGGGTAGTTGGTGCCGATTTACATGGAATAAATGTTGCCTTGCTAGGACTTGCTTACAAGGCTGGGGTTGATGATATGCGGGAAAGCCCTGCAATACAAATTGCCCATTTATTAATGGCGAAGGGTGCCGGTGTGGCTGTTTACGATCCTTTCAAAGCAGGCGAGGAGATTGACGGGCTGAAATCTTCAGCCAGTCTTGCTGATGTTTTGGAAAAAGCCGAAGTGATAATTTTCCTGGTAGGGCATCCATCGCTGGTAAATCTATCTCCATCTGAACTAGAGGATTTAACCAAAGCAAGGCTGGTCTTCGATGCAGTCAATGGCTGGACCGGGGAAGAATGGGCAAAAAGTCCTTTCCGGGTTTATCACCTTGGGAGCGTTGAATTTCCAGGTTAAAAGTTGCGGGGGATGCGAATGGATTCTATTTTGTATTTCGGATGAAGGTATGAATATAAAGGTCTTAAGTATATTCGGGACACGTCCTGAGGCGGTTAAAATGGCACCGGTCGTTTTACGTCTGGCAGCAGAGCCTGAAATCATATCCCGGGTATGTGTTACCGCTCAACACCGCCAAATGCTGGATCAGGTGCTTGATTTATTCCAGATAACCCCGGATTATGATCTTAATATCATGCAGCCGGGGCAAGAACTAAGCAATTTGACTGCTGAGATACTGGTCAATTTAAACACTGTCTTCTTGGATTTTAATCCGGATTGGATTGTCATCCAGGGAGATACAACCACGGTCATGTCAGCAGCCTTGCTGGCTTACTATCATCAGGTGAAAGTTGGACATGTTGAAGCAGGCTTGCGTACCCATGATAAATGGCAGCCTTTCCCAGAGGAAATCAACAGGCGGATTGCCGGTGTGATTGCAGATTTGCATTTTGCGCCGACAGCCTTGAACAGGGACAATTTACTTCGAGAAGGGATCCAGCCATCAAATATAATAATCACCGGCAATCCAGTGGTAGATGCCTTGCAAACGATGCTTTCCTTAGACATGCCCCATAGTGCCAGGCAGCTTCTGAATGATATAGGGATTGGTGAAGCAGGTAAGCAGCTGGTTTTAATAACAGCCCACAGGCGGGAAAATTTTGGCCAACCACTTGAGGCGATTTGTCAAGCTGTCTTGTTGCTGGCAAAAACCCACAGTGACTCTGTCCAGTTCCTTTACCCTGTCCACCTGAATCCAAATGTGCGGGAGCCGGTATACAGGTATCTCAGCGGGATTAAGAATGTAACCCTGGTTGATCCGCTCGATTATCTTACCCTGGTTCATATTATGAAGAAAGCATCCCTGATTCTTACAGATTCCGGTGGTATCCAGGAGGAAGCTACTGCGATGGGCATTCCTACCCTGGTGCTTCGGGAAGTTACCGAAAGACCGGAGGGTATAAGCGCTGGTATCTTACGGCTTGTTGGCACAGATATCCATCGGATTGTGGAAGAAGCTCGCAATATCCTGGATAATCCCGGATTACCGGGTAACCTGCCCGGTTTTGAAAATCCTTTTGGTGATGGGCAAGCTGCCGATAAGATCGTAAAAGCCCTGGTCGAGCATCACAAAAAGGAATCGGTTAAACCCTGATTGCACGGTATGGAAAAGAATCCCATTAACACAATTTGCATCTTGCCGGAATTGTCCGGTATCAGCGGTCCACCTAATTTCCAAAATCGGTTAATTGGGACTCTTGCTGGTTTAGGTGTAAGAACCCATCATAACCCGGCAGAAAAAAATTTTAATGCCTTGCTAATTAATGGTGGCACCAGGAGGTTAATTGAAGTTTATCGCGCCCGGCGTAGAGGCGTAAGAATCGTCCAGAGACTAAATGGAATGAATTGGATTCACAGGAAAAAATTTACAGGGATAAAGCATTTTATACGATCAGAGTGGAATAATTTTATCCTTTCGTATATTCGCAGCAATCTGGCGGATAAAATCATCTACCAATCCAATTTTTCTCGAACCTGGTGGCAGCAAGTTTATGGAAAAACTCCAGCCGGGGAGTCAGTAATTTATAACGGTGTGGATTTGAAAAAATTCACACCCGATGGGCCTCATAATCGCCCGCAAGACCATTTCCGGCTGCTTCTGGTTGAAGGAGGCTTGGGTGGCGGCAATGAGCAGGGGTTGATAAATGCGATGGAGTTAGCCAGCAATATTGCATTATTATTAAATGAGGAGATTGAATTAATGGTTGCCGGGAGAGTTCCCGGGCCTTTGAAGAATAACCTGCCAGAGAGTTCCCTGGTAAAAATTGAATGGGCTGGTTCCATATCTCCGGATAGTATTCCATATGCAGACCGTTCAGCGCATCTTTTGTTTTCGGCAGATTTGAATGCAGCCTGCCCAAACTCTGTGATTGAAGCATTAGCCTGTGGCTTGCCTGTTGTGAGCTATGACACCGGGGCATTGAACGAAATTGTGGTTGGCAATGCCGGCAAGGTGGTTCCGTATGGCTCGGATCATTGGAATTTGGAACCACCCCTGGTTGGACCCCTCGCTCAAGCTGCCGTTGAAATCCTTGAAAATATTCGGAGATTTCACGCCGGAGCCAGGGAACAAGCTATAAAAGAATTTGACCTGAATATCATTACACAGCGGTATTTACAAATTTTAGAATCCTGATTGACTAATCTCGCCAGATAATTTAACTTTTTCCTTAATCATCATTTTTGGAGATCAAATTTGAAAATCGCCTGCCTGGCAACCTCAAAAATACCTTCAAGGACGGCAAACAGTATTCAAGTTATGAAGACCTGCCACGCTCTGCAGCAGGTTAACGGACCGGTTAGATTATGGGTGCCAAAAACCGTACCGATGGATTGGAACGAACTATCAAAATTCTACGGATTGACTCACCGGTTTGATGTGGTTGGTCTAAATGTCATTCCAATCTTAAGGCGTTATGACCTCACGATCCGTTCAATCTTGCAAGCGAGAAAATGGGGGGCAGAAATCATCTATACGTGGAATCTCCAGGCTGCTGTATATGCCTTATACAAGAAGATGCCGGTAATTTTAGAATTGCATGCATTACCAAGTGGAACATTTGGTCCCCGGCTTTTTAGAAAATTTCTAAACCTGGGTGGAAAAAAGCGGCTGCTGGTGATCACAGATGCGTTGAGGTCCTTGCTTGAAAATGAATACCAAACCAATTTGCAGGGAAAATGGGTGCAAATTGCTCCTAACGGAGTAGATTTGGAGCGTTACCATAATTTACCGGATGCACCTGCGGCGCGGAAGATGTTGAATATATCCGAATGTTTAACCGCTGCTTATACAGGACATTTTTATTCGGGGAGAGGTTTAGAGATTCTGCTGCACCTGGCTAAAAAGTTCCCGCAGGTACAATTTCTTTGGGTAGGCGGAAATCCTGAAGATGTTTCCCTGTGGCAGAATAAGCTGAAACAGGATGGTTTGAACAACGTAATCTTAACTGGTTTTATCACTCAGGAACAGCTTCCCTTATACCAATCGGCTGCGGAGATTCTTCTTATGCCATATGAGAGTGCTATTGCAGGCAGCAGTGGGGGAAATTCGGCTGATTACTGCAGCCCTATGAAAATGTTCGACTACATGGCTGCCTGCCGGGTGATACTGACCAGCAACCTTCCTGTTATCCAGGAAGTGTTAAATAATACCAATGCGGTGATATGTCCAGCCGATGATGCCGAAGCATGGGAAATTGCATTGCAAAATTTAATTAATAATCCCATCGAAAGGGATCGGCTGGCGGCCCAGGCCAGGAAAGATGTATTGCAGTTCTCCTGGCTGGGGCGCGCTGAAGAAGCCCTGGAGGATTTCTAAACCCCCACGTATTTTTAAGGACTAAAAATCCGTATTGATTGGATCTCCAAATTTTGATGGAAACGGTACTGCCAGGATTTTCTGATTTTATTGATTCTGAAGGATGATTTTATCGGTCCCGCGATTGATTTCCCACGGATAGACAATATATGAATCGGTAATCGCTGCAAAGTAATTTGGCCTAAGTGTACCAAACAGGCTGCGGTAGGGGTTGAGATGTAAAACACAGGTGTAAGGCATACCATTGGCTGAAGCAACGCGATTTTTTACCGCAGTAATTGTCCTCCCCGATCCCCACACATCATCAACCACAAGGACGGCTTTACCAGACAGTTGATTATTGTCGGGGAACTGGATAAATTTTGGCCAAACCATGAATCTGGATGATTTATTTTTTTCGGTTTCCATTTCGGCTGGAAAATCTACTGATGCAGTCAATATTGCGGGTATATTTAACGCTTCTGCCAGCAGACCTCCCGGGATTATCCCACCCCTGGTGATCACAACCATTGCATTAAATTCAATATCAAATTGGGGGAGCAGATGATCGATTAGTGTGTCAACATCTCTCCAGGTTAATAATTCTTGGCGCATGCAGGTTTCCTTCTGATGGGATTTACGATTTTTATTATAGCAGTTATCCAGTTATCCAATAATTTGCCGCTATTTTAATTAATAATTTATCCGCCATAAACCCGAAAAAGGAAAAAAATAGGGATAAACCATATGGAAATCAACTCATCCACCGAAAAAGTTTGGTTGATCATAATTGATGCTGACCCTGACAGAATAAAAGATGAGCATACAGGTAGATTTTTTTTCTAACGATAGGCGGACTTTTTGCCTGGTAAGAAATTATTCGCCAACAACTTAATCTAAACGCGATTTCTTGGATTCATAACACTCAATGTTCCCCAGACAACAATCAACACGAGTGTTACCCCCATAAATACAATGCCATTGGTTTGTTCCGCACTTTTTGCCAACATCTCTGCAGGATAGGGTGTTGGGATACCCATTCTGGGTTCTGCTGTTGGAGTAGGCGTGAATATTATTGGACCCAGATTCTGGTTTTGATCGGAATTCTTACCTGGTTGGGCAGACACGAGGAGCAGGATGATGAAGAAAAGAATCATGAAGTAAGTTAATGGATTGGAGAATATTATTTTCAGTATTCGTTTCATTATCGGTGCCGATTGTAATCCCTTATCACTTCACTCGGTTCCTGGCGTGTAAATCTTTTGTGCTGCCGACTCAGCTGCTGTGAAAGGTTCAATTTCCTGCCTGATAACCAGGCTCATTTCATCCTGGAGAATTGGTCCAACAGTTGAAAGTATATCATTCCGTGGAATGATTTGGGCAGAGGATATCACTGCGCTGATAAGATTTTGAATATCCCGGTTTGTCCATTCTCCCACTCCACTCGGGCGGACAGGCAGATACCCCGCAGCAACAGTCCATTGATTCAAGAAATTTCTGTCCATAAGGAATTTTGCCAGCTTCAACGCTGTCTCTCTATTCTCAGGACTGCTATCAGAAACAGCCCAAACCCAGCCATCTGACAGGCTGATGGGGACCTCACTGAGAGGTGGAACCAATGTTGCTAAGGAGTCGGCTGGATGCTCAGACAAATAATGGGAAATCCATGCAATAACCATTTCATATTCTTTTTCGGTATATGCAAGCCAGGATTGGTTCTCGTTTGCCAATTGTAAAAGTTTCACGGGAAAAATTCCTAAACGAGCACCTTGAGCATATTGATCAAACACATCTTCGATAAGTTCTTTTTCAATTATTGGACGATTTTGCTGGTCCTGAATCACTCCTCCCATTGAGAGGTACGCAGACACTGGAAATAATGCCTGGGGGTCACCAGCCGGAAATGCCAATGCCTGGTCAGACTTTAAGAGTGCTTCCCAATCTCGCGGCGGATTAGTTATTACTCCAGAACGATAAACCAGAATCATGGCATCACCGGCAAATGCAATTCCGTAAGGGGTGCCGCGGATCATTTCAAGTTCGTGCGCGTAGTTAAATTTATCCGCATCATTTGTGAATTCATCGTGATTCTCAATTGGATATATCAATCCCTTTAGTGCAGCAATTTCGAAATCCGCCCGCTGGAGGGCAATTAATGAAGGTAAACCGGAAGGAGCAGCAGTACTTGTAGATTCAAGCGAATTTAAGAGGCTTGCTGCCCCTGTTTTTTCCTTTATTCGGGTATTAATAACAATACCCTGGTTTTCTTCACTAAACTGTTTAAGTCTTTCATCAAGCAAAATGGCTGCCTTGCTGCCACTACCGGGATCGAATTCTGGTGGCAGCCAAATTGTTAATACTTGATTGGATGCATCATCTTGATTAATTACCGGCAGGGTAGGTGAAACAGCATCTCCGTCCTGTGGGGTACTTACTGTTTCTGTAGGGGGGATACCCTTATATTGTGCTGTCCATGGTAAATCGTTCAAGGAACAGGCGGAAACGATTAGGATAAATAGTGTGATCCCAATAAAACCGGCAAGTCCAATCCTACCGAAAAATTTAAGTTGGCAGGTATTTCTAGGGTGCATATCCACCTCGGCAAGATTTCATCCTAGAAGGCAATTGGTTCAGATATTAATTCCAGGAGAAGGGAAACTGAGTTCTCTACATCACGATAATCTACCATCTCTGCCGGGGTATGGAGATAACGAGTTGGAATGGAAAGGCAGCCACTCAGTACCCCTGCCCTGGTCAATTGAATGGCGCGGGCATCTGTTGTCCCGCCTTCAAGGACCTCAAGCTGGTATGGCAGTTTTTTTGCCTTGGCTGTTTTTACCATCCATTCGACTATCCTTGGGTCTGATAGCATACCGCCATCACGGATTTTTATGGCGGGACCATCACCCAATCTCACATCCATTCTTTCTCCCTTTGGGGTGTCCCCGGTATCCGTCACATCTACTGATAATCCAATATCCGGATCTATTCCATAGGCAGCAGTTGTAGCTCCCCGAAGTCCCACTTCCTCCTGGGCACTAAAAACAAAAAACAACTGGTGTGGACTTGTTTTAAGCTGTTTCAGGGTTTCGATTAGAATTGCACAGCTAATTCTGTCATCCATTGCTTTGGCAACAAGGCGATTACCCAGATCCATGAAGGGACGGTCAAATACAGCGATATCCCCAACTTTCACCGGGCATTCCTGCCGGTTGGCAGCGCCGACATCGATGTACATATGTTGCAGCAACATTGCATCACCAGTTCTATCCTGGATTTCTTCACCAATGACACCTCTTGTGCCGTTAAGAAATTTTACGTGGGCACTTAATGAAGTTTTTGGACGGACACCACCAATTTTGGTGAAACGTACAAAACCGTTATCGTCGATATGGGTGGCCATGATCCCGATCTCATCCATGTGTGCAGAAAGCATGATTTTTTTGCCTTCACCTTTATTTCCCTTAAATACGATGAGATTACCCAATGTGTCGATTTGAATGTCGCCAAAGGTTTTTACCTCTTCCAGGATAGCATTGCGTATGAATTCTTCGTATCCAGATGGTCCTGTGGTTTCCACCAATTTTTTAATAAGTTTTTTCATTCAATAACTCCATTAGTTAGCTGCTGGATTTTTATTGTTAATTTTGGATAGCCTTGATTGTCGGGTTATCCTCGCTCAAGAACTGATTTGGAGAGGGTATTTAAACCGAGGCTTACCAGCCGATAGGTATCTTGCCAATCCGAAATGCGGGCAAGGCTCACCGGTGAATGGATATACCGGGTGGGTACAGAAATTGAAATGCTGGGTATGCCTTCTCTCTGTAGATGGATTGCACCAGCATCCGTGCCGCCTTCTCCAGGCTGCCTGATTTGATGCTTAATCTTGTTCTTTTCAGCAACCATGACAAAATGATTTATAAGGCGGGGATCACTCAAGGTAGCCCGATCTGCAACATAGATTGCTGGCCCGTGATCCAGGCGGGAATTATAGAGATAATTCTCCGATTTATCCCAAACCGGAAAATCATACGCAGGTGTGGCATCCATTACCACCGCTGCATCAGGTTGGAGGGAATAGGCAGCAACCCCGGCTCCCCGCAGTCCAAGTTCTTCCTGAACGGTGAATGCCGCCAAAACCTCAATTTTTTCGGGAGGCATCTTGAGCAGGCTGATCAATGAAACAACTCCCAGGCGGTCATCGAATGCCTTGCCCATCATGCTGGATTCCAGTTTCTGAAATTTGGTTGCAAACACGGCATAATCACCAGGTTTTACCTTACCATTGCTCTCGGAGCCGATATCAATCCGCAGTTGTTCGAGGGAAATTGGCTGCTCCAATTCCTCTTCTTTTACCAGGTGAATCGGTTTTGTACCAATAACTCCTGGAATTTTATCCTTTCCAACCAATACAGGTTTTCCAATGACCTGATTAACCTGAATTCCTCCAACTTTTTCAAACCGATACAGGCCATCTTCACCTTTATCGGTGATCATAAAGCCTACCTCATCCATGTGCACAGCAACCATAATCCGCATACATGGAGTGCTCACCGCCTTTTTAATGGCTAAGAGATTGCCTAATGAGTCAATTGAATACTGGTCGACATGGTTTTTAATTTCTTCGATGACGATCTCGCGGACTTCCATCTCGTCACCGGAAACCGAACTGGCATTGCTCAGCCTTTCAAGCAGATTGAATTGTTCATTTCCAAAGCTGTGATTAGTTTTTATATCCATATGATTCGTTCTCACCTACCTGGTAATCCATCCCTGGTTATGGAGATAATCCGGTTCAAGCCGGTTGATAAATGCTGCCAACAATCTACCCACCCTTTTTACATCCTTGAGGTTAACCGTCTCCACAGGCGTGTGCATGTATCGAACAGGGATGCTCAATAAAAAGGTAGGGATTCCTTCGGCGACGGTTTGCATGCCATGTGCATCTGTACCCCCAACTCCCGGCATTACGTCCGTTTGGAAAGGAATCTCCAGTTCTTCAGCCAGCTCTTTAAAGGATTTATAAATCTCGGGGTGAACATTTCCCCCGAAACCAAGTGCAGGCCCTTTTCCCATCGGCGATGTCAGGTGTTCGGGAATTCCCGGGCCGCTTGCATGCGTTACGTCAAGCGCAATGGCAATATGGGGTTTGATTTCAAATGGCGATGTAATTGCACCTCCATATGTTTCTTCCTCCTGAACTGTCGCAACTGCCCAAACATCCCAGAGATGGATCATCTTTTTTAATTCCTCCAGGCAGAATGTAATGGCAGCGACAGAAACCCGGTTATCCATGCTGTGTCCAGCCAGAACATCCCCGTGGAGATCAAGGGGTTTCTGGCTGAAAGAAATTGTCGTTCCTGGCAATATCTGGGATTCAACTTCCTCTCTGGATAAACCCACATCAACCAAAAGGTTTTGAGTTTTGACGGGCTTTTTTCGCGTTGATGGAGGCAGTAGATTGATCGGAGGTTGGACCACAATTCCCGGAAGATCGCGTCCGGCATGAACTGTGACCAGCTGGCCTGGCAGGACGCGATAATCGATTGACCCAAAATCATCAATCCGGAGGAAGCCGTCCTCAACCTGGGTGACCATCAACCCGATGGCGTCCATGTGAGCTGCCAGTAAAACTCTCTTTCTTGGTTCGATTCCGGAACCGCGCACAAGACCATGCAAGCTGCCCAAGCGGCTGGTATGCATTTCATCTACCAACGGTTTCCAGGCAGTCTCAATAGCACTACGGACAGTACCTTCAAATCCAGAAAGACCGGGGAGACTGATCAATTCTTTTATATGGTTTTTTAATTCAATCATAGGTTGCCTGTAAGAAGATTATGGAGTAGGTGTAATTTCTATTATTTCTGTTTCAGCTGGAGTTTCGCTGGGTACTTCAGTATTTTCCTGGGTGCTGGTAGGGATATCCTCTGATGTGCTGGTAGGTATGGGTGAACTTGTCTCGGTTGGCGTAATTGAGGCAGTCCTGGTGGGGGGAGAGAATAGTGTTAAGGTCGGTGAGGGCGTCCAGGTGATTGTTGCTGTACCAGTAACTGTCGGGGTCTTTGTGATGTATGGAGTAATAGTTGCCCTTCTGGTAATCTCAAGGGTACCGGTTGGGGTGCCCGTTTCGGTGGGTGTTGCTTGCTGGCGATTCATTCCATAGGATTGTAAAACGATAAAACCAAGACAGTAACAAGGCAGGGTAGCTATGATGATTAAAAGCAATATGGATCGGATGCGAGCCCGCTGATCGCCCTTGAATTGCATTCTACAATCTCCGTAACGAAAACATCATAACATTATGTAAGACTCATGGCAAGCAGACCCGTAATATCGTGATCGCATCGCTCAACTACCGAAGCTGTTGCTTGAGACCGAGTGAACCTGTTTGATTTCCTGCCTCACGGTTTTATATAAATTATCCGCTTTTAATTCAGAAAGAGTATAACAAACTGCTTTTAATTTTTCAGCCAACTCCATTGCCAGGCCCTGATCAAAGGCTTCGTGTTCCATATTGATCACAACACTATGCACATTCTCCCTGGCAATCTGGCTGGCAATTTTGTGGGCTTCCTCTTTGGGAGGTAGATTCCCCATTGAAACATTACCTGCCCCATCCGTCAAAACGATTAATAGGGGTTGCACGTCTGCATGTAGCAGTCTTTCCCTGCGCAGTACTTCCTCAGCCATTTTCAAACCTGCAGAAAGGGGAGTTTTTCCACCGACCGGGATTGCTTCAAGAGCACGTTGAGCGAGGGTTACCGAATTGGTTGGTGGTAAAACCAGCGACGATCTGTCCTTTTGAAAAACAATTAATCCGACCCGGTCCCGTCTCTGATATGCATCTGTGAGAAGCGATAAAATTGCTCCTTTTGTGGCTGACATTCTCTCGGAAACAGCCATTGACCAGGAGGCATCCACAAGGAATAGGACAAGGTTGGCTGTACGGCGCACACGAACCTTACGCATAAAATCGGCTGGACGGACAGCGAAAGCAACTTTTTCCCGGAGTTTAGCGCGTTTCTTCTGAAAAGGTGCTGCTGCCCGAATGGTGGCATCAAATGCGAGATCGTAGGCTTTCCCTGGGGTTGGCCGAGCCTGAATATACCTGCCTCTTTTTCGATTCGTATGGGTAATCGAACGGCGACCTGCTACGTGCCGGACCATTTTATCAAGGGGATTATCTAACCGGCGTGGAGTAAATACTTCTCCGGTTTTTACTTTTTGCCCCCCATTCCACCAGTATGCGTTTTTATCGTCAAAGACCTGCTGGGAGGCTGCCTCACCAGTTAATTGTTCCTGGATTTGTTGGCTGTGTTCTCCATCATCTTTTTTTTTTGCCCGTCCGTATCCTTCTCACCCTCACTGGATGGTTGGGATTGGGCATCGGGAATTTGAGATCCCCGGAGCTGCTCAATTTTTTCTTGCAGTTCTTCAAAGCTCATTTCAGTTTGCTGAAAGGGCCCCCTTCTTAGCCGGTGGGGGAGGGCAAGCTCTGCGGCCAGGGCGATATCCAGTTCTGTAATCTTGAGTCTTCCATTAAGAGCAGCGTTGGCTCTGGCTGCCTTAAGGATTACCAGGTCAGGGCGATGCCCTTCCACCGCCAGAGAAGCGGTCAGGGTGGCAATAGCCAGCAGATCTCTACTTGTGTAGGTCACTTCGGGCAGCTTCCGGCGTGCAGTTACGATTTTTTCGGATAATTCATTTTCTATTGGCATCCATTCCTGACGAAAACCCTCAGGATCTGCCTCAAACGCCAGGTTTCTTTCTACGATTCGTACCCGGTCGCGTGAATTTTGAATACCGCGAATTTCCACGGAGAGAGCAAAGCGGTCTAAAAGTTGGGGGCGTAAATCCCCCTCCTCCGGATTCATTGTACCGACCAGGATAAAACGCGATGGATGGTAAAAAGAAATACCCTCCCTTTCAACAATATTCATTCCCATGGCGGCGGCATCTAACAATACGTCAACAACATGATCATCCAGCAGGTTGACTTCATCAATATATAATAGCCCGCGATTTGCTGCCGCTAAAACACCTTCTTCAAAGTGTCTCTCCCCTTTCTGGATGGCTTTTTCTATATCCAGGGTTCCAACAACACGGTCTTCAGTGGCAGAGACAGGCAGATTGATAAATGCAGTCGGTCGTGTAGTTACAGGGAGACATTCACCGCTGGCAGCCCTCTCTTTGCACTCAGTGCACCAGGAATTACTGATCTCAGGATCGCAGGCAAACCGGCAACCTTTAACTACCTTGACATCGGGCAATAACGCGGCGAGGGCTCGTGCAGCTGTTGATTTACCGGTACCTCTTTCTCCCCGGATTAAGATTCCGCCAATGCGCGGATCTACTGCATTTAAAAGTAAACCGCGTGTCATTCGTTCCTGTCCAACGATTGCGGTGAAGGGATAGATGATATGCATCGTATTCTCAAGACCCCAAATTAATAAAGAAATAATTACCCATTATTACACTCACCAGTTTACCATTACACCCTTTGTACGACAACGGTTTTTATTATTTATATCCGGTTTCAGATAAAACACTAGGGGAAATGCCTGGATGATGGGTATGATAAAATTACTGCGTATGAGGTGACAGGAATGGCACAAAAAATAATAAGAATAATCATTGCAAAACCTGGCCTGGATGGGCATGACCGCGGAGCGAAAATTGTTGCACGGGCTTTACGTGACGCTGGTATGGAAGTGATTTATACCGGCCTCAGGCAAACCGCACAAATGATCGCTGAGGCTGCCCTGCAGGAGGATGTGGACGCAATCGGATTGTCCATTTTGTCTGGTGCCCATTTAACCCTTGTCCCGAAAATTATGGAAGAATTGAAGAAGCGGGATTTGGACCATTTACACATATTTATCGGGGGAATCATCCCCGAGGATGATATCCCTCAATTAAAAGAATGGGGTGTACGGGCTGTTTATGGCCCGGGCACATCGACAACAAAAATCGTAGAAGATATCACCTATTATGTCTTGGGACCTGAAAAGATAAAAGGGTAGGTTCCAAAACCAGCCATGGATATTGTTGAAAAATTATTAAATGGAGATCGACGGGCATTATCAAAACTGATAACCGCTGTCGAAAACGATCTATTTAAATCCTACCCGTTCATCGATAAGCTGTTTCCGTTCACTGGAAAAGCAAAGATCATCGGGGTAACTGGCGCGCCAGGTTCCGGCAAATCTTCCATTGTGAATCAGATGGTTCGCTGCTTGAGATTGTTATATCCGGAAAATCCAATCCCTGTTGCTATCATAGCAGTGGATCCATCCAGCCCATTTTCGGGTGGAGCACTTCTGGGAGACAGAATTAGAATGCGCGATTTATCCGGAGACGAAAATGTATTTATTCGCTCGATGGCTTCGCGCGGCATGTTAGGAGGATTGGCTGGTACCACCGCTGCGGTAGTCCAGATTCTTGATGCTGCCGGATTTCAATGGATCATTATTGAAACGGTTGGTACTGGTCAGTCGGAAATTGATATCGCCAGATTGGCGGATACGACCTTGCTGGTGGTCACAGCGTCTATGGGTGATGATATCCAGCTCAATAAAGCCGGGGTCCTGGAAATTGCTGATATTTTTGTCGTTAATAAAAGCGATCAACCCGGTGCTGAGAGTATCGCTCAGGCTATAAAATTGATGCTGCATGTGTCTGGTCAAACAACTCACAGCAAGCACCATGTTGTTTTGGATAGTAGTATGGCGGGGATAGTGGATCATCCTGGAGATTTTGATAAATGGATTCCCCCGGTTCTTCCCACCAATTCTATTGCCGGCGAAGGATTTGAACCATTAATCCAATCCATCGAAAGCCACCATGCATATTTGCGGATTTCTGGGTTATGGGAAAAAAGGGATCGGAAACGATTACAGAAACAATTAAATGAAATCATTCAAATGGTTATATACTCGAACTGGTATGCGAAAATCACTGAGGCACAATACCGCAATTTATTAGATGATATATTAAACCGAAAAATTTCTCCCTACCTGGCCGCATCAAAATTACTGGAAATGGATTTAAATCAGATTGAAATTAACTCAACCTCAATTCCATCCATCTCATTATTGTAAAATTATTTTTCTTAACGAAGGAGTTTTTTATTATGGTAAGAGATAAGATATCCTCACTCAGAGGACTAATTGGCAAAAAAGTAAAAATTCAAGGCTGGATGCAGACATTACGCGACCAGAAGAAAATGCAATTTTTAATCATACGTGACGCCAGCGGCCTGGTTCAAGTGGTCAATGAAAAAGTCCAAAATCCAGAGCTTGCAGAAACAATCTCCTCACTCGGCGTTGAAAGTGCTGTAACCATAATCGGGAATGTAATTGAGAACCCGATTGTAAAATTGGGAGGGATTGAGCTCCAACTGGAGGATTTGGTGGTATCGAATAAGGCGGAGCCTCAACTGCCATTTGATCCATTTAGCGATGTTTTACCTGCCCTGGATTTTCGTCTGGATTGGAGGTATCTTGATTTGAGGAGGCGGGAAAATCTCCTTGTATTCAAAGTTCAGACAACAGCAGAAATGGCAATGCGTGAATTCTGGATCAAGGAAGGTTTCATCGAAATGCACTCGCCTAAATTAATGGGCAGTCCCAGTGAAAGCGGCGCCGAATTATTCTCCCTTGATTATTTTGAAACAAAAGCATATCTTGCCCAATCACCCCAGTTTTTTAAACAAATGGCAATGGCAGCAGGTTTTGAAAATGTTTTTGAGATTGGTCCTGCCTTTAGAGCAGATCCTTCCTTTACATCCCGCCATATGACTGAGTTTACCAGTGTGGATGTTGAGATTTCCTGGGTGGATTCACATGAAGATGTGATGGCATTTGAGGAAAGATGGCTCCAGTATGTTTACCAGAGAGTGAAGGCTGCCCATGGGGATGAAATTAAAGAATTATTGGGGACAGATGTTGAAATTCCCACAGTCCCCTTTCCGCGGATTACCATGGACGAGGCACGTAAAATATTGAGTGATGCCCATTATGTACTGCCACCTGAAAAGAAGGGTGATATCGATCCGGGTGGTGAGAGGGTGATCGCAAATTATGTCAAAGAAAAATTTGGGCATGATTTTGTGTTTCTCATCGATTGGCCGTTTTCAGTCCGGCCTTTCTACCACATGCGGCATCCGGATGACCCTCAACTCACGCGTAGTTTTGACTTAATTGCGAAAGGCTTGGAGATCACCACCGGAGCCCAGCGCGAACACCGCTATGATGTTCTTGTGAGTCAGGCAAAAGAGAAGGGATTGGGTCTAGACCCTATAAAATTCTATCTGGATTTTTTCCGGTATGGTTGTCCACCCCATGGCGGCTTTGGTTTTGGGTTGTCAAGATCGTTGATGGTCCTTTTGGGATTGGGGAATGTGCGTGAAGCGGTCTACCTTTTCAGAGGACCTAACCGGTTAAATCCCTAAACCTTTTTTGATCCTGACTGAATTGATTAGAATAAATTGATTAATTTTGCCGTTTTTTGTTCGTGTTTTAAGAACGGCGGGGATTGTTTGGGTATAATAGTTTTTATATATATATTTATGGGAGTACTTCAAAATGGTTCACAAACCTCAGAGACATGAAACAATGAAGTACGGGGGCATCAAACTATACGCTGGGCGGTCTTGTCCTGATCTAGCTCAAAAAATTGCTGAATACCTGGAAATCCCGCTGCAAGACAGGGAAGTATATACATTTCCAAATGATAATATATTTGTCAAACTTAACAGCAGTGTGCGCGGACAGGATTGTTATGTCATTCAAACATCAACACTGCCTGTCCACACCAACCTCATGGAATTACTAATCATGATCCAGACACTGCGTTTAGATTCGGCTGCCAGGATCACCGCAGTTGTGCCCTATCTTTGTTATTCGCGCTCTGATAAAAAAGACCAGCCACGTGTTCCCATTACAGCCCGGCTTGTGGCAGACATGATTGAAGTTGCCGGTGCAGACCGTTATATGACTCTTGATATGCATGCCGGACAAATTCAAGGCTTTTTCTCAATCCCCGGCGACGTTCTTACTACGTTTCATCTTTTAATTGATTATGCAAAATCCTTCATTAACAATCTGGTTGATCCTGTAGTAGCATCCGCTGACCTTGGATTTGCAAAGAAAGCCCGGAATTTTGCTGAAGAACTGAATGTACCGTTGGCGTTTGTTGAAAAACGGCGCATTACAAACATGTCTGGAGCATCCCAGACCCTATCCTTAATTGGTGATACAAGCAACCGGGATGTTATTCTGGTAGATGATGAGATAAGCACCGGTGGTTCCATTGAACAGGCAGTAAATATTATCAAAGAATGTGGTGCCAGGGATATCTATGTGATATTCGTTCACCCGGTGTTATCGCTCGATGCTGCACAGCGAATGGCTGCACTACCAGTTAAGCAGTTCATTACTACGGATACAATCCCAATTCCGCCTGAGAAATTGGCGCATTTTGGAGACCGGATTAAGATTATTTCTGTAGCTGGACTGCTGGGTGAAGTAATCATTCGGGCAAATGAAGGGCGCAGTGTTGGCGAGATGTTCAACGAATAAACAGGTGCAGTCAGATATTTTTCTACTCGCCGAATCAACGGATTGGCGCAAAATCGATGCCTGAATTACCGGAAGTAGAGACGATTGCCAGAGCATTACAATACGGTGGGCGCGGTAGTGATTCGATTATTGGCAGGCAAATTAGAACAGGGCAGTTGAACTGGGAAAGATCTCTGAAGGAACCACTTCCAGAGATCTTTTTATCCAAGATTCAAGGGCAAATCATTATTCAGGTTGGAAGACGAGGAAAATTCCTTGTCATCCGTCTTTCTGAGCATCACATGATCTTCCACTTGCGGATGAGCGGTGATTTGCGCGTCGAAAGCGGAACACCAACAAATGGTGATTTTTCACCCAACCAAACCCATGACCGATTTTGGGCAATATTCCAGGATGGTTCGCGGCTGGTGTTCAACGATCCGCGTAAATTTGGACGGATATGGCTGGTGGAAGATCCGCAGACAGTTTATAAGAATCTTGGGCCTGAGCCGTTAGGCAGTGAATTATCATCCGGATCATTCCATAAGCGGTTGATTACTTATCATCGAATGATAAAAGCCCTGCTTTTGGATCAAACGTTTCTGGCGGGAATGGGAAATATTTATACCGATGAAGCGTTGTACAGGGCGGGTATCCATCCCAGGATGTTATCCAGCAAAATAGATTTTGAAAAAGCAGACGCTGCTCTTGCAGTCCATTCGCGATACATTAAACGAAGGAATTTTTCGGAATGGAGCCAGCATTGACTGGGTTTACCGGGGGGGTGACTTCCAGAATACTTTCAGGGTATATCAAAGAACCGGGGAGAAGTGTATGGTATGCGGTGAAAAAATCCAACGAATTCTGGTTGGGCAGCGGGGAACCCATTTCTGTCCGAATTGCCAGCCAGAACCCGAAGGATAACTCATTTCAGTGACAGACGTCAAACCCTGAATCTGCGAAACCGTCTCCTCCAACCGGGATAAAGTCCCACTCATAATAATCAGGAAATAAATTTAATTTCAACACGCCAAAATTCTCATTGGATCGTACCTGAACCAGGCTGGAGTCCGAATTTTCATCATAATCCCTTAATCCTGCCCCTCCGGTCCCTACAGTGAATTGCCTGATTCCCTTATCCATGTCAAAGTCGCCGTCTGGATTTTGTGGTGCCAGTCGTTCATAATAATGTTCGTGACCGTTTACGACAAGCTCAACGTCATGATCATAGAGGACTTGCCAGAAGGTATCCAAAAAATCTCTATCACCCTCATCATCTGATTCCCAGCGTGGATGGTGCCAGTAAGCAAGTGTACACAGGTTGGGGTGTTGTTCCAGATCCTCCACCAACCAGTCAATCTGACGTGACGATTCCTCACAATCCTCAGTCTGAGCACAATTGCTGTTCAGGGAAATGACGTGCCAGCCTCCAACATCATAGCTGTAATATCCCTTTCCGGGTTCTCCTGCAGCGTCGCCAAAATATTCATAGTAATCCTCAGCATCGTCGGTTACATAATCATGATTGCCAGGCGATGGACGAATCCGTTGTAAATATCTACCCCAAGTTGGATCATAACATTCCTGATATTGCTCCATTGTCCCCTGTTCGTTAGAATTATCACCGAGTGTAAATATTACCCCGGGAATGTCATCCAATAAATCTGCAGTCAGGTTGTCCCCATCCCTTCCGCATATGGAAATATCCCCGGCACCCACTAACACTGCTGGGGTTGCAATGGGTTCAGGAGATGGGTGAGGGATGGGAGTGGTTGTATCGGACAAAAAAAAGTTTTTTAATGGGGTCATTGGATCGTTTGAACTGGTCAATTCCTGCCCTGTTTCTGCCGAATTTAATTCATTAGCTCTGAGAGTCCGTAGATAATATGGATATATCTGACTCATTGTGATTATTGCCGATAAGCACAGAATCAAAAGGAGCAATGGCAGAGCAATTAAGAAATACCTGGTTTTCACGATAAATTAAGCACCTCTCCAATCTTTGGATATATTTTCCAAAGGATATCAGGTAACCGTGTTTATTGCCAGATTAAAACAAGTTTTATGGTTTCTGACAATGCTTGCATATATCTTCGTAAGACCGTTTCCAGGAGTAGATTTGCTGAATAAAACAAACCGGCAAAATGAAAATACTGATCCCATTTTGATGTCTGTTTATCGGATTATTCAACGAAAACCATACCAATCTGGCAGATTTGCACTTCGGGCTGGCGAACAAATTGTCAGGCGCATATAGGATGGATGTGAACTAATCATAAATTATCTTTATGAGGTTACAAGACATCCTTCCAAGTCCGAACATTTTGCCAGGGATGATGGAAACGTCTCAGTGGCAAATGTCGGACCCGGAATCCGTAAATCCATCTGCCTCAACCGGCAAGAACTCCCACTCATAACGCCCAGGAAATAAACTCAATTTCAACACTCCAAAATCCTCGTTGTTATGCACTTCAATGTGCTGGGCTAATTCGTAAAAACCATCATTCCCTACCCCCCCGGTTCCCGCAATGATTTGACGGATTCCCTGCTTCCGGTCGATGTCCCCATCCGGATTTTGGGGTGCCAATCGTTCATAAAAATGGTCATGACCGTTAATGATAAGTTCAACTCCGTGTTCATAAAGAACCTGCCAGAATGTGTCCAACCAGTCTGAATCACCATAATAACCTGACGACCAACGCGGGTGGTGCCAGTATGCCAGGGTGCACGGGTTGGGATGACGTTCCAGGTCCTCTTTTAACCATGCTATTTGAGGTGAAGATGGGCCGCACCCATCAATTGACAGGCAGTTGCTATTGAGAACAATGATATGCCAGTCACCCATTTCGTAACTGTAATATCCCTCACCAGATTTTCCTGCTGTATCGCCGAAATATGAATAATAATCAGCAGCATCAGCGGTTTCGTAATCATGGTTGCCAGCCGCTGGGCGAATCCTCCACAAATGCCTGCCCCAGGAGGGGTCAAAACACTCCTGGTATTGTTCCATTGTTCCCTGTTCATTTGAATTATCTCCGGCTGTGAATATGACACCAGGGATGTCATCCAATAGATCTGCAGTCTGATCATCCCCATCCTGTCCGCATATGGCGATATCTCCAGCTCCCGCCAAAATTGCAGGTGTAGGAGTTTGTGTATGGGTGGGCGGCAAGGGAAGTGGGGTAGAAGGGACTGGAGTTTTTGTACTTGGCTGGGATGATGGTCTGCTTGTTTTACTGATCTCCTTAATTGGAATGTCCATTGATGGGCTTTGCAGATTTGAAACCAGTCTGTCTTCTTTGGTTTTGTGCAGTGAATTGTAATATGGGGACAGGTAACAGATTGCTACCCCTGCTGATAGGCTGAGGAAAATAAACGTAATTGATACTGCCCGCCAGATATTCCTTTTTAACATATTCGGATCATTCCCAGAAATTAAGTTCCATGCTTTTTCCGGAGGCTATCAAGATAACAACCAATGGGTATCCATCAGGTTATTATTCCTGAAAGTTCTTAGTTTTTATGAGTATCAGCCGAGGAAGATAAAACTCTCTCTGGTAATTCTTTTGGACGTTCCTATCATTTTGGAATCCGCAATCAGGGGCACGATATATATTGTTATTAAAACGGTCCGTATTGATTACTGTTCGAAATTTTTCATCTATTTAATTCTGAGGGTTTTAATTGATTTCGATATAGCTAAAAAAAACAGGCTTCCCAGTTGACTCTCCGAGGAATCTTTAATCTGGGAGTGCATGGTTTTTTACATACTGGTCAAGGGTACTTAAGTTAGATAAAAATATTTAAATTATAGTAACACCTTGAAGGATAGAATTCCTTCATTATTTCTAAAACAAAAGATTTGCCAAGATTTACGAATCCCCTGGATTAATTGGAGAAATACTCAGGATATGGCGGCCGGAATTAATTTCTTTTTATACCCGTTCTACTTTTTCAATTTCCGGGAAAAATTGTTTTACCGTTCCTTCTACCCAGCCTTTTAAAGTAGTTTCCTGAAGGTCACACGCTTCGCAGGCCCCTCCCAGATGAACCGTTAATACATCACCTTCAAAAGAAACCAGTTCTACGGTGCCGCCGTGATACTGGCTGATATAAGCATCCAGCTGCTCAACCAATCCCTTAACCTGCGCTTCCAAAGAAAAATTTTTGTGATTATGTTCAGCCATTATTTATCTTACTCCCACCGTACATATCGATCATTTTCATACCCTGGAGGAGTGAGTCTTTCACTTGATTTTCAGAATGGTTTATTCTATCCGTCATTCTGTTGATCAACCTGTCGATAAACTTCTCTCCTACCTCAGGATACTCGTTGCATAATAGTCTAACATTTTGTGCGGTTATGCGGTAGGTTAAACTGGATAGAACTGCATTAGCTTTCGATGTGTACTCTTCACGACCGACAATCGCAGACCAACCAAAGACCCCCCCCGGTTGGATTGTGGCTACGACAATGGTCGGTCCATCATAAGGCTTGTAATGGATAGTAACTTCGCCCTTGAGTAATATATATAGAAAAGCCACCTTGGAGCCTTGCTCGAAGATTATCTGGTTTGAATCGTAAGACTTCACCTCCATCATCGAATCGAGGAGGTCAAGTTCGAATCTACTCAAATCTTTGAATATTGGCAGATGGGAATAATCTAATAAAAACATTATTTTTTATGTTAAAGGGTGTGCTTTCGATTGTGAAGTGGCATAAATCCTGAAAGGAGTGACATTGGTCATTGACAAAAAATAATATTTTCAGCCGGGAAATATTACTTAATAATGGTATTTCATCAGGGTGAAACCATTCACCCTGATGAAACGCAAAATAATATCCTTTTTATTTGAATAATTGCTATCCTGACGCCAAAATTCTGCCAGGAATAATCATTGTGAAAGTGGTAATATAAATTATTATTTTTTGGTATCTTTTTGTGGTCGATTAAAATTGCTAAATCAACGAACAGGGTAAATTCTATTTTTGTCCATTTCAGACTGACCAATTGACTGAATAATTGTTATTATTAGAAAAATAATGGATATAAAAAGGAGTATAGAAAATGAGAAAACCATTTATTGCCGGAAATTGGAAAATGAATCAAACGGTGGCTTCTGCTCGTGAGCTGATCAACCAGATGTTACCAGGTCTGATTGAACTAAATTCCATTGACAGGGTCATTTGTCCCCCGTTTATGAACCTGGTACCAGCTGCGGCATTATTGGCTGGTACGGATGTTAAATTAGGTGCACAAAACCTGTTTTGGGAAGAAGCAGGGGCTTATACAGGCGAGATATCCCCATCCATGGTAAAAGAATTTTGCGATTATGTGATTATTGGTCATTCAGAAAGGCGTACATATTTCGGTGAAACGAATGAAACCGTAAATAAAAAAATGAAAGCGGCATTATCGCATGGACTACTTCCTATCCTTTGCATTGGGGAAACCCTTGCAGAGAAAGAAGCCAATAAAACAGCCGAGGTGATCATCACCCAGATACACGGCGGTTTATATGAAATCAGCAGGGACAACCTGGATAAAGTTGTGATTGCTTATGAACCCGTTTGGGCAATTGGAACCGGCCGGGCAGCCAGCGGGGAGCAAGCTAACGCAGTTGTTAATGTCATCATCCGCCCGACCCTGGCGGAATTATACGGTGAAATTGCAGCACAAGAAATGCGTGTAGTATATGGGGGATCGGTAAGTTCAAAGAATGCGGGGGAGTTTTTTGGCCAGACAGATATTGATGGTGCATTGATTGGCGGAGCAAGTCTGAAAGCAGAGGAATTTGTTAATATCGCCAAAACAGCGGCGAAGTAATGCTTGAATCGATGGGCAGCCCCGGGCTGCTGCTGGCATTTTTCTTTGTTTTCATTTTTGTCCAGCGCTGGCTGCATGCCGAACTTCAGGCAGTTCTCCTCATCCTGACTCGAAGCAGTCAGCTTTCCTTGGGAATATTTTCACTGCTCCTCTTTCCAGGAGTTGTTCTGCATGAGGGCAGTCATTATATAACCGCCAGGGTGCTCGGAGTAAAAACCGGACGTTTTTCCATTATCCCAACTATTGTTCCGGGAGGAAAACTTCGGCTGGGGTATCTAGAAACAGCTCGCACTGACCCTTTTCGTGATACCTTAATTGGGATTGCCCCGCTTATTTCGGGGAGTATTGTTGTTGCATATCTTGGTATTTATCAGTTGGGATTTGCCCCCATGATTGTCCAATTGTTTAATGGGGATTTTCCTGCCATATGGAATTCCCTCAAGGAGCTGCCTGAATTACCCGATTTCTGGTTGTGGTTTTACCTGGCGTTTACCATCAGCAGCACCATGCTCCCATCATCCTCAGACCGCCGTTCATGGCTGCCAATATCATTGTTTATTGGAATATTAGCCATAATTTTTATTTTTGCCGGGGTGGGGGACAAGGTTTTTGATATTCTCTTCCCATGGCTTACCATCATTTTAGATTCATTGCTCATGGTTATGGCCATCAGTCTGGGATTACACCTGATTTTAGCATTTCCATTGTCCCTCATCCGGTTAGTTTTCTCGCATTGAGTGGGGTTGAATATGGTAAATTCCAACATAAGAATTTTCTCATGTAATACTAAATTCCAGGAAGTCCAATTCATTTCTGCATCGGGTATACTCAGGACATGAATTATCAATGGATGTTGGTTGATCTGGATGAAACCGTTTATCCAACCTCGAACGGGCTCTGGGAAGAGATTGGTAACCGCATCAATCTGTACTTATTGGAAAGAATGCACTTTCCGCCGGATGAAATACCCGATATCCGGACCCGTTTATACCGCGAGTACGGAACAACGCTGCGAGGTTTGATGGCTTTGTATGAAATCAGCCAGGAAGATTATCTGAATTTTGTACATGATATCCCTCTGGGACATTTTCTTAAGCCCTCGCCGGATTTGAAGGAAATGCTTTCCCGTTATCCATTAAGAAAATATATCTTCACCAACGCTGATAGAAATCATGCAATTCGTGTAATGGAACATTTGGATATCGTTGAGTGTTTTGATGGAATCATTGATATCTTCGATATTGCCCCCTTTTGCAAACCGCAAATTGAGGCATACCATATTGCCATGGATATTGCTGGTGTAACTTTTCCTGAAAAGTGTGTGATGATTGATGACCGGATAATTAATCTGGAAACTGCACGGCAGGTAAATATTTCAACCGTTATGGTAGGAGACCGTGATATCGGACAAAATACACATTTGCGGATAGAAAGTCTGGCTGATTTGCCGCATGTAATCCCTTACAACACGACAGGGAAATTTCATGGCTGAACCGATCAGTCCAGCAGGCTATTTTGCGCTTGTATTGATCATATTGTTTGTTCTGGGAATCAATTTTTACTTATTGCAAGCACTGCGCGGCAAAAATGGACCTTCTGAAATTGATATCATTCGAAAAGCCGGCAACAGGCTGAAGCAGCCATGGAAACCAGAGGATGACCAGCTTGAAAACCTGTCAAACATGGTTGACCGTTTGCAATCAAAGGATCGGGATCGTCTCCATAAACGAGAATAAGCTCACTCCTATGGTTACTCTATTAATTAATAAAAGTATTTCTTATCCTGACAGGATTTCTATGTTATGAACAAAAAAATATTAAAAATTTTTCTGATTAGCTTGTTTATCCTATTTTTATTTCTCAATGTCTTTTTAGGAGGGATGGTATTAGGATTGACTTCAGATCACATCGCTATTCAAAATATTCCAGAATCGCTGGGTTTTTTGAAAACCTTGCTTCCACCGGACCTGGAAGAGGTTATAGATCCTGTCACTGCAGATGAAGACCAAGATCTGGAAGAGCTATTTAAGCCTTTCTGGGAATCATGGCAGATTGTTAATGAGCAGTATGTCACCCAACCGGTGGATGAAGAGAAATTAATGCAGGGAGCCATACGAGGCATGCTCCAATCCCTGGATGATCCGTATACATCCTATATGGACCCGTTCCAATACCAGCAGAACTCAGTCACACTTGAAGGTGATTATGAGGGGATTGGCGCCTGGGTGGACATTACAGGGGAATACCTGGCCATTATCAGTCCTATGCCGGGTTCTCCTGCTGAAAAGGCGGGGCTAAAGGCTGGCGACATCGTCATTGCAATTGATGGGGAAGACATGACCGGCATTCCTGGGGACCTTGTCCTCCGGCGGATATTAGGTCCTGCAGGGACAGAGGTTGTCTTATCCATCGAGCGTGAAGATTTAGCTGAACCATTGGAATTTAAAATCATCCGTGAAAACATTTTAATTCCAAGCCTCGAAGCGAAAATGCTGGATGATAATATTGGATATATACGCCTGTACACCTTTGGCGAGGATACAGGAAAAGATTTGAGTAAAGAACTTTCCAGGCTTATGGAATCAAATCCGGATGGATTGGTGCTGGATTTGCGCAACAACAGCGGTGGTTACCTGACTACCGCAGTTGATGTTGTATCGGAATTTATTGAAGCAGGAAAAACGGTTTTATACCAGGAATATGGCGATGGGACCAGGCAGACCTGGGAGACGAATCGTGGAGGCAAAGCCCTGGAAATACCTCTGGTTGTCCTGGTGAATGAGGGTACAGCATCTGCATCCGAAATTACTGCCGGCGCTGTCCAAGATTATGAGCGCGGTACTCTAGTGGGCACTACCACATTTGGAAAAGGTTTGGTTCAAAATTGGATTCCTTTGAGGAATGATAATGGAGCAGTAAGTGTAACCACAGCACACTGGCTAACCCCAAATGAGCGTCAGATACACAAGCAGGGACTGACACCGGATGTGCTGGTGGAAATTACTGACGAGGATATTGAAGCAGATAAAGATCCACAGTTAGAAAAAGCAATTGAACTGCTTCTCAATCCCTGAATGTGAAAGAGCATTACAATTCCCAGCAGGATGGTTTCAGCTATCACCAGGGAGGTAGTGCTTTCAATTACCAAGTTTTTTTTGCCTGTCTGTTCTTGAAGTAAGCTGCGTATTCCGGGTATCCCTACAGGAATCCTTCGGAATTTGGGATTGAACATTCATGCGGATCTGAAGCAATAATGTTGCCAGATAAGTTTGACAGATACCTTTTCGAAAGGTATAATCACACCTTGCAATATTCCACTTGAGGAGAGTTGTTAATGGATACAGAGGTCGCCAACAATACGGAAATTAAAAGGAAAATGCAATTCTCCGGTAAGGTTAAAAAAATATCCCTGGCTGGGGCAGTAATTGATATCGGAATCAGCCAGCCTGCTGTTCTTCATATTTCCCAGCTGCCGCAGGATGAGGAACATCCGGTGAAACGGGTGGAGGATGTCCTCACTGTAGGGCAGGATGTTGATGTCTGGGTAAAGAAAGTCATGGATGACCATATTGAATTATCCATGATTAAACCCCTTGAACTGGAATGGCGGGATATCAAGCCTGGCATGACAGTAAATGGAAAGGTAACCCGATTAGAAAAATTCGGGGTCTTTGTTGAGATAGGTGCAGAGAGACCCGGGTTAATCCATATCAGCGAACTGGCACACGGATATGTGCGTACCCCATCGGATATCCTGAAAGAAGGAGATGAGGTAGAAGCCCAGGTTCTGGAAGTAATCCGGCGCAAAAAGCAGATAAAACTTAGCATGAAAGCCCTTCAACCCAAACCCGAAGAAATTTTGGAAGAAGTAAAACAACAAACAGTAGTTGAGTCACCCAAACCAGAGCGCCGGAGAACCAACAAAAAGGCAGAAGAAAAATACTCCTCAGGGGAAGCTGTTCCAACCGAAGAAACGGTTCCAGACCCCACGGCAATGGAATTGGCAATAAGAGATGCAATGGATAAAGCCAAAATCCGTAAACAGCAAGACAAGAACAAAAAAGCCAAACGGATCGACCAGGAACAGGAAGACATCTTCAATCGCACACTTAAACATAAGGGCGATTCGATACCTTCATAATACTTGACAATATTCCATGAAATATGAGTATAAACCGCTTCATTATGAAGCGGTTTTATATTTAGGATTTACCTGACTTAAGGTTATGCTTCCATTTTTTGAGTGTGGTAAACTTTTAAAATGGCTTTTTTAAATGAATAATTAGGCGCCAAGTATAGACTAAAAGGTTGTCTGGAATTTGAAAATTAAGAGGTAATGATTTGAGAATGGTTGATTTTCTGTCTGTCCATTTTTGATTATACTGTGGGGAGAAACCCTGATCGGAATCTCCCCACCGCGTTTTTTATTATGAATGAATTATTTACTTACGTATACTGGTAAGATATTTTTCTGCAAAATGGAGGTCAAAATGGACACCAAGTATATCTTCCTGACAGGGGGTGTGGTTAGCTCCGTTGGTAAGGGTGTAACCGCAGCCTCGATGGGCAGACTGCTCAAAGAACGCGGATTTAAAGTAGCTGTCCAGAAGCTTGACCCCTATATTAATGTTGATCCAGGTACAATGAGCCCTTACCAGCATGGAGAAGTATTCGTCCTTGATGATGGTGCGGAAACAGACCTTGATCTGGGGCATTATGAGCGGTTTATTGATATTCATCTCAATCGTGTTTGTTCCTTTACGGCCGGGCAGGTTTATGCTGAAGTGATCGCCAAAGAACGGAGAGGAGATTTCCTGGGAGGTACAATCCAGGTAATTCCCCATATTACCAATGAAATAAAACGGAGGATCGGACTGGTATCCAAAACCACAGGAGCGGAAATTGTACTTGTGGAGGTAGGCGGAACGGTTGGAGATATTGAAGGGCTGCCTTTTCTTGAAGCATTGCGACAACTGCGCAGTGATTTGGGCAGGGAAAATACCATCTATGTCCATGTTACCTTCCTGCCCCATATTGGAGCAACAGGAGAAATAAAAACCAAACCCACCCAGCATTCCGTGGCCGAACTTCGTTCGATTGGTATCTCGCCGGATATGATTGTAGCCAGATCGGATTATCCGGTAGACCGCAGCCTGACCGAAAAAATTGCCCTATTCTGTGATGTCGATAAGCGTGCCGTGGTTCCAATGGTCACTACCGATAACCTCTATCAAATACCATTACTGCTGGAAGAAGCAGGTGTAGCAGAATTTTTACTGGAGAGATTTAAAATTGAGGCTAAAGCTCCGCCGGATTGGAGTGCATGGAAGCGCCTTGCCCAGGCAAACCATATTAATGAACCCAAGATCAAGATCGCACTGGTGGGGAAGTATGTTGAACTGCACGATGCTTATTTCAGCGTTCGAGAGGCGCTCAACCATGCTGCCATGAATCTAGAGGTTGGTTTACAGTTGGAGTGGATCCAATCCGGGGATTTGGAAAAAGGAAATGCATGGGATTCTGTGAAATCGGCGGATGGGATCATCATACCAGGAGGATTTGGGAGCCGTGGAATCAATGGAAAAATCCAGGCAATTAATTATGCCCGGACGCACAAGATACCTTGTTTTGGTTTATGTCTTGGCATGCAGTTGATGGTGGTTGAGTTTGCCCGTCAAGTGCTTGGCAGTGAACTGGTGCATTCAACTGAATTTGACCTTAATAATCCTTACCCGGTGATTGATCTGATGCCTGACCAAAGGAATATATCAGATCTCGGCGGAACGATGCGGCTTGGATTATACCCATGCCACCTGCAGCCCGGAACGATAGCTGGGCGTGCCTACCAACAGGAAATGGTTGAAGAACGTCACCGGCACCGTTTTGAATTGAATAATAAATACCGGACAGTGCTTGGTGAGCATGGCATGCTGTTCTCAGGCCTTTCGCCGGATGGCCGCCTGGTGGAGATTGTGGAACTTAAAGATCATCCCTTCATGCTGGGAACCCAATTCCACCCGGAGTTCCTATCAAGACCGAACCGTCCGCACCCGCTTTTTATGGCGTTTATGGAAGCCGCCTGTAAAAAAGCTGGCTTACAATTATCAGATGATGATGGTCATATAGCAAGGTAGTCTTTGTAATGAAAGGGGCAATTAACCGAATATTGGAAAGATGCAGGTGGTTAGTTATAAAATGTTGAGATGTTTTGATTAATAAAGAGGATAAAATCAAGAAATACGAATGATGGAATTATTTTGAATAATAGGATGGAAAGAGGTGATTGAATGGATACAATGATTGAATTAATAAATGGTTGTGAAATTTTGGATTCGCGTGGGAATCCCACCGTTGAGGTGGAAGTCATCCTTGCGGATGGCAGCTGGGGTAGGGCGGCGGTTCCGTCCGGAGCATCAACGGGTACCCACGAAGCGCTTGAAATGCGCGATGGTGATAAGAAGCGCTATCTTGGTAAAGGGGTGTTACAGGCTGTAGAAAATGTAAATACCGTAATTGCAGAAGCCCTTGTGGGATATGATGCACTGGAGCAGCGTGATATCGATTTTACAATGCTCGACCTGGATGGAACTCCCAATAAATCCAAGCTCGGTGCAAATGCAATCCTCGGAACCAGCCTGGCAGTTGCCAAAGCTGCTGCAAACTGCCTGAGGGTGCCGTTGTACCGCTATATAGGGGGAGTGCACGCCCATTTGCTGCCGGTGCCGATGATGAATATCCTCAATGGAGGTGCACACACCGGCTGGCAGTCTACCGACGCCCAGGAGTTCATGGTGATGCCGCTGGGGGCGCCTACCTTTGCTGAAGGGCTGCGTTGGGGGGCTGAAATTTACCACGCCCTGAAGGGTGTTCTTAAATCACGGGGATACACCACCCTGGTTGGGGATGAAGGCGGATATGCGCCTGCCTTGAAGGCCAATGTTGAAGCGGTGGAGGTGATTCTTGAGGCGATTGAGAAAGCCGGCTATAAAGCCGGGGAACAGGTCTGTATTGCCCTGGACCCGGCAGCGTCCGAGTTCTTTGACAGCGAGAAAAGAAAATACATTTTGCGCAAGGAAGGGAAAGAACTATCCAGTGATGGGATGATTGCCTACTGGAAATCCTGGGTAGACCAGTATCCAATTGTCTCGATAGAAGATGGCCTCGCTGAAGATGATTGGGATGGCTGGAAGAACTTCACCGCTGAAGTTGGCCATAAGATTCAGCTCGTCGGGGATGATTTGCTTGTGACCAACCCGGAGCGTGTTAAGCGTGCCATCGAAGGAAAAAACTGCAACGCCCTGCTGGTGAAAGTGAACCAGATTGGCAGCCTGACAGAAACCATACAGGCTGTAGAACTCTGCCAGAGGGCAGGCTGGCGTGCGGTTACATCTCATAGATCAGGGGAAACAGAGGATGCCACCATTGCTGATCTTGCTGTAGCCCTCAATATGGGCCAGATCAAAACCGGGGCTCCTGCACGTTCGGACCGGGTAGCCAAATATAACCAGCTCCTGCGCATCGAAGCCGAGCTGGCAGATTCTGCGGAGTACGCCGGGTGGAATGCATTGCGTAAATCATAAACGATCCCTGAAGATTACAAAAAAACCGCTCATCCTACGAGCGGTTTTTTGTAACCATTGTTGAGTATGCCTGGAAAATTCGTTATTTAGTAACCCGTTTATTGCTGATCAGGTGGACTGTTATCTGATTTTTATAAAGGATATCATGCCAGCTGCGGCTGATTGAGCATAGTGATAACTTCAAGAATTTCAGTATTGGATGGGATATCACTCATTGAACTTCCGTAATGCGCATATTGGATGATGCCATTTTTATCGATGACAAAAATTGCTGGCATCCTACCCATTCTCAATAGATTAACTTCCTGGTAATACTTATCCGCCACCCTCGATTTGATGTCAGCCAAGCCGATGTAGGGGATATCATTATCCTGCCAGAAGCGTTTGAATGCGTTCGGTCCATCAGGCCCGATGGCGATGATTTCGGCGTCCAGCTCCAAAAATTTTTCATAGTCCTGGCGCAACTGCGCCATGTGCGCGCGGCAGTACGGTCAGACAAATCCCCGGTTGAGGACAAGCACGACATTCTTCTTGCCCATAAAATTGGTAATACAAACCAGACGGTCCCGGGTGTCCATTAATTCAAAATCCACTGCCGGAATACCTTTGCTTAATTTTTTTATCATTTCTTTATTCGCTCCGTTGAAGGACGAATCTTTTAAGGTTTTGAAGGACGGATAGGATAAAGCTGCTCATGTATTCGGTTATTTGATCCTGCTGTTCCTCTGGGCTTATAGATGCAGGGTTATCCCCTTTCTGATCCCCGTAACTTCCAAACTGGGCATGGTTGCCCCCGGTAATTTCTGTAAATATTGTGTTTACTGGTAAATACGGTTTGCTTTCCATGATATCCGCCGGAGTAGCCACGCCATCCAGCGAGCCATATATGGATACCACAGGTAGGTCGCTTCCCGCCAGTGACTGGCTGGTAGATGGATAGCTTGCCCATAAGAACAACCCTTCAATCCGTCCGGGATTGTCATACGCATAGCTGGCAGCCATGGAACCGCCCAGCGAGTGACCGCCCAGGAACCAGGTATCATATGCAGGATAGGCGTTAAATACTTCTTCTACCCGGTCTGCTCCAAAAACCGCCAGGTTGAGCGGCATGCGTACCAGGATCACCAGGCTGCCGTCACCGGCAAGCTGGCGGGCAACCGGGGCATAGGAACGGTAATCCACCCTTCCTCCCGGATAGATGACGATGACGCTTTCGGGATCGCCTTCCAACGGTTCGAATGCCAGCCATTTCGGAAAAGAGGTGACAAGAATTTCCTGGTCTGAAACAAGCGCCTGCATGGCTTCTTCAGTTGGGCCTGACGGTGTTAATGCCCACAGAATGAATCCCCCAATTAATATTAATAATAATACAGGTATTCCAATCAGCAAAAATTTTTTCATATAAGTTCCAATCTTCAAGAATTATAGGAGTCAGTCAATCATTCAACAAGGTTATTTTCCCGGATAAGGTTATACAGGTAAATCATAAAACAATGGTTCTCCATTAACCCGATAAATACCTGGATCAGGGAAGCATTTCAGATGCCTTTTGCCAGATGGCATCGAACATCTCCTCGGTTAACCTGCCGGTCTGGGTATTCTGGCGGCTTGGGTGGTAGGAGGCCAGCATCCAGGGGTGGTTATCCCCGGCAGGGATGAAGGCTCCGTGCGAAAATTTTGGGGCTGTATGAGAGTCAACCTGGTAGATGCGCAGCAGGCGGTCGTAGGCAATCTGCCCGAGGGCGACGATTCCGCAAAGGTTATTTAGCAGTTGAATTTCTTCCAGCAGGAAAGGCTGGCAGTTTGCCATCTCCTGCGGAGCCGGACGGTTATCGGGCGGAGCGCAGCGGCAGACGGCGCTGATGAATGTATCCATTAAAATAAGTCCATCATCCTTGTCCGTGGCATTTGGCTGGTTAGCAAAACCAGCCTTGAACAAAGCCTTGTAAAGGAAAATCCCCGAAGAATCCCCGGTGAACATGCGCCCGGTACGGTTGGAGCCGTGCGCTCCCGGCGCCAGCCCGACCAGCAGCAGCCTGGCATTCCTGTCGCCGAAGCCGGGAACGGGTTTGCCCCAGTATTCCCAGTCCAGGAAGGCTTTCTTACGCACTCTGGCGATGGCTTCCCGGTGTTCCACCAGGCGCGTGCATTTTGTACAGGGGACGATCTTTTGATTAAGCTCATCCCAACTCTGTCCCAAATCCAGTTTTATGTTGGCCCCCAGGGTAATTTTCTCCAATTGATAATTGTCACTTGATTGGCGCCATATTTCCCGGAATCCATTTTACCCGGATAATCCCGGTCGTGTTAAATGGAATAAAAAAATATATTTCCAAGTCATTCCAGGTTAGAGGAGTAAGGCATGTGCTTTTGTGAGATCAAGAATATATAATATCATTACATAAATATAATTAAACCAGGGCACGAAATCCCTCCAAGTAATGTTTTTGTATTTATGATTGTCTCAAGGATAATTATTGAATTCATGGTTATTATAAATGGATAGGATAATGAAATCTTTATACCTTAAACCAAAATATAGATTTTTACGGTTGGTATTTCTATTCTTTTTGGCCGTCATTATTTTGATAACCCTCACTCCAATTTCCGTTAAGGCGCAGGAGGGTCAAATACCTCAACTTGTCACTGCTATTATGCATTTTAATGATAAAGAAGGTGAAGGTTGTCTCCCTCATATGGATCTTCAGATAGAAATATATAATGTAGGCTCCCAGGGGGGAGAAGCATATTCACAGGCTGTTTATATTTTTCCCGAAGCCACCTTTGTTAACACTTCTGATGGGGATATAGCTTGCGTTAATACTGGTTATTCTAAGATTTATGGAACATTTACTGGCGGCCCCAACGGGACCATCACTTTTCCAGACGGGAATTCGGAAAATATTACTACTTGCCAGGTAATCGATGGCCAAACGATCGAATGCATCTATGATATAGATTTATATGACCTTGGTAGAAGTGTCTTCACTTGGGTTTACATCATCCAGAACCCGGAAGCGTTTCAAACCGTGGTTACCCCCTCAATTACCCAGGAAGAGACCGAGGAAGCAACCGCGGAACCAACCGTTGAAGCGGTGACCTCAGAGACCATTTACAACACATACGGGATCAGAGTCGAGGACAGCTTCGGGGATGACCAGTATGAGCAGGCTTCCTGGACGGACGAAGAACTTGGCTTGCTGAACGATGTCCTCAAGGAACTGCCGCCGGAGCTGATCAAAAATATGAAAATAAAAAGTTTCATTCGCAACAAGGTGTCAATTGGTATGGATGGGAATCAGAAACCAAAGGAAAATGGCACCTATTTTATATGTGGAGCCAATAACAACGATCCGGCATGCGATGGGAGCGAAGCTGCCATCCGAATCTATGACAATGCCCTGGTTCCAACGGAAGAAAATCCAGAGCCTGCTAAGAAATTCAAGGGGACTATCCTGCATGAACTGATCCATGCCCTCCAGTACAACCACACCCGAAATAACCCTATGGATGCCTATTCAACACCGCTGCTTTACAATTACATGGATGCTGTCATTACATCCAATGCCAATGGGTGGGATGCGGGATGGGAATACAAGCAGGCTCCGGGAACTCCTCCGCCTCCCAAATGGCAGTTGACATCTTCCCAATCGCCGCCCACATTCTATGGGAAGCTAAACCCTAAGGAAGATATGTGTGAATCGGTGAAGATATATATGTATGATCCCCAGAAGCTGAAAGACAGTTCACCGCTGCGCTATGCATTTATCCGTGATGAGATGTTCGGAGGAGTGGAATATGAAAACGGAGAACAAAAGGAATAAGATGGACAGGCTGTTCTGGTTGATCATTGTACTCCTGGTTCCTGCCCTGGCCTGCGAAGTGCCTTCGCAGGGGAATGAACCACCCACCCCCACCGTTTCCATGGAGGGTGGTCAGCAGGCAATACCGGGAGGCGAGCCTGACGAGGAGTGCCTGGCGGGTGTTATTCCAGGCAAGACCACCCGGGCGGAGGTGACCAGTCTGCTGGGGGAGCCCTTGCAGAGCGAATCTTCCGGGACTTCAGAGAACCTGTACTACCCCTCACCTGTCAAATACCAGTACAACACGGTTGCACTGGTGGACGGGGTGGTGAACCGGGTTAGTGTCATACCGGGAGAGGGTGAGATGAAACCCTGGTCAGCGGTCAAGGCGCAGTATGGGGAACCGGAGCATACCGCCTACAGCAATTATGAGCAAAACAGCCGCACCTACGCCTACCCGCAGAAGGGGTTGGTGTATATCGCAGATGAAGACCTGGACCTGGTGTACATCAAGGAATGTTTTGCGCCGCTTTCGCTGGAGCATTACAACCTGCTGTACGGCATGTTCCTGCCGCAGGAGGATCCATTCACCGAATGACAAGTTGAAGATCAGTTACGGAAAAGAAGAAAATTATTCCGGATAACCCTTGTACAGTGCATCAAAGTGCTTATAGCAAAATCAAACGTTTTTATGAATGTGCTCATCCGGCAGTCGCATAATTATTTTCGGTAAGTTTGGATCTAATCATGGAGTGTGCGAAATGATCGCAAAAATATCCTGCAACCTAAGAATTCTCCTTATCACTTTTTTCATCCTGGGTATGTTACCTGCTACTCCCGGTTACGCCCAGGAGACAATAACAATTACCGGTTCCGGGACAATCTTCGGAAAAACTGGACGATGACATTCCCTCCAGCCGGTGGCCCTGTCAAAGGCTACACTTATTTTGAAGGGCAAGTTGGAGCGACCGAAGAGTGTCCCGGAACATTTGAGGTAACGCTCGTCGGGAATTTTGGTGGTGGTGATGGAGGAGCTGTTAACGGTACACTGACCGAAAAGCTTACTTCCATACCGGAATGTTTGACCGGGGAATTGATTTTTTCCGGTGAATGGAGCGGTAATTTTTATGCAAACGGGACAGGTTCTGGTATAGCCAGCCACCTGGCTATGCAAGGTATCAGTGGGGAGTCTAAGGAAAATGTTCCCTGGCAAATCAGCTACTCCCCGGAAGAATTTGCGTCTGCGCTGGGGGAAGCGCCGGCGGAGCCGCCCGCAGAAATTGCAGAGGAGGAACCTGCGCCGGATGCCGACCCGGAGGGGGAAGCGGTGACCTCGGAGACCATCTTCAACAACTACGGGATCATTGTCGAGGACAGCTTCGGGGATGACCAGTATGAGAAGGCTTCCTGGACGGAAGAAGAACTTGGCTGGCTGAACGATGTGCTCAAGGAACTGCCGCCGGAGCTGATCAAAAATATGAAAATAAAAAGTTTCATCCGCAACAAGGTGTCAATAGATAAGAATGGAAATGAAGAACCAAATGTAGCGGGCACCTATTTTTTATGGGGGAATAAAAACGATCCTGCCAAGTCCGATGGGAGCGAAGCTGTCATTCGGGTATATGACAGATCCCTGTTAGCTACACCAAATAATCCGGACCCGGAAAAATTATTCAAGGGAACCATCCTGCACGAAATGATCCATGGACTGCAGTACAACCACACCCGCAACAACCCGACGGATGCCTATTCGACACCGCTGCTTTACAATTACATGGATGCTGTCATTACACCCAATGCCAGCGGCCGGGATGCGGGATGGGAGTACAAGCAGGCGCCGGGAGCTCCTCCGCCTCCCAAATGGCAGCTGACTTCTTCCCAATCGCCGCCCACATCCTATGGGAAGCTAAACCCTAAGGAAGATATGTGTGAATCGGTGAGGATATATATGTATGATCCCCAGAAGCTGAAAGACAGTTCACCGCAGCGCTATGCATTTATCCGTGATGAGATGTTCGGAGGAGTGGAATATGAAAACGGAGAACAAAAGGAATAAGATGGACAGGCTGTTCTGGTTGATCCTTGTACTCCTGGTTCCTGCCCTGGCCTGCGAAGTCACTTCGCAGGGGAATGAACCACCCACCCCCACCGTTTCCATGGAGGGTGGTCAGCAGGCAATACCGGGAGGCGAGCCTGACGAGGAGTGCCTGGCAGGTGTTATTCCAGGCAAGACCACCCGGGCGGAGGTGACCAGTCTGCTGGGGGAGCCCTTGCAGAGCGAATCTTCCGGGACTGCCGAGAACCTGTACTACCCCTCACCTGTCAAATACCAGTACAACACGGTTGCACTGGTGGACGGGGTGGTGAACCGGGTTAGTGTCATACCGGGAGAGGGTGAGATGAAACCCTGGTCAGCGGTCAAGGCGCAGTATGGGGAACCGGAGCACACCGCCTACAGCTATTATGAGCAAAACAGCCGCACCTATGCCTACCCGCAGAAGGGGTTGGTGTATATCGCAGATGAAGACCTGGACCTGGTGTACATCAAGGAATGTTTTGCGCCGCTTTCGCTGGAGCATTACAACCTGCTGTACGGCATGTTCCTGCCGCAGGAGAATCCATTCACCGAGTAAATTCAGATTTCCGAAACCGATTTACAAGATCAGCATGGCATCACCGAAGGAAGTAAAAGCGGTAGCCGTTCCTCTATGGCGGCCTGGTAGGTTTGCAGGATGCGCTCCCGGCCGGCAAAGGCGCTTACCAGCATCAGCAGGGTGGACCGTGGCAGGTGGAAATTGGTGACCAGCGTATCCACCACTTTAAAAGAGTAACCCGGCAGGATGAATAAATCCGTCTGTCCTTCAAAGGGGCGCAGGATTTCCCCTGGTTCGGCTCCAACTGCCGCCGATTCCAATGACCGCATCGCTGGTGGTTCCCACCGCCACCACACGCTTCCCGGCGGCCTTGGTACGGCGGACTCCTTCCACCACATCCTCAGGCACAGAGCACCATTCGCGGTGAATGATATGCTCCTCCGCATGTTCCTCGGTTACCGGGGCAAAGGTATCCAGCCCGACCTGGAGGTCGACAGAGGCAAAGCCGATTCCGTGGGCGGCAAGCTGGTCCATCAGTTCACGGGTAAAATGCAGCCCGGCGGTTGGCGCTGCTGCAGATCCCGGCATGGCTGGCATAGACGGTCTGGTAGCGCTCCCCATCCTGCAGGGTTTCGTGGATATAGGGCGGCAATGGCACATGCCCGGCGGTCTTGAAAAACCGTTCAATCGGCTCATCAAACTGCACCAGCCGGCGGGATCCTTCCAGGACTTCCCGGATTTCTCCCTGTGGTCCTCCTATGACCGAGAAGCGCTTCCCGGCCTCCATCTTTTTACCCCCTACAAGAACCTCCCAGGTGGTATCTCCGGTTTTATTCAGCAGGAGAATTTCGATTTTTCCTCCGTGTATTCTTGAGGGCGTACATGCGCGCCGGGATGACACGTGTCTGGTTGACTACCAGCAGGTCGCCTGGTTCAAGGTAGCTGCCAATCTCCCGGAAGTGGGCATGTTCAATCTTACCGGTGCTTCGCTCCAGCACCAGCAGGCGGGAGGCGTGGCGCGGCTCAACCGGCGTCTGGGCAATCTTCTCCGGCGGGCAGGGTGTAATCAAAATCGGATGTTTTCACTGATCAAATAGTTTGGGCTGCTGGTTGTCGTTGCGGTTATAGGGCAGGTGTAAATGGTTATATGCCAGTTGGGTTGCCATTCTCCCCTGCGGTGTGCGGTTGATGAAACCCATTTGCAGCAGGTAGGGTTCGACGACGTCCATGATCGTATCCGGTTCTTCGCTTATCGAGGCGGCGATGGTGTTCAGTCCGACCGGACCGCCGTCATATTTTTCGATGATTGTGCGCAAAACCAGCCGGTCGACTTCATCCAAACCGGACTTATCGATGTTCAGCAAATCCTGGGCTTCAACTGCCACCACCCGGGTGATTTCCCCGTCAGCGCGTACCTGGGCATAATCCCGCACTCTGCGCAGCAGGCGCAGCGCTACCCGCGGCGTTCCGCGGGCACGCAGGGCAATTTCTTCAATGCCGGCCTGTTCTGCCTGGATATTCAGCAGCCGGGTTGCCCGGATGACAATCTCTTGCAGTGCGTCCTGCGTGTAATAATCCAGGCGGTAAACGGCTCCAAAACGCGCCCGCAGCGGCGAGGTCACCAGCGCCAGCCGTGTGGTAGCGCCGACAACAGTGAAACGCGGCAGTTTGAGGCGGATTGATCTTGCAGAAGGACCTTTACCGATGACCACATCCAGGGCGAAATCTTCCATAGCCGGGTAGAGGACCTCCTCGATGGAGCGTCCCAGACGGTGTATCTCATCAATAAAGAGGATATCCCCGGCATGCAGGTTGGTCAGGATAGCAGCCAGGTCTCCCGGACGCTCAATTGCCGGCCCGGAGGTAATTTTAATATTGACCCCCATTTCATTCGCCAGCACATGCGCAAGGGTCGTTTTTCCCAGGCCGGGAGGTCCGTAAAATAAAACATGATCGAGTGGTTCACTGCGCTGGCAGGCGGCTTCGATTAATATCGCCAGGTTTTCTTTGACCTGTTCCTGCCCGATTAATTCCTTGAGGGTCTTGGGCCGCAGAGCCTGGTCAAGGCGGTCATCAGGTTTGGCTTCCGGACGAATTAACCTTTTTGAATTATCAACCATGAAGGAGATTATACCTTAAAGCCATTTCCACATTTTTACTCCTGTATGGTCATAATTATCTGCCTGAATGGATATAATTATTGAAGAACAAGACAAACAGGAGTATCTGATGACCAATTTGAAGGTATCCAACCATCCCTTAATTGCGCATAAATTAACGATATTACGCCAGTCCAGCACCGAAAACGAGAAGTTCCGTCAGTTAGTTCGTGAGATTGCGTTGTTGATGGTATACGAGGCTACAACTGACCTTGAGACCAATCCTTTTGAGATCGAAACTCCCATGGCGGTGACGCGTGGATTATCGCTGAAAGACCAGATCGGTCTGGTGCCGATATTAAGAGCAGGATTGGGGATGGTGGAAGGAATATGGGAATTGCTCCCTTCTTCCCAGGTCTGGCATATTGGTCTCTACAGGGACGAGCAAACCCTTAAGCCAGTCCAGTACTACAATAAACTTCCTGTTGAACCAACCGTCTCGGTATGCCTGATTCTCGATCCTATGCTTGCCACTGGTGGATCCGCAGTGGCAACAGTGGATATCCTCAAGCATTGGGGGGTTAGGAAAATCAAATTTGTCGGATTGATCGGTGCTCCTGAGGGAATCCAATACCTTGCTTCTGCCCACCCGGATGTTCCCATCCACCTTGCCGCCGTGGATGAGCGATTAAACGAACGCGGATACATTGTTCCGGGATTGGGTGATGCCGGGGACAGACAGTTTGGAACGGGATAACCCGCCAGACTATGGGTGGATTATCCGCCAATTTCACGCATCGTTCGGGAATAGGTATCGGGTGTTGTATCCAGGTGATGGCAGGGGGGCTTTAGGGATACTGCCTGTTCGATAAGCGGCTGGATTTCCCCGCCGCTGCGAAGTGCCTGGCGCAGGGGAATTTCCAGGTCACTTAATAAGCACGGTCTCAGGTTGCCGTCGGCGGTTAATCGCAGGCGGTTGCAGGACTGGCAGAAATGTTCGCTTATTGGGGAAATGAATCCAATAGTGCCCGGAGCATTGTTTAGCCTGTATTCCCTTGCCGGGCCTTTACCCACCCCGGAATTTAGCGGTTCCAATCCCAGGTGGTTTAAATTCGCCATCATTTCCTGAACAGGGATGAAAACCTTATCCATTAACAGCTCTGCATCTTGTGGAAATTTATGCTTGAAAACCGGCATGTACTCAATAAACCGGATATGCCAGGCATGCTCCAGGCTTAATGCAGCAAGATCCAACAATTCATCCTCGTTGATTCCCCGTAAGACTACGGTGTTTATTTTAATCGGCTTGATGCCCTCGTTCTCGGCTGCTTCGATGCCTTCCCAAACCTGTTTGAGCGAGCCACCGCGGTTGATGCGAACATATTTTTCTTCATCCAGCGTATCCAGGCTGATATTAACCCTGTGCAAACCGGAATCAGCCAATTCCTTTGCCATGGATTTAAGCAAAATTCCGTTGGTCGTCAGGCTTATATCCGTGATCTGCGGGATTTCCGCAATGAGACGAACCAGGCGGGTAATTCCCTTCCTGACCAACGGGTCTCCCCCTGTCAGCCGGATAGAATTAATACCAAGACCTGCGGCTGCCTTGACCACATTGGTGATTTCCTCATAAGTCAGGATATCCGTATGCGGCTGCCACGCTATCCCCTCCGCGGGCATACAATAGATACAGCGCAGGTTGCAGCGGTCTGTAACTGAGATTCTCAGGTAGGTAATCTGGCGGTGAAAGCTGTCTTCTAGCATAAGAAAAAATACACCCGATTTCTAATAGGATTGCTGTAGATAAAAGTCGTTTAATGGTAGTTCAATCCGGTGGTTAAGGTATTGAATTCTAACTTTAAAAGAATCAACGGACAATACCAAGGACGCATACAACTTATGCTTGATAAAGCTGCTGAATTAAATTTGCAGGATATCCACCACCTGATTGCCTTCGTCAATACAGCGCTTCAAGGCTTTGGCAAAAATATTCTTCAAAAAAATCCGTAATTGAATTGGGGGTTACAGCTTCTGGGAGATCAGATCGGTGTAATAGCGGTCCAAAAATGTGTTTGACCAGCCAAATAATGTGGTATCCCGCATTATTTTTTTTATCTCATTTCGTTGAATTTTTGCTTCCCCGCTGAGCACAGAAAGATTATCACGGCTGATGGAAACGGTTCGGGCGGCAAATAATATCGGCCAGAGAATTGCCAGACGCATTTTGTGCTGGTTGGCGGGGATCGCTTTTATGTACTTCATGGCCGATTCGAGATGTTTTTCAGATTTATCTGCCAGCATATCAACAATCTGCATGGCTTTATCCTGATTGGCCGGATCGAACATTTCTTCACGGACCAGACCGATCTGTTGGCAGTAGCTATCCGGGACAAAGATCCAGCCTCGTTCAAAATCCTTACGCAAACCCCTGAGGATGTTTACTGTTTGCAGCGCCAGCCCGGTTTCCCTGGCAAGGGGCATAAGGAAATCGATTTTCTTGTGGATGGTTGTTGAATATTTGGCAAATACCTCGGTGACCAAATATCCAACTCTGCCGGCAACTTCAAACATGTAATCATCCATGTCTTCTTCAACATTAACCTGGGGACCGCGCAAAACCCAGCGAGCCATACCCAGGGTTGTATTCCGGACATGAACGAGAATGCTGTTTACCAGGTCAATCGGTAACTGTTTGAATTGTGAAAAAAGTTCTTCGGCGTAATAAGCAGCCATTGCCTCGGTATCATCGGCAATAAAGGGCTGAAGTGAGATTTTCCAGTCTTCTGCAAAAGGCATTCCATTAAGTGACTCGTCCCATTTGTTCAACCATTTAATTTTTTCCTCAGGCTGCATATAGGAATTGTCTTCAAAGAAATCAGAGATTCTTAATAATAGGTAAGCCAGGCAGATTGGTTCACCGATGATTTCGGGTAATTGTCTGATCGATAAGAAGAATGTCCGGCTGGTAAGATTAAGGATCTCCCAATGATCAAGCCCCGGTCCTTCGATATCCATTTTGTTGCATGTGGTTTTACCCATGAGATATTTTTTCCAATTTTGCCTGGATTTATGCAACAAGCCTCATCGGTTGTTATCAGTGGTTTCGATGCATCTCCTTGGCCCAAAAACCATCAACGCCAGGAAATTCGCAGCGAAACGCTGATAACCAGGATTCGTGATTTGCAATTATCATCATTATAGCACTTGAACCATTCACCAATAAAAACAGGCAATCTCATAGAAGGCTGAGTTCCCATTCAAATATATTTTGGTTAAAAAATTTATGACAACCCGGTTAAGCCGGGTTGAACCTGTTATTAAAAATTATTATATGAAAGGATTTTATAAGAATATTTCACCCCCAAAAAAAATTAAGGATGCATGGAACAAAAGGATGTGTTTCATCAGTAAGCGAGTCCATTTTGGAGAAGGAATTACGAACCTTCGATTAATGCTTCCACTATCCTGGCTGAAGATAGAACACCTGGGATTCCAGCTCCCGGATTCGTTCCGGCACCGACCAGGAAAAGGTTTTTGAAATCTTCTGAACGGTTGTGTGGACGAAACCATGCAGATTGGGTAATTAAGGGTTCAACAGAGTAGGCTGATCCCTTATAACTGTTCAATGTGTTTTTAAAATGAAGCGGATCGATAAAATGCTCTGCCACAATATTTGCCCGTAAATCCGGGAGGTAATTTTCTTCCAAATATTCCATTATCCGGTCGCGATAAATACGTGCGGTCTGGTCCCACGCCACACCTGCTTCCAGATGGGGAACCGGGGAGATCAGAATGAAAGATTCGTGCCCGGCAGGAGCAAGGCTTGAATCGGTCTTTGTAGGCATGTGAAGGTAAAGCAGCAAATCATCCGGAAGTTTTTTTAAATTGAAAATATCATTTACAATTTTTTGATAGCGATTTCCCAGAATTATATTATGGTGCAATAAATCAGTCTCGTTATAACGCTTTTTTGTGCCGAAATAAATTACAAACAGAGACACACTGAAACGCATGTTTCCAAAGCGTGAATTCTTGTTTTTTTTCCTGTATTTTTCAGGGATCATGCTGCGATAGGTATAGGCTGCATCTGCATTTGATATGACGATGTCTGTTTTTTCCAGGCGACCATCGCTAAGCCTGATTCCAGTAACCAGTCTTCCGGATGTAACGATCTCTTTTACTTCCGTATTCAGGTGAATTGTTCCCCCCAATTCCTCAAACAGTCTGGCTAACCCATTAATAACGGATCCTGTACCCCCCATGGCATAATACACCCCCCACTGGCGTTCAAGGATTTGGTTATTGGCATGAATACTATTCAAAGCAAATGGGTTTCCGCCGGTTAACAATGGATGGAGGGAAAAAACCTGCCTGAGGAAATCGTGTTTGATAAAGCCGGATACGTGTTTATAAACACTTTGATAGGAATGCTGGCGAATCAGTTTCGGAGCCGCTTTTAACATACTGCCAATCGTTAAGTAAGGATTGTTCATATGATCAAGCAGCTCTTGTTCAACCGATGGCTTGCTTGAGGCGATGAACTTCAAATAATTTTTTTTGTCCTCAGGATTCCATTTTTCGATTTCGCTGAGGATGAATTCCAGATCATTATTGAGATCGAAATATTTATTATCGTGATTGAAGATCCGATAGAATGGATTGAGCGGGACCAGGTCAAAATAATCTTCCTTTATTTTCCCGGCCAACGAAAAAATTTCATCAAACATAGAAGGGGCGGTGATGACCGCTGGACCCCCATCAAATTTGAAGCCATTTATCTCATATACGAAGGCTCTTCCCCCAGGTTTTTCTCTTTTCTCAAAAATCTCTACCTGATTTCCACGGGCAGCCAGCCGGCACGCCGCGGCAAGCCCCCCAAAACCAGCGCCAATTACTATAATTTTCTTTCGCATCTGCTCTCAATATCTGATTGTGGATTGTTCCTAAAACTATAATCCATTTTTCTGGTGAAATCCACAAATTTATTTAATGACTTGATGGCTGTTGTTCCTGACGTAACAACTGAGAAATATGTCATGGGGTAAGAAAATCCGGAATTAATTCCACATCATATATCTTGGGATTGTCCGAAATTTATTATCTATCAATACTGCTTTGATGATGCAGCCAGTACTTCTGCGGTAACACGAATTGCTCCAAGGGTAACACCAGCGGTTGATTGTCCCGGGAAAATTGAATCCCCTACCATCCATACGTTTTTCAATCCGGTCTTAGGAGGTAATACATCGAATAAAGCTATGCGTGTGCTTCCAGTATTTCATTGGTCCGCTTATCTGCTGGTCAGTAAAGCCCTGGTTGTAATCAACCATTGAGTGTACTGCCTGCAAGTGTACAGGGAAAGGACCAAACCACATGGTGATATCTAACCTGGATCCTTCTGAAAGTGGTTGCTCGTCTTGTATTTGAATCCTGACGGGTGGCGGTGTTAATATTTTAATTGACCGGCTGTTTTGATGGAACTCTGCAATGGTTCCTATTGGAGCATTGATTACGTACGATGTATAAAAGGTTTGCATATCTGGTTTCTTCTTAAATTATCCTGCCGGTATGGGTAAATCCACTTTTTGAATTGAGTTTTTATAAATATGTCGCCAAATGTAGGTGGATAACCATAATAGGATTGCAGCACTAAAAACTCCTGGAGCGCTTGTTCCTAATCGTTCAAGCAAGATACCACTCAGCGCAGGCGCTATCACCCTTGTCAAGCTTTCCAGTGCGGCAGAAATCCCCAGAATGCCTCCAATCTCCACATAATTAACAGATTTTGAAATGGAACTGTTGATAACGGTACTAAGAACTCCCCCGGCAAGGGCGATTGGGGCGAGGATGATCAATAATGCAAAGATGGTGGGTGCGAAGGCCCATCCTAAAAGGGATACCCCCATCAAAGCTGTTGATGCGAGAATCAATTGAGGTTCTGAAAATCGGACCGTCAGTCTTCCAATTGCCAGACCCTGTACCAATACTGCCAGCAATCCAACATATGCCAGGATAAAACCTACATTCTGGGAATTTAAATTAAACCGGTATAAAGCATAGAGGGCGAAAATTGTTTGAAAGGTTGAAAATGCCAGGCCGAAGAAAAATCGGGTGTGCAGTAATCTGCCAACTACGGGCCTGGAGAGTACTTCAACTAAAGCGGGGATGGTAAATGGTGGATTTCCTGTTTGCGAAATTTCTTTGCGGCGTTCCTCGGTCAGCGATTCTGGCAGCCAAAATGCGACCATGATCCAATTAATTGTGGCAATTCCGGCTGCGACAAATGCTGGGATAGCAAACCCATATTGACTGAGAAGCCCTCCCAGTACAGGACCAAGAATGAATCCCAGGCCAAAAGCAGCTCCAATTAATCCCAGCCCGCGTGCTCGATTTTTCTCATCGGTCACATCACTGATATACGCCTGGGCAACACTGATGTTGCCACCCGTAAGCCCATCAATGATGCGTGCAAGAAAAAGGAGTGCCAGTGAATTTGCTAACCCGAGGATAATAAACCCGACAATAGTTCCGGCTATCGAAATGAGCAGGATAGGTCTTCTTCCATAACGGTCGGATAATCTACCGAGTACTGGGGCCCCAATCAATTGGGCTGCAGCGTAGGATGCCACCAGAAAACCCACGATGGTTGGCGATGCGCCAAAACTACTTGCAAAAAATGGAATTAATGGAAGGATAAGGCTGAATCCAAGCAAATCAATAAATACGATTAAGAATATTGAAGCCAGTAATTTTTTATTCAACATGGTAGGATTTCTTTTCTGTATTAAGATTTTAGTAATTTTTCAATCATTCCAGCTATTTGTCCTGGTGAGCCGTGGAAATAATTGGCTTTGATTTTTTCCGATAATCGATATTCCGAGAAAGCCAGACCACCCAGTACAATTTCAGGTTTTGGATCTGGTAGGTTTTGGATCATTTCTTCTAAATTATTCGAGATTCTTTGCCGGTTCGGGCATGGTTGCAGACAATAATATCAACCTTGGACTGACTGGGAATAATGCCTCAGCCAATCCATTTACCGGCATATCTGGACCAAGGTAGCGCACATCCCAGCCACGCCAGCAAAGAAGAACCACAATCATAAGTAATCCGAGTTGATGGGTTTCTCCAGGTGCGCAGGCTGCCACAATGGCACCCTGCTGGTCGGGAATACCGGCTGATCCAGCCATGCGCAACAATTGGGAGGTAAAAAATTGGGTGGCAAAATGTTCAACTGCTATAGGAAGCTCGCCGTTGTGCCAGGCATTTCCTATATTTACAAGATTTTCCTGGATGATGTCTACAAAAACATCTTCCATTGGAAAGAGGGTAAATGCCTCCTGTAAGATTTTCTCAGCCTCAATTTGATTAATTTCCTTCAAGGCGTTGAATAAACACAATTCAGTTTCTTCTATAGTAGGAAGATGGTTTACGAGTAGGTTTTCCGGATTCATCCCCGGATCGCTGCCTGTTATTTGCAGTCTATCCAGATTTTCTACTGCCATTCCAATGGATATGCCTGAGTCAACCTGATTTTTTAACCACTTCAGGATTCGAATATCATATTCCGAATATAGCCGGTAGCCCTGTTGTCCCCTCTGCGGGGTTGGCTTACCGAACCGCCTCTCCCAGGACCGCACGGTTATCGGTAACAAGTCTGTCAATGCAGCAACTGCTTTTATGGTGTAAATTGGTTGATTCAATTTTTTTCTCCATCAAAGAATATACCTAATCTTATGATGGATGAGAGAAACATGCCATAAAATGTATAACCTGGATGGGAAATGAATTACAAAAAACCTCTGATACAAATTGGTGTCACGCAGATCAAATATTCTTATTCCCCCGGGAGATTTACGTATTCTTTTTGAGCATCATTTTGGCTGTTTCTATACTCCATCTGACAATGTATCCCCCAGGTATATCCCGCCTATTTTTTGCTGTAATAGTCCGCTCCACCCAAAAAATTCTTCCGCCATAACCAAAAATCGGTGTGGGTTTGATACCTTTTAGTAATTCCTCAACATTTTTGATTTCCAACGCGGTTTCTTTGGATGTGGCAGTGAGAATGATCATATCCGGTTTTTCACCACTGGCGTACTCAACCAGGTCATCGACAGGAATGTCAGGTCCCAGGTATTCAACGCGATAACCTTCACTGCGTAAAAGGACCGCCATCATCAAGCTGCCAATTTCATGGGATTCGTTGGGTGCACACCCGATCAGGATGTAAGGAGCGCTGTGTCTCATGGGATAAGCCTGGAGCAGGGAAAACAGTTTCCCGCGGAAAAAAGCGCTGGCGAAATGTTCGGTTGTAATCGAGATTTTTCCGTAATACCATGCTTCCCCAATCTGTACCAGGCATGGTGTGATCAGGTATATTAATACCGTTTCCAGGTTGAAGAGCGACTGGGCCCTGCGGAACAGTTGGCTGGCTTGCTCTTCATCATGCTGCAGAAGAGCATCGTATAACCGCGTAACAAATTCCTGAGGCGGAGTTATGGAAATTTTTTCATTTACAACATCTGGGGCGGTTGGTAACGCATCCGGCCAAATTCCGTTTTTAACCATGGTTTGGAATTCATTGGCGGCACTGCTGATCGAGATTCCTTGATCCACCCTCCCTTTGATCCAGCGCAATATTTCCACATCCCTTGCAGAATATAGTCTGTAGCGGTTTTCAGCCCGATGCGGATTGAGAATTGCATAGCGCCGCTCCCAGGCTCTCAATGTGACCGGGCGGATGCCTGTCCGGTCACATACAGATTTTATGGTGAACATTGGATCATCCGGGATTTCAATGATAGAGACCATAGATTTGTATCCTGAAGTAGAAATGATTGGATAGAGTATGAACAAACCTTATACATTTTACCAAAAAATAATCGGTAGAGTTTTCGGAAATACCACCCGGATAGTAACCCGAGTACTTTTTCGGCATTGCCCTGGTTGAAAAATTGCTGTGAGAGGAATGGATTATTATTCTAAAAAATGGTGTAAAAATATCTTTACAGACTAACACGAAGTATCCTTCGGAGGAAGAAATGAAAATTGGGATTAGCAGTGATGATAAGACCCATCTCACGAAGTTTGTAATTGATAAAGTGATTGATCGAGGTCATGTGGTGGTTTTATATGGCTCCTTTAATAGGTGAGAAATCTCCCTGGCCGCTTGTATCGGAGCAGCTGGCATTAGATGTGAAGAATGGGTTGGTGGATGAAGGTATCCTGTTTTGTTACACGGGGACAGGTGCCAGCATTGCAGCCAATAAAGTTCCTGGTGTAAGGGCTGCTCTATGCGGAGACGCACAAACCGCCAGGGGTGCCCGCTGGTGGAACGATGCCAACATCCTGGTGATGAGCCTGCGGGCAACCTCGGAAGATGTCGCCGGAGAGATTCTGGAAGCATGGTTCAGCGAGACTTTGAAAGAAGAAGAAAAACCATTTGTTCAAATGGTATCTGAAATTGAGGAACGACAAATCAAATGAATTCAGTCTCAGCCCATAATGAAAACATGGATGTTGTTGCCAGCACCCAGGTTTTCATAATGTAATTAATACCTTTGGATTTACTCGATGGTAATCTTTTGCTGAATTCTTGCCCAGGTATCCCTTAATGCAATAGTCCGGTTGAATACCAGGTTCTGGGTGGTCGAATCATATTTATCCAGACAAAAATATCCCTTACGCATAAATTGATAGGATTGTTCAGGCCTGGCACTTTGTAATTCAGGTTCCAATTTGCAATCATGCAGAACCAATAAGGAGGACGGGTTGATGTTTCCGGTGAAATCCTCACCTTCCGGTGCATCATCAGGATCAGGTGTCGAGAAGAGATGTTCATAGAGACGCACTTCTGCATTCACAGCGTGTTTGGCTGATACCCAGTGAATGGTACCTTTTATCTTCCTGCCATCTTTTACATTCCCGCCGCGTGTTTCAGGATCATAAACACAGCGAACTTCAACAATATTACCCTGCTCATCCTTAATTACACCGGAACATTTTACAAGGTATGCGTTGAATAAGCGGACCTCGGCACCTGGGGATAGCCTGAAATATTTATTGGGCGGATTTTCCATGAAATCCTCGCGTTCGATAAACAACTCGCCAGAAAAAGGTACTTTACGGCTGCGTTGTGTCCTCCGGATTTTGGGGATTGTTCAGCACATCAAATTCTTCCACCTTTCCCGCAGGGTAATTCTCAATGACCAATTTAAGCGGATCGAGTACTGCCATTGACCTGCGGGCGCGCAGCTCAAGATCCTGCCTGAGGGTATGCTCCAGTAATTCAAACTCAACAATGCTGTTCGTCTTCGCCACGCCAATAATGTCACAGAATGCCCGTATAGCCTGCGGGGTATAACCTCGGCGGCGCATGCCGGAGAGAGTAGGCATACGCGGATCATTCCACCCTGAAACAATCCCTTCCTTTACCAGCCTGAGCAGCTTGCGTTTGCTCATCACGGTATAAGTCAGGTTCAGCCGGGCAAATTCGATTTGTTGGGAATGGTAGATGCCAAGTTGATCTAAAAACCAGTCATACAGGGGACGATGATCTTCAAATTCCAGTGTGCAGATGGAATGGGTGATTTTTTCAATTGAGTCCGACACACAATGGGCGTAATCATACATCGGGTAGATGCACCACGCATCCCCTGTGCGGTGGTGGGCTGCATGCAATATGCGGTACATCACGGGATCCCGCATGTTTAGATTTGGTGAGGCCATATCGATTTTAGCCCTCAGGGTACGTGATCCATCCGGGAACTCGCTGTTCCTCATGCGCTCAAAGAGGTCTAAACTTTCATTTGCAGACCGGCTGCGATACGGACTGTCCTTTCCGGGCTCGGTTAGCGTGCCGCGGTATTTACGTACTTCGTCTGCACTCAGGTCGCAGACATACGCAAGTCCAGCCTTAATGAGCTGAACAGCATACTGGTACATATGCTCAAAGTAATCGGATGCATAAAAGAGGCGGTCTTCCCAGTCGGCGCCCAGCCACCGGACATCCTCCTGGATGGACTCCACGTATTCCTCTTCTTCTTTGGTAGGATTGGTGTCGTCGAAGCGCAAGTTGAAGAGTCCGTTGTAGAGCTGGGCCATGCCATAATTCAAAGCGATTGATTTTGCATGCCCGATATGCAAATAGCCGTTAGGTTCGGGTGGAAAGCGTGTATGGACCCTTCCGTCGAATTTTCCAGTCATCATGTCATTGTCGATGATGCTGCGGATGAAGTTTACAGGGGATGTCTCAATATCGGGCATAACAGGATCTCCAGGATATTTTTTAAAAAAATCATCATTTATTGAATAATGGCTTATTATATCCCTAGTGAACCAGTCCTTGAACAGCCATTTGGACTTTGGATAATTCATTCAACGATAACACCTGCTCATATATAGACACGGCCGAAAATAAAGACCAGTTTTTGGCAATAAGAATTGCTCCAGCTGCTGATGAGTTGCTGGAGCAATTTTCTATTGAGTTAAATAGATTATCAAATAAAGGGTTTAAATCAGGTGTCTGCGAAAAAGAAATGACTGCCCTATCATACCTGGTAAGGTACCTCTAAAATTACCAGCCGCGGTTTGTAGAGGAGGGCAAAACGTAAAAGTAAAGCAGTCTGGTTATGCAGCAAATTTTCCCACCAGTGTTTAGGTACAAATTGGGGGACGACAACCGTCAACAATTCATTTGGACGCATGATCTCTAAAAGCATATTGATATACTCCAAAACCGGTTCAACCATCAACCGGTATGGTGACTCCAGGATAATCAGCCGTGTGCCTTCACCGTAAATATTCCACTTCTCCCGTACTTTTTGTGTTTCTTTTTCGTCAATCGAAACATGAACTGCAGTCAGGTCCTGTGAGAGCGAACGCGCATATGTCAATGCTGTTAGAGAGCCATTATGAACCCCGGAAATTAATAGGATGACGCGGTGCCGGGATATTAAATTTGTGGGCATGTAATTCGTGAGGGACAACTTTTCAGCAAGGGACTTGTAATGATGGTGAATTCGATAAAAAATAAATACCATTGTTGGAATTAATAAAACGATAATCCAGGCTCCATCCTTGAATTTGGTAATTCCAAATACCAGCATGACAATGAAGGTACAAACCGATCCAAATCCATTGACGACCATTTTGTATATCCATTTTGAATCGTATTTGACTATTGAACCGGGTTCGACGATTTCTTGCCCGTCTTTCAGGCGCCCGGACTTCCACCAGCGTTTTGCCATACCAACCTGGGAAAGAGTAAACGATAAGAATACCCCAATAGCATACAGCGGTATTAAGCGGGTAACGCTTGCCTGAAATAGTATGATCAAAATGGAAGCCAGGCCGGCCAGCGCCACAATTCCCCAGGAATAAACCAGGCGGCTTCCCCGGAAGGTTAACTGGCGTGGCAGGAATCCATCTCCAGCATGCAGAGCCCCCAGCCGTGGAAAATCGGCGAAGGCAGTATTGGCGGCCATAAATAATATGACAGCCGTTCCGATAATTACAGAAAGATATAAGAAACCCTGGTTCTGGAATACCGTTCGAGCAAGTTGTGAGATGACAGTTTCACTTTCAGATGGGACGGCGCCGATTGAACCGGACAAAAATGAAATCCCAAGGAACAAAAACCCAAGTATGCTCGACATCCAGATTAATGTGATTCCTGCATTTCTGCTGCGAGGCTCTTTAAATGCTGTAATTCCATTGGATATGGCTTCAATTCCGGTTAAGGCAGAAGTTCCACTGGCAAATGCATGGAGCAACAGGAACGGGGTAATCATGACAGCCACTCCTTCTAATGCAAACTCTGGCGGATTCACAACCATTCCCAGTGATCCGGTGAAATAACTGTACAATCCCAGGCATACTGTGATAAACATGGTCACCACAAAGAAATAGGTCGGTAATGCAAAAAATGTTCCGGATTCTTTCACTCCCCGCAGGTTTATCAGCATAACAAAAAATACGACTACTACTGCTATGCCAACCCGATAGGTGTACAGGGCTGGAAAAGCAGATGTAACCTGGGCTACGCCGGAGGAAATGGAAACTGCAACCGTCAGGATGTAATCCGTGAGCAGGGCGGCACCGGCAGTCTGGGCGGGTAGTTCACCGAGATTATCCCGGGCAACGATATATGCCCCACCACCACCAGGGTAGGCGTGAATTGTTTGCTCGTAGGAAATGGTTACAATGACCATTAATGTAAAGATAGCAATGGAAATTGGAAACACATAAACCATAGCATAAGTCCCTGCTAAAGCAAGGATCATCATAATTTCTTGCGTGGCATAGGCTGTGGATGAGAGTGCATCGGATGCAAATACAGCCAGGCCTATAAATTTTCCTATTAGTTGGTGCGGGGCATCTGCTGTTTGAAGTGGTCTGCCTATAAATATATGGCGCCAGCTTTTATTCGGTGTTCCGAATTTTGAGTTTTTATAAACGTTATTATTTATCGATTTATTATTTTCCATTGGCAAGGTCCTGTGTATCCGAAATCTTTTTTTTACTCTGATAGTAAAAAACCCTGGTGTGTCTTGTTATGGAATACGATTCCAAAAGTGAATAAAAATACACCTTCAACACTTTGGGTTCTTTACAAGTGTAAAAAAAAGATATAAGGAATTTACAAAAATTTGCCGGGGATTATAAAGAAAACATAAAGACGAATATCTTATTCATTAGACTTAAATCTGTATCCGATGCCTGGTTCAGTAATTAAATATTCGGGTTCATCCGGATTAAGTTCAATTTTTTTCCGGAGCTGGCCGATATAAACCCTCAGATATTCAACATGATCAAAATCGTCAAGACCCCATACATGCGTTAATATTGCCTGGTGGGTAAGGACTTTATCTGCATGTGACGCAAGGTAAGCAAGTAAATTAAATTCAGTCACCGTTAACCGGATTTCTTCCATATTTAAGGTAACGACATGGCGTGCAAGATCGATTTGAAGAGGACCCGCTTTAATCAAGCTTTGTTTATTCCCAATCGACTGCCTGGAATGGCGCAGAGCAACCCGGATTCGGGCCAGTAATTCTTCTATCCCAAAGGGTTTTATCAGGTAATCGTCTGCCCCTCTGTCTAATGCAGCAACTTTGTCTTTTTCGGAATCCCTTACCGAAAGAACGATGATGGGTACATGAGACCATTCCCGGATTTCCTCGCATACTTGAATCCCGTCCATATCAGGAAGGGAAAGATCAAGGATAATCACATCTGGCGGCTGAGCAACCGCTAAAGCTATTCCCTCATCTCCCCTGGTTGATGTTGCAACCCGGAAATGGTTGGCTGTTAGAATCGTTTTTAAGGCACGCAAAATCTGTGGCTCATCATCAATGAGCAATATCAATGGATCTCTATCCATCATGAATATCCTTTATGGGTTCATGGATTTCATTTGATATTTTTGCAGGAAGCAAAATATGAAAGGTGAAGCCTTTTTCCTGGTTTTTAGCCCAAATCTTCCCATTATGGGCTTCAACAATCCCCTTACAAATCGATAAGCCCAATCCGGTACCGGTTATCCTGTCCGCCTGGGTGATACGATTAAATTTATCAAAAATGCGCTCCAACTGCTCCTCCGGGACCAAAGGGCCCTCATTGGTCACAAAAAGATGGAGATAATCACCTTCCTGAACCCCGGAAATTTGTATCGTGGTATCCGGTGGAGCATATTTTATGCTGTTACTGATCAGATTAGAAAATACCTGTTCTATTAATACATAATCAGTCAGGGTGAGGGGCAGGGAGTCATCTAAATTATTGATCAGCGAATGGTCTGTCAGCTGTTTCCTCATTTTGACAACCACCCCACTGACGATCTCATCGATTGAATTCCAACGAAGATTTGGTTTTAATGCTCCGGATTCGATGCGGGACATATCCAGTAAATTTCCCACTAAAAAATTTAGGTGGTCTGTCTCCTCTTCAATTGTTTCCAATAGATCATTGCGGGCGGTTGATTCCCAGTTTATATTCCCACTGCGGAGACTGGAGACCGAGGCTTTTATTGCCGCAAGAGGAGACCGGAGTTCATGCGAAACAGAGTTTAGCAGGGATGTTTTGAGCCTGTCGCTCTCTTCCAGTACACGAGCTTTATTCTCCCCTTTTGTGAGCCGGATTCGTTCGAGGGCAAGAGCCCCCTGGCTTGTGAATGCCTCCAACAAACGCAGTTCTCTTGTTGAAAATTCCATTTTTTGCCGCCAAATTCTGAGTTCGCCTTCTGCACCACGCGCAGTCAATAACGGAAATTTCGTGTAGAGAATTCCTGATGGTTTGTTTTGATCCGGCCTGGAAAATACCAGCTCGCCATTCCCTTCATTGGAAAAAAGAATTGTTTCAACGAATAAGCTATTGAATGTATTCAGGGTGCTGTTGGTAAGTTTTTCAGCGATGGATTTGGCATCCTGTAAACCTGCAAGGCCAGATGTCAATTCGTACATCTGGGTGGCTTCCAATTCCCGGCTCTGTGATTTGTGAGCCTCCTCACGAGCGCGGCCGATTAATCGACTCATTACAACTGCAACAATTAGAAAGATGATGAGGGTGATGAGATCTTGTGTAGCATGCACCTGGAAAGTGTGAAACGGTTCCAGGAAGAAATAATTGAATGCAAGAAATGCAAGCACGCTTGCAAATAATCCGGCAGTTAAACCCCAGACCACAGTGATAAACATGATTGGAAGTAAATAAATCAAAATTATGATTTGCAAAGCAAGGTAAGGCTGCCCCGGATTGAGGAAATATGTGATGGCAAAAATAATCCCCAGGGTTACCGCGAAATGGAACACGAATTTTGAGAGTGAGAAAGGGAGTATTTTCATCAATAAAACCAAATCTTCTGGCAGTAATTAAGTTGTAAGGCCACACTTGATCATGGCTTTATTTTTTATATTACACATGGAAAGCTTCTCGCCCAGGAAAATTTTATCACTGTACTGTCCCATCTGATGAATCATTTCTTTCAGGTATTAGTTGCTGCCTAAACCTGATCTCATTCGATCATATTATGGTTGGTGTACCCTGAATAAAAGGTAAAGGAAAATGTAGCCAGGTGATTAATAATTAATCGCAATTTTGCTAGAATATTCTATTTTGGATATTTCTAAAATTCTGGTTTTAAATGAAACAAGCTGCAATTTTGCAGCTTGTTGTGCCCCCAGGGGAATTCGAATCCCCGTTTTGGCCTTGAGAGGGCCACGTCCTGGGCCACTAGACGATGGGGGCTGGAAACATGCGGATTTTATCATGCCCGGAAATCAGCGTCAATGTTCGGGTATTCTTTTCCAATAGACCAAATCAATCATTGGTTTTTACTGTTTGGTTTCAATTGCCCGCTGTATACCAGATCCCACTCCAATTTTGGACGCAATACGCCGTCAAACTTCTGGCCATAATCCCCTCTGGCAGAAGATCCCCGCATGGGGTCCATTACTTCGAATCCTATCGCATCGGGGACTAAAACATAACGGACTTTACCTCCACGGGAAGAGAATATAGAAATCCCTACAATGTAATCCCCTTCTGCCAGCAAGTTTGCCGGGATAGTCAGAATGGAATAATACACCCCCGGTTCCTCCCGGATAATTTCGGATGGTTCGGTCGCAGAGAAGGCAGTGACACCCTGTGTCCGAAAGGGAACAAAACAGCGAAATGCCATGCCAGGAGTATTGACATAATAACCGATTTTAAGGAGGATTTTCTCCTCCACATTGACAACGGAGATTTGCTCACCAGATTCGTTGATTAAGGACACACTTAGAAGCTTTACTTCCGATGATCCGGGAGCGTCCTCAAGCGTCCATTCTCTAGCTCCGCTGCCACCGAGAACAGAATTTATATAAAAACTTACTGCATCAGTCACTGGACCATCCATTTTAATTTGTCCCTGATCCAATACAATTCCGCGCTTACAGAGGCGCAGAGTGGATGGCATATTATGGGAGACAAATACAACGGTCCGGCCTTCACTGGCGACCGTTTCCATCTTGCCAAGGCACTTTTTTTGAAATTCAAGATCCCCGACAGCCAGGACTTCATCTACGAGCAGGATCTCCGGATCCAGGTGAGCAGCCACTGCAAAAGCCAGGCGGGTATACATACCGCTTGAATAACGTTTTACGGGGGTGTCCAGGAACTTCTCAAGGTCGGCAAAATTTACGATCTCATCAAATTTTGCATCAATTTCCTGGCGGTGCATACCCAGAATCGCCCCGTTGAGATAGACATTTTCCCGGCCGGTCAATTCAGGATGAAATCCTGTGCCAACTTCCAGCAGTGATCCGACCCTGCCATATAGGACTGCCCTGCCGCTTGAAGGTTTAGTGATTCTGGATAATATCTTCAACAGGGTAGTTTTTCCGGCTCCATTGCGCCCGACAATCCCAACGGCTTCGCCGTAATTGATATTGAAAGTGACATCATCTAACGCCATAATCGTGTTTTTTGCAGCTTGCTTTTGAGCAGGCTTACCAATACGGCGAACAGAAGACGATACACCTTCCGTTAATGCTTCCCGGAGGGTTCGATCTTTCTGTTTTTTAGCGCCGATTTTATATCTTTTGCTGAGATTTTCGGCTTTGATGGATATATCGCTCATAAAATTGTTTTCTCTTTGATAACCTATTACCTGCTGCTGGAATGCACACGGTTAGATGATATCTGCGAAAGTGTCTTCCATTTTTTTGAAGCTGATCAACCCCCCGATAAAGAGGATCACTACAATCAGGATGGATAAATAGAATGGAAATCCCAGATCAACACTCTTTCCAAGCAGTGCCCAGCGAAATCCCTCCACAACTCCCACCATTGGATTCAACCCGTAAAGCATACGCCATTCTTCCGGGATGATAGAAATAGAATAAGCGATCGGGGTGGCATACTGCCAGAATTGAATAATAAACGGGATCGTATGCTGGATGTCACGATATCTGACATTCAGGGATGATAGCCATAAACTAACCGAAAGAGAGGTTAATACGGCGAAAGCGATCATGAAAGGCAAAAAAATAATTCGAGGAGTCAACTCGATTCTGTAAAAAATCATTAATCCCACCAAGACCACCAGTGAAATAAAAAAATCAACCAGGCTGGAAAGGGGAGAAGCAACCGGGATCACCAGCCTGGGGAAGTATATCTTGGTAATCAGGTTCTTGCTGGTCACGAGGCTGCTTGTGGATTGGGCGAGAGATTGTGAAAATAATTGCCAGGGAAGCAGGGCGGTAAAGGTAAAAATTGGATAAGGAATTCCATCCGATGGCAGGTTGGCAAGTGAGCCGAAAATGAAGCTGAAGATCACCATGGTCATCACCGGTTGAAGGACTGCCCAGGCGACTCCCAGAACCGTCTGTTTGTAGCGTACTTTTATATCACGCCAAACCAGAAAATAAAGCAGTTCACGGTATGCCCAGACTTCTTTAAGACCGAGTGAAAACCATTTGCTGCCTGGTTCAATTACAATTTCGGTTTTTTCCAGATTGTTTTTCGGAGATTCTTGACTGCTACCAACTATAGAATTCACATTTTCCTCAATAATACGCCTATGTGCACGATCGATTTTCCCATAGTAAAAAATATTTGTCAATCAGACCACCTTGGGATTCTGATTTATTACATCCCTTTGCCATGCTCTAAATAATAGATATCCAGCTTAAAATCCTTAATCATCTGTTACTCCATAAAAAAAGGTGATAAGCCCCATACCGGGAATTTATCCTCAACAAGGGGTAAATTATTTGCGGATGCGGTATTTTTTTTGGAAAAAGGTTGTATGTTACAATTTATGCGCTTGGATGGATACAGAATTTATTTTCAATATCTGCAAGGGCTGACATTTTAATGAGGATTTTGTACGCACTCCGGTCGAGTGATCATTTCTCCTATCAGGAAACGATAATCCGCGAGCTTTGCCTTCTGGGCCATTCTGTCCATTTCACTTATGATAAAAAATGGAGTAAATCAACGGCGGGAATCCAGAATGTTTTAAAGACTAACCCCAATTTCAAAATATACGAGTTTATTTACCGAACGAATTTCTGGCGTCCAATAATTTTTTTTATGCGAGAATTAAGGTCCTATGCCAGTTACTTAAGGAGGAAAGACCAGTCCAATTATTATTCGCGCCGGTGGTATTCATACCAACCCTATTGGTTAAACCGCCTTATCCATGTATTTCCCTTGATAAATAAATGGATTGCCAGTGAAGGGATGGATAAATTCTTTACCTGGTTCGAGGGTATTGTTCCATCCGACAGAAAAATCGTGGAGAGCATCTCGAAGCTTTCCCCGGATGTCGTTATTGTCTCACCAATAAATTTGCGCTTTTCGGAAGAAGTGGAGTACCTGAAAGCTGCCAAAAAAATGGGAATCCCGACTGTGGGAATTGTTTTAAGTTGGGATAACCTTACCACAAAAGGATTGTTCCATATCATACCGGACCTGCTGCTGGTATGGAACCAGGCGCATGCAAATGAGGCTGTTACGGTTCATCATGTTAGGGAGGATAGAATTGTCCTCACTGGCGCACCGGTTTTTGATAAGTGGTTTGGAATTGAAGACTTGTTATTATCCCGCCGGGATTTTTGCAGAAGAGTAGGATTGAATCCGGATTTTCCATATATTGTATATCTTGGATCATCAAAAAATATTGCCAGGGATGAAACCTGGCTGGTGGCAGAACTGGGGGATGCTCTCTCCAAAAGCAGCCTTCCCCATTTGAAGGAAATGCAGATCCTGGTCAGGCCGCATCCAGCAAACGCTGAAATTTACCAGACGGTTACCAGCGATAAAACTGTGGTCTGGCCAAAAGAAGGTTCTCTGCCCGATTCAACAGCAACCCTCCAGGATTTTTATAATACTCTCAAACACAGCGTGGCAACTGTAGGAATTAATACATCAGGCATGATTGATGCAATTATCAATGACATTCCAGGTATTGCCTTTGTTTCCGTCAGATATCAGGAAACCCAGGAGCAGGCGGTACATTTCAAGCATCTCTCCCAGGCGAAAGCCCTGGAAGAAGTGGTGACGATTGAGGAATGTTTACAGGCTATTTCAGCTCTATATAATGGAGAAGATCTCCGGAGGGACGCCAGGAATGATTTTATCCGATCTTTTATCCGTCCCTTTGGTTTAGAAACAAGTGCAGGCAAAATAACTGCCCTGGCAGTTGACCGATTTGTTTCATCCGGTAATACTCCTGTAAATTTAATTCATAAATCATATGATGATGAATCAATATAGCGAGCTTTTAAACCAAAAAATTGAAAAAGCCAGGAAAAGTGATCCTTATCGGATCTACCTTGAGACACGGGAAACCATCCTGGCATTGCTGAGTGGAACCCAGGATAATAAAACCACTGTAAGCCATTACTGGCGAGAGGAACTGGCAGGTTTTGAATATTTATTTGATTCCTCACCATTAATCATCCAAAAACTGAGAGAACACTGCTTCCATATAACCGGGCTGTATTCATATACCTATCGCCGCCATCATGCCCATCGAAGTTCTCCCTTTCGCCGTAAATTCCGCCAGCTCCAGTTGGTAGATCGCAAGAATTTATTTGTTGAAGAGTCAAAAGCCCTTGGAGGTTTTGGATTTGAAATTGACGGCAATTTAATAAATCTGGATACATTGAAATTTTATGAAAGTTTAATAGCCATGGATCTCGGTGGAGTCCTGGATATATTTGAGGAAAAACACGAGAAAAATCCAGTAGTTTTGGAGATTGGAGCCGGATGGGGAGGTTTTGCCTATCAATTCAAGACGCTTTTCCCAAATACCTGTTATATCATCATCGATCTTCCCCAGACCCTTCTTTTTTCAATTATTTACCTGAAATCACTCTTCCCGGCAGGGAAATTCTTCATTTTTGGTGAGGATGGTACCGCACAATTACCGGATGATATGAGCTGCTTCGATTTTATTTTTCTTCCGGCAAACTCATTGAATCTATTAACCTGTGAAATGCACATTGACCTGGCAATTAATATGGTTTCATTTCAGGAAATGACAAGAAAGCAGGTGGATAACTATGCCAGTACCCTGGCAAAAATCAAATGCCCGCTGATTTACAGCCATAACAGGAATATAAACCCGCATAATTCTGAACTGGAAACACTGAGTGATATTCTCGATAAGTATTATTTGCTGGAAGAAATCCAGGTATTGGAGGTACCGTATACTCAATTTGAAAAATCTACCCAGCACAAACCAGCCTTCCGGGTCGAGTTAAAAAATTGGATGACCAATCTGGTTAAGGGCAGGAAATCATCTGAAATTCCAATTTCAGGTTATCGTCACCTGGTTGGAAAACTGGCTCCCCAAAAAATGAAAAAAAACAGGCAGATAATAACCAAAGGTCAGGGAATGGTACCATGACCACAGGCCTGAAAAATCAAACCAATTATCCTCTTGTCAGTATCGGCTTACCTGCCTATAACGGGGATAAGACAATCCGTGCTTCAATAGAGTCCCTGCTGGCACAGGACTACCCGAACTATGAGCTGATCATTTGTGATGATGCATCAACAGATCAAACACCTGAAATTTGCCAGTATTATGCCGGAAAAGATCAGCGCATCCGTTATTACCGGAATGGAAATAACCTGGGGATGTATGCAAACTGGATGCGATTGATGGATTTGTCCAGCGGAAAATATTTCATGTGGTCAGCAAACGATGATCTCCGAAAACCGTCATTTGTAACCAGCATGGTCAATGAATTAGAACGGCATCCTCAGGCAGGGATAGCCATGTCGGCTACCGAACTGGTAATGGAGGATGGTTCGCATTTCGGAGATGTACACTATCAAGGCATCGCTGACCCAAACAAAATGTCTTATTTTAGATTGATGATGCGCAGCGCCGGTCTGGGGCGCGGCCGTAAGAAATATGCTGTGTACATTTATGGTTTGTACCGGCGGGAGTTATTGCAGTCAGCCATGCGGTATTTTGAAGACACCTTGTTTAGTGACCGGTTATTTGTTACTTTAATGGCCTTGATAACCAGGTTCCGTTATGTAGATGAAACCCTCTATGTCAAAATGCGCCATCCCAAGTATAAAATTCGTTACCCGCACGAAAAAGCCGATAAAATGTCGGTAACCTATCTTAAAAGATTCAGTATTGTAGGAATCTTGATGAAAATGATCTGGAGATGTGATCTGGTTCCCTTCCACCGAAAACTCTATTCCCCTTTTGCTGCTGTTGGACTTGTTTCTTTTCTAACCCGGGGAATTTTGCGCGAAATCAGATCAAAAAACCAATCCGCGGAAAATTTCTGAATTCAAAATGAAATTTGTGTTTATCTCTCCACACGCCGGATTTTACCGGCATTATGACCAGATTGCAAGAAAATTAATCGCAGCTGGTCACAATGTCCTTATACTGTTTGGGGATGACCCGACTCAAAAATTTTCAGACCGGGCAGTAAAAGCCATCCAGGCTGATTTTCCGCAAATACAAATAGGAAATGCACTTACCCGTTCTGACTGGTGGAAAAGCATGTTGGAAACCACCCGTGAAATGCGACATTACCGGATCTACCTTAAACCGAACCACCCTTCCCCGCAAATCGGAATCCGCCGGCGGGAGAAGTTCCCAAAGGTATTTCGCCCATTATCGCGATCAGCAATAGGGAAGAAAATTTTCGCCAGTACTATCGCAGGATCAATTCTCCGTAGGATAGAGAATATTGCCCCTGCAGATGCCCGGATTATGGAATGGCTTAAGCTGGAAAAACCGGATGCTGTGATTGCGTTTACGAATATCTCCAGCCGGGTGCCTTCAACTGATTATCTTAAAGCGGCAAACAAACTGCAAATACCGACTGTAATCTCCATCGCCAGCTGGGATAATTTGACAACCAAGGGCACTTTCCTGGTTCAGCCGGATGCAACCTTTGTCTGGAACAACGAACTTGTTAAAGAAGCCGTTGATATCCATGAGCTTCCGGCAGATAATCTTGTTGTAACGGGTTCTCCTACATTTGACTACTGGTTTGACAGCAAGCCGGATCAAACAAGGAAAGAGTTTTGCGCGCAGGCGGGGATTGACCCTGCGAGAAAATTTATTGTTTATTTATGCTCATCAAGGACTATCACAGGGGATGAAACTGATTTTGTAAGCCAGTTTGCCGAACATTTACATAGAAATCCTGGAACAAGTGACCTGACCATCCTGGTCCGACCGCACCCGTTGGGAGGATCTGACTGGAGCTCGCTTGAAAAATCGAATCTTGTCATCTGGCCGCCGGGCGGGGATGTCCCGGATAGGCCTTCATCCCAGCAGAATTATTTCAACACGCTGTATTATTCGGAGTGTGCCGCCGGGGTGAATACCAGTGCCATGGTGGAAGCTGCCATTGTCAACAAACCCTGCGTGACGATCTTGACTAAGCAATACCGTCAGACTCAGACAGGGAGAGGCCATTTTTATCACCTATTAAATGCGGATTACATGGAAGTCGCCGAGGGATTCGATGCGTCTGCCAAAATAATTGCGGATTTGCTGGCTGGAAATGATTTGAGAGCCATGAACCGGGCTACCTTTGTCCAATCCTTTCTCAGACCGAATGGTGTGGGAAAAAACGTCTCAGATTTATTTGTTCATGCCATCGAAATGGCTGCACGAGGGGCAAGCCCACGGCAAATTCAGGAAGAATTATCATCAGGATAATTCGGTTATAATTACAAAATATTAAATGCCTCACCATATTGGAGGAATTTCGTATGGCACGTGAATTAATCATCGACCAGTACACCATTAATGATGAAAATGACTGTTATGTTATTGCTGAAATTGGGCATAATCACCAGGGGAATATTGAGACTGCCAAAGAGATGTTCCGTTCGGCGATGTTGTGCGGGGTTAATGCGGTTAAACTACAGAAACGGGATAACAGGTCATTGTTCACGAAGGCAATGTACAACAGCCCATATGAAAATGAAAATAGTTTTGGACCCACATACGGTTTACATCGCGAAGCCCTGGAATTTGGCCGTCCCGAGTATATAGAATTAATCGCCTACGCTAAACAGCTGGGTCTTACGCTGTTTGCCACTGCATTTGACTTTAATAGCGCCGATTTCCTTGCTGACCTGGATATGCCGGCGATTAAAATTGCTTCGGCTGACCTGACCAATACCCCCTTGCTGAAACATATTGCCGGACTTCAAAAACCGATGATCCTCAGCACCGGCGGTGGTACGATGACAGATGTGCAGCGAGCCTATGACGCTATCATGCCCATAAATACACATCTGGCAATTTTACAATGTACGGCCGGCTATCCCGTTGAGCCTGAGGATATGAACCTGCGAGTCATTCCGGCATTACGGGAACAATTTAAGGATACTGTTATTGGGCTTTCCGATCACCAGAGTGGTATAGCCATGGCTGCCGTGGCTTTTACATTGGGTGCACGGATTGTTGAAAAACATTTCACCTTAAACAGAGCCTGGAAAGGAACAGACCAGGCATTTTCATTGGAAGCACCAGGGCTGCGGCGACTGGTTCGGGACCTCAAACGCGCCCGTGTGGCTATGGGGGATGGCATCAAGCAAGTACTCCCAAAAGAAGAGAAACCTATGCTGAAGATGCAAAAAAAACTGGTTGCTGCCAGGGATCTGAAATCCGGGCAGTCTCTGACATTGGCGGATATTTGTATTAAGTCGCCCGGGGTGGAGGGCATCCCGCCTTACTATCTGGAAACCATCATCGGAGCAACCGTGCTGCGTGATATCCGGGAAGATGATATATTGATGTTGGATTGGTTTGCTGTTGGCAAGCGATGATGTGATTGGCAGGCTAATAAATCTGTAACAAAAAAACAAGAGGCATTTTTGCCTCTGTTTTTAATTTTGTCCGAACTGGTATAATTTGTACACTTTGTTTTCCAATGGTTCAGGCATCTTGCCTGAACCGAAATGGGTCATGATGCCCTTAAAAATCAAGTGGCTGATGGAACTTAAGCATGATAACGAACAAGAATGAGACAACTCCTTCAATCGTTGCATTAATTCCCGCTCGATCGGGTTCAAAACGCGTTCCCGGAAAAAATATTAAGCGACTTTCCGGTCATCCTGTGATTGCCTATTCCATTGCAGCGGCGCTTCAATCCGGTATTTTTAAGTCGGTGATAGTATCCACAGATTCCGAAGAATATGCGGAAATTGCCCGCTACTATGGCGCAGAGGTCCCTGTTTTACGTCCGGAGCATATGGCTGGTGACAGGTCGCCCGATATTGAATGGATTGAATTTACTCTGACGTTACTAAAAAATGACGGCAGGAAATACGATTGTTTCAGTATTCTAAGGCCGACCAGCCCATTCCGTTTGCCGGAAACTATCCAACGGGCCTGGACAGCATTTTCACAGGCAGAAGGTGTGGATTCATTAAGGGCTGTCGAAAAATGCCAGCAGCATCCCGGTAAGATGTGGGTGGTGCGGGGGAACCGGATGATGCCATTGCTGCCGCTCTCTCCGGAAGACTTGCCCTGGCACAGCACCCAGTATGCTGCATTGCCGGAAGTGTATATTCAAAATGCCAGCCTGGAAATTGCCTGGGCAAGGGTGATCTTCGAGGATAGGACAATCGCTGGCAATGTGGTTATGCCATTCTTTACTGAAGGCTTTGAAGGATTTGATGTCAACAAATCCTATGATTGGGAATATGCTGTCCATCTGATCGATGAAAAACAAGCCAGGTTACCAACCATTCCCATTCCACCCTTTCCACTTAAATAATTTTGTTCCCGAAGTCTTGCCGAACATCATTCAAATAAGGAGTGTTTTTTTTCATGGTAAAAATCAATATAGTTCCTGCAACTGAAATTCAGCGGGCAGCACGTGCAAATTTCGATGAGCTGGATAAGATTAGACTCATTGCTGATATATGCCGCTTAAACACCTTGTCAACGGTTAAACGGGCAGGTTCAGGCCACCTGGGCTCCAGTTTCAGTGCGATGGATATCGTGTGCTGGCTTTATTATCATGAGTTGAACGTGGTTAGAGTAGGTGTGGACAATCCGGATCGGGATGTGTATTTCTCTTCCAAAGGGCACGATGTCCCAGGTTTGTATGCCGTGCTTTACGCTCTGGGTATTCTTCCGGAGCAAAAATTCATAAATTTGAGGCGTTTGGGCGGAACATACGGGCACCCGGATATCAGCCTGCCAGGCCTCGAAGCAAATTCGGGTTCACTTGGAATGGGAATATCAAAGGGAAAAGGGATTGCATTTTCTAAAACACTGCAGGGTCATGGCGGGCATGTGTATGTTATGACCGGGGATGGGGAGCTGCAGGAAGGCCAAAATTATGAAGCGCTTCAGTCTGCAGTAAACCAGGGCATAAATAATATGACCGTGATTGTGGATCATAATAAAGTCCAATCCGATAAATTGGTTGAGGATATCGGCCGCCTGAGAAATCTTGATGAGAAATTCAGGGTATTTGGATGGCATGTGGCTCGCTGCGACGGCCATAATTTTAATGAATTGAAGAAAATCCTTGCAGAGTTTAAAAATATCCATGACAAGCCCAAACTGCTGATTGCCGATACGATTAAAGGAAAAGGAATTTCTTTCATGGAACATCCCCGTGCCATGAAATTGGGAAATGGTACTTATCAGTGGCACTCAGGAGCTCCAAATGATGAAAGATTTGAAGCGGGATTTGAAGAGCTCATCCAATCCATCCAGCTGCGGGCAGAACAATTTGGCCTGGGACTGATGCAGCTGACGGATATTACTCCGGCAAAGGTTGTAGCGAGTGGGGTTACCCATGAATATGTTGCGAATGCCTTCGGTGAGGCCTTGGTAGAGTTAGGCAGATCCAGGAAAGACCTGGTTGTAATTGATGCTGATTTAACAGCTGACTGCCGTTTAAATGGTTTTCAAACAGCTTTCCCAGACCGGTTTATTCAGAATGGAATTGCAGAGCAGGATATGGTTTCCATGGCTGGCGGCCTTGCATTACAGGGATTGCTGCCGGTTGTTAATACTTTCGCCGCCTTCCTGGCTGCACGTGCCAATGAGCAAATCTACACCAATGCATGTGAAAAGACAAAGATCATCTATGCCTGCCATTATGCAGGACTGATTCCGGCAGGTCCGGGGCAATCCCACCAGAGCATCCGGGATATATCGCTTTTTGGATCCCTGCCGGATATTGAAATACTGCAGCCATGCAATGCCGTTGAAATGAAGCAGGTCATGGAATATTGTGTTAACCAATCACCTCATAATTGTATGGTGCGGATACCGATTGGACCTTCCCCGCGCCAGATCACCTTGCCGGATGATTACGTCCTGAGGCATGGTTTTGGTTGTGCCCTCACAACCGGGGAGGATGCCATCCTGTTTGGGTACGGTCCGGTATTTCTGCATGAAGCCATGCTGGCGAGTGAAATGCTGGCAGTCGACGGGATCGGGCTGAAAGTAATCAGTATGCCCTGGCTGAACCGGGTTAATAAGCAGTGGCTGCAAAGCATAATCGGAGATACTCAACATGTATTCTTCCTCGAAGATCATTCTCCAATCGGGGGGTTAGGAGATTTTCTGCTCTATAAATTAATCCAGTTGGGAATTGCCGGGGGACGAACCTTTGAAAAAATGGGGGTGGAAGGGCATCCCGCCTGCGGTACACCACCAGAGGTCCTGAAATTCCACAAGCTGGATGGGGCTTCCATTTCAGAACGGATCCGGTCAGTTTTGTAAACAACCATTGGGATCAATGAGCAGACAAAATGTAGATGTCATCATACTGATTGAACATGTGGTACGCGAGCTGGATATCACCTGTGCGGTCAAGTATTTGTTAGAAAATCGGGGGCTTAGCGTTGCTGTTGCCTCAACAATCTGGAATGTGGAAGAGACAATCCAAAAATATAACCCCAGAGTGGTTGGGCTGCCATACTGTCATTCGGTGAATGATCCGGGAATCCGTGAAGTTGTACCTTCCTGGAAGGACGCTGTTTTTCTCAACCTCGCCTATGAACAAATCTTTACAAAAATAAACCAGCCGTATAAATCCCCCCGGGATAAGTTTTCAAGAAATCACGCCTACCACATGGCTTGGGGTGATTTTTATCAAGACTACCTGGAATCCTACGAAGTCCCGGAACAAAATATAACTGTGACCGGCAATCCGGTTTATGAACTCTATCGAGATCCATACAAAGCGTTTTTTGAGCCAAGGGAAATTCTGGCTGAAAAGTACCGGTTGGACCCCGATAAGAAATGGGTGCTCGTTCCGGAAAATTATGGAGCTGCATTTTACTCAGATTACAAAATTCATGAATTCATACTTGCTGGCATAAGCCCTGACGTGGCCTATGGTTACAGGGATTTTGCCAGGTCTTCTTTTAACCAGGCGGTCATGTGGTGGTATAAGGCTGGTTTATCCAGAGAAATCGAACTAATTGTCCGCCCCAGGCCTGCGGTGGCACAGGACCGGTTTCGAAAGGCTTGTGAAGCCGTGGTGGGAACATTACCCGATCATTTTCACCTGATCAAGGATGGGACAGTTCGGGAATGGATTTTAGCCAGTGATATGATGCTTTCCTCCTACAGTACCAGCCTGATTGAAGCGGCGGTGGCACATAAAAATATATACATGATTGAACCTGTCCCATTTCCGGATTATGTGATGGCGGATTGGTACCAGTGGATTCCCAAATTGGAAACAAGCGATCATTTTTTAGATGCGGTATTCAGCCAGGACATGGATACAAACTATTCAGGACTTCTTGCCTGGGCAGAAGAAAACATGATGGCTAACGGAGATGCAATCCTGAACATGGCTGATCTCTTAGCCAGCATGCTTACCGGTAAAAAGACGCTTTTCGAGGGGCAAGAAATTCAGGTTAAACCAAATTACCGTATAGATAAAGCCCTTAGAAGTAGAAATTTACCCTTCCTGTTCGATTATGGATTTCGGGTAATGAGATCTGAGTGGGAACGTATTCGCAATAAAAAACCAACCACTTCCGGGGCGGGGCATGAGAAAGACCATATCACCGATGAGGATATTGCCTGGCGAACCAATAAATGGGCTGAAGTCCTAAGCTGATTATTAAAGATGGAAATCCTCTACATCTCACCGTCTGTCATCCCTTCGCTTGAAGCAAATAGTATTCATGTGATGAAAATGAGCCAGGCGTTTTGTCAGCTTGGACATACGGTGGAACTGATTGCCAAAGACAAACCCTCCCCTCTTGTGGTAGAAAATTTATGGGATCACTACGGGATCAGCGAAAAATTTCCAATTAATCGATTAAAAGTATCCGGGTTTGCCAGGGAATATGATTATGGCGCCAGGGCGGCGTACTATGCGATGAGAAAACCGGTCGATCTGGTTTATTCCCGCAACATCCTGGCTGCCGGGCTTCTATCCCTGGCTGGAAAACCGACAATCAGTGAAATTCATAGTGAGAACACCGGTCTGGTAAATAATACAGGATTTGCCATGCTGCGCAGCGGCAGGGGATTGCGGAAACTGGTTGTCATTACCAGGGGTCTTTCCGAGCATTTATTTGCCCGGGGAATAAATCCATCCCTGAAGGAAAAACTGCTCATTTGCCCGGATGGGGTAGACCTGGAAAGGTTTGAAAATCTCCCGGACAGCCATGGATTGAAGGATCAACTTGGCGTCCCGGATGGGAACTTTGTGATCGGGTATTCCGGGCACCTCTATGAGGGGCGGGGTATTGAATTGATTTTGGATCTGGCCAGAAAATTTTCTGAGGATACGGTTATGATCATGGGAGGGGATCAGCAGGAGGTTATAAGATACAAGGAGTTTACCAGGCAGCAAAACCTCAGGAATGTGATCTTTACCGGTTTTATTGCGAATGCTATCCTGCCGGGTTATCTTTCCCTTTGTGATGTTTTATTGATGCCTTACCAGAGGAAGGTGATAACCAGCCGGGGATCAAATACCGTCTCCTGGATGAGTCCTCTCAAGATGTTTGAATACATGGCCAGTGGAAAGGTTATCCTTTCCAGCGATTTGCCGGTTTTACATGAAGTCCTGAATGAGAGGAACTGCCTGTTCTGCAACCCGGATGATACCCAATCCTGGATAAATGCCATTTCATACGCCAAAGATAACCCGGAGAAATCCAGGAAACTGGCTGCGCAGGCAAGGATCGATGTCGAGAAATATACATGGAAGGAGCGGGCGAAGCGGATCCTTGATGGGATTTAGAGCAAATATCTGGATTGAATCATAGCAGGAATTAATTTTCAAACAAAACAATTTCGCTTAGATGAACTTGATATTTTTGGCGGCGAAAAGCACCATTCGCAGCAGTAACAAACCGTGTTTCCACCGTTGAATATTGGTTTCTCCGTATGTGCGCGCCCGGTAACGGACCGGCAAATCGATGATTTTCATATTCAATATCGATGCGCCGAACAGGAGATCAAAATCACCGAAGGGATCGAAATCGCCAAAGACAGACCGGTTGGCAGCGATCCGCTCGTAATCGCTTTTCCATAACACCTTGGTACCACAAAGGGTATCCTTAATTGGCTGTCCCAACAACCAGGAAAAGGCAAAACTGAAGAATTTGTTTCCGATAAAATTGAAGAAGCGCATGGCTTCATCTTCCATAGGATACACCAGACGGACTCCGTTTATGAAATTCCCCTTACCAGAAACCAGGCCATCATAGAAGCGCGGCAGGTCTTCCGCCGGCACTGTTAAATCAGCATCAAGGATCATCAGCACTTCTCCGCTGGCTTTCCCAAATCCTAAACGCACCGCATCCCCTTTCCCCTTACCAGTTTGCTGCATTAGGATGCAGTTTCGCTCCGGATGTCTGGCAATCCCCGATTCGATTTCTTTATAGGTATTGTCGCTGGAATGTCCCTCAACAAAAATAATCTCAGTCCCGGAGCCCATTTCCGGGGTCCGTTTAATAATATTCTCAATATTTCCAGCCTCATTCCTGGCCGGTACAATTACGCTGACCCTGGGTTGGTGTTCTGTTGTCATGGAGGTTGGCTGCTGCCTGGAAACGATGAGATTGGTTATAGCAAAATAATAGAAAGGCCAGATACGACCCAAAAAACGGTTGAATAGGGATGCAAGCAGCGGAACACCAATCGGAAAGGGAATTTCGCGGGAAGTCTTGATGACTTCAAATCCAGAAAGATTAAGCAAATTGCGGATATCCGAAACCGTCAACCAGTTCTTCCCGCGCCCGGGTTTAGCTAATCCGAGTTTCTCAGCGATCAGCAGGAGCGGTTCCCACAGCCTGTTATAGGTATTGATGATTACCCTTGCATCCGGCGAGGAAAAGTGCCGGACATGATCAAAAATTGATTGGACATCCCAAACATCGTTCAGGATGTCGGAAAAAATGATGAAATCAAAATTGCCTTCAACAATGAATTGGTCTTCACTCTCATTGATAAAATTCAATTCAGGATGAAGATCTCTCGCCAGGGCTGCCATTTCGGGTGAGATTTCCACCCCTGTTCCAGCAGCTGGTTTCAAACTGGCCAGTAAATCGCCATTACCGCAGCCGATTTCAAGTACCCTGGCTCCAGGCGGGATCATGCGGGCGTAGATCTCATTCAACCGGTGATGATAATACCCGCCCCAGCCTTGCCAATGGCGCATTTTTAGCGCCACGGTATTCCAATGTGCCACCCGGCTGGCTTGGTATTTTTCTTTCGACAGGTCAGAATAATTTTTTTCTATTCCCAATCAGAACCCTCTCCAACACATTAAACAGCCAATATTAATCGATTATATATCCAGATTTTCTGCTGCCTGGAATTACTACCCAAAAAAGAATGCTATTTATCTCTGGAATATAAAACCAGAGAGTGGGCCAGGTTATTAAAAATTCTTTGCTGGTGAAATCCACTCCCTTCAGGTATCCTGGGGATATCTTCTCCCAGAACAAAAAAGAGCACATTCATGTAGCCTTGATTTTCAGCCTTGGTTAACGCCTTCGGAAGATTGGAATCATCATCCTGGTTTTTCTTATCTGACAGAAAAATCTCATATTTAGATGGCTGCCAATCGATCTTATTAAAATAGAAATCAAAAAAATAATTGTAATACAGCCCGGCGAAAAGAATCGTTCCATCCGGATTATTTTGCTTCAACCATACCAACGCCTCTTCCACCGGGTAATAATGTTCGGATGTATCCGTAAAATAATTACCCCACAAGGGGACTTTTGTCCCATCTTTCTGAACGGGGGATAGCAATAAGGAAAATAGGATGGTCACAATTGCGAGGAGAGTGCCGAATAATTTTCTCCTCTCATAAACCGCCTTAATCAAAAAGCCAGAACCAGCCAGAATCGGCGGTAAATAGAACAAATTAAACCGGCTGTATCCAATATATTCGTTCTGATCTAATAAATAAAACAGGGCGTAACCAATTATCAGGATAATATAGAACCAGAATATTGAATATTCCTTTTTTTTGATGAGGACAACACATCCTCCTATGAATAAGAACAGAAATATTCCAAATTGCTCTAAGAATGAGCGGGCAATGACTGAATATACGGAGATATCGAACAAATTGGTTAGAGTTAACGTATATTCTCTGGTGTTTTCAAAAATCGTGCGGAATAATAGATAATATACAATGGGAAATAGCGTAACAAAATAAACAGCAAACTCACCTCTAACAAATTGGAAAATGGGTGTTTTTGGTTTTATTTGAGCATTTACCTCAGCGTGCAGGAGGAATTTTTTGCCTCGGATTTTATCCCACAAGGAGATTATGGTCCGATAGATCAGAAAGCACAGGAGAAATGGCAAGGTTGTTTCTTTAATAAATCCTATCAGTATGAGCGCATACCACCCAATATCCTGTTTTAATTCTACAAAATCCATATTAATAAGGTTGCCGATACGAATGCAAACGATTGTCATCAGGAATATGGCTGGCATTTCAAGATAAAGAATAGACGAATAATAAAAAACGATGGGTATTGCCGCAACCGATAATCCCCATAGCAACTTTGTATGTACTTCCTTCTGGTCCAGAGATCGCTGAAAAGTCCAGGCTAATGCCACCACAGAGAGAAAAGGAATTATCCTGAACAGAATTTCATGGTATTGATTAATCACAAGCATTGCCGGGTGCAGCGCCAGTGCGAATATCCAATAGTTAATATATGGATAACGAAGATCGCCGTAAAGAGAATCCGGGGGATAAGACAGGAGGATTTGCCAGAGAAATAACGCTCCGGCGATGATTGCCCACCTGGGTTTATGCCACGCTAAGTATAGTATCAGCACCCAGGTGAGTAGGAAAATATACCCGTACCACGGGAATTGGCTGTTCAGTTGTAATGTGTAAATTATGTGGCGGTCTTCATCGCCTCTCCAGGGAATAACTGAACCCAAAGGACGATAGTTTAGAATGAATATTACAACCAATAAAAGTGCAAAGAAAAAAACCTCTCTTAAGATTATTCCAAGTTTCAAATCAGAACCTGCCAGAATACTCCAAACAATCCCCAGGAAAATCGATCCTATCAGAATCATCATCTGATATTGGAAAATCTCAGGTATATTCCAGTAATCTGTAATGATAAAAGCGAGAAAAAAAATTGAAGCCAGAACAGCGGTAACAAAAGACCTGGGAAGCGCAATGACTTTTGGCGATCCAAATTTGGGAAAATTCTCGAAAAATGGAAAGAGTTTTTTATTAATTTTTTTAACTCTTTTCTATAATTGCAAAAAATTTGGTAATTTTATAGACCAGTAACCGAATAATTAGGTTTACTCTTTAAAGGATTAATCTTAATTATTGTTATGGTTAATATTTTTATGGTCCGGCACCTGCTCCATTAAAATTTTAGAACATAGACCAGTGTTATGCGAGAGAGATATTCTCCAAATAAGGCGGCAATCTACGGATAAAAATCCTTCATTTTGTTTATTATACCTTTGCACGCCAATGGGTTTACGAAGGATTAGATGGCACTCCGAATTATGAGGTGGACGAATTAATAATCGGTAGCAAATGGCGGGAAAAATTTCCACGCCCGGAACAACAAAAAATATGTTCAATCCAAAACAGCATGGGATAAGGTGGGTATTGACAATAACCGGCGTTTCTTTGCGAGGAGAGTGTGTAAGGGAGTAAGGTTATAATTACTCAGGAATTATGATCGAATTAATGCGATTATTAAACGGGCTGGTGTCCTCAAAAAAAACTACCTACAGAACTTCAGATATCGGATTCCTTCAGGAAATAAATTATGGCCCGTGCACTGGTGGCCTGTGCAAGAGATAAGAAAATCATAGACGATATTTTGCCGAAAATTGGCCGGATAAATAGCAGGCTTACACCGGATCATCTCCCCAAAATTCAACCGTTTATTGATCAGCGTGGTCATTTCTTGACGGTTCTCTTTAATCCGCCAGTTGATTTGGATTGGCATGAAGGCAATTTTTGCCTTGGAAAGATGATCAAACCCCCGCCTGATTGGTGGAAGCGCGGAACCGGGATCCCGGATGGTTCTTTTGCTCTTTTTCGGCAGGACCAGAACGGTTTTGAAATTGCCACAGATGTTGTTGGCTCACGAACGGTTTGGTATTTTCAAAACGAGGATTTATTCCTGGCTTCCAATTCCCAGCGTGCTATTTTGTCCATCCTGGGCAATTTCTCCATCAACCCGCAGACGTCTGCCTGGATGCTCTCCTCTGGCTGCCCCGGTCCCGGGCTAGCCTGGGACGCCCGCTTGAAAATGCTTCCTGGGGACTCAAGGCTCACATTCGATTTTCGATTATGGAAACTTGAAATAATAGAGTCCACCCCCGAATTTTTACAAGAAATCCGTACGGATGCAGAGCACGAAATTCTTCTTCGCCAGGCAATTGAAAAAACAATTTGTAGATTGGATCTGGATTATAACAACTGGCTCCTCCCTCTTTCAGGCGGATACGACAGCCGGGCAATTTTACTGATGATCCCGGATAAAAGTGATCTTAAATGCATAACCTGGGGTGTCAGAAGCTCCCTCCAGGACATCAGGAATGATGCTTACATTGCACGTCAGCTTGCCCAGGTGTGCGGTGTGAATTTCCATTTTTTTCCTATTGAATCGGGGGAAGAGCCTTTGGAGTTAATCTTCGAACGGTTTATCGCTGCGAGTGAAGGCAGGATAGATCATGTATCGGCTTATATGGATGGATTTCAAATTTGGCAGCATTTAAACCAGCAAAAAATCAGCGGGGTGATCCGGGGAGATGAGGGCTTTGGCTGGACAAGGGTTCGCTCAGCGGGGGATGTGCGCCGGTATACCGGCCTGGTAACCATGGAGGACCACCGCAACCTGAGACCAGCAAAAGATTATGGCATGCCTATTCAATCTATACCGGTTAGCTTGCAGCAAAAAAACGGGGAGAGTCTTTCCGCCTGGAGGGACCGTATATACCACCAGTACCGTATACCCACCATCCTTGCTGCCCTAAATGAAATTAAATGTGCTTATGTGGAAGTGATCAACCCGCTCTTATCCCGGAAAATTATCGAAAGGGTACGTGCCTTGCCGGATCCGCTTAGGACAGAAAAAAAGCTGTTTAAGCAAATCATCACCCGGTTATCTCCACAAATTCCCTTTGCAGAAAAGCCGGCTATTGCCCCGGCGGTTAATTATTTAAACACCAGCATGGCTGCCAGCCTGTTTACAGCCGAACTGGAGGAAGTGAGGAGCAGGAATATCCTGCCAAATCAATTTTTGGATTGGGTCAGGGGGGGGATTAAAACAAGCTCAGTCAACGTAGAAAATTCTGGCAAACCAATTCTAAAAGAATTAATTCCGTCAAGCGTGCAGCCGCTGTTGAAAAGCCTGTATGGAAAACAAAATATCTCCATCAATCACCTTGCTTTTCGGATATACATAATTGGTAGGATCAATAAAATTATCGAACAGGATATCCGTGATTATCACTCTTGAGCGGGCGGAGATTATTTGCAATTGAAAACGAATGAAACCTTACGGTTGGTTTTCCTGATCCGCTCGCTGGATTTTGGAGGAGCAGAGCGGCAGCTTCTTTTATTAACAAAAAATTTCCCCAAGAGCAATTTTGAGTTATATGTGGTTTGCTTTTATGACAATGGAAAGCTTTTCCGCCAGTTTGAAGATGCCGGGGTGACTGTTATTTCCCTCGGAAAAAAGGGCCGCTGGGATATCCTCCCATTCTTGTTTCACTTGATCAAACAGGTCCGCAAAATAAAGCCAGATGTAATCTACAGTTTTTTGGCTGTCCCCAACATCCTGGGAGTACTCATGAAGACAATTAACCCTGGTGTTTGCCTGTTGATGGGTGTGCGCGGTTCATCCAGGGATCTAAGCCAGTACGACTGGCTTTACCGGCTAAGTTTTTGGCTTGAAATCAGGGCAGCCAGGTTCGCCAATGCCGTCATCGTAAACTCCCACGCCGGGTTTGAACAGTACACTAAAACAGGATTTCCAGCCGGAAAAATGACTGTCATTCACAACGGTATTGATACAACATCATTTATAAAAAATGCTGAGTCCGGCGTAGTCATAAGGTTGGAGTGGGGAGTACCAATAGATGTGCCTCTTGTCGGTATGATAGGCAGGCTGGATCCGGTGAAAGACCACCCGACCTTCCTGGAAGCAGCACGCATTGTGAAACTATCCGTTGCCGCGGATATTTTTTGTTATTATCGGGGATGGCCCGGCGGATTACCTCGAACAACTTAAAAGTCAGGCCGGAGAATTAGGGCTAACCGGTTGTATTCACTGGGAAAACACCCGACCGGATATCCAGACAGTTTACAACGCCTTGGATATTCTATGCCTGTCCTCGAAGGGAGAGGGTTTCCCGAATGTGATCGGTGAAGCGATGGCCTGCGGGGTGCCCTGCGTAGCAACAAGGGTGGGGGATGTCCCCGAAATTATTGGTGATACCGGTTTCTTAGTAAACCCGGGGGAACCCGCAAGCCTGGCAGAAGGAATCATTAAAATGCTATCCAAGACTCCTGGTGAACGCAGTGAGCTTGGTGAAAGGGCATCTGCCCGGATAAGAACTCTTTTTAGTGTGGACAATATGGTTCGGGATACAGTCAGGGTGATTCTTACGACCTCCGGAAAAAATAATAATGGCTGAGCGACGGTTCCGCATCGTGCACCTCATTACCAGCCTATCCCTGGGCGGGGCGGAAATGATGCTGTACAAGCTCCTTTCACGGATGGACCTCAGTCGGTTTGATTCATCAGTTCTGTCTCTAACTGGTGATGGTCCGGTTGGAGAGAAAATCCGAAAGCTCGGCATCCCAGTTACTTCATTGGACATGAAACCGGGGATTCCAGATCCGGTGCATTTTTATCGGCTGGTACGGATTTTGCGAAATGCCCATCCGGACTTGTTGCAAACCTGGATGTACCATTCTGACCTGATGGGGGGCTTGGCTGCAAGGGTTTCCGGGAATTTTCCGGTTGTATGGGGCATCCGTAATAGCACCCTCGATAACGAGCATTCCAAAAAAAGCACGCTTTTCATTGTAAAATTGTTGGCGAAACTCTCCGGTTGGATTCCGAATAGAATTGTGTCCTGCTCTTTTGCGGCTCAGGATGTTCACACCCGAAAAGGGTACCGGGCAGATAAATTTATTGTCATCCCAAATGGCTTCGATACCGGGTTATTTCACCCGGACTTAGCGGCGCGCCAGTCTTTACGTGAAGAATTATCCCTTCCGCTGGAATCCTTGCTAATTGGACTGGTAGCAAGATTTGATCCCCAGAAAGACCATGGGGATTTTATCCGGGCCGCAGGCTGCCTGGCACAGCATACAGACCGGGTACACTTTATCCTGGCTGGGGATGGGATTACCTGGCAAAATGACACCCTCGCCAATTGGATCCGGTTATCCGGGTTGGAACACCATTTTCAATTATTAGGTCCGCGCCAGGATATACCACGGCTGACTGCTGCCCTTGATATTGCCACATCCTCTTCAGTATACGGAGAAGCTTTTCCGAATGTTATTGGTGAAGCCATGGCTTGCGGAGTGCCATGTGTGGTCACAGATGTGGGAGATTCTGCCAGGATTGTTGGTGAAGCTGGCATTGTGGTTCCGCCGCGAAATCCTGAGGCATTATGTTTGGCCTGGCTGGAAATGATCAGAATGGAAACCATGCAGTGGAATGCTATGAAACAGGCTGCCAGGCAAATTGTGGTAGATCAATATGAGATTGAAACGATCACCATGCGCTACCAGGATCTATACCGCTCACTCATAAAATGACATAGGAATTGCATTGAATTGATGGGTACAACGACTAGAAAAGCCTACAACCAGAGGTTATTCTCCGGTGGGATAAGAAAATGGATTCACGAAGCGCGTTTCCATTGGCTCAATCACTCCCTTAAAAAACTGGATTGTATACCAGCCAGTGTTATCGAGTTGGGTTGTTATGATGCGAAAACCATAAACTTCCTTCCGGTAAATCCCCTGCGGTATGTTGGACTGGATGCTAACTGGGAGAATGGACTGGACATCGCCAGAGAGAATTGGAAAAATAAACCCGGATACGAATTTATATACTGCCGAAAACCGGAAGACATTCAAGTCACTGGATTATTTGATATCTCAATCTGCATGGAAACGTTGGAGCATGTACCGCCTGATCTGGTTAACCCGTACCTGGAGTTTTTATCTGCCCATACCAGCAAATACACATTTATCACCGTCCCGATTGAAAAAGGGCTGGTATTTGCCACGAAGTATCTGATTAAACGGATAGGCAGAATGGATGCGGAGTCCTACACCCTTGGCGAATACACCAATGCTGTTTTAGGGCGTATGGATAAGGTTCCAAGGCACGAACACCGCGGATTTGATTATTCCACGATAATCCAATCTGCAGCCCGGTTTTTTGATATCCTGGATGTGTCCTCATTCCCCATCCCGTTTTTCCCGGAATCGATTGGGTTTGGGGTCGGCATTATTGGAAAAGCAAAAAGCAATAATTTAACAGAAAATCATAATGCCCTGGAATAACGATCTGCCTGTTGCTTTTGGAAATACGATATAGAATTCATGCTATGTGCGGAATAACAGGATTTCTCGATTTTGCAGCTTCACGGAATTCGGTTGATATGGAACAAACTGTCTGCCGGATGGCTGATTCGATTTTTCACCGCGGACCGGATGATTCCGGTTCCTGGACAGATGAACAGGCTGGCATTGCCTTCGGGTTTCGCCGGTTAGCTATTATCGATCTGACTGAAACCGGGCATCAGCCGATGCATTCTGCGGATGGCCGCTATGTCATTATCTACAACGGAGAAGTCTACAATTTCCTTCAATTGCGCCAGGAACTGATCCGGAAAGGGCATGCTTTCCGGGGTACTTCGGACACTGAAGTAATGCTGGCCTGCATGGTGGAGTGGGGGGTTGAGAATGCAATCCCTCATTTTAATGGAATGTTTGCTGCTGCAGTGTGGGACCGCCATGAGCGCTGTTTGTACCTTATCAGGGACAGGCTGGGAATAAAACCTTTGTATTACGGGAAATTTGGTAGTCATTTTTTGTTTGGTTCGGAGCTAAAAGCGTTACAGATGCATCCTGCCTTTGAAGGATCCATCGATCGCCAGTCACTGACACTTTTCCTCAGGCATAACTGCATTCCAGCCCCTTATACGATCTATACCCGGGTCCATAAACTGGCACCGGGAACCTTGCTGCGCATCGAAATGGATAAGCCCGATCAAATCTGCCAGCCCCGGGTTTACTGGTCTGCGAAGGAAATGGCTGAAGAGGGAACCGCAAAACCATTCCAGGGAACGCTGCAGGACGCTGTGGGTGAATTGGAAATGCTCCTTCACCAATCTGTCCGGGAGAGAATGATCTCCGATGTGCCGTTGGGAGCATTCCTATCCGGGGGAGTTGATTCATCCACAATTGTTGCTGTTATGCAGAGTGAAAGCAGCCGCCCGATCAAGACTTTTACAATTGGATTTAATGACGATGATTTTAACGAAGCCAGGTATGCCGCTGAGGTAGCCAGGCATCTCGGGACAGATCACACGGAGCTCTTTTTAAACGGTGATCAGGCCAGGGAGATCATACCCATGCTTCCCCAAATCTATGACGAGCCATTTTCAGACAGCTCCCAGATTCCCACCTACCTGGTTTCAGCGATGGCACGCCGTCACGTAACCGTCAGCCTTACCGGTGATGGCGGTGATGAACTCTTTGCCGGGTATAACCGGCATTTTTACGGAAGAAAAATATGGCAGCGTATCGGCTGGGTTCCACAGGGGATACGCTCATTTCTTGCCGCTGGTGCGCAGCGGGTGTCTCCCCTGCAGTGGGACAATCTATTTAACAAATTCAACCTTCTCCAGGGCGATGAAGGGGGGCTGCCTGAACAGAGGGAAAAAATCAAGAAATTCATATCCATCATCTCCTCAGAATCACCGGAGGCTGTTTATAGAAGGCTTTCTTCGCATTGGGAAAAACCATCCGAAGTTGTGCTTGGTGCTTCAGAACCGCAAACGATACTTACAGACCGTTCCTCCTGGGCCGACCTGCCGGATTTTACTTTGCGTATGATGTTCCTCGACCTGGTAACTTACCTGCCGGATGATATCTTTACAAAAGTCGACCGGGCTAGCATGGCGGTAAGCCTTGAATCCCGGGCTCCGTTCCTGGATGATCATCGCCTGGTTGAGTTCGCCTGGCGGATACCTCTCTCCTATAAAATCCAGGAGGGGCAGGGAAAATGGGTGCTCAGGAAACTGCTGGACAAATATATTCCTGGAACACTTTTCAAACGGCCCAAAATGGGATTTGCTATACCGATTGATAACTGGCTGCGCGGTCCTTTGCGGAACTGGGCAGAGTCTTTATTGAACGAAACAACTTTGCGAAACCAGGGATTCTTTAATCCTGTACCCATTCGGCAGAAGTGGGACCAGCATTTGTCCGGTCAATGGAACTGGCAGTATGAACTCTGGGATGTGCTCATGTTCCAGGCCTGGTTAAACCACCAGCAGTCCGGGGAAAACCAGTGAAAGCCCTGCTTTTTGCCAATACAGACTGGTATCTTTATAACTTCAGGCTATCCCTGGCGAAAGCCCTGCAGCATCAAGGATTTGATGTTGTGCTGCTGTCCCCACCCGGGAAATATGGACCATTGTTGGAGGATGCCGGATTTACATGGATTCAATTTCCTCTTTCCCGCCGGGGGATGAATCCATTCTACGAACTGCTTACAATCCTGCGGCTGGTAAAAATTTATCAATCGGTAAAGCCGGATATTGTCCACCACTTTACCATTAAGTGCATTTTATATGGATCAGCTGCTGCCAAAATAATCCGCATAAAAAAAATCATCAATGCTGTCACCGGTTTAGGATATCTCTTCATGGAGAATGACATCAAAACAGACTTCCTCCGGCAAATCATCAATCCCTTCTACCGGCTGGCGCTGGTGAATACCTGGGTTATTTTCCAGAATCCGGATGATCAGGAAATATTCATTCATAATAAATTGGTTGATAAAGCCCATTCACGCCTCATCAGGGGATCTGGTGTTGATGCATCTGAATTTCACTGCCATGATGAACCGCCTGAACCACCGGTAGTTCTCCTGGCATCCAGAATGCTCTGGGCAAAAGGTATTGCAGATTTTGTTGAAGCCGCCAGGTTGATCAGGGGAAGCGGGATCCAGGCACGCTTTGTCCTTGTTGGTGATTCATACCCGGATAACCCGGATTCAATCCCGGGGACAGCAGCTGCTGGACTGGCAGCATGAAGGTGCTGTGGAATGGTGGGGATGGCATGACGATATGGCTGAGATCATGCAGAAATGCCATATTTTCTGTCTGCCAACCAGTTATCGGGAAGGTGTTCCGAGGGTATTAATCGAGGCAGCTGCAACCTGCCGACCAATTGTAACAACCGATATAAGCGGCTGCCGAGAAATTGTTAAGGACGGATTGAACGGGTACCTTGTACCGACAAAGGACCCGCATGCCCTGGCAGGCAGGATCCTGGAATTAATTCAGAATCCGCAGCTGCGGAGTGATATGGGAAAATTTGGACGTGAGGTAGTGATACGCGAGTACTCTGACCAGCAGGTCATTTCTGAAACATTGCAACTATATCCCCAAAACTCACTATAATTACACCTGATGACATATTCTGTAGCAAATACTTCGTATATGTACCTTTCCATCCTGGTTGGAGCGATTATTGCCATTGGGATGAGCTGGTTTTCCATCCGGTTGTCCAGGCGAATTAACCTTGTGGATATACCCGGTTCTGCCCCACATAAAAAACACGCCCGCCCAACCCCACTGGCAGGCGGAATTGCCATCTTCGGTACACTTATCCTTGTAATGACCATTTTTGGTACCTGGAAGAATCCGAATCTGAGTGCCATGATCCTTTCGGCCGGAATTATTTTTATCCTGGGACTTGTGGATGACCTTCGTCATCTCTCTCCCAGCTTAAAAATACTGGGACAGATACTTGCTGTCCTTTTGCTGATATTTTCGGGCATCCACATCCGGGTATTGGAATATGGCGAATTCTATCTGGGGGGACCTAAACCCATGTATGTGATCCTGGATTACATGCTGACAATATTCTGGGTTATTGGAGTAACCAATGCCTTCAACCTGGTAGACAGCATGGATGGATTGGCGGTTGGTTTGAGTGCCTTTGCATTTGCTTTTTTTATGCTGGCAACCTACGCTTCACAGCAGATGGAAATTGCATTATTGAGTGCAATTTTGTTGGGAATTTGTGTTGGGGTTTATTATTACAATGCCGCCCCGGCGAGAATGTTTCTGGGCGATTCCGGTGCGCAAACCCTTGGATTTCTCCTGGCTGTCATTGCAATTATTTACACACCTGCAGCGGCTCTGCAAGCATCATCCTGGTTTGTCCCCATCCTGCTGGTAGGAGTACCTATTTTTGATACGACTTTGGTTGTTTTCTCGCGATCGAGACGTAAAGTGCATTTTTATGAATCTAATCTGGACCATACCTACCATCGTTTGGTAAAGATAGGACTGGATCCCAACCATGCGGTCTATATTATGCACCTGGCGGCTTTGCTGCTGGGTTGTATAGCATTCTGGGCAGTGTCACTGCCATCGTTTTATGCGAATATCATTTTTTTGCTGTGTATTTTATTGGGCGGGATTGGTATTTACTATCTTGATTATGTAATATTTCATAAATCTTAAGCGGTATAAGCACCGTTTTTCTGACCAGCTTGATTAAAAACCTATGAAATCTCGAATATTACTGGGAATTTATTTTTTTATTGCCTTATTGATTACAGCAGCAGCTGAGATTTTACTTCTTTCGATTCCAGGTGATACAAAAAATCAAATAATAACGGGACTTTCCCTTCCCAGGCTGGTATTATCCGTTGGGTTTCTTCTGATTGGTATCTTCGCACTGGTTGGGATGCTTAAAGTTCTGATGGAACCCGGATGGGGTGAGAGGATTATTGAGTCTGTTGTCCTGAATAAGCGGCTGTACAGTACGGCTTTGTTTGTCTCAATTGCAGGATTTCTCCTGGGTTGGTTTGGATCCTTTACTCAGACTGCTTCTATCCCCGAGTTTGAGGCTTATATTGTCCGCCTGAAACCTGTTGTTTACTGGCTGACAGCCCTCTCCCTTCAAACAATCATTTTTCTTTATCTTGCCAGAAAAGTAACCAATCCGATTATGCAGGAAAATCAATCCGGCGTTGATATTCCTTCTAATAAATCGCTGCTGATCAGCAGCGGAACTGTTTTTATCCTGATGCTGCTGTTTTGGGGACTTGTATATCGATCCGGACTTGGTCTACAACCAGTCTCGTACTGGCAAAAAACGGGTGTTCCCCTCCTGAGTGGTCAGGTTTTTTGGATCTGGTCGGTTGGAATACTGGGTATGCTGTTGGTTGCCTTTAGTGGAAAACAAACCGGGGTTTTACTTACGAAGCAAAGTACGGGAAAATCAGGCAAAATGCTGGATGTATTCCTATTCCTGGTCATTTGGGCTGCGGCAGCGATTTTATGGAACCTTGAAGAATTACCACACAGCCATTTTGCCCCGGGTCCTTATCCACCAGGTTATCAGAATTATCCCTACTCTGACGCTGCTGTGTATGATTCCTGCGCGGAATTTGCGCTGATTGGCCAGGGATTGTGCAATATGCAATATGCCGATAAACCTTTTTACTCCTTCATTTTGGTCATCCTGCACAGCATAGCCGGGGACAGGTTTGATATTCTTATTAGCCTTCAGGTTATCCTACTGGCTTTGGCTCCCCCCCTCCTCTATTTGCTGGGGACCAAATTGCACAGCCGGCTGGCAGGATTAATCATAGCCGTCCTGGCTATTATTAAAGGCGTAAATTTGATTGCCAGTACCCTGGTGATTTGGGATGTTTCCAATCCAAAATTTCTGATGTCTGAATTTCCAATGATGGTCATGCTGGCCGCATTCACTTATTTCCTGGTCAGGTTTATTCTTGATCCGGAGAGTGGGGTGCATTATCTTGTTCTTTCTGCTGGAACATTGGCATTGGCAACCCTTATCCGGCATAATGCCTGGTTTTTGCTTCCATTTGGATTGTTAATTCCCTTCTTTTTACAGCGTATCCCTATTAGAAGACAGGCGATTCTGAGCATCATGTTCGCTTCGATGTTCTTCCTGACACTGCTTCCATGGATGTACAGGTCTTATAAAGTTAACCATAATCCATTCTTTGTTGTAATCCCATTCCGGGGTCTGGTTGTCTCCGAGAGGCTCGAATCCGGTCCGCCGGATGAAGAAGCGGTCCAGGGCCAATTTCTGGAAGGTGGTTCGTTTGTAAACGACGTAAACGTCAAGAACGAGGTCACTTTGGGAAATGCCATCCAGCGCATCGGTACGAACTTATACCCGATTACCAACCATTTGTTTCACAACCTGGTTGCCTCATTGCTAACCCTGCCACCAACCATCCTTTTTGAAAACCTGAAAGATACCGTAACAGAGGGGGCTCCTTTCTGGGACCGGGATTGGGATGGAAGCATGGCGTTCGGTTCGGCACTTATGCTGCTATTGAACAGTGCAGTCCTGGCGTATGGTATTGGAAGTGCATATTCGAGGTGGAAGTGGATTGGTGTTGTTCCTCTGGCTGTGTTTCTGTTGTACGCGGCCGGTAATGCGCTTGCTAAAACTTCAGGCGGCCGCTATATTGTGCCAATGGACTGGATTGTATATTGTTACTACGGAATCGGAATGGCAGAATTTATCCTTCTTGCATTAAGAACGCTTGGTTTAAATGGGGCTCAGACAGGATTACCCCCTTCCGGACCTGCTAATATCCATGAGGATCAAGTCCCGGTACAAAAAAATTCCAATATTATCCTATTCTCGATATTTGGAATGTTTATCCTGATAGGTGCAATGGTCCCGTTTACAGATATTATGTTTCCGCAAAGATATCCTGTCAGAAATGATACAGAATGGATACGGGATTTATTCGCAATGCAAATCTATGATCCAGCCACTCAATCAGATTCCGAAGTATGCCAGATTTTTAGATCGAAAAGATGTAGTTGTCCTGCAAGGCAAGAATTTATATCCCCGCTATTTAGATCCCGAAGATGAGCTCATCAAGGAAATCTATAATTACCTTCCTATCAAAAATCCACAAATGGTATTCCAGTTGATCAATTCCGGACACCCGGATTTTTCAGAAGCAGACTGGTTGGTCACGATGCCTTTCGACAAATCCCCGGAAGGATTTGCGGGTGGTGTTGATACAATTGTGCTTGGGTGTGTTGTTGAAAATAATATCGAGGCGCTGGCGGTGATCCTTGAGACCCCGCAGGAAAAATCGATTTTCGGATTAACCCCCTCTCTGTTAACCTGTCCTTCTGATTGAGCGGCAATAGATGGCAAAATTTACTTCCAGCTCAACAAAATACATATCGATCTACTTCGGCGTTACAGCTGTTGAGGGATTATTTGCATTATTCTACCTTGCCTCGATCACGGCTGATCCAAAGAACTCGGTTCTGTGGGGTTTTTCAATATCCCGCCTGATCTTGATGGGTGTATTTGCAGCGGTAATCGTCCTGTTTGCATGGCTTGCCATTAAGGCCGGGCAAGGGGATAGACGAATTCAACAGCTGATTGAGAAGGGATTCAAGCATCCAGTTTGGAGTGCGGCTCTGATATTTACTGGAAGTACCTTTTTTATCATAGCCTGGCTGAGCATTTTCTTGCCGGATTACCGGTTTGGTGGGTACTCGCCATTCCATGATCGATTGCAGCCTTTCATCCTCTGGATGGGCTTAGCCGGGATACAGCTGGTTGTACTGGTTTTCCTCCTTAACCAGCAGATTGGGCTGGCATCTATCAAGGATTTTGCAGGAAGAAACCGCAAATTGCTTATCACTTGCGCATGTTTTTTTACTTTGCTGATTGCAATCCTGCTGATTATTCTAGCCAGCGGAGTCGCAGCAAAAGAAGATTTCATCAATTTTAATTTGCCTGGAGTCCCGTTATTGACCATCCAGGTACTACTGGTTTGGTTGATCCTGGCTGGAATTTATTTCATTTCCAGGATCTGGAAGAATTTCCATCCCGAACCCCTTCCACTTATTTCCGGTAAAAATTCCAGTTCAATCTTCGATGTGCTCATTACCCTGCTAATCTGGGCAGGTACACTGATCATCTGGAAGAATACATCGTTCCCGGGAAGCTTTTTTGCCCCGGGGCCGTATGCTCCCGACCAACAATTTTATCCTTTTTCGGATGCAGCCGGATATGATCTTACGGCTCAATTTGCATTAATCGGACAGGGATTAAACAACCTGTCCTATGTTGATAAACCGCTCTATTCTGTTTTTTTACTTTGGCTGAATTTGATCGGTGGTGGACAGGTAAATCGAATCATTACCATGCAAATAGCGGTACTCGCCCTCTATCCGGTGTTGATATACTGGTTAGGCACTAGGCTTCACAGCCGCCTGGCAGGATTGGCTGCCGCACTATTTGTAATTATCAATGAAACCAACGCGATTTCCTCTTCAAGACGTTTATTAAATACAAATTCCCATTTGTTCATGACTGAAGTTCCGACGGCAATGATGTTGGTGATATTTACCTACCTGTTTTTCCGGTGGGCACAGAAGCCTGAAGGGCGAAGGATCTACCTCATTGCATCCGCGGGTGTGCTGGGCCTTACTACGCTTCTACGGCATAATACCTGGTTCATCCTGCCATTTATCGTTCTATTAATAGTACTCATTTCTGGTTGGGACTGGAGAAAGTGGGTGCTGCGGGTGGGAATTTTTGTCTTATTTATTATTCCAGCAATACTGCCATGGATGGTTTATTCGGGTAAAACGGAATACACTCCGTTCTATTTTATAATTCCGTTTCGCGGCTCAGTTATCCCCGATCGTTATTTTGAATTTGTGCCAACCCGGACCCCCCAACCAAAGGAAGAAAATCTCCAGGCAATTACCACGCTTCCTCCTACCTCAACACTTGAACCAAAAATTACACCCACACCCACTCCCAGACCGAATAATCCGCACGACAGTGATATGAAAAGCCTGCGAAACCTCCGGTATTTAATTGATTTTTTCCCGGCTCAACTTTCAAACAATCTGAAAACTGCGATACTCCTGCTGCCACTGGATTGGAAATACCATGATATCGAACATACCATCACAAAGGAGGGATCTTTCTGGAGTGGGGAATGGAACGGGGCATTCAACCGGGAAGAATTTACCCTCCTGATCCTGAACCTTGCTTTGCTGTCTATTGGCTTGGGATATACCTGGTGGCGTTGGGGTTGGGCTGGTTTGGTTCCGCTGTTTGTATTTACCGGATATATTCTGTCTAACGTCATAGCAAGGTCATCTGGGGGACGTTATATCATTCCGGTGGAATGGGTCGTATTTCTCTATTTTGGAGTTGGGCTTGTTGAAGGCGGACGCTGGATAACGGATATATTACACCTGGGAAACAGTCCATCAATCGATGATTTACAAACCAGTATGGAATCACCCGGTAAAGAAAACAATCCATCCTCAGAATATCTGAAGGCGATTCTCATAGGACTGCTGTTTCTAGGGATCGGAACATTCATCACATTATCTGGCAGCTTTTTCCCCCAACGATATCAGTCTGTGACAAAACAGGAGATGTTAGAAAGCAAGGGGATACAGGAGTTCCTTACTCAAATTCCCGTTCAGCCTGAGGTGATGGATAAATTCCTAGCCCAGGATCAGGCAGTCATACTGAACGGCCGGCTGATTTATCCGCGTTATTATGTGAAGGACCAGGGGGAGCCAGACCGTTTCACCTATTACAGCATCCGTACCTATCCTCGTATGGTGTTTACTTTAATCGGACAAAACGGCCGTACAGGAGTTATTCTCCCTGATTTGGAGATTCATAAGGACCTATCCAACTATGCTGATGTGGTTGTGATAGGTTGTCAAACTGAGGATACTGTCCAGGCTGTAGCGGTTCAAATCCAGGGTCAGGAGCCAAAAACAATCCTTCGATCTCCATTTACTGCTTTATCCTGTCCATTGGTTGAGCCTGTCTGTGATGATAATCGCAACTGCAAGTGAATCATTATCCCGTAAATCTCCATAATAATCCTCCCCCGAGACCAGAATAATCACCCCCTTGAAGGGATTGCCATGTCAGGTTATAATTCAACCATTGAATATAGCTGATATGGAAACTGCCTCTCCTGATCTAAGCCGTGATCTGGTCATTTTGGACCAGATTGAACAGAATCCTAAAGCCACGCAGGCATTCCTGGCGGGGAAATTAGGTGTTGCTGTTGGCACCATTAACTGGCATCTCAAACGTCTGGTCGAAAAAGGTTTTATCAAGGTAAAGCGCGCTGAACGCCGAAAATTACTCTACATCATTACCCCGGAAGGAATTGCCTTGCGGGCCAGATTGACAGTGGATTATATCCATACTTCTTTTCAACTTTACCGCCTTGTCCGGGAAAGGGCACTAATAGCTCTTGAAACCATTCAAGAAAATGGATATACATCCATCCGTATTCAAGGGGATGGGGATGTAGCGGATATTTGCCGATTAACCTGCCTGGAGCAGTCTTTTCAAGTGGTTGACAATGTTGACGTTCCAGTCCTGGTAGTGGATGGATTAAAAATTCATCCTGAATTAATCAACCCTTCATGATTTGCCAATAGAAAGGGATATTAGAGGTGCTGAGTATGGATAAATTTTGGGAAAATAAACGGGTTTGCGTCACAGGCGGAGCCGGGTTTTTGGGAAAAGTGGTTACCCGAAAACTGGCTGAGCGAGGTGCTGGCCAGATTTTTATTCCAAAAATTGAGGACTATAATCTGATAAATCCGGGGGATATAAAACGCATGCTTGATGATTCGCTCCCAGATATGGTTATTCATCTGGCAGCCAATGTTGGAGGGATCGGTGCCAATCGGGAGCATCCGGCAGATTTTTTCTACGATAACCTTATGATGGGTGTTCAATTAATCCATGAATCCTGGTTAAGGAAAATCGAAAAATTCGTTGCCATCGGCACAATTTGCGCTTATCCAAAATTTACACCGGTACCGTTCAAGGAGGATAATCTCTGGGATGGCTACCCTGAGGAAACAAATGCTCCTTACGGGCTGGCAAAAAAGATGCTTCTTGTCCAGGCCCAGGCTTACCGCCAGCAGTATGGCTTCAATGCCATTTTCCTGCTGCCTGTAAATCTCTATGGACCGGGTGATAATTTCAATCCCAGGTCATCCCATGTGATTCCGGCACTCATCCGAAAATGTGTCGAAGCTCAGATCAATGGAGATGAGGAAATCCTGGTGTGGGGGGATGGCTCGCCAACACGCGAATTCATCTATGTTGAGGATGCGGCAGAAGGAATTTTACTTGCATCGGAGAAATTCAATGGACCTGAACCAATCAATTTGGGATCAGGTTTTGAAATCTCAATTCGCGATCTGGTAGAAATGATCGCTGAACTAACCGGATTCAAAGGAAAATTGACCTGGGATACCGATAAACCAAATGGACAGCCCAGGCGAGCCCTGGATATATCAAGGGCTGCAGAATACTTCGATTTCCATGCCAGGGTACCGTTCAGGGAAGGCCTGGAGAAAACCATCCTTTGGTATCGAGAAAACCGGCACAATCTTCATTTTAATTAGTAATGCCACTGGCAAAGATCCAAATATGCAATCAACGGTCAAAGCTGCAGTTCAAACAACTATCATAAAACCGCCATCAGGTTGGTCGGCGCTTAATTTGCGCGATTTGTGGAATTACAGGGAATTAATCTATTTTATGACCTGGCGGGATTTAAAAGTGCGATATAAGCAAACCTTGCTAGGTGCAAGTTGGGCGATTATTAAACCTCTTTTAACAATGGTTGTATTTACCATCTTCTTTGGAAACCTGGCGGGAGTTCCCTCAGATGGAGTACCTTACCCGATCTTTTCTTTTACTGGTCTTTTACCGTGGGAGCTTTTTGCTACTGCGTTGGCTGTTGCCAGCCGGTCATTGGTTCAAAACCGGCACATGATCACAAAAATATATTTTCCGCGCATGATTTTACCGATTTCCTCTGTACTCGCTGGACTTGTAGATTTTTTCATTGCATTTCTTGTCCTGGCTGCCATGATGGTCTATTACCAGATTAAACCCACCAGCGACATATGGACACTGCCCCTCTTTCTCCTTTTGGCGATGATTACTGCACTGGGAGTGGGTTTATGGCTTTCTGCGATGAATGTGCTTTACCGTGACATCAACTATATAACACCTTTTCTGGTGCAATTCTGGATGTTCATCACACCAATTGCTTATGGTTCCAGTCTGGTCCCCGAAGAGTGGCAGGTAATTTATTCATTAAATCCGATGGTTTCAGTTGTAGAGGGTTTTCGCTGGGCATTGCTTGGTACTTCTCAGGGTGCTCCTAGTATCACCCTGGTTGTCTCTACAGCCGTAGCGGTACTCCTGCTGATCACCGGTTTGATATATTTTCGTCGTACTGAACGTCTATTTGCGGATATGGTGTAACCGGTATGAGTGATATTGCAATCAGGGTAGAAAATATTGGGAAACAATACCGTATAGGCGCGCCAATTAACCAATACCGAACCCTCAGGGAATCCATCAGCGAATACCTCAGTCTTCCCTGGCGAAAAAAAGGACCATTGGACGGCAGCAGTCAGATCCTATGGGCACTGCGCAATGTTAGCTTCGAGGTAACCCAGGGACAGGTTCTTGGGATTATCGGGCGAAACGGGGCTGGTAAAAGTACCTTGTTGAAAATATTATCTCGAGTCACTGAACCCAGCGAAGGAATCGCCGAAATTAATGGCAGGGTTGGCTCTCTATTGGAAGTTGGAACAGGCTTCCACCCGGAATTGACTGGCCGGGAAAATATTTATCTGAATGGTGCGATTCTGGGGATGTCCCGGTCAGAAATTGACCGGAAATTGGATGAAATCATCGATTTTTCTGAGGTCGAAAAATTTATTGATACTCCAATCAAGAGATATTCCAGTGGTATGTACCTGCGCCTGGCTTTCGCTGTGGCAGCCCACCTTGAACCTGAAATATTAGTGGTGGATGAAGTTCTGGCTGTAGGGGATGCCGAATTTCAACGTAAATGTATTGGAAAGATGAGCGATGTAGCCCTGGAAGGCAGGACTGTTCTCTTTGTTTCCCACAATATGTCTGCGATTCTGAGACTCACCCAGGAAACACTGGTGATTGAGAAAGGATTACTTGTTTTGCGTGCCCTGACACCCAATGCTATTGATTATTATCTTTCGCGCGGGCTTTCCCAGGAGGGTAAATATTATTGGAAAGAAGAGGAGATCGCCACTGCTGAGCATCCATTCCGTCCAATTGGAATACGCATTTTAAATAATAAAAACGAGATTTGTGATACGGTCAGGTCGATTGAACCTTTTCGACTGGAAATTGAATACACCCTGGATGAGCCGGTAACCGGGTTGCGAATCGGGATTTATTTAATGACAACACGCGGGGAATATGTATTCACTTCTTTTGATACGGATGACCCGCAATTATTTGAGACCTATTCTATCCGATCGGAAGGCCACTATGTCAGCCGTTGTGATATACCAGCCAATTTGTTGAATGAGGGTAGTTATAGTGTGGGGGTTAATGCCAGTTCATATCGGGTACGCAGATATTTTCAGGATGACCAGGCGCTCACATTCAGTGTGGACGCTGCCGGTGCGGCAGGGATGCAATGGCCGGAACCCCGTTTAGGATTAATCAGGCCGAGATTAAATTGGGAAATTGAGGAACTCTAACATGGCAGTGTCTGGTAAAAAGGCAATTAAATATATTCTCGGGCAAATCCCATTTACTGCAGAAATATACTGGCAAACCCGGCAGAAAGGCAGTCCCCTGAATAGCCGGTTTTCGTTGAAAGGATTACAGGGTGCCATTCCGGAACTCATCCGGGATGTGGAAGACCTGCGACAAACTGCAACAATGGGTAAGAAGGTGTTTGTTTTTGCTACCCTGCATTATTGGATTGAGCATGCTGCAGTTTTGGGATTATCCCTGGCTGCTCAGGGCCATAATGTAACACTGGGATTCCTGCCCTATTCAGATTGGCAGTCCCCAAGCAATAAATTTGACCTGCGGCGGCAGAATGCCTATGCTTTGAGTATCCTATCCCAATTGAAACCAGTCATGGAATCAGTATCCTTATTAATGATTGCCCCTCCGTTGGGAAAACTTCCGGAAAACCTGGAAAAAGAGATTGATCTTGTGACGCATTATGATACACAATATACCTTACAGGTTGAAGATGTTGATACCCAGGATAAGATTTACCGGCTTCGGGATTTGCGCAATAAACGCGCCGGACATGCTGCATATAAATTATTAGGGGAATTGAAACCAGATATTGTCGTCGTCCCCAACGGGACAATTCAGGAGCTGGGTGTTGTTTACCGGGTGGCTAAATATCTGAAAATTCCAACAGTGACCTATGAGTTTGGAGACCAGCGCCAGCGGGTATGGATTGCTCAAAATACTGAAGTCATGCGCCAGGAAACCGATGAGATGTGGAAAACTGCCCAGGATATAAAATTAAATGAGCAGCAGCTGGATAGGATACGTTCTCTATATGTTTCCCGCAAGAAAGCTGCTCTTTGGGAAAATTTTGCCAGGGTATGGCAAGACACACCTGCCCAGGGTGGGAGTGTCATTCGCCAACAAATGGGTCTGGATGAACGTCCTGTGGTCCTATTAGCAACAAATGTACTGGGTGACAGTCTCACCCTCGGTCGTCATATTTTTTCACGGAATATGGCTGAATGGATATCCCGAACGGTGCAGTATTTTGCCGGAGTTACGGATTATCAACTCGTTATCCGGATTCATCCCGGCGAAGTGCTTACCCATGGGCAATCCATGGCGGATGTTGTACATCAGCTTCTTCCAAAACTGCCTGACCATATTCATCTGGTTGATGCCGATAATCGAACCAATACTTATGATCTCATTGAGATTGCTGACCTGGGCCTGGTGTATACGACTACGGTGGGGTTGGAAATGGCAATGTCGGGATTACCCGTAATTGTGAGCGGGCAAACCCATTACCGCAACCGCGGATTCACATTTGATCCCGATTCATGGGTGGTATATCTAAAAACCTTAAAACGCCTTCTTGAAGACCCAAAATCTAACCGTCTGGATAAATCCCAGGTGGAAAAAGCCTGGTCATATGCTTACCATTTCTTCTTTGTATTTCCCAGGCCATTCCCGTGGCACCTGGTTCGGATGTGGGATGATTTCAGGGAGAACCCACTTAAGAAAACAATGACTGGACCGGATTGGAAAACCTACCAACCCACCTTCAAATACCTGGTTGGTGAACCGATCCATTGGAAAAAGGTGTTGGAATAAAGGCAGAACGTCCGCACGATGAAGAATGAGAATGATGTCCAAAATTCGGTGCGTGATTTTTATGACAAGGTTGGCTGGCAGCTTACCGATGATGAAGTCTATCAAAATGCCCGGTATGAAGATCTCCGGCCGGTATCAAAAGAATATATTCACCGCTGCCATTTGCGGGTCGGTCGGCACCTGCCAAAAATTGGCACTTACCTGTTGGATGCGGGATCTGGACCCATACAATATCCTGAGTATTTGACTTATTCGGCAGGATACAGATTCAGGGTGTGTCTGGATCTTTCCATTACTGCTTTGAAGGAAGCGCGCAAGAAGATTGGAGAACATGGTCTCTTTATCGTGGCAGATGTAGCCAATATGCCGTTTATTGAAAATGTTATGGATGGTGCAGTGACCTTACATACCTTTCACCATTTACCCGCTGGTGACCAAAGGAAAGCCTATCTGGAATTACTGCGAGTTCTTTCCTCAAGCGCATCAGCAGTTGTTGTAAATGGGTGGACGGAATCCAGCATGATGAATATTTTCAAAGGGTTGGTAAGTTTAATGGAAAATCTTGGGAGGATGCGCCAGACGGTCTCCCGCAGGTCTGAACAGAAAAAACCAGCCAATGGTGATTCCAAATCCGTCGATCCACTGACACCAAAAGGGACTTTCATTACCAAGATCGATCCCAAATGGTTGAAAGAGGAATTAGAGGGAATAGTCCCTTATGAATTATTTGTCTGGCGCAGTGTGAATGTGCGTTTTTTACGTGCAGTTATCCACAAACAGCTTTTCGGAAGAGGGGTGCTTGCTTTTCTTTACCGGTTAGAAGAATGGTTCCCGCATTATTTTGGTATGGTTGGCCAGTATCCGTTAATTGTAATTAACAAATCCCGCCGGATCTAATAGGCGCGGGAACAAACAAGATCTATTAAATAACGTGTGGTTGCGAGGATGCCTATTATGGATTGGAAAAATCAAGTTGTCTTGGTAACGGGTGGGACAGGATCATTTGGGAAAAAATTTGTTGAGATTATGCTTTCTGAATACCATCCAGCAAAAATTATCATCTACAGCAGGGATGAACTAAAACAGCATGAAATGAAGGCAGCCGGGTTCAATCATCCCTCTCTGAGATATTTTATTGGAGATGTCCGGGATTTGCCGCGATTAAACCGGGCATTCAATGGTGTAGATATTGTTGTGCATGCTGCAGCATTAAAACAGGTACCTGCTTGTGAATATAACCCGATGGAAGCCATCAAAACCAATATCCTGGGGAGCAGTAATGTGGTTGATGCTGCCCTGGACAATGGTGTTAAGGCGGTTATTGCCTTGAGTACAGACAAGGCTGTCAATCCGGTAAATTTATATGGTGCGACAAAACTGGCAGCTGAAAAGTTAATTATTCAAAGCAATGCCTATGCAGGGGGGAAGGATACCCGATTCAGCTGTGTCAGGTATGGTAATGTAGTCGGGAGTCGCGGCAGCGTTGTCCCGGTTTTTCTCAAACAACGGGAGAATGGAAAAATTACCATTACCGATGACAGGATGACCCGTTTTTGGATTTCCCTGGAACAGGGGGTCCGGTTTGTTATCCGGTGCGTAGAAGAGATGCGCGGGGGAGAGGTTTTTGTTCCAAAGATCCCGAGTATGACAATAATGGACCTTGCCAGCGTGATTGCCCCGGATGCAGAGATTGAACTAATCGGGATTCGCCCGGGGGAGAAAGTTCATGAGGTATTGATCTCAGACGATGAAGCTCGGACCACAATTGAATTAAAAGATATGTTTGTGGTTCAGCCAGCTGAGGCATTCTGGTTTGGAAGAGAATGGGAGCACGCTGGCAAAGCTGTACCCGTTGGATTCAGGTATTCAAGTAACGAAAATAATGAATGGCTGACGCGTGATCAACTAAAAGATATCATTTCTCCGCTTGAATCCTAATTTATAAAAGGTAGAACTCAATGAAAATTCTTTTAACCGGGGCAAGTGGATTGTTTGGAATAAATTTTGCCCTGCATCTGAATCACCAGCATCAAATTACCGGGACCAGTAATAAACTCTCCCTCACCAATACCCCATTTGAAATGAAACAGGTTGACCTGGGTGATTTCACCGTTCTATCGCCGCTTCTTGAAGAAATCAAACCCGATCTCCTGATCCATTGTGCGGCTGTGGCCAATGTAGACGATTGTGAAAACCATCCTGATCTGGCAAAAAGAATAAATGCCGATTTGGCGGGTGAATTAGCGTCCATTGCATCCAGGTTGGGAATTCAAATGATTCATCTCTCAACTGACGCCGTATTTGATGGCAAGGCTGGAAATTATTCTGAGACCGATGCAACCAATCCAATTAATAAGTATGCTGAAACCAAACTGGCTGGTGAAAAAATGGTGGCAGATGCAAATCCGGACTGCATTATTGCCCGGGTAAATTTTTACGGATTCAGTCTCTCCGGAAAACGCAGCCTGGGTGAACTATTTGTTAACCAGCTTTCTGCTGGAAAAAGCATGATGGGATTTACCGATGTTTATTTTTGCCCATTTCATGTATTCCAGTTATCGGACCTTTTGATGCAAATGGCAAAAATGGACTTAAAAGGGTTATATCATGTGGTTAACGATGAATGCCTTTCCAAGTATGAATTTGGATGCAGGATTGCACGCAAATTCGGATTTAATGAATCGAAGGTCATCCCTACATCCTGGCGTGAAGCAGGATTGGTTGCAAACCGATCTCCGCAATTAACATTAAATGTTGATAAATTAAAACAGCATTTGAATAGACCCCTTCCAGACCAGGATACCTGCCTGGAAAGTTTTTATGGTTTATATAAAACGAATTATCCGCAGCAATTACAGTCATTTATATTAAGGTAAATGAAGTTCACAAATTGAACGGTCCTGGTTCAGGAGATTGAGATGGACATAAATATTGGGAACCAAATTATTGGGGAAAAACACCCCGCCTATTTTATTGCCGACATAGCAGCGAACCACGATGGAAGCCTTGAAAGGGCAAAACAACTGATACGCCTGGCAAAACAGGCTGGAGCAAACGCTGCCAAATTTCAAAATTTTCAGGCATTAAAAATTGTTTCTGCATATGGATTTGACCGGCTTGGCGACCAGCTATCCCACCAGGCGAAATGGAAAAAATCCGTCGTAGAGGTCTATAAGTCAGCCTCGATACCATTTGAATGGACACCCGAATTAAAAAATACCTGTGATGAAGCCGGATTGGATTATTTTTCTTCCCCATACGATTTTGAAGCAATTGACATGCTTGAAGAGTATGTTCCGGCTTACAAAATAGGTTCAGGTGATATTGACTGGCTGGAAGCACTTGAGAAAATGGCCCATAAAGGAAAACCGATCCTTTTGGCAACCGGTGCTGCCACGATTTGTGATGTTCAAAGAGCAGTTCATACCATTTTGGCAATTAATCCGCAGCTTGTGCTTATGCAGTGTAATACGAACTATACTGCCAGCCTGGAGAATTTTGACCATATCCATTTACGCGTATTGCAGACATATCACAGCATGTTTCCAGATCTTATCCTGGGATTATCCGATCACACACCCGCCCATGCAACTGTCCTGGGTGCAGTTGCCCTGGGAGCCAGGGTGATCGAGAAGCATTTCACGGATGACCAGAAAAGGGAAGGACCGGATCATCCCTTCTCCATGGATCCGGATTCCTGGGCGGAGATGATCGAGAATACACGCCGGTTAGAACGTGCTTTGGGGTCGGGTGACAAATTTATTTCCGGAAATGAGAAAGAAACATCCGTTGTTCAGCGTCGCTGTGTAAGGGCAGCCAGGAATATTTCCAGAGGCGAACAAATTAAGCGCGATATGTTGGATGTGCTTCGACCATCGGAAGCAATTGCTATAAAACCGCACGAAATTGAAAAAATAATTGGCTGCCGTGTTTTAGAAGACATAGAGTGCGGACAGGCTTTGTCCTGGACTCTTCTGGGGAAATAGTGCGCATAATCTATTTTTCGCGTGATTATACTCCCCATGATCATCGCTTCCTGTCATATCTGTCAGGAACCGGTCATGTGATTTATTATCTACGCCTTGAAAATAAGCAGCCGGTACTGGAAGAACGACCGCTACCGGATCAGGTCACGCAGGTGAAATGGGCGGGAGGCCAAAACAAACATTCATTACCAGGCTATTTAAGCCTTGTGACCGATTTGCGTCGGGTAATCAAGGAGATTTGTCCTGATTTGATTCATGCTGGACCGGTCCCGACGACGGCCTTCCTGGCTGCTTTGGCGGGTTTTAAACCACTCGTATCCATGTCCTGGGGTTCCGATTTGCTCCTGGAAAGCAGACACAGCCGCATCTCAGAATGGAAAAGCCGTTTTGCACTCAAAAGGACCGCTGTTTTTTTAGGTGATTGTTATGCGGTGCAAGACCGGGCAGTGGAATTGGGCTTCCCTGTTGAGAGGACCATTCTTTTTCCGTGGGGTGTGGATATTCATCACTTTTCACCAGGAACGAACTCCCAATTACGCCAGGAGTTGGGTTGGCAGGATTGCTTTGTGCTGCTTTCCCTGCGGTCCTGGGAACCTGTCTACGGGGTAGATTTAATCATTCGTTCCTTTTCCCGATGCGTTCAGACGATCCCGCAATTGCGATTAATCCTTTTAGGCCAGGGGTCGCAGGCTGCTGCCTTAAAGTCGATGATCGAAACAAATGGGTTGGAAGACAAGGTGTACCTGGGCGGAAATGTTCTTAATGAAGAGTTGCCTGATTGGTATCGGGCTGCTGATCTGTATCTAAGCGCTTCCTACAGTGACGGTTCATCAGTCTCGCTTTTGGAATCCCTGGCTTGCGGAGTGCCAGTACTTGTTTCGGATATTCCCGGAAATCGGGAATGGATAGGACAGGATGAGCAAGGCTGGCTCTTCAGAAGTGGAGATGAAAATGACCTGGCGCAGGGGATACTCAATTCATTCGACTTGAAAAGCCGCCTGGAGATGATGGGAAACTCCTGCCGCCGCCTTGCAATTGAACGCGCAGATGGATCAAAAAATTTCCAAAAATTGCTGGAGGCATATGAAATGGCAATTTCATTATCTAAATCCAGAACTGAGGGAGTCAAATTAAATTGATCACTTCCAGGCCAAACATTGTGGCGATCGTCCAGGCCCGCCTCCAATCAAAAAGGCTGGCAAATAAGGTCCTGTTGGATATCGGAGGGCAGCCCATGTTGGCCTGGGTCGTTGAACGGACTCGTATGGCAAAACTCGTTAGCGAAGTAGTGGTTGCCACAACGACTGAAACATCCGATGACCTCATTGTCGATTTTTGTATGCAAAAAGGTTATCCGGTAACCCGCGGAAGCATGTCAGATGTATTGGATCGATATTATCAAACTGCCAGGCAATACCAGGCGGATATCATTGTGAGGCTTACATCAGATTGCCCGCTAATTGACCCGGGATTAATTGATGAAACAATTCATAAATTTCTTGAAAATGGCGTGGATTTCGCCGCGAACCGGCTGCCACCTCCTTTCAAACGAACCTATCCAATCGGCATGGATACAGAGGTTGTCACCATGCAGGCGCTTGAAACGGCATGGAATCTGGCTGACCAGCCTTATGAACGAGAACATGTGATGCCATTTTTTTATGAAAAACCCGGTCGATTCAGGATGTTGCAGGTAGATTACCCGATTAACTACGGTGACAGGCGTTGGACTGTTGATACGGCTGAGGATCTGGCACTAATCCGGGAGATCATTACCCGCTTCCATGGCAGGATGGATTTCACATGGCTTGATGTACTGAAGCTGTTTGAAAATGAGCCTGAGTTAGCCAATATTAATGCCATGGTTCAACACAAAACATACCTGGATGTGGATCAATCCTTATCCGAAAATAACGTAACTATTTAGCCAATCAATCTGATGAAGACCCTTACAATATTTACAGCTCCGAAACCCTTTCTGAACCAGCATATTGCGATGATACAACGCAATGCAATCCAATCCTGGGTGCAGTTAGGGCCGGATGTAGAAGTGATTTTGCTTGGAAATGACGAAGGGATAAGTGAAGCCGCTCGTGATCTGAAAGTAATCCACGTTTCAGATATAGCAACCAATTCTCTCGGGACTCCCCTGGTGAATTCAATTATTAAATCAGCCAGGGCTTATGGAAGCGGAGAGATGCTGGCATATGTTAATGCAGATATCCTGGTGATGGATAATTTCTTGACCAGTTCTAAATTAATTTGTAAAAAACTGCAAAAGTTTCTGGCTGTCGGCCAGCGCTGGGATCTCAGCATCGGGATTCCGCTGACCTACACACCGGGCTGGCAGGCGCGCTTGTGGGCAGATACACAAAAACGCGGCCGGCTTCATCCACGCGGCGGCAGTGATTATTTTATTTTCCCAAGGTTGTGTTTTCGGGAAATCCCTGAGTTCTCAATTGGCAGGGCTGGTTGGGACAACTGGATGATATACCAGGCACGGCAAAAAGGCTGGCCGGTTGTGGATGCGACGCCATCTATAGATATTATTCATCAGGATCATGATTACTCACACCTTCCTGGAGGTCAGGCTCACTACCGCTTGCCTGAATCCAACGAGAATGTCCGCCTGGCTGGTGGTGAAAGAAATATTTTTACCCTGGAGGATACCAACTATTTTCTGAAGGGAAAGGATGTCCACCCGGCAAAATTAACCTGGAAAAAATTTTGGCGAGAAATAGAAATTTATCCCCAGGTATCTCTTCATTCCAAGAAATTGACCCAGTTGTTTTTTACCATCTTTCATCCGAAAAAAGCCTCTCAAAATCTGCGCCTGTCGCAGGCAAGCAAGAAAAAGAATAAGAAGAGATAATTTTCGTTATTATTAATTGGAGTATCCTATGCGCGTGGGCCAGAACCCTGCAAAATATGTAAAAAATGTTGACACACCGAAGCAAATAACGATAGCCATCCTCAATTACATCCCATTTTTGAGTGGCTTTTATGCTGAAATGCTGGATGTCTTGCAAGCCTGCCTGGCCAGTCTGCGGGAAAACACACATATCCCTTATGACTTGTTGGTATTTGATAATGGGTCCTGCGCGGAGGTTGTGGAATACCTGGTTGACCAGAAGGAAAATGGACGAATTCAATACCTTCTCCTCTCAGAAAAAAACCTGGGCAAAGGGGGCGCCTGGAATATTATGCTTGGCGGAGCACCCGGTGAAATCATCGCCTATGCAGACAATGACTGTCTATTCTATGATGGCTGGCTGCCGCAATCCCTCAAGATTTTGGAGAGTTATCCAAATGTCGGCATGGTCACATCCCGACCGTTCCGTACACCCGCGGAATTTTATACCAGTACGGTTCAGTGGGCAAATACCCAAACAGATGTAATCGTAAACGAAGGCAATATCATCCCATATGAAGTCTTCAGGGAATTTGATCTCAGCCTGGCTCAATCGGAAGCGGAAATCCGTGCTCATTATGAAAGTTCCAGAGACATTCAATTGACCTACCATGGAGTTTCTGCGATTGTAGGTGCTTCCCACTGGCAGTTCCTGGCACGTAAAGATGTCCTGCAGCCGTTTTTTACCCTTTTCAATGACCCGGCCAATGGGACAGGTTCGCCAGCTCGACCAGCGTATCAATGATGCCGGGTATCTCCGCTTGATGCCCGTTGAACCACTGGTTATGAATTTGTCCAATACCCTGCGAAATATCCCAGCCATGGTGTCCAAAACGGAAGCCCGGATGAAATCATCAAAAACCAATAAATGGTTTGATTTACCGCCTATTAAGCGTACTCTACTTTCTTTATATGATTGGATTTTTCGAACCTATTATGACCGCGGCTAAATATTTCATGGTAATAATGGGTGAATACAGGATCAGGATTAATTCATGTCATCAATGAAAATTTTCATCAGCGCCGACCATGGATTGGCTATTGTCTATTTTCTTCAAACCGATGTCCTGCCAACACTCCTGGAAGCCGGGGTGGAGGTCATCCTGCTCACGGATGATGGTTTGAAAGATAAGATTGCTCTTCAGTTTGGCAAACCCGGACTGACTGTGGAAGGATTGCGCCTGGCTGAGGCAAGAAAATACCAGGACAGTCAAAAATCAACCGAACAATGGTGGTTAAATTTCCTCCGCCGGGTAGGGGGTTCAAATCGTATCAATACCGAAGCCATGGACAGCCACATTCAACAGGTTAATTTTGAAGCCACTGGCAGGCGAAAAGCGTTAATGCCTTTCATGAAAGCTGCCATTGCCGGGCTGAGAAGACTCAAGAACTGCCCGCCATTGGCTGGTAAATCATCAAATGAAATTCAGCCCGGATCTCTATGGAGATTTATTTGATAGATACAAGCCAGACCTGGTCGTTGCCAGTACTCCAGGCTGGAGGATGGACCGTTATCTCCTGCGACAGGCTGGAAGGCTGGGTGTACCTACTGCTGCGGTTGTGGTTGGCTGGGACAATCCGAGTTCTTACAGTATTCCCGGTGCCAGGGTAGACTGGATAAACTGCTGGTCAGATATTCAAAAAGAGGAACTTGTTCTTGGATCGGATTGGGACCCTGGCAGGGTTCATATAGGAGGTATCCCTTCCTATGACGGATATTTTAGAAAAACCTGGCTGATGCCCCGGCAGGAATACTACCACCTACACGGACTGGATCCGAAATCGGAAGCTGCTCGCATATGCCTGCAGTTTTATTACCTTTTCTCCAAATTATCAAAATATTGAAGCACTGGCACGGCTGGTTTCCAGCGATTCATTGGCAGAGTCCTGCCAGCTGCTTATCCGTCTGCATCCCAACCATTTTATGGAAGAGCCATTATTTGCAGAAGAACGCCGTGCAATTCAAAAACTGGCAGATACATCACCTCACATCCATGTTGTGGAACCTGTCCCGCTGGGGGGGGAAATGGGGTATTATTCCGGTGAGGATATGCCGGAGAAAACCTCGATGATGGCTTATGCGGATGTATTTCTGACGGTATATTCCACAATGGTGGTCGAAGCATCCATCCATAACACCCCGGTTGTAAGTGTTTGTTTCGATGCCCCCGGCGGCTGGAATAAACCAAACCGGTTTTCCCTTAAACTTTCCGAAATCGGCAATTGGCCCACCCACGACCGTTTCCGCCGCTCCGGTGCTGGAAAGGTCGCCCTGGATATGGATGAATTGGTTGGTGCGATTAATGGATATCTGAAAGAACCAGGAGCTGATCTGGAGAAAAGAAACGCCTTTATTTGTGACGAATGTACATACCAGGACGGTTTATCCGGGATAAGGACAGCAAATTTCTTGCTGAATAAACTTGGACTCCCTGAAAAACCTTTGGGAGTACCTGATTAGGAGAAAGCCAATGAAATTTTTAATTGCAGGATTTGGATCCGCAGGACGCAGGCATCTGCGCAATTTACTGGCTTTAGGGGAGCAGGATATCCTCCTGTATCGCACCGGTCACAGCACATTGCCGCTGGATGAGTTGGAATCTTTCCCGGTTTTTACTAATATTACAGCAAGCGTTGGATGAGAAACCGGATGCTGTTATCGTGGCGAATATTACATCTGCCCACCTGGATGTTGCCATTCCTGCAGCCCGCCAAGGCTGCCATATCTTGATTGAAAAACCCATTTCGCATAGCCTTACCGGATTGGAGGATTTTCAAGCTGCTATTAAAGAAGGTGGTTCGAAAGTCTTGGTGGGATTCCAATTCCGCTTCCATCCCTGTTTTTTGCAGATCCATCGATGGATAAAGGAGGGGGCAATTGGTAGACCATTATCTGCTCGGGCACATTATGGCGATTACATGCCGGGTTGGCATCCTTGGGAAGATTACCGAACCACTTACAGCGCTGACCCAGGGATGGGTGGGGGGGCTGTTCTTACCCTGTGCCATCCTATTGATTACCTGCGCTGGCTTTTAGGAGAAGTAGAAAATGTCTTTGCTTTTACCGGGAATATTGCCAGCCTGGGTATCCCTTCCGAGGACGTAGCTGAAATCCTGCTCCAATTCGGGAATGGTGCTGTAGGAAGTGTACACCTGGATTATTACCAACGCCCTCCCTCCTACCGGTTTGAAATTATTGGAACAGATGGATCAGTCCAGTGGGACCATTCAGATAACTTTGCCCGGCTATTTCGTGCCAACACCGGGTGTTGGGAGATGATTTCTGCTCCATCTGGTTTTGAACGGAATGATCTATTTAAAGATGAAATCCGTCATTTTATCAATATGATTAAACGGAACGAGGAACCAATTATTCCTCTGCAGGATGGTATCCAGGTGTTAAGGATTGCTTTGGCTGCACTGGAGTCAAGCGCCCGAAAGCGCCCAATCCAACTCTGAGGAACATATAGAACATCGGGTTAATAATAAATTGACGAACTCTATTCGCTCATTTTTCGGGAAACACACCTGGGTTGGGGTTATTCTCTATTTTTTGATTTTGACCCTGATCATGACCTGGCCGTTGGTTATGAAAATGGGCGATCAAATCGTCGGCCGGATCGGGGATAACATTTACTTCATCTGGATGATTGGATGGGTACAGAAAGCCTTGTTTGCCCTGGGTGTTAATCCATTTAATGTTTGGTTCCTGAATTACCCGGAAGGATGGAGCCTGGCTTATACAGAAATTACACCGATACAAATTGCCATGGCACTGCCATTCAGCCAAATATGGGGTCCAACTTTTGCCTATAACGCCGTAATGATGCTGACATTTATCCTGGCCGGTTTGGGAATGTATTTATGGATTTACCGGGTGACAGGCAGTATAGTGCCTGCTCTGATCGCCGGGAGCCTGTTCGCTTTTACCCCATACCATTTTGCACATTTTAGAATTGGCCATTTGAATCTATCCGGTATCCAATGGTTTCCGTTTTTTTTCATGAGTTTTTTTGATATTCTTGAAAGGCGCGATTTTAATTGGAAAATTTCTCTCCTGGCAGGATTTTCGCTGGGTTTAATTGCGCTGACATCACAATATTATCTTTACATGACCTTACTGGTCAGCGGATTCATAGCCCTGGTCTCAATTCTGTTCTATCAAAGAGAACTGCTTAAATCCTCCCGATTTTGGAAAAATGTTGCTGTTGCTGCTGCAGTATCGTTACCGGTGATACTGTTGGCGATTGCTCCATACGTATCCTTACAGCAGCAGGGGGGGCTGCCCGACAGGAATATCAGCATAGTCCGCCCTTATTCAGCCAGCCCAACCGATTTTTTTCTCCCGTCAACAGATCACTTTTTATGGGGTCAATGGGTTGGTGATCACTTCAATCGCGAAATGTGGGTAGAAGGTACACTCTACCTGGGAGTTGTAGCCGTATCTTTGGCTATTTTCGGATTTATTAAGGGAACATATGGCAGCCACAGGTTACTGCTGCGCGGATTGATGTGGGGCAGCCTATTTTCCATCGTCCTCGCCATGGGTATCGACCTGCATTGGAATGGTGCCTCGGTTATGGTCAATCTGCCAGAGTTCCTTAAAAACATTTTGGGTCGCAGTGAAACACCGCTCCCCCTTCCCGGTTACCTGTTTTTTTACACAGTCCCGTATTTTGCGAAACTGCGCGCATTAATGCGATTTGGTATTTTTGCGATTCTTTTTATTTCCGCCGCGGCAGGGTATGGAGCTGCAAAGCTTTTCGAATACACCCCACAGGGTAAAAAAGCGTTATTAGCATTTGTTTTGTTTGCCCTGGTGTTCATAGATATATATCCCGGTCCTTATAACGAACTATCGGGGATCAAAGCCAGGGAGGTGGATTACTGGTTGAAAGAGCAACCGGGGTCAGGTGCCCTGGTACAAATGCCTTTCCGCCTGGCGGAGGATCAGGAACAGACTTTTTACACCCTGACACATGGTAAGCCCTATGTTGGCGGTTTCTTCAATGCCTTTCCTCCGGCTCAGTATGCCCGGATAAGTCCAATCCTGGAAGCGTTTCCGGATAAAGCCAGTGCCGATCTTCTGCGTGATCTAAACGTTAAGTATGTATTAATTGAGATGGATGAATATGCCGATTTACCCGGGGTAAGGAATAAAGTGGAGGATCTGGGATTGGTTTTCATGAATGAGTTGGACGGACAACTGGTGTATGAACTCAAATAAGATGCAAGAAGAATCCCGCTCATTTAATGGAGCATTTCAATCATTCCTGCCGTTCGGGATGGGTCTATTAGGGATTTTGGCAATGATGATCAGCACCAACCATGGTCCCGGTATTGGTGGAGATGCGACCATCTACATAAAATCTGCCGAGAATTTTATTCAAGGGAATGGCCTGGGTTTGGTCGGACCCCAGGGCGAATTCCGGCTTCTGCCATATTTTCCGCCATTTTTCTCTCTGGTCATCAGTATGCTGGGTATCCTTGGATTTGATCTTGTAGAAGGAACCCACTGGCTGAATATGATCCTGTTCGGTGGTTTGATTACCCTGGCGGGTTGGTCAACGATACGCGTAACTAAATCCTGGATGCTGTCGTTGTTATTCATGTTCTTTATCCTGGCATCGCCAGTATTAATCCCTATCTATTCCTGGGCGATGTCGGAACCATTGAGTTTATTCCTCGGTTTTTTGGGTTTGGTGATGCTTTATGAAGCACTTGGGAAAGATAAAACGGGAATCATATTTTATGGCTCGGCGGTGGCAACAGGGCTCTCCTTCCTGACCCGATACAGCGCAGCTGCTTTTATTGCTGCAGGGGCACTCGGATGGCTGCTATTGAGAAGCTCATCCTGGCGCATGCGTTTACGGGATATCCTTGGTTATACGTTGATTGCCGGGTTACCTATGGTTATATGGGTGATATATGATATCAGCCAGACAACGACGCTGGCATCACGTTCAATTGAGAACGCGGCTGAAATTGCCTGGCGTTTCGGAAATTTATGGCCATCTCTTGAAGAGGTTATCCTGTTTTGGATAATTCCTAACTCCTGGGTTTTTACCCCTAAGTATGATCCCCGGTTAAACCATATTTTGTTCATCATCGCCGCTTCTTTATTTTTGACCTGGTTTTTTGTGGTAACGAAGAAACTGCTAACCTGTCTTGACGACGAATATTATCGGAATCATTATCGATTTGGTGTGATTTTGATAATATTCGGCCTTTCATACCTGGCAATTATTTCTTTGGTGTATATTTTTACTTTTCCTCCTATTACAATCTATCATCGTATGCTCTCACCGCTTCATGTTGCCATGATGTGGCTTCTGATCCTGCTCATCAGTGTTACTTTCCAATTAATGCCCCACCATCAAAAATGGATAAAAGTCATTTCATTTGGTCTGGTTTTTATGGTGATCTGGTATGGATGGAGGACAACTCGTATAGTCCAGCAAAATTATGCGGTTGGTTTTGGTTATACAGCACCGGAATGGCGTTCTTCAGAGACAATAGATCAGGTGAGGGACTTATCCAAGGAAACATTAATTATTACCAACGAACAAAATGCTGTCCTATTTCTAACGGATAGGCCGGCTTATCCCATGAAAGAAATTTACAGGGTCGAACCGCTATCTGTATTCTTCTCCTTCGGCCAGGGTGATTTGGAGTCTGACGAAACCCAGAGCATGTTCCGGGATGGTGCAGCCCTGGTATTGTTCAATTCAATACAAAGGCAGATGGGAGATCTTTATGGTGATCTGGCGGATGATCGTATCCAAAAATTGACTGAAGGTCTGTATAAAGCCTATGAAGGAAAAGATGGTTCCATTTATTACATTGACGAACAGGCAAGCCGGCAATGAGAAAAAACCCAATCTTCAGATATAATGGATGGTTGTCCCCCCTGAAAATGTCAGGCTGGCTTGGTGAAGATTTATCTTTATAAGGAATAGAATGCTGCATTTAAGCACATAAAGTCATTTGGATTTCCCTGCTGCTGATTGGAATGGCGAGTGCAGTTTTGCTTGCTTATGCAACCCCGCAAGGAATGGGCCTGGTAAATGACTCTGTTGGATATATTGGCGGAGCAAGAAACCTGGTAGATGGCAATGGCTACAGCCGGCTTACTGGAAATGGGGAACCCAGACCAATTACCAATTACCCGCCCCTCTATTCGATTTTCCTTGCCGTACCAATTTTACTGGGCGTGGAAAGCCTTGCGGCGGCATGGTGGCTTAATCTTGTATTATTTGGGGTGAATTCATTCCTGGTTGGCTGGATGGTTTACGATTATACAAAATCCATTCTATATGGTTTATCCGCCTCAATTTTATTTATAGTATCCATCCCGTTTTTCATAGCGCACACATATGCGCTGAGTGAGCCTGTTTTTATTTTTGTCTACCTGCTGGCTATATATTTGTTTACCCTTTATTTATCGAATAATAAACTGATTTACCTTGTCCTGGTTGGAATCCTTTCCGGCCTGGCAGTACTGACGCGTTATGTGGGGCTCTCCCTTTTTTTTACTTTTGGTGTCCTTCTTATTTTCTATAAATCCACCTGGAGGGAGCGCATTTCGACAAACTTGATTTTCCTGGCAGCCGGGATCCCCTTGATTATTGCCTGGATGGTCCGCAATTTTCTGGTAACTGGCAACGCAGCCAACCGTCAATTTATTTTTCATCCCATCCCTCAGGATAAACTCGATGAAGGACTGACCCAGTTCTGGGGCTGGCTGCTCCCGGAAAAGGGGAACCTGGTGGAAAGGTTTTTGCCGTATTGGGGATGGATTTTTGCGGGTTTCCTTATCATCTTGCTGGGAGGGGTATTATTCGCTTTATGGTCGGTGTACAAAAAATATCCTTATACCCGAAAGACATGGTTTACACCCGCGCTGGTAATTAGTTTCCAGGGTTTAATATTCCTTGTGGTTCTAATCTCCTCGCTATTGTTTGTCGATGCCAGCCCGCCACTGGACGATCGGATTGTCATCCCATTTACCCTTTGTGTTTTCCTGCTGGTGATTGGTTTTTTAGCCATGATCTGGCAGCAAAAGGCTGTTGGTTTTAAGGTTTTAAGCATCTTCCTTGCTGCAGCCCTCCTATTCTCATTTTCAGAGGATACATTGGAGCAGGTTCAGGACCTTAGCGGGGATGGTCAGGGGTTTGCTAGCAGCGGCTGGCAGGAATCACCTACGGTTGCAATGGTTGATAAGTACCGGGACCGCACCGTTTATACCAATAAACCGACTGCGCTGTATATTTTAATCAATAAGCCAGCCTATATCCTCTTATCACCGACCAATCCGGCTACTGGACTTCCCCGAGAGGATTACCCGGAGTTTGTAGGTAATGTACGTAAAAGTATTGCTGACGGCAGGGCCTTGCTGGTTATTTTTGATTATGTCCCGCTGATGGCTGATCCTGAGGAAACCGGATGGATAGAGGATTTTTCAGCCGGTCTGCCGGTACTCGCCAGCCTCGGAAACGATACAATTTTTGGAATTGAATAAATTCCGATTTGGAAAGGGATTATGGACTCTATATTAGATAAATTTAAACTCAATGGAAAAGTAGCGTTAGTAACCGGTGGAATTGGTTTGCTTGGTTCCCAATTTTGCCTGACGCTGGCACAGGCAGGCGCCAGGGTGGTGGTTGCCGATTTGCAGGCTGAAAAAGTAGATAACGCGGCACGATCCCTGAGGGAATCAGGTTATGATGCGATGGGAGCCGCATTTAATGTTACCTCCAAAGAATCCGTCCAATGGCTTGTAGATGAGACGATTAAAGTTTATGGAAGGTTGGATATACTGGTCTGCAGCGCCGCCATGGATCCCAAGTTCGATTCCTCCCAAAGTGGCAGCCTTGGTAACACGTTTGAAAATTTCCCTCTAAGCGCCTGGAAGGATGCATTAGATGTCAACCTGACCGGGTTATTCTTGTGTGCCCAGGCTGCTGCCCGTCCCATGCTGGAACAAAACTCCGGGTCGATCATCAATATTTGCTCAACTTATGGCCTGGTTGGACCCGATCAAAGGATATACGAGCGTCCAGATCAGCCGCCCCGTTATAAACCGGTTTATTATTCGGTAACCAAGGCTGGAGTTCTGGGACTTACCCGGTACCTGGCCACATATTTCAGAGGTAAGAATATCCGGGCAAATGCATTAACGCCGGGCGGTGTGTATAACGATCACGATGAGACATTTGTGAAAAATTATTCCTACAGGACGGTAATGGGGCGCATGGCCCATAATGATGAAATGAATGGGGCGCTGTTATTCCTTGCATCAGAAGCGTCTTCATATATGACGGGAGCAAATCTTGTGGTTGATGGGGGGTGGACTGCATGGTAAAGAAAGTTGAAGTTCTCGCTGTCATACCTGCGCGCGGCGGTTCCAAGGGTATTCCGAGAAAAAACATTCGTGATTTTGCCGGATACCCATTGATTGCGTATAGTATCACCGCTGCTCTGCAGTCAAAATCTGTTACACGCGTGATTGTATCCACCGATGATGAGGAGATTGCACAGGTTGCCCGTAGTTTTGGTGCCGAAGTACCTTTTATGCGCCCCGCTGAGATTTCGGCGGATGACACAACCGACCTGCCTGTTTTCCAGCACACGCTGGACTGGTTGAAGGAATATGAATTGTATCGTCCAGACGTCGTTGTACAATTGCGGCCGACATCTCCTGTGCGGCCCCTGAATTGTGTGGATGATGCTGTTGATCTGCTGCTTTCCCATCCTGAGGCAGATTCGGTAAGGGGTATTGTCCCTGCAGGCCAGAATCCCTATAAGATGTGGATTGTAGATCCGGTAACATCCTCTATGAAACCTCTGATAAATATTGATGGAGTTGATGAACCCTACAATGCTCCTCGCCAGCAGCTTCCATCAACCTACTGGCAGACCGGGCATATTGATGCCATTCGCACCAGTACGATCCTGGATAAACATTCGATGAGTGGAGGAACCATCCTGGGATTGATCATTGACCCACAATACACCGTGGACCTTGATAACCTCAGGGATTGGGAACGTGCATCCTGGTTGGTTAATAATGCCAGGTTGGAAATGTTCTCTCCGGGTCGAAGACGTCGCCCTCTTCCCGAAAAAATTGATCTGGTTGTATTTGATTTTGATGGAACCTTCACAGATAATCGCGTGTGGGTTAATGAGGAGGGCAAGGAACAAATTGCTGCTAACCGGATGGACAGCCATGGTATAAAACTGATGCGAAATATCGGAATACCTGCAATCGTCATATCAACCGAGATCAACCCTGTGGTTACGGCACGGTGCAATAAAATGCACATCCCTGCATTGCGGGGTATCTGGCATAAAGATGTTGTATTGACTGAGTATCTTCAGGATCAAAAAATCAATCCCTTTAATGTTGTTTTTCTGGGAAATGATATCAACGATGTACCAGTATTCCCGATTGTTGGTTGTGCAGTTGTGGTTGGCGATTCGCATATCTCAGCGATTAAAGAAGCTGACATTATCCTGACAAAACCGGGTGGTCACGGTGCTGTCAGAGAATTTTGTGACATGATCATTGAACACGTGAAAGAGAGGAGTTAGGATGCCACGGACAATAAGTATTGGAGGAATCCAGATTGGTGATGGTTGCCCAACCTACGTAGTATCAGAAGTCGGGATAAACCATAATGGGCAGTTAGATATTGCCAAAGATCTAATTTCAGCTGCAAAAAATGCTGGCGTCGATGCAGTTAAATTCCAAAAAAGAACGCCAGAATTATGTGTTCCAGTTGAACAACGCGATCAAAAACGTGACACACCCTGGGGTTATATTACATATCTCGAATACCGGCGTAAAGTGGAATTTGGGTTGCAGGAATACCGGGAAATTGATGAATTTTGCAAAGAGATCGAAATGCCCTGGTTTGTGTCTGTGTGGGATGAGCCATCTGTGGATTTCATGGAGCAGTTTAATCCAATCTGTTACAAAATCCCTTCTGCAGCTGTTACAGACCTTGGCTTGCTTCGCAAACTACGTGGAACGAATCGCCCCTTAATTTTATCGACAGGAATGTCAACCCTCGATCAAATTCGTAATGCTGTGGCACAAATTGATGTTGACAACATGATCCTTACTCATGCAACCAGTACCTACCCCTGCATTCCGGAAGAGCTTAATTTAGCAATGATCTCTACCTTAAAAGATACCTTTCACTGTCCGGTTGGTTATTCCGGCCATGAGGTTGGATTAATTCCCTCTGTCGTTGCAGTAGCACTTGGCGCCTGCCTTGTTGAGCGGCACATTACTTTGGACAGGGCGATGTGGGGCAGTGATCAGGCAGCATCGGTTGAACCGGGTGGTTTTGAGCGGCTGGTAAAGTATATTCGGGTAACAGAGCTCTCGCTGGGTGATGGGGTGAAGAGGGTTTATGACAGCGAGCTTCCTTCCCAAAACAGGCTGCGAAGATTTGCGGGTTAATGATTTATGGCTGATATTCAGCAGATAGTGCGGGGCATAAAACGACGAAGATCCCATTCCGCTCATAACAAATATTTGAGCCGATTGAGTAGTGAGATCCGCAAGAATGCCCCCAAAGCAGCCGGTGATCCGATTCTGGTTTTTAATGCATCAACGCGCTTGAGCGGGATAAGCCTGAATGCCGCATTTTCATTAATTAGTAGTTGGGCGATGATACTCAGCGGAATTCCTGTTGTGCAGCTTGTGTGCCATTCCGCTCTGAAGCCCTGCGTGCTCGGGACAGACCGGAATTCACCTCAAAAACCCCCGCCATGTAAAAGCTGTATAAGCCAGTCCAGGGCTGCGTTTGACCCCGAAAACAGTATATGGATAAATTTCATGCCGGACATTGATTTTGACCGTAAACTTATTGGTCTTAAAATCGATGCACTGGAAAGCTTTGAATACGGGGGTGTGCCGCTTGGCCGGCTGGTTTTGCCGTCAATCCGGTGGATTCTGAGGCGCTACCATCTCGGAGATGACAATTCTACCCGCAACCTTTATGCTGATTATCTCCGTTCAGCCTGGTCTTTTTATGTTGGCTGCTCTCGCCTGTTTAACGAGCGTGCCTTCCGGGCGGCGCTTATTTTTAATGGTATGTTTTATCCGGAAGCAATCCTGCGTTATTGTGCTACCCAGGCAGGTATACCGGTAATTACTCATGAAGTTGGCCTCTCCCCCAAAAGTGGTTTTTTTACCCATGGGGATGCTACAGCTTATCCTATTCATTTTGCGGAGGATTTCCAGCTTACTATGGAACAAAACCAAAGGCTGGATGACTATCTCACCAACCGCTTCCGGGGAAATTTTTCCATGGCTGGAGTGCACTTCTGGTCCGGGATGGAAAGTATTTCTGGAGATTTACTAAAAAAAGCATCCCAATTCAGGCAGATTGTCCCTGTATTTACCAACGTCATCTTTGATACCAGTCAAGACCATGCTAATGTCCTCTATCCCCATATGTTCGCATGGCTGGACCAGATTGTAGATTTGATCCATCGAACACCGGACACTTTCTTTGTTATCCGGGCACATCCGGATGAAACCCGTCCAGGTAAAGGTAGCCAGGAAACCGTTGCAGATTGGTTCGAGAATCGAGGATTGAGTCAGGTTGCAAACGCAATCCTGATCCGCCCGGATGAACCACTCAGTTCGTACGATTTGATTCAACGGTCGAAATTTGTAATGGTGTACAATTCAACTATTGGGCTTGAGGCTTCTATCCTTGGAATCCCGGTGCTTTGCGGGGGAAAAGCACGCTATACCCAGATTGAGACAGTGTATTTTCCATCCAGCCAGCAAGACTATATACAAATGGCAAATCAATTCCTTCATGCAGAAAAAGTTGATATGCCACAGGAATTTACCGTAAACGCAAGGCGTTTTCTCTATTACCAACTTTTTTGTGTATCACTGCCTTTTAAAGAATACCTTGAGGAAGATCCCTATTGGCAAGGTTACGTTTTTATTAATAACAACAACTGGGAATGCTACTTTCCTCAAAATTCACTAACATTAAAAACCATAGTGGAAGGCATCCGGGAGAATCAAGAATTTGCCTTATGTCAATGACGCCAGGCTGTTCTATTGTAATCCGTGCATTCAATGAGGGGAAATACATTGAACGATTGCTGCTTGGAATTATTCAGCAGACAATAAAAGATATCCAGATCATTCTGGTTGATTCAGGCTCCACAGACGAGACGACCCTGATTGCCTCCCGATATCCAGTTGAAATAATGACGATCCGGCCGGAGGAATTTACATTCGGTCGGTCCTTGAATTTTGGTATCTTGCATGCATCCTATCCATTGGTGGTCATTGTCAGTGCGCATGTTTACCCTGTTTATCCGGATTGGCTTGAAAGGCTTTTAGAGCCCTTTATCGATCCGAATGTAGCCTTAACCTATGGAAAACAGCGCGGGGATCAGAGCACCCGCTTCTCCGAGCACCAGTTATTTATGCGTTTGTTTCCTGAAAATTCAACCGGAAAGCAGACTCATCCATTTTGTAATAATGCCAATGCTGCCATCCGCCGGTCCCTTTGGGAGAGACAGTCCTATAATGAGCTGCTTCCAGGTTTGGAAGATCTGGCCTGGGCTAAATGGACTCAAGAGCAGGGGTATGCCACCTACTATGCTGCAGCGGCTGAAGTAATCCATGTACATAATGAGACTCTCAAAGGGCTGTACAATCGATACCGGCGGGAGGGGATGGCGTTTAAAGCAATCTATCCGCATGAACAATTTACCCTGATTGAATTTTTCCGGACATATTTTCATAATGTCCGCAGCGATTATCAGGCAGCCCGCCAACTTAAAGTTGCGCACACAGTGTGGAAGGATATCCTGAGTTTCCGCTTGCTGCAGCTGTGGGGGACATACCAGGGATATAAAAAAACTGGTCCCTTGACCAGACAGTTGAAACAAGCTTTTTATTACCCGAACCAGGATGCATTAACATTAAAACCGGTTACCCGCTCATTGGAACCAATCCCATATTCCGAATTAAAAAAACAGGCGGACAACAATAAAGATCTGTCTCTATGATTGGAGGGGATACAAATATGAAACCAGAAAAAATAGCTGCCTTGGTCCCTATGCGGCACCATTCCCAGCGGGTTGTTGGAAAAAATTACCGGCCGCTTGCGGATAAACCGCTATATTATCACATTTTGGAAAGCCTTCAATCCTGCCCGGAAATCCAAACCATCGTGGTTGATACGGACAGTCCGGTAATTAAGGAGGGGCTTGAAACAGATTTTCCACAGATCATCATTCTGGACAGGCCGCCCCACCTGCAAGCAGATACGATCCCGATGAACGAAATTCTGCTCTATGATACGTCCCGGGTTACTGCCGACCTATATTTGCAAACTCACAGCACAAATCCTCTGCTGAAGCCGGAAACCATATCAGCGGCAATTCATACCCTGTTGGATGTTTATCCTGCATATGATTCCCTGTTCACTGTTACAAAAATACAAACCCGCCTATATGACCAATTGGGCCGTCCCATCAATCACAATCCGGCGGTATTACTCCGGACACAGGACCTTCCCCCAATATATGAGGAAAATTCATGTTTATACCTTTTCAGCCGGGCAACCCTGGAATTCAGGCGCAACCGTCTGGGCGAGAGGCCATTCATGTTCCCTATCAGCGCAGATGAAGCCTGGGATATCGATGATGAATTAAACTTTCTGGTCGCAGACCTGTTGATGAAACACCGGCAGAAGCAAATTTAAGAGGATTTCTGGAGGATGGCATGAAAACTGTATTAATATCAGCTCCTTACATGATGCCATATGTTGACCGTTTTCGGCCGGTTTTCTCCCATTATGGCCTGAAAATCATTGTCGCTGATGTAAATGAACGTCTCTCTGAAGATGAAATCCTGCGATATGCTGGTGAGTTTGATGGAACAGTTTCCGGAGATGACCACTTTACTGCACGTGTAATATCAGCATGTTTACCCCGCCTGAAAGTGATCTCCAAGTGGGGAACGGGGATTGATTCAATTGATCGTGCTGCTGCAGCAGGGCTGGGAGTCCAGGTAATGAACACCATAAATGCATTTACCCTGCCGGTATCAGACTCTGTAATGGGGTATATCCTGGCGTTTGCCAGGCAACAGCCCTGGATGGACAGGGATATAAAAAATGGATTTTGGCGGAAGATCCAAGGAAAATCCCTTAGTGAATGTACACTGGGTGTTATCGGGGTAGGAAATGTGGGAAAGGCGGTTATTCGCCGGGCAAAGGCTTTTGGCATGAAGATATTTGGGAATGATATTATCCCGGTTGCCCCTGATTTTATCCTGGAAAATTATCTTGAAATGACGGATCTAGAAACCCTGTTGCGCAGTGCAGATTTTGTGACCCTCAATTGTGACCTCAACCCGACCAGCTACCACCTTATTAATGAGTATTCTTTGCCATTTATGAAATCCTCTGCGGTACTTGTAAACACAGCCAGGGGTCCGATTATTGATGAGCCCGCATTAATAAACGCTTTACAGCATGGAATGATTGGCGGTGCAGCCCTGGATGTATTTGAAAATGAACCTTTGCCGGCAGGTTCACCGCTTAGAAAGATGGACAACGTCATGTTGGCATCACACAATTCCAATTCAAGCCCGCAAGCCTCTGAACGCGTTCATTGGAACACCATCCGGAACCTGCTGGTTGGTTTGGAAATACCTTGTGATGATCTGGATGACCTTAGAAAAAGGATATAATTTTATCGTTGCTTCCGGACTCTGATATAAATAGGCATTGATGTTTCAAAAAGAGAAAATCCTCACCTTATTATTCTGGATGACCGTTATAGGTTATGCAATCTATGCGGCTGCCTTTATCGCAATTACCAGGATTGATATCAACGGTACCCCATATTTCACTCTATTTGACGATGCTATGATATCCATGCAATACGCACGAAACCTGGCAGGCGGTTACGGGCTGGTCTGGAATGCCGGGGATATTCCGGTGGAGGGTATTTCGAATCCCCTTTGGACAATTTATATGGCAATTTTCCATCTTTTCCCGATCCCGATCAACTGGATGGGGCTGCCGATAAAAATAACCGGTGCTATCCTGCTGATAGCAAATTTATTCATAATTAAGAAAATTGTTGAACATTTAACTGCCCCGGGGTCCATCGTACCCCTGGCAGCGGTAATCCTGGTGGCTTTCTATTATCCATTAAATGTGTGGAGCCTGCATGGCCTGGAGGTTGGCTTATTAATTCTCATCACAAGCGCCGCTGTCTTGATGGTAATCCGGTGCCTGCAAAGGGGAAAATTTTCTATCTGGTTGTATATCCTGCTTGGGGTAGGTACGCTTGTGCGTATCGATATGCTGGCCCTGGGGTTGGCTACCTGGGGATTTCTGGTATTTTTTGATCCCATAAACCGTCGCAAACATTTAATTTGGGGAATTTTTATCCTGGCTGGTTTTATGGTGGGGCAAACTTTCCTGCGCTGGCTTTATTACGGGGATATCCTACCCAACACATATTACCTGAAAATGACCGGGATATCACCATTGCTGCGCATCAAACGGGGTATTTATGTCTTCGTGAAGTTTGTGTGGAATTTTAATATAATCCTATTTTTATTACCATTTCTCCTGCTTATTTTCCGCCGGGATAAAGCAATCCTCTATTTATTCCTCGTTTTCGTTGTCCAGGTTGCATACAGCATATATGTGGGTGGTGATGCCTGGGAACACCGCGGAGGGAGCAACCGATTTTTCTCCGTTGTCATGCCGGAGTTCATGATATTATTTGTGCTCACCCTTGACGAATTGCGCATAGCAATCCTCGACCGGTTCCATCTTGAAAATCCAAAATTCGGTTTCAAGTGGCTGGAACCGCTGTCTGAAATTGCATTAATATTATTTACAATCCTCAGCCTGTTAAACTTTAATGCACTTCCTGGATACCCTCTCGCTTCAATATTCATTTTTGCAAAAACCAACCATTTACACCATTGGGGAGGAAAAGGTGCTTCGGATGGCATTATTTGTCAGGGATATTACTGACGAAGATGCCAGGCTGCTGGTATTTGCGGCAGGTGGACTGCCATATTACTCCCAGCGGTATTCTTATGATATGCTCGGAAAAAGCGATCGGGTAATTGCCCACCAGGAGATGCACTATAACCCTTCCGAACCCATCATTGAGCTCAGACCCGGACATTCTAAATGGGATTATGCCCATTCTATACAGAATTTGAAACCGGATGTAATTCCTGAAATATGGCCGGGAACTCTGGAGGAGGCGGAACCTTATCTCCAGGATTACACCATTATCCAGATGGAAGAGTTCAAACGATGGCTGCCAAACGGTATTATGTATGTCCGCACCGGTTCGCCTCATGTTAATTGGGACAAAATTAATCCATTCATCATCCAAAAAAGTGATCTACCGTCATAACAGGATATCAATCAAGGAAGAGAGGAAAATAATATGACTGAGACCAAACGGATTGTCCTGGTTACTGGTGCCGCCGGCGGAATTGGAAGTGCCGCTGTTGAACATTTTGCTGCGATGGACTGGTTGGTAATAGGTGTCGACCGCATCCCATGGAAAGCAGGGACTGAATTTCCAGCGGGTGGTTTATTTATTCAGGCCGATATTGCTGATCTTAAAAGCGTGGGTGAGATATTCCTTAAAGTGAACGGTTTTACCAAAAACCTTGAGGCAGTGGTAAATAATGCGGCATTGCAGGTCGCAAAACCACTGGTTGATACTACGGTAGAGGAGTGGGATGCAGTCATGGCCACCAACCTGCGGGCGGCTTTTTTATTTGCCAAAAATGCATATCCACTGCTCAAGGCTAACCAGGGCGGCGCAATTGTAAATGTTTCCTCTGTACATGCGGTGGCTACCTCTGCCAATATTGCCGCATATGCGGCCAGTAAGGGAGGTCTACTGGCGCTTACCCGGGCAATGGCAATCGAATTTGCCAGGGATGATATCCGGGTGAATGCTGTCCTGCCAGGAGCTGTAGATACTCCAATGCTGAGGGCAGGATTACAACGCGGCCATGTCGCCGGAAGCACGATTGAAGACCGCATCAATGATCTGGCGAGAAAAACAGTCAATGGACGGGTAGGTAAACCAGCTGAAATTGCCAGTGCCATCTATTTTCTGGCAGATTCTGCGCAATCTTCATTCATGACCGGGCAGGCCCTGGTTGTTGATGGTGGGGCAACAACCCGATTGAGCACTGAATGAGTTCACTGAGTAACCGGATTAAAACCCTCCTCCCCGAATCTGTTCATCCTGCTGTGAGGGAAATAAGGGACCGGATCGACGGATTCCCGGAATGGCTTTCGGCCAATTTCCATCCCTGGAGGCGGGATACCATGCGGCGCCTTGAATCGCTTGAAAATATTCACCAGGGTGAACGATGTTTTATCATTGGCAACGGTCCATCGTTGAAGAATACAGATCTGAGCCGGTTGAAAAATGAGTTCACCATCGGTATGAACCGAATATACCTGCTGTTTCCGCAGATGGGATTTCCTACCAGTTATTACCTTGCGGTGAATGATCTTGTAATTGAACAGTGTGCTGATGATATTCAAAACCTGGCAATTCCAAAATTCTTATCCTGGCACTCCCGGCGCTGGATATCACCTGCTGACAACCTCTATTATCTTTACACCACATATTCCAGCCCAAAGTTTGCCCCACACCTGGCACATCGCCTGTGGGAAGGGGCAACTGTCACCTATGTAGCTATGCAGGTGGCTTTTTTCCTGGGTTTCAAAACAGTTATTTTGGTTGGCGTTGACCACAGCTTTGTAACCCAGGGGAAACCAAATACTACGATTATCTCCCAGGGGGATGATCCGAATCACTTCGATCCAGGTTATTTCGGCAAAGGGTTTCGCTGGCAGCTGCCGGATTTGGAAACCTCGGAAATTGCTTACCAGATGGCCCGCAAGGAATATCAGAAGCACGGCCGCCAAATTTTTGATGCAACCATCGATGGCAAACTGCGCATATTCCCGCGGCTTGAATATGATCTCCTTTTCTAGCCATGGCTGAATTCCCACAAGTCTCGATTGTCACCCCTTCTTATAATCAGGGCGCATATCTTGAACAAACCATTCTATCCGTACTGCAGCAAGATTACCCGAATATTGAATACATCATTGTGGATGGGGCCTCCAGCGATAACAGCCTGGAGATCATTCGAAAATATGCCGATCGGATTCGCTGGTGGGTTTCAGAGCCAGACCGCGGCCAGGCTGAGGCAATAAATAAAGGTATGGCTCATACCGGTGGAGGAATCCTTGGATGGATTAATTCTGATGATACCTATCTGCCCGGAACGATTACTGAGGTTGTATCTGTTTTTCACCAAAACCCCGAAATCGGCCTGGTATTTGCGGATGTTTATTCCATCGATGAAAAATCTGAAATTTTCAATACGATGCGTTATGGATCTTATACCCTGGAAGATCTAATGTGTTTCAGGATGATTGGACAGACTTCGGTTTTTTTTCGAAGGGCTGCTTGGGAAAAATCAGGTGGACTGGATCAAAGTTATCATTATTTACTCGACCACCAGTTATGGTTGAAGATGGCAGCATGCACTCAGGTGAAATATATCCCACAGGTCTGGTCGTCGGCGCGCTACCACAAAGAAGCGAAAAATAAGGCTTATCCGCTTGCCTTTGGAAAAGAAGCGTTCCGACTGGTAGACTGGATGCAGGCTCAACCAGAATTCGATAAAATGTTAACGAACCGGAAATCAAAAATATTGGCTGGTGCCCACCGTCTGAATGGATATTACCTTTCAGAAGGTGGTTTGTTTTTTCGCTCGTTACAATCCTACTGGAATGGTTTCTGGCTGGACCCGGGTATAGTACTCCATGATTGGCGCAGGATATTATTTAACTTTTTCGGATTGGTCGGGTTAGGGAAAATTCAGGAACCCTACAAGCAGAAACGCAAAAGTAAATATGCCGGACATTAACCTGGTCTTATACTCTCTGGAAGAAGTATCGTTGAAATACGACCGTACCAAGACTACTTAGGTAATAAAGAACTCTAACAGTTAATAGGTATGGTGTATCCAAAAAATGATTCCCCATTTACTTATTTCTTGGAAGGAAATAAGTAAATCCCTATCATGATTAGAAGATTCTGAAGAGATACGAAGGAATACCAAATTTTGTCCGAAAAAGAAACAAGCACAATTAAACCCTATCAATGGATCATTCTCCTGATAATTTTCCTGTCTGGATTTTTTATCCGGATATATGATTTAAAGGATCCACCTCTCGATTTCCATTCGACACGCCAGTTGAGATCTTATCTCATCGCACGGGCGGTATTTTACAAAGACAACCCTGCATTTACTGATGAAGTCCAAAAACAAGCAATTGCATTGGCAGATTTGGAGGTGTATGAGCCTCCCATCCTCGAGCAGCTTGTAGGGCTTACCTATAAACTTGTAGGCCAGGAGTTTTTTTGGATTGCACGTATTCACATGGCGTTGTACTGGGTTCTTGGAGGGCTGGCAATATTCCTGATTGGAAAACGGTTCTTCGCTTTTCCATCCATCCTGATAGGGTTGGCATTCTATTTTTTCCTGCCCTTCAGCGTCATCGCAAGCCGGTCTTTTCAACCGGATCCCTTTATGACGATGTGGATGCTTTGGACGGTGTATGCGCTGGTTCGCTGGTATGAGAATCCAAACTGGAAGTGGACGATTATTGCCGGTTCTTTAGGCGGGGCAGCTATTCTTGTTAAAGTTGTTGCAGCCGCTTTTATTATGGGGATGATAGGGTTCACCAGTCTCGCAAAATTTGGTTTCAAACATCTCTTCCGCACGCCTTTTCCCTGGGTTATGGCTGGCATTGCAGCCGCTCCAACACTTGCCTATTACCTCCTGTTTCATCAGCAGCGAACCGGTTCTTTCCTCACCTTCTGGACATTAGCATTTTTGAGCATGCTGGCTGATCCCGGTTTTTATGCAGATTGGCTGGCGATGGTAAAAGGCTTGATGGGGTTAAATATGTTTTTATTGGGGGTGTTGGGGGTTGTATTTGCCAGGGATGCTCTCAAACCCATCCTGGCTGGTGCCTGGGTGGGTTATGTGTTATATGGTCTTATTTTTCCATATCAATACATAACCCATGAATATTATCATGTCCCCCTTGTTGCAATTGTCGCCCTTTCCATCATGCCGGTTGCAGACATCCTCATTGAAAAATTAGGGGAACAAAATTGGTTTTGGAGAGCTGTTTGTGCTGCTGCACTTATGTTTGCTTCGTTTTATTCCTTGTATGTTGCCAGATCAAACCTCATTGCTACAGACTACACCAATGAACCCGCTAGCTGGCGGAAGGTTGGAGAGGCTGTCCCCCAGGGAAAGAACTTTATTGCTTTGACTCCTGATTATGGAATGCGCTTACGGTATTATGGATGGCGGGTAATGGCAGCTGCCTGGCCAACCACTGGTGACCAGGCATTGGTGTCCTTACGCGGGGATGAGAAGATGGATTTTCCAACCTATTTTTCCGAAGCAACTGCCGGCAAGGATTTCTTCTTGATTGCTTCGCTGGTGGATTTTGATTCACAGTCTGAATTAAAAGAGCACCTGAACAACCATTATCCATTGTTTATGGAGGGGAATGGTTTCTTCGTATATGATCTCCGGCAAGAAAAATGAATGATTGACAGGTTGCTGTGTTCAGGCATCAGCGGGCATACAGATATCCCTGTTATAATATCGCGGTCCTGGAAGAACATCTATGGAAGAAAATAACTCCTTTTTTGCATCCAATAAAATAATAGCGTGGCTGAGCATTATCTTGATCTTCGGTGCAGGATTAGCCATCCGCATGTATGACCTTTTTGATTATCCGCTTGATTTTCATGCTACACGCCAGCTGCATTCAATGTTGATGGCAAGGGGGATGTATTACCAGGATGCAGAAAATATCCCGGATTGGAAACGTGATATGGCTGTACAGCAATGGAAAGTGGAGGGGGTTATCGAACCACCCATCATGGAATGGCTGACCGCCCAGGGGTACCGGCTAGCAGGGAGTGATGACGTCTGGATAGCCCGCTTACTCTCCATTTTCTTCTGGATCTCAGGAGGTATAGCATTGTTCCTCCTTGCCAGGGATATAACCGGTTATGACGGAGCGATAATCTCGATTATTTTTTACCTTTTTTTGCCGTATGCAGGAGTGGCGAGCCGCTCATTCCAACCAGATCCAATGATGACTGCCCTGACTAGTATCGCGTTATGGGGAATGAATCGGTTTTACCGGTCCCAAACATGGAAATGGGCAATCCTGGCGGGGCTCCTCGGCGGATTGGCAATTTTCTCAAAAGCTGTGGCCGTCTTCTTTGTGGGCGGTGGTTGGGTTGGATTAATCGGGCTGGGTATGGCGATGGAGGCCAGTTCGGCAGGTGGGGATGGTTCTATAAGAAAATGGATTTCAGGGCTTTTTCGCGTCTTAAAAAACCCGAAAATATGGGTAATTGCCATCCTGACAGTCCTTCCCTACCTTTCTTACCATGTATATGGTGTTTACATCAATGGCTTTTTAGGCAGCCAGATGAGTTTGCGGTTTTTCCCTAATCTCTGGTTGGACCCGGTATGGTATCTGCGCTGGAAAGGGCAAATAAGCAGCACTGTCCGTTTTGAATGGTTTATCCTTGCAATATTAAGTACATTTTTATTCAAAAATTTTGTGCATAGGATGATGATGTTGGGAATCTGGATTGGGTATTTTCTCTACGGAATGACCCTCTCCTACCACATTGCCACGCATGATTATTACCAGTTGCCATTAATACCGGTCGTAGCACTGGCGTTAGCTGCCGGGACCGAATCGGTATTCCGGAACATGCATGGTCCCAAGAAAATACTCAGTGCTCTGGCAGCTGGAATTGTCCTTTTTACCCTGGTCGTAAATGCCTGGGATATCCGCGTTGACCTGAAGCGCATGGATTACAAAGAAGAAGTGAAATTTTGGGAGACCCTTGGGAAAAAACTCAGTGGTGCATCGGTGATTGGACTCACCCAGGATTACGGATACCGCCTGGCGTATTGGGGGTGGGTCAATTCAACGAATTGGATGTACGGTGGCGATTTTGCTTACCGGGAACTGGCCGGTCAAGAGTTTAATGATATCCAGGAATTATTTGAAGAACGCATTGCCGGAAAAGATTACTTTGTGGTTACCATGTTTAATGAACTAGACAGCCAACCCCTCGTGAAGGATCTGCTGTATAAGAATTTTTCCATCTTAGAGCAGGGTGACGATTACGTAATTTTTGATCTGCACAACAAAATTCCGGCTGCAGATACAATCCAGGAACAGACCAAGGAATAACTTGATATGCTTGTCTCCATTGTGACGCCTTCATATAACCAGGCGCAATATTTGCCGGAAACAATCGAGTCTGTCCTCAACCAGGATTATCCAAATATCGAATATATCATTGTTGACGGGGAATCCAGTGATGGAAGTGTGGATATTATCCGGAAATATGAGAAAAGGTTGAGCTGGTGGGTGTCTGAACCGGATTTGGGTCAAACCGATGCCATAAATAAAGGTTTCCAGCGCTCACAAGGAGATATTTTCGCCTGGTTGAATTCTGATGATACACTGCTGCCTGGGGCGGTTTCGGAAGCGGTAGCATATCTGGAGCAGAAACCAAATGTTGGCCTGGTGTACGGGGATACAAATTTTATCGACCAGCATGGGAAGATAATCGGTAAATTTCCAGCCCGTCAAACGGATTACCGGCGTTTAAGGCATGGATATGTCCATATCCCGCAGCAAGCTGCTTTCTTTCGGGGAGATATCTGGAAGCAGGTAGGTCCGCTTGACCCTTCTTTTTTCTTTGCTATGGACTACGATTTATGGGTAAGGATAGCTGCTGTTTCGGAACTTGTCTATCACAAACGGACATGGGCGAATTTCAGGCTGCACAGTGACGCCAAAACAATAACTGCTGATTCCCGCTGCTGGCCGGAAATGCTGAAAGTCCACTACCGGGATGGCGGCTCACCATTTTCAGTCATCGTGATGAAATATTGGATTCGCCAAATAATGGCCCCACTGATTAACTGGCGGCGCCAGCATATGTTCAAATAGGAATGACTCCCCCTTATTGTAAATTAATCAGATTATCTTTCGGTACACACGTCCTTCGCTGTCACTATAAATTAATTCCCATTCCTGCAACCATTCGATAGATTCAAGTGATAGCGGAAAATCCGCCCCAATATCATCCGGTTTAAAAATCACAAAATAATCCGGGACGGGCTGGGTCACCTGGTCTTCCATCTCCAAGGGGTATTGAAGTTTAGTAGGGGTGTTGGTATATCCAGGCCCATAAGCATAGTAAATTACTCCATTCTCGATGTGGATCACAGAATTGCGGATATTTTGCTGGATAAAGTCATAAGCGCTGTAATAGCCGTTTTCCCCGACGGATTGTGTATACTCATCCCGCAGGATGATCTGATTTTGTGGTTCTTTTTGAAGTAACCAACCTCCCCGCCACAATATAATGGCGACAAAACTCCAGACCAGTACAATTTTTATAGATATCCATTGACGTTTTGATATCCAGCCAAGTGTCTTCGTAATCCATTTTTCCATTAAAAGAATGCCAATCAGGAAATTATAAAGGAGCAAGGTAATCCCAAATCTCCAGGCTATGTGGGAGGGGATGTCTAAAAATTTATGGAAAGCAGTCGCCGGGGTGAAAACAAAGCTTATCAAGAGTAGCATTGAACAACCCGCAATTGATTTGGATAAATAGTTTGTTTTCCATGCGAATACCATTGATAAAAGGGTAATTCCTATTGCAATGATGAAGATTAGGAATGGAAAATTTTGTGTATATAAATAGGCGTTGGTAATATTCGATGCGATACTTTCAGCCATTAAGGTATCTGCTGCAGGTGTGAAAATTCTCCCCAAAATAACCAAATTCCTGATCGCCCAAAAAATTCCTGGTAGCATTACCAGGCCGGCTGCTGCCAGTTTGGTCAGTAGCGGGGATGTTATTTTCCAGTCATTATTTTTCCAAAGTAGATAGATGGTAACCAGCCATATGACAACAACAGGTATGGCACCATTGGGCTTGACACTGACAGCAAGCATCGAGTTAATTGCCATACCGGGGAGGTGAAAAAATGGCTGGTTTTCCCTGGTTCCAACAGGTGCATGCAATATCATTGCAAGGACTGCTGTCCCCAGCAAGAAATCATTTTTTCCGATAGTATACGCAAACCCGCTGATTAATTGGGACTCTTCAGGAATTACCATTTTCCCGCTGATAAGTATGCATACGCTAATAAAAAACAAGAGAGCATGGGGAAGCTTAGAATAGCGGCACCCTATTAACCAGAATGTGAGTACAAAATAGAGTGAAATAAGCAGGTGGATCAAGCTGAACCAGGATTCGTCTCCGCTCAGGGTAAGTCCAAGTGCCAGCATGCTTTCGTATCCGAATGGGTAATCACCATAGGGAACCGATAAATCCCAGGCAGAACCACTGCGATATAACTCAACCGCTTTAGGAAAATGGTATGCACCTGCATCCCACGTGAGGGTTCGGCCAATGGGTGATTCTGGCCAGCGCAGCATCGGTATAACTGCAAGCATTATAAATATCAGGATTCCCCCAAAAATCAAGCTGGTCTTTACAGGGGATTTCAGGATATTTGATTTATCCGGCAGAAATTGGTGAAAAAAGTCCTTATCTGATACGTAATAAATCAAGGAACCTGCTGTTATTAGGATTGTCAGGATGAGAACAAAATCCCTGCGGTATAGTCCGCTAAAACCAAGCATTTGTCCGGAGGCGACGATACCGTAAAACAAAGCCTGGATAAAAGCATATAATAGGATGGGTAAATTTGGTAAGTATTTTTTCAACTTCACTACCCTATTATATTCACAAATCCAAGGATAACGATTTCTTGAAATTTATTCGTATGGGAAATATGAATCCCCTGCAATTAAATCAGGTATTATTTGAACAGAATCTGGAATAAAACAAGCGGAGCTGATCATGGTTGATTTTGGGATTGACTATCAAGATATATTGGATGCCCATGCAAGGATCAAAAACCATATTATCAGATCTCCCATGATTAAGTGGGAGGCCGATTCGAAAAATAAGGATAAGAAACTTTTCCTGAAATTAGAGACAGTTCAACCGACCGGCTCATTTAAAATCCGGGGTTCCGCCAACAAACTACTTAAACTATCTGGTATGAATAGAAATAACGGGGTAATAACGGTCTCCAGTGGAAACCATGGTCGTGCACTGGCATATATGGCTAAATTTCTTGGTATCAAGAGTACGATTTGTGTTTCGACAAAAACTCCTGCACATAAAATTTTAGCGATACAGAAACTGGGTGGAAATGTAGTCATTCAGGGAGAGGGTTTTGACCAGGCGGAAGCCAATGCATACGACCTCATGAAGGAATTGGGTTCAACCTATGTCAGTTCTTATGATGATCCGGATATCATTGCCGGGGCTGGGACCATTGGACTTGAAATAATCCAGGATTATCCGGAGGTTGATTCGATTCTGGTACCTGTCGGAGGGGGCGGTTTAGCTGCCGGGATTGCGTTGGCGGCAAGAGAGGTTAGTAGAAAAATTCAAGTAATCGGTGTTTCAATGGATCGGGCACCAGTCATGTATCACAGTCTTCAGGCGGGACATCTAATACAAATGATCGAAGAAACGACTATTGCAGATGCCCTGAAAGGCGGTCTGGGGTCTGAGAACGGTTATACATTCAGGATATGCCAGGCTCTGCTGGATGATTTCCTGATCCTTCCGGATGAGGATATCGAAAAAACCATGGCATCATTGCTAATGAATCACCGGATCATTGTGGAAGGGGGCGGCGCGGTAGCACTGGCGGCAGCACTAAAATACCCCCAGTATCTTGGGACCAATTCAGTTGCCGTCCTGACCGGAAGCAGTGTTGATATCGAGATCATGTATAAAATATACAAGAAATACCAGACAGCATGATCTTCCAATAAGAATTTCCTTGCCATCAAAAAATTCAATGTGAATCACATTTAGATGATTGAAATGTGGAAAATTTCAAAAATTGAGTGATAGGTTTTCACCTCTAAAATCCGAAATATGACAGAGGACTGAATTTTATAAAATGGTTTAAACATACCCAACCATTTCTCTCACATGTTTATTTTGTAATTTAATGAAGGAAATTTCCTGGACAAATAGTAAAATCCAATTGCGCTCAGCAAAGCAAAAACCATTCCCCCATACCAGGTTGCTGCAGGTGCAATAAGATCATTGAGCAGTCCTCCGACAACAGGTCCTATTCCCATAGCAACCGTATAGGTTAGGTTAAACAAACCCATGTATCGCCCGCGCATGTCCGGGGGAGCCATGTTGGCTGTCATCGTTGTTGCAGTAGGCATCATCAGTATTTCACCCATAGTCATAATTGCCATTGAAATGACGAACATGGGAAAGGTGCTTCCCAGGGCGACACTACCCAGTCCTAATGCGTAAAATATGGCCCCAGCAATTAAAATAGAAAAGCTGGGAAAATTTCTGGTCATCTTTGAAATTGGATATTGGAATAATACGATCATCAACCCGTTGGTAGCAATGATCCAGCCAAAATAACTTTCAGAAAGCCCATACTGCTCCTTGATATAAACCGGCAGCAGAACGAACATCATTATTGCCCCGATAATAGTCATGGTAAGCATTACCATGAATGAAATAAATTTTTTATCGTGCAGGATCACCTTGTAACCATAGTTTTGGTCTCCGCGTTCACCCTGCTCTGCCTTGGAAAATTGCTGCAGGGTTTCTTTTAAAAAGAATAAACAAAAAATTCCGAAACCAAATAATACCAGCGAACCACCCAGGAATGCATTGGAATACGATGATGCAGCCAGGATCCCGCCAATAATAGGGCCGATGGAGACTCCCAGGTTGGAGATAATCCGCATAAATGAGTACGCATCCATGCGTTTATTGGTGGGAATAATGTCGGCTATCATCGCATCGGCCCCGACCCGGTATACTGGGTGAAACGCGCCGTATAGAATCATGATGACGATCCATATAACAATGGTTTCTGCCTGCGACATCAGCAGGAAACTGAAGCCGGTAATCATCAGGCTCAAGACAACCAGCCATTTCCGGCCGAATCGATCGGCTATTGGCCCCGCAAAAAAAGAGTTGAGCAGGCCGGCTGCAGAACGGATGGTGAGAATCCCAGCGACAAGGGTAAGTGGCAAATTAAAGGTTTGCCTCAAATAGATTGTTAAAAATGGCCATGACATTGAATTCCCCACGGATGCAACGAAATTACCCCAAAACAAAAGCCAGAATTGATTGGGGTAATTCGAACGGGTTGCCCGGATTCTTTTTAACAAAATGATTCCTTTGTTCGCAGAATTTAACCTGGTTATTATAGTTGGTTCCTAAGCCTATAGGACAGGATTCTTCGAGGCAAATTCTTTCTATGATAAAATCCAGAAGACTTATACAATCCTGCAGAGGTGTTCAATGGATGAAACCATTCTTGTTGCAGCGGCCTGGCCGTATGCAAATGCTCAAATTCACGTTGGGAATTTAACCGGTGCATATTTACCGGCTGATATTTTTGCCCGTTATCACCGTCTTAATCGCCGGCGGGTTTTGATGGTTTCCGGTTCGGACGCACATGGCACACCGATAACCGTCCGTGCAGATGCAGAAAACAGTACCCCGTTGGATGTTTACAAGAGATTTCATAAGTCCTTTCTGGATATATTTTTACGCTGCGGGTTGACGTACGATTTATTCACGAGCACGCACACCAGGAATCATTTTAATGTTTCTCAGAACTTGTTTCTGGCACTTAAAAACAATAATTATCTTTATACTGATAGTGAACAGCAGTGGTATTCACCATCCCAATCCCGCTTCCTTCCTGACCGGTATGTAGAAGGGACCTGTTATATTTGTGAATTTGAAGGGGCACGCAGTGACCAGTGTGATAACTGCGGCAACCTCTTAGATCCGAATTTGTTGATTAACCCGCGCTCAAAGATTGATGGCAGCACCCCCGAATTGCGGGAAACAGAACATTATTACCTGGATCTAGGCAAACTGCAACCACAAATAGTCGAATTTCTCAAAGATCGGGAATCCCGCTGGCGGCCAAATGTGGTTAAGCAGTCTTTGGGGCAGATTCTTTCGGAAGGTTTACGCGGAAGACCTATTACACGTGACCTGGATTGGGGCATCCCGGTACCGATCGATGGGTGGACAGGAAAATGCCTGTATGTCTGGTTTGAAGCAGTAATTGGCTACCTTTCTGCGTCCATAGAATGGGGGAAACTTTCTGGCGACCCGCTTGCCTGGAGGGATTGGTGGCACAAACAGGATGCCAGGGCTTATTATTTTATTGGAAAAGATAACATCCCTTTCCATGCCATTATTTGGCCAGCGCAATTGATGGGTTCCGGGAAGACATTTGACCAATTAATGGGACAGGATGAATGCGAAGAACTGGTCCTCCCGACGGATGTGCCGTCCAATGAATTTATGAATTTGGAAGGTAAAAAGATATCTGGCAGCCGCAACTGGGCAGTTTTTGTAAACGATTTTCTGGAGCGTTATGACCCGGATCCATTGCGTTATTACCTGACCGTAAATATGCCAGAAAGCAGGGACACGGATTGGGATTGGGAAGAATTCTTTAAGAAGAATAATGATGAACTGGTTGCAACCTGGGGCAACCTTGTAAACCGTGTTCTGTCATTTGCATGCAAGCATTGGGACAATCAGGTTCCTGAACCGGGCCAGTTGGATGAGACTGATCTCTCCCTCCTGGCAGCGATTGAACAAGGCTTTCAGGTGGTTGGGGATGAGATGGAGTCTGTTCATTTACGTGCTGCACTCAATGAGGCCATGCGCTTAGCAGGGGAAGTGAATCGATATCTTGATCAAACTTCACCATGGTTGAAAATAAAAACAAGCCGCCAGGATGCCGCAAGATCAATATATACCGCAATCAAGGCAATCGATTCATTGAAAATACTCCTATCCCCGTTTCTGCCGTTTACCTGTCAAAATTTGCATGTGTATTTAGGGTATCAGGGAACTCTGTTTGGAACCCAGGGAACAGAAACAGTTGAAGATGATTTGGGTGAACATGAAGTTTTGCGGTATTATCCCGAAGGTGCCAATGGAATATGGGAACCCAGCAAATTGAAACCCGGGCAGAAATTGCTTACTCCAAAACCGCTATTTAAGAAATTAGATTCAAGCATCATTACCGATGAAAGAGCCCGGTTAGGAGTGCCGCAATGACATTTTTATGTCAAGTTCTTCCTGTAACGAAGATTATGGATTAAAGAATACAGCAGATTAATTAAAGATAATCGTGCTTTCTTATTATCCTTCGAAATCTATTCCAACCTGGGTGACCAATCCCAATAGTCCTTTATATCCGATTTTTCAGCCCTCGAAATAAATATGATTTCCCATAATAATTTAAAGGCAAATGGGTGTGGATTAGAAAGGTTGCAGGAATTTAAATAATGGATCTATCGTTTTTCAGTGTGAATGAGTTGAAGTCTAAATAAAAATCCAATTGTAAGGATTTATTACTTTCCCCAATCCTGATTGATTTATTCCTTGTTATGCGAAATCCCGGTGAGACAATGGTTTGGAAACACGCCTTAAATACCAATTACCGTCCTTGCTAACAACCAGTTCCAGGACTTCCTCGCCAGGGACCATTGCCAGAATATGCATCCCAAGTTCGTCCTGCCACCGGCGGCCGGTTGTTATAATTGGTATCTCCAGGTTATCCCTCATAAGGGCTTGTGGTTCAATATTGCCGGAGAAATTTATTAGTGATCGAACTTTTACTGTTTGATAGTGGGTCAGGGTACGTAACGTATCCAATAATTGATTGAGTAAAGCCTGGCTTGAATACTCTTTATTTTGAATTCGGTCTCCGTTCCAGATAAATTCAGAGGCCTTTCTATACCAGTAATTTGAAATACCAATCCATACAAGGCCGACCGGTTTATCTGGTGTTCCTCCCTCCGGCCCGGCTATCCCGGTGACTGAAGCGCCGATAATTTTTTCAACCGGTTCTTCGGTGGAGAGCACATTCCTTGTTCCATCAGCCATTTCAAGTGCTGTTTCTTTGCTAACAGCACCATACATTTCCAGGGTCCCCGGTTCTACTCTTAATACTCCACGTTTTACTGAATAATCATAAGCAACGATGCTGCCCAGAAAGTATTGGGAGGAACCTGGAAGGTTGGTTAACCGGTGTCCAACCAATCCCCCGGTGCAAGATTCGGCTATAGCCAATTTATAGCCCCATTCAAGGCATAACTTTGCTATTTTTTTCTCCGTATTTGTATCAATTACCGGGGATTTTGAATACTTTATCATAGATAAATATTATACCTGTAGAATTTGGGGAGAAATCAGGTTAGTGTTTGATCCAGTAATTCTATGGCATGCATCAATTTGTAATTCTATGGCACGGATCAATTATTCTTGACCCCGAAATATCCATGTGTTATTATGCAAATCCAGGAACAATCATGGACCAAAGCGATCTATTTCAACCTAATGATGGGAATAGTGATGAATCAGGTGAGTCATTGGTAAATTCCGCCTGGGAGAAACCCCCTAAAGACCTTGGACAGCTCTGGGAAGGATTAATCCGTATCGGTCTCGCCGGAATATTCTTGCGGATAAGCACTGCAGCTATCACTTTTATATTCATTTTGGTTATCGTCTGGGGGATGGGGGATTTTTTCGTGGGGAGTTCCAATACCCGGATGGGGGGTAATGCGGTACTGGCTTCCCCATTAATTTCCCAGAATCCACCGGTTGAGGCTGGCAATGTGGCTATGCCGCCGTACGCGGCGAAAATTTTTGCTGTATCCAGAAAAGCTTTACTGCACACGATTGTGCCAAACCGGCCTCGAAATGAAATGGGGCAGTATACGGTTATCCCTGGCGATAGTGTATATGGAATTGCACAACTTTTCAACCTGCAGCCGCAAACGATTTTTTGGGCGAATTATGAAATTCTGGCAGATGATGTTCACAGGCTGAGTCCTGGCCAGATCTTAAACATACTCCCTGCCGATGGGGTGTATTATGAGTGGCGTGCGGGTAATAGTTTAAATCAGGTGGCAGAATTTTTTGGGGTGACCCCCGAAGCGATTTTGTCATTCCCTGCCAACCACCTCAATCCTGCAAATATTGGCGATTTTGATAACACTGTAATCGATCCGGGAACCTGGTTGGTTATCCCAGGCGGGAAACGTGAATTTGTAACCTGGAGTGCTCCCCTCATCTCGCGGGAGGATCCAACCGTGGCGCGGGTTCTTGGTGCAGGTTTTTGCAGTAGCCCAATGGAAGGTCCTGTTGGGTCCGGGTCTTTTATCTGGCCAACATCCGGGACACGGCTGTCTGGTTTTGATTATTCCCCGCCGACCAATCATTATGCCATCGATATAGGACCGGAGGATGGGCAATCCATCTTCGCTGCAGATGCCGGTGTTGTTGTTTATGCAGGTTGGAATGATTGGGGTTATGGAAATGTGATTGTTATCGATCACGGAAATGGTTGGCAATCCCTCTATGCCCACCTTAATGGAATGGATGTGGGTTGCGGATCATATGTCTACCAGGGGGATATTATTGGCCTGATGGGTAATACGGGAATTGCTCCGGGCACCCAGCTGCATTTTGAGCTGCGCAGTGATGTATACGGACGGCCTGATCCGCGTGACTACCTGCCATAATTTAGGGACGTTTATTAATATTTAGCGTCCCATTGAGATAACCTGATTCTCCCAGCGATGCCAGCCGCTAAAATATTGCTCTAAAATTTTCTTGCCTTCTCCAGGAGTTTTCATATCTATTAGTTCGAGATCAGCATCTACCATGATTCTTACCAGTTCATGAAACCGAACCTTGGGAGCCCAGCCCAATTCATTTCTTGCCATTTCTGGATCTGCCAGCAAGTAATCGACTTCTGTCGGACGAAAGTATCGCTCATCCACTCTCACGTAATCTTGCCAATCCAGATTTACGTACCCAAAAGCTTCTTCTAGAAATTCACGTACAGAATGAGACTCACCGGTCCCGATCACGTAATCTTTAGGCTGATCTTGCTGGAGCATTTTCCACATCGCTTCAACGTATTCGGGAGCGTAACCCCAATCCCGCAGAGATTCGAGATTCCCAAGGTATAAATGGTTTTGTTTCCCGGCTAAGATATTTGCAACCGCCCTGGTTATTTTACGGGTTACAAATGTTTCTCCACGCCGGGGAGATTCGTGGTTGAATAGAATGCCGTTGCAGGCATATGTTTTATACCCTTCACGATGATTTCGGGTAACCCAATAGGCATAAACCTTTGCGGCAGCATACGGACTGCGGGGTTCAAAAGGAGTTAATTCATTTTGGGGCGGCTTGGCGCTGCCAAACATCTCACTTGAAGACGCCTGGTAAAAGCGGGCATTTACACCGCTTTTCCGTACCGCTTCTAAAATGCGGATAGCTCCTAACCCGGTGACATCTCCGGTATATTCCGGCATATCAAAACTCACCCTAACATGACTTTGCGCGGCAAGATGGTAGATTTCTTCTGGCCTGATGTTATAAATTAGGTCCAGAATCGTCTCCGACACAGCAATATCACCATAATGGAGATGTAGATGAACTTTTTCCCCATTATGGGGATCTCGATAAAGATGATCAATACGCCCTGTATTGAACGTACTCGCCCGCCTGATTACTCCATGAACCTCATAACCCTGCGAGAGTAGTAGTTCGGCTAGATAGGAACCATCTTGTCCGGTAATCCCGGTGATTAGTGCTTTTTTCAATATATCCTCCGGATCTGCCAAAAGGATCGAATTATTCTAACATATGGTTTGAATAATCCAATTTATATACTAAGGCAGTAATCTGTACCTGAAATCAGTAATCCAAAAAAACTTCCCTGGTTTCTATTTTTGATTGATAAGTATAATCACCGCTATGGATGGTGTCAATAATTTATTGTTTGGCGGGCTTAGTCGGATGGAAGCAATTACATATCTGATTTAGATACGACTATGAATCTGGTACAATCCAATATTGTATTAATTGGACATGGAGTAAGGAATGCGGTCAAGAAGATTCTTAACGGTTTTGAGATGGAGTTCCCTGGTTTTTTTCTTCGGAGCTGTATTATTGGCTGTGGTTGGCCTGGTGGTATTCAGCAGATTGCGAGCCAATTTTCCACCAGGAATGGTCATTGCCGACGTATCTGTAGGCGGTCTCAATCAGCAGCAGGCTGCCGAGAGATTAATCCAGGCGTATGGTGTTCCAATCGAAGTGCGATACGAAGACTCTTTAATTCAAATAAAGCCATCCACCATAGGATTCGAACTGGATTTGCAGTCGATGTTGACTGCAGCTGATATCCAGCGTATACGACAACCCTTCTGGCCGGCTTTCTGGGATTATTTGTGGAATCGCTTACCAACCCCGTCGTCTGTTCCTCTCAGTGCCACTATCTCTGAGGAGAGGTTGAAAAATTATCTTCGAGACGAAGTGGCTCTCCGTTATGACCGTCCCCCATCACCGGTGATGCCTGTTGCAGGGACAACGAATTTTGACAGTGGAGATTCCGGCAGAATTCTTGATCTCGATCGTGCAGTCCTGTTAATCAAAGATGCTATGCGATCCCCCAACTCCAGAGTTGTAAACCTCTCCTTCAAACAAGTTACACCAACCCGGCCATCTATCCAAAATTTACAAATAATGATGCAGCAAATTATTGATGTCTCTGGATTTGATGGGCTTACCGAGGTTTACATGCTGGATTTGCAAACTCGCGAGGAATTGAATTTCGCTTATCAACAGGGGGAAACCATCCCCCCCGGGATAGCCTTTACTGCCGCAAGCACGATGAAAATTCCGATAATGGCTTCAGTCTACCGTCGGATTGCAGAACCCGCGCCAGATGATATTTCAAACCTGATCAAATTAATGATTGAGAGATCAGAAAATGATCCGGCAGACACCATGATGGAAAGAGTAATGGATGAAAACCTTGGCCCGTTACAGGTGACGGATGATTTACAGAAGTTGGGTTTGGAAAACACATTCCTGGCAGGATATTTTCGGTTAGGAGCCCCTTTGCTCCGGCGATTCGACACACCAGCGAATACAAGGACTGATTACAATACCGGACCAGACCCTTACAACCAGACCACCCCTGCAGACATGGGAATGATTTTAGATGACCTCTACCAGTGCTCGAAAGAGGGTGGTGGTACTTTTGCGGTTGTTTTTCCGGGAGAGATATCCATGACTGAATGCCGGGCGATGATCGATCACCTGGCATCCAACCAGATCGGTGTGTTAATGCAGGCGGGTCTGCCGGAAGGAACCCGGGTTGCGAATAAGCATGGATGGATTGTGGAAAGTGATGGTCTGCTGCACACTTTTGGGGATGCCGGATTGGTTTATACTCCGGGCGGAGACTTTGTCCTGGTTATTTTTATGAATCAACCAACACAATTGGTCTTTGATCCTGCCAACACACTTTTAGCCAACCTGGCAAGATCGGTTTACAACTATTTCAACATCCCTGCCCAATAAGGTCTCTATGTATCTATCTTGTTTTATTAGAATGATTAAAGAAAATTTGATTGTTCCCAATAAACTGCTAATGAACTTTTTAGAATATTCTGTTTTGAATCGTTAACTAAAATAAAATCCAATCGGAAACATACCTGAAAAATAAACTTGTCAAGATCAGTCGATTAAAGTATATTCGGTAGGGTCACTAAGGTCATAAATCTATGCAAAATCTTTCTCCGGAGATCAACCAACCGCGGGAGGCATCACAGCCAGCCCCCTCCTGGCTGGAAACACCAGTCTCAACCTTGCTCTCGAGAGTAAAGGCTGACTGGATCATCATTCTCTTGATAATCCTCCTGGCCATGATCTCCAGGTTTTCCATTTTGGGTTTGCGGGTAATGAGCCATGATGAGGTCAACCATGTTGTTCCTTCCTGGCAGTTATACACCGGGAATATTTACCGGCATGACCCGGTAACCCATGGACCCATTCAATTTCATCTCATTGCCCTATCCTATTTCCTGCTTGGAGATAACGACTTTACATCCCGCTTACCGGCTGCCCTATTTAGTATTGGAGCAGTAGCGTTTGTTTTAATTGCTTTCCGACGCTATATAGGATTGACAGGCGCCATTATCGCTGGATTTTTATTTTTAATCTCACCTTACCTGTTGTATTACGGGAGGTATGCACGCAACGAAGGTTTCATTGAGTTATTTGCAGTGATGACTTTGTATGCTATTCTCCGTTATCTGGATCGTGGTGATCGTTTCTCCCTTTATTTGCTGACGGTTTCATTGGCGCTTCATTTCACATCTAAAGAAACCTCCTATATTTATACAGCCCAGGTATTACTATTTAGTGCAATTCTATTTATTCAGCAGATTGGAAGAATTAACTGGCCAGATCCCCGGATCAAGGATCGATTTCTGATATTGGTGGTCATTGCCCTGGTCCTGCTCGGGATTGCCCTTGGACTGGCAGTATGGAATTCCAATATTGCGGTAACTGCCGAACCGGCAGCAGGTAGCTCACCCGATATGATTCCGGAAATTGCACTAACGGCGCAGTTCACTGGAGAGATTCTTGCATTCCTGGCTTCTCTGGGAATCGCATTTTTTGCAGCCTATATTCTAATTCGGGAAATTGGTTGGGGAATTATCCGCAGTTTTCGGTCTTTTGATATATTGATCTTAATTGGGACATTAATTCTGCCATTATTAAGCGCTTTTCCAGTAAAAATGGCTGGTTTTGATCCGTTAAATTATGAAGCTGCAGGGCTTACCCGCACAGGTATTGTCGTGGGAGTGTTATCCCTGGCAGCAATCCTTATCGGGTATTGGTGGCAGCGAAAAAATTGGTTTCTCTATGCCGCGGTTTTTTACGGCATTTTTGTTGTTTTTTACACATCCATTTTTACCAACGGACAGGGTTTTTTCACCGGGCTTGTTGGTTCACTTGGATATTGGCTTTCACAGCAAGGGGTGGAAAGGGGCAGCCAACCCTGGTATTACTATGGATTAATTCAGGTCCCGTTATACGAGTATCTTTCTGCTCTCGGAACCATTCTGGCGATTTATTTCGGGATTCGATACTCCCGTTTCACGAATGTTGCGGGATATTCACCCGCACATCCAATTAATGATTCAACCGATGGATCCACTTTTCTGCAGCAATCTGCCGCTGTTGAAGATTTGCCCGAAATTCAACAGGAAAACCTCGCACCGCTTCAGGAAAATTTACCCACCGGTACCATGGAAACAGACAACCTTCGCCCGGTCAGGGTTCCAACTCTCGCCCTTTTCCTTTTCTGGTCTATCACGAGCCTGCTTGCCTACAGCCTTGCTGGCGAAAAAATGCCCTGGCTTACAGTTCACATTGCCATACCATTGGCGTTGACTGGTGCTTGGGGTTTTGGATATCTGGTGGATATTACGGATTGGAAAGCATTATCCAGTCGCAATGGAATTCTTGTCGTTCTACTGCTGCCAGTAGCGTTGGCAAGTTTTGCTGCTATTGTTGGTTCTCTATTGGGAAACACGCCCCCGTTTCAAGGGAAAACCCTTGAACAGCTGCAAATCACGAACGGTTTTATCCTGGCTACATGCGTTTTTCTTTTTAGCTGCTATGGATTGGTACGACTGACAAAAGGTTGGAGCGTGTCCAACGCATTAAAATTTGTAACCCTGGTAATCGTATTATTTTTGACAATACTAACCATACGCACTTCTTATAGAGCATCCTTTATTAATTATGATTATGCAACCGAATACCTTGTTTACGCCCATGCCGCACCCGGGCCAAAACAAGTCCTTACCCAGGTTGAAGAAATATCCCGAAGGTTGACCAAAGGATTGGATATTGAAGTGGCATATGATAATGATGCACTCTATCCATACTGGTGGTATTTCCGTAATTATCCAAACCATCGTTGGTATACGGATAAGCCAACCCGCGACCTGGCCGATGCGCCAATGGTGATTGCTGGTGAATCCACGATGGGAAAAATGGATTCCATTTTAAGAAATAACTTTAATAAATTCGAGTATATGCGTTTATGGTGGCCAAACCAGGATTATTTTAACCTTACCTGGGAACGAATTTGGAACGCAATCCGGGATCCGCAGATGCGAACAGCCATATTCAATATCTGGCTCAACCGGGATTACTCCCTCTACGCTGAATTAACCGGCAGCGATAGTCTAACACCTGAAACATGGCAGCCCAGCAGCAAGATGGTATTTTATATCCGTAAGGATATTGTTGCGCAGATATGGAATTATGGCGTTGCCCCGGCAGTTGAAATGGAGACCGAAACAGACCCTTACCTGGCCGGTATGGTCACATTGCCTCCTGACTTGAGTTTTGGGACAATGGGCTCTGGCGAAGGACAATTCCAATCACCGCGGGGAATGACAATCGGACCGGATGGATCGATCTATGTGGCTGATTCCCGCAATCACCGTGTGCAGCAATTTTCGGCAAATGGAGAATTTATTAATAGCTGGGGTACATTTGCGGATGTCGCTGCAGGTAATGCCCCCGGGGGAACTTTTAATGAACCATGGGGTATTGCCGCAGCACCGGATGGATCAATTTATATTGCTGACACATGGAATCACCGGATTCAAAAATTTACCCCGGATGGAGAATTTTTACTCATGTTCGGATTATTTGGCCAGGCTGAATCCCCGGAGGCTTTCTGGGGTCCCCGCGATGTGGCGGTTGATGAGAATGGCCGCGTTTTTGTAACAGATACTGGGAATAAAAGGATTGTGGTGTTTGACCCTGAAGGGAAATATCTCACTCAGTTTGGGTCGGCAGGCGTTGGGCTTGGCGAACTGGATGAACCGGTTGGGATTGCTGCAGCTGCGAATGGCAATATTTTCGTCGCCGAAGCCTGGAACCAAAGGGTTCAGGTATTTACGCCAGGATCAGAACCGGATAGTTTCAACCCCCTTCAGTTCTGGGATATTTACGGGTGGTTTGGGCAATCAATGGAAAACAAACCATATATTGCTGTAAATAATCTTGACCAGGTATTTGTTACAGATCCTGAAGGATATAAGATTTTACAGTTCGACCAGGTGGGAAATTTTATCCGCGGGTGGGGGGACTATTCCACAGATTCAAGCGGATTCGGTCTCCCGTCAGGCATAGCCACCGACAGCAGCGGGAACGTATATGTCAGCGATGCGGAAAATCATCGCATCCTGAGGTTTGTAATACCAGATTAAGGGTTCCTTCACTATTAACGCCGGGTATCCCTTAGGATTTTCTCAAGCAGCATACTCACTATGCTGACAATTAGTGCTCCCAGAAGTGCTGGAATTAATCCATCAACTGTAAACCCTACTCCGAAAATACTTCCGATTACCCCGGCCAGGTAGAACATCAAGGTATTGATTAATAGGATTCCTAATCCCAGCGTCAGAACAATGAAGGGGCAGCCTAATACAACCAGGAATGGCCTGATCAGACTGTTGACTAATCCAAATATGAGTGCCAACCAGATGAAGGACAACCAGTTATCGCTTTGAGGGTTAATCCCTCTGCCATCAAGGATGACTATTGCCACATAAAGTGCCACAGCATTAATTGCTAATTGAATTAGAAATTTCTTCATTTGATACTCGCCTTTCCTGTATTGCTTAGAAAAATTTCTTTTCCATCCATATTAATGTATTTAGTTTTAAAAATCCAGCCTGGTTGATCGTCTCATCTGCGCAATTTGCCGGATAGTTCAAGATGATTCTCCTGGAAGATTGGTTAGAATTGGCAACGTGATTCAACAGGATATCCAGGGCTTTTCGCTCCTGCTCTGGTCTTGGAGCCATCCAAAGGATTGATTGTATATTCGATCTTTTTTCCAAGGTTGCTATCCCAAGGATCTCACCGTTGGACTCTGCCGTGAAGTGCTGGATTTCTTGAGGTGAAAAAAAAGTCTCGATTTTTTGCAATAATCCCGGGCTGAACCGATTTTTTGAAAATTGCATGTACCAGGTTACTTCCGGTGGATAGATATTATCCAACCATTTTGATTGCATATCCCAATCACTATTTCTTCTCTTTCTTACAAGTTTGGAACCATCTATGACCGGTTTTGATTCCGGATTGGCGGAATAATTCCAGGTTGACCTCCTGGTTCGCTCGATAAAACCTAGTGACTGGTAGAGGTGCAGTGCAATGTCATTGTCCTCCCGTACCTGCAGCCAAACTGCTTGAGCCCCATGATCAAAGGCATGCTGAATACCTACCCGGGTTAATGACTTTCCGATTCCTTTTCCCTGGTAAGCTTGATCTACAGCAACGTTAGCGACCAGGTAACGCCAACGGAAATTGTATAAATATGGAAAAACGCTTACGTTACCTATGATTTGATCGTTTTCTTCCCAAACGTAACCATGAAGGGGGTAAGAAACACGCTCATGCGAACCGGGAATCCAATGCAGAAGACTCTTATTTTCAGATGCCCGCCGGATTTGCCGGAGGTAATCTTTTCCCTCTTTGTCCATATGATCGCCGAAAGCATTTTCGATTAAATTTGCAACTTTCAATAAATCATGGTTAATATCGAGTTTACGGATATTGGGAGAGGATATTGTGTTCATAACTGGTAATTTAATTCTACTATTACTTGCAGCTGCGAAAAATCGGAAAAAGCGGACTTTTTAAAGAATTTATTATTTTTTTAGCAATTTACTGGAAAATTACAAAAATATATCTTGACAAAATATATATATAATATAATAATAATACTGGTATATATATAATATAATTAGGCTGTCAAGGCAGCCTTAGCTGCCGATTTTTTTAATAATTGGCTCCAATACAAAAAACGTTCCAGCAAGCCAAGACATAACTATATTTATTTTAAGCGGATTAGTTCTTTGTTTTCCAGGCAGATTGATTCTTGCGAGAATCGGGGAGGTAATTTATGCTTTCCGGGAAATATTCCAGGACTCAAAATAAAAAATCATCAAGCATTCATTCTGATTTATATACCGATAAGATGGATGGTGAATCTTTTCCGGTCTCAATTAGCCCGGCGGGATTTCCTCAAGTGGGCAGGGATAGGTGCGGTAAGTCTCGCTTTCTCTGCCTGTACTCCGCGGCAGAAAAGTGTAGGACCTCACGGTAACAATAAGGTTCAGATTGTCTACCAGGATTGGAGGACTGACTGGTTCCCTGGTATGGCTCAAATCATGCTGGACAGATTTCAGGAGTCCCATCCGAATATCCAGGTATTCTATACACCGGATCCTGAGAATCTCGATGAGCAAATGATAGCAGATTTTGAAGCTGGAACAGCGCCGGATGTGATGGCTGGATGTTGTGATTTTTTGCCTGAATGGGCGCAAAAAGGATATCTCCTGGACCTTCGTCCTTTTATCGAAGCGGATCTTGATAAAAATATACTCTCGGAATGGGATCAGGCTCAATATCACGCATTATCCCTCAAAAGTGGTGTTCAATTTGCCCTGCCGAAATATCACGGAGCCTTAGCGTTGTTTTTTAATCCGAATATTTTTGATGTAAATAACGTTGATTATCCAGATGGTTCCTGGTCCCATGATGATTATTTTGAGGCCATGAAACTTCTCACCCTTGATGAGGACAGGGATGGAAAAAATGAGCTTTGGGGGAGTATGATGGATATCAGCTGGGATCGCATCCAGGTCCATGTAAATGGTTGGGGGGGACATTTTGTAGATCCGCAGGATCCCCGAAAGAGCCGTATGGGTGACAAGCCAGCTATGGATGCCATGCAGTGGATCAAGGATAGAATTTGGACCGATCACACAATGGCCAGTTATTTGGATGTCAATAATTTAGCAACAAGACATGCTTTCATTCAAAAACGGGTTGCCATGATTGAAGACGGATCCTGGTCCCTCAAGGATATCCTTGAGAATGCCCCTTTTCGGGTTGGGGTGACAACCTTTCCAGCAGGACCTGCTAAAAAAGTGACCCTGGCGACTACAGATGGATTTGCGATATATGCGGGTACGAAATACCCTGAGGCTGCTTGGGAATTCTAAAATTCCTTGTTTCCCGGGAATATGGTTTGGCAATGGCCCAATCACATTTATTGCAGCCAGCAAGATTTTCACTTGTACCAAGCTGGATAGAATTAATCAACAAATCCTACCCGGTTCACGGATCTACATTGAACTTGCAGGCTTTTGCAGAAGGACATGAAAATGGTTATTCGGTTACGGCTGAGATTTTCCCCAATATGTCGGAAGCAAGGCGACATGCAATTGCCGCCTGGGAAAAAATTTACATGTTAGGACAATCACCTGTCGACATAATGAAGGATGTCTCCTCGCAAATTGAGATGGCTCAATCAATTAGTGGTTAATAATTTGGGTGGTCTCATGAAATCTCATGATATTAGAAACACAAAATTTAATTTATTGTATGTTGGCCTGGTTGCAGTCGCATTCCTCATCATTTGTGGAGTCGCCCTCTTTGCCTACTGGTCCTACCAGAGTGCTGTTACCGAACTTGTGGTCGAGCGGGACCGCGAGTTGATACAACTCTCTGCATCACGCCTAAAGGGAGAACTGGATAAGTATGCTGACATACTCGAATCTATTGCCCGGGAGCCGAATATACAACAGGATAATATTGTTATCAGGACCCGAACCCTCAAAGATGCTGGCGCTCGTCTGGATGTTTTTGATGGAGGTGTGATCCTTTTGGACAATTTGGGTAAAGTGATCGTTGCTGAACCGGCCCGGCCGCAGGTGCTTGGAAAGGATTTTTCCAACCGGCAATACTTTTCTGAACTGCTCACAGGATCATCAGTTTTTTATTCGAATGCGGTTCAAGATGGACCAGGGGGATCGGATGTGGTTGTCATAAGTACACCGGTTATTGGAGAGAATGGTAAGTTTATGGGAGCGCTGGCCGGGATGTTCCTGATGGACCAATCTTCAATAAGTGCATTTTATGCCAGCCTGGTCAAGCTCCGGCTTGGGCAGAGCGGTCACACCTATGTAATTGATGGCGAAGGGCGCACTCTTTATCGGTCCGGCAATACCGATGAAAATCATACTTCCAGAGACTTGGGTTGGTTAAATCTTAACGAAACTATTGGAGCACTGCGAACCAGAGATGAAGAGAACAACGATATTGTCGCTGCCTATTCGAAAATCCCATCCACGCCATGGATTCTGGTCAGTGAAGATGACTGGGAAATTTTAGCAGGAAGTTCTTTGAATTCTGGCAGGCTGCTCCTGGGTATACTGGCTGCCGGAATGATAATTCCTGCCCTTGGGGTGGTTATGTTAATGCGTCTTCAGAATTCTGAAATAATTCAAAAGCGCCAATTAAACCAGGATATAGAGATGTCAAACCGATTCCAGGAGATGATGCTTCCTGGCCAAATTCCTGTAGTACCCGGCTGGAGTATTGAATTGAAATTTTATTCCTCCAAGGAAATCCGGTCCGAATTCCATGATCTCCTGCTTTTACCGGATGGTAAGTTGATGGTTGTGGCTGGAAGAATGGAGGGCAATGGTATGGTGTGTACCTTCAACATTGCCACCTTAAGGGCAGCATTTAGGAGCCTTGCGGTGCTCCCGCTTACACCGGCTGAAGTAATGCAGCGCTGCAATTCATTGCTTATGCTTGAAATTCAACCAGGGACCCGGATAAGCTGCCTCTATTCTATCCTGGAACCAATGAACGGCAGGATGATCTTTGTATCGGCTGGCACCCAGCAACTAGCCGTAAGTGGTATTCCAACATTCACCGATACTCCCCAACCTGGCCCACATCTGGGAGAATCCTGGGATTCAGTATTCTCTCAAAATGAGATTGTTTTAAACCCTGAAGAATTCCTGGTAATAACTTCTGCTGGTTTTCTTAGTGCCCGAAATAAGTATATGGAAGTGTTTGGAGAAAAGAGAATGATGGAAGTATTGCAAACTAAATTAACCAATGGGAAAGATTATTTGAGTGCCCTTGAAGAAGTTATCCAGGAAATTGGCATAGCATCCCGTGATGATCCACTGGAATATACGCTGATATCTCTTGGGAGATTGCCCGAGGAGGCTGATTTGAAGCCTGCCCTGCAGGTTGATACCCGATATATGACCTGATGGTTTATGGAGTAATCAGAAATGTGATACTGGATACTAACAAGATATGGAAAAGCAATTTGATCGATTAGAAGTAATTAGCCTTTGGGTAACCCGGTTTGTTTTTGTTTTGGGATTAATTGTATTCCTGGCTGCACCTTTGCTGGCAATTTCCTGGAGCAACCAACCATTTCCTGGATTTCTAACTGAACACACATTGCTGGTAAATGGTGTCACGGGTGAGGGTTGGACCGGTGCGCAGGCTGGGATTGGATTCCCCGAGCGGGTTATCAGGATATCCGGGGTCCAAATTTTGTACCCGCAAATGTTATCGGAGATACTCACTCAAAAAGAATCGGGTGATCCGGTGACTTTCTTCACTGAGTTCGAAGATGGCAGTAAACGTCTGTATCCATCCGTAATTTTGATGGAATTTCCCCGGGAAGATTTTATTAGATTGTTTTGGATTCCTTATTTTATCGGGTTAGTATACTATCTGATCGGTGTATGGGTATTCGTCGTTCGAGGTCGGGATACCCGTCCGGGAAGAGCCCTTGCATTCTTCTGTGTTTGTACGGCACTTGCGACTGCACTGATCTTCGACCTGTATACAACCCACCGGTTTGTTCCAATCTGGGTGGCATCCATCGCTACCGCTGGGGGTGCCTTGTTTAGCCTGGGGATGCGTTTTCCGGTGGAGTGGCGAATTGTTAAGCGTTTTCCCTGGTTTTTGGGTATCCCTTATATAACCTCCATCGCATTAATCGCCTGGGGATGGGTGATCATATTCATGCCACCCACGCCTTGGGCATATGTGGATACATGGGGAGTAATTTACCGGTACAATGCCTTAGGAATATTTTTTTTCCTCGGCCTGGCCTTTTACCATGCATGGACCAGTGAATCAGACCTTATCCGCAGCCAATCCCGGATTGTCTTGGCGGGCGGGATCCTGGCATTTCTCCCGATAACATTTTTCTTCATCGCCCCTTTATTTAATGCACAGGTCTTATTCAACAGCCTGATCTTTCTCCCGCCATTGATCCTGTTTCCATTATCTGTAACGGTAGCCATAACCCGTTACCGGTTGCTGGAAATGGACCATATTGTCAACCGTACAGTTGTGTACGGAACCCTGACCGCTATAGTCGGTGGTTTGTTCACTGCCTTGGTGCTATTAATGAGATATTTCTTTGTGGTTACAACTGGCGAAAAAAATGATATCGCACTTGTGATTACCACATTTGTGGTTGCATCTTTATTTAATCCAATTAAGGATAGAGTTCAAAAATTTGTTGACCGTCAATTCAAGCATCCTGTTGAAGAAATGATTGAACTGAAACGGTTCGGTTCCCGGGTGAACGAATACCTGCTGTTTTTAGATGTAGAAGAAATATCACGCAAATTCTTGGAGGAGACAGTTTCCAGCCTGGGAGTAAGGAGTGCTCAATTAACCATTTCCCCGGGTAACCAACCCGGGATAATTCATACTTTTGGAAAATGGAACGGAACTATCCTCAGCAGCATCCCCATTGAATATAAAGGGATCAGTTTGGGAATGCTCCTGCTTGGACCACGTAAAAACAATCAACCTTACTCCCAAAAAGATGTTGCCCTTGTTCAAAAAATATCCCAATCGGTGGCACAGGTAATGATTCGAAGCGCTCAATCTGTACAAATGGATCAAACATCTCAGCTGGATCATTCAACCAATATCAATTGGCAAGAAAATGGCGGCAGTGGGGGGAAACGCATCCTTTCATTAGGCAAGAAATTTACTTCGGGGTCGTGAGCGGTTTTTTTTCTGATCCAGAAATACCATTCATGGACTAAAAAATTATAGTCCAGGCTCAATAGTATCATTGGAATAATTTCAGCATCCCATCCGGACAAGTCTGTTTTATCCAGTCAGGAAATCCTCAGATAAAAAGGAAAAATATTAATAAAATTCTGAGGTAATTCAGGTATGATAATCAGGGGAAGAGATTATTTTTCCGGATTAATTTGCATCTAAAAATGATGGCTCTGACAATTCTGGATCAGGATACTCTTTTTCATTGTTATAATCAAATGTATAGGAAGATGATATTCATAAGGATGGTTCAATTATGATGAGATTTGATCGATTTACGGAAAGAGCCCAGGAAGCTGCTCAAAGGGCAGCTGAAATCATCCAGCGCTATGGGCATAACCAGATCGATACGGAGCATATCCTGCTGGCATTGATAGAACAGCCGCAGGGTGTTGTAACCCAGATACTTGAAATACTGAAAGTAGATCCGGCTGGAATTGCAGAAAGACTGGACTATATCTTAAAAACAAGCCCGAAAGCCAGCATTTTTGGGGGTGGGGCTGGTCAAATTTTTATAACTCCGCGGGTAAAGCACCTGATTGATCTTGCAAATCAAGAAGCCAGTAAATTAAAAGACGAATATATTTCCACAGAGCACCTCTTTTTAGGGATCCTGAGTGAAAAAAACACACCCGCCGCTCGATTGCTGGAAGGTGCAGGCATCACCAAGGAGCGTACTTATGATGCTGTTCAGGAACTCAGGGGTGGTCAGCGGGTCACGGATCCCCAGGCGGAGAAAAGGTACCGGACACTGGAGAAATACTCACGGGATCTAACGGTACAAGCCAGGGAAGGGAAATTGGATCCTGTTATCGGCCGCGATTCCGAGATTCTAAGATTAATGCAGGTTCTTTCCCGGCGGACCAAGAACAATCCTGTTCTTATAGGTGAGGCGGGAGTTGGAAAGACAGCCATTGTGGAAGGTCTTGCTCAGAAAATTGCCTCAAATGATGTCCCGGAGATTCTTATTGGCAAACGGGTCATATCGCTCGATCTCGGTGCAATGATTGCCGGAACTCGCTTCAGGGGAGAGTTTGAAGAAAGATTAAAGGCTTCGATTGAAGAAGTTCAGCGCTCGGAAGGGGAAATCATCCTGTTTATAGACGAACTCCATACTGTTGTAGGTGCTGGTGCCGCCCAGGGAGCCATGGATGCCTCTAACATGCTAAAACCGGCACTGGCTCGTGGAGAACTTCAGTGTGTTGGAGCTACGACTCTGGATGAGTACCAGAAGCATATTGAAAAAGACTCTGCCCTGGAGAGACGTTTTGCGCCGGTATTCGTGGATGAGCCATCAATTGATGAGACGATTGAGATGTTGAAAGGGATTCGAGACCGCTATGAAGCACACCATAAGGTGCGTTTTTCAGATGAAGCCCTTGTAGCTGCTGTTCGTCTTTCGAGCCGTTATGTCACCGACCGTCGTTTGCCAGATAAAGCAATCGATTTAATGGATGAATCGGCTGCTAAATTGCGGGTTGCGTTATATTCCCTCCCGGAAGACTTAAAAGTAATGAAAACTGAAATTCAGAAACTGGCCGCTGAGGAAGAACTGGCTGGTCTTGAAAGGGATTATGAACGGGCAGCTCGTAATAAGGCCGAGAGGTTACGTCTGGAAGAAGAATTTATCCAACGCCGGGATGAGTGGGAAGCGGATCACAAACTTGATGAAATTGTTGATGTGCAGGATATTGCTGGAGTTATTCAACAATGGACAGGGATTCCCGTCAACCAGATGCTGGAAACTGAAGCTGAGCGATTGCTGAAAATGGAAGACAGGCTGCATGAACGGGTTGTTGGCCAGGATGAAGCGATTACTGCCATTTCGGATTCGATCCGGCGAGCCCGATCCGGTTTAAAAAATCCGCGCCGTCCTATTGGATCATTTATTTTTATTGGCCCATCCGGTGTTGGCAAAACCGAACTGGCAAAAACCCTGGCAGCATATTTATTTGATGATGAAGAGGCTCTGGTAAGGTTGGACATGAGTGAATACCGTGCCGAGCATACTGTTTCGAGATTGTTTGGTGCCCCTCCCGGATATGTGGGTTATGAAGAAGGAGGTCAGCTCACCGAGGCTGTACGCCGAAGACCCTATCGGGTGATCCTGTTTGATGAGATTGAGAAAGCTCATCCGGAGGTTTGGAATTCCCTTTTACAGATCCTGGACGATGGCCGTCTAACGGATGGGCAGGGCCGCGTTGTTGATTTCCGGAATACCGTGTTGATAATGACCAGCAACCTGGGGACAGAGTTTGTACGTAAGGGCGGAACGCTTGGTTTCCTGCAGCAATCTGGCAGCGAGGAGGAAATTGCCCAGCATAAAAAAATTGATGAATCATTAAAGAGTACCTTCCGTCCGGAATTTCTCAATCGTATTGACGAGGTAATCATCTTTTCCCCGCTGTCCCTGGAGCAAATGCATGATATTGTCGATCTTCAGATGAAAGAAATTGCTGAACGGCTTCAGGAAAATGGTTTACAGGTAAAACTGACTCCTGCGGCGCGTGAATGGTTGGCAAATGCGGGATTTGATCAAGTGTTTGGAGCTCGTCCTCTTCAACGTGTCCTGCAGAAACACCTGGAAAGTCCCTTATCGATCCAATTGCTGTCCGGGGACTTTATTAGCGGTGATTTAATCCAGGTAGATGTTGGATCGGATGATAAACTCATCTTTTCAAAAATTGATCCAAAACTGGAAAAGATTTAGAAAAATTTTGCGTCATAAAACTGACTGGATTGAGGCTGTCCCTATCGTGGGACGGCCTCATTTTGGAAAATATTTACCTGTTATATAACATCCGGGCTGAGCAGTTTATTGCTGATTGGATTGAGACAATCCATCGCCTGGTGGGAACCGAATACCAGGGTGATTAGACCCGGATACCGGGAATAAAAATTCAGAATTCGGATGATATTGGGGTAAAATTAGGGTTATTATTTGCAGCGAGGATTCATAATGACGATCAGATCGATTGTGACGTTACCACAGCCGATACTCAGGAAAAAAGCTCATAAAGTAAAAGATTTTGATAAAGACCTGAAGGTTTTAATCGAGGATATGATTGAAACCATGCGCAACGAACCAGGAGTTGGATTAGCCGCTCCCCAAATTGGTGTATCTTCCCGGGTTATTGTCGTTGAATATGGTGATGATGAGGATGATGAAGTCCCCAAAAAAATGTATGCCGTGATTAACCCTGAGATCATCAATCCATCAGAAGAGATGGTAAATGATATAGAAGCCTGCCTTTCCGTCCCGGGTTATTACGGCGAGGTAGAGAGGCATGCCGATGTCATTGTTAAAGGCCAGAATAAATCCGGCAAAAACATCAAAATTAAAGCGGAAGGATGGCTGGCAAGAATTTTTCAACATGAAATTGACCATCTGGATGGAATTGTTTATATCGACAGGGCTACCCGGGTATGGAAGCCCAAAGAGGGCGAAGAAACAGTAGATATCGAGTGACATGTATCTTACGCATTTATCTCTGACAAATTTCAGAGCATTCACCCGCCTGGATACTGATGTGCCCCGGCGGCTTCTTTTGCTGGTAGGGGACAATGCCCAGGGTAAAACCAGTGTGCTTGAAGCGGTCTATTACCTGGCAACTTTTACATCGCTGACCGCACATTCAGAACGCCAGCTCATTAATTTTCTGGTCGATGGAGAGCAGTTATCGGTAGCCCGTCTGATTGCAGATTTCCAATCTGGAGGGAATAAAAAGCAGATGGAGATCAGGCTTATTATCGATAACACCAATGGCACCTCCCGCTTTAGGAAAGAGATCTTAATTAATGGGGTTAAAACCCCGGCACAACAAGCCCTTGGCGTTTTTAATGCAGTCATCTTCCTTCCCCAGATGACAAGAATTATTGAAGGTGCCCCGGAAGAACGCCGGCGGTATCTAAATCTTGCACTTGCCCAGGCAATCCCTGGTTACGGAACCTGCCTGAGTGAGTATCATCTTGCATTGAACCAACGAAATGCGCTGTTAAAGCAGTTGTCCGACCGGAATGGCGATCCAGAGCAACTCTCTTACTGGGATGATCTGCTATCCGACCGGGGGGCGAAACTGATTTATCATCGTATGGAAGCAATCCGCCAATTAGAAGGCTGGGCATCCTCCACCTTACAACGCCTCACCGGGGAGAGTGAAGTTTTAAGACTGCACTATTTACCTTCCTATGATCCCTTCAAGCCAACCAACGGCCAATTTTCATTGCCAATGGATGTAAGAATTCATCCGCTAAAGATAAGCATGGATGAAATCAAAGAGGGATTTTTCAAAAGGCTTTTAGAAATTCGCCGGGAAGAAATATTACGCGGGGTCACAACCATTGGTCCCCACCGGGATGATTTCCGGGTTCTTTCGAACAGTATAGACTTGAGCGATTTTGGCTCGCGTGGGCAAATCCGCTCTGCAATTCTGGCCCTTAAGCTCGCAGAAGTATCCTGGCTTAAAGAGAGGACAGGTCATTGGCCAGTCTTATTGTTGGATGAAATCATGGCGGAGTTGGATTCCCAACGCCGGCGAAATTTATTGGGGGATTTGGCCCAATGCGATCAATGCCTGATGACTACAACAGACCTGAACCTGTTCGATTCTAAATTTGTCAGGGATAGTTCAATCTGGCTCGTTGAAGGGGGAAGCGTGAGGTTATCGCCTTAATCGAGTGATATCAGATTATTTGGGAAAATATTGCATTTTTTCAGGAAAGGGGATTCTTTATCGGTACTCCAGTCCGCCTGGGGTATTTACCCGGGGTGGCACTGATTTTATCGATTGAAATGAGATAGCGGTCCTCAACAATTCTCGGTAAATTGATATGGTGAATTTGCTGCAAACACCCTCCAAGAAGTTGAATTGCTTTTGCTGCCTGGTTTGCTTCAGCAGGTCCGCCTGTCCCTTTTTGGGCGATCGCTATTCCCCCAACACGAACAAACGGAATCAAATATTCAACCAGGGCAGGTAAACCGGCAACCGACCGCGCTATGGCACAATCATATCCTTCACGAAATTTTTGAATCCGGGCCACATCTTCTGCCCTTCCCAGGACTACTTCGATATCTTTTAATCCTAATTTGTCAATAAGATTTTTGCAAAACTGAATTTTCTTGCCAATCGAATCGATCAGGGTAACTTTCAATCCAGGAATGGCAATTTTGAGCGGAATTCCCGGAAAGCCCGCTCCGGTGCCGACATCAATCAGGCTGCGGGGTTTATTCTTTCGCATCGCAATCAAAGGGCTGAGAGAGTCCAGGAAATGCTTGGTGTAAACACTTTTGGAATCGGTTATGGCAGTTAAATTGATGCGTTCATTCCAATCAAGCAGCTCGGTTTCATAAATTTTGAACGCATGAACTTGCCGGTCTGTCAATTGTAAGGATAATAATTCAAAAACTTCCTGTCTAAAATTTTCCATACCTGACCGATTATACCTTCAAAATCCAGCCTGGAATTGGGATAGGATGTTGTGTAAAATGTGATTTAATCATGACTATCCTGAGAACGAATGTTTTTCGGAAAGGATCAATCCATGGATGATTATTTAATAAATTTACCTGAGAGGGTCGCACTTGCGAACCTGCCAACCCCAATTTACCGGCTAAGCCAATTGAGCGAAGGGTTGGGGGGACCGCAAATCTATATTAAACGGGATGACCTGACGGGAATTGAATTCTCAGGTAATAAAATCCGCAAATTGGAATTTGTGGCTGCACAGGCACTCGCCAATGGCAATAATGTGCTGATTACCTGCGGCGGTCTGCAATCAAATCATGCACGGGCTACCGCTGCAGTAGCAGCCCGGCTGGGTCTAAAAGCCCACCTGGTTTTATCCGGTTCAGGGGATAATTTGCCTGAGGGTAATTTCCTTTTGGACCAGCTCTTCGGAGCGAAGATCACCCTGCTTCCAAACAGTTCTAAACAATCCATGGACGAGCACATGCAAATAGTTGCCCAGGAATACATTGATCATGGGGATAATCCCATGGTGGTTCCCTTGGGGGCATCCGATGCAACAGGCTGCTGGGGATATATCCACGCAGTTGGCGAAATGGTTGACCAATTTAACACTCTGGGGTGGCAGCCAGATGCGATCGTTATCCCGACTGGATCAGGCGGTACACAGGCGGGTTTGATCCTGGGGAAAGAGATTTTTGGATTGAAGAGCCAGGTCATCGGGATTTGCGTATCTGAAAACAGTCACTATTTCCGGGAGAAAATCACCCGCATCATTCAGGAATTTGACCATAAATATGACCACCAGACCAGGATACTGCCGGAGGATATCAAGGTTCTGGATGATTATGTGGGAGCTGGATACGGACTTGCAGACAAGCCCCTGATTCGATTTATCTCTGAATTGGCCCGCTTGGAAGCAATCCTTATCGATCCGGTCTATACCGGGAAAGCCCTTTTTGGCCTGGTGAGTGAGATAAGGAAAGGACATTTTGAAAAAAATTCCCGTATATTATTTATCCATACTGGCGGCCTGTTTGGTCTTTTTCCGTATGCCGCTCAATTTTCAGGGATTACGACTGAATGAATATTATCTGGATTTGTGATTAGAAGCGATCAAGGAATGGTCAAGAATTTTCATTGGAGCGGCAAGCAATGCGATATGTTCATACCAACCTGATAGCGAGAGACTGGAAATCGCTGTCAAATTTCTATATTGAGGTTTTCAATTGTCAACCTCTGCCGGGAGAGAGAAACCTCAGCGGCGAATGGTTGGATAGGGCAACAGGCTTAACAAATGCCTGCATAAGAGGAATCCATTTACGGTTGCCCGGATTTGGGGAAGGCGGACCGACCCTGGAGATATTTCAGTATGATCCCGCCAATTCTAAAAGTGATAAAAGGATCAACAGTCCCGGCTACACACATCTTGCTTTTGAAGTAGATAATGTGGACGAAGTTGTTAAGAATGTGGTTGCGTTCGGTGGATCACCCGCAGGGGAAATCGTCAGAGCCAGGATTGAACCAATTGGGACAATTTCTTTTGCATATGTTCGGGATCCAGAAGACAACATCGTTGAAGTACAGCATTGGCTGTATGATCAGTAAATTTTTTATCGCTAAATATTTACGAGGCAATTCTGCATCATGGATCAAAACATTTACCACCGCATTTGGCAAGTTGTAAATCTGATCCCATTCGGGAAAGTGGCATCGTACGGGCAGGTTGCCAGGATTTGCGGCGGCTGCACAGCCAGGATGGTTGGCTATGCAATGGCCGGACTCCCTCAGGAGTCATTGGTTCCCTGGCAGCGAGTAGTTAATTCACAGGGGAAAATAAGTCAACGGAGCTATGGTTTTGGCGGACCGTTGCAAAAGCAGCTCCTCCAGGAAGAGGGAATTGTTTTTGATCTAAATGACAGGGTAGACTTTAACCTTTATGGATGGAATGGACCCGGGGAATAATCGTAATTCACTGGTTTTGTCCATCTTTCCCAAACAGACCCTGATAAAAATGTTTGGGGGGAATTTTTTTCCTGAGATGGTGCAATGGTTTCCGATTTTTGATTGGAAAATTTGGGAATTACTTACTTTTGATTGATGAATAAGGATGATTATTTTGAAAACTTCTGCACTAATTAAAGCGGTTATTTGGGATATGGGTGGCGTTCTGCTTCGAACGGAGAATCTGCAGCCGCGTTTGAACCTGGCGAAAAAGCTTGGAGTACCCTATACAATGCTGAATGAGCTTGTTTTTTCCTCCCCTACATCGCTTCAGGCTGAAGCCGGGCAAATTCCAAGGAGTGTTCACTGGCAAATTGTCGCCCAAACGCTCAGAATGCGCGATTCAGAAATCGAAGATTTTTTCATGGAATGGTTTTCTGGTGACCAATGTGATTTTGCCCTGCTGGGGTATATCAAGCAGCTGAGATTGAAGTACAAAACAGCTTTGCTAAGTAATGTGTGGGGTGATATGAGGGAAGTAATTGAAAGGAATTATGGATTCCTGGATGCGTTTGACCAGGTAATTTTCTCCTATGAAGTAGAACTGGTCAAACCAGATCCGCGTATTTATTTATTGATGCTTGACCGTCTTGGGGTGTTTCCAGGTGAGGCTGTGTTTATTGATGATTTCGAAAAAAATATTTTAGGGGCGCAATCAGTGGGGATTCATTCCATATTATTTCAAAACACCCAACAAATCCGGACTGATTTAGAAAAAGAGCTGGGATTATATGTATGATTCCCGATTTTTGGAAAAGTAGAACTCCCGCAACATTATTTTTAGTAAATAATATGTTATAATATCACCCCCCACAGGAAAGAAATTCTAATTGTGGAAATTAGCATTTATTGACCAACATGGCGTTTGTTGGTATAATAAATGTTTGCATTTTAATAAGTAATGCAAATAATCAAATTAAATTAATGTTTGTCGGGTTTTTCTTACTGGAGTAACGAATGGCATCCAATTCAATGAAAAAATCGTATGCGCGTATTAAGGTTTCTTTTCCACTTCCCGACTTGATAGAAGTCCAATTAGATTCATTCAAGAGATTAAAAGCAGAAGGTTTAGGGGAGTTATTCAACGAAATATCTCCGATCGAATCTTACAACCGAGGTATGAAACTCTATTTCCCCAGCAAAGGTCCGGAATCTGAACAATGGGGCCTAAAATACTGGTTCGATAAACCTAAATACACCATCGATGAGTGTGTAGAGCGTGATCTGACATTTTCCAGTCCGCTATGGGTTTCAGTCCTGCTGGGAGGCCCTGAAGTACCGGAATTTATGAAACAGGATATCTTCCTGGGTGATTTCCCGGAGATGACAGAAAAAGGTACTTTTATCATAAATGGAACGGAAAGGGTTGTGGTTTCCCAGCTAATCCGCTCACCTGGTGTATATTTTGAAGCACCGGTTGATCGTACAACCGGACACCGGCTGGCAAGCGCAAAATTAATCCCGGATCGCGGTGCGTGGATGGAGTTTGAAACACGTAAAAATGATTATATTATCTTGAAGTTTAACCGCAAGCGCACCGTCCCCATCACGATCTTCCTGAGAGCGCTTGCTGCGGTTGATGATGGGTTAGGGAATACTCCAATTCGGGAAGGATCTGATGAGGAAATTATCCAGCTGTTTAAAGATGTGGATAACAATCCAGATCGTCTGTTTATCAGTTCTTCCATGCGCCAGGAACCTTCATGGGATCTAAGCGGAGGATTAACGATCGCTCAGGCAGCCTTGCTGGAGTTTTTCAAAAGGATGCGCCCGGGGGATCCGGCTACATTAGATAACGCCAGGCAGTTTTTTGAAGAACAATTGTTTGATCTGCGGCATTATGATCTGGAACGAGTGGGGCGGTATAAACTCAATCAGAAACTGGATCTGGAGTTTATCCCAATCAAACATCGGGCGGTTACCACCTGGGATATTGTACGCCTGGTCCGGCACATGATAATGATCAATAACGAAATTAAGGATAAAGATGATATTGATCACCTGGGCAACCGGCGTGTAAAAACCGTTGGTGAACTGATCCAAAATAAGCTGCGTATAGGATTGCGCAGAATGGAAAGAGTTATCAAGGAACGTATGTCCATCCGCGACCAGGACCAGGTATCCCCGGTCAACCTGATCAACATACGCCCGGTTGTGGCAGCCTTGCGGGAGTTTTTTGGCTCCAGCCAGCTTTCACAATTTATGGATCAAACCAATCCCCTTGCTGAACTGCGCCATAAGCGCACCCTTTCCGCGTTAGGTCCTGGCGGCTTGAGGAGAGAGCGAGCCGGTTTTGATGTGCGGGATGTTCATTACTCCCATTATGGCAGAATTTGCCCGATTGAAACACCTGAAGGTCCAAACATTGGACTTATCGGCCGCCTGGCGAACTTTGCCAGGGTAAATGAATATGGTTTTATAGAGACGCCTTACCGGCGGGTATATCACATTCTGCCTTCAGATGATCCGCGTTTGGAAAACCGCCAGGTGAAAACCAATCTTGTGAACCCCGAAACCGGGGAGATTCTTGTCAATAAAGATGAGCGTTTGGTTGGCGATAAACTGAAAGCAGTCAAGAAGCTGAAAAACCAGCGCATTGATATTGTTCCCTTTGTCTCGCAGGATTATGAATATCTATCAGCGGATTCAGAGGATAAATATATTATCGCCCAGGCTAACTCTGTCTTGACCGATTTCGATGAATTCGAAAACGACCAGGTGTCCTGCCGCTTACACTCGGATTTTACAATTTCCCGGACTGAAACCGTTGAATTTATGGACATCGCCCCTCACCAGGTGGTTGGAGTAAGCGCAGCCCTTATCCCGTTCCTTGAGCACGACGACGCAAACCGGGCACTAATGGGTTCGAACATGCAGGCCCAGGCGGTACCGCTCGTACAACCACAGATCCCGACCATCTCAACTGGCATGGAGGCGTTTGCTGCCATCGATTCCGGGCAGGTTCTGGTTTCTGAGGAGAGCGGTGAGGTTATCTCGGTTACAGGCAAACGGATATTGGTGCGCAATTCAACAGGGGAGATCCGCACATACTCACTCCGCAAATATCAGCGATCTAACCAGAGTACTTGCATCGATCAAAGGCCAGCTGTCATAAAAGGACAACGCGTTGTTAAAGGTGATGTGCTTGCTGATTCATCCTCGACTAAAAATGGTCACCTTGCTTTGGGTCAAAATGTTGTGGTAGCCTTTGTTTCGTGGGAGGGTGGTAATTTTGAGGATGCCATCATCATCTCTGAGAAGTTGGTACAGGATGAATTGTTTACTTCTGTCCATATTGAAAAATATGAAATAGAAGCGCGTGATACCAAGCTTGGTCCTGAAGAAATTACCCGTGATATTCCCAATGTTGGGGAAGAGGCAATAAAAGATCTCGATGAACAGGGAATTATCCGCATCGGTGCGGAAGTCGGACCAAATGATATATTAGTCGGTAAGATTACCCCCAAAGGCGAAAAAGAACTCACCCCGGAAGAAAGGCTTCTGCGGGCGATTTTTGGTGAAAAATCTCGCGATGTGAAAGACACTTCCCTTCGCATGCCACATGGCGAGCGCGGGAAAGTTGTGGATGTAAAGGTATTCACCCGTGAAGACAACTCCGATCTCGCTGCGGGGGTGGATATCATGGTTCGGGTATCTGTGGCACAGCGGCGTAAAATCACCGCCGGTGATAAAATGGCCGGCCGCCATGGAAATAAAGGTGTTGTGTCAAAAGTTGTTCCCTTGGAAGATATGCCGTATCTTGAGGATGGGACCCCTGTGGATATCATTCTGAACCCGCTTGGAGTTCCAGGACGCATGAATATCGGTCAGGTTTTGGAGACACACCTGGGTTGGGCTGCTAGAAAACTTGGTTTTCAGGCAGTGAGTCCCGTGTTTGACGGTGCTGAGGAAATTGAAATTGAGGCTGAACTGGGGCGTGCCTGGCTTATGGATACAGCCTGGCAGGAAAAATGCGACGATGCCTGGACTTGGATTAAGCAGCAAGATTACGATCCATCCGCTTTAGAGGATGATGATGAGGTCCGGCTTTTGTACCTCGAACAGTATCTCGGTGAAAAAGGATACGATGTTTATCAATTGAACACCGATGCCAACTTTGCCCGTCGTTCAACACTTGAAGCCTGGCTGGAAGAAAAGGGTTATGACCCATCAAAAGTACTTAACTTTGATAATGACACGGTTAGCGGTCTGATGTTAAGCATGGAAAGAGATCGCAATGCTATTGAGGTTTGCCTGCGTACCTGGCTTGAAAAACAAGGTGAAAAGGTTATGCCTGATTGGTCTTATGATGAAGTCCGGGATAAAGCGCATTCATTAACCATGCAGGAAGTAATTCCTTCCCCGATACTGGGTAAACAGGTATTGAAAGATGGAAAAACCGGTCAGGCTTATGACCAGGCTGTTACAGTTGGTATTATGACCATGCTTAAACTCCATCACCTTGTGGAAGACAAAGTTCATGCCCGCTCTACGGGACCATACAGTCTGGTAACCCAGCAGCCGCTTGGTGGAAAAGCACAGTTTGGCGGTCAGCGTTTTGGAGAAATGGAAGTGTGGGCTCTTGAAGCTTACGGAGCTGCACATACTCTTCAGGAAATGTTGACTGTAAAATCCGATGATGTTCAAGGACGTGTCAATACCTACGAGGCAATTGTCAAAGGTGAACAAATTGAGGAACCAAGCCTGCCAGCCTCATTCCGCGTGCTTGTGAAAGAACTACAAAGCCTCGGATTATCTGTTGAAGCTGTTATGGATACGGGCGATACTATAAAATTTGGAAAAGATGAAGAGCGGATCAAACCACCCAGGCTTGAAACCGGGCTATTGGGTCTCGGAGAAGACCTCGGCAAATTTTTTTAGGTGAGGTTTCAGCTTGACTTATCTAAAAAAGGCATGATATAATCTTGGTTTGCCTTCATATGTCGGGCATCTTGGTTGTATGAAAAATATGAGAGGCCATCATGGAAAAAAAGATGGCCTCCATTATTGTAAAACGAAAAAAGATCGAGTGGATATCAGTAATTATTTGGAGGCTAGGACGTGCCAACTATCAATCAATTAATAAGAAAAGGCCGCACAACAAAGAAATCGAAGAGCAAATCACCTGCGCTTCAATATACATTGAACTCGGTAAAACAGCGCAGAGTCAAGCAGGATGCAGGAGCACCTCAAAAACGTGGTGTATGTACGGTTGTGCGTACCATGACACCGAAGAAACCAAACTCGGCTTTACGTAAAATTGCCCGTGTGCGGCTTTCAAACGGTATTGAAGTAACTGCTTACATTCCAGGCGAGGGTCACACCCTTCAGGAGCATTCCGTTGTTCTTGTACGCGGGGGTAGAGTGAAAGACCTGCCGGGTGTGCGCTACCACATTGTCCGCGGTACATTAGATACCACTGGTGTTAATAAACGTGCGCAAAGCCGTTCGAAGTATGGATCGAAAAAACCGAAATAACCGTTAGGAATATGGAGAAATAATCAATGCGACGTACCAAACCTGAAAAGAGAGAAGTTGCGCCCGATGTGCGCTACCATAGCGTCATTGTTTCCAACTTTATTAATCGAATTATGCATTGGGGCAAAAAGAGTGTTGCGACAACCCTGATGTATGACGCCTTGGATATTGTTAATAAGAAAACCGGACGTGATGCCATAGAAGTTCTTGACCAGGCTATCCGAAATGTCGGACCAGTTATGGAAGTAAGGCCTCGGCGTGTGGGTGGCGCAACCTACCAGGTTCCTATGGAAGTTCCTTCTGACCGTCGATTAACCCTGGCAATGCGTTGGATCATTGATGCCGCCCGGTCACGCAAAGGTAAGGCTTTTTCGGTCTGTCTTTCCGAGGAGATTTTGGATGCATCTGCAAACCAGGGGGTATCTGTCAAAAAGCGTGAAGAGACCCATAAAATGGCTGAGGCAAACCGCGCATTCTCTCACTATCGTATGTAATTTATATAATTAACTATTTCCCTTGAAAATTGCGTTCTAAACACCATGACTCGAAAATTCCCCATTGAAAGATACCGGAATATTGGCATCATCGCCCATATTGACGCCGGCAAAACCACTGTCACCGAGCGGATCCTCTTCCTTACCGGTAAAACGTACCGTCTGGGCTCCGTCGATGAGGGGAATACCGTCACAGACTGGATGGCTCAGGAAAGGGAAAGGGGCATCACAATTGTGTCTGCGGCTGTAACAGCAGAGTGGAATGATCATCAAATAAATTTGATTGATACTCCCGGTCATATTGATTTTACGGCTGAAGTCCAGCGTTCATTGCGTGTTCTTGATGGTGGTGTTGTAGTTTTTGATGCTACTCAGGGGGTTGAACCACAAAGTGAAACGGTTTGGAGACAGGCAGATCGTTATCAAGTACCAAGAATTTGCTTCGTAAACAAAATGGATCGGGTTGGTGCATCTTACGAAAAATCGATTGATTCTATCCGGACCCGTTTGGGTGCCAACCCAATGGCAATGCAATTACCAATTGGCATGGAATCCAATTTTGTTGGGGTTGTTGATCTCCTCACAGAGAAAGCGATTTACTGGGTGGACGACCTTGGTAAAGAACTGCGCTATGAACCGGTTCCGGATGATCTGAAGGAATTGGTTGGACAAAACAGAGCAGAATTGGTTGAAAGAATTGCTGAACTGGATGATGACCTTATCCAGAAATTTCTTGATAATGAATCAATTTCTATTGAAGAATTAAAGGCAGCCTTACGCAAGGGTGTCCTTACCAATACCATTACCCCGGTCTTCTGCGGGTCTGCATTGAAAAATAAAGGCATGTTGATCTTACTGGACGCCATAATCGATTATCTTCCATCTCCCCTGGACGTTCCTGCTGTGGTTGGGCACCATCCAGATACGGAAAAGGAGATCGAACGTACTCTTGATGATGATGAGCCTGCTTGTGCACTGGTATTCAAGATCGTTACAGATCCTTATGTTGGCCGGCTGGCGTATATCCGGGTTTATTCCGGGACCCTTGAACAGGGGAAAACATATCTCAATCCCGGCAAGGACAAACGCGAGCGTGTCGGCCGCTTACTTAGGATGTACGCAGACAGCAGGGAAGATATTGATTCGATTCATGCTGGGGATATTGCAGCTATCCTTGGATTGAAGGAAAGTTTCACAGGGGATACCCTTTGTGACCAAAAAAACCCCATCATGTTGGAGACAATCACCTTTCCTGAACCGGTTATCTCGGTGGCAATTGAGCCAAAAACAACCATTGATCAGGATAAAATGGTAGACGCTCTCCATAAACTTGCCGAAGAAGATCCTACCTTCACTGTGCGGGTTGATGATATGACCGGCCAGACCATCATATCTGGTATGGGGGAACTTCATCTTGATGTTCTCGTAGATCGAATGCTGCGTGAATTTCGGGTTCAAGCAAATATAGGACGACCACGGGTTTCCTTCCGTGAGACAATCACCCGTCCGGTGAAAGAATTAAGTTACAAATATGTGAAACAAACTGGTGGTCACGGACAGTACGGGCACGTAGTTCTTAACCTTGAACCCCTTCCGAGGGGCGGCGGTATCCATTTCGAAAGTAAAATTACCGGGGGTGTTATCCCCCGTGAATATATCCCTGCAGTGCAAAAAGGGGTTCTGGAAGCGGCAGAAAGCGGTGTACTTGCCGCCTATCCGGTTACAGACATCCAGGTGACATTGGTTGATGGGTCATTCCATGAAGTAGATTCCAGTGAAATGGCTTTTAAAATGGCAGCCATCTTTGCATTCAAGGAAGGGTTTGAGAAAGGTGCCCCGGTCTTGCTGGAACCTGTCATGAAATTTGAAATCATCGTCCCCGCAGAGTATTTGGGTGATGTTATTGGACAGATATCATCAAAACGGGCGATTATCCGTGGTACAGAAGACCGTCCGGGTAATGGAAAAGCGATCTTGGGGCAAGTGCCTTTGTCGGAAATGTTTGGATACACAACAAATCTGAGATCTGCAACCCAGGGACGGGGTGTGTTTTCCAGGAATTTGATCACTATGCGCCTGTTCCAGAAGCGATTGCCAATAAAGTAATGGGTTAGACATTTATATTGAAATTATCATATTAGAAATACATAACGAGGAGTGGTCTAATGGGAAAGCAAAAATTTGAGCGAAAGAAACCGCATCTGAACGTGGGCACAATGGGACACATTGACCACGGCAAGACAACCTTAACGGCAGCGATCACCAAGTACAGCCATCTGATGGGATTTGGGGAATTCCGGGCGTTTGACTCGATTGACAATGCACCGGAGGAAAAAGCGCGTGGCATCACCATCAACATTGCCCATGTTGAATACCAGACCCACAACCGGCACTATGCCCACGTGGACATGCCCGGGCACCGTGACTACATCAAAAACATGATCACCGGAGCGGCCCAGGTAGACGGGGCCATCCTGGTGGTAGCAGCCCCGGATGGACCGATGCCGCAGACCAAAGAGCACGTGCTGTTGGCCCGCCAGGTGGAGGTACCCAGCATCGTCGTTTTCCTCAACAAAGTGGACATGATGGACGACCCCGAGCTGCTTGAGCTGGTTGAACTGGAACTCCGCGAAATGCTGACGGAGTACAAATTCCCCGGGGATACCACCCCGATCGTACGCGGCAGTGCCCTCAAGGCGCTGGCCAGCACATCCACGGATATCAATGCTCCGGAATATGCCTGTATCAAGGAACTGCTGGATACCATTGACAGCTACATTCCGGAACCGCTGCGCCCGGTGGACAGGCCGTTCATGATGCCGGTTGAGGATGTCTTCTCGATCAAGGGTCGTGGTACGGTGGTGACCGGCAGGATCGACCGCGGCAAGGTCAAGGTGGGAGAATCGGTTGAGATCGTTGGCTTGCGGGAAAAGAGCATATCCTCCGTGGTAACCGGTGTGGAGATGTTCCACAAGACCCTGGATGAAGGCATGGCCGGGGACAATGCCGGCTTGCTGCTGCGCGGCATAGAACGTGATGATGTCGAGCGCGGCATGGTTGTTGCTGCTCCCAAGAGCATCACCCCGCACACCAAGTTCAATGCCGAAGTGTACGTACTGCGCAAAGATGAAGGCGGGCGCCACAAGCCGTTCTTCAGTGGATACCGCCCCCAGTTCTACATCCGCACCATGGATGTGACCGGCGATATCAAACTGCCGGAAGGTGTTGAAATGGTCATGCCCGGTGACAATGTGAACATGGAAGTGGAGCTGATTATCCCTGTAGCTTTGGAGCAGGGTTCTAAATTCGCTATCCGCGAAGGCGGCCTGACCGTTGGCGCAGGCGTTATTACTCAGATTATTTCTTAAGCGACAGGTTTAATAAAATATGGCAAAACAGAAGATCCGCATCCGTCTTAAAGCTTATGATCATCGTGTATTAGATCAATCTGCCAAAAGAATTGTTGAAACTGCTGAACGAAGTGGAGCACAAGTAGTAGGTCCTGTGCCGCTCCCGACCAAAATTGAGCGATTTACAGTTCGCCGGGCAACTTTTATTGATAAAGACTCGCATGAGCATTTTGAAATTCGCACGCATAATCGTATTGTTGATGTCTTAGATCCAGATTCCAAGACTATCGATATGTTAATGCGCTTAAACCTTCCTGCTGGTGTAGATATTGAAATAAAGATTTGATATCAAAAAAATAGAAAAAACCATTAATATTATGATTTTAGCCTTGCAAGAAATCAAAATATTAGGGTAAAATTGCAAGGTTTGGGTGAAATACCCAAAAAATAGCAGTGAAAGAGTAGTTTTGTGGGCGCACAGGAAAAAACTCATAGTGTCGCAGCGAACTACTTACTCCACTGTGTAGGAGATGATGCAGCCAAGCCCATGCTGACAGTCTCTAAAATAAATATTACAAGGAGAAAATCGAGATGTTTAAAGGGCTCATTGGAAAGAAAATCGGCATGACCCAGATTTTCGATGAGAGCGGTGCGGCTTTACCCGTAACTGTGATCGAAGCTGGGCCATGTTTTGTTACCCAAATTCGTACAACCACAACCGAAGGTTATTCTTCTGTTCAATTGGGTTTCGGCGAGGTCAAGAAAAAGAGACTGACATCCGGTCAATTGGGACATCTCAAACCCAATCAATTACCCCCACTTAAATTTCTAAGAGAATTTCCAACAAAAGAATTGGAAGTAACCCTGGGAGAGCAGGTAAAAGTGGATGTTTTTGCCGTTGGTGAAAAGGTAGATGTAATTGGAACCAGTAAAGGGCGTGGATTTGCAGGTGCTGTAAAACGTTATCATTTCAAGGGTGGCCCTAAAACTCATGGTCAGTCCGATCGACTGCGTGCCCCAGGATCACGAGGATCCGGCACAACCCCGGGCAGGGTTTTTAAAGGTGCCAGAGGACCGGGGCATATGGGCAATGTCCGGGTTACTGCACAAAACTTAAAAGTTATATTGGTTGATCCAGAACGCAATTTACTTGGCGTTTGCGGCTCTGTTCCGGGAGCACGGGGCGGATTATTGGTCATCAAGGAAGCCCGAAAGCAATAGGATAAAGCCTCCTGCTTTTGGTTAGTGATGGAGTGAGTAATTATGAAAATTGATGTTATGAATATGGAAGGTAAAAAGGTAAGCACCGTAGAACTTCCTGAAGCTATCTTCGAGGCTCCCATACAGATGGACTTGATGCATCAGGCGTATGTCCGCCAGATGGCCAACGCCCGCCTGGGAACCCATGATACAAAAACACGTCATGAAGTATCTGGCGGAGGCCGAAAGCCTTGGCGTCAAAAGGGTACCGGCCGAGCCCGGCAGGGTTCCACAAGGTCAGCTCAATGGGTTGGTGGTGGCAAGATTCATACACCCCATCCAAGGTCTTACAACCAGCTTATGCCTAAGAAGATGCGCAGGGCAGCCCTATGTTCAGCATTATCTGTTAAAGCATTGGATCAGGGAATTGTTGTTGTTGATGAATTGGTTCTGCCTGAACCAAAAACCCGTTTTATGCATAAAGCCTTGAATGTTTTAGTGGGTGACGCCAGTGCATTAATTCTAATTCCAGATAACAATGCTTACGAACCTGTCATCCGTTCTACCAACAATCTTCCTTATGCAAAGACAATGCTTTCCGGCTACCTGAATATCCGAGATTTGCTGCGATACGACAAGGTAGTAATGCCCATATCTGTATTAGATAAGATTTCGGAACATCTAGGGTAGGTAAATTATGACAATCAGCGACTTTGATGTTTTACGGCGTCCGGTTATTACGGAAAAAAGCAATTACATGATGGGTGATTTGCACCAGTATGTATTTGAAGTTGCCAGGGAAAGTACCAGGCAAATGGTTAAGGAAGCCGTAGAAACTTTATTTGATGTATCTGTTTTGCGAGTCAATATTATCAATGTACCGGCAAAAAGAGGCCGGAAAGCTCGCAGTCGACGGCTTACGGTTAGATCGAAGGGTTATAAAAAAGCAATTGTAACCCTGAATCCAAACGACAGAATTCCTTTCTTTGAAGGGGTTGAATAATGGCTGTAAAAGTATATAAACCAGTGACACCCGGTCGTCGTGGCATGACTGGACATACGTTTGAGGAAATAACAAAGGATACACCGGAACGATCATTAATATTGCCCCTAAAGAAACACTCCGGTCGAAATTCTTCCGGGCGTATTACCGTCCGGCACCAGGGTGGTGGTCACCGCCGTCAAATCCGGATGGTAGATTTCAAACGGGATAAACGGGATATTCCAGCTCGTGTAAACGCCATTGAATATGATCCGAACCGGACAGCCCGCCTTGCATTATTAAATTATGTTGATGGAGAAAAACGATACATTATCGCTCCCCTTGGTTTAAAGGTTGGGGATACAGTGATTGCAGGCTCGTCAGCGGATATTAAACCTGGCAACAGCCTGCCCATTGCCAACATTCCGGTGGGTACAACCATCCATAATATCGAACTAAAAGAAGGCAAGGGTGGGCAAATCGTTCGCTCTGCCGGCTCGGCTGCCCAGCTGCTTGCAAAAGAAGGTGACTATGCCCAGATACGCATGCCATCCGGAGAAGTACGCCTTGTACCTCAAAGATGTTATGCAACCATAGGACAGATTGGAAATCTCGATCACAGCAATATTAACTATGGCAAAGCTGGCCGTAAACGCCACCTGGGTATTCGCCCGACTGTACGTGGTACAGCCATGAGTCCAAGAGATCATCCACATGGTGGTGGTGAGGGACGTTCACCGGTTGGTATGCCCAGCCCAAAAAGCCCCTGGGGTCAGAAAACTTTGGGTTATCGTACCCGTCGAAACAAAGGTACGGATAAATATATTGTCCGGCGCCGAAACACCAAATCCGGACGATAATGGTTTGGTTTGATGAGTTATTGAGAAAGAGGTAATAAAAAATGTCGCGATCACTTAAAAAAGGACCATTTATTGCCCCCAAGCTTCTTAAAAAAATTGAAGCTATGAACACCAAGGGCGAGAAGAAAGTGGTCCGTACCTGGAGCAGAGCCAGTATGATTTTCCCACAAATGGTGGGCCATACAATTGCCGTTCACGATGGCAGGCGCCATGTGCCGATTTATATTACAGATAATATGGTTGGTCATCGTCTGGGAGAATTTGCTCCCACCCGGACGTTTCGTGGTCACCTTTCCGAAAAATCTTCCGCGGCAAAAAGGAGATAGGAAATGGCAATGAATGTTAAAGCGAAACTGAGTTACTGCCGGGTGTCTCCTCAAAAAGCACGTTTGGTTGTCGATGTAATCCGCGGTAAACCAGCAGTTGAGGCAATGGATGTCCTGCGGTTTATCACCAAAAAACCTGCTTACCACATTCGTAAACTGGTTGGATCGGCAATTGCGAATGCTGAAGAAAACTTTGGTCTGAACCGAGAGGATCTAATCGTCTCCCGAATCGTTGTCGATGCAGCTCCAATTCGCAAATGGCGTCGATTTGGAGCACGTGGAAGGTTCAAGCCGCTTGTTCGCAGATCTTCACATATCTCTGTAGTGCTTTCGGAACGGGAATAATATGATGGTTAAAGTGAATTTATTCAATAGGAACCAGGAGTAATTATGGGTCGTAAAGTACATCCAATCGGATTTCGGTTAGCTGTCAATAAACCCTGGGAAGGTCGTTGGTACGCTGAAGGTCAGGAGTACCAGGATCAATTACACCAGGATATAAAAATCCGCAATCTACTTCACAAAGATGGCGAAAAGGCAGGTATTGCGAAGGTTGAAGTAGAGCGATTTCCTGGCAAAGTAAAAGTTGTCGTTCATACCGCCAAACCAGGAATATTAATCGGTCGAAAAGGTGATAGCGTAAAGAAATTGCGCCAGGATTTGGAAACTCTGACTGGCAAGAAAATAGACCTGGATATTAAAGAAGTTCAGAATCCGGATCTTAATGCCTACCTGATTGCCCAGAATATCGCTTCGCAGATTTTACGGCGGGTTAGTTACCGGCGGGCAATGAAGAGGTCCATTCAGCAAGCATTGCGCCAGGGTGCCCAGGGTGTCAAGATTGAGGTTGCCGGTCGCTTGAGCGGCGCCGAAATGGCACGCAGTGTATGGCTTCGCGAAGGTCGTGTTCCTTTGCAAACATTACGGGCAAATATAGATTTTGCCCGCACAGAAGCCAGCACTACCTATGGCCAGATTGGCATTAAAGTGTGGGTTTACACTGGGGAAGTATTACCTGAATTAGAAGAAAAAATTGAATCCACAGAGGGTGTTTACGTTAGCGAATAAAACATCCCACCTGGTAATTAAACTAGAGGTGGCTTGAAAGAGGTTGTATTATGTTGATGCCAAAACGAGTTAAATACCGCAAAGTAATGCGCGGGCGCATGACTGGTAAAGCCCTGCGAGGTGCGGAAGTTACAATGGGAGAATATGGTTTGCAGGCTCTTGAACCCGGATGGGTAACTGCCAGGCAAATTGAAGCAGCCCGCCGGGCAATTGTCCGTGGAATGCGCCGCCGTGGAAAATTATGGATTCGAATATTTCCGGATAAACCCTATACCCAGAAACCCCCTGAAACACGTATGGGTAAAGGAAAGGGTAATGTGGAATATTACGTTGCTCTTGTAAAACCAGGTAGGATCATGTTTGAAGTGGGTGGTTTACCGGGAGATATTGCAATCGAAGCACTGCGGCAAGCAACCTATAAGTTTTCCATAAAAACTAAGGTTACAGAACGGCCTGATCTTACAGGAGAGCAGTCATGAAGTCCGCTGAGATAAGACTATTGTCCACTCAAGAAATAATTACAAAACTTGGAAATACCCGCCAGGAACTGATGAACCTGAGATTTCAGGTTATTACCGGACAGTTGACCGACACAAGCCGTATAAAACAAACCCGCCGCTCCATATCCAGATTTGCTTCAATTCTCCGTGAGCGGGAAATAGCGGAAGAGCAGGAAGGTGCGAAATGAATAATCGTCGGAGAATCACTGGTGTTGTAACCAGTAACAAAATGGATAAGACAGTCTCCGTAAAAATCGGGCGAAAATATAAGCACCCGGTTTATCAAAAAGTCGTGAATTCTTCCAAGAATATCATGGCTCATGACGAAATGGGCTGCCAGGTTGGTGATCAGGTGGTTATTGTTGAGAGCCAGCCACTCTCTCGACAAAAACATTGGGTTGTCCAGGAGATTTTACACAGGGAATCTGTGGAAATTGAACTCGAACTAGGAGCGAAGGAATGATTCAGCAGGAAACGTGCTTAAAAGTGGCTGATAATACAGGCGCAAGGGAAGTTCTGGTGATCCAGGTTACGGGAGGAACTAGACGGCGCTATGGACATGTTGGAGATGTAATCATATGCTCAGTGCGATCGGCATCACCACAAGGTAATGTCAAAAAGAGTGAGATCGTAAAAGCTGTAATAGTTCGTACTTCCAAAGAATGGCGCCGCCAGGATGGCTCTACCATCCGTTTTGATGATAATGCTGCGGTCATTTTAGACACAGATGGAAAAAACCCACGGGGAACACGTATTTTTGGCCCTGTTGCTCGCGAGTTGCGGGAAAAAGGTTACTTCAAGATTGTCTCGCTTGCGCCGGAAGTATTGTAAGAAATAGGAGTACAGGAGTTATTTGAATGAATACAAATATTAAAAAAGGCGACACTGTAGAAATTATCAGCGGTGCAACTGACGACAAGGGTAAAAGAGGTGAAGTTATCAAAGTTCACCCCGATGAAGGCCGGCTGGTTGTCCAGGGTGTCAATCTGCATACCAAACATCAGCGACAGGTGCAATCTAAGGGTCGTACCATAAACCCCGGCAAATTAAAGTTGGAAACACCAATCCATCTTTCGAATGTGATGCTGGTTTGCCCAAAATGCAACAAGACCACTCGAATTGGGTTATCCAGGGGAGTTGGAAAATCCTCGCGTGTTTGTAAAAAATGTGAATCAATTATTGACGAATAGTCCATCTGCCTTGGAGTTGAAAATGAACAGGTTGAAACAGAAATATTTAGACGAAGTAGTTCCTGCAATGATGAAGGACCATGGTATTTCCAACATCATGCAGGTTCCAACCCTCAAAAAAGTTGTTGTAAATGTTGGCATGGGTGAGGCAATGGATAATCCTAAAGCACTTGAAGCTGCCCTGAGTGATATTACCCAGATAACCGGACAAAAACCGGTTGTAACAAAAGCCAAGAAAAGCATTGCAAATTTTAAATTGAGGGAAGGGCGAGAAATTGGAATAAAAGTGACCTTGCGTGGTGAAAGAATGTGGTCATTTGTTGATCGCCTGATCAATGTGGTACTACCCCGTGTGCGTGATTTCCGTGGAATCTCAGCAAATTCTTTTGACGGGCATGGCAATTATACGCTTGGACTCAGGGAACAACTAATATTCCCGGAAATTGCTTATGACAAAATTGATAAATTGCGCGGGATGGAAATCACTTTCGTAACCAGTGCATTAACAGATGATGCGGCTACCACGATGTTGGATTTACTTGGTATGCCTTTCAGGAAGGGTTAATATGGCAAAAAAATCTATGATTAACCGTGAAAAACGGCGGAAATACCCCAACCAGGTTGTAAATCGTTGCAAAATTTGTGGTAGACCCCGTGGTTATTATCGTCGCTTTGGGCTGTGTCGTATTTGCTTGCGTGAAAAAGCCTTAATGGGCCAAATACCCGGCATTCGTAAAGCATCCTGGTAGTAAATTTGGAGGGATTTTCTAATGAGTGTAAATGATCCAATTGGTGATATGTTAACTCGCATTCGAAATGCCATATTAAATGGCAGTGCTGTCGTTGCGATGCCAAGCTCGAATTTAAAAATTGAAATTGCTCGTATCCTGAAAGAAGAAGGCTACATCGAAGATTATGATGTCTCCGAAGAAGAGATAGCCTATAAAAAGATCTTACGCCTGCGCTTAAAATATGTTGGCGAACGCAGGGAACGTAAATCTGTAATTGATGGATTGGCAAGAGTGAGCAAACCAGGTCGCAGAGTCTATACCAACAAACAGGAGATTCCCTGGGTGCTTTCAGGAATGGGTATTGCGATCCTTACAACTCCAAAGGGTGTCATGACCGGACATCGGGCTAAACAGCTTGGTGTTGGCGGGGAAATTCTCTGCAAGGTCTGGTAACCCGAGATAATTAAGGAGGAATAAAAAGTGTCTAGAATTGGTCGATTGCCCATTTCTATACCCCCGGGTGTAGAGATTAAATTGAAGGATAACGAGATTGTTGTTAAGGGACCTAACGGAGAAATGTCCGGTACATTTTCTCCGGAACTGGCAGTTTCTCTGGAAGATGATCAGCTGCTTATTAAAAAGGCAGTCAGATGAGTCTGGCATTCGGGCTCTGCATGGAACAACCCGCAGTGTTATTAATAATATGATAACTGGCGTAAGCGGGGGTTTTTCAAAAACATTGCAGATTGAAGGTGTAGGATACCGGGCAGAATTGAAAGACAAGAAATTGGTAATTCTTGTTGGGTATTCCCATCCGGTGGAAATAGTACCTCCTGAGGGCATTTCCTTCGATGTGGATGTGAAAACCCGTCAAATCAAAGTGATTGGAAAAGATAAAGAGCAAGTTGGCCAGATAGCTGCCAATATTCGTGGTATCCGCCCCCCCGAACCATACCATGGCAAGGGAATACGATATCTGGGTGAAAAAGTACGGCGCAAGGCTGGAAAAGCTGGAAAAGCGAAAGCGTAGAGGTGGAATCCTATGGCAATTAAAAACCGAAATGTTGCAAGACTAAGGCGTCATAAACGTGTACGTAAAAAAATTCAAGGAACCCCTGAGGTTCCCCGCCTGAATGTCTTTAAGAGTTTGACAGACATTTATGTTCAGGTAATTGATGATCAGGCTGGCAGTACATTACTTTCTGCCTCGAGTATCGATCGAGAATTACGTCAGAAAACAGTCGATATTCCCAAGATGGAACAGGCAAAAATGGTTGGGAAATTGATTGGTGAACGGGCAAAGGAAAAAAATATCACTAAAGTGGTATTTGACCGGGGTGGTTACCAGTATGTTGGTAGGGTTAAAGCTTTGGCTGATGCTGCTCGAGAAGCTGGCTTGGATTTCTAGTTTTCGAATTTTAGAAAAGTAAAAGGACCACTACATGGAGAAGATGGATTTTCAAACGATGGAATCACTTTATGATGAGCGAGTAATCGAGATTGCCCGCGTCGCCAAAGTGGTAAAAGGTGGTAGAAGGTTCCAATTTAGAGTAACCATGGTTGTTGGAGACAACAACGGTAATGTTGGGCTTGGGGTTGGAAAAGCCAATGCGGTTCCGGATGCTATGCGTAAGGCAACAGACCGCGCCCGCAATAATATGCGAAGTGTGAATGTATTTAATACAACCATTCCTCACGAGGTGATTGGCCATGTATCTGGAGCCAAGGTTTTATTGAAACCGGCGTCCCAGGGAACTGGTGTTATTGCTGCTGGCGGGGTACGTGCAGTTGTTGAAGCTGTAGGCATTAAGGATATCTTGACAAAGTCGCTTGGCAGCGCCAATGTATTAAATGTGGTTAAGGCTACATTTGATGCTTTAGACCAGTTGAAATCTCCAAAGGAACAGGCAATTCGGCGTGGAAAACCTGTGGACGAAATGTCGCCTTTCTGGATTCGGAGGAAGAATGCCTAAAAAACCAGCCAAACCAGAAATATTGCAGATAACACTTGTAAAAAGTGCAATTGGCTACCCCAAGAATCAGAAAGCTACCGCCAGGGCATTGGGTTTAAGCCGGATAAATAAGACGGTTGCACAGCCCAATACCCCTGAAATTCGAGGGATGATCGAAAAGATTATCCATTTAGTTGTTGTAGAAAAACAGGTTGAGAAATGAAGCTGAACGATTTAATAAATAACGAAGGCGCAAAGAAAAACCGCAGGAGAGTTGGGCGGGGTATCGCAGCCGGACAGGGTAAAACCAGCGGGCGTGGAACCAAAGGCCAAAACTCAAGAGCTGGATCAGGCGGACATTTGTACCGCCAGGGTGGGAACCTGCCAATCTACCGCCGGCTTCCATTCCTTCGGGGCGAAGGATTCACACCGCCTAATCAGGTTGAATTTAATGAAGTCAATGTGGGACAGTTGAATGATTTTGCATCTTCAACCGTGATTGACCCGCAGCTCCTGCTTGTTCATGGAATTATTAATAAACCGGAGAATCCTGTTGTCATCCTGGGCAATGGTGAGTTGGATAAAGCTCTGAAATTCAAAGTTCATCGAGTTTCAAAAGGCGCCAAAGAGAAAATTTTGGCTGCTGGTGGTAGTGTGGAAATAATAGCCTGAAGAAACCCGATGAGGAGAGAATAAGATGAAGCGTTCCCCTTGGCGCTATTTGTGGAAATCTGAAGACATACGCACCAAATTACTGATCACATTATTATTGTTGGTAATTTACCGCCTGGCAGCCAATATCCCGGTTCCTGGAATCAATACCGAGGCTCTAAAGGCTTTATCCGAGAGTGGCGGGGCTGCCGGAAACCTATTCAATTTACTGGATATGCTCTCTGGGGGTACTGTTTCGAGATTTTCCGTTCTAGCAATGGGTGTTTATCCATATATTACAGCCCAGATTATTTTGCAGCTGTTGGTGCCTATTATTCCTGCCCTTGAACAGAGGATGAAAGATAATCCCCGCGAAGGCCAGAAATTTATGGAGCGTTGGACAGTTATCCTGACAGTTCCGATGGCAGCCCTGTCGGCGATTGGTCAGATCAATATTTTCAATGCGATGGGCAGCGGACAGTCAATTTTGGATAACTTCGGATTTGCCAGTGGAGCTTATTTACCAACCATATCCACTATATTTGCCATGGTTGCTGGAACAATGTTTGGTATCTGGCTAGGACAATTAATATCCGAATACGGCATTCCAAATCAGGGATTATCCTTGATTATTTTCTCAGGTATTGTTACTGGAATTCCCACCCGATTACTTGGATTACTGAGTGATGAACAAAATGGCTGGTGGATGCTGATTTTGATAGTGGTCCTATTGCTGCTGATCATATTTGCAATCGTTTTTGTCCAGCAAGGACGGCGGCATGTCCCGGTGTTGTTCCCAGGAAGACGAGTGGGAAACCGGATGTCTATGCCGGTTCGCAGCAGTTTGCCATTGATGGTGAATATGGCTGGCATGATTCCCCTCATTTTTGCTCAAGCCATCCTCACATTCCCGGCAATACTTGCCAGCTATTTTGTAAATTCGCCGGTTGAATGGATTAGTAATTTTGCACAAACCATCTCCCAGGTATTTGGCGGTGGAAGCATGTGGTATTCACTCATATATTTCCTTACAGTGGTGCTTTTCACCTTTTTCTATACGGATGTCCTTTTTGCCCAGCAGAATTATGGAGAAAATCTAAAGAAACAGGGCGCCCAAATTCCCGGGGTCACCCGCGGCGGTCCGACTCAACGTTACCTGACCAAAGTTCAACGCAGAATTACACTCGTCGGTGCGGTATTCCTCGGCTTTGTGGCTGTACTTCCATACATACTCGGTTTGATGCTCCCGGTTGGTGCACAACAATCTGGTTTGTTCCTGATTTCTGCAGCCGGACTTCTAATCGTGGTTGGTGTGGTTAGAGACACATTCACGATTATCGAGACAGAATTGAAGCTGCACGGTTACGATGAAAGTCTGATCAAGGGATAATCGGATGCCAACGTACATCATTCTTCTTGGACCACCTGGAGCAGGAAAAGGGACACAAGCAGCCCGGATCTCTGAAGAATTTAATATCCCTCACATTTCATCCGGGAATATTTTCAGGGAAAATCTGAAAAATAAATCGGAACTAGGGAAAATAGCACTAGAATACATCGAACGGGGTGAGCTGGTACCTGATGATGTGACCATAGAAATGATAAAAGACCGCCTGGATCGCCCGGATTGTAAAAAAGGGGCTTTATTGGATGGATTTCCGCGAACACCAGAACAAGCCATTGCATTGGATAAGATATTGGCTGAAATAGGTGGTCAGGTGAATTGTGTTCCTTTGATTACTGTTCCGGGTGAGATGTTAGTTGAGCGAATATCTGGACGTAGAGTCTGCCGGGAAAACGAACATGTGTACCACGTCATTAATAATCAACCCAAAGTTCCAGGGGTTTGTGATTTAGATGGTTCAGAACTTTACCAGCGGGATGATGATAAAGAGGAAACCGTACGCAGGCGGATTCTTGTCTACGAACAACAGACAACCCCATTAATTGCATATTATGAAAATAATGGATTGGTCATTTCTGTAGATGGAACTCGGGAAATTGGGGAGGTTTCGAACCAATTGTTGAGGGATATAAAGAAGGCTCTTTAATGTCCTGGGATAGTCAAGTAACGCTCAAGAGTGAAAAAGAGCTTGAAAAAATGCGCATAGCCGGCAGAATCAATGCTGAAGCATTAGCAGCAGTCCATGAAATTATTGCACCCGGCATAACTACAGCCGATTTGAATGCGGCAGCCGAAGATGTATTAAACAAATATAATGTTTTTTCGCCCTTTAAAAATTATGGGAGTCCGATTCCATACCCTGCAAGTACCACTGTCAGCATAAACGACGAGTTGGTACATGGTATTCCTGGTAAGCGAAAGCTGAAAGAAGGCGATATCGTATCCGTTGATTGTGGGACTGTCTATGAAGGGTATGTTGGAGATTCTGCTTTCACCGCAGGAGTGGGAGAAATTTCTAAAGAGGCACGCAAGTTGTTAGAGGTAACAGAAAGAGCTCTCTATATCGGAATTTCAAAGATGGTCTTAGGAAACCGAATTGGTGATGTCTCACATGCGGTAGAAAAATATATTGAATCGAATGGTTTTTTTGTAACCAGGATATACACAGGTCATGGTGTGGGCAAAAAAATGCACGAGGGTCCACAACTACCGAACTACGGAATTCCGGGGAGGGGACCGATCCTGTTGGAAGGTATGACAATAGCATTGGAGCCAATGGTTCTGGTGGGCACACCGGATACCAAAGTTTTACAGGATGGCTGGACGGTTGTTTCAAAAGATGGTTCCAACACTGCCCATTTTGAACATACCGTTGCGATCAAGAAAGATGGACCGGAAATTCTAACTTTGTTGTCAAACGGCAATGCGCCGGCTCAAATTAAAGGTCCAATAAATTAAAGTTGTTGTGTTATAATAAATAGTTTGTGGCAGGCTGTAACATAAAGGAGATATTCATATGAAGGTCACTACATCCGTGAAAAAACGGTGTGCTAAGTGTAAGATTGTAAAACGAAAAGGCATTGTTTTTATTATTTGTGATAACCCAAAGCATAAGCAGCGACAGGGATGATGAGCCATGGCAAGAATTGAAGGTGTAGATTTACCAAGAAATAAACGTGTTGAAGTGGCCTTGACCTATATTTTTGGGATAGGACCCAGTCGTGCCCGCCGGATTATTGATTCGTCCAGAGTGAATCCTGATACTCGCGTAAAAGACCTCACCGAGAATGAAGTTGGATCTCTGCGTGAGTCCATCAGTGGCAACTACAAGGTGGAAGGTGATCTGCGGCGTGAGATTCAGATGAATATTAAACGGCTGATAGAAATCGGCAGTTATCGTGGCTTGCGCCATCGTCGAGGATTACCGGTAAGAGGTCAGCGCACCCGGACCAATTCCCGTACTCGAAAAGGCCCCAAGAAAACTGTAGCCGGTCGCGGACGTCGCAGAGGCGCAACCAAGAAATAACCTTCCTTCCCAATTTCTGGTTGGCATTTCTGTAAGATGAAATTCCAGAGGGTTACTTAAGTCAATAAGATCTATTTGGAGAAATAAGAATGGCAAAAAGTGTAAGAACGACACGGCGTGGGGCAACTTCACGCAAAGCCAAACGAACCCTGGCATCGGCACAGGTACACATTTATGCATCATTCAATAATACAATTGTGACCATTACCGATAAACAGGGAAATACGGTTTGCTGGGGAAGTTCAGGGTCAGCCGGATTTAAAGGCTCCCGGAAAAGCACCCCCTTTGCATCACGTTTAGCTGCAGAACAAGCTATGAAAGAAGCCCAGAATATGGGCGTCCAGGAAGTAGATATGATCGTAAAGGGACCTGGCCCGGGACGTGAATCTGCAATTCGTGCCATCCAGTCGGTAGGGGTAAAGGTACGTTCAATATCAGATATCACACCGGTACCCCATAATGGCTGCCGGCCACCCAAGAAACGCCGTGTATAAAGTGAGAGGTATTAATGGCAAGATATATTGGACCAGTTTGTAAATTATGTCGCCGAGAAGGCGAAAAGATGTTTCTCAAAGGACAACGTTGTTTTACACAGAAGTGTGCATTTGAGAAACGTGGGTTTATTCCTGGACAGCATGGTCGTTCCAGAGTATCCCGTGGGGAAAGGGCATCTGACTATTCGCGGCAGCTGCGTGCAAAACAAAAAGCCCGCCGTGAATACGGAATCCTCGAAAGACAATTCAGGCGCTATTTTAAGTTTGCTATTACTAAACGCGGCTTGACTGGCTTAAACCTGTTGCAGATTTTGGAACTCCGCCTTGATAATATTGTTTATCGAATGGGATTTGGGGAAAATCGCAGCCAGGCGAGGCAGTTGGTATCTCACGGACATTTTGTTGTAAACGGCCGCCGGACAGATATCCCCTCAATGGTACTCAAACCGGGTGATGCAGTGAGTGTTCGTGAAGGCTCACGCAGTAAACCCTTCTTTAAAGAAATGCCTGATCTGGCGGAAAAAAGACCAGCTGCCATGTGGTTAGACAGGGATCTTCCCAGTATGAGTGGAAGAATATTACGACTGCCGGAGCGTGGCGAAATCGACGGTAATTTGAACGAACAGTTGATTGTTGAGTATTATTCACGCTAATTTTCTTTTTGGTGAATTAGTGGAAACATCACCAGAAAGGGGTGAATGTTGACAACTCTAATGAGTATGGTTACTCCAAAAGTCGAGCGGGAAGCTGAGGCTCGCAATTATGGTAAGTTTAATATTGGTCCTCTTGAGAGAGGGTATGGGGTTACTCTGGGAAATTCTCTCCGGCGCGTCCTCCTTTCTTCTTTGGAAGGTGCAGCAGTAACATCCATACGGGTAACGGATGTCCTGCATGAGTTCAGCGATATTCCGGGTGTCCGGGAAGATGTTGTACAGGTCATGCTTCAAATTAAACAACTTCGCATGATGCTGCACGATGTCGATTATGCCCATTTACACCTGGAAGTTCGCGGCGAGGGAGTTGTCACTGCAGCGGATATTCAGGTACCGGCCGAAGTGGAAATTGTCAATCCTGAGTTATATCTATTCACGGTTGATGACAGCAATACGAAGTTGGGGATCGATTTGACGGTTGAGCGTGGTCGTGGTTATGTTTCGGCAAATGACCGTATTGGCCACCTTCCAATCGGAGAAATCCCAATGGATGCGATTTATACCCCTATTCGCCGTGTAAATTGGACGGTAAGTAGTGCCCGTGTAGGTCAGAGCACGAACTATGATCGCCTGTTGCTGGAAATTTGGACAGACGGAACGATCGTACCAGAAAAGGCATTGAGTAATGCGTCAAAAGTCTTGATTGATTATTTCCGGCTGATTTCTGGATTGTCTGAGGAGTCATTGTTAGTGGGTGTGGAAGTTGAAACAACTGGATCTCATCTTACAAGTGAAGCAGCTGAAACACCGATTGAGAACCTCGATTTGTCGGTCAGGGTTTTTAATTCCTTAAAGAGAACAGGAATTACCACTGTCGGCGATGTTTTGGAATTATTGGAAAAAGGCGACGAAGCGGTGATGTCCATCCGGAACTTTGGCGAAAAAAGCCTGGTAGAGCTTCGTGAAAAAATGAAGGAAAAACACTATCTGGTCGAGGAAGAACCGGAATTGGAGTAATAAACATGCGACATCAAGTTAAAGGTTATAAACTAAACCGTTCCAAAGATCACCGAAAAAATATGCGCAGAACCATGATGTGTCAGCTCTTTACCCATGAGCGCATCCGCACAACCCAGGCAAAAGCGCTGTCAATTCGCGGTGAGGCAGAAAATATTATCAATATTGCCATAAAGAGCGGTGCGGCTACAGAGATAGATAAGGTGAATGCACGCCGTCTAGTGGCTTCCCGCTTAGGAAATGCTCCTGATACCGTGAAGAAATTATTTGACGATATTGGACCACGGTACATCAACCGTCATGGCGGCTATACACGTATGTTCAAATTAGGTCCGCGGCTTGGGGATGCAACTGAGATGGTCCTTTTGGAGTTGGTTGAGAAATAAAGAAGTCCGGTAGCGACACCGGATTAAAATGGCACGTTACCAATTGATCCTTGCCTATGATGGTACAAATTATTCTGGTTTTCAACGCCAGAAAGAAAAACCAACCATCCAAAAGGCATTAGAAACAGCACTGCGACGATTGGGCTGGACTCAGAGCACAATCCTTGCTGCAGGCCGTACAGACGCTGGGGTTCATGCCTCAGGACAGGTTGTTCAAATCGACCTGGATTGGGGACATTCAACCGGTGATCTGTGCAATGCAATAAATGCATACCTGCCTCGAGATATCTCCGTAAGAGCGGTGGCATGCAGCCATGAAGGATGCTCATCCCCGCTATGATGCTTGCGCCCGGTCATACCGCTATAAAGTGTTTTGTGATCCGCTGAGAAATCCGTTGAAAGAACGATATGGCTGGCGGGTCTGGCCGGAATTGGATAGGAATCTATTACAAAAATCCGCCGAACTCTTTATTGGAACACATGATTTCTCTGCATTTGGGAGCCCGGTACGGCGGAATGGATCCACAATCCGCACGGTTTTTGAATCATATTGGACTTTCAAAAATCAAGGCATTGAATATCAAATCAAGGCAAATGCCTTTTTATACCACATGGTGCGCAGAATTGTTTTTCAACAAGTGATTGCTGCGTCCCATAAGATAGATGTGGATCAACTGGATGCCGGATTAAGAAATAAAGAATTGAAAATAAAAGGGCTTGCTCCAGCAAGTGGATTGTATTTGGAGAGAGTCTATTATGAAGAATGAATTGCATCAATTATTTCAGGAAATTTATTGAATTTGGGAGATGACGGCGTGGAAAAAACCTACGTTATAAAAGGAAAACCTCAATCGGACTGGATTGTCATTGATGCTAATGAACAAAGCCTGGGCCGTATGGCTACAGAGGTAGCTAGCTACTTATTGGGTAAACACAAACCCACTTTTACCCCGGGCGTGGATATGGGTGACTTTGTTGTGGTGATTAATGCCAGCAAACTGAATATTTCACAGAAGAAACTGGTGGATAAGCTCTATCATCGACATTCAAATTATCCAGGTGGATTGAGCACGGCCAGCCTGGGAGACTTGATGAGGACCAATCCTCAACGGGTAGTTCGAGAAGCTGTAAAAGGTATGCTGCCTCACAATCGTTTGGGCAAAAAATTAATCCAGAGATTAAAAATCTATTCAGGAAACACTCATCCACATGAAGCACAACAACCGCAACCGGTTACCAAGTAAGGAGCAAAAGATAAATGGCTGCACAATTTTATGAGGGTATTGGAAGAAGAAAACAGAGTTCTGCTCGTGTCCGGATATTATCCGGTACAGGAAATATTACTGTAAATGGAAAACCACTGGAAGAATATTTCCCGCGTATTGGTGATAAGGAGAATATTCTTAGGCCATTTAACGCAACTGGTATTAACAGTAAAATTTATGATGTAACTGTTAAAGTGGAAGGTGGCGGTGTGACAGGCCAATCCGATTCAGTTAAATTAGGGCTTGCGCGTGCCCTTCTAAGGATCAACCCCGACTATGTCGCCGAACTGCGCAAGTTTGGTTTGCTCACAAGAGACCCGCGCGTCAAGGAACGTAAGAAGCCAGGCCTCAAGAGTGCCCGCAAGGCGCCAACCTACACAAAACGTTAAATCCTGTATATTTGTTCCTTGCATTACAACACCTGAGATTTGACTGGAACCTCTCACAGTTTATTCTGTGAGAGGTTTTTAATTAAAGGTCACAGGAGATGCGAAGGGAATTATTCTAATTTTTTATGCATCATTTTCTCCCTTTTCCGCCTTTATAATTAGCTAAGATTGGCATGGAGAGTGACCCAAAGGATATGTTATTATGAATAATTTAAACTGGGATCGTGGAATAACCCTGGTTGGATTAGGCCCGGGGGAGACAGGTCTTGTAACTAGGGCGGTCTGGGAGTGGCTTGAAAATATTCCGGAGATCTATCTAAGAACAGTCCATCATCCAGTTGTCGTGGATCTGCCCCCTTCATTGAAAATTATTGGATTCGATGATATTTATGATCATGGAAAAACCTTTGAGGACGTTTACGAAACGATAATTGGAAGAATATTGGAATTGGGCGGCAAACCGGGTGGGGTGACCTATGCGGTACCCGGTCATCCGCTGGTAGCAGAAATTACATCCCCGGAAATTATAAAACGGGCAAAAATGCAGGGTATACCCGTCCGAATCTTGGACGGATTGAGTTTTCTCGAACCGGTATTCACGGTTCTAAATATAGATCCATTTGATAATTTAGTTCTACTGGATGCTTTAGAGATTGCCCGCCATCACCATCCAAAATTTCCACCGTCTTTTCCTGCATTGATATCCCAAATTTATTCCCGCCAGGTTGCCTCAGATGTCAAACTAACATTGATGGCTGCCTATCCGGACCAGCACAGGGTTCAGCTGGTGCATAACGCTGGCACTTCCCGGACACTGGTTGAGGAAATGGCTTTGTATGAAATTGACCGGACGGATCACGTTGGTTTGATGAGTGTGCTCTATCTGCCTCCCCTGGGTGAAAATACGGCATTTGAATCCTTCCAGGAAATCATCGCCCATCTTCGTGCTCCGCAGGGTTGTCCATGGGATCGTGAACAAACCCACCAGTCACTGCGCAATAACCTGTTGGAGGAGACTTATGAAGCGCTCATCGCCCTGGATAGAGATGATACAGCGGCGATCGAGGAAGAGCTGGGCGATATCCTGTTACAAATTGTCCTGCATGCGCAAATTGCATCGGAATACGGAGAGTTCACAATGGCGGATATCATCAATGGCATATCTGCTAAGATTATCCGCCGTCATCCCCACGTATTCTCAAATGAAAAGACAAGCGGAGTTGAAACGGTTTTACAAAAATGGGAGGATTTAAAGCGACTTGAAAGGGATGAAAAGAATAATGGGGAATTTAGGGGGATGCTGGAAAGTGTTCCAGCTGTTCTTCCTGCCTTAGCGCAGGCTCAGGAAATTCAGGCGAGGGCGGCAAGGGTTGGATTTGACTGGGAAAGAATCGAGGATGCCTGGTCCAAGGTGTATGAAGAACTGGATGAGGTAAAACGATCGGCTAATTCCAAAGAGCTGGAGGATGAGTTTGGGGATTTACTGTTTGCAATAGTTAATGTCATCCGCTGGCAAAAGCTGGATGCAGAAAGTGTTCTCCGTCTGGCTAATTCTCGTTTTCGCAGTCGTTTCCAGTATATCGAATCCAGCGTCAACCGCAGGGGAAAAGTGATGCGTGAATTATCCCTGAAAGAAATGGACTTGCTTTGGGAGGAAGCCAAGCGGTTGGAAAGAAAACCTGCCGATCTATAAAAATGATCATTGAATTTTCCATCCCGGTAACTTAGAGGTATATTTGAACAAAAAAAACCGTATTATCCTGGCGGTTGTCCTCCTGCTAATGTCATTTTCCTTGTTTATACTCTCCAGTTTGCCAGGACGCCGGGAATCTCAACTGATACCGATGCCGACTCTGGTTGTCCCGGTAATGGTTATCCCATCTCTTGTGGAATATCCTTTTTTATAACTCCTATGGGTGTGATGGGTAAATCTTTGGTTTTTTTCCTTATAGGTGTTATCTTTATTTTAGCGGCTGGCTGCAACCAGGCGACAATCAACGCCGGGGGCGCATCAACACGAAATGATAAATTTCCTGTTAACTCGGATAACCTTTCCGGCGCACCAACCACGGTAATCCCAAACAATATCGTTGAGGAACTTCCCACATTTTCGCAATTTCCTGAAAATCGGGAAGTGATTATCGATTTTCCAAAAACCATCTGGATTGGAAACTCGGATCAGGTGAAACTGACTCTTAAAGTAATCAACCCTGAAGACGAGCCTGTCATCAATTCCCCGCAAACCCGTAACCTTTTTGAAACTCACGATATATACATTGAAACACGCCTGGATGTTCCAGGCATGGAATTGTCTCCGGTCGATCCAGTCCAGGCGCCGCTGATTGAAACCCATGACAATATATTTCTATGGGAAGTTAACCCAAAAACTGCCGGGACATATCGGGGGAATCTCTGGGTATTTTTGAACCTTTATCCAAAAGGGGAAGGCCAGGTTGAACGGATACCACTGGTCATTTTTCCAATAGAAATCCGGGCCATTTTGATTTTGGGTATCACATCAGCAGTGGCACGGTACCTGGCGGTATTCGGAGCCGGATTTGGATTATTTCTTATATTCTCTTTATGGGATAATAAGACCAACCGGCTCATTGAACGTCTGGTTGGACACAAAATAAAATATGATTAAATTCATACTAATTGTGATAAAATGCACATTGGATAACCTGTATATTGTATAAATAATTAGATAGTAAAAATAATTCCATCAAGGAGCGCCTATGTTGCTGAGTGATTGGCTTTACATCGGCATCTTTATTTTTTTTGCATTATTTTTCCCTGCTGCAGCCATTACTATGGCAGGGATAATTGGCCCCAAAAAATCCAATAGTTTAAAACAGACCACTTACGAATGCGGCAGCCAGCCGGTTGGGGAAGCATGGGTACAATTTAAAGTCCAATATTATGTGTATGCCCTGGTTTTCCTTTTGTTTGATGTTGAAGTGGTCTTCTTATTTCCCTGGGCTGTTGCCTATAACCAGTTAACCCTTTTTGCTGTCCTTGAAGGGGTCTTTTTTATCCTGATATTGTTATTGGGATTGATTTATATTTGGAAAAAAGATGCTTTGGAATGGTCCTAATTTCCAAATTAGCGCCACCTGGAGGGATGCATGAATTTTCTGGCCGATCCAATAACCTTTATCACTAATTTTCTTGAAAATTTGTTAATAGGCTGGGGGGTTCCAGAGGATATCACTTATATTATCCTGATAACCCTGGGAGCAGCGATTTTAGCGGTCTGCTCCCTCCTCTGGGTAATTTTTTTAATCTGGTATGAGCGAAAGATCATAAGCCGGTTTCAGGACCGGTTAGGTCCTAACCGCATAGGTCCATGGGGAATTTTTCAGCCGTTTGCCGATATGCTGAAGATTTTTACAAAGGAATACATAACCCCGCAAGGTGCCGATATAATCCCATTCAATCTGGCACCAGTCCTGATGGTTGCCGGGGTAATGATGGTTTGGGCAGTACTGCCATTCACAAAAACAACCGTTGGAACTCCTTTGAGCGTTGGGGTTCTGTACATCATCGCAGCAGGTGGTTTGGGCGAAATCGGTATTGTTCTGGCCGGATGGGGATCCAATAATAAATACTCGCTAATTGCAGCTTTTCGTGTGATTGCACAACTTGTATCTTATGAGCTTCCAATGGTGATTACCCTGTTAATTCCGGTAATGCTTGCTGGCAGTATGGGGCTTGGTGAGATTGTTGAACAGCAAAAAAATATGTGGTTCATCTTCATGGCTCCGGTTGGGGCGTTGATATTCTTCATCACTTCAGTTGCCAATGTAGGCAGGTCCCCATTTGACCTCCTGGAGGCTGATTCCGAGCTGGTTTCCGGTTTTAATATTGAATATTCAGGACTTAAATTCGGCTTTTTTTATGTAGGCGAATTTATGCACGCCTTTACAGTCGGATTGATCTTCTCAACGTTATTCCTGGGAGGGTGGTTAGGCCCGGGCGCCGAACAATACCCAATACTTGGGCTTGTGTACTACTGGATAAAAACTTTTTTTGTTTATTTCCTGTTGGTAGCCTTCAGAGCGAGCTTTCCCCGCTTCCGGATTGACCAGATGCTGAATTTCAACTGGAAATTGCTAACACCCCTGGCCCTGATAATCGTGAGTCTTACGGCAGTTATCAATAAAATATTACCGGGAGATCTGGTTTTGGTAAGAACAGCCGGGTTATTGGTATTAAATGTTGTGTTGTTCTTTGGTGTACTGGCTGTTCTCCAATCCGTATATGCCAAACGATACCGGCCTGTAGTGGCACCTGTCCCTCGGCCCGTTGCAAGAAGCAACCGAACTACGACTTAGTCCATTTGGAGTAAGCTGATGACATTTTTACGAATTATTTTCATTATTGCAGCGGCTGTAACCCTTGGATCTGCTGTTATGGTTGTTAGAGCCGGAAAAATCATGCATGCAGCCTTATGGCTGATCCTATCGCTGGTTGGTGTGGCGGTGTTGTTTGCGCTGCTTGAATCCCGTTTCATAACAATTGTCCAGGTCATCGTTTATATTGGTGCAATTGCCATTTTGATCATATTCGGAATAATGCTTACCCGCCGGGTAAGCCTTGAAGAGGGATCCAGGTATACCGCTTACTGGCGATATGCTGCCCTGGTATCGGGCGTTTTATTTGTCAGCCTGGTGATTGTCTTCAGTGGATTGTTTAGTGTTACCCTCACCGATCGGACAATCCCATTGGGCGGTGAAGACCTGGTCAAGCTAGGGCAATCATTTGTTGATCCGATGGGTTTTCTAATACCATTTGAAATTGCCTCGGTGCTGCTTCTGGCAGCAATGTTAGGGGCGATATTTGTAGCCAGAAGCAGAAAGCGAGGGCAATGATGATTCCTTTGTCATGGTTTTTATTGGTAGCCCTGGCTCTTTTTTGTATCGGGCTTTTTGGCGTCCTGGCTCGCAAAAACGGTATTGCAGTCATTATGGGCATCGAATTGATGCTCAACGCTGTTAATATCAATTTACTTGCCTTTTGGAGCTACCTCTACGCCGTGGAAATGAATGGTCTGGTATTCATCGCTATTGTTTTTGTTGTTGCCGCTGCAGAAACGGCTATCGGATTGGCGCTGGTTATATCAGCGTATCGCGGTCGTGAAACTGCCATACTTGACGAATTAAATTTGCTAAAGGGTTAGGAATCCCTGCGAGGTTATATGGCTACTGAATCATTAATCTGGTTGATCCTGGTTCCGCCCATTCTGGCATTCATACTCATTTCGCTGTTCACTCATCCTTCCAGAAGAGTAAGCCATATCCTGGCATTATTGGGTGTCGGTTTGTCCTGGGTAATTGCCATGATGCTTTGTTACCAGGCGATACAGGCATGATTCCCTAGCCGAAAATCCATTCCGGTCTGTAATCAACTGGCTTCCTTTAGGGGAAGATTGGCTGCAAATTGGTGTTCAGGTAGATCCATTAACCACTGTAACTCTTTTTTTTGTGGCATGGACCATTTTGATGATTTTTATTTACAGTGTTGGGTATCATAATTTTGGCCAACCGGCAGGTGACCATGATAAACCGGGGCTTCCGCCCCACGGTGCGCTGGTAAAGGATGGCTCTGGCGAAATGCACAAGGTTCCATCCATTGAACCGATGTATTCGCGCTTCTTTGCCTATTTTTCACTGTTTGCATTTGCAATGTATTTGCTGGTTGTCTCGGATAATTTAATTACCCTCTTCGTTGGCTGGGAAGTGATGGGTCTATGTTCATACCTGTTGATTGGCTTCTGGTTTGGTAAGAAATCGGCCCGTGATGCAGGTGTAAAAGCTTTCCTGACCACCAGGGTGGGGGACATGTTCCTTCTGCTTGGATTGGCTGCCCTCTACTCACTGACTGGAACCCTCAGCTACCAGGAAATTCTGGCTGATGAAACCGTTCTTTCCTCTCTTGCCTCAACCCCGTCTGTAATCTCAGGTTTATCGTGGGCAGGATTAATTGGGTTGCTCATATTTATTGGTGTGGTTGGTAAATCTGCCCAATTCCCATTACATGTATGGTTGCCGGATGCAATGGAAGGTCCCACGCCGGTTTCTGCCATGATCCATGCTGCGACAATGGTGTCGGCTGGTGTTTATCTGGCAATACGGTTTTTCCCGTTGTTATCAGCCGGCTGGCAACCAGGTACACCCCTTACCACGACGATGTTTATTGTATCGATCACCGGTGCTTTCACGGCATTATTTGCTGCGACTATTGCCCTTGCTCAGAATGATATCAAAAAAGTGTTGGCTTACTCAACCATCTCCCAGTTGGGATACATGATTGCTGCATTGGGAATGGGAGCATACGTTGCCGCAGCTTTCCATCTGGTAACCCACGCATTTTTTAAGGCTCTCCTATTCCTTGGATCAGGATCCGTAATTCATGGTATGGAACACGGTTTGTTGCACACCGGGGAAGAGATTGATCCGCAGGATATGTTGAACATGGGCGGTTTAAGAAAGAAAATGCCTGCCACATTTTGGACCTTTTTGATTGGAGGATTATCACTGGCAGGGTTTCCATTAATCACGGCTGGATTCTATTCTAAGGACGCTATCTTTGAGGGTGCATATGGTGGCGGCTATATTATTGGTTTTATTGTCCTTGCATTGGCTGCCTTGCTGACTGCATTTTATACCATGCGACAGATAACCCTGACTTTCCTCGGGGAACCCCGCACGAAATCCGGCAGTCATTCCCATGAGTCATCCAGGATAATGACAATACCTTTGATCATTCTTTCCTTCTTTGCGATATCGACCGGTTGGTTGGGAATACCGGAAAATTTCCCGCTGATTGGTGGATTATGGCCCAACTGGTTTTATAACTTTCTCAGTCCGATGTACCCATTTGAGCTGGAACATGAAGCTGCCCACAGCCTGGTACCTTTAATTACTTCCCTGTCTGTTTCCTTGGGGGGGTTGCTGCTGGGATGGCTGGTTTACAGAAACTATGAGGCCGGAGCAGTTGATCCGCTCAAGAAATCATTCGCTCCCCTTCATAACCTCCTGGAGAAAAAATATTATATTGACGAACTTTATCACATCATCTTTGTAAAGCCTGCCATCTGGCTCGCTGAAACATTCTCATACAGGTTGATTGATGTAACCATCATTGATGGATTTTTACACTGGATTTGGCGGGCTGCCTGGAGTATTGGTTTATTCTTACGGAAATATATCGATTTACCAGTCATCAATGGGGCTGGGGATGGAATTGCCTCAGGAACCCGAAAGGCTGGTGGTTCAATGCGCAGGATGCAAACCGGCCAGGTACAGCAGTACCTTCTTTTTTCACTGCTGACAATTTTATTGGTAAGTTTTGTGTTTTATTTTTTTATAGTCAGAGCCTGACCACTAACGAAATAAGGGAGTAGCGGATGGATTTATTAGAAGCTCATCTTCTGTCTTGGATACTATTTACTCCAACGATCGCCGCAGTTGTATTGCTCTTCATACCTGGTGATCGGGTCCAATTAATTCGCCGTATTGCGCTGGTTGCCAGCTTGATCCCGTTAATCCTGTCCTTGCATGCCTGGTTACGATTTGATCCAACAGTCAATGGATTCCAGCTTGAAGAAAAGATTTCCTGGTATAGCCAGCTGAACGCTTATTATCATGTTGGGATTGATGGTATATCCCTTACCCTCGTACTGCTCACGACAATTTTGACCCCGTTGGCAATCCTGGCTTCCTACAACATCACTGACCGGGTAAAACCCTACATGATCCTTTTCCTGTTATTGGAAACAGGTATGCTGGGGGTTTTCCTGATGCTTGACTTGATGATGTTTTTTGTCTTCTGGGAGGTTGGACTGGTACCCATGTATTTCCTGATCAACCAGTGGGGAGGAAAAAATCGAAATTATGCTTCACTCAAGTTTATCCTTTACACCATCGGTGGATCCCTGGGGCTGCTGCTCGCCATCCAGTTAATTGGTGTCCTGACTGGAACCTTTGATATACCTGAATTATTTGTACTTTGGCCAGAAATTGGTGCCGGGCAAACGGTATTTGGATTACCGGCGGAGACGATCAAGTCGATTGCATTTTGGGCATTTGTCCTTGCATTTGCGATTAAAGTCCCAGTCTGGCCTTTCCACACCTGGCTCCCGGATGCCCACACCGAAGCTCCTACGGCTGGATCAATGATTCTCGCCGGCGTTTTGCTCAAGTTGGGTGGTTACGGGTTCATTCGCCTGGTTCTTCCGCTCTATCCTGTAGAAGCCAAATATTATGCCGGAGCGCTTGCGGCATTGGCAACCCTGGCAATAATTTTCGGGGCATTGTCTGCTTTTGGCCAATCTGATTTTAAACGACTCGTTGCATATTCATCCATTAATCACATGGGTTTTGTGATCCTGGGTGTTGCAACGGCTGCCTGGGCGGCCGGAACCCAGGATGCCGTAATCGCAGTCAATGGGGCAGTGTTACAGATGTTTACCCACGGGCTGTCAGCAGCAGGAATGTTCTTCCTGGTCGGTGTCCTTTATGATCGGGCTCATACCCGGGATTTAAATGAGTTCGGTGGGCTGGCAGCTATCCTGCCGGTTTATGGCGGAATCCTGATATTTGTTTCCATGGCATCGCTCGGTCTGCCGGGTTTAGCTGGTTTTGTGTCTGAGTTTATGGTGGTTCGGGGTGCCTGGCCGGTTTTTACCCTGGCGACAGCCTTGAGCATGATCGGATTATTTTTCACGGGCGCCTATGTATTAAAGGCTCTTATGAAAGTTCTCCATGGTCCATTAAATCAAAAATGGAACGGGAAAATTAGTGAAATAAACATGAGAGAAATCATTGTAATTGCGCCATTGATGGTATTGATTTTGATCATTGGAATATGGCCTGCCTGGATTGTCGCTGTAATCAATCGGGCTGTAATGATCTGGTTCTAAGAGGTGAAGGATGATTTTCCCGATATTGAGCGTCATAATTTTCACACCAATAGCAGCCGGTATAATCATCTTGCTGGTGAAGGCTGAAAACCAGTCTTTAATAAAAAGGATTGCACTTACAGCGGTTATCATAAATCTGGTACTTTCAGCATTTGTCTATTTTAGATATGATGTTGCTGCGGCAGGGTACCAATATATCGAGAAGATCCCATGGGTAACCTCACTTGGAATATCTTATCACCTGGGAGTCGACGGCATCAGCGTCCCGATGGTACTTTTGGCTGGGATTGTAGTTTTTTGCGGGGTGCTTGTTTCATGGAATGTGGATGACCGCCCGCGCGAGTTTTTCTCCTTCTTAATGTTTTTAGCTGCCAGTGTTTATGGCGTTTTCTGCTCATTAGATCTATTCCTTTTATTCTTTTTCTTCGAACTGGCTGTATTCCCCAAGTATTTGATGATTGTCATGTGGGGATCTCCAAAAACGCGTGATTATGGTGGTATGAAACTGACACTATACCTGTTTTTGGGGTCTGTGATCGCTCTGGTTGGTGCACTGGCAATTTATATTGGCTCCGGTATGAACTCTTTTGATATGCTTGAACTGGAAAAAGCTGGTTTCTCAATGGAATATCAGCGATTGTGGTTCCCATTCGTCTTCTTTGGATTTGCAATCTTAAGCGGTATTTTCCCTTTTCACAGCTGGGCACCCGACGGTCATGTAGCTGCTCCAACTGCTATCTCTATGCTGCTGGCTGGTGTGGAAATGAAAGTCGGGGCATTTTCAGCATTACGGGTTGGCATAATGCTGCTGCCTGAGGGGGCAAAGGTCTGGGCACCGCTTATTCTGATTTTGGCAACTATAAATGTGGTTTACGGTGCATTTATTGCCATGATCCAGAAAGACTTCAAATATGTTATTGGTTTCTCATCCGTTTCGCACATGGGATTGGTCCTGATAGGTTTTGCCACGCTCAATAATGAAGGATTATTGGGGGCAGGGATGCAAATGTTCTCTCATGGCGTGATGACAGCATTATTTTTTGCTATCGTCGGCATGGTTTATGACCGCACCCACACCCGTGATATAGCCCGTTTAGGCGGCCTTTATCGGGTTATGCCATGGGCTGCCCTTGGATTTATCGTAGGCGGTCTGGTGTCGATGGGTATGCCCGGTTTTTCTGGATTTGTTGCAGAATTCCCGATATTCATGGGTGCTTGGCAAACCATGCCTATGGCCGCGGTGATTGCAGCTATCGGAATAGTGGTCACTTCAGCCTATATCCTGCTGGTCGTGAGAAAGGTATTCTTTGGTGATCTTCCCGAAGAATTTGGAGGCCCCACCCAGGCAAATAATCAACCGCTTGTTACTACCAGTGACGCCGATTATATCGAAAAACCGAAGAGTTATATTCCTATTTCTGATATTACTGTCATGGATAAAGTTGCTGTGGGATTGTTAGTTCTGACAATGATAGCGCTGGGATGGTTCCCTTCTTTGATGGCACCCATCGTTCAATCCGGGGTAAATCACATCCTGGTAATTCTTGGAGGTATCTGAACCATGACCGGAGATGTTACATCGATGTTGCTGAAAATACTGCCAGAGATCGGATTGATTATTCTGGTTGGAGTGGTTCTAATTTATGACCTGATTGCCAGAAAAGATAAACCCAAACCATTAGGGTGGATTGTTTTTTATGGATTGCTCATTGTCCTGATCCTGAGTATTTTTATAGCCCAACCCGGCTCGGAACCGGAATTGATCTGGGGTGGGATGCTGAGGGTTGACAGTGCTGGTTTTATATTCCGTTTATTGTTTATCAGTGCTGCTGCTCTGACCTGTATGTTTACAATTGACCATCCCGGGCTTTCAGGACGTGGAGAATTTTACTCTTTACTGCTTGTCAGCACTCTGGGCATGACCTTGATGGCCAGCGCGGCTGACTTGATCATGATCTTCCTGGCAATTGAGACAACCTCAATGCCGCTATACATCCTGGCGGGATTTTTAACTACAGATAAGAAATCTGTTGAATCCGGGCTAAAATATTTCCTTTTTGGGGTTGGAACCTCCACGGTGATGTTATTCGGATTTTCGTATATCTATGGGCTGACTGGAACAACTCAGCTTTACGAGATTGGAGCAGCCATGTCTTCAGGTGAAATTCCTGTCGTGATGATGGCTGGTACCTTGATCCTGGTGCTTGTTGGATTTGGATTCAAAATATCTGCAGTTCCATTTCATTTCTGGGCTCCTGATGTTTATGAAGGTGCCCCAACCCCCATTGCCGGTTTTCTATCTACAGCTTCTAAAGCGGCTGGTTTTGCTGTGTTGATGCGGGTATTTTCTGGAATTTATCCCTCAATTACCCCGCTCTGGACAATCTTAATCTCTGTTCTGGCAGTTGCCAGTATGGTCATCGGTAATTTTCTTGCCCTGGCACAAAAAAATATAAAACGGCTGCTTGCGTACTCATCGATAGCCCAGGCAGGTTATATGCTCATTGGAGTTGCCGCTGGTACCAGCTTCGGATTGTCTGCTGCCACTTATTATTTGTTGGCATATCTGCTTACAAATATCGCAGCCTTTGGTGTGATTCATATTGTTGGAAAATCCACTGGATCCGATGAGATCTCTGCCTATGCCGGGTTAAGCCGTCGCTCCCCTGGCCTTGCATTCGTGTTGCTGATTGCCTTATTGTCGCTTGCCGGAATCCCTCCTTTCGCCGGGTTTATCGGAAAGATCCTGGTTTTTACTGCGGCTATGCAGGCAAATATGGCCTGGTTGGCGATTCTAGGTGTTCTAAATTCGATTGTAGCCCTCTACTACTACCTGGTAATCATGAAAACCATGTACAGTATGCCTTCCCAGGAAGGAAACAATCAGATTGTTGTGTCCCCTACCTTAAAGGCGGCTCTATCGCTTTGTATCCTTGGGGTGATCCTGTTTGGGACAATTATGTTTGGCTTCGGTTTTAACTTGACTGAAATGGCATCTCTTGCATTTTTGAGTTATTGACGATCATATTTGGCTTTGATATAATTTTATAAATATGCGATCGCCAGAGCCAGTCACAAATGACCCGAAGAATAAAGTATCGAACCTGGCGCTTGCAGCAGTTGCCGGTTTGGCAGGCTGTTTTACCCTGATTGTTGTGGTGGGAGCAGTGTTCTTTGGGCTCTGGTTGGATAGCCAATTTGAGTCCAAACCTCTCATCACTGTCATCCTTGTAATAGCAAGTGTTCCGGTTTCGATTATCGGTATGTTTGTTATTGTTCGTGCGGCAGTTTCCCGTATTAAGTTCTAAATCCGGTAAAATTGTAATTCATCAAGAGGGAGACGATATTGGAACAGGATCAAAACCAGGTAAGTGAAAAGAAATGGCGATGGGGGATCAATCGATGGTGGGTACTCCTTTTCATCATTCTCAGTATCATAACCTCCACTATTTTTCCGCCGGTGCAGCCCCATATTCAGATCGCCGCTGAACATTTAAGTAAGAGCCCCATCCTGAATACTCCATTGCTGGGAGAGATCTATTTCACCAATACAATGGTTGCCATGCTGCTTGTGGATCTGATCTTAATTGGCATTGTTTTTTCGGTCAACCGGGCAGTAAAATCCGGAAAATTAGTGCCATCCGGGATTTCGGGCGCCTTGGAAGCTATGCTGGAAGTTATCTACAATTTAACGGAATCAACCGCAGGTAAATGGGCAAGAACGATTTTCCCATTTTTTGCAATCATTACCCTGACTGTCCTGATTACAAACTGGATGGAACTGATCCCTGGGGTGGACAATATTGGGATACTTCACGAATCAGCCGAAGGTCATCCAATTAGTGAAATAGCTCCAGGGATCTGGACTGTTGTACCCGGAGAACCTGAAGGTCAGGGCTATCAAATCATTCCTTTTATTCGGGTAACCTCTACCGATCTGAATTTTACAATTGCATTGGCTTTGGTCTCTGTAATCATGACCCAGGTTATTGGTGTCCGGGCGGGTGGTCCCGGGTATTTTAAAAAATACTGGAATACCAGCACATTTTTTAAGAAGCCGGTTTTTGGCTTGATTGACTTTGCCGTCGGCCTGCTTGAGTTGATTTCTGAATTCGCAAAAATTCTCTCGTTTTCATTCCGGTTATTTGGTAATATCTTTGCCGGTACTGTAATGCTGTTTATTATAGGGACTCTGGTTCCTGTAGTTGCCCAATCCGCATTTTTGGGACTGGAGTTTTTTGTAGGTTTAATCCAGGCAATTGTTTTTGGTATGCTCACCATGGTATTTATGGCAATGGCAACTCAATCCCATGGATCTCATGACGAAGAAGGGCATTAATTAGTAACCCATTATTGATCTATAGATGTTGACAAGGAGGTTGTAATCGTTATGGAAGGTGATATTGTAGCAGCCGCAAAATTAATTGGCGCAGGACTGGCCATGATCGGAACGATAGGCGCCGGGGCAGGGGTAGGAATTGTTGTTAATGGTGCAGTGCAGGGCATGGCCCGTAACCCGGATGCTTCGGGGACGGTTCTAACCAACATGATCCTTGGTATTGCTTTCGCAGAGGCAATCGCAATTTATTGCCTGGTTGTGGCACTGCTCATCCTGTTTGTATTTTAGACCCCGATCGCAGAAAGCGGAAAGGAGACTTCTTTGGAAGCTCTAGGTATCAATCTTGGTTATCTTTTTGTTCAAATATTTAATTTTGCGATTTTATTCGTGGTCTTAAGAGTTTGGGTGCTCAAACCAATCTTAAGTGTGCTTGAAAAACGCCGGGAAAAAATTGCTCAAGGATTGGAAGATGCGCGAATTGCAGCTGAAGCCCGTGAAAACGCTGAGGTGGATGCAGAAAAAATAATTACAGAAGCTCGCATAAAAGCCAATGACATTATTCAAGACGCCACCAACCGTGCTGAAGTACTCCAAAAAGAAATGCGCACTCAAACGGAAATAGAAATTGACAAGGAACGCCTATCCGGACGCAAAGAGCTCGAAATTGAAAGGAATCGACTGTTAGGAGATCTGCGTAAACAGGTTGCTGCCCTCTCCATTTCGGCTGCCCAAAAATTAATTGGCGAATCCCTTATTCAGGACCAGAACTCCCAGCATAGATTGTTGGAAGAATTTTTCTCCGGCGTAAAAGGTGGGAAGGTTGTATTACTGGAAGGTCAGGCATTATCGGGAAGCCATGCCGAAATTACAAGTGCACTCCCGCTTACACCTGAAGAAAGGGAGACTGTAAAATCTGAGGTTCTCCAAAAGTCGGGGGACAAAACCGCTGTCACATTTAAAGTGGATCCATCCATCCTGGGGGGATTAATTGTCCGGGTTGGGGACCAGATTGTTGATGGTTCGGTATCGGGTCAGCTGCAGGATTTACGTCAGAGTTTGCAATAAATTATTCCTTAAGAAAATGTGCGATTGATTAATTGGCCTTAAACCATACAAAATCACTCCATGAGCTTTTCGAATATTTTCCGGTGGATCTCAACCCACCGGAAAATTTGCCTTCTATTCCAATAACAGGAATTCAGGCTGATTCCCGATTAATCAAACCTGGAAATTTATTTGTCGCCCTGGTGGGGTTGCATTCTGATGGGCACACCTATATTCCCCATGCTGTAGAAAGAGGGGCTGCAGCGGTTGTTGGCATGTATCCTCCAGGATCATGTCCGGTTCCGTATCTATATGTTAAAGACACCCGCCCGGCGTTGGCTCACCTGGCAGCAGCGTTCTATAATTACCCTGCCAGGAAGATGTGTATCATCGGGGTTACCGGAACAGATGGAAAAACAACCACCTGTAATTTAATTTATAGAATACTCCTTGCCGCAGGTTATAAATGCGGAATAATCACAAGTGTTAATGCCGTGATTGGAGATGAAGTCCTTGACACCGGTTTTCATGTAACAACACCAGAATCCTTGGACGTGCAAAGGTATTTGTATCAAATGGTTTCAGCCGGGCTGACGCATGCCGTTCTGGAATCTACATCACACGGATTAGATCAAGATCGTGTGACTGCTTGTGAATTTGATATTGCTGTTTACACCAATATAACCCATGAACACCTCGATTATCACAAAACTTATGAAAATTACCGCCAGGCCAAGGCACAATTACTGGGGGAATTATCCTTGACCTTTCCAAAACAAGGCGGAAATCCCCGATTGGCAGTTCTTAACCGGGATGATGCCTCATATGACTTTTTGCACTCCATCAATACACAAAACGAAACATCTTATGGAATCCGCAATAATGCGGATATTAAAGCCGAAAAATACTGGCAGGATGAGGAAGGTCTGCACATACAGCTTCGTACGACCAATGACCGCCTGCAGTTGGATAGTCACCTTCTGGGGGACTTTAATGTGTACAATATTCTGGCTGCCTACACGGCTACAGTGGTCGGGCTTGGAATTTCCCCTGAGACAGCCTATGAGGGGATTGCTTCGCTTGACGCAGTCTCAGGTAGGATGGAACGAATTTCACTTGGGCAGGATTTTCTTGCATTTGTAGATTTTGCCCATACCCCCAACGCTTTAATAAATGCTCTACGAACCGCAAAATCCTTATCAAAGGGGAAAGTGATTGCTGTTTTTGGTTCTGCCGGGCTGCGCGACCGCCAGAAGCGGCGTTTGATGGCAGAAAGCTCGATTGAAACTGCCGATTTTACCATTCTCACTGCTGAAGACCCTCGTACGGAGTCTCTAGATGCAATCCTGGCAGAGATGGCGGATGCTGCAATTTCTAAGGGCGGTGAGGAAGGGAAAAATTTTTGGAGAATACCGGATCGGGGGGAGGCAATTCGTTTTGCCCTGTCACTTGCGCAGCCAGGAGATGTGGTAATCGCCTGTGGTAAAGGCCACGAACAGTCTATGGCTTTTGGGGAAATTGAATATTTCTGGGATGATCGGGTTGCGATGCGTGCCAGTTTAGCTCAACTTCTGGGGATCGCCGGACCGGATAGTCCTGAGCTTCCAACTGCACTCAAATAAATAATGCAATCATCAACTTAATTCAAAATATTAAAAAAAACGACCCCGATATCACACCAGGGTCGTTTTTCATTTATTCAGGTTTTCTTTTTCTAATTTCTTCGGTTTCGATTTTGATTACCGCCAGATCTTCCACCACCACTGCCAGAATGCCTGCTGCTGTTGCGATCTGACCGGTTTCCACCACCCGATCTGCCGCCTTTGTCCTGGCTAACCGCCTCTTCGAGGGTCCAGCCTTCCAGAACAGCCTGTCTTGATAAGCGGATCTTCCCGTCTGAATCGATGTTGGTAACCATCACACTAATCTCATCACCGAGCTGAACAACATCTTCAACACTGGCGACTCTTTCAGAGTCCAGTTGGGATATATGAACCAGACCGTCAATATTTGGCAAAATTTCAACAAATGCACCAAAATCGGTTGTACGGACAACCTTACCGGTATAAATTCGCCCAAGCTGGGCGGATTCGGTAAGCATAAGGATTTGTTCCCTGGCCATGGTTTCACTCTCACCGTTATTCGCAGTGATAAAGACTGTGCCGTCTTCTTCAATGTCTATTCGGGCTGATGTCATTTCCTGCAATGAACGGATATTCTTGCCTCCTGGTCCGATAAGAGCGCCAATTTTTTCAATAGGGATGTGAACGGTAGTAATGCGTGGAGCATGGGTTTTCAGGGTGGGGCTTGGTACTGGAATTATATCCAGCATCTTCTCAAGGATCTGTAACCGGGCAATTTTTGCTTTATCCAGTGCTTTGGATAATAATTCCGCAGTTGTGCCTAGAATTTTCATGTCCATCTGTAATGCGGTTATGCCCTTACTTGTGCCGGCTACTTTAAAATCCATATCCCCGAGATGATCCTCAAGTCCCTGGATATCGGTGAGGATGGCATAATTGTCCCCTTCTTTAATCAATCCCATGGCAATTCCAGCCACTGGAGCCTTGATAGGTACGCCTGTATCCATGAGTGCCAGTGTAGATCCGCAAACGGATGCCATAGAGGTGGATCCATTTGAGGATAAAACCTCAGAGACGAGGCGCATGGCGTAAGGAAATTCTGAAGCAGGTGGGATTACAGGTTCCAGGGCTCTTTCAGCCAGCGCTCCATGCCCAATCTCTCTCCTTGAACTGGTGCGTACGTTTTTAACTTCCCCGGTAGAGAAGGGTGGAAAGTTGTAATGGTGCATATACCGTTTGGTATCAACCGGGGAAAGTGTATCGATTTCCTGGGCTTCGCGCGGGGATCCAAGCGTAACCAGGGTTAAAACCTGGGTTTCGCCGCGAGTGAATAAACCAGATCCATGGGCACGCGGGCTGATACCAACCTCACACCAAATATCCCGTATTTGATCCAGGGTACGACCGTCAGGCCTCAGATTTTTTGTGAGAATGCGGTCTCTGACGGATTTTTTGTATGCTTCATCAAACGCCTGGACAACGCTGGGCTTTTGATCCTCATTTTCAACGGTCAAATCAGCGACTGCCTTCTCTTTCAGGCGATCAATCCCGCTGTTGAGCTCAGCTTTGTTAGCAGCGTTATCCATGATTGTTTCCATCTCGGATTTATAGTGGTCATAGATGTTGGATACGAGGGCTTTATCGGTGGCGAAAAGGGGTACTTCCCTTTTTGCTTTTCCGATTTCTGCTGCCATCTTTTTCTGAAGCTGGATCAGGGATTGTAAGGCATCCTGGCCGAACATCAGTGCTTCAACCATTATTTCTTCTGAGATTTCCTTGGCGCCGCATTCAACCATAAGAATAGCTTCGCTGGTCCCGGCAATCCGTAAATCAAGATCAGATGCCTCTATTTGTTCAAATGTCGGGCAGATTATGAACTTGCCATCCAACCTGCCCACACGCACTGCACCGATCGGCCCATCCCAGGGGATGTCTGATATCATCAGGGCGGCGGATGCCGCATTGATTGCGAGAATATCCAATGGGTTTTCCCGGTCTGCGGACCAGGAGTAAATTAATATCTGGACCTCATTGCGCATGGAATTATCGAATAAGGGCCGCAAGGGGCGGTCGGTCAGCCTTGCGGTTAGAATTGCGTCCGTGCCTGGACGGCCTTCTCTACGAAAGAAGGATCCCGGAATGATGCCCCCGGCGTACATACGTTCTTCGTATTCTACAGAGAGCGGGAAGAAATCCTGTCCCTCACGCGGCGTATCCCCCATCGTGGCAGCAGCGAAGATCATTGTTTCTCCAAGCCTGACTGTAACCGCTCCCCCAGCCTGTTGGGCAATCTTGCCCGTTTCAAATGTAAATTCACGGCCTCCAACGGAGGTCGTATAGATATGTGATTCTGGTTTCATTTTTTGTCCTTGTTTTTTTACCCGCCTGGTCAGGGACTGAAAATTGACACGGAATGAATCCGGGGCACTTTTCAATACCCAACCTGAGCGGGTTTAATATATATTATTAATTTGATTATAAACGAGCAGAAGTGAAAAAATCCTCCAACTGCTCGTTTATTATGAAAAATCCTATTTCTTGCGCAGCTTTAATTTCTCAGCGATTTCAATATAGGTTGAATATTTTGTCTTCTTAAGATAAGCAAGCATGCGCCTTCTATGTCCGACGAGTTTTAACAATCCTCGCCGGGAAGATTCATCCTTATCAAATTTTTGCAAATGCTCAGTGAGCTGTTTTATACGTGTGGTAGCCAGTGCAATTTGAACTTCTACTGATCCGGTATCGGTTGGATGAATCTGGTAATCATCAATTACTTTGGTTTTTACTTCCTTGGTTAAACCCATGACAGATGCTTTCTCCTTTAATTATCCGTTTATATTAAGCAAGTCTCCATTTCGATAGTCTAAGCCATCGAATGGTCTAGTCTTGTTGGGGATTATACCAGAGGATACCGGTCTGGGGAAGGTAATATCGTTTTTGGAGGGTTACGTCGGACAGATAGGGTCCAATTATTAGGATAAAGATTGTCTTATACGGGATTGGATGTTTACAGAAAATAGGGGCAGCAATTTTCTTACCAAACGCTGTACGGCTTTTTCATTATTTTCCTGGAGTATGTCCTGCAGGAGGTAGGATACCTCATTTGGGGCACGGGTAATTAATACTTCAAGTAAATCGATAAGATCATTCTGGATAGTAATCGATGGATGGATGATTAATGGGGTGATGAGATGATAAATGTAAGGCAAATTGATAAAGCCCCGGTCACCAGCCAGGGGAATCAATGCCCTTATCCCAAGCTTTTTTTCTCGATTTTCGGGACAAATCAGCCATTCCTCACAAAGTGAGATCCATCTTTCGGCATCTTCATTGCGCAACCGAAAACTTGCCTCAAAAAAGATGCTATCCAGCATTATCCGGTTATTTTCCGATACAGCCCACTCTTTGATCAGCTCGATGACCGGTTCAACTTTTTCGGCAGGAAGGATACCGAGAGTATGGGCGGCGAGAACCCTCGGTTCGAAATGGGTATCCCGATGGATTTGATCTGCCAGTAAAAAAGCAGCATCCGGATTTTCCTTACTCCACTCGGTAAGTTTATGCTCAATTTTTATGATCACAATCGGGGGAACCCGATAAAACTTAATCCCGGCATTTTTAGGGATTGTGATACCGGGGCGGTAAACCTGCTCGCCAAAAAAAGTAAATAATTCAGCAAGGGATTGTTGAAATTCAACTGGACGGGTAAATTTCCAGGCTAAACTACCAATCTGGGCATCGAGGTTTTCCAGTTGAACAGCAGGCATTCTACCTTAATCAGTAAGCCCGGGCAAAATAGGCTTTTTTGTCTGCTTTTTTACCGCAGCGTATGCAGGTTCCGGTCCCTCCCGGTTGGTCCAGGGGGATATTCCGGGTAGTTGCCTTGGTATCCTCTTTGATGACAGCTTCACACCCTTTTTCACCGCACCACCAGGAAAATGCCCATCCACGGTCGATTATCTCCTTGAACTCCTCATAATTATTTGGATTAAAAATATTCGATTGGCGGAAATTCAGGGCACGGTTATATAAGGATAGTTGTATTTCGTCTAAAAGCGAACCCACCTGATCCGCTAAATTCGTTAAGGGTAAGCCGATTTTTCCCGGTTTGCCAGGAATATCCCTGCGGGCGGCTGTTACGATTTCTTTTTCCACATCCTTAGGACCAATTTCAAGCCTGAGCGGGACCCCTTTCAGCTCCCAGTCATTAAACTTAAACCCGGGGGTGAGATCTTCCCTTTCATCTACCTTGAACCTGAACTGTCCAAGCTGCGATTTAACCTTGTCTACGAAACTCAGAACATCTCCTTTTTCTTTATCATTGCGGTAGATTGGTACAATGATTACCTGAATCGGGGCGAGCTTCGGTGGCAAAATTAATCCCTGGTCATCCCCATGGGTCATGATTATTGCACCGATGAAGCGGGTGGATACTCCCCATGATGTTGTCCAAACATATTGAAGCTGGTTATTCTGGTCAAGATACCGTATGTCAAATGCCTTGGCAAAATTTTGACCCAGGTTATGGGAAGTCCCTGCCTGCAGGGCGCGCGTATCACCCATCATCGCTTCAATGCTGTAAGAATGCAGTGCCCCTGCAAATTTTTCACTATCGCTCTTTTTGCCAGGAATAACCGGAACGGCTGCATCATTGACTGCAAAATCCGTATATTGTCCTAATATGCTCAGGGTTTCCTCTTCAGCTTCTTCATAGGAGGCATGGGCGGTGTGTCCTTCCTGCCAGAAAAACTCCAGGGTGCGTAAAAATAATCGGGTGCGCATTTCCCACCGGACTACGTTTGCCCACTGGTTGATCAATACCGGGAGATCCCGGTAGGATTTTATCCATTTTGCATACATGTGGCCGATGACAGTCTCAGAGGTAGGGCGGATAACCAACGGCTCTTCCAGAACCTCACCGCCTCCAATTGTGACAACTGCCAGCTCGGGTGAGAAACCCTCAACATGTTCCTTTTCTTTTTCCAGGAATGATTTTGGAATGAGCAGCGGAAATGCGGCATTAACATGGCCAGTTTCTTTAAAACGCCTGTCTAAAGCCTGTTGGATGTTTTCCCATAGCGCCCAGCCGTAAGGGCGGATAATCATGCATCCACGAACCGGGGCATAGTCTGCTAATTCAGAACGCAGGACGAGCTGGTTGTACCATTCGGAAAAGTTTTCACTGCGGGTTGTGAGTTTATCCTCAGACATAAAGAATAATTCCTTTAATTAAGATTATTTAAGTTTAATGGATGGTATTAATAATTGCCAAAGCATCATTGTTGTCCCTGGCGAAATGAATCAACTGCACATCTGACAATGAAAAATATTCCGCCTGGTAATTTCTAAGTGCTTGTATCACAGAATACCATCCATCCCCCAGGAGTACGAGAGGTTTTGCCGGGATGGCTGTGATTAATTTTCGGTTCCACATGAGCATAATTTCCGTGAGCGTGCCGATACCCCCAGGCAGCGCGATTGCAGCCTGACATCCATCGATAAGAGCAATTAGGCGGTCATGAAGGGTTGGCACATGCCTTTCCTCTTTTACCCAGGCATTGGCACCGACAGCCCGCCATTTTTCAATTTCGTCACAGGTTACTCCGATGACATAGCCTCCAGCCTCTGCAGCACCCCTTGATACGGCTTCCATTGTGCCGATATAACCGCCTGTTAATACGGTGTGCTTATGGAAAGCAAGGGACTTGCCTAATTGATACGCCTGCTGATAGAGCGGATCACCTGGATTGGGTTTTGAAGAGCCAAATACGGTAACGTTCATGAGGTTTTCCTAATCCATCCATTTTACCGCATCTTGATGGTTAAAACTTACTGGATTGGGACTTGCGAATTTTTATCCGTGATTTAAGCGAAAAACTCTCTGACCCGGCAAATAATCCCTGTAAACCATCTGATGGCACTTCCAATATGCCGCCATTTTCAAAATACTCAAAATGAAATTCGGTAGGCTCACCAGCAAATTTCCCCGGGACTGGCATTAATCTGGCAGTGAGTGGTTTATCGAGCCGCATTGCCAGGGCTGCTACATCCAGCAGGATGGATGCGATTACCGGTGCTGTGATATCTCCGGGCAGGGGAACCGTATCCAATCCTGTTCCGCAAACAGAGGAATACAATAATAGGTCCTTGATTGTCAGAATTTGTTGTTTGCTCCGCTCAGCCAGGATTGAGTCCTCAAGGACAGGGAACATGAGGCCATTAAACCCCGCTTTTTTCCAGGTTCCCCGGTCAAGAACCTCCGCCAGAATAGCAGCAGCAGCCGTAGAACCCAGCCTGCCTATCGCAGATACTCCAAAATGTTCGATAGCGCTTGCAATAGAACAATTTGATGTTGGGAATGGGGCAAAAGAAAAATCGATCCCGGAAAATTTAATATTACCCGGTTTGGAGATTTTTTTACAAATGCGGGTCAGTTTATTTGCCTGCTTCTCAAGCTCGGTAAGAATGTTTTTCTGGACTACCTTTATGGATCCAGAGTCTTTAAAAGCCGCCAAGGCTATATCGGCAGCTTCGATTGCCAACGCGAAAGACGGTTTGTGTCTTGCGTGATACGCTGATGGAAAAAATGGGCTGTTGGAGGCTACATTTGCCAGACATGCAAAACGCAAATTGGCAAATCCATCCGCTGTGATGGTAGATGCATCTTTAATAATATTGGCACAGGATTTAATCGCTTTAAGCGAGATTCCAGTCTTATTTGACGCTATTTCGGCGCATAAAAATGTATTTTGGGTTGATGCAAGGATGGGCTGTACCATCTGGTAGCTTTGTGGATGGCTGAGCATTGCTGGTCCTATTGCCAGATAATTAAATCCCCTTGCATTGGCTGCATTTTCCATCCTAATTGCAAAATCTACTGCCTGCTGGATTTTTTGTTCTTTTAATACGAGTGGGAAAGGGGTAGTTGCCAAACGGGTTGACTGAACATCAAATCCCGCCCGGAGGAGGGCATTTTTTACCCGGCATGTAAATTCAGCGATGCTGTCCAGTGTCTGGTAGTCTGAATCGGTAGTAGGATTATAAAACAGGGTGATTGAACGGACTTTCATATTACCTCCCCGAAAAATTTACTCCCGTATTAGTGCTTATAGAATATCAGCCTTCTCAAGGACACTCAGCGCAATTTGTGCGGAAATCCTTTGTTCGGGCAGCCAGCCTTCCTCGATTACCATGCGTTTGAGATGGTTATGAATATTTTCCTGTTCCTTTTTTGAAAGACTCTGGAAAGCAGCAGTGATTTTTCCAGGTTCCCGTGAGAGCAAAAAATCCCAAAACTCATCAAGTTTTTCCATCTTTTTTCCAACCTGTCAATAATTTAGAAAAAAATCGGGGCCTGGTATAGGATTATTCGCCAGGCCCCGGTTCATTATATTTTCAGCAACACTTTCCCGAATGCAGGATATTTGTGTGTTTATTCTTCTTTCTTTTCTTTTTGGCGGGCTTCTATGATGGTAGTAGTGATATGAGCCGGGACGGTCTCATAATGGTTTAAATCCATTTTAAATATTCCGCGACCGCCAGTCATTGAACGAAGTTGGGTTGTATAACGCAGCATTTCAGCAAGCGGCACTGTTGCAGTGACTGTGGATTTTCCCTTTTCGGTATCCATCCCCTGAACGCGGGCCCGGCGCGTATTAAGATCACCGAGAATGTCGCCCATATTGGATTCGGGGACGATAATATTCACTGTCATGATGGGTTCTAGAAGCACAGGACTGGCTTCCTTAAAAGCCTGTTTGAATGCTTCGCGGCCGGCAATTTCAAATGCAATTGGTTTAGAATCCACCGGGTGTTCTTTCCCATCATAAACATCAACCTTGATGCCTTGTACAGGATATCCGGCAATGATCCCTTCTTTCATGACACTTCGGATACCCTTTTCAATGGCAGGCATGTAGCTTGAAGAAACTGCACCACCGAAAACACTATTTACAAATTCGAATTCGCCCTCTGGTAGCGGCTCAACCCGCAGGTGAACCTCGCCGAATTGCCCCGAACCGCCGGTTTGTTTCTTGTGACGGTACATCGAATTACCTTTCTTGGTTATTGTTTCTTTGAAAGGCACCTTGGGTTCTTTTGTCTCGAGATAGACCTGGAATTTGCTCTCAGCCCGGCGAATGGCAACCTCGATATGCTGGTCGCCCATACCCTGCAGGATGGTCTGGTTGGTTGCCGGCTCCTGGTGCCAATTTAGGGTCATGTCTTCCTCGGTAAGCCGGTTGAGAGTAGGACTGATTTTAGTTGAATCCGCCTGGGTTTTTGGCGTGATGGCTACCTGGAACAATGCATGGGGGTAAACCGGAACCGCGAGGGTGAGGGGGTGGGCTTTGTCGCAAAGTGTATTGCCAGTGGCAGTCTCAGAAAGCTTTGGAACACTGCCTATATCCCCTGCATGGATCAATTTCACGGTAAAAGTGTCTTTTCCTCGTGAGATTTGGACAGACCCTAACCGTTCCTCGTTCTGTTTTGAGGCGTTCCAAACACGGCTGTCTGATGAAATCATTCCCGAGTAGATGCGGAAGAAGGTTTGTTTACCAACAAACGGATCTGCAGTAGTCTTCCAAACATAGGCGGCCAGAGGTCCCGAATCATCTGCTTTAAGCTGCTCATCCCCGGATTTTCCTGCTGCCTGGGGAGGATTAATTTCTGTTGGTGACGGGATTAAGCCGACAATTGCGTTCAGAAGAGGTTTTATACCAATCTCTTTTTCACCAGATGTCACAAAAACAGGGACATAATTGCATGATTTAATAATGTTCTTAAGACCAAACACAATTTCGGTTTCTGAAAGTTCACCATTTTCAAGATATTTTTCAAGCAGGGAATCATCCCCTTCCGCAGAAGCCTCGACTAATGCTAAATGAGCTGTCTCAGCTGCTTCCTGGTACTCGGCGGGAATTTCCACTGCATCCTTACCGGAACCCTTGTAGGCTTTCATGCTGATCAAATCAATTACACCCTGAAAAGCCTCTTTTTCACCCCAGGGAAGTTGAACAGGGATCAGCCTTGTACTGGAGAAATTTGCCACGGTTTCAAGTGTTTTTTCATAACTGGCATTGTCGCGGTCCATTTTATTAAGGATCAAAAATCGAGGAATTTTCATCTGGTCGCAATAATTCCAGGCAATTTCTGTTCCCACTTCCAGACCAGATACGGCATCTACCAGGATGAGGGCACTATCTGCAACCCTGAGCGCTGAAATCACCTCGCCGATAAAATCGGTGTACCCGGGAGTATCCAATACATTAATCTTATAATTTTCAAATTCAACCGGGATTACCGTAGTATAAAGTGATATTCCCCTGCGAATTTCCTCATCATCAAAGTCGGAAATTGTTGTACCATCCTGGATTCTTCCCATACGTGTCGTGGCACCAGTGTGATGCAGGAATGCTTCAGATAAAATTGTCTTACCGGCACTGCTGTGGGAGGCTAATGCAATGTTTCGAAGAAAATTAGTGGTATATTCTTTCATGGACTCGGACCCTTCTTTTGAACATTTCTGTTATAAGGTGAAATTGCAGAAATATTATGAGTTTAGAAAAACTTGGCTGTGCAAAACACGCCTTATTATAACAAAGTTTACCCATTATTTTGGAATTATATTTGCTGGGTGTCCTACAAACATGATCCAGTTTCCTGACAATCGATTATGACGCACATTATAAATTGGTTGAAATATAATTTCAGTTATTTTGGCAGTCCTCCCTGGGATACCCATGTCTCACCGCCTGAGTTGATCCAATTTATTCGGGTTCATCCCCCTGGGAAAGCTTTAGACCTTGGTTGTGGCAGCGGGACAAATAGTCTCACTCTAGCCATGGCAGGCTGGGATGTTTGTGGGGTCGATTTCAGTTTGATAGCAGTATTATCTGCCAGGAATAAGGTTCACAACTTGAAGGATAAGGTAAAAATCCGCCTGGGAAATGTTACAAATCTTGCATTAATCCAGGGAAGTTACCATCTTGTCCTTGATATTGGCTGTTTCCATAGCCTTCCAGGAGGGGAGAAAGAAAAATATTTGCAGAATCTTAACCAGCTGATGCTCCGCGAAGGAACCTTATTAATGTATGCCCATCTCAGGATGGAAAAAAATTCAACAGTTGGAATTGTTGAGTCGGACATTACCCGGATCGATCAGATAGTACCATTAATTAACCGTTGTGACAGCATGGATAGAAATGGACGCCCATCGTCATGGCTAACATTCTCAAGGGCAATTTATGATAAACCTGCATTTATAATTCCTGCCGGGGAAAGGGGAATCATCCGGTGAAAAAAAATGGATATGTTGTAATTATCATTTTACTTGGAGCCATGATTTTATTTTGCTCTTTAATAATCCTGGGATGGCAAAAGTCAAAACCTGATAGCAGTTCAGGCAAATTGACCATTATCGATTATGCAATCCATGGATGGAATATTCTGATATCGCAAAGAAATTATCTTTCCGAGAATGATCCATTGGTGATGGAAGATGCCGGATTAGACCAATGTGCATACCAGTGGGCTGCCTCGCCTTTGCCGGATGTATCTTTAGAAATTCAGGGTGCCTTCCAGAAAGCAGACCATAATGAGGTTTCTGTGACTGCTGAAGCATATGGGGAAAATTGTATCCATCCTGAAACAGGCCGGATTATAAAATTCCTGGTGATGCAAACGGATATTCACATCCTATCCCGGGTTGAGAAAGTAACCGAAAGAGAAAAAATTGGAAATAAATTGGTTGAATATATTTTGGTAATCGATGACATTCCCATGGAATCAATTCCTGGATCCCAAAAAGGGCAGGTTCAGGTAAGGTTTATCGGGCAGGATGATGAGATTAATCTTTGGTTTCCCTATAAACAGGGATTACAAGCAGTTATGAATGGATTAAGTGGGGTGGATTTGCTTGAAGAACTTGGTAATTAAGGATGAATTTTCTTCTTCATCCGCCAGGAAGGTTCTTCAATGTCCCGCAAGTTTCCCTCATGATCAATGAATGACCAGCATCCAGGCTCTTCGGCAACAATTTTATATCCGTGACGCTCGTATAATGCCCGGGCGCGGTCATTGTCTTTGGCAACATTCAGGGTGACATAATGGATGCCTTGCTTATAAAGATCCCCTTCAATAATTTGCAGCAATTTTGACCCGAGGCCGATTCCCCGGTACGGTTCCTTGATCCGGAAAGCATAAATGTAAGCGATTTGTTTGCCATCGGCCAGTTCCGGCCGGTTACATTCCAATTGTACAAATGCCTGGCCGACAATACCGGATAAAGGGAGTTCAATAACCCAAAGCAAGGATTCTCCCATAAGGCTGCGCCGGTAAGCTTCGAAATAAACCCGGCGGAAATGGATAAATTCCCCTCCCCATTCCAGTTCCGGGAGATCCTCTCTTCTCAGAAGACGGAAAATAAATCTATCTAATTCTTGATTAGACCTGTTTATCCGGGTGGTTGAAGCCATAATGTTCCTGAATTTCCTGTTTCAGATCAATTTTCTATTCTGATTCTGCTCAACAAGGGTTGATAAAATCTGCTCCAGAAGTTTACTTTCATCCTGTTCATTATGGATTTTTCCATCCAACCAGGAATCTCTCAAGGTACGCAGAATGGTACCGTAGCTTGGCCCGGGTTTGATTCCCATTGATTTTAAGTCATTTCCAGTAATCAGTGGCTGAATGTGGCGCCATTCTCTCACATATTTATTCAAAATACGGTCTATTTCAACGGATAAATGCTGGCAATAGAGACTGTATAAACCGATTGTTGGCACTCTGTCGAGACGCTTGACAATAATACTCGGATTAGAATTTACAAGGGCGGGCAATTCCTGGCGAAGCGTAATTGCATCCTTTAGAGCATCTTCCATGTGATGAGAAAAACACAGCCGCCTTGATACTGCCCCTGCTTTTTCAATTGTCAAATTGCTGAGCCAGATCAGAAAAAGGATTGCATGATTCAATGGCAGGTTTCCAAGCTCGTCCGGTAACTCCCATTCTTCATCCACAGGCTGTGACAACGCATCCTTTATTAACGCCGAGAGTGTACTGTTCCAAAATAGATCGGCTGAGATGTATTCAAATAGACCAAGCTGGTTTATCCGGTCCAACATGCTGATGGAATTATCCTCATTGAGAATAAGAGTAAATTCATTGCGGATTCTCTCACCGGATAACTGTTTGAGAAGTGCTTTTGCTTCGATGATTAATTCTAACGAACGTTCTTCAATACGGAAACCAAATCGTTGTTCAAAGCGAACTGCCCGCAGCATACGGGTCGGGTCATCAACAAAAGAAAGGGAATGCAAAACCCGGATAATCCCTTTCTTGATATCATTTAATCCACCCCAATAGTCGTACAAATCTCCAAAGTGCCGGCCATCAAGACGTACGGCGATTGTGTTTATTGAAAAATCGCGCCGGTGCAGATCGAGCTTAATGCTGCCCCGCTCAACAGTCGGCAGAGCAGTTGGATAATCATAGAACTCCGTGCGGGAGCTGGTGAAGTCCAGGCTGGCTGGCAGATCAAGTGCATCTCCGGATTGGATCCCCAGGTGTTTTCCCAACTCTTCGTGAATCCCCTGGATTTTCCATTTTGCGGTACCGAAGCGTTTATGGCTGACTACCCGCCCGCCATAGATTTTGGAGAGCGATTTAGCTAACCTGATGCCGTCTCCCTCGACAACGATATCAAAATCAGTTCCTGGACGGTCCATAAGGATATCCCGTACGAAACCCCCTACCAGGTAAACAGGCAGGTGATGGGTATGGGCATTTTCCGCAATCAATTTAAGCAGTGAAAGACGATCTGGAGGCAGTGCATTTTCCAGGCGTGAGGCGATATTTTGTTTTCCTGGAACCGTGGATTCACTGTGAGACATGATCTTAATTAAATCAGTGCGGGTTACGATTCCAACAATTTCGCCTGTAACCGGATCGATGACCGGGATTTGTCCCCAACCGGTAGTGCTCATCACGTGCTGCAGATGGTCAAGGGAATCACCCGGTTTGACGAAGACATTTCCGGCTTCCATCAGGCTGGCAACCGGTAAATTGAGCTTATGGGTGGTTGCCCTGTCAACGGCGCGCCTGTTAATAAACCAACTACATTTCCCTCTTTGATAACTGGATAGCCCTCGAAACCGTAGCGCTGCATGAGCCTGGCGGCTTCATCAGCAGCAGTATCGGTTGATAATACCAGGGGGTGCGGGGACATGATTTCCTTTACCGTGATAGAAGGCTTAACATAATCGGGCAATATCTCTACCAATTTTTTACAGACCTGCTCCAGCGGTTTGATCTTTGAAGGAAATGACTCCGGGTGAATAAGAGCCGCCGCAGCCCGTTCATGTCCGCCTCCCCCAAAGAATCCGGCAACATTGGCGACATTAATCTGGTCTGTTGTCGATCGCGCCACCAGGCGGATACCTTCTATCGTTTCCACTAAAACGAATAAAGCATCCAGTTCCAGGAGGTCTCGAATTTTATGGGCAACACTGGAAATTTCCTCATCCATGTCTCTGGCCGAAGCACAGCCGATCACAATGTTCTTTCCATGAATGGCGTATGAACTGGTGGATTTTAACAACCGGTCATAGAGTTTGCGTTGATCCTCAGATAGGGGGGGGTTAAGATAATCCCCTGCTATCCTGAGGCTGGCGCCATGGTCAATGAGAAATGCAGCTGCCCGGATATCCTTGGCTGTGGTTCCTGCGTATGTTAAGGAACCTGTGTCCTCGTAGATCCCCAGCAATAACAGCGTGGCGTGCACCATATTGAGAAATCCATTATGCTGGGATAGTGAGTCAACAAACAAGGTCGTACATGCGCCAACCTTTTCATAAGCAATAACCCATGCAGCCGGGGTCTCTTCTCGAATATCATGATGATCAATCACATGAATAGTTGGGTTATCAACCATACCCTTAATCGTTACAAGAGACTGGGTATCAACCAGGGTGACTGTATCGATCCGGTCGGGTGGCAGGTATTGGACCTCAACAAAAGGCAGTTCGGTCTGATATAGATTAATGAATGCTCGAACGTTCCTGTTTAGACGCCGTGGAAGGACAGGAATGGCCATTTCGTTTAATAGTGAAGCACCCAGCAATGCAGCAACTGCATCAAAATCAGCCTGCTCGTGGGTTAGGATGATATGCATATCTTTATTTTATTCGATTCTATCAGGTTTGGGTTACCGGTCGAAAAAAATCATATCGTACAGCAACGTGCTTTAGCAGCCGGCAGATTCACAGGTATATTATTGGTGGTTCCGTGTTTCCATTATCAACTCAATTTGGACAATATTTCCGTGGAAAACCGTCTCTTAAATTGCCTGATAATGACTGCGTAGATAATGGCCATGATATAGAATACAGCCAGACTTAAAATAGGGTCGTATTGTTCCATAGAAAAAATAGCCGGGGTCTGCAAGGCAGAGCCTGGAAAAGTGACGAACAAAGCAGCATAAAGATTATTGATAAAATGCAGCCCAAGCGCAGCCTCCAGTCCCTCTGTGTAAAGGGTTACCCAGGCTAACAATAACCCGATACTGAAGTAAAACGCCATCATCGTCCAGAAGCCATATTGGGCAACCTCGGGGTTGGCTGTGTGCAATCCTGCAAAAAGCATGGAGGTGAACAGAACTGGCAGATAGGCAGATTTACTTATTCTGCCAAATCCTTGTAATAAGTAGCCGCGAAAAAGAAGTTCTTCGGTTGATGTCTGTATCGGTAAAAGGAGGATTGCCATAAATGCAAATCCGAAAAAATTTACTGGATTAAAGGTAAATTGATAATTGCCCGGTGTGATAAAAAGCGCCATGACCAGGTCGCCGAGAGCGCTCAGGCCGAACCAGACCAAAGCGGAAACGGCAAACCACCTCCATTGCGGATGCGGGTTTGGGGTTACCAGCGTGACAACTTTACGCTGGTGGATGAAATGCACTGCAAAGAGCAGTGCGAATAGGGCGGCAGGAAATGTCACCATGGCAAGCAGGAAAACCCACCCGGGAGGCATCATCTCAATGTCAGTTGTGCCTGTTGCTACTACTACGACAACACCGGCAATGATATTCATTATTAAGACAGCAAATAACAGAAGAATAATGGATGCCAGATAACGCCAGATCGAGTGTTTTCCTGCCTGGCCTGCCTGGATAAAAGGATTTTTGTCCGGTGATTTCATCAAATTTTCCATGTCGTATTTTCTTCAGTTATTTTTAATATCAGCTGGTATGTAGTTGAAAAGTATCAATAAAGTATGTTTTGTGATGCTGAAAAATTTCTGTAGCTATCATTATTTTTTGGTATAAATTATTACAAATAGAAAGATGTGAATATCAAATTTAGCATGAATTAGACACGCTGGCCGGAGAATTTTTCCAAATTCCATTTTGCGAAGTTAAGGGATATTTGGCTGCCATGATTGAAAGGTGAGAATATCACACTCTTCTCTATACATTCCCTAACACGGACGTTAATATCCCGGCTGCATTCCGCAGCATGGTGCGGCAGGATTCACACTCGTCAACCTCGCGGATTTTTTGTTTAATCTCATCACATTGGGTGCAGCCATAAAGATTGGTAAATCTCTCATAATATTCTTTAGCGAGATTTTTGCATTTCTGGTTGTCCTGGTCTGGGGCAGATCTTCCAGAAATTGCCCCAATTAAAACAATACCCCCGGTGAGCGCCCCGCAGTGGCCCATATGAGTAGAGCCAATCCCCCCGTTAAAACCAGACGCGCACTTAATTTCCGCTTCACTCAGATGATGGCCCACCTTATTGCCAACGGCAATAACGATGGCTTCTGATCAAATAAATCCTTGATCTAAAAGGATATCAATATTTGTCTCGGCTGGTATGTTTTTTTCAGAAGGTATCATCAGGCAATCTCAAGGAGTTATCCATTTCTGGTATTAACCTTTTGATCCCCTTTCTCCAAATAATGTGGTGCCGATGCGGATCATGTTAGCGCCTTCCTGGATTGCCACCTCGTAACTGTTGCTCATACCCATGGATAAAAATTCCATCCGAAGGTTGTTAGATTTCTGCCTGTGCAGCCCATCATAAATCTTGCGGGTGAGGCGGAAGAAAGGTCGGATTTCCTCTGGATCGGAGACAAACGGACCCATCGATAAAAGTCCCTTGATAAGTATCCGATTCATCTGAGATACCTGGTTGAGAAATGCATCCAAATCGCCAGGCATCACCCCGTTTTTTTGTGGTTCCTCTGCGCTGTTGATTTCAATCAACACGGGATATGTTATGTCCAATTCTTCACATTGATTCTGAATTGCCGCCGCCAGCCGGATTGAATCCACGGTCTGGATCATATCGAAAGTGGAAAGAGCAATCCGGGCTTTATTCCTTTGCAGGTGGCCGATCAAATGCCATTGGACCACATTCCCAATAGCTGAGACCATTGCCAGCCCTTCTTGAACATAATTGTGGCCTACATAGCGTATACCAGCCTTGACAACCGTGGCTACCTCTTCGATTGACCTTTGCTTGGCAGCTGCTAAAACAGTAACATCACCGGGAATCGAGGCCAGCAACTCCTTGGTCCGGTCATAGAGATGATCGAGAGTCTCATCCATGGTATGTTTAAGTGGTGCGCAGATCAATAATCTGATCGATATAATCCTTGACCGTACTTTCCACGTCCGGTAATGCAATACCGGTTATGCGGATGGTCATTTCATAGGAACTGCCATCCTCAGCAGGTTCGGCAATCAGTGCAATCATATTTCCGCCTTTTTCGAATATTGCCCTGGATAGTGAGGCAAGCTGCCCGGGGGAATGGGGAACTTTAACAACCAGACGAATCCCCTTTTGCCCTGCACCCAGCACTTTGAGAAAAACTTTGAAGATATCGGTTTCGGTTATCAATCCAACCAATTTTCCGCCTTGCATTACGGGTAAACCGCTGATATTATGTTCCACCATTTTGAGGGCAGCCTCTTCCAGGGGCACATCCTCGGTGACAGTGATGACTTCCCTGGTCATTAGTTCTTCGACTGTGATTTTGTTAAGCAAATAATTCATTTCCCAGATGCTCAGGCTGGTTGCGGAGGATGGAGAAGCATGCAGCAAATCGTTTTCCAGACACAATCCCAACCAGTTTACCGTCATCCTTTACTACCGGGAATCGGCGCACTTTTTCTTTTTGCATGAGATTGAGGGCTTCCGGAAGGGTGGTATCCGGGTGTATTGTGATCACAGGGGTAGACATATGTTTTCCAACTAACATTGAATAACCTCCATATTCGTTCTTGCTTGTTTTTTGTTTTGAAGATGATTATAACCTAACCGCTTAAAATTGTTCCTGGGTGTGCTCAGGTTTTGTGTTTGGCCTGAGCCAACCGGCTTTTTTTGATAAATTTCAAGAAGTCTCCTCATTAATCGGGTTAATTCAATGTGATACCTTATATAATAAATCTCGTATGTTTATTTCATATGGAGATGATGTGAAATCAGCTGAGATCGTGATCGTTGGCGGAGGGATGGTCGGTTTATCCATTGCCTACCAGCTGGCCCGGAGAGGGGTTCAGACCAGATTGTTTCAGGCCGGCGATCTTGGTGGAGGGACATCCAGCGCAAATGCTGGTAGAGCCCAGGTCTGTGAGGGACCGCTGGATGACCTGAATCTGCAGATCATCCGCCAGGGACTGAAGCGATTTGACACCCTGGAGGAGGAGCTGGGTACTCAATTTGAGTGGCATCGTCTGGGTTACCTGTGCTTGATCAACACGGAAGAATTATGGCAGATATGGAAGAAGCGGGCGCAGATTCTTACCGATAATGGAATCCCTACCGAACTCCTCGATAGGACGGCATTGTCGAAGGCAGAGCCAAATTTGAATATCACTGGTTATCTTGGCGCCGCATATGCCGTAGAGGGATTGGTAAATCCATTTTTGCTCTGTTGGGCGTATTCCCAGGCTGCCCGCCGGCTGGGGGTTCGTTTACATACCCATTGTCCGGTTACCGATTTTGAAATCAGGGACCAGAGAATAACGGCAGTGAAAGCGGGTGGAGAATGGCATCCTGCAGAGACGGTTGTCTTTACTGGCGGGGCATGGACAGGACAGCTTTTTGGATTGTTGGGAATTGATTTTCCCATGTTTTTCACCCATGCGGAAGCATTTATTACTGAACCGTTGCCTCCTGTCATTAACCACACCATCGGTATGGCGGATTTTTACGAGAGGATTCATGGACGTCAGCAGGCGGCATCCATAGGTGTGGGACCACATTTAAACGGCAGTTTGCTGGTTACCGAGGCGGTAACCAAAACAAAAGAGATCCATAAAGCAACGATCTGCCTGGGGAATAGCCACACTCGCCCGGGAATTAATGGATTTACTTCCAATCCTCAGAAATGCACAGGTAGTTCGGGCATGGGGAAGCCCAACTCCATTTACCATTGACGAACAACCTGCTATTGGATGGATGCCGCAGCTGCAAAATGCATTTGTCGGAGCCGGCTTTTTGCAGACAATTACCGCCCTGCCGCTGGTCAGCGAATGGATGGCGCAGATGATATGCGGGGAAAAGCCTCCGTATGACCTGGGGGAATTTTCGCCGGGAAGATTTTATAAGCCAGGGGAGGGCTCCATCAACCGTGGAATTTGAAGCTGCTGTTATTGGTGCCGGGCCGGCTGGGTTGGCAGCTGCCATCGAACTGCATCGGGCAGGGGTTAAAACTGTCATCGTGGATATGAATCCCTTACCGGGAGGCCAATACTACAAGTACCAGGCAGGCCCATCCCAGGCAAAAACATCCCATATTAATGAAGATCCAATTAAGACTTTTTTCAAAACCCATCTCACTTACCTGCCTCAAACAACAGTCTGGGGGATCTTTCCGCACCCAGGTTCGTTTCTGGTTTGCCTGGATGGTCCAACTGAAAATCCGAACAGGATCCATGCCAGGAAAGTGATCCTCGCAGCCGGCTCATATGAAAAGCCGCACCCTTTTCCCGGGTGGACATTACCCGGGGTAATCACAGCGGGAGCAGCCCGCACGATTATAAAAACCAATGGTTCCTTTCCGGGAGACCAGGTTGTCCTTTGCGGGGTGGGACCGCATCTCTTGATTCTCGCCAGGGAAATGTTAGAGCGGGGCATCCACCTGAAGGCGGTGGTTGAATCTTGTCCTTTTCCCCGGCTGGACATCAGCGATGCGTTTACCCTGATGCGGCACCCGGCTTTATCTTTGCAGGTTCTAAACAGCTTCCTTGTGTTGAATAAATTTCGGGTTCCTGTGTACTGGAATTGGCAAATTGAGAAAGCCATCGGTGAGGACACGCTTAATGCGCTCCAAATTTTCAATAAGCAGGACCCTACAGAAAAAAAGACAATTGTTGTGGATACTGTTTGTACCGGTTATGGCTTTTTGCCTTCAAACCAGCTCGCCATTCAGGCTGGGTGCGATTTTATCAGCTCCCCTGACGATGGCATTTTACTCCCCAAAGTGAATGAGAATCTGGAAAGCAGTCTGCCAGGCTTTTTTATTGCCGGGGATTGCGGTGGAATTGCCGGGAGAAATGCAGCACAATGGTCTGGCCGTCTGTCTGCCCTGGAAGTGGTTTCCCAGCTGGGATACCCATGTGATCAATCCAGGAAAAATTATTATAAGAAAAAACTGTCCCTTGAAACAGATTTATGGAACCGCACCAGAACCCTGTTTTTAGATTCACCGGGATGGCTGAAGGAACTTCCAGATAACACCATCCTCTGCCGCTGCGAAGATATTACCTTCAAGGATGTGCGCCAGGCAGTCCGTAAGGGAGCTGAATCGCCCAATTCCATCAAACAAATCACCCGGGCTGGAATGGGACTCTGCCAGGGGCGCCAGTGCGGGGTGTTGATCACCCGGCTGATTGCCGAATTACTGGAGGAGGATCCATCCAATGTGGGGACGTTGGCACCTGGAGCGCCCGTATTTCCGGTCCGCCTTGGAGAGTTAATCGAAAACGATACCGGTGGTACCCCTGAGATGGATAAGGTGTTTTAATGGTTGAACCGGCCGAGTTCTTCGACAAAATAATAAAACCGCCACAGACAGTGAGCCTATCTATTAATGGAACAGTTGTCGATGCGGAGGTGGGCGAGACCATCCTGACTGTTTTGATAAGGGAAGGTCACCGGAGAATTCGATTATCCAAAAAAAACCGGGAATGGCGGGGGTTCTACTGCGGCATGGGGACCTGTTTTGAGTGCCTGGTAGAGGTGGATGGGATTCCGAATGTGCGCGCCTGCATCACCCCCATCTATGCCGGCATGCAAGTAACCTTGAGTGATCAAAATGAAAACTAATTGGTTGATATCAGGAAGGAGGCTGCATTGGATTTAAGGGGAAAGACGGCACTCATAACAGGCGGTGCTCACCGTATTGGAGGGGCAATTACTCTGGGGATTGCCCGGGCTGGTGCAAACGTGGTGATTAATTATTATCGCTCATCGGAAGAAGCGGAAGAACTGGCTTCAAAAGTGGAAGAATTCGGGGTGCAGGCACTGCCTGTGCAAGGAGATGTTTCTGACTATACCCAGGTCGAGAAAATGGTTAATACAGCCAGCGAGCAGTTTGGAGGAATTGATATACTGGTCAACAGTGCATCGCAGTTCGTTAAAACCCCATTTCCGGTTAAAGATATCCACCAGTGGGAAAAGGTGATCCAGGTACAGTTATTTGGGGCTTTTTATTGTACCAACCTGGTTGTTCCCCATATGATGAAAAAACAGGAAGGCGCCATCCTCAATATTGTCGATATTTCAGCCTGGCAGCCATGGAAAAATTTTTCTGCCCACAGCGTTGGAAAGTCTGCCTTGCTGGCATTCACCCGCCAGCTTGCCCTGGATCTGGCACCCCACGTCAGGGTCAATGCCGTAGCCCCTGGACCGGTACTCCCGCCGGAGAATTTATCCGCCGAAGGCTTCCTGCGTACCGCCAGGCAGACCCTTCTGGAGCGCTGGGGTGATCCGGAGGATGTGATCGAAGCCGTATTATTCCTGCTGCATTCGAACTTTATTACCGGGGAGACAATTGTGGTGGATGGCGGGCAGCGGCTTGCCCATTGCAAATAATTCTTCCTGGAAACAGGGCGAAGATCGAACAAATCGATCAATGGAAAATAGCAGGACACCAGGTTGTGGAACAAAGATATTGGAAGGATAACAATTATCCACCAGGTATGAGAGTTGGCCTTATTTCATTTCTGATTTACCATTTATTAATTGGCTTATTCCTTTTTTTGCAGTCAATTATGGTAAAATTTTCAAATCTCCTCCAGAAAACATAGAAGATGGATTATTTAAACCCAATGAATAGGATAACCAATGAAGTCTACCGGTTTGTAATTTCACCGGTGCCGCCCGATGATCCACGTTCGATGGGATTGTTGGCGGATGCCAAAGCTCTTGGGGTCAGGGGGGTGACCCGTATCATCTGCCATGACCTTTACTTCCTGGAAGGCCAGGTGAATGGACCTGACCTAGGGAGGATAGCCAGTGAACTTCTCAGCGACCCTATAACGCAAACAGCGCAATGGGGTCGTCTCTTTTTCATCCGGGAGAAACCTGCCCCGGATGCCCATATCATTGAGGTTGCCTTGCGACCAGGTATCACCGATCCGGTGGCAGAGCAAATCTTGAGGGCATCTTCAGAAATTGGTATCACCGGTCTCCAGCGTGTTTGCACCGGACAGAAGTATGTCATCCATGGCGTGAATATCCAAACCGAAGATTTACACCTCCTGGCTCGCCGGCTGCTGGCGAATCCGGTTATTCAGCGCTACACCCTGGGTGAAATTGAACCGGTATTTCTCGATTTTCAAGAATCCGACCAGCGGGTCGAACCCATCCCCATCCGCTCCTTATCGGATGAAGCACTGCTGGCGCTTTCAACGGAACGCCGCGCTGCCCTGGACCTGGCTGAGATGCAGGCAATTCAAACCTACTATCGCAATGAAAGCCGGGATCCAACGGATATCGAATTTGAAATGATCGCCCAAACCTGGAGTGAACATTGTGTGCACAAAACTTTCCGTGCCTTTATCCGCATGGAGGATGGCTCTCCCCCGGTGGATAATTTGCTGAAGACGTATCTCAAATCGGCTACGGATAAAATTGCCGCCCCATGGGTAATCTCTGCATTTGTGGATAATGCCGGGATTATCGATTTTGACGAGGACCATGAGGTTTCCTTTAAGGTGGAAACCCACAACCACCCTTCCGCGATTGAGCCGTTTGGCGGTGCCAACACGGGCATTGGCGGTGTAATTCGCGATGTCATCGGCGTTTCGGCAAAACCGATCGCAGCAACCAATGTGCTCTGTTTTGGTCCGGAGGATGCTCAATTTGCAGATATCCCGGAAGGGGTTCTACACCCCCGCCGAATTCGTTCCGGAGTGGTAGCTGGCATTCAGGATTATGGCAATAAAATTGGTATTCCAACCGTAAATGGCGCTGTATTTTATGATGCCGGGTTTACCGCAAATCCACTCGTTTTCTGTGGCTGTGTTGGAATTGCGCCAAAAATGCCTCATGGCTGCGAACCCCAGCCTGGTGACCGGGTAATTGTGCTCGGGGGGCGCACTGGAAGGGATGGCTTGCGCGGGGCCACTTTTTCTTCAATGACCATGGATGCCCAGACCGGAGAAGTGGCAGGAGCATCCGTGCAAATCGGCGACCCGATTACCGAAAAAGGATTGATTGAAGTGATTGTGCGCGCCCGTGATGCCGGTTTGTACCGTGCAATAACAGACTGCGGGGCAGGAGGGCTTTCCTCTGCCGTTGGTGAAATGGCCAGAACGTGTGGTGTGGATGTGGAACTTGCCCATGTGCCATTAAAATACCAGGGACTGGATCCCTGGGAGGTGTGGTTATCAGAAGCCCAGGAACGAATGGTCCTGGCAGTTCCCCCTCACAATATCCCGGCTTTGCAGGATATTTGCGGATTATATGAAGTGCAGATGACTGACCTCGGATCATTTACCGCTACCGGCCATATCATTGTGCGTTCTGGCGGAAAGATTGTGCTCAACCTGTCCAACCTGTTCCTGCATGAAGGCATTCCGCAAAGACAGCTGCTGGCGCATTTACCGGCACGTGTAAGCTCTGGCCGGGTCAATCAGCCCTCTCACGACCCTTCAATTGATTATGGGGCAGCTTTGCTCAAATTATTATCCCACCCCGATATTGCCAGTAAAGAGGATATCATCCGCATCTATGACCACGAAGTCCAGGGTGGTACAGTAGTCAAACCATTGGTGGGAACCTATCACGATGGACCTTCCGATGCCTGTGTGATTAAACCTGTTGGTACCCTGGGGACAAAAGGCCTGGTGTTATCAAACGGAATCAACCCGCAGTTTGGTAAAGTGGATGCCTACCGCATGGCCTGGTGCGTGGTTGATGAAGCCGTGCGCAATGCCGTAGCCGTTGGCGGAGATCCACAGCGCATCGCCATCCTGGATAATTTTTGTTGGGGCGATCCGCTCAATCCTGAAACCCTGGGAACCCTGGTAGATGCCGCCCGCGGCTGCCATGATGCAGCCCTGCATTTCCAGACCCCCTTTATTTCCGGTAAGGATTCCCTGAATAATGAATATTTGGGTGTCGATGGAAACCGGCACGCCATACCGCCTTCTTTGTTGATCTCTGCAATTGGTATCCTCCCGGATATCCAGCGCACTGTGACGATGGATCTCAAAAAGGCTGGAAACCACATCTATTTGCTGGGTGATTTTTCACCCATGTTCGGGGGCAGCCATTATCTGCTCATTTCGGATGCTGGGGATAGAAATGCGGATGATGACCTGCCGCAGGTGCCTGCCCATGCGCCGGCTGTTTACCTGGCTTTCTACCAGGCGGTGCAAAAGTCATTGGTGCAGGCAGCCCACGATTTGAGTGAGGGGGGCCTGGCGGTGGCTGCTGCTGAGATGTGCATCGCTGGCCGGAAAGGGATGAACATTTCCCTGCCGCCAGGGGAAGCGCTGCGCAATTTATTCGGGGAAACCAACGGCACACTCCTCGTGGAAGTTCAGCCCGGGGACTCGAACCAATTTGAAAAAATTATGCAGGGATTACCCTGTATCCCGCTTGGTATGGTGCGGGAGGATGGGGAGCTGCACATCCTCCAGGAGAGTAAGCTGATTTTGAACCTCGCCGTTGAGCAGCTGCTGGCGGCCTGGAGCAAATCTGTACGAAGGGGATCATTGTGAAGCCGCGTGCTCTCATCCTCCATGCCACCGGTACCAACAGGGATAACGATGCCGCCCTGGCATTCGAACTGGCCGGCGCACTTCCTGAGATTGTGCATATTAACCAGCTTCGCCAGCGCTCCAGGCGATGGTTGGATTACCAGTTACTGGTTGTACCGGGCGGTTTTTCTTATGCCGATGCCCTGGGGGCGGGCAGACTGCTGGCGCTGGATCTGCTGCATTATTTTTCCGATGAGGTGAATACCTTTGTGGAACAGGGTAAGCCTGTTATTGGGATCTGTAATGGATTTCAGGCGTTGGTGAAATCCGGAATCCTGCCCGGCCTGGAAAAACAGCCAGCCGGTTATGGGGCAGAGTCCACGCTTACTTTTAATGCCAGCGGTCATTTTGAATGCCGCTGGGTAACCATTCAGCCCGTATCGCAAAAATGCATCTGGACTGCCGGACTGACTGACCTGATCACCTGTCCGGTTGCCCATGGTGAAGGGAATTTCAGGCTGGCTGGCGGTATTGATGGCACCCGCCTGTCGGTGCAGGACCAGATTGCCCTGGTTTACACCCACCCGGACGGCAGCCCGGCTCAAGGTCAATACCCTGACAACCCCAATGGCTCCATGCTGGATATTGCCGGCATTTCCAATTTGCGCGGCAACGTCCTGGGTTTAATGCCTCATCCTGAAAACCATCTTTTTGTCACCCAACACCCGCAGCGGCTGG
>CAWJEG010000004.1:0-5136 GCA_963841845.1 uncultured Chloroflexia bacterium | reverse complement strand
GTCTGGGATGCTGCATCCACATCTCCGAAGAGGTACTGAAGGCAGAAGGTTGCTTCGGCCTGCTCCAAGTTTTCCTTTGATCTGCGTCCGCAAACCATTCCGACACCTCTTGATAAAGTATTTAAAGAAGACGATATCTTTGTCTTTGAACTGGTCTACACGAGCCCCCTTGGCTACTGGTCGGAAATGACCGCACTTTACAGTTTTAAACCGCTTCCGAAGAAAATCCAGGCAGAGATTGAAGCCCAGGAAAAGGTAATTGAGGCTTGTGCCCAGGCAGCTACCCCTGGAACCCCGATTGGACATATTGCCGATTTAACAACCCAGGTATGGACTGACCTTGGCTTCAAGATAATTGGAAGACACACCCCCAACTGTCACAGCATCGGGCTGGATGAAAGCGATGGTCCTTCATCCTGGTTTACCCCCAAGGAAGAACTGAAAACCAATATGGTTCTCTCATTCCACCCCAGCGCATTAGTTGAAGGATACAAGGCATTCCTTATCTCAGATAATTTCCTGGTGACGCCTATGGGTGCTGTGCGGCTGTCCCCAAGGATTGGATTTACCGGCTGATTGAATGCTAATAACTGGCTGTCATTAAATAAAATGGGTAAGTAATTCGAGGAATGGATGGCTGATCAAATTAAAGAAACAAAAAAAGAAGAATCAAAATTCAGCACGGCCACCCTTTACAAATTAATGGCGCAGGCAAAGATGTATCCAGATCGGATTAAGCTACGGTCGCGGGATCCCGATCTGGATACGCCGCCGCACATCATTGAGGCTTTTCGTAAAACGATCATGGACGGGTTTTCAGGTCCGCAACCGGTGGAAGGTATCCTGCCATTACGGGAAGCCATTGCAGAGAGAGTGAAACGTGTCAATGGGATCGATGTTGATCCTGAAACTGAAGTCGTGGTTACAAATGGTGGCCAGGAAGCTCTTTTCATCATGGTTCAAACGGTGCTGTCGGCAGGGGACGAGATTATCACTCCGGACCCCAACTACAACTCCTACCGCGATACGATCCGCTTTTCGAGGGCAGAAAGAATCACTATCCGAACATATGTGGAAGACAATTTCCGGGCGGATCCAGACCGGGTACGGGCAGCAATCACAGAGAAAACACGGGCACTACTGGTTGTGTCACCAAATAACCCGACTGGTGCGGTGATTTCCCCTGCAGATGTACGGGAACTGACGGCAATTGCTGAAGAAAATGACCTGTTAATTTTAGCCGACGAGATCTATGACCGGTTCCTTTATGATGATGCCGTTCACCTGAGCCCTGCCTCCCTGCCAGGTATCAAGGACCGCACTATCACGTTGAAGATCCGGTTTCCAAGATGTATTCCATGTGCGGATGGCGCCTGGGCTGGCTGGTTGGTCCAAAAGACCTGATGAAACAGGTATCGGCAATTAAGGCTGCAGTTTCCGGTGGTACCCCCATTGTCAGCCAAATGGGCGCCCTGGCAGCGCTGACAGGACCGGATGATTCCATCGTTGCACAGCGACAGATCTACATCCAGCGCCGCAAAGTAATCCTGGATGGATTGAACCGCATGGGATTGAACTACGGCGTCCCACAGGGAGGGCAGTTTGTTTTTGTTGATGTCCGTAAGACAGGATTATCATCCCTTGAGTTTGTCCAACTTGCACTGGAAGAGTGCCACGTGTTAACTTACCCGGGCGGTGCCTTTGGTGCAGATTTTGATCACTGCGTGCGCATCACCTTTCTTCAGCCGGAAGAAAATTGCGTGAAGCATTTACACGAATGGAGAAGGTCATTAAGGTAAATTAATTCCGATAACATCCTGACCGGATGATTTTACGTTGAAGTTTTCTTTTCAAAGAAATGGCAAGAAAGGAAACCCTTATTGACTACGTATATTATTAGAAGACTGATCATTGCCATTCCCATTGTTTTCCTGGTGATTACCCTGGTGTTTTTTGCATTCAAGTTCATCCCGGGGATCCAGCCTTGATGTTTGCCGGAGAACAGGCAGCCCCCGAAACAATTGAGCGCATCCGCCATGAATGGGGCCTGGATCAGCCGATACTTGTCCAGTATGGCGTCTACCTTTCCAAGCTGGCAAGATTGGACCTGGGAGTATCCTTTATTACGGGTCGTACCGTGTTCACTGAAATCTTCGAGAGGTACATCAATACCGTAAAACTGGCGCTGCCAGCCATCACATTCGCCGCTATTTTCGGGATAATTTTTGGAACCCTTTCAGCAATCAAACGGGAAGGTTTTGTTGATTACTTGTTAAGCGTAGTGGCGATTCTAGGAATCTCGATTCCTGTCTTCTGGCTGGCGCTGCTGCTGATGTATGTCTTCAGTATCGATTAAGGCTCCTGCCTGTATCTGGGAATGCGACCTGGAAACACTACCTGATGCCGGTATTTTGTTTATCCGTTTATTCCCTTGCCGTGATCATGCGAATGTCGCGCTCCAATTTACTTGAACAGCTTGGGGAAGATTTTGTACGGACAGCCCGCGCGAAAGGATTGAATGAGTATACCGTTTTGGCCAAGCATGTCATGCAGAATGCGCTCATTCCGGTGGCGACTGTGATTGGTCTGCAATTTGGCTACATGCTGGGAGGTGCGGTAATCACCGAAACCATCTTTGCCTGGCCTGGCATTGGAAGGCTGCTGGTTCTGGCGGTCCAGCAGCGGGATATTCCCGTGGTTCAAGGAGTTTTGCTGGTTATTGCCATCTCCTTTGTTGGCGTCAATTTATTGGTGGATGTGATGTACGGCGTGTTAGATCCACGGATCCGGTACAGTTGATGAAAGGGATGAATCGATGACGCAGCGCCATACATGGTACGAACCAATCAGCATGTTTTATAAGAATAACCGCCTGGCATCCCTGGGCGGAATAATCGTAATCATATTCCTGCTTATGGGATTATTTGCCCATTTTTTGCTCCTTATAATCCCTATAAAATTGACCTTAGAAATGCCCTGCTTCCACCTGGAGGCGAGCATGTGCTGGGTACAGATCACCAGGGCAGGGATCTGTTGAGCCGCATTATTTATGGAGCGCGCATATCTCTCGGAATTTCTTTTACGTCTGTCATGATTGGATCGGTTATCGGCACGCTCCTGGGGATATCGGCGGGTTGGTTTGAAAAAATGGAAATGCCGATCATGAGGTCAATGGATGTCCTGCTAAGCTTTCCGTCCATTGTCACCGCATTGACAATTGTGGCTATCCTGGGCACAGGGATTACCAACCTTATTTTTGCCATAGCCATCTACCAGATACCCCAGTTTGCGCGGCTGGCACACGGTCAATCCCTTACGGTGAAGGGAACAACCTACGTGACAGCTGCCCTCTCCCTGGGTGTGCCCAATGAACGCATACTTTACCGCCACATTTTTCCGAATATCTTTTCCTCGATTGTTGTACAAATGAGCTTGCTGATCCCGAGTGCGGTGATGATGACGGCCGGTTTAAGTTTCCTTGGCCTGGGAGTCACCCCGCCGACTGCTGAATGGGGCAGCATGCTGCAGGACAGCTTAAAATATTTCTATCGTGCCCCGCACCTCATGATCTACCCCGGGCTGGCTCTAATGCTGGTCGTTTTTGGTTTTAATACCTTCGGGGATGGCCTGCGAATTTCTCTGGATCCGCGCATGCGGGGGAGATTCTAATTTTGATGATCGATGCATATAGATATTTAATGGCATAGAAAGGAAGTGAACCGACAAAAATAACCGGATAGATTACTCAACCAAATCTTATTCTTATAAAAATTTGAGGAGGATTTTCAATGAAAGCCATAAAAACAGTACTTGCTTTACTGATCGTCAGCGTTATGCTGCTTTCAGCCTGTGCACCTGCTGCCCCGGTCGAACCGGAAACGATTGTAGTCACCCAGGAAGTCGTGGTTGAGAAGGAAGTGGTGGTTACTGAAATTGTGGAGGTTGAGGTAGATCCCAACGCCCCGGTTTATGGTGGCACCCTAATTGTTACAACCCCGGGTATCGTCCACTTAGATGTTAATAGCGTAAACACATTCGGTCTCAATTGGGTCATACAGCCGGTTTATGAAACCCTGTTTGATCGGGTTGGCATGGATATTGTCCCGTTGTTAGCCGAATCCAATGAAGTGTCGGCAGATGGCTTAACCCACACAATCAAACTGCATTCCGGCGTAACCTTCACGGATGGCACTCCTTTCAATGCTGAGGTTGCCAAGTGGAACCTTGACCGCAAAATCAACGAAAAGCTGCCGCTTGCCGATCAAATCCCCTTCGAATCCATCACTGCAGTGGATGACACCACCCTGGAGATCAAACTAACCCGCCCATATCCGCCGCTTTATGGATATCTCACCGTGAAGACATTCTCCATGTACAGCCCCAAGTTTGTTGAAGAAGTTGGAGCGGAAGGCCTCAAAAACGGAGCGGTCGGTACAGGCCCCTTCGTCGTAAAAGAATATGTCCCCAATGAAAAACTGATCCTCGCGAAGAACGAGGACTACTGGCAGGAAGGGCTGCCTTACCTGGATGGGGTTGATATCCTGATTGTTCCGGATGCCAACACACGTGCAACCATGCTGGAAGCCGGCGAAGCACACATATCCAGTGACCTTTCCATTCAGGACACCGATCGTTTTAAATTCAATGATGCTATCGAAGTATGGACGCAAGTTCCCAGCTCCCGCTACTATTACGTCAGCATGACCACGCTGCATGAACCACTGACTGAAAAACTGGTACGCCAGGCTTTCAACTATGCCGTGGACAAAGATGCCATGGTCAAATCGATTTTCCTGAACTATGTAGGTCCAGCTAACGCGCACATTGTCACCGAAATCATTACTGGTTTTAAGGGAAACGATGTCTATCCCTATGATCCGGAAAAAGCCAAAGCGCTTATGGACGAAGCTGGTTTCACGGACACCAACAATGACGGCTGGCGGGAATGGAAAGGCCAACCGGTTGAACTGGTGTTCCGTACCCGAACAGGTGTCCAACCCGGCGATATCGAAACAGCCGAAGCGGTTCAGGGGTACCTGGCCGATGTGGGTGTCAATGTTAAGATAGAAATTGTTGATACCGCCTCCTTCCTGGCAGAACTCAACAAACCCATTGAAGAAGCGCCTTACTATGACA
>CAWJEG010000003.1:0-19924 GCA_963841845.1 uncultured Chloroflexia bacterium | reverse complement strand
CAGTTGCAGTGAAGATGGGGAACCAGTGCTGCTGGAGTCGGGCGGGGCACGGCTAATCTTTGACCAGCTGGTCTACCCGGAACAAATCTCCTTTGAATTGTGCAGGTAAGGGCACTTCGACATCGAATTGAGCCTGGATGAGGAAACCCTGATACTGCAGTCCTACACGGTGACCTCCGAGGTTGAAGGTAAATTGGCGGTGGGAGACCTGCCCGCTTCCATAGTCGGTGCGTTCTGCAGGGATTCCCCGCGAAGTTCTTATCACCGCTGCAGATCACCTGCAGCTCCGCCGGCAGCCGGGTGACGCTAATCCCACAAAAAAGCCACGCCGCGCTTGCCCAGGATCTGGTCATCGAACACCACCTGAGCCGGGGCGTCCGCCATCCCCTGGCAGACATGCAGGGGCAGCAGGTGCTCCTCGCGCGGGTGGCAGTAGCGTGCCGAGGGTGCCTTTTCCCATTCGACCAGCTGCTGCTGGCGCTCGGCCTGGGTCAGATCACCGCTGCATACATCGATCAGCCAGTCCTGGAAGGCATCGTTGGCGGGGTCCTTTCCTCCGGGTCCCTGCCAGGCAAAGGCGCTCATGTTGTGGAAGGAGAATCCGGAGCCGATCACCAGGAGATTCTCCCGGTTGAGCGGGCGCAGGGCGTTACCCAGGGCAATGTGCGCCGCCGGGTCCAATCCGCGCAGCAGCGAGAGCTGCAGGCAGGGGATATCCGCCTGCGGGTACATCAGTTTTAACGGGATGAACAGCCCGTGGTCAAAACCCCGCCGGGGATCAATGGCAGCCTTTATCTTGTTTTCCTCCAGCAGGGCGGCAACCTTCCCGGCAAACTGGGGGCTTCCCGGGGCAGGGTAGGTGATCTCATAGGCTTTATCGGGGAATCCGTAGTAATCATAAAACATGGGCGGGTGGTCCGCCCCCAGCAGGGTGGCGGCGCTTTCTTCCCAGTGGGCGCTGATTACCAGGATGAGTTCCGGTTTTGTTAGCTGCTCGGGCAGGCGGGTCATAAAATCGATCATGGCGCGGTGGCCGGGGTCACCCAGGATGGGCAGGGGCCCGCCGCCGTGGCTGAAATAGACAATCTGGGCTTTATTCTCAGGGTTGTTTTGATTCATGGCCAACTCCTCATACGGAAAATAATGGTCCTTGTGGGAAAATAAAAAGCCGGCTCCAATGCACCGCTGCCTGCCAGCGGCCCTATTTTGAGGAAGGCGGCTTGCGGCGGGAAAACTTATGGCGCAGGACGCGCGGCAGTATTTTGAACATGCCGCCATAGGTGAAGCGCATCCCGTTTTTGTTGTTGGCCAGGATTTTTTTCGCCAGCCAGGCGGCCACCACGTCCACATCTTCGGAGAGGATTGTCAGCACATCCTTGACCATCGCCCATTCCTCCGGGCGGTCCTCGTACTGGCACATCACCATGTTGGTGAGCATCATCCCCGGCTGGATGGCCCCGACCAGGATGTTGGGATGGGTGTTTTCCTTGAAGATGGCATCATTGAAGTAACCCAGGGCGGCTTTTGTGGAGCCGTAAATGGAAAGACCTTTGACCTTGCGCCCGTCTTTGGCGCCCATGCCCTCCATGTTGTACAGCGCCCCGCTGCCCTGCTCCTTGAAACCGTTCATGGCAACGCGGGTGCCGTACATCTCACCCAGGACATTGGTTTCAACCACACACTTGATTTCATCCGGCGGCACATCCCAGGGCGGGTTGAGCATGTTGGAGACGCCGGCGTTGTTGATCCAGATATCAATCCTGCCGAAGCGCCCGGCGGACTGCTGCCACAAAGCCTGCAGCTGGGCATAGTCGCTCACGTCGCAGGCAAAACCTGCCAGGCTGGCGGCAGGATTCCCGGCGGACAGGCTTTCCAGGCTCCTGTCCACTGCCGCCTGGCTGCGCCCGCTGATGACCACACTGCAGTTATGCTTGAGGAATTCCCTGGCCAGGGCCAGGCCGATGCCGCGCGTGCTTCCAGTGATGACGATGGTTTTCATGCTTGATCCTTAATGAGTATTTGCCAGCAGAAATCCGCTGGACGAAGATTCAGGTTTACTGGATGCAATTTTACCTGATATTCAGAATAACGATCGGAGCATGGATTCGGCCTTGAGGAATCCGGCTCTACCTGCCTGGCGTTGTCATTCGGGGGTTCGATGACACTGTCGGGAGGAAGGTGTGCAGGGCAACAAAAAAACAGGGGTGAGCCATCTGGAATCAGGAATCATTTATGAAGATCTGTTTATCGTCATTTATGGGTGATTGCGGATGGGTCAAAACCATATTGCTCAAGATAACCCGCCATCCAATCCCGCACCTGGTCATCGCCGGGGATTTCACCGTCAGGACAGGCGGCGGTGTGCCCCTCCACCGCACCAGAACTGATTTGATCATCCATGGGATCCAACTGATACCAGTACTGGCAGTATACAAGGCTGATCGTTTTGTCCTGGAGAAATGGAGAGGAACCGTGCTGATTGTTTATGGCCTGTTTTCCGTTTGGTTCCAAATCCACCCCTTCTTCCTTTACAGCTGTCCCGATTATGGGGCGCTGGGGCACCGCTTGCAGCAGGGACTGCCCTTCCATCCATGCCGGTATGGAGAGGCCCATATAATCAAGGAGGGTTGGGGCAATATCCAGGTTTTGAACGTTGGCGGTGATGCGGCCTGCATATTCGCCTCCCGGGAAGCGCATGATCAATGGTATTCTTTTCAATGGGGTATACTGCTGCCCATGGTCACTGCCGATGACAAGAATGGTGTCGTCCAGCATTCCTTCATTTTCCAATGTATCGATCAGCACGCCGATCATTGCATCGGTTTCCAGGATGGTATCATCGTAAATATCCATATCCCAGTGTTCCTGCGCAGCCATATCTTTGCCGGCTGAAAAGACCTGCGGGTGAGGGGAAAATACAGGTCCGTGGGTGTTCATAAGGTGCAGGTGGGCGAAGATCGGGGATTCTGCCTGGCGGAGGAAATCCAGCAAATCCTCGATTTTTCCCATATCCGATTCATACTGGTCATTTTCGTCGATCAGCTTTTTGGGGTCCTGCATCATTTGGATGTAAAAAATGTGCTGCACCCGCTCGATGATCCGTTTTCCGGTCTCATATAAGAAATAGCTGATATCGTAAGGCAGGTAATCTGCGATCGAAGAATACACGCCGTTAGCGGCGATGTCCCTCTCGTTTACGATATCGAAACTGTCTAACAGGTTGGCAGCCCTGGCATCCACGTAATTAGGGACTCCAAATTGGATATTGGTATAACCCTGTGACCGCAGCAGATTGGGCAGATGCTGGTAAGCATCCACATCCTTAAAGATGTCCGGCGTTGCAACCACGCCGGTCCTCAGCGGGTTTTTCCCTGTCAATAAAGATGTGATTGAGCCGGTTGTTTTTCCTGAATTCGAAAAGGCATTTTCCGCCACCAGGGATGTTTGCGCCAGGTCACGGATGCGGGGGGTTGTATCCCTTTCGTACCCGTAAACAGACATATTGGTGGCGTTGATGCCATCCGGTGTAATGATGATGATATGCGGTGTTCGCACAGCGGTGTTTGTAACGGAAGCGGTTTTGTTCTTACCGGTCAGGTTGTTTGCGCCGAAGGCAGCCAGGGAAATCAGCAGGAAAAAGAGGATGATATTCAGAAAGCGCTTCTGAGCTTGATTGCTTGTGCGGGCATTGATTTTAGCGTATACGTTGACGATGTCGCGGAAACAAAGACCCAGCAAAATGATGAAAAAGGCACCCATCAATCCCCGCCCCAAGCCGCTGGATGTGACGATCCCGATTCCAAACAGGGTATAGATGAAGTTGTCAATCAACAGGAGCAGCGTTGCCGCCAGGATGCCAGCAGGAAGGATGTTCGCCATCACGATCCATGATTTAGGATTCAATTTCCGGAAGGGGGGCAGTTTACTGAATATGGCGGCAATTGAAATCAATATAAAGAAAATGGCTGCTGCAAGCGAAGCGCTGAACAAAAGGATCTCTATTTTCCTGCCCGGACCCAGCACGTCCATGAAGGATGGTTTTGTGATCAGGAAAATCCATTCCAGCAAAAAGTACAGGTATACCAGCACAAAGGTTATGCTGTAGAGCAGTTTCCAGGAAACGGGTTTTTGCATCAAAAGTCCCGGCAGTTCCCGGATGTCCCTGGTACGGGTTGTTAAGAACTTCTCCGTGCTTCGGAGAAAAATGAGGGGCCATTCCCTGGTAAAAATGAGCATCACCATCACCACGAAGGCGGTTAATACCCAGATAATAATCCAGTTGAAAATACCCTCATTTTGCGGAATGTCAAATTTCTGATCAATGACCAGTTCATCCGCTTGCAGGGCATACAATTGATAAGATTCCGCAACCCCGTTCCAGATGATTGTTACGATACCCGCCTCCGGACCGCCCATGAAAATAAGCCTGGCATGATTTCCGGTGCGGCCCTGCCATGAAAGGACGGCCTGCTGGTCTCCGCTGGTGAATAAGCCATCCCCACTTTGAGTCCACGAACCCTGCTGGTTCAATTTGTTGAAGCTGATATCCCCTTCAGCCGTGGTGAACCAGTACAACAGAACAGCCCTGCCGCTGCTGTCCGGGTGGCTGTCGCTGGTGGTGATAATTTCAAGGCTGTTGATGGGCAGGAACAAACGATTTTCAGGGAGCTGCTTGCAGGTATAACTGGAAACCAGGATGCCAGCGGTGACGCTGATGAAAAGAAGAAGCAGCCAGTGATTGCGTTTAAGACCTGTAAGTCTTGGTGGAACCAGGCGGGTGAGAATAAAGTACACACAAAGCGTAACGATTGTAGCCAGTGCCAGGGCTGCTGCAATACCGCGGCGTCCAGCGAGCACAGCGAGCACAGCGAGCGGAGCGAGTGGATTTTGCAGCAGGGTAAGCCAGATGAGATAAGCGGCACTGAAGCCTGCCAGGCTGGAAATAAACCATCGGGTCCTTTGAAACATTGTCGGAATTGTTTATTCAATCCTTTTGAACAGGTAGATGGATCGCAGGGTTTCAGTTACAGGAATTTCCTGCTGCAGCTGGAAAAATCGGCTGAATGCGCTAATAAATCCCTGTTGTGTGTATTCCGTGAAGATGTCGTCCCGCGAGGAAAGTAATTTTTCGACCTGGCTGTCCTCTTTTGGCACAAATTCGATGATGAGATAGCGCCCAAGGGTGGCCATCAGTTGGGCAATATCTTCCAATGGAACGTTGTTTGAAATCGCCAGGTGATGGATAAGAGCGAGTGCCATGACCACATCTACACGGCTGCGCTCAATAAAGGATTGCCTTTCGTTGTTACCCCATCCGACTGCCGGAGAGGGGCTGTTGAGGTCGATGACCAGGGGAAGCACATTGCTGAGGCCGGATTTTTTACAGGCCAGGTAGTTTACTTCCACGGCCCCGGGATCATAATCGACGGATAGAATCTGGCATCCCTGGATATCCCTGGCCAGCCTGCTGAATTCCCCCGTATTGGCTCCCAGGTCACACACACTTTTTGGGGAGATTTGGAGGAGGATATCCCTTACGATTTTGGATTTTGCATCCAGGGCGTCATCTGAATAATTTGTAAACTGGTAATAATCCACCCAGCGGGTATTTTTTGGTTTCCAATTTAAATTCCGGACTGTTTTTTCCAGGCTCTCCACCAGCCCGATAAGGGCGTTGTAGCTGACCTTTCCCTTTTTTGCCTGCGGTGCCGATTTTTGTTTTACCGTGATATTCTGGGCGTATGCATGCAGGTGGATATGCATTTGCAAGCCAATATTAAAACGGGAGTTCCAAGGGAGCAGCCTGGAGGCGAGGGCAAGCGGGATCCCATCCATATCCAATTGAAGCAGTTTATTTAAATGGATGTGTGTCAGGGACATCAGCGCCAGCGGAGCCAGAAAGTGCTGGCAAAACTGGCGGTAGGCGATCCATGGTGAATCCTTCTGGTAGCGGGTGAAGCTGAGGGTATCTATTAATCGGGGGGTGCCTTCACAGAATTGGATATTAAAAGCACTGGCGTCTTTAAGAATCATCCCGGCCTGCAGGGCCTCTTTTTGTACTGCCAGTGTCAATAAAGCGGCATCTTTCAGTTGGGAATAGGACCACTCATAGGGATAGGAAATGAAGGTTACCTGTTCGGGGTGGATTACTTTATAACAGTTTTCGGGAGACGGCGGGGAGATTTGTGATTCCTGATGTTTTACCAGCAAACCTGAAGCAGTCAGCCTGTTGTAAAGCCCGCTCGACATGAGTTGTTCGTAATCTTTTTGGTAAATTTGATTGATCTGGCGAAAGATTTGTCCGTTCGCGTTGAAATACAAAACCACTCGGATCCCGGAAGGACCCCGGGAGACGGACTATTCTTCCTTGGTCCATTCATCCCCCGTATCATCCTGGGTTTGATCTGCCTGACCGCCAGTGGCTGATTTTATCCTTGACCAGAACAAACGCAAAGCCACTCCAATACTTAGCAGTGCACCAATGACAATCTGAACAATGACACTTCCTGATCCCGGGTCGAGGTACATAGGCTGCTGCTCCGTTGAGATTTTGTTGACCAATTTTAATGTTGTGGGTGGGGTGTGATGATACCCAATTTTAACATATTTGAGAGGTATTTTTTTCCGGATATTTCGCCAGGATTTGCCCGCTATCCCGATTATTGCCTGTGTAAGCCTCATCTCTGAGCAAGCTGTGTATTGGATCGAAACCTGCCCTGCCGGATTATGAAAAATGCGGATGCGAACAAACAAGATAAAAAAGGTATAATAAGGTGTGTAAAAGATGACCGGAGCCTATCCCCCTCCCCAGGCTTGTTGAGGAGATTGCTGCTTCTATGCGTACGACACTTCCAGCTAGATGGCAGCAGAAAATGGCCTGGCATTGTTCACACAGGGGGGATAAAGGAAACAGGGTGTATGGTTTTAAGGGTGGGAGAAGGGATCTGCTTTGGATTTTACTTCCCTGGATGATGCTGATCTTATGGCGGTAATTGCCGATTTGTTCAGTAAATCGCCTTCCAATAAGGGGCTGAATGATGCTGTCAGCGCACTGTATGACCGCTATGGGCGTCTGATATACAGTGTTGCGGTTCATGTCGTGGGGGATATTGAGACAGCCGAAGAAATAACCCAGGACGTTTTCGTGCGTGCTTGTGAAGGGGCTGGCAGCTACCAAACCAAATTTTCAAGGGTCAGCACCTGGCTGGCCAGCATAGCCCGCCATCGGGCAATTGATGAACTGCGCCGGCGCAGGGTGCGACCCGAGAAAAACCAGGTTACCTGGGTAGAGGACAGCGGTATGGAACTCCACAGCGGGCTGCTGCTAACGGATGAAATTGAGACCGAAATCGAAATTTCTATCCAGGAGCAAAAGATACGCCAGATTGTGAACTCGCTGCCGCCAGATCAACGCCAGGTCCTGGAATTAGCCTATTTTAAAGGCATGTCACACATCCAGATAGCAGAGCACCTGGGTGAGCCTTTGGGAACCATTAAATCCCGGATTCGCCTGGGAATGCAAAAGCTGCGTGATGCCTTGAGGGAAAATGGGATTGTTGACCCATTCTAAGTGCAAGGATCTCCTGGAAATTGGATACCAGGCAGGTAATCCAGGCTGAGAAGATTTGCGTATATATTATGTGAAACGGATGATGATGCGATGAATTTTAGGATTGGTTTAGGACGCAAGAGCGGGAGGTTCGGGTGGATATGACAGATGGGCATGTCTTCGATTTGCTGCCCTGCTATGCCCTGGGAATCCTCGACGAAGCAGAAGTCCTGGTGGTGACCCGGCACCTGGCCGATTGTGCTGTCTGCCGTGCGGAACTCGAATCTTATTCTGAAACACCATCACACCTGGCCGTAGCTGCACCCCGCCTGGACCCCGGCGCCGGTCTAAAAGCCAGGGTGCTGAGCAGGGTCCACGGGGCGGCGGGGCAAAACGCATCCCTGCTCTCCAAACCTCCCTGCGATCCGGAGAAGTAGCTCACCCCTCCTGCACATCTCCCGGTAGAATGTCTCCCCCCCCGCCGGAGTCCTGTATTCCCCACTCGTTTTATGATCGACCAAATAATTGATAAATATGATCTAAGTAATCCATATATACGTATATATATATGCACAAATAATGTTAACCATGAAACCGGAAAATAATCCCTTTCATGGGCATTTAAAGGCATTTGGAATTCAACAGGAGTAAAAATGTTAAATAAAATCTCTTCCATTAGACCGACGATTTGGGCAGGAGTACTGGTCTTTGCCGCCCTGTCGCTGGCAGCCTGCTCACCGGTGGCAATTATGATGCCTCAACCGGATACACAGAATGAATCTGCACTGCAAAAACCGGATACCTTCACTTCCAGTGCAGAAAATCTCTTTGTTATGCAGCCCGGATATTACGTAAGGGCACCCGGATTTGAAGCCGCAGCTCCGCAAGAAATGGCGCCCGGCTATTACGTAAGGGCACCTGGATTTGAAGCCGCAGCTTCGCAAGAAATGGCGCCCGGCTATTATGTAAGGGCACCCGGTTTTGAAGCTGCAGCTCCCGTTACCGGGGAAATTGATGTGGCAGCAACACCTTATCTCAGGTCATTTCCCGGGCAAATTGATGTAGCCGCAACACCCTATCTCAGATCATCTGGGTCGGCTGCTGAAGGTACTGCTGCACTGGAAGCAGCCCCCGGCGCCTTGCTCTTGCTTCTCAAAGTAGCTGCTGATCCCAAGCTTGGGAATATCCTGGTAGATGGTGATGGCATGACCCTGTATATGTTCACCAAGGACGAACCGGATAAATCCAACTGTGCCGGAGGATGCCTGGATGCCTGGCCGCCCCTGTTAGCGCTTGATAACCCGGCGGTAGGTGAGGGTGTGGATGCCAGCCTGCTCGGCACCGCAGCTTTAGCGGACGGCTCATTGATCGTGACCTACAATCACATGCCGCTGTATTTCTGGCAGGATGATATGCAGCCGGGTGATACCAAGGGGCAGGGTGTCAACGATGTCTGGTTTGTGGTTTCACCGGAAGGCGAGCCCATCCGCATGGCTGCCGGTTCAGCTTTATCCGCTCCTGCTGCACCCATGGAAGCGTTGGCCAGCCTGGGTGTTCAACCATCTCTTACTGGAGGATTTCAATTTGGGCGGTAAGGGCGCATGGCCCTTTGCGCAGGTTCATGGTGAACAAGGCCGGATGATTTCCAATATGCCGGTAATGCCCTGAAGGGTCAATGATCAGGCCTGATAATCAGACAGCGTTTTATTAATGGCAAGAAAGACACCCTTCCCGATAATGCCACTGGGAAGGGTGTCAATGCTGCCTGGTACCTGGTATTTTTGGATGGGCAGCCCCTCGAAATTTAATTCGAAAAATTTGAGCATTCAGCAGCACTGACAACCCGGATCACTCTCTGGGGTTGTTGTTTATCGGGTTGGACGAATCTGTTTAATCCTGAAACCAAACCCGGATATCAGCCTGAGAATAATCCGGATTTTCCGGCGGTTTATACCGCTGTTGAGCGCGAATTCTCTTTGTTGCTATTTTGATGTTTTTGCCGAAGTGCAGGTCTCCGGCTGCATTGCAATGAGCCAGCTCTTTGTCCATAATATGCGGTCCAGCCATCCTGATGAGCGGGGATTTATCTTTCTATCTCGTCAGGATAACGCCCTCTCAGGGTGGCCAATGCGGAGAGGGCAACCTCAACCGAACTGTGCACAATTTTCTGGTAGTTGTGTTTAAAACGGTCCTCACGCCGGTGGGCGATGGTTGCGCAAATTGCCCCGCTCCAGTGCCCGAGCCCGCCCATGAAGTGGGTCAGAAAACTGGACTCCATTTCCATGTTTTCGATGCGCTGCTCAGCCAGCTCCGGGTTGAAATCAGAGAAAATCCGGTCAAGGTCCGGCAGGCTGGGCTTCACCCTGGCAATATCCCGCCCCTGGGGGGCGAAGAAGCCGCCGCAGGAAACCGTCAACCCAATTTTGGCAGGAACACCGAGCTTTTGGGATGATTCCATGAGGGCATTCACCACTTTCGGTTCGGCACGCGAGACATAAGGATGGATTTTGCCATAACTGCGTGATCCTGGCGCCATGGACTTTTTTACCAGCTGGTGGACATCCTTTTCCAGTCTCGCACAGGTTTCATCGGGGTAGGGAATTTCATAATACAAACCGGTATTGTCCATGCCAATGGCGTAGGAGGTGATGATCAGTGTACCCAGCCGGGTGGCTGCCTGCAGGGCACCGGATGTCCCTACCCGGATGATCTGCAGGCGCGGGAAGCGCGGCTTGGGCAGGCGGGTGGTGAAATCAATTTCGTTGAGGGCGACCAGTTCCTGGAGGATGATCTCAAGCGAAGGGGTCCCCATGCCTGAGGTCGTAACCGTGGTTTTGATGGGGGAGAGAATGGTGGCCGGTTCGCCGCTGACGGCGGAGATGCCGGTTATGGTAACCAGCCCGCGGTGCTCGTGTTCCACTTCAATATCATGCAGGAAAGTGGAGCCTATCATCTCGGCGCGGCCCGGGTCGCCAACAATCAGGATATCGGGGGCTAACTGGTCGGGCCTGATCTGGAGGTGGTAGATACGACCCTGCTCATCCAGCGGCAAATCGGATGCGGAAAATGGTGTGGCAGGGGCAGGCGGCACAGCTTCGCTGGACTCCCCGGTGTTTTCTGTTTTTTTCTCTTGATCCATTGAATTCCTCCTGTATGGGTGGAATTTCCGGCTATATCCTGAAATTGCTATTAATAGGTTTTGCCTAATAATGATTTTACTTCAGGTTCTTTGGTTAACTGCCTTAAATGTTCGGATCAGGCAGTAATGGTCCTTTAATAAATTTCACACTTTAGAAATATAAACCACCAGCATCCTTCCCTGCCATGGGCAGTACAGCCGCTCCTTCATCCGCCGGACAGATGAAAACCGGATTGTTTAAATGATGAGCAACGAATTCGGATTCACTGGTGAAACATATCCTGATTATGCTTTCAGGTAATGGTTGAAGGTGGAAAATATGCCGTGCGCCGTTTTTGACCGGGTTAATATATAATAAAAATAGCAAATCTACCCGCAAGGTTGTGGGAAGGGATTCATCTTGGATTTTTCAACACTGGATGACACTGCCCTGATGGCAGCCATTGCCAGGCTTTATGGCAAATCCCATTCAGATACAGGTCTGAATGAGGCTGTTAGTACCCTGTATGACCGGTACGGCCGGTTGATTTACAGTGTGGCAATTCATGTCGTGGGTGATGCCGAAACAGCTGAAGAAATTACCCAGGATGTTTTCGTACGGGCGTGTGAAGCAGCAGGCAGCTATAACACAAATTTTTCCAAAGTCAGCACCTGGCTGGCCAGCATTGCCCGCCATCGGGCAATTGATGAGCTGCGCCGGCGTAATGTGCGGCCTGAGAAAAATCAGGTCTATTGGACAGAGGATAGCGGCACGGAGGCTTACGGCGAAATCCCCCTTTCTGAGGGACCTGAGAATGAGGTTGAAGTCTCCATACAGGAGCACAAAATCCGCAAGATCGTGTCCGTACTGCCGCCTGATCAGCGGCAGGTCCTGGAACTGGCTTATTTTAAGGGCATGTCCCACACCCAGATTGCAGAGGCAGTTGGTGAACCTTTGGGAACCATTAAATCACGCCTTCGCCTGGGGATGCAAAAGCTGCGCGACACGTTTGTGGAACAGGGTTTGATGGATCCTTTTTGAACAGGCAAATTCTTTCGGAGAAAGAATTGTTTTAAGGATGTCATCCGGGAAGGCTTTTTTTTCGTATAAATGGATAGAGCGCATTGGGTTAAGAAGATGTTGATAATGGGCGCGACACACGTATGGTGGAGGCACTAGTAAGAAATGCTACAGCAGCACGTCTCTGATTTACTGCCGGGACATGCCCTGGGGATTCTCGACGATGCCGATTCTTTGGTGGTATCCCGGCACCTTTCACAGTGCGATATCTGCCGGAAGGATTTGGAAACCTGGTTTGAAACAACCCGCCTGATGGACATGTCCGTCACGCAACCAGAGCCAGGACCTGATTTAAAGGCTAAGGTGTTAAATAGCGTTAATCGCACATCCGGACAAACGCCATCCTTCCAGCATAAATCCGCGTCCATGACCGGCGAGCTGCCTCACAGAGGTTTTTTGGACTCTTTAAGAAGAATTTTTACCAATCCCGTAGGACTGGCCTTTGGGGTGCTGGCAATGCTGCTCATTCCATTATTGGGAATTAATAATTACCTGCTCTGGCAGCGGGTGAATGATTTGCAGGCACAGGCGCCGGCAAAAAATATGCAGATTGTGAAGCTGGAAGGAAGCACTATTGCGCCTGAGGCAGTAGGTTATGTGATGGTTTTTAAAGATCAGAATTATGGATCACTGGCTTTGACACAAGCCCCCATCCTGGATGCCGATCACCAATACCAGATCTGGCTGATAAAGGATGGGAAAAGAACCAGCGGAGGGGTGTTCTCTGTCAACGAGGATGGGTACGGCAACCTGGAGGTATCGGCCGATCGGCCCCTGGATTCCTTCCAATCTTTTGGCATCACCATTGAACCCCGGGGAGGAAGTCCACAGCCAACCGGAGAAAGGGTATTGGGAGGAGAATTATAATTTTATAAGTGTTGGATTAGGAGCAGGAGAGGACAAAACGAATCAGTCTCGTTTTGTCCTCTCCTTTTTTATTTGACCCCTTAATAAAGGCGGCATTCCGGGATAATTCGGCGTATGGAACCCTGAAACATAATAAGATATTTATGATCTGAATAATAATGGTTTACGTATTGTTAAATAGATACCAATAATCACCTCCATGAAAAAGGAAATCGCACCCTCATCATGGTTGAAAAGATAAATCTTATTAGGAGACTGAAATGAAAAAAATAAGTTTTTCCAAACGACCAACTCTGTTTATCGGTTTGATGATCCTCACCGCAATGGTCCTGGCAGCCTGCCAACCCGCGGCAACCCAGGCGCCGACTGTTGAATCCCCCACAGAAAGCCCCACGATGCCTCCCAGCCAGGCAGAAGTAATCCTCAGTGTCGCTTCAGATCCAGCACTTGGCGATATCCTGGTGGACGGCAAAGGCATGACCCTGTACATGTTCACCAAGGACGAGCCGGATAAATCGAACTGCGCCGGTGACTGCCTGACCGCCTGGCCGCCCCTGCTGGCCGTGGATAATCCGGCGGTCGGGGAAGGTGTAGATGCCAGCCTGTTGGGCACGGCTGACCTGCCGGACGGGTCGAAGATCGTCACCTACAATAAAATGCCGCTGTACTTCTGGCAGAATGACGCCAAAGCGGGAGATGCCACCGGGCAGGGGGTCAACAGTGTGTGGTACGTGGTTTCCCCGCAGGGCGAACCGGTCGGGATGGAACCCGCCGCGATGGAATCGCTGATCATGGTGGCCAACGATCCGAAATTAGGCGAAATCCTGGTGGACGGCAAAGGCATGACCCTGTACATGTTCACCAAGGATGAACCAAATAAATCGAACTGCGCCGGTGACTGCCTTACCGCCTGGCCGCCCCTGCTGGCTGTCGATAACCCATCCGTTGGCGAAGGCCTGGATGCCAGTTTACTCGGTACAGCCGACCTGCCGGACGGGTCGAAGATCGTCACCTACAATAAAATGCCGCTGTACTTCTGGCAGAATGACGCCAAAGCGGGAGATACTACCGGGCAGGGGGTCAACAGTGTGTGGTACGTGGTCTCCCCGCAGGGTGAACCGGTCGGAATGGAACCGCTGATCATGGTGGCCAACGATCCGAAATTGGGCGATATCCTGGTGGATGGTAAGGGTATGACCCTGTACATGTTCACCAAGGATGAACCAAATAAATCGAACTGCGCCGGTGACTGCCTTACCGCCTGGCCGCCCCTGCTGGCTGTCGATAACCCATCTGTTGGCGAAGGCCTGGATGCCAGTTTGCTCGGTACAGCCGACCTGCCGGATGGGTCGAAGATCGTGACCTTCAATAAAATGCCGCTCTATTACTGGCAGGCGGATACCAAACCGGGTGACACCACCGGGCAGGATGTTAACAAGGTCTGGTATGTGGTTTCACCAGAGGGTGAACCCATCGGGAGATAATCATAAAATGCCGGATATCAACCAAAAAAATAATAGTTGAAGGGTACACCGAACTCCCCGTCAAACCAGCCAGGAAAACTTTCCTGGCTGGTTTGTTTTGATACATCCCCTGCCAAGCCGCACATCAACTATACCGGTGCATCTGCAGGCTCCAGGGTCAGCATAACCGCCCCGGACTTGAAGGTGCGGCTGCTCTTCAGGGTGAAATCAACCTTCCCTGGCAAGCCCTTAAACAGACTTGGACCCCCGCCGAAGGCGACCGGGTTAACGACCAGCTGGAACTCGTCAACCAGTCTTTCCGCCAGCAGGCTCACCACCAGTTCGTTGCTGCCGAAGATGAGAATGTTCTTTCCGGCCTGCTCCTTGAGCTTGCGGACCTGGCCGGCGACATCCCCGCTGATGACGGTGACATTCTGCCATTCGGGATCAAAGGGCTGGTGGCTGGCGACATATTTATGGGTTTCGTTCATAAAACGGGCAACTTCAGGCATCATCCCGGCGGCCTGCGGGGTGGACCAGAATTTCATTCCTTCATACGTCTTGTGCCCAAATAGAAAGACATTTGCCTCCTGGCTGGGCTCGGCCGGGAATGCTTCAAAGTCGTTTTTAAAGCCAGAGAGATCGTGATTTTGATCTTCAAAGCAGCCGTCCAGGCTGATATTGGTAAATACGGTGATTTTTCCCATGCTTTTCTCCAATCTGCTCACCATCCACAGGCATCAAGGATCATTCCAATTCCATAATGACGCACGTGGGGTAACATTTATTAGTTCTATCTATTATATCTACTTTTATAAATAGATGATTATTTTATTCCACAACCGGTGAAATTGCCGGCGTACGGGCTGCTGCCGGCAAACCATCCAGCTCTTACCATAGTACAATTTATAGTAGAAGCGTTTTCCCATAAGGCCACCAGGTGAGCGGAAACCTGCCTGAAAACCACAACCCGGAAAAATCCGCCTGGTCACCAACCTGTTGGGGGTTATCGTGCTGGTGCTGCCGGACGGGTACCTTTTAATCTTAAATTAGGGGCAAATCCTCCATCGACAGAACCATGAATACCCCTTTTGATAATTATTTTGGATGAAATCTTGGAGGCTTTATTCGTTTGTTCCACAAAGCAGCTTGGAAGGGTGTGAGATATTGTTCGAAGAAATCGCCTGCCGATCCTGGAGAAGCAGTTCTTGTTGCAAAGGAACATCCCAATGATCCTTTACGTACAGGCGGAGGAGATAAAAGTATTCGCCGAATCCATAAATGGGTCACGAAATTTGAAGTGATCAGAAGTCCGGCGTGTATGAACGCCTTTTAAGAATTTTTAGACAAATATATTGGCGGAAAATAGAGGTCTAATTATTTTGAAAAACTCAAACATTTCCCCGGATCCCGCAGTATCATCAGGCATGGATTTCTGAATGATCAAATTCCCAAATTTTCAGGGAAAAAGGGTGTTTTATTTGAGTATGTTTTTGTAATATTTCTAAGTGCTCTTTTTACCCTTTTTATTTTTCGATCTCTCCACCCCACCATACCAATGGCTTATTGGGGTGATGAGGTCATGTACCAGGCGCTTTTTAAAGTGATGTTGGAAACTGGCAGCCCGCTGCCCTGGTCTTTGAACCTGGGTTATGGTGCTCCTTTGGGAACCACACTGCTGGATTACCCATTAGTTGATAACCTGCACTTTTTTGGTGTATTTATATTGCTTCAAATATTTAAGAGTGCTGTAACCGCTTACAATCTGTACTACCTGCTCACATTCGTACTCACATCCATGACTGCCTACTATGTCTTAAAGAGTTAGATATCCCGTTTTTTATTGCAATACCCGGGGCTCTTTCATTTACTTTTCTTCCATTCCATATTCTCAGGGAAAACCATATTCTTCTTTCCGGTTATTACTTATTCCATTAATAATTTTTCTTGCTTATCGGGTTGATAGCGGAAAAATTAATTTTGGCCAACCCCCTGAGGGGATATCATTTTCCATACGCTCACTATGGAGGCGTAAAGATTTTTGGATGGTGTTGCTGCTATGCCTCTTATTTGGATTTTCGGGAGTTTACTATTCTTTTTTTGCTGTGTCCATGCTCATCCTGCTGAGCGCCAAATCGCTATTGCTAAAAAAATATCGAATATCCCTTACTCAATTTTTCATCGCCGGGATGATCTGTCTTGGTGTTCTAATAAATGCATTCCCGTACATATCCAATAAATTAAATAACAGCCCGGCGTCCGTCCCGGTGGGATCACGATCTCCGGGCGAATCGGAAAGATATGGTTTAAAGATTGTTCAGTTGCTGCTTCCATCTTCGATTCACCAGGTAGCTGCTTTCAGGGAATTGAATGAATTTTATGTAGATAATTTCCCATTTACAAATGAAAATCAAACCAGCTCCCTGGGAATAATTGCTTCAATTGGTTTTTTGTTTAATTTAATATTTTTATTTACCAAAAAAAGGGAAGACCCCTTAGTGGGATTTCTTGGATTTACGAATATTTGTTATTTGTTGTTGGGTACTGTTGGGGGGTTTGGGGCTGTATTTTCGCTCTTAATTTCTTCAAGTATCCGTTCTTATAATCGTATCAGTGTGTACATTGCTTTTACTGCAATTACCCTTTTTTGCCTGATAATAAAGGACATCTATTTAAAATATACACTCTCCTGATAGAAACAGAATGTTTCAAAGCATTGTGCTGGTTTTATTTACCGGATTGGTTTTTATTGATCAAATCTGGGTGGTCTATCCTTATGACCAGGAAAAATTGATTACTGATTTTGCATCCGATAGGGATTTTGTAAGGGAAATTGAGATGCAAATGCCAGACAATGCCATGATATTTCAACTGCCTTTCATGGAATATCCCGAAGCTGGAAATATTCGAGATTTACTGGATTATGATCATTTTAAGGTGTACCTCCATTCCAATGGAATAAGATGGAGTTACGGGGCAATGAAAGGAAGAGAGTCTTCAGAATGGAACCGGTTTGCATCAAGTTTACCCATTGAAGAAATGGTTAAGGCCTTATCGGCTGCAAATTATTCAGGAATTCAAATAGACCGCAATGGATATACAAAAACGGAATGGAAAGATCTGGAGAATACTTTATCCAATATTCTGCGGGTAAAACCAATAATCAGCCAGAACGACAGGTTGGTTTTCTTTGATCCTACAGCCCTATAAAGAAGATTTGAGAGCCAGTTTAAGTCAACCTGAGTGGACAAGACTTGTAGAACTCTATGGATATATATTTTTATATAAGGGCGAATTTATTATGGCAGATACAGTGGGGAATTATAACTTGCCCTGTAACGGTAAACAGGGAATACTATCCGTTACAAATATCAATACAGAATTTCTTCCGACAAACATCTCTTTTGATGTTGTATCCTCCACAGGAGGTGAAGGGGATTTAACGATAAAAAGCCAGGCTTGGGCTGAAACGATCAAAATAAATGAAAAATCCTCTTTGATAGAGCGCCAGGTAAACGTCAGCCGGGAACCGCTGGATATCCTATTTTCTTGTGAAGTTGTAAGACCGGATCCTGCTGATGGCCAACCTCCAGAAATGGAAATCAGGATAGAAAATAATAATGTCGAATAGCAGCCCATACGCTATCCGGCCCGACATTTTGGATTCATCCATGCATTCGCATTATTGCCGGCGCAATAAAGCTTCAATCACGACCGTAGATTTGATTATCGCCGATTCAATAGATGATTTTATGGAACATGTCTTCAGGGTTGATTTATTGGCGGTATAAATCCAACTGGTTCGTACAACTGCATAACCGAAGAAAGCCCCATTAGATGCCCAAAAATCAAGGCAATTTATCGGCTGTAAATTGAGGTAATTGTTTTGAAATACCGGGGGACCGCTATTTCCATTTGTATTGAATCTCGTTCCCAGTATGTATATGGATGGACCATGAAAGGGAGTCTGACATGGTCACGTTCAATGATGGTGTTGGTAAATTAACCGTATAATATAGGAAATGTTGTGTATATATAGGGGAAAAAACATATGGATCCAATTTATGACGTGAGCATTATTATTGCCTGTTACAATGAGGAACCTGTCCTTGAGTCAAGTATTAAACAAATACTCGAGACGATGGATAATACCCGATGGTCATATGAAATAATATTTGTAGAAGATTGTAGTATCGATAAAACCCGCTCCCTGATTGAGCAAATAATTGCAAAATAATCCGGCACACACATTCCAAAAGGTTTTCCATGAAAACAACACCGGGAGAGGGAGAGCGGTTTCAGACGGCTTAAATACTGCCAGGGGAAACTATATAGGTTATTTAGATATAGATTTAGAGGTTGGGGCGCATTATATGCCCAGGATGATCATTGCATTACAAAATGGTGCCGACGTAGTCTCTGCAATAAGGATTTATAACCCGTCTCTTCGATTACTGATCCGTATTATTTTAAGCGTTGGATACCACTTATTAGTTCGCACTGTCCTGAAGCTGCCGCTCAAAGATACTGAAGCGGGATTCAAGTTTTTTAATCGACAGAAGATTTTCCCGGTTTTATCGACAACAAAAGATCCCGGGTGGTTTTGGGATACGGAGATAATGGCTCGATCCTACAAGGCAAAATTAAATATTGTTGAACTTCCCTGTCTGTTTATTCGCCGGTATGACAAAAAATCTTCGGTAAACTTAATAAGGGATACGATTCAATATATGATTAATCTCATTCAATTCAAGCATGAATTCAGAGTATAGGTTAGCATCTGTCAATATCGAATAAAAAGGGGGGGGTAAACATCAATAAATAAACAGACCATTGTATGTGATAAAAAATATTAATTCCTTCATTCAGTGCATCCCATGAACGACACCCAGCCAGAAAACCATAAACCCAGTAAAATCCGCCTTCTTACCAACCTGCTGGGGGTCATCATACTGGTACTGCTGGGCTGGTACCTCTACCGGAACCGGGAAGTGTTTTCCTCCCTGTACAGCATCACCGCCTGGCAGATTGTGCTGATGATCCTGTTGGAGGCGGCTGGCTATCTGCTGGGCAGCTTCCTCAACTATTCCATGATCCGGCGCTTTGGCTTCCATGTCAGCTACCTGGACAGCGTTTTGCTGCAGTATTCCAACAGCTTCCTCAACAAAATTATGCCCACCATTGGTGCCGGGGCGGCCTTCCGCGCTGTTTTCCTCAAGAAGAAGTACACTTTCCCTTACTCCCAGTTTGTTGCCACGCTGGGGGGGCTGTACCTGATCAGTTTTATCGCCACCGCCCTGATCGGGCTGGCCTGCATGGCGGTTTTCTACCTGCAGGACGGCTTGACCAACTGGGTGATTACCCTGGCGTTCCTGGGGCTGCTGCTGCCATGCCTGGCAATTGTCATCTTCTCACCCAGCGTACCGGAGAAGAATAACCGCTTTATCAAAACCGTGCGCAGCATCATTTCCGGGTGGAATATCCTTAAGAAGGACTGGCGCTTTGTGGTGATGTACACCGCCTTTGTCATTCTGCAGCTGTTGCTATCCGCCTTGCAGGTGCTGGTGTGCTACCGGGCGTCTGGGAACTCAGGCGGGTCTTATCCCGATGGTCTTTCTGTCCACGCTTGGCATCATCCTGACCTTTCTCAACTTTACCCCGGACGGGATTGGGGTGCGTGAAGCCGTCTACGTATTCTCTTCGAATCTGGTACAGATCCCGCAAACGGTGCTGGTACTGGGCTCGCTGGTGCTGCGCGGGCTTTCCATTTTAACCTCGATGGTCTTCGGCGGGATCGCCTACTGGATTCTGACCCAGCAGATCAAAAAGCTGGGATAAGCAGAAAA
>CAWJEG010000002.1:0-4095 GCA_963841845.1 uncultured Chloroflexia bacterium | reverse complement strand
GTCTGTGCTCTCAGGGCTGGCAGAAAAAGACGCTTTCCGCGGCATGCTATCCCGGCTGCAGGCAAAAGAAGAAGTATTATTAATTGGCTGGGGGGTACCTATGCCAATTCCGGTTCGTTCCCGCCGGTATGATGATCAATTTTGGCAGGAGATGCTGGGGAATCAGGTAAATTCCCGTACCGAAAAAGAAATCCTATCAGATCTTGGGTATTAGGTTGGAATTCAAATCTAGGAACGGGGTTACCAATAAAACGTGACTATCCAGCCAATCATCAAACCCATCACTGCTCCTACAATCACCTGGCGGGGAGTATGACCAATGACTTCTTTCAAGGTTTCTTGAGAAACGGGATGTCCGCTGAGAAGCTCATCAATCAGCATATTAATTTTTTGTGCGTGATAACCAGCCTGTCTCCGTACCCCGGCCGCATCGTACAGCACAACCGATGAAATGGCAAATGCAATTGCAAATGTGCCTGTATTAAATCCTTCATACATCCCGATAGACAATGTCGTTGCACAAACCAGCGCAGCATGGGAACTGGGCATCCCTCCCGGATTAAACAACAGATGCCAATCCCAGCTGCCGGTAACCAAAAACCAGATGGGGATTTTGATAAACTGGGCAAACCACAATGCAGCAAGGCCTGAAATCAGCATCGGATTTTCGAGAAGCTGACTAATCATACTTTTTGGACTCCTCGTCTTTAATCAATGGTCCTGGTTTCGATTGGATTGAACGAAGTTTGAGTTCTGCATTTTCTAATAATTTGGAGCAGTGATTGCTCAATGCCTGGCCGCGTTCAAAAAGTTGCATGGATTCTTCCAAAGAAATTTGATCATTCTCCAATCTACCCACAATTTCTTCGTTCCTTTTAAAGCCTTTTCATAATTTAGATTTTCTATTTCCAACCGATTTTTAGTCATGCGTTTTACCTTCTTGTATTAATTTCTGAATGATCTGGTCCTGCACCACAGCCCCAAAAGAACCATCCGATACCCTGACCTGGAATTTTTCTTTCACCGATACCTGTTTAACGCTGCTGATTATCTTCCCGGAAGGTGTACTCACAATTGCATACCCTCTCTTTAAAACCGAATCAGGATTTAATGACAATAAATTGGCAACCAGGCCTTCTAATTTGACCCGCAGCAATCCAGTATTATAGGTTATTGAACGGAGGAGGTATTCATCCATCTCATCCAATCTCTGGCGATCGTTTTCAATTCTTCGGTGTGGTGAGCCTCTTCTAATCCATTTTGAATATTTCCCAATTGGCGGTCAAACTCCATCAGCTGGACCTGGAAAGTTCTCTGCAGCCAGTCTTTGACAATTCAAAAAGGCTGGCTGCCAGCTCTGTTGAATCGGGAGTGGCTGCAATAGCCGCGCCGGTTGGAGTTGGGGCGCGCACATCCGCAGCAAATCTTCCAGGGTAAAATCGGTTTCGTGGCCGATTCCAGTAATAATAGGAACCCGGGATTGAACAATTGCCCTGACGAAGTGCCTCATCATTAAAGGCAAATAAATCTTCCAGAGAACCGCCGCCGCGTGCCACGATGATTAAATCGGGTTCCTCTATCTGATTAAGGGTTTGGATGGCGGCAATTATTTGGCGGGCTGCTTCTTCCCCCTGAACCTGGCAGGGCGCAACCACCAATTCTGCCATTGTGAATCTCCGGGAAAGGGTGTTGAGAATATCCTGCAAAGCTGCTCCGGTAGGTGAGGTGACAATTCCTATTTTTCGGGGGATTGGCGGGAGGGATCTTTTGCGACCCGGGTCAAACAATCCTTCAGCCTCGAGGCGTGCTTTTAGCCTCAGGAATTCCTGGTAAAGAAATCCTTCCCCAGCGGGTCGAATCGTATCAGCATATAACTGGTATTGGCCGCTGCGTTCATAAACTCCAATATACCCATGGACTTGCAGGGAGATGCCATCCTGCAGCGAAACAGTTAGTTGTGCTGCGTTTGGTTTCCAGATTACACACCGCAATGAAGCAATCGAATCTTTTAATGTAAAGTAAATATGCCCGGACCCGGGTTTGGACAGATTCGATACCTCTCCTATTACAGAGATATCACTTAATATTTCATCTCCCTCAATTACATTGCTGATGTATCGGGTGATTTCTGCAACGGATAAAGAAGCCGCTGGATATAAAGAATATTGGACCATTTCGTTAACAACCAGTCATTGTTCCACAGATTTCAGTCCCCAACCCCGGGCATCCAAAAAGGGTATTTCCTCCAAGAACAATCAGAAATCGATTAATCATTTTATCAGGCGGTTATTTTCCGGTAGATTTCAATGCCATTTAACGCCATATGATTGAGGAAAATAACATGTAAAACATCTGCATGGTGTGGAAAACCACCCAACTCCCGGGCAATTTTTACCGGCATATCGTAGGTATCAACACAGTTTTCTGGGATTATTACCCTCCGGTTGATTTGTTGTTCATTGGCACCGGCTTTCAAGTATGTGGCGAGCTGGTAAATGCATAGATCGGTGCAATCGCCCACCAGGATATAAGTATCCATTTCAGGATGGGAGTTCAACCAATCATTTACCCCTGGATTTATTCCCGAATTGATCGAATTCTTTTCAAACAGGATCATCTGACCAAAAAACGGGAGTTCCCGAATTTGATCCACAGTATCAGCCTCCGGGGTACCTCTTATACAGTGTGGTGGAAATTCACTGAATTCCTCAGCCTGTGGATCATGTGTATCTTGAGGGAGAAGATAAGACCGGATTCCAGTGTCCCAGCATATTTTTAGAAGGTCAACAATTGGATCAACAATCCTGCCTACCCTTTTACTGGAGAGAGGGCCGAAAGAACAAAAACCGTTGGTAACATCGACAATAATAACGGCTGTTTTTTCAGGCTGGCTTACAATTTTGGATATTATTACTTCAGGAAGGGCTTCCTTCCACTCATCCAGATAATCGAAATATTCCCTGTGATTACTATTACTCAATCCGTTCTCCTAATAATATGTGTGATGAAAAAATTAGCATTTTGATGTCAACACTCGAATCAAGGCCGAATAGATCCGATCAAGACATCATCAATGATATTCTTTATTATAAATGATCGTTCCTTATTCTTTTGGGAAGTTTTATAATGACTAAAAAAAGTGTTATTAAAAATTACGCACCCGGTCATCCAGAATAAATGGTTAATAAACAACTCTCCTCCCAATTAGCGGGTATCAAATTTTTCATCAATAGATACTATCTGATCAAACGGGATATTTCATGGCATTAAATATCAGGCAAATGGAAATTAATGATATTTACGGCGCAGACGAAATTGCCCGGTTGGCACGTAATTCTCCTCAGAGCCGGGTGGAAGAATTAGCGAGATTCTTATCTTTCCAGCCTGGCGGCTGGCTTCTGGCTGATTTGGATGGGGAACTGGCCGGAATGGTGGGAGCGGTTGACTACGGACCATTTGCGTCAATTGGTATGATGGTTGTCCGCCCTGAGCTACAACGAAAAGGAATTGGCCTGGAATTAATGCGGGCAATTCTGCACTGGGTCGAACAACGTGGATGTCCCCTGGTGATTCTGGAAGCCACACCGGCAGGTGAAGCGCTTTATACCAGGCTGGGATTTTTCCCGGTGGATGTTACCTTAAGGTACCAATATTCCGGGGAAGAAAATGGTTCTGTTTTTGAAGAATTAGCGGGGGATCATAAAGCAAAATGGTCATTATCATTGGCTGAATTCGACTTCAGGAATTTTCGGAGCCGATAGGGGAAGAATCCTCCAGAGGTATTTCAGGGATTTCCCTGGGAAGAATTTGCCTAACTACCAGTCGAAAGGATGAATTAACCGGATGATGTCGTTTGCAGGGATAATCATATTGGTCCCTGGCTGGCTCTGGATGACTATTCTGCCCGCCGGTTGCTGGCAGAAGCGTTACGATTGAAATTCACTGAAGCACCAGCCATACTCATTCCTGCCTGTAATGATATTGGCAAAAATATTTTGGAACAGAATGGTTTTATATTGACACGTTCGTGTACTCACATGGTCCTGGGAGGAACATTATCACCCACCAGGCGTAAATATGTTTTTGGTGAATCCA
>CAWJEG010000001.1:0-7700 GCA_963841845.1 uncultured Chloroflexia bacterium | reverse complement strand
CAACCCGTGAATTGATAACCCGGATTTGGATTTGCGGTTATCTGTATGGGGATGCCCTTGAAATACACACCGCTCCAATCTTCAGGATCAACCACCCCGGGGGTATCGGAGAGGATTGGAATTGAGTTAACCTGGATATAACCTTGTTCGCCATCGGTCTTTAATGAGAGGGTAGCTGTACCCTCCAAACCAAAGTGTTCAACGATTTGCTTGCGTACAGTTTCCGGGCGGTTGCGGGCGAATTCGCGCAAGACATCTACGTTCTGATTCCATGTATCAAAAGAATCCTCCATAACACGCCAGCGCCGGATATGTTCTGCCATCTCGGGTTCAAGAACTGCCTGCATCTGGTCGATTCTGTCAATGACACGCACCTCCTGAAAAGAAGTGTTCAGGTGATCGGCAAAGCGATTAATAAATTGAATCTTGAAGGATTCGTTTTGTAATAATGAAGACAATAAAAAGCCCTTCTTCTCCGGTTTTAATGCCTCCTCTAAGGTTTGATGCTGGTAAATCCCATACATATTGTAAATACCAAAACCCTGATCGGTATCCACCAACATCCAGCGCCAGCGGCCATCCTTTCCTGGTGCAGCAGTGGGGTCATTTTCACCAGTTTTTAACCGCCAGTATCTGACATTATTGTGAGGCCAATCGATATTGGATGAATAAATTTCTGAAACCTGGTAGTCGATGAAATTATCCACATCCATCCGGGATTGGACAACCTCATAATTGTGATTATCCTGAAGCGTATTCTGTTCGATAAATTCCAGCAAATCCTTGAAGTCTTTCTCATCACCCGGTTCACCCTTGTACACCATGAGATCCTCATCCAGGATGACAACCTCTTCAGGATCCACCTGGTAGGCGGCCGCGAGGTAATATTCATCCAGGCGGGGCCTCAGGTTATGGATTCCCCAGTATTCTCCGTTTATGAACACATTAACCGGGCGGTAGGCCATGGTATCCAGGTCCGTGTGCTCCACCAGGCTTTGCATCAGGGCATCCCGAAACATGGTCTGATCCCAGTCGTTTCCGGAATTGTGGAGGAGAATATTATTAAATTGCTTAATGGGAGAGTTGTCCACTTTGTTATTAAAGTCAGGGAAAAATTCATAATTAAATTCATCTTTGTTATCAACATCAGAGTGGGCATATAATCTCAGAGATTTTTCCGGGAAAAATCGAGTAGCATGACCATGGATTCTTACAGAGCCATCCTTGGAAAATGCAGGTTGACCGCCCGCTTCAAACATCTCTATGTGTACCGGGCGTTCCCACTCGACACCTTGCTGGTGGTAGTTCGCATTATAATGCCCCAAATTTCTTAAAGTTGGATCATAATATTCCTCAAAAATTCTTCCCTGGGTATATATTCCTGCTTGATAATCGAAAAGGAAATCCGCATCTGTAGCAAGGGAGATGGTTGGCAAACTGTAATCGGTGTATATATCATCATCGACAAAATATGTCTGGGTTGTGGCGGGACTGCTTCTTTCCTTCTCGCTGCTGAACACACTGGCGCGCACTACGGTAGCTTTGAAAACTTCTCCCGATGGCGATTTCCAGTATGGGGAAATATCCTGGATTTCAGAGAGGATGTTGGGTTGACCATCGCGGTTTGTTATGAGTATCGGGGCAGTATACAGCGGTGAATCCCGGGTTGGGGCTGACCCATCCAGGGTGTAATGGATGGAACTTGAGGGTTCATCTGATGAAATCTCAAGCATGAAACCATTGGTGTAAAATCCAGCCGGATGCGAGAAGGAAGGTGCTTCGAGTGGAGAATAGGCAGGCAGTATATAGGGTGCCCTTAAGCTAATATTGTCCCAGTAAGGTCTCAGCGAGGCATAACTGTCATTAATACTTGAATCCAGGGGGTTGTCGTGGATATCGATGGAGGATTTCAGGTCTCGCAGTGTGTCGTCCCGAAAAGCCCCGTTTGAAATCAGGCTGCTGATTGATTCCGTATTGGTGATGCCAGTATTGGAAAGGTTGAGCTGAACGAGTTTTGGGAAATTTATCAATACACCAATCTGGTCTCCGACGGGAACATTTTCCAATATTAGGGTTTCCAGGTTGTTAAGGCTGGCAAGTGGCGAAATGGATTCTATACCGGAATTTGAATGCAGGTTGAGATAGATCAGGCGGGTAAGACCGGTCAGTGGAGATAAGTCAGTGATCCCGGTATTTCTTAAATTCAGATGCTCCAAATTTGTAAACTGTTTAAGTGATGAAGTCTCATTTTCCAGTGGAACATCACCCAATATTAAAGTTTCAAGGCCGGGAGTACCTGCAAGCGGTGAGATCGTCTCAATATCCGGATTGGAATGGAGATTGAGGTATTCCAGGTTAGCCAGGGTTCCCAGCGGAGTAAGATCGGATACTGCAGTGTTGCGCAAGTTCAGGTGTTCAAGACCGGGAAAATGTTCAAGGGTAGAAATCTCGTCTCCAACAGGCACGTCCCGAAGGATAAGTGTCTCCAAATTAATCAGACTTTCAAGCGGCGCAATCGAGGTAATTCTCGGATTGGAATGCAGGTTGAGGTATTCCAAACTGGTATTTCCGGAGATAGGATCCAAATTATTTACAAAATTTTTGCGCAGATCCAATTTTTTTATGTGCTTCAACTTGCTGAGGGGACTCAGATCAACAATCATGTTCTCCCGCAAATTGAGTTCGGAAAGGTTGCGCAGATACTCAATACCATTTAAATTGGTTATTGCCTGGTTCGATGCATTCAATGTAACAATAGTCAGCAACTGGTGTCTATAGATAGGTTGGTCGGGATTATGCAGTGCATCCCGGATTACCGCTTCAAGATTCGGATCCTGGAATTGAACCGGTCTGCTAAAAATTTCCACGATGCCAATGAGGACAACCAGAGCCAAGGTACTTCTTACCAATACCCCCGAATAATTTACAACGACTCTCTCCCGTAAAAAAATGGATAGCGATAAACTAATAATAGTGATCAAGATTGCCAGGGACAAAAATTCAGCCAGCATAGCACTGCCAACAAACAATTTCCGGGTTTTATCCGCCTGATCCAGCTTAAATGCAGGCATCAATCTCATCGTATAAGTTGGCGGTTTCAGCAGGCCTAAATCAATAATTTGCTCAACCCCATCCCAGGTTATATGGGCAATCCCTTCACGAGCCCCAGTTTGGAAAACAAGCTCAATTCCAGCCTGCATAAAACCCCGGTATTTTAATATGCCTAGCTGACCGGTATCTAAAAGGATGCTGTTATCAGCCTGTATGATGCTTTCCCCTTCGATAAATAGCTCGGAAGGTTCCACACGAACGCGCTTATTCCCGGGCAGGTAGACCCTGTCTATGGATATCAACCGCGCTGCATTGGTGTGGGAGAGTGAGCTTTTATTAACTTGGGCAGAAATTTCCAGGGTGTGGTTTTCTGGAAATGGCGGAGGAGTGGAAAGGAGCAGAATAATTGCAGCTGCGAACGCCGTTCCCAAACAGGCAAATAGAATTACACGTTCACGTGTGGCGCTCCTCAGCAGCGCTGGAGATAGTTTGCGAATAGCAAGGGATGTAAGTATGCCAATAATTACCAGGGAGGATCCCAGATATACAATTTTTTCCTGGCGGGGAGCACCTATAAAACCGGTAAAACGGGCAGAATAGGCATATGATGCCGAAATGATGAATAAAGCAGCAATTGCCCAAACAATTATTTTTCGCTTAGAAGTTTTCGCCATGGACTTGGATTTGGCCTACTAATGAAAGCACAGCACCCCAATAAATGTCATCTAATACCAATAATAAGTACAAATATAACCCCTCATAATTTCGGGAGGTTCTGGATGGATTATACCAAAGAGATGGTTTGTTTGACCGCAGAGAAAAAACGATTGAGTACAATCCCCGGTGGACATTGAAATCATTCGATCAATGGAGAATATTACCCAAAGGAAATTTCACCCGGCTTATTAGCCTGGAATGGAAAATTTAATAATCCGGTATGAACAGTGCTTTTAGAGTCACATTTTTGACAAGGTTGAGTGTAATATCAGTCTGCTCATTATCCAGGCTTTCCCAACCGGAGAACCTGTAACCCGGTTTTGGAATGGCGGTTACCTGGATTGGGATGCCTTTGAAATATATCCCACTCCAATTGCCAGGATCTACTACACCGGGAGTCTCGGGGTTGATGGCAATGGAATTGACCTGGATGTATCCCATATTAGAGTCGGATTGAACGGTCAGGGTGGCTGTACCTTGTAGACCAAAGTGCTCAATGAAATGCTGTCTCATATAATCCGGCCGGTTGGCGGCAAATTCTCGGAGCACGTTTACATTTTCCTCCCAGGCACCGACCGAATCTCCCAGGCTTCTCCAGCGCCGGATATGTTCCTCAATATCGGGCTGAAGAACAGCCTTCATGTTGTCGATTGTATCCAGAACGTGTTCTTCCTTGAACGATGTATTTAAATGATCCGCTGTACGGTTGATAAACTGGATTTTGAATTCCTCATTCTGTAATAATGAGGACAACAGGAATCCCTTGTTGTCATATGCAGTAGCGATATCCAGGGTTCGATGAAGATAACTGCCGTGTCCTTTATTTAATCCAAAACCCAGATCTGTATCAAATAACATCCACCGCCAGCGTCCATCCTGACCGGGAAGGGCTTCAGGATTATATTGACCAGTTTTCAGCCTCCAGAATTTAATATTATTGTGAGGCCAGTCTGCATTGGCAGAATAAATCTCAGAAGCGGTGTAGTCGATGAAATTTTCCACATCTACCCGGGTCTGAATATATTCATAATTTTCCTGGGCGCTCAGATCATTTTCACCGATGAAATTCAGCATATCCGTGTAATCACGCATTTCATCCGGACTGCCTATCAGGGTAAGGCCGTCGTATTCCAAAATTCCCGTATCGGCGGCATTTACAAGGTAGGCAGATGCCAGGTAATTTTCATCCAATCGCTGGCGCAGGTCATGGATACCCCAGTACTCACCGTTGATAAAAACGATGACCGGTCTGTAAGCCATGGTGTCCAGACCGGTATGGTTAACAAGTCTTTGCATCAAGGCATCCCTCATGAATGCCAGATGCCAATCATTTCCCGAATTACGTAAAATGAAATTTTCGAATTGTTGGATGGATTGACTATTGATGCGGTTGTTTGTACCAGGAAAAAGCTCATATTCAAATATACCTTTAGGGTCATATTCTGAGCGGGCAAAAAACCGAAGTGATTTTTGAGGCAATACCCGGGTAGCGTGCCCGTGTATATGCACAGATCCATATTGGGAAAATGCCGGTTCACCGTTTGGCTCAAAGATTTCAACATGAACAGGACGTTCCCATTCCACTGCTTCCTGGTAATAATTGGCGTCTACGTTTGTCAAATTTCTGATAGTGGCGTTATAGTATTCATCATAGATCAATCCCTTTACATAAAAACCCTCCACATAATCAAAGAGGTAATCCCGGTCCGTCACAATGGAAAATACTGGCAGGCTATAACGATCATGGATATCCTCATCTACAAAATAGGTCTGGGTTAAAGTAGCGCTTCTCGCAAGGGATTGGTCATGGAATACCTTCGCCTTAACCACGGATGCCTTGAAAACCTCGCCATCCGGCTCTTTCCAGTACGGAGAGGTATTTTGAATTTCCGACAAAATATTCGGCTCCCCCTCACGGCTCTCTATTGGAATTGGTGATGTATAAAGGGGTGAAAACAGGGAAGGTTCCGAACCATCCATTGTGTAATGGATGGTTGTGCCAGGTTCGGCTGCAGTAAGCTCAAGGAGAAAGCCATCTGAATAAAATCCAGCCGGGTGGGAGAAAGCGGGCGGCTGGAGGGTTTTGTGTTCGGGCAAAGTATAAGGTACGCGAAGGCTGATATTCTCCCAAAAAGGCCGGAGTGGGGCATAGCTGTCCGAGGATTCATAATCCAGCGGGTTGTCGTATAAGTTTATGTAAGCCTGTAACTTTTGACCCGGATCATCCTTGAAAGCACCATCGGTTAAAAGTTGCCCGATCACGGTAGTATCCGTTATGCCAGTGTTGCGCAGGTTTAGCTTGGTTAGATGTGGGAAATTGCTCAGGATGCCGACCTGATCTTCAACCGGTACATTCTGCAAGATGAGGGTTTGCAAATTGGATAAGGCGGCGATGGGGGCAAGTGATTTGATACCCGGATTAGAATGAAGATTCAGGTAACCCAGGTGGCTGAAGCTTGAGAGCGGTGATAAGTCAATGATCCCGGTGTTGCGTAAATTGAGGTGTTCGAGGTTGGTGAGACCACCCAATAGATGGACTTTATCTTCTACCGGTACATCTCCCAGTATGAGTGTCTGCAAATCGGTCAATCCAGCCAGCGGGGCGATACTCTGGATGCGGTAGTTTGAATACAGGTTGAGGTATTCAAGGTTTGCCAGGCCAGCCAGGGGAGATAAATCGGTGATCCCGCTGCTGCGTAAGTTGAGGTGTTTTAGAAGGGGGAATCCCTCGAGGATAGAAATTTCCTCCTCTACAGCAACCTCACCCAGGATAAGGGTTTCCAAATTTGTTAATCCCGCAAGCGGGGCGATGCTAGTAATTCCAGTGTCAGAATAAAGATTAAGGTAAACCAGGCCAGTGTTTTCTGCCAGAGGGGTTAGATCTGTGACAGGGTTTTCGCGCAGGTTTAGCGTCTTCAAGTGCTTTAAATGGCTTATTGGGTTCAGATCCCTGATTTGGTTTCTCCGAAGCTTTAATTCGGACAGGTTACCCAGGTTCTGGATGCCTTCCAGGCTGGAAATATATTTATGGGTTCCATCGAGGGATGCGATGGTCAGGAGCTGGTGTTTGTAAATGGGGCGATCCGGATTATTAAGGGTTATTCGAATTAGATTTTCAAGATTCTTGTCTTCAAATTGAACCGGTTTTATATAGGAGAAGGTGGCAATCAACAGGATTATAAAGACCGCAGAACTGCCTGCAAGCATACCGGGATTCCGGATGATTACCCTGTCACGTAGTCCCAGGTATAGTGAAAGGCTGGTTATTGTGATGAGGATCGTCAAAGCGATGAATTCTGCAATCCAGGCAGTCACTACAAGAATTTTCCGCAGCGCATCGGCTTTGGCAAGGTTGAATGCAGGTTTCAAATACTCTGTGTGGGAGGGCGCGGGCAGATTTGCCAAATCCAACAGCTTTTCGTTACCATCCCAAAGGATTTTTACTGTGCCCTGTCCAGGTCCGGTTGTGAAAATCAATTCAATTCCAGCCTGCATGAATGATTCATAATGAATCCCGCCAGGGTCTCCACCGGACCATAATAAGGAGTTGTCGGGTAGAGTCTGCCAATCCCCGGAGACCTCGATTTCGGATGGATCGATATTGATCCCGCTGCCACCCGGCTCATTGTTCCGGATAACTGAAACAAGTTGGATCTGGGGTGGCTGGGATGGTGTTTCATCAAGGGTTATTTCGCTGGATTCCAGGGCGATAATTTCAAGGGAATGATGTTCTGGAAAATGCAGGCGGCTGGGAAAAGAGGATGAGGACCACTGCCACAAATAACGCACTGCCCAAGAAAATCCTTATGACAGTCCTGAAAGCAACCTTCCCACTGGCCTTTGATAAAAGGAAGTAGAAAATAACCAGTGATATCATGCATGACACCAGTAATGAAGAACCGAGGAGGATAATTTTATCGGAACGGGAGGCG